>NZ_DDPA01000002.1:34351-392475 GCF_002341965.1 Sphingobacterium sp. UBA2480 | reverse complement strand
CAAACTTCCAAGCCTTTTGTTTATTATTTTTTAATATTTAGGTTAACTAACTGTAACATTGAACGATTCATTTATGATAGCTATGCGTTAAGCCGTCCTATCAGGTAAAATCAACCAATTAAACGGCCAAGCTGCTTGCTATAAATTTCAGTTCGCCCCTTTCCTTAACAAGCAATTTCACCGCTAAAAGAGCAAGCTAAATATATTTTTACGACCTTCTTCAATATCAAATAAGGTCGCTATAGAAACAAAAAAGGTCCAGACGAATGTCTGGACCTTCCTATATAAAATAATCGAGTAACGATTAATCTTCTTCTTTCGAAGCCAACAATTGATCGTACTCCTCGCGAGAGCCCACAATTAAATTGCTGTATTGACGGATACCTGTACCAGAAGGGATCAAGTGACCAACGATTACGTTTTCTTTCAAACCTAATAAGTTATCACGTTTACCTGCGATAGCAGCTTCGTTCAACACTTTTGTGGTCTCTTGGAAAGAGGCAGCAGAAATGAACGATTTCGTACCCAATGAAGCTCTGGTAATACCTTGCAACAATGGACTTGAAGTTGCCGGAATTGCTTCACGAACTTCAACAAGTTTTAAGTCACGACGTTTCAGACTAGAATTCTCTTCTCTCAACTTACGTAAAGAAACAATTTGTCCCGGACGCAAGTTATTGGAGTCTCCTGCATCAACGACAACTTTCTTGTCAAACAAGGAATCATTTTCTTCCATGAAATCCCATTTGTTAACCGCTTCTTTTTCTAAGAAACGCGTATCTCCTGGATCTTCGATGTTAACTTTTTGCATCATTTGGTGAACGATCGTCTCGAAGTGTTTATCATTGATCTTCACACCTTGCAGACGGTATACCTCTTGGATACCATTCACAATGTAATGTTGCACTGCTGATGGACCTTTGATCGACAAGATATCCGCAGGAGAGATCGAACCATCTGATAATGGCATACCAGCTTTCACAAAGTCATTATCCTGAACAAGGATATGCTTAGAAAGAGGTACCAAGTATTTCTTGATTTGACCATCACGAGACTCGATAGACATCTCACGGTTACCACGTTTCACACCACCCAATGTTACCACACCGTCGATTTCTGTTACAACAGCAGGGTTAGAAGGGTTACGTGCTTCGAATAACTCCGTTACACGCGGTAGACCACCTGTGATATCTCGCGTTTTACCCGTAGAACGAGGGATTTTAACAAGGATACCACCTTCTTTTACTGTTACACCATTAGCAACTGCAACGTGAGCGCCTACTGGGATATTGTAGGTACGAATAACCTCGCCCGATTTATCAAGAATCTTGATGGATGGGTTTTTCGTTTTATCACGTGTTTCAATAATTACCTTCTCTTTGTGACCAGTTTGCTCATCTGACTCCTCACGGAAGGTAACCCCTTCGATGATTGCATCAAATTCAACTTTACCGGCAAATTCAGAAATAATTACTGCATTATATGGATCCCATTCCACCAATTTATCACCTTTAGCTACTGTACCGCCATCCTCAACGAACAACTGTGAACCATAAGGGATATTTTGTTGGAATACAATTTTATTATGTGCATCGATAATCTTAACCTCACCAGAACGTCCTAAGACTACCTGATGTGTACCATTATCATTTGTTTGCGAAACAGTACGTACGTTTTCAAATTCGATTTTACCATCGTATTTAGAAATGATACTTGAATCAGCAGCAATGTTCGATGCCGTACCACCCACGTGGAATGTACGAAGTGTTAACTGTGTACCCGGCTCACCAATTGATTGAGCGGCGATAACACCCACAGCTTCACCTAACTGAACACGCTTACCTGACGCCAAGTTGCGTCCGTAACAACAAGCACAAACACCACGCTTAGACTCACAAGTTAATACCGTACGAATCTCAATTCCTTCGATACCTGCTTTTTCGATAGTTTCAGCAATTTCCTCAGTGATATCTTCATTTGCGGAAACGATCAATTCGTCAGTATCCGGATGAAGAACATCATGCAATGGCGTACGACCCAAAATACGATCGAACAATGGCTCAACAACATCGTCATTATCTTTCAATGCTGTTGTATAAATACCACGTAAACCACCACAATCTTGTTCCACAACGATCATATCTTGCGCTACGTCATGTAAACGACGGGTCAAGTACCCCGCATCCGCTGTTTTCAATGCTGTATCGGCAAGACCTTTACGCGCACCGTGGGTAGAGATAAAGTATTCCAATACGGACAAACCTTCTTTAAAGTTTGACAAGATCGGGTTTTCGATAATCTCACCACCAGAAGTACCTGATTTTTGGGGTTTCGCCATCAAACCACGCATACCACATAACTGACGGATCTGCTCTTTCGAACCACGGGCTCCAGAATCCAACATCATGTAAACTGAGTTGAAACCTTGATTATCATTCGAAAGAATATCCATAACGTGCGCCGTCAATCTGTTGTTGATACGCGTCCAGATATCGATGATTTGGTTGTAACGTTCGTTGTTTGTAATGAAACCCATGTTATAGTTGTTCATTACTTCTTCAACCTCGTTAGTTGCTTGTTGAATCAATTCAGCTTTCGCAGCAGGAATGTTCAAATCTTCCAAGTTGAAAGAAAGACCACCTTTGAAGGCTGTTTGATATCCCAATTCTTTCATATCATCCAAGAACTGCGCTGCACGGGCCATACCCGTAGTCTTCACAATTTCACCGATGATATTACGCAACGATTTTTTAGTAAGCAATTCATTGACAAAACCCATTTCATCAGGAACAACTTGGTTGAAGATCACGCGACCTACTGTTGTTTCTAACAAGGTATCAACGATGCTACCATCTTTTTGTCTAACTTTTGTTTTTACTTTAATCCAGGCATGAAGGTCAATTTGCTTCTCATTTAAAGCGATGATAACCTCTTCAGCCGAATAGAAAGTCATATCTTGACCTCTTACGGTGTGATCGCCAGCAGTTCTACGGCCTTTAGTAATATAGTAAAGACCCAATACCATGTCTTGAGATGGTACTGTGATTGGGGAACCATTCGCCGGGTTTAAGATATTGTGCGCGCCTAACATCAAGATTTGGGCTTCCAAAACTGCAGCATTACCAAGAGGTAAGTGGACTGCCATCTGGTCACCGTCAAAATCGGCGTTGAACGCTGTACACACTAATGGGTGTAATTGAATAGCTTTACCCTCTACCAATGTAGGTTGGAAAGCCTGAATACCCAAACGGTGAAGCGTAGGTGCACGGTTTAGTAATACAGGGTGACCTTTCAATACATTTTCAAGGATATCCCATACCACAGGATCTTTACGATCCACAATTTTCTTAGCTGATTTTACTGTTTTTACAATACCACGCTCGATCATCTTACGGATGATAAACGGTTTGTAAAGTTCAGCAGCCATATCTTTAGGAAGACCACACTCGTGTAATTTCAAGTGAGGACCTACAACAATTACCGAACGAGCCGAATAATCCACACGCTTACCTAACAAGTTTTGACGGAAACGACCTTGTTTACCTTTCAAAATATCAGATAAAGACTTCAATGCACGGTTACCTTCTGTCTTAACAGCGTTCACTTTACGTGAGTTGTCAAACAAAGAGTCTACCGCTTCTTGAAGCATACGTTTTTCGTTACGTAAGATTACTTCAGGAGCTTTGATTTCGATCAAACGTTTTAGACGGTTGTTACGGATAATCACACGACGGTATAAGTCATTCAAATCCGAAGTCGCAAAACGACCACCATCCAAAGGCACTAAAGGACGCAATTCAGGTGGAATGATTGGAACGATTTTCACAATCATCCATTCTGGACGATTCTCGATATTTTCACGTGAACTACGGAAAGCTTCAACCACATGAAGGCGTTTTAACGCTTCATTTTTACGTTGTTGCGAAGTTTCGTTAGCAGCTTGGTGACGTAAATCGTATGACAATTGATCCAAATCAATACGTTTCAACAAATCTTCCAATGCCTCAGCACCCATCTTAGCAACGAATTTTTGAGGATCGTTATCGTCTAAATATTGATTTTCTTTTGGTAGGGTATCTAAAATATCCAAATATTCTTCTTCAGTCAAGAAGTCCATAAAGTTGATACCATCTTCTTCCTTAATACCAGCTTGGATAACCACATAACGTTCGTAGTAAATGATCATATCCAATTTCTTGGTAGGAAGTCCCAATAAATAACCAATTTTATTAGGAAGAGAACGGAAATACCAAATGTGCGCAACAGGAACTACCAAGTTGATATGTCCCATACGCTCACGACGTACCTTTTTCTCTGTTACTTCAACACCACAACGGTCACACACAATACCTTTATAACGGATACGTTTGTATTTACCACAGTGACATTCGTAATCCTTTACAGGACCAAAAATACGCTCACAGAATAAACCGTCACGTTCCGGTTTGTAGGTACGATAGTTAATCGTTTCCGGTTTTGTAACTTCACCACTTGAGCGTTCCAAAATAGTTTCTGGAGAAGCCAAGCTGATCGTAATCGAAGTGAAGTTGCTTTTAATTTTATTATCTTTTTTGTAAGACATACTTATTCAAAAGTTAAAGCTTTATAAAGAAGCTTTGAAGGACTGAGCCCTTCAAAGCCCTAATTGCTTAATTAATCCAATGTGATATCTAGACCCAATCCACGTAGCTCGTGTACCAATACGTTGAACGATTCTGGTACCGATGGTGTCGGAAGGTTGTTACCTTTTACGATAGCCTCGTAAGTTTTGGCACGACCAACCACGTCATCCGATTTCACAGTCAAGATTTCTTGAAGGATGTTAGATGCACCGAATGCTTCCAATGCCCAAACCTCCATCTCACCGAAACGTTGACCACCGAATTGCGCTTTACCACCTAGAGGTTGTTGTGTGATCAATGAGTACGGACCGATTGAACGTGCGTGCATTTTATCATCAACCATGTGACCTAATTTCAACATGTAGATTACACCCACTGTCGTTGGTTGATCGAAACGGTCACCCGTCAATCCGTTGTACAAATATGTACGTCCTGATTTCGGTAAACCAGCTTTCGCAACCCAATCCTGTACCTGATCCATTTCAGCACCATCAAAGATAGGTGTAGCAAATTTCACACCTAATTTTTGACCAGCCCAGCCCAATACGGTTTCGTAGATCTGTCCCAAGTTCATCCGTGAAGGTACCCCGAGTGGGTTCAACACGATATCAACTGGTGTACCATCTTCTAAGAATGGCATATCCTCATCACGTACAATACGTGCAACGATACCTTTGTTACCGTGACGACCGGCCATCTTATCCCCTACTTTCAACTTACGTTTTTTAGCAACGTAAACCTTAGCCATCTGCACAATTCCTGATGGAAGTTCATCACCGACAGATACTGCGAATTTATCACGTTTGAACGAACCTAACTCTTCATTAATTTTAATGTTGTAATTATGAAGGGCCATTTTGATCAACTCGTTTTTATCTTCGTCAGTTGTCCATCCCATTGGGTTGATGTTGTTGTAATCTAATTCAGCTAGAATTTTTTGTGTAAACTTAGCTCCCTTAGCAACCAACAACTCTTTATAGACATTGTATACCCCTTGGCTAGTTTTACCATTCACTACAGTGAATAATTTTTCAACCAAGCGGTCTTTCAATGATTTAACTGCTCTATCGTGAGCAACCTCTAGTTTCTCTAAAGTTTTACGTTCAACCTCTTTAGACATTTTCTTCGCACGCGAGAATAACTTCGTATCGATAACAACACCTTTTAATGAAGGCGGAGTTTTCAATGAAGCATCTTTCACGTCACCAGCTTTGTCACCGAAGATTGCACGTAACAATTTCTCTTCTGGAGAAGGATCAGACTCACCTTTAGGTGTGATTTTACCAATTAAGATATCACCGCCACCAACTTCAGCACCGATACGGATAATACCGTTTTCGTCCAAATCTTTTGTCGCTTCTTCAGATACGTTAGGAATATCAGCTGTTAGCTCTTCTTCACCACGTTTCGTATCACGAACTTCAAGTTCGAATTCTTCAATGTGAAGAGAAGTAAACCAGTCTTCTTTCGCTACACGCTCAGAAATTACGATCGCATCCTCAAAGTTATATCCTTGCCAAGGCATGAACGCTACTTTCAAGTTACGACCTAATGCCAATTCACCATTTTCAGTCGCATAACCTTCACATAACACCTGTCCTGGTTCAACTCGTTGACCTTTCTTAACGATAGGCTTCAAGTTCATACATGTATTTTGGTTGGTTTTCTTGAATTTGATCAATTTATACGTTTTGACATCATCATCAAATGATACAAGACGATCATCGTCGTTTCTGTCGTAACGGATCTTGATTTCATCAGCATCTACATACTCTACTACACCATGACCTTCCGCATTGATCAATGTACGTGAATCTTTCGCAACACGACCTTCAAGACCAGTACCTACGATAGGAGCTTGCGGACGCAATACAGGCACGGCCTGACGTTGCATGTTCGATCCCATCAATGCACGGTTGGCATCATCGTGCTCCAAGAAAGGAATCAATGAAGCCGCAATAGATGTAATTTGGTTTGGAGCAACGTCCATATAATCAAGCATATTAGGCTCGATAATTGGGAAGTCACCCTCATATCTGGCTTTCACTTTCGCATCTTCGAAATTACCTTTGTCATCATACAAAGCATTCGCTTGTGCGATTGTTTTACCATCTTCATCCTCGGCAGATAAATATACGACCGGCTCATCAACCACAACAACCCCATCTTTTACCTTACGGTAAGGAGTCTCGATAAATCCTAAGTGGTTAATTTTCGCATGTACAGCCAATGAGGAGATCAAACCGATGTTTGGACCCTCAGGAGTTTCAATTGTACAAAGACGACCGTAGTGTGTGTAGTGAACGTCACGAACTTCGAAACCTGCACGCTCACGAGAAAGACCACCTGGACCTAAAGCTGACAAACGACGCTTGTGTGTAATTTCAGCAAGAGGGTTAGTTTGGTCCATGAACTGCGACAACTGGTTCGTACCGAAGAACGAATTGATTACAGACGAAAGTGTACGTGCATTAATCAAATCAGTTGGCGTAAACACCTCATTATCACGGATATTCATACGCTCACGGATTGTACGGGCCATACGCGATAGACCTACACCAAATTGAGCATATAATTGTTCACCTACAGTACGTACACGACGGTTTGACAAGTGGTCAATATCATCTACTTCGGCTTTAGAGTTGATCAAATTGATCAAATACTTCACAATTGCGATGATATCCTCACGGGTTAATACTTTCGTATCATCCGGAGTTCCCAACTTCAATTTACGATTGATACGGTAACGACCTACATCACCCAAATCATAACGTTTGTCAGAGAAGAATAAACGATCGATGATACCACGAGCAGTTTCCTCATCTGGTGGTTCAGCGTTACGCAATTGACGATAGATATGCTCTACCGCTTCTTTTTCTGAGTTGGACGTATCTTTTTGTAAAGTGTTATATATAATAGAATAGTCTGCATTGTTTGACTCATCATCTTTCGCTAAGATAATCGACTTAACGCCAGCTTCGATGATCAAATCAATGTGATCTTCTTCTAGAACAGTTTCACGCTCAAGGATAATTTCGTTACGGTCGATAGATACTACTTCACCTGTATCCTCATCCACGAAATCTTCTACCCATTTTTTCAATACCCTAGCCGCAAGACGACGACCAACATATTTTTTAAGACCAGATTTACTAACTTTTACTTCATCCGCTAAATCGAACAATTCCAAGATATCTTTATCCGAATCGTAACCGATAGCACGCAATAAGGTAGTCACTGGGAATTTCTTTTTACGGTCGATATATGCATACATGACGTTGTTTACGTCAGTTGCAAACTCGATCCAAGATCCTTTGAAAGGAATTACCCTTGCAGAATAAAGTTTAGTACCATTTGTGTGTCTACTTTGACCAAAGAAAACGCCTGGTGAACGGTGTAATTGCGATACGATGACACGCTCTGCACCATTTACCACGAAAGTACCTTTAGGAGTCATATAAGGGATAGTCCCTAAATATACATCCTGAACAATAGTTTCGAAATCTTCGTGTTCTTCATCATTACAAGATAACTTTAACTTAGCCTTTAAAGGAACGCTATAAGTCAAGCCGCGCTCGATACACTCTTGGATATCATAACGTGGTGGATCAATGAAATAATCCAAAAACTCTAGCACAAAAATGTTTCTTGAATCAGAAATAGGGAAGTTTTCCGAGAATACCTTGAACAGCCCTTCCTGATGGCGGTTGTCAGAAGTAGTTTCTAATTGAAAAAACTCCTTGAAAGATTCCAATTGCACATCTAAGAAATCTGGATATTCCAATACTTTCTTACTTGTTGCAAAGTTTATTCTTTCTTGTTGAATATTATTGTTTGCCAAGGGAATATGAATTTTAGTTTTAAAAAAACTGCGCTTACATTTATGCTGTAAACCACGTGTCCACTGTGCCCAGCATATACACAGCATAGTGGCGTATTGATATAAATAGGAATAGACTCTGACGAAAAATCGTCAGAGTCTAAACCTTTTCGGGCTAATTAGTTGAGATTATTTAATCTCAACAACAGCACCAGCTTCTTCTAATTGTTTTTTCAAAGCTTCTGCTTCGTCTTTAGATACACCAGCTTTTAATTCTTTAGGTGCTCCGTCAACTAAATCTTTAGCTTCTTTCAAGCCTAATCCAGCTAAATCTTTAACCAATTTAACTACAGCTAATTTTTGACCACCAGCTTCTTTCAAGATAACGTCAAATGAAGTTTTCTCTTCTGCAGCAGCAGCACCACCTTCAGCTGGAGCAGCAGCTACAGCAACAGCAGCAGCAGCAGGCTCGATGCCATACTCGTCTTTTAAGATATCAGCTAATTCTTTAACTTCTTTTACTGTTAAGTTAACTAACTGTTCAGCAAGTTGTTTTAAATCTGCCATTTTATTTTGAATTTTTGAATGTACTTTATAAAAATTGTTAATTAAATTGTAACGAATGTTTCTGTTCTAGAGGATTCGTTAACCTCTTTCTTCTAAAGCTTTTACTAAACCTGCAACAGTATTTCCTCCTGATTGAAGAGCTGAAATAACATTTTTCGCAGGAGATTCCAAGGCTGCGATAACATCCGCAATAAGCTCGTTTTTAGATTTAAGATTAACTAATGCAGTTAATTGATTATCTCCAACGAATGCAGTTGCTTCAATGAAAGCCGCTTTTAACAACGGTTTTTCACCTGATTTACGCAATTCTTTGATTAATTTCGCAGGTGCGTTAGCGACTTCTGAAAACATCATTGTAGACGCTCCTTTAAGCGTTCCAAAGATTTCTTCTTCATCAACACCAGCTTCGATTAATGCTTTCTTGATTAAAGTGTTTTTTACAGCTTTAATTTCGATGCCTTGTTCAAAACATTTACGACGAATGTTATTCACTTTTTCAACTGACAACTCAGCAGTATCGGTAATGTAGAAGTTACCGTAAGATTTAATCTGTTCGGCCAAAGCTAGAACAATTTCTTGTTTTTCTTCTTTTCTCATGATTAAATACCTGCTACTGATTTAGTCTCAATATGAATACCAGGACTCATAGTTGAGGAAATGTGAATACTTTTAAAGTAAGTTCCTTTAGCTGCAGATGGTTTCAAACGAGCTAGAGTTTGTAATACCTCTAGTGCGTTATCATATATCTTATCTGCATCGAACGACGCTTTACCAATAGAAGTATGGATGATACCGGTTTTGTCAACTTTGAAATCGATCTTACCACCTTTTACATCTGTTACAGCTTTACCAACTTCTGTTGTAACTGTACCAGTTTTAGGGTTAGGCATCAAGTTTCTTGGACCTAAAATACGACCCAATTTACCAACTTTAGCCATAACACTAGGCATAGTAATAATGATATCAACGTCAGTCCAACCACCTTCAATTTTGCTGATGTAATCATCTAAACCTACGTAGTCTGCACCTGCCGCTTTAGCTTCTTCTTCCTTATCAGGAGTACATAAAACTAATACACGAACAGTTTTACCAGTACCGTGAGGTAATGTTGCAATACCACGAACCATTTGATTTGCTTTACGAGGATCTACGCCCAAACGAACGTCGATATCCACAGAAGCATCAAATTTGGTCAATGAGATTTCTTTAACTAAAGCCGAAGCTTCTTTCAAAGAGTATGCTTTACCAGCTTCAATTTTGGATAGTGCCGCTTTTTGATTTTTTGTTAATCTAGCCACTTTTCTTAAATTGATTTCTTAATTAATTGTTCCAAGGAGCATTACCTGATACAGTAATACCCATACTACGTGCTGTACCAGCCACCATTCTCATAGCAGCCTCTACAGTAAATGCATTTAAATCAGGCATTTTATCTTTAGCGATTGTCTCAACTTGTTCCCAAGTGATAGCCGCAACTTTTTTACGGTTAGGCTCGCCAGATCCACTTTTTAATTTAGCAGCGTCTTTCAACTGAACTGCTACCGGTGGAGTCTTGATGATAAAATCGAATGATTTATCAGCGTAAACTGTAATGACAACAGGTAATACTTGACCTGGTTTGTCTTGCGTACGAGCGTTAAACTGCTTACAGAAATCCATGATATTCACACCTTTAGCACCTAATGCAGGTCCTACTGGAGGTGAAGGATTCGCAGCTCCGCCCTTAACTTGTAATTTTACTAACGCACTGACTTCTTTTGCCATTTTGTTTTGAATTTAATTTTGTTAAATGTCTGTTAGTAAGTTGGAAGCAAATAACGTAACATTCATCGGCCAGGACGTAACACCCCAACCGAGGTGCAAAGTTAATAAGAAGATTTGAATCCTGCAAGTATCTAACTTTTAATTTTTCAGGAATTTATGTTTTTTTTATCCCTACCTAGATCCGACATCCTATTACAAAAAAATAATCTTAGCACTTTTCTAAAAATTAAGGCTAAAAAAATCGGTTTTAACGAAGTCACATCAGCTCTACTGCCTTTTAATAATCTTCAACACCTTATCCAATACCGGATCTTTCCCTTTGAATACATCATCAACATTTCGTACAATGGAAACATCCGGCATAACACCCCGTCCAGCTTCGCTTACATGATAATAAGGCTTCACGTCCATTAAGCCAAAGCGCCATCTTAAATGGGAGTTTGGCAGTTTCAGTACAGGAAGAACTCCCGCAACCGTACCACTAGCAGCCCCGCCAGTCTCTTCACCAAAGAAAACAGCACGTTTCCCAACTTTCAGATTTGTAGCAATCAAACTCGCTGCAGAAAAAGTCCCGCCATCGATCAATACAAATAAATCACCGCGATAGCGATTCGCCTTTGATTTTTCAATTTTGCTTCCCGTAAGATGGGTATAATTTATCCCATCTTTGGAAAACGTCTTTGCCCAAGATACTACAGCACTTGGTATAATAAATGGTGATAAAACGGGATAAGACCAGCCTGGCAATCCTTTTACCTGATAAAACGGCAAGTTGAACTTTGAGGTGATCACTGCCGGCTGAACAAACTGGAATTTATCCGCTTCTACCAGATAGCTATATAGTTCACGAACATCGGACAAACGTCCGCCCAGATTGCCACGAAGATCCAAGATCAGGTATTGAACCGAATTAAGCTCCAGTCGATCAAAAATCCTTCTATAGGCTTCTTTTGGACGCCCATAGGAAAAATCGACCACCTTCAATAAAGCAATACTGCTATCGCCTTTGATAGGGAAAGAGAGCTGTTTGCTCATTCTTTTTAGATTGGTATTATAGCCGAATATCTTGCGCTGCTTTTTCGTATCGGACTTCTTTTCGATTGGCTTATCCTTCTTTTCCGAAGGCTTTTTATTCGGTTTTTCCGTAGCCGCATGGTTTGTCCCGACCTTTTCCTTCTGTTCAGGTGCTTCAAATCTTCTGACAACAAACCGCTCATACGTACTATCAGCACAAGAAAACACCACAGCAATAGAATCTCGATACCCCAATTCCAATTGGTAATACCGCGGTAATAAACGTTCAAAAGCCTGATCTATAAATGTTGTATTATACCCATCCGAGGTAAAGCTTGGGCGATATTTTGTGTACAAATTTTGTGGCTGTATCCCTTCAATAGCTAGAATTTTTGAACCGACAATCAGCGTTGAATCTGCCGTTCCATTTTTTGAAAGATACAATGTATTTTCTTGCCAATGAAATCCCAATTGTGAGAAGGGGCCCTTACTTTTTTGGTAACGTACTTTATCCTTACCTTTCGGGTCAAATTTGGAAATAAGTGGGCTTAAGGTCATATGTCCCTGCCGAACTTGAGACAGAACAGCTGCTAATGCCAGCTGAAACTGGTTGGGCAGTAAGGGTTGGCGGATCGTAGAACGGAGGCTATCAAACTTAGTCTTTAATTGATCTTCCCCTATATACAAAAAAAGGTCCGGATGCATTTTCCATAAGTTACGCTCAACATAGTTGATATCTTGCTGCATAGCTTCCACTGCCAGGGGAGTCTCGATAAATCGATTATACTTCTCGACATTTGCACAGCTCAGCAATGTCAGCACATAAAACAATGCGAATAGATAAATACCTAGCCTTTTCATTTATGGTAAGATACAAAAAAAAGCCTTCCAATTTTCATGAAAAGCTTTTCTCTATCGTTAATTACTAATCTTACTCTTTTTCTACTTGCATGTAGTTCAGTTCAAGTGGAGTCTTACGACCGAAGACTTTCACCATGACGATCAATTTCTTTTTATCTTCGTGGACTTCTTCGATCTCTCCAGTAAATCCGTTGAAAGGACCATCGTTTACTTTCACTGTTTCACCCACATAGTAAGGAACGTTAATGGTTTCACCTTGTTCTGCCATTTCATCCACTTTACCTAAGATACGATTCACTTCTGCTTGGCGTAAAGGGACAGCATTACCAGCTTTATCTCCCAAGAAACCAATGACGCTATTGATATTTTTGATGATGTGCTCCAACTCACCGTCAAGAGCTGCTTCCAATAAAACATAACCAGGGTAGTAGTTACGTTCTTTAGCAACTTTCTTTCCATCGCGCATCAAGTAGTATTTTTCCATTGGAATCAACACCTGAGGAATCAAGTGCTCAATACCTAAACGGCTAACTTCGGCATCAATATATTGCTTTACTTTCTTTTCTTTACCACTTACAGCACGAACTACGTACCACTTTAAACCTTGATCTGCCATAAATAAATACGATTGAAAAATTAAGAAGCAATACCGTACAAGAATTCTAACCCTACACTTGAAGCTTTATCCATTACAAAGACAACCAATGCAATAAGAAGAGACGCAACAAGCACAATAACAGCTGAACTTTGTAACTGAGACCATGTAGGCCAAGTCACTTTCTCAGTGATCTCTACATAAGAGTCTTTAAAAAAATCAAGTACTTTTGCCATTTTAGTTTATCTGTTTTTATAAGCACGGGCACCAGGACTCGAACCCAGACCAAAGGTTTTGGAGACCTTCGTTCTACCTTTAAACTATGCCCGTGTATTTCTTATTTTGTGATGCAAATATAGTGTTTTAAACCACTTTCTGCAAATCTTTTTTTACTTTTTTTTATTTTAATCCGATAAATCGCTTATCGAAAAAATAAGCTAATCAACCTCAGTCGATTAGCTTATTCTATGTGATTCTAAATCTTTAAAAGACTAGATAATTTCAGTTACCTGACCAGCACCTACTGTACGACCACCCTCACGGATAGCGAAACGTAGACCTTTTTCCATTGCAATAGCAGAAATTAATTTCACGCTGATTGTAACGTTATCACCTGGCATAACCATTTCAGTACCTTCTGGTAAAGAGATCTCTCCAGTTACGTCAGTTGTACGGAAATAGAATTGAGGACGGTATTTGTTGAAGAATGGAGTGTGACGACCACCTTCAGCTTTTGACAATACGTAAACCTCAGCTTTGAAATGATCGTGAGGAGTTACTGAACCTGGTTTACAGATAACCATACCACGTTTGATATCAGTTTTCTCAATACCACGTAACAATAAACCTACGTTATCACCAGCCTCACCGTAATCTAAGATTTTACGGAACATCTCAACACCTGTTACTGTAGATTTCAAGTTCTCAGCACCCATACCTAAGATCTCAACTGGATCACCAGAGTTGATTACACCTCTTTCGATACGACCTGTAGCAACTGTACCACGACCTGTGATCGAGAATACGTCTTCTACTGGCATCAAGAAAGGTAAGTCAGTCAAACGTGGAGGAATTGGAATGTAGTTATCTACAGCATCCATTAATTCCATGATTTTCTCAACCCACTCAGGCTCACCGTTCAATGCACCTAAAGCAGAACCTTTGATTACAGGGATATCATCACCAGGGAATTCGTAGAATGATAATAACTCACGAACTTCCATTTCAACTAAGTCTAACAACTCAGGGTCATCAACTAAGTCAGTTTTGTTCATGAATACTACTAACGCAGGAACACCTACTTGGCGAGCCAACAAGATGTGCTCACGAGTTTGAGGCATAGGACCATCAGTCGCAGCAACTACGATGATAGCACCGTCCATTTGAGCAGCACCAGTTACCATGTTCTTAACGTAGTCAGCGTGACCTGGACAGTCAACGTGTGCATAGTGACGGTTAGCTGTAGAATATTCTACGTGTGCAGTATTGATTGTGATACCACGCTCTTTTTCTTCAGGAGCAGAGTCAATTGAATCAAATGAACGAGCTTCTGACAAACCTTTATCAGCCAATACTTTAGTGATAGCAGCTGTAGTTGTAGTTTTACCGTGGTCAACGTGACCGATAGTACCAATGTTTAAGTGTGGTTTACTACGGTCAAATTTCTCTTTTGCCATGTTTATGCGAATTAGTAATTATAAATTATTTCTATTTGTTATATACTCTTGCTTAACTTTTACACAAGTACGAGCCAAAGATGGGATTTGAACCCACGACCTCTTCCTTACCAAGGAAGTGCTCTACCCCTGAGCTACTTCGGCTTACTAAAAAACCTTATTTACGTATTAATGCCCCCACCTTTAGATACATTATTATCAAAGAAGATAGAGACTAAATTTAATACTTGAAAAATTTGAGCGGAAGACGAGGTTCGAACTCGCGACCTATAGCTTGGAAGGCTATCGCTCTACCAACTGAGCTACTTCCGCTTAATAATTAGAAACTAGAGTAAATCTAACACCCTAATTAAAATAAAGTGTGGAGGGAGAAGGATTCGAACCTTCGAAGCCGAAGCAACGGATTTACAGTCCGTCCCATTTGACCGCTCTGGAACCCCTCCAGACCTGTAACTTTCGTTACATTTAGAGCCTCTTATCGGAATCGAACCAATGACCTACTGATTACAAGTCAGTTGCTCTACCAGCTGAGCTAAAGAGGCTTCTAATATCTTTATTTAAACTTACATTCTATCAACGTCTGACCAAGTATTTCTACCTTTTCAGCGAGTGCAAATATCGAATTTACTTTTGATTTCTGCAAGTTTATTTTTTATTTTTTTTCATTTAAAGAACTAAGCAAACTTTCGTTGTTTTGAACCGTTGTTCCCTTGTTTGCTGATGCAAAGATAGACACAAAACTCACTTTACAAAAATATTTGTCAAAAAAAAAAGACAGTTTTTGGCAATTATACTGATATGCAGCACAATAATTTTTGATTGCATATTTACCTGTTTTGGTTATTTGGCTAATATACTATCTTTGGGCATGCAAATTTTACCGCAATCACTTTCAAAACTTACCCGATACTCCGTACTATTTACGGTACTTTTAATGGGATCGGCCGAATTGAAAGCTCAAAATATTATTCAAAAATTGAGTAAAAAATTTCTTTCCGCTGAAAGAGATTCTACACGTTCCGGTAGTTTTATGGTTTTACCGGCCGTTGGTTATGCGCAGGAAACGGGCGTTGAATACGGCCTGGCGAGCGCTTATAATTTTTATCTGGACAAATCTGATCCCAAAATCCGCACCTCCACGGTCATGGTCATGGGAACCTTTACATCCAATAGTCAGTCCAATTTCAAACTGCAGACAGATCTTTGGACTAAAAACAACGACTACCATCTGATTAGTGAAATGCGTTACCGTAATTGGCCCTTTAACTATTATGGCGTCGGTATGGACACCTGGAAGGCAGATGAAGAACGCATTGATCAAAAATTATTTCGCGTCAAACTCGAAGCTGAGAAAAAAATCAGCAACAACCTCTATTCGGGCATCAACATTCAATACGACAACTTCACCATTCGTAGCGATAGTGCCGATCGTATTTTCAATCATTCCGATCTTATTGGAAAGCATGGCGGGCAACAGCTACTTGTAGGTATTTCGCAATTGTTTGACAATAGGGATAACGTTTCTTATACAACAAGGGGGTATTATGCTAAATTTCGACTGGCCTATGCTCCAAAGTTATGGACAAGTACTGATTTTACGGGGGCAAACCTCGACGTGGATCTGCGTGGCTTTATTCCCCTGCACAACCAAGTCACACTGGCCCTGCAAGGAATCTTTCGTTCCACATTTGGAAAAACCGTCCCATTTTACAACTACCGTGAGCTCGGTGGAGACATGATGATGCGCGGATATTACCTCGGACGTTACCGGGACAAGAATTACCTTGCCTCCCAAGCTGAACTGCGTTATCGCTTTCATCCACGCTTTGGTATTGTTGGTTTTTCAGGGCTAGGATCAACCTTTTCAAAGGAAAATAGCAGCCGATATGTCGCAAGTTATGGCGGTGGCTTAAGATATTTCTTTAGTCTCGAACACAATAGCAGCATACGCTTTGATTATTCCTTTGGCGAACAAAGACCTGGAGAAAAACGACAATCGGGTTTCTATCTGTCCCTAAGTGAAGCTTTTTAATAAACAAGAGCATCCATAAATATATGGATGCTCTTGTTTATTCTTGCCGAATGACAGCTACCCGTTCCTCTTCGCTCTCCTCTCCTGTATCCTTAAACTTCAGATAAAATATTTAATGCCTTTCGGAACGTGGCCCATGACTGCCTATCGACAGCCAAAAAATGGTCGAAACAGTAGCCTAAAATCGTATCAGAAAATGCTCTTTTCGTTGTTCTTTTCTAAAGTAAACCAACCCAATTCGGTATAGATCTATGGTAACCACAACACGATTATCCTGTTTCAGCTTGTTCCAGTAGGCTTCCCTTTTCGCTGACACATGGGGTTCGTTTATAATCAATAGATCTCGATCGCCAACATTTCCCAAAAAATTCAGGTCAAGATCGTCCAGGTCGATATAATAAATATGTCGGTACGCATAGCTTCCGCATTGGTCCTGCAGAAGACTCTGATAACTTTCGATCGGACGATCGGCCCAATAACTAAAATTGTCGTAAGCGAATGTGTTTAATAACCGATCGATTAATGCATACTTTTTCTGCTCTACCTTGCTTCCGTTTTGAATAGTTTGCGGTAATTCCGAAACGCTCTCCTTGGATGTCTTTTGATAGATCACTTCGTCTACCAATTTATAAACAAAAGGAGAATGGGTCCCATGGCGACTATGGGATACAAAATAATGCCGCCAATACTTAAGCATGTAGTTCATTTCGCTGCAAACATCGCTAAATTTTATGATTTTTCACATGGAACATCAGGTTTAATTCCACTGAATACATACGGTTAAATTAGCTAGGCTACATAATATCTTTAAAACTGGAGAACAAAAACACTCCCTTTTCCTTCCGTACTATTGAGGAAAATAGTACCCTTGTGCAAAAGCATGATCTGTTTACTTAGGGTCAAGCCGACTCCTGTACCCGTCTTCTTTGTTGTAAAAAATGGTGTAAAGATCTGCTCCTGAAGATCGGCAGGAATTCCTGCCCCGTTATCTTCAATCCTAATCTGCACCTTGCCGTCCACTTCAAGAGCAGATAAACTAATATAGGCTTCTTCCCTATTTTTAACCGCATCTATCGCATTCAACATTAAGTTAATAATAACCTGTTCGATCAAATTGACGTCGGCAGATAAAATAAGCCTTGTATTTTTTAGGATAATATCGACATCAATATTTTTCTGGATCAAGGTTGGTTCAAGCAGTTGATAGATATGTTCAAACAGCTGTGAAATTTGAATCGGTGCTAGCTGAGGCTGATCGACTTTATTGATCATGCGATAACTCTTCGCAAAATGCAAAAGTCCTTCGCTACGACGTTTGATGGTGGAAATGCCTGTTTTTAGATCATCAATATCTTCAGTTCCTTTGAAATGGTCCAAACGACCGTTTAAGGTTTCAGCCAGTGAGCTGATCGGAGCAATGGAATTCATAATTTCATGCGTCAGTACGCGCAATAATTTGTGCCATGCCTTTGTCTCAGTTTCATCAATTGCTTCATTGATATTTTGGTATACAACAATGCGAAACAAAGCATCCTGTGTCTCAAAGCTTGAGCTTTGAATCAATAATTTAATCTTCCCTTTACTTGACTGAACGGACTCCATCTGCTGCTGTCCGTTTTCAAGTAACATGGTTTTTTCATAAAGATCATTGTTTTTTTTCTTCAGTCCCGTGATGTTTCCAAGATGTGGCAAATGAAATAGCTGCTTGAAAGCATCATTCACCCACATGACCTTACCGCTATCCATCTCATAAAAGATAATCGCCGAATTCAGCATATTGATCACACGGTCCAGGTATTGATGCTGAATTTCCTGCTTAATACTGATCTCCTTATATGTTTCGTTGATCTGATTAAAGGCAAGGAAAAGCTTTCCTTCTACTGATTTTGTGTTTTTCACCAAAAAACGTCTGGTAAAATCACGGTATTTGACCGCTTCGGAAAATTCAATCAACTGCTTGGCCAAAAAATTATATTGTGCATATAGGTTAAAACCCAGGTAAAGCATCACACAGAAGATCAAAGCCGCCTGTACGTATTCACGTTTTAGTAGAAAATAAGCACTCACAAGAGCAGCTATCAACAGTAATATAATCTTGATCGCATTTAAGATTTTTCCGTGCCTCATCGACTAAATATCATATTTCTCCAAACGTCTATAAAGCGCAGCTCTTGTCAGTCCCAATTCCTTTGCTGCCTTACTGATATTTCCGTTGTAACGCTCAATCGCAGATTTGATTGCTTTACGTTCCAATTCTTCCAAATTTTGACTGCTAGCGCTAGTTTCAACAACGTGGTTATCTACTTGCTGTTCGATCGGTGAGAAGAAAAGGTCATTTCCGGCGATACTAAGCTGATCTGCCATAATAACAGCACGCTCGATGCTGTATTGAAGTTCCCGGACGTTGCCCGGAAAATGATATGCGCACATTTTTTTAACCGCATCCGGTTCAAAGCCTTCAATCCGTTTATTGTATTTTTTCGAATAGATATCGAGAAAATGATCAGCCAATAGCTTGATATCCTCTCCCCGTTCACGCAATGGTGGTACCTGAATTTCCACGGTATTGATCCGATAAATTAAGTCTTTTCGAAAACGGCTTTCATCTGCAAGCTGTTTCAACGGCACATTGGTTGCTGAGATTAAGCGAATATCCACCGGGATCGGTTGATAGGAACCCAACGGTGTCACCTGTCTATTCTGGAGTACGGTCAACAATTTAGCTTGTTGCTGCAAAGAGATATTTCCAATTTCGTCGAGGAACAATGTCCCTCCATTTGCCGCTTCAAATCGCCCTTGACGGTCTTCACGTGCATCCGTAAATGCCCCCTTTTTATAACCGAAAAGCTCACTTTCAAACAATGTTTCTGTCAGCGCCCCGACATCGACCTTGACATAAGTCCGATCTGAACGCAAGGATCTTCGCTGAATGGCTTGAGCAATGAGGTCTTTCCCTGTCCCATTTTCACCTAATATTAAAATATTGGCATCTGTCGGCGCTATTTTCTCCAATTTATATTGCAGTTCGTCCATAACAACAGAGTTACCAATCAAATCAGGACTGTTCGCACTACTGAGCAGAGAACTTTTACTTTTCTTTTCTTTGTTTTTTGATTCAGCAAGCGTGCTTTCGATCGTCGCCAATAAATGCTCATTTTCCCAGGGTTTCACGACAAAATCTGACGCCCCCTGTTTCAGCGATTTTACAGCGAGATCTACAGCTCCATAAGCGGTAATCATAATGACATGTATCTGTGGAAACTTTTCTTTAACCCGGGACAACCAATATAATCCCTCATTACCAGTATTAATTGTACTTTTAAAATTCATATCTAAAAGTACCAGATCATAAGGTGTCTTCTCCAGATGTGCGATTAAGTTCTCCGGATTGGGTTCAACTTGAATATGACTAACTTTAGGTTTAAGCAAGATTCTTGCCGCAGTTAATAAATCCTGGTCATCATCAACGACTAAAATAGATGCTTTTTTCATACTTACTGACTTCATTGAAGATACTAAGATAATTATAAATTCAATGAGCCTGCGTAATAATCATTGATATATTTTTGCAGCAGCCATTCATACTGCTTGACGACCAATTGAATCTGACTGTTGTCGAATTTCGTTTTTGCGGTCAAAAAAATCACTGAATTACTGTTTCCCAATTCGAAAACGACTTTGGCTATGCGAAAAGACTCCGCGTAGTTTTCATTTTGACTACGTAATTGTGTAATCATGTTACTTGCGTTCTGCAAATTAAAAACCGCATTGGACGTCGCCGACCGTAAAACATTTTGTTGGATCTCTTTCTGAAATTTAGCAGCTTGTAGATCTAATTTTGCCAGGCGGACGTTGTTATATACTTGCAAATGATTAAAAATGGGAATTGAGAGATTTAGAGAAATAGATTTTCCCACGTTATTACGCATTTGGGACCAATACGTTCCTTGAATCCCCAATTTTGAATAATTTGATCCTAAGCCAGCGCTCAGACTCAAAGACGGGTAATAGTATGATTTCGCAATCTTAATATCCCGCTCCGCCACTTTTATCCGATAATCCAAAGCTTTAATATCAGGCAATTGGTCGACAGCCATATCATATAATTGCTTCTCATCCAAACGCTGTCCTGTCTCATTTATTCCGATATTGTCCAATTCCCCTAATTGATTTTCCGCCATATTCAATAAGGCCGCCAGTTTCACCCGGCTACTGTATAGTAACTGACGATTATTTTCAATCGTGTTGACATCATTTGCCAGTTGTCCTTTCAAATCAAAATAATCCCCAGGGTTAATTGCGCCTTCCTTATGCATGCTCTCCGCACGTCTGACCTGCTCTCGGGTTACTTCAGTCTGCATTTCGGATTGCCGCAATATATCCTGGGCAGTCAAACTTTGAATATAAGCGGTAATAACATCTAGTTTTAGGTTATTAATCTGCGTATCAAAAGTCAATTTACCAGCTGTCTTTGCATCAGCACGCATCCGAATTTCGTTAAATAGACGAAACCCTCTAAATAACGGCAGGCTGGCTCCCAAAGAAAAATTCCCTGTTGAGTTGTTGGATGAAATATATTGAAGGGTCGAGTTATCCTGCGATCTACCTGAGGTCAGGCTATGTTGTAGGCTCGCATCGACATCGGGAAGTCTATTCGCTTTAGCCTGTGCCAAATTCACCTCGGCACGCTTCACATCGAGTTCATTCTGCAATAAGGTTGGATTGGCCTTTATGGCCAACTGGATACACTCAGCTAAGCTTCGCTTGGCAATTTGTTTATCGTCGACCGCTGCAATTGTTGCTGTCCCCGACACTCTTTCCGTTAGTTGCTGCTCCGTCTGTTGCGCCCCTGCCTTAGCATAACTCAATAAAAAGCATAATGTACTATATATATAAACTCTCTTCATATCCAGTTTTTATTTTCTTGCTGACCATCGCCATGCCAAACAACAAAAACACTAACTATCAAACAGATACAAAAAACATATTTTCAAAAATGTTCATTAATGAACAGTCGGTGTGCGTAGTTGGACAATAAAAATCCACAAGAGTATAAGTAGGAACATGATGGAAATCAAGTTCAGTATTTATTCGTTTATTCAATGGATATACATCGGAGTTTCTTCGGTTTTTATTCGCTTTCATCCGAATGAGGTCCGAATAAGGTCCCTATAAAGTCCGTATTAGTTCCGTGTAAATTAAGAGAATTGATATATTTAAATTGAAGATTCTTCTCCGTTGCAACTTAATAAACTATACATAAATCAATGTGTACTCCAATAGAACTAACGTACCTTACCACAACCTGTGGTTATATTTGCTCAAAGCACTTCAGTTGCCACAATAAACAGCGAAAAACTTCCAGTTGTACGTCTTCGTACAAGAAGTGTCCGCTATCGAACACCGAGCGCCAAACAAAACAAAATAAACAACTATAAATCAGTAAATTAAATTATTGGCACAGCTTTCATAGTTACATACAAAATTGATATTAAATTATGGACAGACCTTTAGAAAAGAAGAAGTGGAATAGCAAACGTATCATGACTATTGTGGGGGTTGCTGGCTTAGTTGGCTTAATCAGTGCCAGTTTCTATTTTACCTCCGGCAAAAGCAAACTGAATGTTGAAGCTGACCGCATCTCTATTGTCGAAATAAAAAATGGAAACTTTCAAGAATTTATCCCGATAAATGGCACCGTGCTTCCTATTAGTAGTATATACCTCGATGCTTCTGTTGGCGGACGCGTCGAAGAAAAATTTGTAGAAGACGGGGCTATCTTAAAAAAAGGGGATGCAATCATGCGTCTTTCCAATACCGATCAGGAGCTTACCCTGGTACAACAAGAAACGCAAGTGCTCAATCTATTGACACAGTCACAAATTGCGCAGACCAATGCACAACAAGCATCAATTAACAACCGCAACCAAATGGCTGATGTAGAACAGGCCTATCGGGAAGCGGAGCGGATCTATAATCTAAACAGAAAATTACTTGCCGAAAAAGCCATTGGTACACAAGAGTTCGAAAAATCAAAGAACGAATACAACTATCAAAAAGAACGGGTCAACTTGACCAAACAGATCCTGAAACAGGACGAAATCTCCAATGCACAAAAAACCAATCAGGACAAACAAACTTACCAACGCACGCAGAGTGCATTGGAACTGATGAAAAGAAAAATTGGTGACCTGATCGTTAGAGCACCTGTTGACGGGCAATTGACCGCCTTCGATGCTGAAATCGGACAAAATAAAAACGCCGGGGAACGGTTGGGACAAATCGACGTCTTAACAGGATTCAAAGTGCGTGCTGACATCGATGAACATTATATCAACCGTATTTTCCCAGATCTACAAGGGGAGTTTTCTATCGGTGAAAAAACCTACAAACTCCGTATCAAGAAAGTCTATACACAAGTCACCAATGGCCGATTCCAGGTTGACATGGAGTTTATCAATGATGTTCCCAAAGGGATCCGCCGTGGACAGACTTTACAAATACGTTTGGCATTAAGCGATGAAACCAAAGCGTTATTGCTGGCAAAAGGCGGTTTTTATCAACAGACCGGTGGCAACTGGATCTTCAAATTGGATAAAAATGGAAGTACAGCATATCGTGTCGATATCCAATTAGGAAGACAAAATCCGGAATATTATGAGGTTATCAAAGGTCTACAACCAGGCGATAAGGTTATCGTATCGAGCTATGAGACCTACGATAAGGTGCAAGAGCTAAATATTAAAAAGTAACATCCTAGCGGTTATCGAGCACATCATATCTCTCGATAACCGCTTTTATCATACGACTTAATTATGATTAAAAACTTTATTAAAACCGCACTTCGCAACCTTTGGAAAACCAAGGGGTACAGCTTTCTTAATATTTTTGGATTGGCGGTCGGTATCGCTGCGGCATCGTTGATTTTTTTATGGGTTGAAAGCCAGTTGGGCTACAACGATAATTTCGCCAACAAAAAGAATATCTATGTTGTCAAATCAAAACAGACTTACGATGGCGCTACTTATGTATTCGAATCGACACCTGGACCATTTGCCCAAAGCGTAGCAAAAGAAATACCCGGTATTAAGCATGCCGTTCGCATGAGCTGGAATTCGCCCATGTTATTTTCTGTAGGAGACAATAATATATTTCAGACAGGAGTATATGCCGATGGCTCCATTGCAGATGTGCTTTCCTTGGAATTTTTGGAGGGTGATCGAAAGACCGCTTTCGATCAGGTCAACAATATCGTGTTATCAGAAACAGCTGCCCATAAATTATTTGGTAACCGCCCGGCATTGGGAAAAACCGTCAAAACAAACAATACTGAGCCATTTATTGTTGCAGGGGTAATCAAGGACCTACCCAAAAATAGCAGCTATGATTTTCAATGGCTGATTCCTTTCAAAAAGTTTGAAGCTGGTCAGGATTGGTTGGAAAACTGGGGAAACAATGGCGTACAAACATTGGTTCAGGTCGAAGATAATGCCAATGTTGACCAGATCAACAAACAGATGATGGATTTTGTCAAACGCAAAACCAATGGTGAAGTCACATTCTCACAAAATTACCTCTATCCAATGGAACGTTGGATTACGTACAACCAATTTGACAATAGCGGAAATGAAATAGAAGGCGGTATTAAAAATATACGTCTATTTACCTTTATTGCTTGGGTTGTTCTATTAATTGCCTGCATCAATTTTATGAATCTCGCAACAGCAAGGTCAGAAAAAAGAGCAAAAGAAGTGGGTATGCGTAAAGTTGTTGGCGCAAGCCGCAAATCTTTAGTGACGCAATTCCTAGGGGAATCGCTCGTATTGGCAACCATCTCTTCCTTGGTAGCCTTGTTGCTGATTTACATCTTTATCGGTCCTTTCAATGCAATGATAGGCCAAGAGCTGAAGGTTAATTTATCGGCACCTTTACACCTCCTTTTTCTGTTGGTAATTACCCTTGCCTGTGGCCTATTTGCAGGTAGCTATCCCGCATTTTTCCTATCCGCATTCAAACCACTAACGACAATTAAAGGTGCGAAGCAAAAAGCCGGAAGCGGAAGTCTTGTACGCAAAGGATTGGTGATTTTACAATATACGGCATCCGTCGTTTTGATTATCTGTACCATTATTATCTACCAACAGATTCAGCACAACAAGAACAGGGATCTCGGATTTGATAAGAGTCAGGTGTTGACAACAGCGCTACAAGGCGATATGGCCAAACATCTCCCACTGATTAAAAATCAATTATTGGCAACAGGAGTTGTGCAAGAGGTCGGTGTCAGTGATATGAGTATACTCAATATCAACTCCAATACGTCCGGTTTTAGCTGGGATGGAAAAGATCCAAATGCTAGTATTTTGATTGGCATGTTACGTTCTGATGAAGGTCTTATTCCAGCTTTGGATCTAAAGCTTTCTGACGGTAGAAACTTCCATCAAAATTTTGTAGGTGATAGCACCTCGGTTATCATCAACGAAGCATTTGCAAAACTGATCAAAAAAGATGGCCTTGTGGCCGGTAGTATCATCAGTTACGGTGAGGAAAAGTTCACCATCGCCGGTGTCGTCAAGAACTTCGTTTATAACAATGTGTATGCCGATCCTGAGCCGATGCTATTTCTACCGATGAATAGAGATAATGGCATCATGACCATCAAGACAAAGGCTGGAGTAGATTTACCAGATGCCATTCAACAAATCGAGAAGGTCATCGTCAAAAATAACCCGGGCTTCCCCTTTGACTATAAATTTTTAGATGATAGTTTCAATAATAAGTTTAAAGCTGAGCTTTTTGTACAGCAACTATCCAGTGTATTTGCACTGATGTCTATCATTATATCCTGCCTAGGCCTGTTTGGTTTAGCCGCCTTTGCAACAGAGCAACGCGCAAAAGAAATCAGTATTCGTAAAGTCCTGGGGGCCTCTGTTTCGGGACTTATCCAAATGCTCAACCGTGAATTTGTTACGCTTATAGCGATCTCCTGTATCATTGCCTTTCCTATTGCATGGATGATTATGAGCAAATGGTTAACCAACTATGCACATCATGTAGAGATTTCCTGGACCATCTTTGTCATCAGTGCTGTAGCAGCAATTGTAATTGCCCTACTGACGATCAGTTCACAGGCATTTAAAGCAGCGATAGCCAATCCGACGAAGACTTTAAGAGATCAATAAACAATTAAATAAACAGAATTTAATAACAGAAATAATAACTGTCCAAGGCAATATCGCCAAGGATCCAAAACATAAAAACCATGAGCACAAAAAATATGATCAAGATCACAAACCTTCAAAAGTATTACCGCACTGAAGAAGTTGAAACCGTCGCATTAAACAACCTAAACATTCATGTCAAAGAGGGCGAGTTTGTTGCTGTAATGGGTCCTTCGGGCTGTGGAAAATCGACTTTACTCAATATTATCGGATTGCTGGATGATTTGGATGAAGGAAGCTATCTGTTCAACGAGATTGAAGTTGCCAAATTCAAAGAACGTGGTCGCTCAGATCTCCGCAAACATAACATTGGTTTTGTATTCCAGAGCTTCAATCTAATCGATGAACTAACAGTATTTGAAAACGTGGAACTTCCACTGGTTTATACCAATGTTCCAGCTGCAGAACGCAAAAAGCGTGTAGAAGAAGTTTTGGAAAAAGTCCAGATCATGCACCGCCGAAATCACTTTCCACAACAGCTCTCCGGAGGTCAGCAACAACGTGTGGCCGTTGCTCGCGCTGTCGTGAATAATCCAAAATTGATTCTTGCCGATGAGCCTACGGGTAACCTCGATTCCAATAATGGTAACGAAGTCATGCAACTCCTGACTGAATTGAACGAAGCCGGCACAACCATCGTCATGGTAACACATAGTGAACACGATGCAAAGTTTTCTGACCGTGTAATCCGCATGCTAGACGGGCAAGTGATTATGGAAACAACTTCGGTATAAAAACACACATATATAACCAAGATATTTATCCTAATAACCTGTAAATGATGAGCACGATTAAATTAATTTTCAGACAACTATGGCGTAACCGTCTTTTCACATTTTTAAATGTATTTGGGCTTGCCATCGGAATAAGTGCCTGTTGGCTTATTTTCCGTATCGTCAATTATGAATTTAGTTTTGATCAGCATCATCCGAAAAGTGAGCAGATTTACAAGGTCCATACCTCCTATGAAGAAAAGGATAAATTAGATCATTTCGATGGTGTTCCCGCACCATTACCGGCATATATTAAGGAAAACTTTGTTAGTGTTGAACTGACTGTACCCATCTTTAAACAATACTTCGAACGTGTCAGTAATATTGGCGACACGCAGAAAATAGAGTTTGAAGATCAACCCGATATCATCGGTACCACGGGAGACTATTTCAAAATGACACCTTATGTTTGGTTAGCTGGCGACCAAAGGAATATACTAAAAAATAGCCATGAAGTCATCCTGACAGAATCGCGGGCTAAATTGTATTTCCCAAACAGGTCAATAGACCAAATCATAGGACAGACTTTGTCCTATGATAGTACATTATACAATGTCACCGGCATTGTAAAAGATCTAGCCCATCCAAGCAGCTTTTTGGGTAAAGAATTTATCCAGATTCCAGAAAAGGAATGGAATAGCACAAACTGGAACAATTCAAATTCAAATTGGCAGCTCTTTATTAAGGTAAAATCATCGGCTTCCCTTCCTAACCTCATAAAGACAGCCGATAAAAAGGCCTATGAGATGACGCATGCCGAATTTGACAAGTTTGGGTTTAAAATGCATGTAAACACAGTACCTTTAAAAGACTTACATTTTACTTCTTACGCGCAAAATAATGTTAATAAGAAAATAATGTATGGCCTAATCGGCATAGGTATATTTTTGCTTCTACTCGCCTGTGTCAATTACATCAATCTCGCTACCGCCCAAATCCCACAACGCGCTAAAGAGATTGGTATCAGAAAGACATTAGGAGAAAGCCAGAAAAGAATTACAAAGTCCTTTTTGTTGGAAACATTTTGCATTACGGCTTTTTCGGTACTTTTATCATGGCCTTTACTTATTCTCATTCAAACAGTTTTAGCCACTTATATTCCCGATCAGCTCAAGTTGTATCCCGATCCATGGGGAGTATCGCTATTTTTAGCAACACTTACAATCACGATTACCTTAATTTCCTCAGGTTACCCGATTTTATTAACAAATAAAGTCAAGATTGTTGAAGTCATTAAAATCTCAAATGCGCAAAGTCTCAAATTTGGCAATCTTTCTTTTCGGAAAATGCTCATTATATTTCAATTTTTGATTGCTCAGCTGTTTGTTATTTCAACTTGCATCATTGGTCTACAGTTGAAACATGCGCTACAGAATAACTCCGGCTTCGATAAGGATGCGATCATTACCCTACGTTTCCCGAGCAAAAGCTACCAGGACAGTAATGTTGATCCTTTTGTTTTTAAGCAAGCGATTAAGCACATCACAGGTGTAGAGCAGGCTTCCTTGGGGCATCTGCCCATGAGTAACGACCATTGGGGAAATGCCTTGTTTGCGAAAAGTGATACGGGACAGGTACAAGCTGATGTACAAATGAAATTTGTCGACCAAGATAACTTTAAGCTCTATAATTTTAAAATGCTTGCTGGCCGCCCGCTGCAGTTGGCCGATACGAGCACTGGCATCGTGTTAAACTTAGCCACCGTTCAAAAGTTAGGCTTTAAATCTGCTGAAAATGCTGTAGGTAGCTTTGTCACGTACACAGACAAACAGCGGCAGATTGTGGGTGTAACCGACAATTTTCACACAAAAAATCTGCATGCAGCCATTCAACCTGTTGTCATGCTGAGCTCTATTAAAAAATGGGAATTAAACAGACTAAGCGTCAAACTCAATAGTAATTCAACTACCTGGCCGGAAACTTTAAAACAGATTGAGAAAGAATGGAAAAAATATTATCCAAAAGCCCCATTCAAATATGATTTCTATGATCAGCAAATCAAAGAACTCTATAGCAGTGATCTAAAATTCTCGAAGATTATCAATCTATTTACATCGACGACAATTCTCATCAGCTGCCTGGGATTGATCGGTCTGGTTACCATCACCACGGTACAACGTACCAAAGAAATCGGTATTCGAAAAGTGTTGGGAAGCACGGTATTGGGGATTATTGGATTATTATCAAAAGATTATATCAAACTTATACTCATTTCTATTTTGATTGCTACCCCAATTGCTTGGTGGGCGATGCACAAATGGTTGGATGATTTTGCGTATAAAATAGAGCTATCCTGGTGGATGTTTATTATTCCGGCTGCCGCAACCTTACTTATTGCATTTTTTACGATGAGCTACCAATCCATAAAAGCGGCACGTGCAAATCCAGTACATAGTTTAAGAGATGAATAAGATGATAAAGAAGCTCATTAATGAACAATACAACTAACACCTGTCCCTATGATAAAGAATTATTTAATAACCGCAATTAGAGAATTAAGGAAAAGAAAATTCTATACCGCTATCAATATATTAGGTCTGTCGGTCAGTCTTACTGCAGCGATATTAATTATTTTTTGGGTACAGGATGAACAGAGCTTTGATAAATTTCACCCAAACTATGAGGCAATATATACCGTAAATTCCCATTTGGATCCAGAACATAACGGTGCAATTTGGGGCATAACTCCCGGACCTATAGGCAACTATGCCAAAAATGCACCCGACGTAGAATTTGCAACGCGCGTTTCACAGGATTATAATGTTACCTTGGTCAACGATAAGCTGAAACGCCCTGTAACGGATATGAGTATCTATTATGTTGATGGCAGTTTTTTTAATATGTTTCATTTTCCCTTACAAGAGGGCTCGCTTGTAGGTTTTCAGGAAAATTATAAACAGGCACTGGTCACAGCATCAACAGCAGAAAAACTCTTTAGCAACCAGCAGGCCATTGGAAAGACCTTCCGTTATGGTGCAGATCTGTTCACCGTAGCCGGTATCTTAAAAGATGTTCCACAAAATTCCTCGATGCAATTCAATGTGATCATTCCATTAGGTTATCATGCACAACGGTTTACAAATTGGGGCGGTAATGGAAAATGGAAAACAATCGATGAAGACTTAGGCAATTACAGCTTCGCTACCTACGTCAAAGTAAAACCAACGGCTTCTCCTACCCTCATTGGAAAATTTATCTCGGAGAATTATACCAAAGCCCGCGATGGTGAAAATTCAACCATCTTTGTTTTAGATCCTTTAAAAACCATGCACTTAATCGCCCCGGACGGCAATAAATCGACACTTCGCATGGTGCAAATTTTTGGGATCATTGCAATCTTATTATTGGTTATTGGTGCAGTAAATTATGTCAATTTGAGTACTGCACGGGCATTGGATCGGGCCAAAGATGTTGGCATCCGAAAGATAATCGGTGCTAATCGTCTCCATCTATTCTTACAGTTTATCACCGAAACGGTTGTTGTATTCTTTTGCTCGCTCGTAATAGCTTTCATTCTTATCCTTGTACTTCATACTGGATACAATCAAATTGCACAAAAATCAATCAGCTACTCCTTCCAAAACAGTACAATATGGTTATATATAGGTGTTGCGATTATCGGCACACTAGGCTTATCCAGTATATATCCTGCGATACAACTTTCCTCATTCAATCCCATTCATTCGTTAAAAGGAAAATCAGTTAAAGGAGTTTCCTCAACGACCATGCGTAAAATATTGGTGGTTTTTCAATTTACACTTTCTGTAACACTGATTGTATGCACCTTGGTTATCCGCAATCAACTGGATTTTATCCAAAAGATCAACCTCGGATACGACCGAGATCATGTCATTACACTTGGTCTTCCTGAGGAGGCCTACAAACATATGGACGCCATACAGACCGAACTCAAAAATAACGACGCAATACAAGGAGTCTCTCTTTCAAGTGTTTACAACATGACGGATTTCGGAAATGCCACGGGCGATATAGATTGGCCTGGCAAATCCAAAGACAACAAGCTAATCGTAGCGCAAGCCAAAATTGACAAGGATTTTATTCCGTTAATGAATATACAGTTCGTTGAAGGGAAAAATTTCACAGGCCTGCCAGCGGATTCTTCCGGATATATTATCAACGAGACCTTAGCAAAACAAATGGGGTTAAAGCCGCCATATGTGGGATCCAATATGAGTTTCCACGATTTCCCTGGACAAATTATCGGTGTGGTGAAAGATTTTCACTTCAAATCCATCAAAGATAAAATAGGTCCAATGGTCTTCTGGACGCGCTGGGGATCGGGCACGCTTTATGTAAAAACAAGTACCACAAAAGCCGCTGAGGCCATCAAAGCCTTAGAGAAGGTTTATAACCGCTATCCATCAGACGCTCCTTTCAAATATACTTTCATTGATCAACAATTTGATAGTCTATACAAATCCGAACAGCGTACAGGTTTGTTGTTCAATGTTTTTGCAGGTATTGCCATTTTTATATCTGCTTTAGGTCTGTTTGCATTGGCAACTCACGAAGCGCAAATGCGTATAAAAGAAATCGGCATCCGTAAAGTTCTTGGAGCTAGCACCTTTGGTGTCGTCCGGCTATTGGGAAAAAATTTCGTACTACTCGTTTCCATTTCCATTCTGATAGCCTGTCCCATAGCGGTTTACCTGATGAAACAATGGTTAAGCAATTTTGCATATAAAACAGATCTAGAGCTGCAAACATTTGTCTTCGGTGGTATTTTGGCCTTGCTGATCGCCATTGTTACCGTCAGCTACCAGGCTGTTCGGGCAGCTTTATCCAATCCCGTAGATAGTTTAAGGGACGAATAAAAACGAATATAAGAAAGTGGATGATTGGCATGTATACACTGGCACTTAAGAAATAAAGCTATGATCAAGAATTATATAAAAATAGCCTGGCGCAATATCCAGAAAAACAGAGGATACTCGACCATCAATATCATTGGCCTTGCAATAGGTTTGGCCTGTTGCCTATTGATCGCAATTTATGTTCAGAACGAACTTTCCTACGATAAATATCACGTAAACAAAGAGCGGATTTACCGCATCGTACACGACTATAAAGATGTTAGCAGCACAGAGCAGCATCAAATCTGGGGCAATGGACCTATTGGTGAAGCTATCAAAGCAGACTTTCCAGAAATCGAGAAAGTTGTTCAATTCTCGGGTCAAACATCTATCCTGCTCAAACAGGGCGATAAAAGATTCCAGGAGGAAAATGTATTTTTCATGGACTCCACTGCATTTGATGTCTTCAGTTGGAAGGTTTTGGCCGGCGATCCTCATACAGCTTTAAAAAACGCCTATTCTGTTGTATTAACAGAAAGTACCGCAAAGAAATATTTCGGAGATCAAAATCCCATTGGCAAGACGCTGGAGGGAGGTTTAGCTGCGGGCCGTGCTGACGCAGGTCTATATACTGTAACGGCAGTAATGGCCGATGTACCTGCTAATTCACACTTTACGTTCGATGCATTGCTCTCGATGAGTACATTCCGAAAAGCACGGCCAGACGTATTTAATAAAGAAGGCTGGGATTATGTAGACTTCTACACGTACTTTCTCGCTTCAAAAGACTTTGATCCTGTAAAGTTCGACCAGAAAATACCGGAGTTTCTCAAGCGGCATCTCCCAACAAATGAAAACCCAAATGCAAAATACAATTTCCATATCGAGCCACTTCTGCAAGCTTACATGCACTCGTCTGCAGATCGTCAACCCGGTACCAATGGAAGCTATCAGAATTTATACATATTCAGCATTATTGGCGGATTCATCTTACTGATCGCCTGTGTGAACTTTATGAATCTGGCTACATCAAGGTCAATGGAAAGAGCAAAGGAAGTAGGCGTACGAAAAACCATAGGAGCAAGCAAAAGCAATCTGATCTTTCAGTTTATGTCTGAATCATTGGTTCTTGTATTCGTCAGTAGTATTTTGGCTATACTGCTCGTTATGGCCTTCCTCCCCTTTTTGGAAGCATTCTCGGGCAAACACCTCAATTATTCATCCCTGAAAAATGGGACGACCTGGGCAATATTCCTATTCACTACCATTTTTACGGGACTTCTTGCCGCCAGCTATCCCGCGTTGATTCTAGCAAATTTCAAACCGATTGCAGTACTTAAAGGAAGTTATAGCAACAGCAAAGGTGGTACATTATTACGTCGCGTATTAGTTGTTTTCCAATTTTGCCTTTCTATTGCGCTCATTGCAGGTACAGTCGTCGTCTTTTCTCAACTAGATCAATTACAGCACCGAGATCTTGGATTTCAAAAAGATCAACGGCTTGTGATAGATTATAATTTCGATGATAAGGTAAACAATAACCTGGAAGCGATAAAATCTACACTAGCAAAAGATAAAGATGTTTTGTCTGTCACTGCATCACGTACGGTACCGGGAACATTTTTTCCAAATGCAGGAACAGAAATCATGTCAGCAAACGGAACGATGAGTCAATTCGCTCCTTTCTTATATGAAGTCGATGTTGACTTTATTCCTAATATTGGTCTGCAAATGGCCGCAGGGCGTGCCTATTCCAGAGATTTCCCAGCGGATACGGCCCATTCACTTGTTATCAATGAATCTGCTGCAAAACAATGGGGCTATTCAAATCCACAAGATATTATTGGCAAACAATTTCGTCAATGGGGAAGAGAAGGAACGGTTATCGGTGTAGTGAAAGATTTCAATTACCTTTCTTTACACCGTAAGATTGAGCCTTTAGCTTTGCGACTTGAACCAAGCAGCAGCCGGTATTTAACCTTGAATATCCAACATGTAAACCAGCCTGAGACCGTTGCCAGAATCGGCAAGCTGTGGAATGAACTTGTACCAAACCGTCCATTTTTATATAGCTTTCTCGACGACAATTTCAATCGACAATATGAAGCAGACTTTAATTTCAGAAGACTCTTTTCGGCTTTCTCCGGATTGGCACTTTTCATTGCCTGCCTTGGTTTGTTGGGACTTGTTACTTACACCGCACAGCAACGTACCAAGGAAATCGGTGTCCGTAAGGTACTCGGCGCATCCCTCTACAATTTAATCTTACTACTTTCGGCTGACTTCATCAAATTATTGGCTGTAGCTCTCCTCATTGCAACACCGCTATCCTGGATGGCAATGAAAAAATGGTTGGATAACTTCGCTTACCACATCGAGCCACAATGGTGGATGTTTGCCTTTGCCGGTTTCGCGGCCATCATGATTGCATTATTCACGGTGAGCTATCAAACACTTAAGGCTGCGAGAGCGAATCCTGTTGATAGTTTACGGGACGAATAAATAGAATCACTAAGACCATCTTAATAACAAAGCAAGAGATATATCAGCAAGAAACAAACACATACGATCATGATAAAGAACTATATAAAGACAGCTTGGCGAACGATCAGAGCAAACCGGTTTTTCAGTATCCTTAATATTAGTGGACTGGCCATAGGCATCTGTGTATCACTATTGTTATTTGCCTTTATCCGTCAGGAACTAAGTTTTGATACCATGTATCCAAAAGCTGACAATATCTACCGGGTCTACATGAAACTATCCGCGGAATATAATCAGGAAAAAATGCTCACACTCCCTAATGCGGTAGGTCCAGCTTTAAAATCAGACATTACGCAGGTGGATAATATGGTGCGTCTTGTAAAAGATGGGTACGGTGCAACCGCTTCTCTCCGCACCGAAAATGATAATTTCTCCGAAAAACAGTTATACCTAGCAGATTCTTCCTTGTTTTCGATATTCAACTTTCAATTTATTGAAGGCAATGCACATACCGCTTTTTTAAATAAAAAAAGCATTGTTCTGTCTCAATCATCAAAAGAAAGGTTATTCGGTAAACAGGAAGCAATAGGCAAATTAATTAGCATCAATCAGCGGGATACCGTGCAGGTAACCGGTGTTTTTAAAGATCTCCCCGCAAATAGCACAGTGGATTGCAACATGGTCATGAATATTATGGATTCATGGATGGGGCAAAATGTACACTGGAGCAATGCGAGTTACGAAACTTATATCCTATTAAAAAAAGGTGCCGATCCAGCAAACATTGCTCAAGAAGCTACCAAATTAATTGATAGATACATCGAAAAGGATCATCAGTATTATACGCAATTTTTTCTCCAACCATTATCAAAGGTGCACCTCTATTCATCAGATCTAACACGCGGAGTTACCACACGTGCCGGAAATATAGACATCATTAGGACACTATCTGTTCTTGCCTTTTTAGTCATTATGATAGCATGCATCAATTACATGAATCTAGCAACAGCTAAATCACAAAAAAATGCGAAACAGGTGGGTGTCAATAAGGTACTTGGCGCTACCCGTAGCCAGCTCATTATTCGTTTTTTTGTAGAAACGGCAACAATTAGTCTTTCCGCTATGCTTATTGGGGTTATCCTTGCCATTATACTCATTCCTGCGTTCAACTTGGTCGGTAAGACTGATATGGCAATTCAACATCTTCTTAATTGGGATATGCTTGGAATATTGGCATTAGCATGGCTGATCATTACACTTATTGCAGGTAGCTATCCGGCGCTATTCCTTTCGAACATAAAATCGATATCCTTAATGAACAAAGGATACAACAAACAAGGAAAAACAATCCTAATCAGACAAATACTGGTTGTGTTCCAGTTTTCTATTTCGATCGTACTGATTATCGGCATTAGTATTATGCTCACTCAAATGAGCTTTATCCGCAATAAGGATTTAGGCTATCAGCCCGAAAATGTTGTATCTATTTCAATCCGTTCTTTAAAAAATCAAGAAAAGCTAAATACCCTGGGCCAACAAGTTCAAAACCTAACCAATACAGTAGCTACGACTTTCACACAATCGATACCTGGATTCAATGAAAGTGGCAAAACAACGTATAAATTGACGACTGACAAACAAGGTTTACCAACTTCAACCTGTGTCACCTATGGTAAGACAATCAATACTTTAGGACTCAAATTACTTGCTGGGACAGATTTACCTCATGTTATCGGACGTACAGACTCAACATGTTATGTATTGATAAACGAAAAAGTAATGAAGTTTTTAGGTTACAAAACACCCGAAGAAGCGATAGGAAAGCATATCGTTACCGAGATGAGTGCGACTAATTCCATTATATCCGGTATTGTTCAAGATTTTAACTATACAAACCTAAAATCTGAGATCGGCGGATATACCTATTATACCATGAATGATCCTTCTGAATCTCCCCGTAATTTGTTGATCCGCTACAAAACGGCAGATCTTCAAACTTATATGGAGCAAATAAAAAAGATCTACACAACTATTGCTCCTGATGCTGCATTTGATTTTTCCTTTTTAGACCAACATGTACAGGATCAATATGAAAATGAAATTCGTTCATCCAATGTTATGACCCTGTTTTCATTCTTGACTCTCTTTATTGCCTGCTTGGGTCTACTAGGACTAGCTGCATATACAGCCGAATCAAAAAGTAAGGAGATTGGTATCCGTAAAGTACTAGGTGCAAGTATCAGCAGCATTATTCATTTACTGTCTGCCAACTACGTCAAATTGATCTGTATAGCATTTCTGATTGGGGGACCAATTGCATATTATTTATTTAATAGTTGGCTAAATAATTTTGTCTACCATATTGAGATGCCGTGGTGGGCATATGTAGTCGCTGTCCTGACAGTGACAATTGTTGCATTTATTACAATTGGGTTCCAAACTTTTAAAGCCGCATTACTAAATCCCGTAAATAGCTTACGGGACGAATAGCAACACTAAAATATCAATTTGGGGGTTAACAAAAAACGAAATAACTATGATTGTAAATTCACTTAAAACAGCCTATCGTTTTTTAAAAAAACATAAGTTGATCACGTTCATCAATATTACCAGTCTTGCGATTGGTATTACCGCTACGCTGGTTATTTTCTTAATGATCCAATACGACTATAGTTTTGATAAACACGTTCCGAATAAAGAACAGGTGTATCGTGTTGTTAACAATGGTGAATTTAAAAATGCGGGGGTCTACGTTCCATTGGTCCGTACAATGGAAGCAGAATTGCCAAACCTAGAAGCGGTAGCCCCTATTTATCGGAGCCATGTTCAAAAACTCAAAGTTTCCTTGACAACAGATAAATTTCAAACTTTTCCAAAAGAACAAAAGATTGTTTTTACCAATAGTCAATATTTCGACATTTTCCCCTCAAAATGGTTAGCTGGAAATGCGCAGGCCTTGAATTCATCGGGACATATTATTCTTACGAAGAAATCATTAGAAAAGTTCTATGGGAAAGAACTACCTACAAATGTAATTGGTAAAACCATTATCTATGCAGATAGTATCCCACTTCAAGTCGCTGGTGTAATCGAAAATCCGCAACATAATTCGGATTTCAATTTTGATAGTTTCATCGCTGAGTCAACCATCCCGCAGAACAATAATTTAAAGAACATGTATACCTGGGAAGCTTGGAACAGCATATCTGATTCTCATCAAGTACTCATCAAGACAAAAGCACAAAGCAACCCACATCTTCTGGAGCATAATATTGCGAGCCTTCTTAAAAAATATAAAATTAAAGATGGTGAAAAAATAACCGACAAGCTCGAATTACAACCATTGGCTGATGTTCATTTTGACACAAGATTTAACTACGATGCTACCCATCCCGAAGCGCTCCGTAATTTAATCTTGCTGGCCTTCTTTCTTTTGGCCCTCGGTGCTGTAAATTTTATCAATCTATCGACTGCACAATCTATTGAACGAGCTAAGGAAGTCGGTATTCGCAAAACGCTAGGCAGTTCTAAATCTACATTGATCAAACAATTCTTGCTAGAGACATTTCTGATCACCTTATCAGCGACGGTACTTGCAGTGCTATTACTGCCTTTGTTTTTACATGTTTTTGAGGGATTTATTCCTAAAAATTTAAGTTTAGTCGGTTTAGACAAAACTGTTATTATTTTGTTTTTATTCGGACAGCTTATCTTGGTTACCCTGTTGGCAGGCTTTTATCCTGCCTGGGTGTTGACAGGTTATGCTCCAGTATTAGCGCTCAAAAATCAACTAGGGAAAAATACCAACCTTTCCCGAAGTACATGGGTACGCAAAGCATTGACTATTTTTCAGTTTGTCATGGCACAGGCTTTTCTGATTTGTGTACTCGTTGTCGTGCGGCAGATCAATTACGTCTCCCATCGAGACATGGGTTTTCAGAAAGACGCGATCGTCAACATCAATATTCCTGGAGCTTTCCAAAATTCTACAAAAGGTCTCGTGCTTAAAAATGAGCTCAAAAAATTGCCGGATATCAAAGCGATTAGTTTTGGGAACATTGCACCCGCGATGAACGGCTGGATGACCACAGGAATCACTTATGATCAGTCGCCAACAAAGGAATCGCTAACATTCGATAGCCGCTCAGGTGATGAAAATTATTTGGAAGTCTATCAAATTCCACTTCTGGCAGGAAGGAATATACGTTTACTGGATTCAACCAGTGAAATGCTGATCAATAGAAAAGGACTTGAGCTACTGCATATCAAAGATCCCCAGGATGCCATTGGTAAAACTTTCGAAAATGGGCAGAATATCATCGTTGGTGTAATGGAGGATTTTGATCTAGCCTCTGCCCGACAGGCGGTTAAACCAGTCTTGTATACAGGCAGTAAGGAAGGATACGTACTCCATATTGCATTGGACCAATCGCATCCCGAAAACTGGAAAAATACCATTGATAAAATAACGGCTAATTATAAATCGGTCTTTCCAGACGACGAACTGGATCTGAAATTTTTGGATGATGTCGTCCAAAATTTCTACACCCAAGAAAAACAGCTTTCTAAGCTTCTATCATGGGCAGTAGGGCTTTCAATCCTAATTGCTGGCCTAGGTTTATTTGGATTAGCCATATTTACGGCAAATCAACGCACAAAGGAAATTGGAATCCGTAAAGTATTGGGGGCATCTGTTTTCCAGATAACCTTTCTACTGCTTCGGAATTTGCTATCATTGGTCGCAATAGCCTGTCTAGTAGCCTTTCCAATTGCTTATTATTTTATGCAGAGCTGGCTCAATGAATTTGTTTATCGAACCACGATAAGTCCCTGGATTTTTGGACTGTCTGCACTGGGCTTGATTGCATTTGCAAGTCTTGTATTATCAACCAAAAGTGTCTTTGCAGCAAAAGCAAATCCGATCAATAGTCTAAGGGATGAATAAATCAGCGGGTAAAAGCAATAAGCGTACTCCTGTGCATAACATATATTAAGAACTTAAAACCCCATAACAATGATAAAGAACTTCATCAAAACCGCGTGGCGAAGTATTTTTTCTAATAAATTCTACAGCGCCATTAATATTTTAGGATTAACAGCAGGAATGGTTGTGGGGATATTCTTATTGCTGTGGATACAAGACGAGTTGTCCTTTGACCGGTTCCATAAAAATCAGCATTCCATCTACAAAATTGGAATAGAAGGAGGAACTGGGATATCAAAACGAATCTTTGGATCCATCATTGCTCCCGTAGGAAGTTTCGCAAAAAAGGAAATTCCTGAAGTCCAGGATGCAGTCCGTATTTTCAAAATTGGAGATGCTGCACTTAAATATAAAGAGAAGAGATTTAATGAAAAGAACTTTGCATTTGTAGACCCCAGTTATTTTACTGTTTTCGATTTTCCACTACTACAGGGCAATTCAAAACAACCCTTCCCCGACAACAATTCCATTGTACTTACGCAACGTACGGCACGTCGGTACTTCGGTGATGAAAATCCAATTGGAAAAACTGTGACATTGGGTATCGAGGACCTTTGTGTTGTATCAGGTGTCATTGCTGATTATCCAGAAAACTCTACTTTTCAATTTCAGGTTCTGCTCCCCATTTCGAGATTTAACGAACAGGCTTACATTAAAAACAAAACGACCTATGATAATAAGACCTTTTTATCTTCCATGGATGAAGATTGGTCCAATTTTTCATTCGAAACTTATCTCCAACTGAGGCCTGATGCAAATCTTGCCACAGTTTCAAAAAAGCTACAGGCGATACACGAAAGGAATAAACCTGAGGATGCCCCTGTCCCCTACGTTACACAAGCACTCGCAAAGGTGCATCTCTACCAAATGGATGGTAGTGATGCAGGAATTGACAATGTTCGAGTTTTTATAGGCGTAGCGATTATGATTCTTGTTATCGCAAGTATTAACTATATCAATCTTTCTACTGCACGGTCGTTGTCGCGCGCAAAAGAAGTGGGGATACGTAAAGTTATCGGCGCTGGTAAAAAGGAACTTTTTTTCCAATTTATATTGGAAACAACCATACTATTTGTCATTGCATCAACATTGGCACTTGCGCTAGTATTTATTGGCCTCCCTTTGTTTAATAATTTCTCGGGGAAGCAGATTTCCCTACAGCTCTTTAATCCTACGTTATGGATAAGCGTACTGCTCATGCTTTTAGGAACACTTGTACTTACAAGTGTATATCCTGCCCTGCTTTTATCGAGATTTGATCCGATTAAAGTACTTAAAGGCCGGTTTACCATAAAAAATTCCAGTGCACGAAAAATACTGGTTGTCCTGCAGTTCACTGTTTCCATCATCCTTATCACTTTAACAATTGTTATCGGTCGCCAATTGGATTTTATAAAACATCAAAATTTAGGCTACGAAAAGGATCATATTATTTCCGTTGCTATGGCACCAAAAATGTCCAAACATTTTGATGCTGTCAAAACCGAACTTCTAAAAAACAAGGATATTGATGATGTTATCCGTCTTGGCCGGGATATGGTTTATGGTGGAGCTTCAACTGGAGACAACGATTGGGAAGGAAAGCCCAGCAAATCCAATCTCTGGTTCAATATGACCTATTCTGATCAATCTGCACTCAACTTTTTTAAGATAAAACTAACACAAGGTCGTAATTTCACAGGCTCCATAGCAGATTCAACACATTTCATTCTTAATGAAACGGCAGTACGGGAAATGGGTTTAAAAGATCCTATTGGCACACGTTTACGCATTCGAACAGTTCCGGGAACTATTATTGGGGTTGTAAAAGATTTTAATTATGCGAGCGCTAGACAAAAGATCGAGCCGATGGTCTTTCAATATAGCCCAAAAGATTGCTGGCAGCTATACATCAAAACAACAACTTCTGGTACAAAATCCGCATTAAACTCCTTGCAACACATCTGGAAAAGTTATTATGATGATATGCCGATGAACTACAGCTTCCTGGACGAAAGCTATCAAAAGCAATATACGAATGAGCAGAAACAAGGCTCTTTATTCAATTTTTTTGCCCTGATCGCCATCGTCATCTCCTGCTTAGGACTCTTAGGACTATGTACCTATACTGCACAAGTTAGGACCAAAGAAATTGGTATCAGAAAGGTCCTTGGCGCAACGGTATTTAGCATTATACAATTATTAAACAAGGAATTTCTACTCTTAGTCATTTTGGCCAATGTCATCGCAATACCAATTGCTGTATATTTCAGTATAAATTGGCTCGATGGTTTTGCCTTTAGAACGACGCTCCCATTCGCCATATTTCTATATGCGGCGGGGATAACCATTGCTATTGCATTATTTACGGTGAGTTTCCAATCCATTAAAGCGGCATACGCCAATCCTGTGAAAAGTTTGCACGATGAATAGTTTATATTTGAGAACCAAAAACAACAGCATAAAATGATTCGATTATTCCTAAAAACAGCGCTGAGAAATTTGAAGCGCAGTCCCTTAAACACAACAATAAATATTTTGGGATTAGCACTGGGGTTTACTGTTGCCCTGATAAGTACATTATGGGTACTGAAACAATTTTCTTTTGATAAGCATTACAACAATTATCAACATATTTATCAGGTCATGATGACTGGAACCTTCAATGATGAGAAATCTACTGATCGCTCCACCCCTATTCCCTTGGTCAAAACAATCGCGTCTGATTTCAAAAATGAGATGGCAGATGCCACTTTGGTCACCAATATGGAAAGCAACAATCTAAAAGTAGGTGATAAAAAGCTTAATGCACCGGGATTCTATGCCATGGGAAAATTCGCCGAATTATTTTCCCTCGAATCTTTAGAAGGAAATAGTACCACACCGGGCAATCCATCGACCATCATAATTTCCGAATCCTTAGCAAAACGACTGTTCGATCAGACAAGTGTTATCGGGAAAACGCTCCAATTGAATGGTAAAGAACAATATACTGTTCAGGGCGTTTATAAAGATATTCCTGAAAACAACACTTTTTATGGCTTAGATTATGTATTGCCGTTTGTCGATTATCTTGCTAAAGACCAAGGTATTGAAGAAAGCTGGTCCAGCTGTTATTTCAGCACTTTCGCTAAGATCGAAAATGCTGCCTTTGTTCCCGCTTTGGAAAATAAACTAACAAATATCATCAACAAAAAACTGACGGATATAAAACCTGAAATCCTGTTACATCCGATGTCCAAATGGCATTTATACGATTCATTTAAAAATGGAAAGAACGTCGGCGGGCAGATTCAGTATGTATGGATGTTTGTTTGGATAAGCGTATTCATTATTTTATTGGCCAGTATTAATTTTATTAACTTGAGTACGGCGAGAAGCCTGAAAAGAGGAAAAGAAATCGGGGTTTTAAAATCGGTTGGTGTCAACCGCCGGCAGCTTATTGCAGGCTTTCTTGTTGAGTCAATCCTAGCGGTAGCCTGCGCATTTTTGATCGCTGTTCTATTCGCTACATTGCTGTTGCCTTGGGTCAAAACGATTACACACACTTCATTGCATATACCTTTTGCGGATATTCGTTTTTATGGCTATTCTTTATTAGGAATAGGCGTTATAGGGCTTTTAGCGGGTATGTATCCGGCATTATTTCTATCGGCCTTTAATCCTATTCTTGCACTTAAAGGTAAGATCAACAACCGAAAAGGCGGATCAAGAAGTAGAAAGGCAATGGTCATCGTGCAATTTGCGATTTCTATTTTCCTGATGATATCCACTTATCTGGTGATTCAACAACTGCATTATACCAAGGACCGCCCAATAGGTTATAAAGGTTCAAATTTGATAAACATTACTTCATCCAATTCAACTATCGTCAAAAACTTTGATGTCCTTAGAAAAGAGTTGATCGGTCAGCGTTTAGTTAAAGATGCTTCCCTTTCTTCCAACTTTGTCAACCACCTATCCTTAACGGGTGGTGGCTTTAATTGGCAGGGCAATGATACCAGGGACGGTGCGATCATGGGGATCTTCACCGTGGATGAAAACTTTGCTAATACTGTACAATGGAACTTTATAAAAGGACGCAATTTTTCAAAAGATTTCAAAACAGATTCAACAGCTGTTATTCTGAACGAAGCTGCGGCCAAATTTATGGGAGTTACCGACCTAAACAGCAAACAACTTTCACGTGCCGGTATTAATTACCATATCGTGGGTATTATCCAGAACACGCTGTCCGAATCGCCGTTCAAATCCATTACACCGACGGCTTATTTTCTAAAATTTTTACCAAAGAATAAAATCACGCTTCAACTGGATGAAAATCAAGATGTCAAACAAAACCTAAAAGCTATTGTCACAGCATTCAACCGCATAGATCCTGATCTTATTTTTGATTATACCTTTACGGATCAGGAATATGCCAAAGAGTTTCAACAGATGGAAATGATCAAGAGCTTAACCAGTTTATTTACAGGGTTGGCCATACTCATTTCATGTCTTGGTCTCTACGCGCTGGTTTCCTTTCTTACGGAGCAACGAGAAAAAGAAATTGGCATTCGTAAAGTATTGGGCGCATCAGAACTTGGCTTGTGGCGACTACTTTCCACAGAATACATTTGGCTCACAGGCATTGGCTTTTTACTCGCAGCCCCTTTAGCCTATCTGCTAATGGAATCATGGCTCGAAGATTATGTCTACCGCATATCAATTACATGGACGGTCTTTGCTATCACAGGCTTAACCGCCCTAATCATCACCTTATTAACCGTTAGTTACCAAGCGATTAAAGCAACATTAGCAAATCCTGTAAAAACCTTAAGAAGCGAATAATACCAATTTGTTCGGGGACGGACACTATACTGTCCGTTTCCGAACATTTAAAACCGCTATAAAAACACAACAAAAACCTAAAAATCAATACATTATATTTATGGCAAACGAATTGAACTACTTGGCTTTGCTATTTTTCGAATAACGGAGCCTTCTACTAAAGCGAGCTAAGTGACAAGAATATAGCCTAATTAACAGTATAAATGCTCATAACCATGTTAAAGAACTATTTTAAAATTGCTTGGCGGAATATCAGAAAAAACAAAGGATTTTCTCTTTTAAATATGTTTGGCCTCAGCATCGGAATAACATGTTTCCTATTGTTGGCAGCGTACATCTATCATGAATCCAGTTATGAGCGTTTCCTTCCCAATGCGGACCGCCTGACTTATATTAGCCTCACCTATAAAGCACCCAATAGCACGGAAGAAGTAAATTCTGCCGTAACACCGACAGGCTTAGCTCCTACGTTGCAGGCTGAATTTCCGGATGTAGAACAGGCAACCAGATTATACGGCTATTCCAAAGGCGGCAAAATAGAATCCAAAGAGGCACTAATAACTGAAAAAGGCCTACTGTATGCTGACCAGAATGTTTTTAAAACTTTAGGTTATACCTTTCTCGAAGGTGATTCACGATCAGCCTTAGCAGAACCAAATCAGATTGTCTTAACAAAAAAACTCGCAGCGAAATATTTCCCCAATCAGTCGGCCATCGGTCAGACACTATCCATTGACAAAGTCAACTGGAAAATCGCAGGTATCATCGCAGACTTGCCCACAAATACACAGTTGAACTTCTCTGCGCTCCTTTCCAACAAAGGATTAGAACGCTACAAAGAAATGGCTTGGTCATCTGCAAATGATATAACCATAGCGCTCCTAAAAAACAAAGATCAGGTCGGTTCGATCCAACATAAATTGGACCAAATGACAAAATCAAAATTCGCCGAAGCAACAAAACAAGGCTATCAATTTCGATTCGTCCTGGAAAAGCTGACCGATATCCATCTTCACTCCAAAGCAGCAGGTACGGGAAACATCACTTATATCTATATTTTATTGGCATTAGGTGCTGCACTTATTATTTTAACCTGCATCAATTTTACAAATTTGGTCTTAGCACATGCGCTTGAACGCAAGAAAGAAATCGGTGTCAAGAAAGTTTTGGGTGCAGCAAAGAAAACGATATTCTTCCAGTTCTTTTTTGAATGTAGCCTGATGGTTTTTCTAGCTGTTGTATTTAGCCTTCTGACTACGGTACTCTTGTTGCCCGTGTTCAGTTCATTTATGGGGGCCGAAATGAAATTAACCATATGGACAGACCCTCGGTTTTATACAATTTTACTTGTTTTCATAGCCTTGCTGACGCTTCTGTCAGGTGGCTGGCCAGCCTATTCAATTGCCAGTTCAAAGCCTATTTCTATTTTCAAGCGAAAATTAACTGAAAAACTACGTGGCCTATCTTTAAGCAAGGTGCTCGTTACTTTTCAATTCAGTATCTCTATATTTTTTATTATCTGTACCTTATTTGCGAGTAGACAGATGGATTTTATCCAGTCTAAGAATACCGGGTTAGATCGCTCTGATATGCTTGTCATCGATGGCCGAGGATGGCAAGATAAAGAAAGGCAGCTATTAAAAGAAAAGTTAATGCAGCTCAACAGTGTCCAGGGGGTTACCGCTTCGTATGACAACCCCGTCAATATCCAAGGTGGCTACAGCATCAGTGAAGTAGAAGGCCAACCCAATGATTTTGATATGAATGTCACTGCAATTCCGATTGAAAAAGATTTCGTATCCGTTTTCCATATTCCATCTGTTGCCGGTGCACCGTTGTCAGACGCGGACATTTTGCGCGCAAAAGACACTATTTCACCAGAATATGGTTTTATAGTGAATACACTTGCTGCATCCGCCATGGGTTTTACTCCTGAACAGGCTATTGGAAAGAAAATCAACTTGAATGGGCGTAAGGGCAGCATCAAACAAGTCGTTGCGAGTTTTAACTTTGCGTCATTACATAACGAAGTCAAACCAATTGTGCTTTTTCCTGAATATGATTATTTCGGTAATATTTTCATTCGACTCAATCCGACGTCGCAGATAAAAGATGCTCTTGCGCAGATAAGAGCTGTCATCAAAGATATTGATTCAAAAAACAGCTTTGAATATCATTTTCTCAATGACGACTATAACAAATTATATCTCAAAGATCAGCAAACAACACGGGTAATGCAGTTATTTTCCATCATTACAATTGCTATCGCTTGTATGGGCCTTTTTGCCCTATCAGCTTATGCTGTACAACAACGCTTTAAAGAGATCGGTATCCGTAAAGTATTAGGTGCTTCAACGATCAAGATTGTCAAAATATTGAGTGTTGACTTTATGGCCCTCGTCCTGTGTGCTGTATTGATCAGTGTACCCTTAGGCTGGTATGCCATGCACCGCTGGGTAGAGAATTTTGCTTACCACATCACGCTAGACTGGTGGGTATTTATTGTGGCGGCGATAAGTGCATTATTGGTATCATTTATCACCATTAGTTTTCAAACCATAAAAGCTGCGATTCTAAACCCGGTTGATAGTTTAAGAGATGAGTAATTGTTTTAGTAGCTATTAAAAATAAAGACACCTGATAAATAACAAGCTGGACCTTTAAAATTCAAGTTTTTTCTATTTAGCAATAACCAATACGACAAATATGCTTAAAAATTATATCAAAATAGCATGGCGCAACCTGATGAAAAACAAATCCTTCTCTTTGATTAACATCATCGGATTGGCGATCGGTATGGCCGGAGCATTACTTATAGCACTTTGGTTGCAAAACATGTTAACCATGGACCGCTTTCATGAAAAGGGTGATCGCCTGCATGTATTGAGTAATCGAGACGAATTTCAGGGCGATAAATCAGCTTGGGCCTTCACTCCTAAAATATTAGGTCCCTCCTTGTCCGCCGATTTTCCAGATATAGAAACTTTTACCAGATATAATGAGAGCGGCCAATTTCTAACGACATTCAAGGATAAAAAACTGATCGCAAATACTGTTTTCATCGATCCCGGTTTTTTCAAGATGTTTTCTTTGCCTTTTGTGAAAGGAGAACAGAATATTAAATTTGATAACCCTAAAGGCCTTGTTCTCACAGAAAGCTATGCCAAGGCTTTATTTGGCAGCGAAGATCCTATTGGAAAATCAGTTCGGATAGACTCTGTTAATCAGGTCTCCGTACAGGCGGTACTTAAAGACCTTCCGAGTAATTCAAGTTTCAAATTTGATATTCTCCTACCATTTGAATATGCAAAAATAATTGGTTACGTGGATGATAACTGGAGCAATAATTCATTAACCACCTATGTGCTCCTAAAAAAAGGTGTCTCACTTACCGCGTTTAACAGCAAAATCAGAACCTATCTGAGAGATCATATCAATGCAAGTAATAAGGCTGCCGGTTACCAATCGGCTAGAAATACGGGTGAGATCTTTGCTTTTCCCTATTCTGATTCGTTTCTTTACAATAGCGGAAAAGGAGGAAATTATACGTCCGGACGTATCGATATCGTCAAGCTATTTGCTTGGATTGGTGTATTTATTTTATTAGTGGCAAGCATCAATTTTATGAATTTGAGTACGGCACGTTCCGAACGCCGTGCGAAAGAAGTCGGTGTCCGCAAAGTAATTGGCGCAAATAAGACAAGCCTAATGGCGCAGTTCCTCGTTGAAAGCATATTGATCAGCCTAATCGGCATGGTACTCGCGACGATACTTGTTTTTATTGTCCTGCCATTCTTTAACGAGCTTGTCGGAAAACAGCTTAGCCTATCGTTATTAAACTTACCAACCTGGCTATTTTTAATTGGCTTTGCTTTATTTACAGGTATATTAGCCGGCACCTATCCCGCCTTTTTCCTTTCTTCCTTTCAACCTATCAAAACGTTGAAGGGGAAATTCGTTTCTAAAACGAGGGGTCTTAGTATTCGCTCCATCTTAGTGGTCATTCAATTCAGTCTCGCGATTATATTGATTATCGCAACGGTCATTGTCGCCAAACAAATCCAGTACACTAAACAGCGCGACCGTGGTTATAATGAAAATGGGTTGCTTTACAGCAGTATCAAAGGTGACTTAGAAAAGAATTATAAAATTTTACGCGACGAATTACTAGCCAGCAACGCAGTTGTTTCTGTATCAAAAAATATGTCGCCAGTAACCGATTTCTATAGCAATGGCTGGGGATTTACGTCTGGGACACCAACGGAACAGGACAAACGCATTTCCTATAACCGTTTTAGTACCGATGCAGATGCCGTAAAAAATCTAGGCCTAACTCTTATACAGGGGCGGGATATCGATATTTACAAGTTTGCGACAGACAGTACTGCTTTGATTTTAAATGAATCCGCGGTAAAAAGTTTGCACCTCAAAAACCCGGTCAATAGCATTGTGGATGGTGATGGAACAAAATGGACCGTAGTTGGGGTGGTCAAAGATTTCATTATGGGATCGCCATTTGGAGACAATAAACCCATGGTGATATTAGGACCGCAAGCCTGGTTTACAACGATCCATTATCGTTTAAATCCAAACAATGACATCGGAGACAACTTAAAAACGATTGAGTCCATCTTTAAAAAGTTCAACCCAGACTATCCTTTTGAATATCAATTCATTGACAAGACCTACGAAGAAAAATTTAAAGAGACAAAAGCTATAGGTACGCTAGCCATGATCTTTGCAGGATTGACGATCTTTATATCCTGTCTTGGTTTATTGGCATTAATCGCCTATATGGCCGAAACGCGCATGAAAGAAATTGCTGTCCGCAAAGTTCTTGGAGCAAGTGTCACCCAAGTAACTTCTTTACTTTCAATCGATTTTATTAAGCTTGTTGTGGTCGCAATTTTTATCGCCACACCTATCGCTTGGTGGGCCATGGATAAATGGTTACAAGATTACAGCTATCGAATTGAGATACAGTGGTATTACTTTGTCATTGCTGGACTATTGGCTATTCTGATCAGTATGGCCACGATAAGCTATCAAGCAATTAAGGCTGCACTGGGTAATCCTGTCGATAGCTTACGTGATGAGTAGCTTAAAGTCAAACAACATTTTTTTCGATAGCTTAAAACCAGATAGAAGACTATGAATTCATTCAAACTTGCTCTTCGCAGCATCATTGTCAACCGACAATATACCTGGATCAATATCTTGGGTCTAAGTATTGGGTTCTCCTTGTGTCTTCTTGTATTCGCTCTTGTCATTGAGGAAAATTCGTACGACAAAAGCTGGAAAAATGCGGATCATCTCTTTCGGATTGTCACTATAGATTCAACGGCTGGCCTTGAACGCCAAATGTCCAGGACATTCGTTAATTTAAGTACGGAACTCAAACAAGTATTTCCGGAGATTCAAAATGAGGCTCGGATAGAATCCAGAAAATATTATTTAAAACCGCATGCAAGCTCAGCACAGCCCATAGGCATACAGGTTTTGGAGTCGGAAATAAATATCTTGGATATGTTGACCATCAAGGTTCTCGAAGGCAATCCCAAACAGCTGGTCCAAGGAAAAACAAACTTGCTCATCGGCAAAGAATTCAAAGAAAAGTACTTTAAGAACGAAAATGTCATCGGCAAAGTCATCCAAAGTGCCGACCCCTATACCGATAAGCCATCCGATTATATCATCACGGGAGTTATGGATAATCTTCCTTATAATTCAACGCTCAGAGCTTCCGCCATTGCTTTAGTCCCCAAAATATCGATGGAATTAAGCAAAGATGGCTCAGGCTACTACACCGAACAATTTGTACAACTAAAACCCGGGACACCAAGAATAGATCTCGAGCAGAAACTAAATCATTGGTATAAAGGATACCTCAGTCCTAACACAAAACATGTGACTTCCTTTCGTCTGCAGCCTATTCAGGATATATATATGGAGCCATTAGGCAGTGCAGATATCAGCGGCAACCAAAAAACAACAAACATATTTGTGGGTGTTGCCGTTTTGGTCTTTATTATTTCCTGTATCAATTTTATTAATATTTACGCTGTAAGAACAGTTAAAAAATTAAGAGCACTTCATATACATAAAGTATTGGGGGCCAGCCGAGCCCAGATGATCAGACGAATGCTATTAGAAACAATCCTACTGTTTTTTATTTCTGCATTATGTAGTTTGGTACTTTTTAGACTTGGATTGTCCCAACTGGAACACTTTATAGGCTATGATCTCGCTTATATTAAATCCATACAGCTCCCGTTGCTATTGGCCTTTATGACGACAGCAATCGCCCTCGGCCTGCTAATTGGTTTTTATCCTGCATGGCTGATCTCTGGTATTAAGAGTTCAGATGCCTTAAAAAATAAGCTATCAAAAATTCCCCATGCGGAAGTCTTTATCAAAAAAATGCTTATCACTACACAGTTTAGCATTGCCATTATCGTCATCATTGGCCTTATAACAATCAAGTCCCAACTCAGTTATATGCAAGCAGCTCCCTTGGGAATGGAAGTCAAAAATGTGCTAAACATCGACTATTTCAATAAGGGTACACAAAATACAAATATAAAAGATCGAATTGATCAACTTACTGGGGTTGAATCGGTCAGCGTCGCTGCATGGACGCCGACAATCGGGTCAGGCTACCTTGCCAAGACAATCGTTGACAAGGACGATCCAGGGAAAAATATCCAAGTCAGTTTCATCGGTGGCGATGTCGATTTGCCCAAGACTTTGGGAATCCAGCTGGTTAAAGGTCGATTATTGACTCCTGAAGATTATACGCATGTTGAAATGGATCTGGGAGAAGATGAAGGTATCAATAATGCCCTTGTGACCGAAAGTACGGCAAAAAAGCTTGGGATAAACAAACTCGGTATCCTGTATAAAGACCTTCAAATTATCCCCGTCGGAATCATTAAAGATTTCCATAGTGAGTCTTTTCGTAGCAAAATAGTACCAACAGTAATTTTGGCAAAAGATTTTAACAGAAGCGGCAATATTCTGATAAAAGTAGGGAAAGGACAAGAACAACAAATCTTTCGATCGGTATCTCAAATTATACAAAATACCTATCCTGATAAACACGTTTCCTTCCATTGGATAGATGAGTTGATTGCAAAACAATATGAAAAAGAGAACAAGCAAGTGCAATTATTTATCCTATTCAGTGCATTGACATTGTTGATCTCCGCCTTAGGAATTACAGGATTGATTATGCAAAATCTCGAACAGCGTACTAAAGAAATTGGCATACGCAAAGTACTAGGCGCTACAGTGCTTGACATATCACGTCTCTTTTCAAAAGATTATCTCATCTTATCCACCTTGGCTATTTTTATTGCCAGTCCAATAGCGGGGTATTTTTCAAAAAAATGGCTTGAAGATTATGCGTACAATGTGGGCGTGCAATGGTGGTTCTTTATCCTTGCCGCGCTTGCCATCTTTTTGATCAGCATCATTACTGTCAATTTCCAAACAATACGTGCCGCACTAAACAATCCAGTAGATAGCTTACGAAACGAGTAAATATTCATTTATAGTAATAGAGGGGGCCTCAATATGATCAAGAATAATTTAAAAATAGCATGGAGAAATTTAACCCGCAATTTCTCTACCTCGTTTATCAACATCGTTGGGTTGGCCATGGGCATTGCAACCTGCCTTCTGATCAGCTTATATGTGACCGATGAATTTAGTTTTGATCGTTACAACGAGCATGCAGACCGTATTGTACGTGTTGTTTTCAGAGGAACGGTTAAGGGCGGAACGATCAATGAGGCACATGTAATGCCACCTGTAGCTTCGACGATGAAGTCAGAGCTGCCCGAAGTTGAAGAAACTGCACGACTAAGAATAGGTGGATCGCCTCTATTTGTCGTCAATAATAAAGTTTTCCACGAAGAAAAAATGGCTTTCGTGGATGCTTCTTTCTTCAAAATTTTCACACTCCCTTTTATTAAAGGGAATTTGTCTACAGCTATTTCTTCCCCTAATTCTGCAGTGATATCCGAATCCACTGCCTTAAAATACTTCGGCACAAACGATGTTGTCGGTCGAGACCTCATCATCAAAGACAATACAAATATTCTCAAAATCACTGGCGTAATTAAAGATGTTCCTCAAAACTCCCATTTTCATTTTGATGTATTTACCTCTTTGGATGCACTGGAAGATTCACGTTCAGATTCATGGATGACCTCCGAATACTATACGTATGCGCTTCTTTCAAAAAATGCATCACGTGAAAAGCTCGAAAAAAACTTAGCCACCCTATTCGACAAACATGTTGCCACACAATTTATGGCCGGTTTTGGCATGAGTTACCAAGAATTCAAAAAAACGGGAAATAAGATCGGTCTTTACCTACAACCGCTCACAGATATCCATCTACATTCGAATTTCAACTATGACCTCAGTGTCCCTGGGGATATACGGTACGTTTACATCTTCAGCGCTATTGCACTTTTTATGCTATTGATAGCCACCATTAATTTTATGAATTTATCTACAGCCAGTGGTTTTAAGCGATGTAAGGAAGTTGGCGTACGAAAAGTACTGGGTGCTGACAAGCAAAACCTGATGCGACAATTTATGCTAGAGGGTGTCCTCCTGACTTATATTTCCTTAGGAATAGCTCTGGGAATTGTTTTACTTGCCCTCCCCCTATTTAATCAGATTTCCGGAAAAGAGATTGATATTCAAAAACTTGAAATATCTAAAATCATCCCCATCTTACTAGGTTTTGGTCTAATTGTCGATCTATTTTCCAGTAGCTATCCCGCGTTATATCTATCCTCATTTAATCCGCTACGGGTATTAAAAGGGAAAATAAGCCGCTCGACTAAAGGCTTTAATTTACGTAGCGGACTTGTTGTATTTCAATTCATCATTTCTGTCGGGCTTATCTTTGGAACCGTGGTTGTTGTTCAGCAGCTGGATTATATGCGTCATATTAAACTTGGATATAACAAGGATAATGTCCTTATTATACCGAGCTGGCCTTTGGGAAAAAACGAAAAGACATATTATAATTTATTGATGCAAGACAGCAGGATCAAGCATGTCTCTCATTCGTCCTATCTTCCTGCTGGAGAAAGCAACAACAACAATTTTTTCATTTATCCAGATGGCAATACTGATCAATGGGTCAAAACAATTCGTTACGATGTTGATGAAGAATATATTCCTGTTATGGGTATGCAACTTAAAGAAGGACGGAATTTCGCAAAAACATTTGGTAATGATAGCCTTTCTGTTATCATCAATGAAACCGCAGCAAAAGATCTGGGTTGGAACAATCATAGCCTTGGTAAAATATTAACCAATAAAGACAACAAAAGCTATCGTGTTATTGGTGTCGTTAAGGATTTCCACTTTCGTTCTTTGCATGAGCAGATCTCTCCGCTTGTGATGGTTCTTAGCGATCAAGCCGGGAGTTTGATTCTTAAAACACAAACAACCGATATGGAGAAGCTCATTCAAAAATTAGCGTCTCTCTATCGTTCCTTTCCGACAGACATTCCATTCAGCTATTCCTTTCTGGATGAGCGATACGCACAAACCTATCAAGCAGAAGTGAAAACGGGTAAGTTACTGAGTATCTTTGCGGGGCTGACTATTTTTTTGGCTTGCCTCGGTTTATTTGGCTTGGCTATTTTTACCGCCAATCAACGCAAAAAGGAAATAGGGATCCGGAAAGTTGTTGGAGCTACAGTTCCCGACATCACACGCATGCTTTCCACTGAATTCGTCAAACTCGTTCTCATTGCCATTGTCATTTCTTCTCCCCTAGCTTGGTGGATGATGCACAAATGGTTAGAAAATTTTGCATACCGTATTGAGATGCAATGGTGGATGTTTGTACTAGCAGGCGCGCTAGCCGTTTTTATTGCTTTAATTACAGTAAGTTCACAAGCGATACGCGCAGCCCTAACAAAACCTGTCGACAGTCTACGTGATGAATAAAATAGACTCGTCTGTTCAGCTATGGACAAAGCACTGTCCGATATCGAACAGCGAGTAAAAGAATCAGGAATGCAATCCGTTAATGATCAACAGGATAATTACTTGGCCAAACATTTGTATTCTTAATTTTTTAAGTAGAGCACAAGCTATCAGCAGCTCCACGACCAAAATAAATTCATATTTTAAGACAATGAACTTTACAAACTTCAAGATTGCTTGGCGAAATATCGGAAAGAAAAAAGTACAAAATCTGATCAATCTAATTGGATTGACCTGCGGTATTACTTTTCTATTACTTGTAGGTGCTTATGTATGGGATGTACATCAAGTGAATAGCAATATCAAAAATATTGATCGGCAATTTTTGTTGCAAAGCAAGTATAAGAAAGAAGGATTTGGTATTGACTTAACTACATTAGGGGCACTCCCCAAAGCTTTACATGAGGAGTATCCCAACCTGGTCTCCAATTATTATCGGATTGATGGGTTGACCGGTATCGTAGCGAACGGAGCAACAATCCATGAAGAAGGCATGTCTCTTGGAGATCCCAGTCTATTGACGATGTTCGGATTCCAGATTTTAGCAGGCAATGCCAATACCGCTTTGAATAATCCCTTTTCAGTAGTCATCAGTGACAAAGCAGCCATAAAATATTTCGGAAATGAGGATGTACTTGGCAAATCGCTACAAATAAAAAATTTCAAGGGTGAAAAACATGATTTTGAAATTACAGCAATCATTAAATCTGATGTCCAAAACGCCATTATGGATCTCACAAAGAATATGCATGCAGACATATTTTTACCGATCATCAACGAGCAATTCTTTGGCCGATCGATAGACAATTGGGATAACCCTTATATTGCCGGTTATATCGAATTGAAACCAGGTGTAAGTGTGGAGCGCGTAGATGCCGCCATCGAAACGCTGGTAAGAAAGAATACCGATAAAGAGTTTTCCAATCAATACAGCCCTAATTTAAAACCATTGAAAACCTATTATTTGGATGACAACCAAGGGGCCGTCCGCAAAATGATACAGACGTTGGTTTGGACTGCCATTTTCATCTTGATCATGGCCATCATCAATTTCATCAATTTTAGTATCGCTCAGCACATTACGCGATTAAAGGAAATCGGTGTTCGCAAGATGATGGGATCATCTCGCATGCAACTTATTAGACAACTGATGACCGAATATATCCTGATTGTGGCCATAGCAGCATTGATCAGTCTTCCAATTTACATCATCACGAGTCCAATCTTCGAACATGTCTTGATGCGTAAGCTACCCTCGTTGGTGGAATTGCCTATTTACTTTTTTGGTTTACTGATTATAATGACGTTGTTCATTGGTCTACTAGCGGGGCTCTATCCAGCCATTAAACTTTCCAATGTCGCGATACTTCCGGCAGTCAAAAGCCAGTTTTCGACGCTGGGGGGCAAACAACTGGTGCGAAAAATTCTTTTGTTTTTTCAATTTGGAGTAGCCTTGCTCCTGCTTGTCTGCACATTGATTATTTCCAAACAGGTGGATCTATTTCTCCATAGCAATCTAGGGTACAACAAAGATTACTTATTAACCGTTCAGGTACCTAGGGATTGGTCCGAAAATGGTGTTCGCAAAATGGAGACTTTACAACAGGAACTCAGCCAACAACCAGAAGTAAAATCAGTAAGCTTATCTTATGAAACTCCTGGATTGCTGGGGTCCAATATGCAGCCTGCATTCGGGACGACAGACGACAGAGAAATCCAGGTACAACGGATTACAAGTGATAGTCACTTTTTGGAAACCTACGAGATACCGCTAATTGCAGGAACTTTTCTTCCTAAACATTATGCAACGAATGCGGATAATAGACCAGTTGTCATCAACAAGAAGGCTATGGATGATTTTGGCTTTAAAAATGCCGAGCAAGCAATTGGTCAGCAAATAGCAATAAATGATCCTAATTACAAAATCACTATTGTGGGCGTTGCTGAAGATTTTGTAGCCAACTCACTGCATCAGGCATCTCCGCCTATTATCTGGATGGATGTACATGAGAGTCTTCAATATCGATACCTTAGCATTCGATTGAAGCAGGGACCTCTTTCCAATGCAGTACAACAGCTCGAAAAAAAATGGAAAACGTTGCTACCTGATGCACCATTCGAATATAAATTTATGGATGAACGCATCAAAAATCTATATGAAAATGAGCTGCAGCTGCATCGCGCTTCCCAGATTGCTACGTTTGTTTCGCTGCTGATTGTTGTATTGGGACTTACCGGATTAATATCGCTTTCCATCCATCTGCGCAATAAAGAAGTCGGCATTCGTAAAGTACTAGGGGCTTCACTAGCACATTTGATGTTGCTCTTTTCAAAAGAGTACTACGGAATCTTCCTATTTGCTGCGTTTACGACAGTTCCACTGAGTTATCTATTGATGCAATACTGGCTACAAAATTACATCATCCGCGTAGAAATCAATGCATTTACTTACTTGTTACCATTGGGTACATTGATTGGATTGCTGAGTTTATTGGTTGGCATTATTGTATTTCGATCAACTCGGTTTAATCCCGTTGAAAAATTAAGAGATGAATAAGAAAAATGAGCGTTGTACCCATCCAGTTGGTGTTCGTTGCGAACAGCTACTGGATGGGTAACTCCTTATTCCTTTAACCTTCATAGCTTTTCGATAGATAAACAAATCCATATTTTGATTCTTTCCGAATAAGTTTAAGCTCATCAGACCGATTGAGCAAATCTTCAAGTATCTTCATCAAGTTTTTAGGTTTTACATATGTATCGAGTATCATACAAACCAATTTATGTATCTCATAAGGACTCCTATTTTTATTAAAATATCCCGTGCCAACCTGCGCTTCGATGATTCTCTTGACCTTCCGAAGCTCATTCAACGTAGAAGGTTCATTTGGATCAAAATTATGGCGGATGTCCATTATCTTAAATTCGATCTCCTGTACCCCTTCTTCAATGGATAATCTATATAAATGGTAAATAACCTCCTCAGCCAATGTATTAACGTGCAACTCATAAGCATACTTTTGCTTGGATAAATTCATCCCTAAAGGCAACATGGCATGTATACTCCCCACTTCTAACACACGACAAAAAATATAGTAATCAATAGCAAGAATCGTTTTAATTTTGAAAGACTCAACTTTGCTTATAAAATCCAGTGCTTTTCCCATTAAAAAAGATACTTCTTCGGGTGAGAGACCATTTGAAATACGCTGTAATATCATCCGATAAAAGAACTGCATTTCCAACGGTTGACAACGATGCTTATACATCCGTTTGAACACTTTAAAATTATTTCTCATTATAGCTCATATAGTTATTCCATACAAAGAAATAGAAATAATTTAAAAATTTAAAACATTTGTATAAATAAAAATAACATTTTGTATATTTATCTATACAAAAAAAAGAGCATACTAAATCATAACTATGACAAAACTAGGTGAATTTTTAGAGAAGAAATCCGTTAATAAATCGCGAATTGCGCGAAAAACGGGTTTAAGTAAGGCAAGAATCAATGAGTTAACGATGACCGAAACGGCCAAATTACGTTTGGATGAAATGTACCTGATTGCATTGGCTATTGATACAGATCCAGCTAAAATGATGTTCGAATTATGTGATCATCTCCAGTTGAAAGAGATTGAAGAGTAAGCAATTCTCCATTTTTCGCCAGTGCTTAGCTCGTCTGTGCGATACTGAACGCCAAACTGTTCGATATCGTACAGACGAACTTTTCAATTTTAAAACAAGAAACTAATTATCAACACATTAGCAAAATGGCAACGCAATTGATTTCAGCTTAAACGCCTGTTTTGATTATAAATACCAATCATTCAGGCGTTAAAAAATTCTGCTATGATAGGAAATAATCTCAAAATAGCTTGGCGGAATATGGCAAAAAACAAGCTATATTCATTCATCAAGATTGGCGGCTTTGCCTTTAGTATTGCCATCTGTATTCTTATTGTTTTATATATAAAACATGAGACGAGCTATAATAAGTTTTATCCGGCGATGGATAGAGTTTACCGTTTGGTCGTTCAGTTACCTATTGAGCATAAAATCGAGCGCTGGGTTTCACTTTCTGCCCCTGTGGCGCCGACCCTGAAAGCAGAAATCCCGTCCGTTGAGCAAACGGGACGCATTCTACCAAACCCTTTATTCGGTGCGGGCAGTAACCAATTGTCATTAAATAACAGCCCTGATAGCCATTATGATGATGGATTTGTCTATGTCGATCAGTCCATTCTCGACATGTTTCCTATGCCCATGGTTTCGGGCCAGCTGTCCCACGCACTTGACAAGCCCAACACATTGGTAATCACCAGAAGCAAAGCCGAAAAATATTTTAAAAATAATCCAATTGGACAAACGATCTATCTCAACAACAATAAGTCGAAAGCCTATACCATCACTGGGGTAATTGAAGATATGCCCAACAATTCGACCCTTGCCGGTTATAGTTTTTTTATGTCGCTCGCTGGAGAGCCTTTTTATCAAGGTGAACAGACTGCTTGGCTCAATAACAATTATACCGTCTATGTCAAATTAAAACCCAACGTAAATGTTGCACTGGCAGAAAAAGAAATTTCAAAGAATTACTTAGAAATACATTATCTCCCTGAATATCTAAAATCTGGACGTAAACTTAATCCGCTTTTCAAGCAGGCAAAAATAACCCTACAGAATGCCCTCGATATGCATCTAAAATCTGCGGATGTAAGCGACGATAAAGTGAGTACATTGAACAGGGGGGATATTCGCATGGTTTGGACCTTCGCAACTATAGCCTTATTTATTTTGTTCATTGCCTGTATTAACTTCATCAACTTATCGACAGCAAATGCAGCAACAAGAGCAAAAGAAATTGGTATCCGTAAGACTATTGGCTCCTCCAGGAAGCTGCTTATTGGACAATTTCTTGTTGAAGCAATCTGTTATAGTGTACTGTCACTGATTATCGGGCTCTTTCTAAGCTGGCTACTACTACCCGTATTCAACCAACTAGCCAACAAATCCTTGACCATTCCCTGGATAGCGGCATACTTCTTTCCTTCTCTTTTGGCGGCTATATTGGTGATCGGCGTCCTTGCCGGAATCTACCCAGCATTGTACCTATCCAAATTTAAACCAATCACTGCACTGAAAAACAACGTCATTGGTGCCAAATCTTCGCTTTTTAGGAATAGTTTGGTTGTCTTTCAATTCGCAACCTCAATAATCCTTATCGTTGGCGCATTGGTGACCAATAAACAGATAAACTACATATTAGACAAAGATCTGGGATTTGACAAGGACCAAGTTGTTGTGCTTCGCGGAATTGGAACATTATCGAAACAGCTTCCAAGTTTAAAAAATGAGCTAAAAAGCCTCCCAGATGTTGCTTCAGTTTCCCTGAGTGATTTTCTCCCTGTACCCATCGATGGTGCCAAACGAAATGGCAATCCGTTCTGGATTGATGGTAGAAGAGATCTCGATATGGCTACACAGGGCCAATTTTGGGAAATCGATCAGGATTATCTGAGCACATTCGGTCTTCATTTAAATAAAGGACGAAATTTTGATCCCACGAGAGCCACCGATAGCAGTTCGGCTATTATCAATCAAAAGTTGGCCGACGAACTTCAATTAAAGAATCCCATTGGTGCAAAAATCACCAATGGCAATACCTGGACGATCATTGGCGTAGTAGATGATTTTATTTTTGAGTCGTTGAAGGAGAAGGGGTATGCAGGACTTTGTATGACATTACAAGGCAATCCTTCCCTACTCTCTATTAAGGTAAAATCGCAACATCTCAAAGAGACAATCGCTGATATCACAGCAGTATGGGACAAATTTGCACCAAATCAACAAATTAACTACAGCTTTTTGGACGAAGGTTTCGAGGCCCTTTATCAAGATGTGGAACGGACCAAGAATATATTTACTTGTTTCGCTCTTGTTGCCATTTTTGTCGCTGCACTCGGGCTTTTCGGCCTTGCAACTTATGTGACACAACAACGAACCAAAGAAATTGGCGTACGTAAGGTACTTGGAGCCAGTGCGATCAGATTACTCCGATTATTGTCTGGAGATTTTATAAAATTGGTGTTTGTAGCCTTGGTCATTGCCACACCTGTTGCGTGGTGGGCAATGAACCAATGGCTTACTGATTTTAACTATCGAATCGAAATAAATTGGCTATACTTCATTCTTGCAGGTATGAGTGCCATTTTAATTGCTTTAGGCACAATCAGCTATCAGACTTGGAAAGCCATTCGCGCCAATCCGGTGGATAGCCTGCGTGATGAATAAATACAAAAACCGTAAAAGAACTTTATTATGATAGGAAATAATTTAAAGATCGCTTGGCGAAATATGGCCAACAACAAACTTTACTCGATCATCAAGATCGGCGGGTTCGCTTTTAGTATTGCCATTTGCATTCTTATTGTACTGTACATTCGCCATGAAACCAGTTATGACAAAATGTATCCCGACATGGACCGTGTTTTCCGTCTTATCGTTTCGGCACCCGATGGTGATAAAGTGAGGCAAACCTTTGCCTTTCCTGCCCCAGCAGCTAAAACCTTGCAAGAGGAAATCCCAAGTGTAGAATTAGCCGGCCGCATTTTACCCAATACCTTATTTGGTGCCGGAAGCAATCTATTTACGGTAAATGGCCGCGCAGGGAATTACCTTGATAAAGGATTTGTTTATGTCGATCAGTCCATTTTGGAAATATTTCCACTTCCGGTCGTACAAGGACAGCTATCACATGCGCTGGACAAACCCAATGCGATAGTCATTACCAAAAGTAGGGCTGAGAAATATTTCAAAGGAAATGCTGTAGGGCAGACGATCTATCTCAACAATAATAAAAGTATTTTATATAACATAACGGCTGTCATCGATGATGTTCCGAACAATTCCAGTCTCTATGGTTACGAATATTTTATATCCCTGGCAGGTGAACCATTTTATCCGGGTGAACAAAACAATTGGGGCGCGACAAATTACATTACCTACGTAAAACTGAGGGAGAATGCAGATATTGCCAACGCACAGGGTAGCATTTCAAAAAACTATATTCAGGACCATTATATTCTGATTAATAAAAAAAATGGAATGAAAATATCGCCCGAAATGATGCAGTCAACCGTCTTACTTCAAAACGCCCTCGATATGCACCTGCGTTCTAAGAATGTGTCGGAATATGGCATGGCTACGCAATATCAAGGTGATATTAAGATGGTCTGGATATTTGCTGGCATCGCATTTTTTATTTTATTGATCGCTTGTATTAACTTCATCAACCTATCCACAGCGAATGCAGCAACGCGGGCAAAAGAAATCGGAATTCGCAAAACCATTGGATCCAATCGAAAGACACTGATTATCCAATTTATGACCGAAGCGATATGTTACAGTCTTATTTCACTTATTATAGGGTTATTATTAGCCTTCCTGTTATTACCACTATTTAACAATCTAGCCAACAAAGCGCTGTTTATACCGTGGACAGTGTGGTACTTTGTGCCTTCGCTGATTTTGAGCATGTTGTTCATCGGTATCCTCGCTGGCTTATACCCAGCGTTCTATTTATCAGGATTTCAGCCGATCAACGCATTAAAAAGCAAATCGGTTACGAATCCTAAATCTTCATTATTGCGCAATGGACTGGTTATTTTCCAGTTTGCAACATCTATTATATTGATCATCAGCGCACTCATTGCAAATCAGCAAATCAGTTTTATGCTTAATAAAGACATTGGCTTTGATAAGGATCAGGTCATTGTACTTCGTGGCGTAACGGGAATTGCCTCCCAGGCGAAAGAATTAAAAAATGAATTAAAAGCCATTCCAACAGTTCGTGATGTCTCTATTGGCGACTATTTACCGGTTCAATTGGATGGTGCAAAAAGAAATGGAAATCTTTTTTGGGCCAAAGGCAAGGAAGATCTTGAATTAGGTGAAGGTGGGCAATTCTGGAATATCGACGAAAGCTACCTTTCCACTTTTGGTCTGAAGCTAATAGCCGGCCGAAACTTCGATCCACATATCGCATCGGATAGTACAGGTGCTATTGTTAACAAAAGAATGCTTGCTGATTTAGGCATCAAAGGAAATCCCATTGGTACACAAATTACTAACGGCAGGACATGGACCATTATCGGTGTCGTCGATAATTTTATCTTTGAATCAATGAAAGATGAGGGCTACTACCCCGTTTGCATGACCCTTGCCAATAGTCCTTCCATGCTTTCTATCAAGACCAAATCGACGGACATGTCCAAAACATTAGCCGACATTAATACCGTTTGGAATAAGTTTTCGCCGAATCAAAAAATCGACTATAATTTCCTTGATGCCGGCTTCGCTGACCTCTATCAGGATGTCCAACGGACTAAAAATATCTTCAGCTGCTTTGCCTTTGTAGCCATTTTTGTTGCCGCCCTGGGACTTTTTGGACTAGCAACATATGTGACCCAGCAACGTACAAAAGAAATTGGTGTCCGTAAGGTTCTCGGTGCCAGTTCCATCCGATTACTCAAATTACTCTCCGGAGATTTCATAAAATTGGTCTTTGTAGCCTTAGTCATTGCTACACCTGTTGCATGGTGGGCAATGAATCAATGGCTGGCGGATTTCAATTATCGCATAGAAATCAATTGGTTCTACTTTGTTCTGGCAGGAATAAGTGCAATCTTAGTTGCTTTTGGGACGATTAGTTATCAAACTTGGAAAGTCGTCCGTGCCAATCCGGTCGATAGTTTAAGGGATGAATAAAGTCAGAAGATCTTAAAAATTGGTGTTTGTTGCCTTGGTAATTGCCTGCCTGTTGCGTGGTGGTCATTGAACCAATAGCTTAGGGGAATGAATGTTCGATTCTGGACGTAAACTGTTCGAAATCGAACATTCAAAAACAAAACAAAAACACGATAAGTTATTTATAATAAAACTATTACGACACTGGCAAGGGGATTGTAATTTTAATTGAGTGAAATAATTCTACTTGGTTTAAGCATACATATCCAGCGTAAGATGACAAAAAATGATTTCAAACTAGCTTGGCGTAAACTCTTAAAAAACAAAGGATTTACTCTTCTAAATATAATTGGATTGACCTTGGGTTTTACCGGTTTTATCCTTTCCTATCAATACATCAATCGAGAGACCAGCTACGATAAATGGAATCCACATTACAAGGATATCTACCAAATTGGCCTTGAAGCAGAAGGTGCATTTACGGACGAAACTTCACCTTCTCTGGCTCCATTGCTAAAACAGAATTTACCTGATATCGTCTATGCAGGTCGAAAAATAGTTTACAATTATGGAAGTTATCCCCTTTTTGGTGAAAAAACAGTCCTTATTAAAAATGCTGCACTGATTGACTCCTCAGCCGCACGAATCTTTCAAATCGAAAATGCGACCGGACCGCTCTACAAAAACAAGGATCAAAAGGATGCGACCATGGTCAAAAGCCATATTGCCGAACAACTATTCAAAAAAGAAGACTTAAATTTTGACAGCCCCCAGTCGATTCCAGCTATAAGCCTTGCTCTAGGTGTGCAGGAAACAATCTACGGTACAATCAAAGAGCAAGGTCTATCCATGATTGATTACGATCTCCTGTTTATCCGTGAACCGCAGGACCTTTTCGCCAATAATAATCCTTTTTTGTATCAAACTTATATTCAAGTACGTCCCGGTACGGATATCACGAAGTTGACCAATCGCATCAACGCGCTTTACCAGAAAGAAATTGCACCGAAAGATAAAATCCGCTCCTCCAGTTATGCCAAAGGGAGGATCTACCTAGACCCACTGTCCAACCTTCACCTTCGGCCAAAAACAGGAAGTAACACGGCTTATATCATCACGTGGATTATTGGTATTCTCTCCGTTTTGATCCTCTTACTCGCCTCTGCCAATTTTGCCAATATGATTATGGCACAAGCGGATCAACGCATTAAGGAACTCGCGCTCAAAAAAATATTGGGAAGCTCACGTTGGGCTATCGTCAGGCAATTGGTACTAGAAGTATTTATTCTGACTTTCAGTGCTGCAATTCTAAGTTTCGTTGCTTTGGCCCTCACAGGAAATATCCTCCAAAAATGGTTCAATGATGATCTTAAGGGCTATATTCTGCGTTCAGAAACAATCGTCCAACTTGCTATTGCCGTACTATTGACAACAGTTCTATCGGCAATATACCCAGCTATCGTACTCTCTGGCTTCAAATCCGTTAATCTCCTTAAAGGTGGACTGACTTCCATTCTCAAAAAGGGCACATTTCGAAACGCACTACTAACTTTTCAGATCAGTATGGCCATTTTATTTATATCGGGCATGCTGGTTATTAGGGCACAGCTAAATTATATGCAGCAGGCGGATAAAGGATTTGAACCTGCACAGGTTGTTAATTTCAAAGGTGTCGGTATGTATTACGACAATAAAATCGATGGTTCCTATCAACAACTAAAACGTCGGTTAGAGAATGATCCAAGTATTGCCTCAGTTGCATCAGCGACAAATATTCCAGGGGAAGGCGAACAACCTCCCAAAATGGATTTTTCCTATGCTCAAAAAAACGTTTCATTTGCACATGTCGGTATTGATCCTGGATATTTCAAGACGCTAAATATCTCCAGTATACAAGGAAACACCACTGTTTCAATAGATCAACTGCTTCACGATTCCTTGGCCAACTATGCGGTCATCAACGAATCTGCAGCCAAAAATTTAGGACTCGAAAACCCGATAGGTGCTAAAATCAAAGGCTGTGATGTCACCTTTGAAATTGTTGGCCTAGTCAAAGATAGTAAAGCTTATGGCTTTGAAAATGTAGTTCAGCCGAGCCTATATTCATTTAAAAACGAATGTGGTACTATGCGCTTTCAGACAACCCTCATGGTCAAAACAAAACCGGGAATGGTTGATCAGGCCATCAATACAGTCAAAGCAGAATGGTTGAAAAATCCATCCGCAAAAGATCTGCCTCTTGATTATTCTTTTATGGATGAGCAATATGCTTTACAGCACAAAAAACAGCACGAATTGCAGACTGCATTTAATAGTTTCACAAGCCTTTCGGTTATCATCGCGGCCTTAGGGCTATTTAGTATGGCGGCGTATCAGGCGGCATTACGAAAAAAGGAAATGAGCATCCGTAAAGTACTGGGAGCCTCGGTACAATTGCTCTTTATTCAATTGAACAAACCATTTTTCAAGCTCTTTTTAGTCGGGATCGGCATAGCCCTTCCAATAGCCTATCTACTCATGAATAAATGGCTTTCCAATTTCGCCTATCATATTCAGCTGTCCTGGTGGTCGTTTTTGATCCCAATATTTTGCATATTTATCCTCATATTGGTTTCCATCAGCTTCCAATCTATAAAAGTCGCAAAAACAAATCCAATAGATAGCCTGCGCGATGAATAAAAGATAATTTGAGCGGTAAAGGGCCCTATTCCCCAGTCGAACAGTAATTATGATGACTAATAAAAATATAAAACAAGAATATCTAAGATCTCAATACTAAAAAATGATACAATTAAAAAATTTATTCAAGTGGTATAACGTAGGTGGTACACGCTCATTCGTCCTTAAAGATGTAAGTCTCGATATTGCTGAAGGTGATTTTATCTCCATCATGGGACCATCAGGATCTGGAAAATCAACTTTATTAAATATTATCGGTATGCTTGATGAACCTGATGAGGGTGAATATATCTTTATGGGCGAGAATGTATTGGATATGAAAGCAAAGAAAAGAAACCAACTATACCAATCTCACATAGGCTATGTATTTCAAGCTTATCATCTCCTGGATGAATTGACCGTGTATGAAAATATCGAAACACCCTTGATCTATAAAGACATTTCAAGCAAAGAAAGAAAAGCTATTGTTGCCGATATGCTTGATCGCTTTGGCATTGTCGGGAAGAAGGATCTCTTCCCGGCCCAGTTATCCGGTGGCCAGCAACAGATTGTCGGTATAGCGCGTGCATTGGCGGGATCACCGAAGTTATTACTGGCCGATGAGCCTACGGGTAACTTAAATTCCAAACAAGGCGAAGAAATCATGGATTTATTCAAACAGCTCAACGATGATGGCGTTACAATTATACAAGTAACCCATTCTGAAAAGAATGCCGAATATGGTAAAAGAGTTGTCAATATGCTGGATGGTCAGCTCAAATAATTGTATGCCAATTTAACCTGGATAATCCCTACGCAGTACATCAATGACGGTAGGGATTTTTTTAGCTCATATCTCGAATCAATTAGTTAACTTCGTTATGATGAATGAGAGAGAGTTGAAATCGCTAATATCCCTGTTGGACGACACCGACCAACAGATTATTCAGGAAGTGGAGCACCAGTTAAAAAGCCAAGGTCCTGAGATTGTACCCTATTTGGAAAAATTTTGGGAGTCCAGCTTCGATCCTCACATACAGGGTCGATTAGAGAATATTATCCATGAAATTCAATTTGATCAGACCAAAAACGAATTACAGATTTGGAACCTGAGTAACTCATTCAATCTACTGGAAGGATTAATTATCCTCAATAATTATCAATATCCTTCTTATGAGGATCATAAGATTGTTTTAGCGATAGAAGATCTCAAAACTGAGGTATGGCGCGGTTTGCATTACGACATGAGCCCGCTGGAAAAAGTGAACCTGATGAATCATGTTCTTTTTGGCTCCTTCGGCCTAACAGGAAATACAAAGGATTATCATCATCCACAGAATTCCTATATTGGTCAAGTACTCGATACCAAACAGGGGAATCCTTTAACCCTATCCTGCATTTATAGTATCATTGCACAAAAATTGGACATTCCGATCTACGGTATTAATTTACCAAAGCATTTTGTATTGGCGTATATGGATTCGGATGAAGAAGGGAATGAAAATGTGCTGTTTTACATCAATGCCTTTAATCGTGGGCAGGTTATGCAAAAAAGCGATGTAAATTCATTTTTGAAGCAACTGAACCTCAATCCGGATAGAGAATTCACCTATCCCTGCGATAATGTGACCATCCTTAAACGAGCTTTGCGAAACTTGATGTCTGCCTACGAGGAACATGAAAGTTCAAACAAGCAACAGGAAATCAAAGCGCTTTTCCAGTTGCTTGCTTAAACTGCACGTTAGAAAATATTAGCTTCACGAGCATCTAAAAAGATATAATTCGGCGTCAAAGAGCCATAGGTTTTCGCTGCAATATCGGGTTTTATATTGCCTTCACCTAGCAATGGAAAACGCGAAATTGTACGATTCGTTAGATCAGAAACATAAAAGAATTTCCCTTGTTCCGTACGATCATCAATGGCTATCCCCCAAGGTTTTACTAAACCTGTATTAGCCCCACCGATGACGTAATCAGGCGCCACAGTTTTGTCCGTGCCTCCACTAAATAAGGTTTTTGGATCTTTGAAAAATAGCACTTCACTACCGGAAGTTACCGCCAACAAACCCTTTTTGGGTGCATAGGACACCGAGCCTAATCCCGTTTTACCATTGATATATACTTTCATCACTGGCGTAAATCTAGTGGAAGCTACAATGGTATCGCGAGGACGGTCGATGAGTTCTTGTTTGAGTTGAGAATATACAGCAAAACCACTTCTATTTTCTGTTCCTTCATTATTAAAACCAATCAGCACCAATTTCTCATTACTATCACTTGTATTGCTATTCAATAAAGTCAGTGAACTCGGAACCAGGTTCCCAAGGCTAATCTGTTTGTCAATGATTGGTGCTCCACCTTTTGATCCCACTTTTCCACTTGGTGTACTTATCGCATATAACATGGAATTACCTACTCCGCGATTTGTAACCGCCAGAAGAAATGGTGTTGTTACAGATCCAGATGTACCATTTTGTTGGGCATACGTATAATAGGCCAATCCCCTAACATTCGTAAAACCGCGGTATCCAATAGCACCTGCATTACCGGGAATTCCATAGATCTCATTGGCAAATGGAATCACCTGAAGAAAGGTATCCTGTGCCGTAACACTCGCCTGAAAGATAGCCCGGGCAGCAGCATCAAAAAGAATTGGTCCGCCCCCTTTTGCCGGAGAAAGATATTGATAGATATTATCTAAATTGGTCGTATCAGCCGGATCGATAATCATCATGTTTTTAAGCGCAGAATTGTTCTGGTCGTAATCCGAGAAAGAAACATATAATCTAGAGATCAAAGTAGCCCCCGTTCGTACAGGCTCATCATCCAGTTTCTTGCAAGAAGTAAAACCTATTACACTGGCAACGAATAGGATAATACAGGATTGAAACGAAAATTTCATATATTTTTTATTAAAAATAGCGTATTGCGTTAAACATACAAATCTACTAATATATGCAGAATATCAATGAATTTATATGATTCTTTTAGGGGCAAACCCGTATAAGTAAAACGGAAATATTTGTCAATCCGCTACTTTTTGATTAAAATTGCCTTTGTTTTTGTTAGCACATACGATTATGGAAAATAAGGAATTTGTAAGGGAGACGTTGACATTACCGGGAGAGGGCAAAAAATTACTTTTACACTCCTGCTGTGCTCCGTGTTCTGGAGAAGTGATGGAAGCACTCATTGCTTCGGATATCGATTTTACAATCTATTTTTACAATCCCAATATTCATCCCCGCAAAGAATATGATTTACGCAAAGACGAGAACATCCGATTTGCTGAAAAACATAATATCCCTTTTATTGATGCGGACTACGATGTTGATCATTGGTTTGATTTGGCCAAAGGGATGGAGCAAGAGCCTGAAAGAGGCATCCGTTGCACGATGTGTTTTGATATGCGTTTTGAAAAAACGGCTGAGTATGCGGCTGCCAATGGCTTTGATGTGATTTCAAGTTCGCTGGGTATCTCCCGTTGGAAAAACATGGAGCAGATCAATGATTGTGGTTTACGTGCTGCCTCCCGCCATGAAGGGATGGAGTATTGGACTTTCAACTGGCGTAAGAAAGGTGGTTCTGCCCGTATGCTTGAAGTCTCCAAAAAGGAGAAATTTTATATGCAGGAATATTGCGGCTGTGCTTATTCGCTACGCGATACCAACAAATGGCGTATGGCAAATGGGCGCGAAAAGATAGAGTTAGGCAAAAATTATTATGAATAAGTCCTGTTACTGGTGTATATGAAGCTTTGCTTCGGAATATTTGAAAAAATATTTCTATCCTAATGATTTTATACATACCTTTGCAGGCTCAAATGCAAGATTGTGAAACATCTAAAACAATACAGAATTCCCTTTTCGGGGCTCAACGCTGGAAAGCACAATTTTGAGTTTGACATTAATAAAAAGTTCTTTGACTGCTACGAACATTCGATTGTAAAAGATGGCAATCTGAAAGCAGAAGTTGAATTGCAAAAACAAGAAAATCTTTTGATTTTGCATTTTGATATCCAAGGCGAAATTCAATTGACTTGTGATACCTGCTTAAAAGAGTTTATGTCACCGATTTCAATTCAAGAACGAATATTAGTCAAATTCACGGATGAAGATTGGACAGATAATACCGAAGAGGTGTTGATCTTATCCAAAAGCGACCATGAGTTGGATATAGCTGAGTTATTATACGAATACATTAATTTAGCTGTTCCCTATATCGTCAAATGTGAAGAGCAGGGACAAGGCATACAATGTGATCCTGAGATGCTCGCGTTATTTACAAGCGAGCCTGATTCAGAGGAACAAAAAGAAGAAGAAATTATCGACCCACGTTGGGAAGCATTGAGAAATATTAAAAATAACTAAAACAAGAATACGAGATGGCACATCCAAAACGTAAAACTTCTAAATCAAGAAGAGACAAAAGAAGAACACATTATAAAGCTGAAGCTCCAAGCTTGACAGTATGTAAAGAAACTGGCGCAGTTCATTTACCTCACCGTGCATATACTGTAGACGGAAACTTGTACTACAACGGTAAATTGATCATTGAAAATACAGCTGTTGTCTAAGGTAAACCTTTCATAACACCAAAACATCCCAGACAAGCACTATTTTAGAAATTTGCTTTACTTTGGGATGTTTTTTGCGTATTATTGATTTACTAAATAATAACGGATGAAGATTGGTTTAGATATTTTAGGAGGAGATTATGCTCCTAAAGCAACGATAACAGGTGCTATTGAAGCACAAAAACAGCTTACTGGAGACCAAAAAATAGTCCTTTTTGGTAAAACTGAAGAGACTAAACAATTAATCAATCAAGCCGGAGGAAATTCATCTGACTTTGAATATGTGGAGGCTCCAGAAGTCATTGCAATGGGTGAACATCCAACCAAAGCAATAACTCAAAAACCCAACTCAAGTATTGCGAAGGGATTTGAATATTTAAAAAACAAAGAAATTGACTCATTCGCTTCTGCTGGTAATACTGGCGCCATGCTTGTGGGCTCAATGTTCAGCGTTAAAGCTATCCCAGGCGTATTACGCCCTGCAATAGCATCCATTGTTCCCAAATTAAAATCAGGCTTCGGAATCTTATTGGACGTCGGCGCTAATGCAGACTGTAAACCAGAGATGTTGAACCAATTTGCAATCTTGGGAAGTGTCTTTGCCGAACATGTGTTTAATGTATCCAACCCTAAAGTGGGATTATTGAATATCGGAGAAGAAGAAGAAAAAGGAAACATCCTAACAACCTCTACCTACCCCCTACTTAAAGCCAACGACAAGATTAACTTTATCGGAAATGCAGAAGGCCGTGACCTGTTCAGTGACCATGCCGACGTTTACGTCTGTGATGGATTTACAGGCAACGTCGTCTTGAAACTCGCAGAATCATTTTATGTAGTGACGTTGAAAAAAGGTTTTAAAGATGATTTCTTCGACCGATTCAACTACGAGCAGTACGGCGGTAGCCCGATCTTGGGAGTTAATGCTCCTGTCATTATTGGCCATGGTATTTCGACACCTGAGGCCATTAAAAATATGGTTTTATTTTCAAGAGATATGATCGAGTCTAAGTTCATTGACAGCATCAGATCTATTTTCAATTAGAGTATTTATGTCAAAGATTCACGCCGCAATCACGGCTGTAAATGGTTACGTTCCGGATTATATCCTTACTAACAAAGAATTGGAAACAATGGTCGACACCAACGACGAATGGATTGTTTCCAGAACGGGAATCAAAGAGCGTCGCATCTTAAAAGGTGAAGGTCTTGCTACTTCAGATCTTGCTGTACCTGCAGTGCAAGGTTTATTGAAAAAAAGAGGTATAGCTGCTACAGATATTGACCTTATTATCTTTTGTACAAGCACACCAGATATGCTGTTCCCTGCGACTGCAAATATTCTGGCCGATAAAATCGGAGCTACAAATGCATGGGGATTTGATCTTCAGGCGGCTTGTTCAGGTTTCTTGTTCGGTCTGAATACAGGAACACAATTTATCACTGCTGGCACTCATAAAAAAGTCCTTGTTATCGGTGCCGATAAAATGTCTTCGGTCATCAATTACCAAGACCGCAATACCTGTATCCTATTTGGTGATGGTTGTGGCTGTGTATTATTGGAGCCAAATGAAGAAGGCATGGGTATACAAGATGCTATTTTAAAAACCGATGGTTCCGGAGGACAGTTTTTGAATATCAAAGGTGGGGGTTCGCTGAATCCGGCGTCGCATGCAACTGTAGATGCAGGATTACATTACGCTTACCAAGAAGGTCGTACGGTGTTTAAATTTGCAGTAACCAATATGGCTGATGTAGCACATGAGGTTATGGTCAAAAATAACTTAAAGTCAGAAGATATTGCTTGGTTGGTGCCTCATCAGGCCAACAAACGTATTATTGATGCAACGGCAGAACGTGTGGGGCTTCCGGAAGAAAAAGTGATGGTGAACATTCAAAAATATGGAAATACCACCAGTGGTACTATTCCTTTATGCTTGTGGGAATGGGAATCTCAATTGAAGAAAGGAGATAATCTTATCCTTGCTGCTTTCGGTGGTGGTTTCACTTGGGGATCCATCTATTTAAAATGGGCGTATTAGTTGTCCATTTTATGGTATAATTTATTACTTTTGACAGTTAGAATTTTTTAGAAACAAACAAAACCTAGAATACTATGGGTATGGATATCAAACAAATTCAGGACTTGATTAAATTCGTTTCAAAATCAGGTGTGAATGAAGTCTCAATTGAAGAGCAAGATTTTAAAATTACAATAAAAACAAATCAAGAGCCTACGTACGTAACAGCTACTGTTCCTGCTGTTGCTCCAATTGCTGCTCCTCAAGTTGCACAAGCAGCGGCACCAGCTCCAGTAGCTAGCCCTGCAGCACCAGCCGCAAGCGCTGAAGCAAACTTGATCACAATCAAATCACCAATGATCGGTACATTTTACCGTTCGGCTGGACCTGGTAAACCATCTTTCGTCAATGTTGGTGATGATATCAATACCGGTTCTGTACTATGCATCATTGAAGCAATGAAATTATTCAACGAAATTGAATCTGAAGTTTCAGGTAAAATCGTTAAGATTTTGGTAGAAGACGCTCAACCTGTTGAGTTCGACCAACCATTATTCTTAGTTGAGCCTAAGTAATTTACAATTACGTAAATGAATACATGTAGCCTCCAAAGGGCTACATTTTTTGCAAACTTCATAATTCAAGACAATGTTCAAAAAAATATTAATTGCAAATAGAGGCGAGATTGCCCTGCGCATTATCCGTACCTGTCGTGAAATGGGTATCAAGAGTGTCGCAGTATATTCCACTGCCGATCGCGATAGTTTACACGTAAGATTTGCGGATGAAGCAGTTTGTATTGGTCCTCCACCGAGTAGAGACTCTTACTTAAACATTCCGAATATTATTTCTGCAGCTGAACTAACAAATGCAGATGCGATTCACCCAGGATATGGTTTCTTGTCGGAAAATGCTCGTTTCTCAGCTATCTGTGCAGAGTACGGTATCAAATTTATTGGTGCAACTGCAGAGCAGATCGAGAAAATGGGTGATAAATCCCGTGCAAAAGATACCATGAAAAAAGCTGGTGTTCCTACTGTTCCAGGATCCGATGGTTTGATCTCAAACGTAAAAGAAGGTATTACCTTAGCCAATGAAATCGGCTACCCAGTTATCATCAAGGCTACAGCCGGTGGTGGTGGCCGTGGTATGCGCATCATTTGGAAAGACGAAGAATTTGAACCAGCTTGGGATTCTGCGCGTGTCGAATCTGCGGCTGCGTTCGGTAACGACGGTATCTACCTTGAAAAATATGTAGAGGAACCGCGTCATATCGAATTCCAAATTGTGGGTGACCAATTCGGTACAGTATGTCATCTATCTGAACGTGACTGTTCGATCCAACGTCGTCATCAAAAATTGATTGAAGAATCGCCATCACCTTTTATGACTCCCGAATTGAGAGCTGAAATGGGAGAGGCTGCTGTTAAAGGTGCTAAAGCTGTAAACTATGAAGGTGCTGGTACAATCGAATTCTTGGTTGACAAACACCGCAACTTCTACTTTATGGAAATGAACACACGTATCCAAGTAGAACACCCGGTAACGGAAGAAGTCATCAACTTTGATCTGATCAAAGAACAAATTAAGGTGGCCGCAGGAATTCCGATCTCCGGAAAAAACTACGAACCAGGAATGCATGCGATCGAATGTCGTATCAATGCGGAGGATCCTTTTAACAATTTCCGTCCTTCACCAGGTAAAATCACCAACTTCCACTCACCAGGTGGACATGGTGTACGTGTAGATACACACGTTTATTCTGGTTACTCAATTCCGCCAAACTATGATTCTATGATTGCTAAATTGATCACCGTTGCGCAAACACGTGAGGAAGCAATTTGTACTATGGAACGTGCATTGAGTGAATTCGTCATTGAAGGGATCAAAACAACCATTCCTTTGCATTTGAGATTGATGCGCGACCCTAACTTTAGAGCCGGCAATTTCACGACAAAGTTTATGGAAACTTTCGACCTAACGGAATATCCTGCAGAAGATTAAATAAAATTATCTTTACATACATAAAAAATACCATTCTTTACAATAAGAATGGTATTTTTGTTTCCAAACAATTTTTATGAGTACACCTAATTCGAAAGATCTAATACAAGCTATTAAAGATAAAGGGAAGAATATAGAAGCGGAAATGTCTTTTTTTGACCACCTTGAGGTTTTAAGATGGCATTTGGTCCGTTCAGCAATTGCGATCTGTATCTTTGCAGGTATTGCCTTTACATTCTACGATTTCGTATTCAACGATATCATCATGGGGCCAAAGAATCTAAATTTTTGGACCTATCGCATGATGTGTAAAGCCGCAGATGCTTTCAATTTAGCGGACTTCTGTGTCAAGAAAATTCCTTTTAATATCATCAATACCGAACTAGCAGGTCAATTTATGCTTCAGATAAACTCCTGTTTATTGATGGCTTTGATGATGGGATTCCCCTACCTCCTTTTTGAAATTTGGTTATTTGTAAAACCAGCACTGACCGATGTGGAAAGACGGTCTGCACGCGGGTTTGTTTTTTACTCTTCTTTATTGTTTATTTTAGGAGCACTCTTCGGATACTACATCGTTGTACCCTTATCCATCAACTTTCTAGCCAACGTATCCCTAAGTGATGAGATCGTGAACCAGATTACCATTGATAACTACCTTTCTACGATAGCAACGTTAACATTGGGCTGTGGAATTGTTTTCCTACTCCCGATACTGGTATTTATTCTCTCGAAAATAGGCATTATGACCCCTGAATTTATGCGGGCCAGCCGTCGTTATGCAACTGTAATTATTTTAGTGATAGCAGCTATCATTACACCGTCTGCAGATATCATCACCATGTTGACCGTTGCGGCACCAATGTTCTTATTATATGAGATAAGTATCATGGTTTCGGCCGATGTCAAAAGAAAAAAATTAGCACAAGAAAAATAAAATAACAATAAAATGAGCAGCGTAAAGAAAATTGCGATTGGAAGTGACCATGCCGGCTTTGAATACAAAACAGCTTTGGTAAGCTTTTTGAATGAACTGGGTTATGAAGTAACAGACTTTGGAACAAACTCTCCAGATTCAGTTGATTATCCAGATTTCGCACACCCAGTTGCATCAGCAGTAGAAAATAAAGAAGCTGATGCTGGAGTCTTAATTTGTGGAAGTGCAAATGGTGTTGCTATCACAGCTAATAAACACCAAAATATTCGTGCTGCTATCTGTTGGTTGGAGGAAATTTCGGCTTTAGCCCGTCAGCATAATGATGCGAACGTCGTATGTATACCTGCACGTTTTATCGACCTTGACCTCGCTAAAAAGATCGTCAACACATTTATAAACACGGAATTCGAAGGTGGGCGTCACGCTAACCGCGTAAACAAAATAGCTTGTAGCTGTTAGGTAAATTAACATATTTTAAGAAGCGGATGAAAAGCAAATTACACTTTTCATCCGCTTTTTTTTATATATTGTGCAGATAACGACACCTGTTATATCAATCAAGGAGATGATACGCAGCTGATCTGGTTAATTAAATTACAAAATAAGGTACTGAAAGTCACACTAGTAAAAAATAAACAATGAAGAAAATATACAACCTGCTTTGGATAGCATGCGCTCTGATGAGCTGTGCAAATGCACAGGACATAAACAGTAAATATGCCGATGAAATCACGGTAGAATCTACCCAGAAGCATCTGCGCACTTTAGCTTCTGTCGATTTTGAAGGCCGAGGAACCGGCCAAAAAGGCGGACGTCTGGCAGCAGAATATATTGCCAATGAATTTAAAAAATATGGACTTAGTGCACCTGTCAACGGATCCTATTTCCAACCCCTGCAACTAATTCGCAACAGCTTTAAAGTAAAGCAATTTAGTATTAACGACAGGCCCTTCCAGCATGGTAAGGACATTTTCGTCATTGGCAACAACGAGAACAAATTCTTCGAAAGCAATGAAATCGTGTTTATTGGTTATGGCATAGATGATCCCAAGTATTCGGATATCTCGGGCTTGGATCTCCACAATAAGATCGTTATGTTGATCAATGAGAATGAGCCAACAGATGAGAAAGGAAATTCATGGATTAGCAGCAAAAAGACTGCTTCGGACTGGGCAACAACCCGAAATAAAAAAGTCAAAGAGATCCTTAAACACAATCCCAAAATGGTGTTAGCGATCAATAGTCAGCTGTCCCAACTTTTGGAGGATGCGGGAGACCGTGCTATTGAGGGTCGTTACAATTTGGCGGTGGACCAACCAGCGCCGGAAAAGTCGCCAATGATCCCTGTAGTCAACATTACAGACCATGCCGCAAATTATATACTAAACCTGGCGAGAACTAACCTTGCTACTGTTGTTGCAAAGATTAATCGTACGGGAAAACCTAATTCCTTCGTTATTTCAACAAATTTTAAAGCTGAGTTTGGCACCAATGCGGCTGCTTTAGCTGATCCAAACATTCTTGGCTATCTGGAAGGAACAGATAAAAAAGACGAAATCGTTGTGATCGGAGGCCACTACGACCACGATGGAATGGATTCCAAAGGCAATATCTTCTTTGGGGCCGATGACAATGCCTCGGGCACAACAGCCGTCCTTGAGTTGGCACGCGCTTTTTCGAAAGCTAAATCAACAGGAAATGGCCCACGTCGCAGCATTTTGTTCATCACCTATGCTGCAGAAGAAAAAGGTTTACTAGGTTCCAAATTCTATACAGAAAATCCGATATTTCCATTGAAAAACACCGTTGCTTGCATCAATATCGATATGATCGGCCGTGTCGACGACAAGCATCTCAAAGGCAATCATGATTATATCCACGCTATCGGTTCAGATAAATTGAGCTCCGAGTTATATGAGATCAATAAAAATGAGAATGAAAAACATACGAAACTGGAGATTGACTATATGTATGACAATCCAAAGGATCCTATGCGTTTGTACTATAGATCCGATCATTATAACTTTGCCAAGAAAGGTATTCCTTCTGTCTTTTATTTTTCGGGCCTGCATCCGGACTACCACACGCCTGCAGATACCTATGACAAGATCGACTTTCCATTAATGGTAAAACGCGAAAAGCTCGCATTTTACACGGCATGGCAAATAGCCAATAGGGAAAATCGCCTGGTCATCGACAGTAATAAAGAGTAAGGTCAAATTATCGGCTTTATCAAGGATTATTTTGTACAATATAAAAAGCAAGTAAATGATTGTTTACTTGCTTTTTTTATGTACTAAAATGACCTTTAGCATAAACCTTTTATTCACAATTATTGTTATCTTTAATACAAAACAAGTATAATTTATGGCTTTTGTAGATTACTATAAAGTGCTTGGCATTGATAAAACAGCTTCTGCTGATGACATCAAAAAAGCATATCGAAAACTAGCCCGTAAATACCACCCTGATGTCAACCCCAATGACAATGAGGCCAAACAACGATTTCAGGAGATTAATGAGGCAAATGAAGTATTATCCGATCCCGAAAAGCGCAAAAAATATGACCAATACGGTGAACATTGGCAACATGGAGAGGAGTATGAAAAAGCGCAACAACAATACCGCCAGTCACAATCTAACGGAGGAAATCCATTCGGCGCTGGAGGAAATCCATTTGGTGGTGGCGGTTCCCATGAGTACACTGGAAACTTTGATGATGGGCAATTCTCTGATTTCTTCGAACAGATGTTTGGTAGCAGACGCGGAGGAGGCCGCCAAAGTACATTCCGCGGCCAGGACCTTAATGCGGAGCTCAGCTTAACCTTACCAGAAGCTTACACGACACATCAACAGACCTTCAATATCAATGGAAAAAGTATTCGCATCACGATTCATGCTGGCGTGGAGGATGGTCAGAAGATCAAACTGAAAGGTTATGGCGGAGAGGGCATCAACGGTGGTCCAAAAGGAGATCTCTATATCACCATCAACATCACACCTGATGCCCGTTTTAAACGTCAGAGGAATGACTTATACACAACACTTGATATAGACCTCTATACAGCTATTTTAGGCGGTGAAGCAACCTTAGATACATTCGGCGGCAAAGTTAAACTGAAGATTAAAGCCGAAAGTCAAAATGGTGCAAAAATGCGACTTAAAGGAAAAGGATTCCCCTTGTATCGCAAAGAAGGTGAATTTGGCGATCTGTATGTCACATTGAATATTCAAATGCCCAATAATCTATCTGCCGAAGAAAAGGCCTTGTTCCAACAGTTGAAGGATTTAAAACACTAATCTTATGGAAACGACACTCATTAAAGTCATCGACTTCTGCCAGTCCAGAAAGGTTGAAACAACATTCCTGCAAACCATGGAGGAATACGGACTCATACATATTGTCATTCAACAAGAAGAACAATATATTGATGAAGAAGAGCTCCAAAAATTGGAACGCTTTTCAAATCTCTACTATGATCTTGAAGTAAATCCTGCCGGAATTCAGGTTGCCAGTCACCTATTGGAGAAAGTTGAACAGCTCCAAAATGAAATTTCACATTTAAAGAATAAATTGAAAGCCCTGGATTATTGATCCAAGGCTTTCAATTTATTTCGTTAGAATTCGACATCCCGCTCTGTATTCACCTTGGTCTGCCAAACAATCTTGTCCTGCAATGTGGTATATAGAATTTCATAATCCCCTTTACAAGTCACAAAGGAACCATAAAAATCACCAGGCTTCATCACGCGGTAAACAACCAGTTTTCGTTCTCCGCCAACTTCACCATAAGCTTTCATTAACATGTAACCTGTTTTATTCACCTTTTCTTCCGGAATTTTATAATCTAAATGCGAACGGCTACTACCATCATCAGGACATAAAATCTCTGTGCGGCTCGGGGTAAATTTATAACGATCGCGATACATAGCAACATTAGACATCACTACATCCTTCGCCCACGCGATATCGGTAAAATCCTCCGGGAAAAGAAAGATCAGCGACACCATTTTCTCTTGCCAAAGGCGCCCATTAAACGGAATTACAAAATGAAGCAGCTTTTGCCCCTTAAAAGTTGTAGTCGTATAAAAATATCGTCCCTCCTTATTTTGCTCCCGTTGAAAAGAACTTAAATCAAGTAGGTGATTTTTTTTCCCTTTTACATTTGGCGAGTTGTTGACTACAGCAAGCATGTCATACTGATATTTTCCTTCCAGATGTCCAGAAAACAAAACCTGATACGCGGTATCTGAATAGCGTAAATGGCGTAATACACGACGAAATCGATTGTCAACCTGCTTTGCATTAATCGGATTAGTCTTACCTTGCCAATTTTTATCCTCCATAATATCATCCCCGAGGAATACGGTAAGCTCTTTGTTAATATTAACAAAATACTCATCACCTTGTACAGCAAAACCGTTGGGAACCACTTTATAGGACTTACAGGAAGAAAGCATGGCCAAAACCACAATAAAATAGAAAATTTGAATGAATCTGCTCTGCATATTTATGATCTAATCTTTACTTCTTTAAATTTAAACGAATAGGCAATGTGTAAGCCACGCGTACCGGTTTACCGTTAACTAATCCCGGTTTCCATTTTTTCGCACCTTTTAGGAGCTCCAATGCCGCCTCTTTGGTTCCATAACCAAGATCTTTTTTCACATCAACATGGGATAAACTGCCATCCTTTTCGACAATAAAAGCCACTTCAACAATGCCATTAACCTCCCGTTTAATTGCTGCTTCCGGAAAAACAAAATTATCGCCTACCCAGATCATAAAAGATCGCATTCCCCCAATAGGTGTTGGTTGCACCTCAACTTTATCAAAAGTTACTAAATCGGACTGAAAATCCAATGAAAGATTCCAGCGGTCGCTCTCATCTTCCGTCCTTATCGATTTTACTTCCTTGAGTTGTTTTTCCGTCTCTTCACCAGATTCAGCGCCCGGGAATGAATGAGATGACATCCGGACCTTTCTGCCCAATGTGTCAGTTTCCTCCCAATAGTACGTCGTTTTTCCGCCAACGGTAACGGGTAAGGAAAGCAGCGATCGAACGACTTTCCTATTGACGATTGCAGGTTTCCATTTCCCACTTGCTTTTACAGCATTTTCCACAGCGGATGCCAAGCCATAGCCCAAATCATTCTTAGCCTTTATATGGCTCAACTCACCATTTTTCTCCACGATGGCTGTGATGACAATTACCCCGATCATATTATTTTTGATTGCTTCATCACTCACGTGGATTCTACTGCTCAATCCCATGACATACTTTTTCATTCCTCCAACTGGAATAGCCATGATCTCAGGATCTTTGTAGACCTTACTGTCTTCATTTACCTGTCCATTTTTCAGCTCCTCAGACTGGCTCGGCAATGTCTGCTCATCAGTCACAGTTAAGCCATTAACGCTTTCTTCTACATCCGCTACCATAGCCTTGGCCCTACTCGTATTAAAGACCAACGTAGACCCCGCTACCACCAATAACATGGGCAGCACAATCACATATAACAAGCGTTGTCTTTGTACAGATTTATCTTTAAATAACATCGTGATGCGCTGCTTTAAAAAAGAATGATTGGAAAACTCATGTGAAAAAGCCAATTGATCTGTACGTAATGCATGAGCAACCAGCATTTCTGCATAAGCCACTTTATCGGTCGAGCAAATTTCATCTACAATATACTCGTGTTGAAACCTTATTTCCTTTTGAAAGAAATACACAACAGGATTGAACCAATTGAAAATTTTAAGTAGCTCAATCAACAGTAAATCATAGGAATGTCCCTGCTCAGCATGAACCTGCTCATGCCATGCAATATTCTTCTTGTTTTTAATCGATTTCCCAATCACAACCCGATTAAAAAAAGAAAAACTCAGGTACTCAGGAGAAGAACGCAATACCCGAACAAGTTGCCTGATCCGTATCGCCAGGAAAAAAAAGGCGATTCCCACTCCTATCCAATAAATCTTGGCAAGAATATCCAACAGAAAAAGAGGTTTTTTTTCGATCGGGCTCCCGATTTCGACATCCATATATGTTCCTAAGTCGACCTGTGGAATATGATTGGAAATCATTTCCGTCTTGGGTAATTCAATAAAAATACCCACAGGAGCTAATAAGGAAAATACAACCATTCCAATCAGATAGATCCGGTTCCATTGAAAAAAAGTAAGTTTTCTAAAAATCAGTTTGTAGAGCACAAAACTGATAATCAATGAAATATTGACAATCAATAAGTAAATCATAATCAAAAAGTTTATAAAAGGGTATTGGTTGTTATTTATTACGTTCGATGATCGATAAGATGTCATCAAGTTCTTTGATGTCCAGCCTATTCTCTTCCAAAAAATAAGAGAGCATACGCTTGGGCGAATTGTCAAAATAATTCGTTAATAACTTTCCTGTGATACCTTTCTTATATTCCTCTTTTGAAATCTTTGGTAAATATTGATGACTTTTACCAAAAGATTCATGCCTTACAAAGCCCTTTGTTTCGAGAATACGAACGATGGTCGAGACCGTGTTATAGGCCGGTTTCGGCTCCGGAAGTCGATCAATAATTTCTTTGACAAAGCCACGGCCCATCTCCCAGAGCTCTTGCATAATCTGCTCCTCAGCTTTCGTTAACTCTTTAAAATCCTCCATAACTCCTCAGGAATAAAATAAATACCAGAATAATAAATCAATACACAAGTTATAACTAAAATCATAGTTTTACAACTAATAAATTAGTTTAAAATACAAAATACTGATAATTAAACAACTAATTTAAAACAACAAGTGATATTATCATCTTTATTCGTCGAAATTCTTTTTCCTTGAAGCTTTCAATTGAGACTGTTGTTTCTTTCGATCCAGTCTTTTCAGCACACTCGAATACGGAGTTTTGGTTTTTTTACGGGGTTTTGCTGGCACAAGTGCGCCTTCCACTATACGCTTAAAGCGATCGATTGCGATTTCTTTATTACGGATCTGCGACCGATCGATATCGCACTCCAATTGCAGTATTCCTTCTTTATTGATACGGTTTGCCAACGCGTTGAAAATCATTGCTTTTTCTTCAACAGAAGCAGCTGTGGATAGCGCAACATCCCACTGCAACAATACTTTCGATGACACCTTGTTTACATGTTGTCCACCTGCTCCACCCGATCTGGAAAACTTAAACGTAAGTTCTCCTATTACTCCTTCTAAATTCATTTATTTTTAAATGCTTCTTCTATTTTTTCCATCTTTTTTAATAGAAAGCTCAATTTTTCCACTTGATCCCGTTGTACTTCGACAAGTTCTTGTTCTTTGCGGATAATGAGATGATCTATTTTCTCATGCAATTCCCTGATTTCGAGTTCAGCCTTTAAGTTGACCATATAGTCATTTCTTGCACGTTCACGATCCTTATCTTCCTGTCTGTTTTGACTCATCATAATAACTGGAGCTTGCAAAGCAGCTACACAGGACAAAATCAGGTTCAGTAAAATAAAGGGATAAGGATCAAAGCCTTTATTATTTAACCAAAAGATATTGGCCGCAATCCAGACAATCAAAAATAAGACAAAGGAAATAATAAAGGTCCAGCTTCCGCCAAACTCAGCCACTTTATCGGCAACCCGGTCTCCTACGCTGACTGGCTCCATATTATCTCCATCCAAACTTGCGCTGATCACTTTATTTTCCTTAAAACTGTTGATGACCTGCTGATCCAATTGACTTAACTGTCCAGACTCATCTTTCAGAAATTCGGCGATATAAGTTTCTTTAAATCGTGTCAACTCACTTGCGGCGATATACTTGTCCTTACTAAAACCTGGATATTCCTTTTTTATCAGCTTAAAAATGGGTTGTCGGATTGAAGCCCCCAAAATACGTTGTTCCGAAGGAAATTGCTGTCCTGAAATATCACTTATAAAGTTATCCATATACCGATTTAATATCTATTTAAAGATAGTGCTTTTTAACCAATCAAAAAATTCACAAAACTATGGCAATTGGTTTTTGTTATTTTACGCATAAATAGACGAAATTTGCAACACAAAATTCAGGAATAAGCATCTTCAATTTACCTTGTTATCATAAAGTAAAATAAGAGGGCAATTGTCAAGCTAAAGAACTTCGTCGGTGCCACATGAATGAATAGCGTTTGTATGTAATGGACATTGCGAGTCTTGAACAACGACAATCAAAGTACTAACACGAGGTTCCCGGGAGCCTTTTAACAAAAAATAAACAGCGTTTATAACGGGATGCCGTTAAAATATGCGCTCAGACATAATTACGCAGATGAAAATAGGAATTGTTTGTTATCCCACCTTTGGTGGAAGTGGTGTAGTTGCAACCGAACTAGGAAAGGCCTTGGCCGCAAATGGACATGAGATTCATTTTATAACCTATCGACAACCTGCACGTCTGGATTTCTTTTCTGAAAACCTATACTATCATGAGGTAGCTGTTTCGCAGTATCCTCTTTTTGATTTTCTACCCTATGAATCTGCGTTAGCCAGCAAACTGGTTGATGTTGTTCGCTTCGAAAAGTTGGATTTGATCCACGTCCACTATGCCATTCCACATGCATCAGCGGCATTTATGGCCAAACAGATCTTACTCACTACCTACGGCATTAATATTCCTGTCGTGACGACTTTACACGGGACGGATATTACATTGGTTGGCAAAGACAAGAGTTTTAGTCCGGTCGTAACATTCTCCATCAATCAGTCCGATGGCGTAACCGCTGTATCACAGAATCTGAAAGATCAGACGCTTCAATATTTTGATATTACGCGCGATATCAAAGTGATTCCCAACTTTATTGACCTCGACAGATTTAGCAATAAAGATCGGTCACATTTCAAAAAAGCCATTGCCCCCGGCAATGAGCGTATATTGGTCCATACGTCCAACTTTAGAAAAGTCAAAAATACAGAAGATGTCATCCGTATTTTTAAGAAAGTACATGATGTTATCCCTTCCAAATTATTGATGGTAGGTGACGGCCCTGAGCGTCGAAATGCAGAAGAGCTATCCAGAGAACTTGATGTATGCAAGGACGTCCGTTTCTTGGGGAAACAGGATGCAGTGGAAGAAATACTGTCTGTATCAGATCTATTTCTGATGCCTTCAAGTTCGGAAAGTTTCGGTCTTGCGGCTTTAGAAGCCATGGCTTGTCAAGTTCCAGTTATCTCTTCCAATACTGGAGGGTTACCTGAGCTGAATGAAAACGGCGTCACTGGATTTCTCAGTGCTGTTGGTGATGTTGAAGATATGGCAAAGAATGCGATTTATATCTTGGAAGATGGAGAGCGCTTAGAAAAATTTAAGGAAGCGGCATTAAATCATGCGAAAAAATTCCAATTGTCCAATATTATGCCTTTATATGAACAGTATTACGGAGAAGTCATTAATCAAACAATAAAAGCACAATAAATATTATTTTAGGCTTAAGGGATAAAAAAAATATTTTATCTTTGACCTTTGGAAAATTTCCAAAAAAACAATTATGAAATACAAACGTATCTTATTAAAACTTAGCGGTGAATCCTTAATGGGTGACCAAAGCTACGGTATCGATATTAACCGTGTATCACAATACGCTAATGATATCAAAGAACTTCACGATCAAGGTCTAGAAATTGCAATTGTTATCGGTGGCGGTAATATATATCGTGGTCTAAGCGCCGAAAAATCAGGCATGGACCGTGTTCAAGCAGACTATATGGGCATGCTTGCCACAGTCATCAACAGCATGGCACTTCAAGATGCGCTTGAGAAAGTTGGGAAAAAGACACGTTTGCTTACTGCGATCAAAATGGAGCAAATCTGCGAACCATTTATTCGCAGAAGAGCTGTACGCCATTTGGAAAAAGGCCGTATTGTTATTTTCGGAGCTGGTACAGGAAACCCTTATTTCACAACGGATACCGCTGCATCTTTGCGTGCAATCGAAATCAATGCGGATGCCGTATTGAAAGGAACCCGTGTGGATGGTATTTACACCGCAGATCCTGAAAAAGATCCTACTGCAACAAAATTTGAAGAAATATCATTCACAGAGGTTTATGAGAAAGGATTAAATGTTATGGATATGACAGCCTTTACCCTTTGTCAAGAAAACAAATTACCGATCATCGTATTTGATATGAACAAACCAGGCAACTTATTGAAACTTGCTAATGGTGAACATGTCGGAACTGTGGTTAAATAATTTAAATCTGTAAAAAACGTAATCTTATATGAACGAACTAATTTCAATTGAATTGGACGATTGTAAAGACAAGATGTCCAAAGCAGTTGCTCACACCGAATCCGAATTAACTAAAATTCGTGCGGGTAAAGCTTCTCCATCGATGTTAGATGGAATTTCAGTAGACTATTATGGTAGCGCCACTCCACTTTCACAAGTGGCCAACATCAATACAACTGATGCACGGACTATTGTTATCCAACCTTGGGAAAAATCGCTCATCAACGCAATTGAAAAAGCTATCACTGACGCTAACCTAGGAATCAACCCACAGAATGACGGTATCGTTATTCGTCTGAATATTCCTCCTTTAACAGAAGAAAGAAGACGTGATTTGGTTAAGAAAGTAAAAGAAGAAACTGAAAGAGGCCGTATTGGTGTACGTAATATCCGTAAAGATGTCAACGAATCCATCAAAAAATTAAAAAATGACGGCGCTTCTGAAGATGAAATCAAAACTGCTGAAGGTGAAGTTCAAAAATTAACAGATGCATTCATTGTAAAAGTTGATAAATTGGCTGAGCTGAAAGAAAAAGATATCATGACTGTTTAAGTTTTCCTACTTGAATAGAAAAAAGGTCTGAAAAATATTCAGACCTTTTTTATTGGTGTGAAGAACTCCGCACTCCTCCCCTAAAAAGAACTCTTCCCAACCTACAAGACATTGACCTTCCAAAAATTTTATGGGTTAAGATTCAGCATACACTTCAAAAATATTCCCTGTTGTACCATTGATTTCTGAACAAATAATTGTACATTGTACACTAACAAGTAATCAATTATATGATGAACAATTCTCGTCGTCAATTTTTAAAGCAAGCTGGAATAGGTCTTTCGGCAGCTTATCTGGTGCCCAACTTTATATCTTGTCAAAATAAAGCCGGTGCAATCAGCGACAATCCATTACAGAATATAGGCGTACAGCTGTATTCCATTCGCGATTTAATGGATAAAGATCCGAAAGGATCTTTGGAACAAATTGCCAAAATTGGGTATAAACATGTTGAGCTCTATGGGATAGACGCCACAGCCAAGCAGTTCTGGAAATTGCCTTACAAAGAGTTGAAGAAAATATTGGATGATAACGGTCTAAAAACACATTCAGGCCATTACGATATGTCCAAATACCTCAGTAAAGCGCATACCGACAAAGAAGATCTTGCGGCTTATTTTGATGCAGCAAAAGAACTTGGTCAAGAATATGTAATTGCTCCTGTGACACCGATGTTTGATCTGAATGCATTGAAAAAAGATGATTATCTCTATGCTGCCGAGCAATTGAATAAAGCTGGTGAACAGGCTAAAAAATTGGGTCTAAAAGTTGCCTACCACAACCATTTCTGGGAATTTAGGGATCTGGGCAATAATACGACCGGTGAAGAGGTGATGTTAGCATTCACTGAACCTGATTTGGTCGATTTTGAATTAGACCTTTTCTGGGCAGAAAAAGCGGGTAAAAACCCGATAGCCTTGTTTGAAAAATTCCCCAACCGTTTTAAACTATGGCATGTCAAAGATATGGATAAAACAAAATCCAATCCCATTGAATGGCCCAAAGATGGAAAATTGCCGATTGAGCAAATCTTCAATGACATCAAGTATACCGAAGTGGGGACCGGAAGCATCAACTTCCCTGAAATCGTCAAAGAAAAGAATAAAGCCGGACTTAAATATGCATTTGTCGAGCAAGACAATATCTATATGCCAAATAAGATCGAAAGTCTCAAAAAAAGTTACGATTATGTTCAGGCAAATCTTACAAAATAAAAAAAGNNCTTTTTTTATTTTGTAAGATTGTCAGCTTAGAATTCGGTATCTTCGACCTCTACTGCGGTCTCGATTACTTTTCTCGCCAACTCTTCTTTAAATTCGATGATATTCTTGCTGATTGTTTCATCATGTGTACCCAGAATCTGAGCTGCCAATATACCTGCATTCTTCGCCGCATTTAAAGCGACAGTTGCTACAGGAATACCATTGGGCATCTGAAGGATAGAAAGTACCGAGTCCCATCCATCAATGGAATTTGATGATTTTACAGGTACGCCTATTACAGGTAAATGTGTAATTGAAGCGACCATTCCGGGCAAATGCGCCGCACCACCCGCTCCAGCAATAATAACTTTCAAACCACGAAATGCTGCATTTTTGGCATAATCAAACATACGTTGTGGTGTACGATGTGCTGAGACGATCGTTACCTCAAATTCCACCCCAAGGGTTTTGAGCACATCTATCGCATCCTGCATAACAGGAAGATCTGATTTGCTTCCCATGATAATGCCTACCTGGGCCTTATTATTGACTGACATAGTATTGTTTAAGCTTTAACTTTTAATATTTCTTGTACTTTTCTTGCATTGGAGATCGCTTTCTCCCGGTCATCATTGATAATACAAACATGGCCCATCTTACGGAATGGCTTCGTATATTTCTTTCCATATAAATGGATATATACGCCTTCCATTGCCAACACCTCTTCTACACCCTCGTATTTGGCCAATCCTTCATAGCCAGGTTCACCTAACAGGTTAATCATAACGGCGTTCGTTCTGCATCTGGTATCACCTAACGGTAGATTGAAGATAGCTCTTAAATGCTGTGCAAATTGCGACACATAATTACCCTCTATGGTCTGGTGACCACTATTATGCGGACGCGGAGCCAATTCATTGACCAGAATATCACCATTTTTCGTTAGGAACATCTCTACAGCCAATATACCCACGATCTGTAGATCATCGGCAATCTTTTTTGCTATAGCCTCTGCGCGTTGTTGGATCTCTACACCATACAAAGACGGCGCAATCAAAAATTCCACCAAGTTAGCCTGAGGATTAAATTCCATCTCTACCATTGGAAATGTAGACACCTCACCTTTATCATTCCGGGCAACAATGACCGCAATTTCTTTTTCAAAATCTACCCATTCTTCAATTAAGCTGGGTTCTTCGAAAGCATCTTGTATATCTTGTTGGTTAACAATCTTCTTTACCCCTTTCCCATCGTATCCATCCTTACGCAATTTCTGGATATAGGGTAAGTTTAACGAGGCATTCACTAAATTATCTTTATTGGATATCAATTGAAATGCCGAAGTGGGGATATCATTTTGTTTAAAAAATTGCTTTTGCAGACCTTTATCTTGAATCAGACGAATGATACGTGATTGTGGGTACACGATAACGCCCTCGCCTTCCAGTTTCTCTAAAGCATCTACATTCACCTTCTCAATCTCGATCGTGATCATGTCCAAATCCTTACCGAAATTATAGACCGTTTCAAAATCGCCCAATGAACCACATTCAAATTTATTGCACAACTTGCGACAAGGAGCATTCTTATCCGGGTCCAATACATGAACATTTACATTGTAATTAATGGCTTCCTGGATGAGCATTCTTCCCAGTTGACCACCGCCAAGAATACCCAATTGCAATTCACCATAAAAATCTTTTGCCATAATTGATTTAAAATCTTATAAAATTTATCTTTTAAGCTTTTGCGCTGAACAATTGCTCACCCAACAAGCTTTCTTTGTCTATCTTTTTTTGCAACTCAATAAAAGCACCAATTAATGCCTCGGGACGTGGCGGACAGCCCTGGACATAAACATCCACAGGGATCACTCGATCTACCCCTTTGACCACATGATAACCATGCTGCCAATATGGACCGCCACAGTTGGAGCAAGAGCCCATCGAGATAACATATTTAGGATCGGGCATCTGTTCATATAGTTTCTTGATACGATCGGCCATCTTAAAAGTAACCGTTCCAGCAATAATGATCACGTCGGATTGCCGTGGAGAAGGCCTTGGGAATACGCCCATCCGGTCTAAATCATACGTTGAAGCCATTGCCCCCATCATTTCAATGGCACAGCAAGCAATACCAAAGCTCATGGGCCACATTGAAGACAACCTTGCCCAATTCAGCAAATCATCTAATTTGGCAACAATAACACCATTATTCTGCAATTGACTATCTAAACTCATGCTTACTCAGGTTTTTTAAATCGATGTTTAAAGGCTGGTTTCGGCGTCGACACCTGTTCATCTGTCGTCGTTTTGTGCGCGACAGCATCTTCTACAATCCGTGCATAATCACGCACCTGATACGTCCTGCTATTCAGGCTTGCATAGGCACTATCCGGGATAGCCACAGGAACTTTAGGTAAGGACACATTCGGTTTAACCCATTCCAAATCGCCCTTTTTCCAGACAAAAACCAATCCTAAAATTAAAATGCCAATGAACATAGCCATTTCAATCATGGTAAACCACCCCCATCTTCCATCTGCCGCAATATATTCGGACTGTCCAAATACAGTGGCCCATGGAAAAATAAAAATAAGTTCTACATCAAAAAGTAAAAATACAAGGGCAATAACATAGAACCGTGGATTAAACTGAACCCAAGAAGAACCAATGGGATCCTCTCCACATTCGTAAGTACCAGATTTGATGGGATTATTCTTTTTCGGAGAGATTAAACGTGCTAGAAAAATGGTCGCACAGACTAACAGCGCCCCTATCAGCAGAATGATAAGGATTTTGCCGTATTCCGATAATTGCGCGGGGTCATCCATAATAATTACAAATTTAACAAATATTTCGTTTACTCGGGTGAGGAACTTGAAATTACGAATTATTTCTTTAAAAACAGTTCGAATTTTAAGGCACTAATGCCCCGTATCCGGTCTGCAAGTAGTCCCCAATTCATCTGGTGCAGCACTTAGCAGCAATCGAAACTTAATCGAAAGAGCAATGCCATGTTCAAAACCTTCATGACTTTGCAGACACCAACAGCAATGAAAGCGGACTGAAGGTTCTTTCTGGCCAATAAGATCAGACATTTTCAGAAAAAAAAGAGGGCATCGTATAAAACGATGCCCTTCTTATGATGTAACTATTCTCCAAAAATTACATTTTTCCTGGCATTTTGGGCATATTACGCATCAATTTAGCCGCCATCGCCGGATTAGACATCTGCTTCATGACTTTACGCATATCACCAAATTGTTTCAATAACTTATTCACTTCATTAATATCAGTACCTGATCCCTTGGCAATACGTAAACGACGTTTTTGATCAATGACATCTGGGTTTTCGCGTTCAAAAGGTGTCATGGAATCGATAATCGCTTCAATGGGTTTGAAAGCATTGTCATCGACTTCAATATCTTTCATTGCTTTCCCAACGCCAGGGATCATTCCCATGAGGTCTTTCATATTACCCATTTTCTTGATTTGTTGAATCTGGGATTTAAAATCGTTGAAATCGAATTTATTCTTACGGATTTTCTTTTGGAGCTCTGCGGCTTGCTTCTCGTCAAACTGTTGCTGTGCACGTTCCACTAAGGATACCACGTCACCCATACCCAAAATACGAGAGGCCATACGATCAGGGTGGAATACATCCAATGCATCCATCTTTTCACCTGTACCAATAAACTTGATAGGCTTATTAACGACAGATTTAATCGATAAAGCTGCACCACCGCGTGTATCACCATCCAACTTAGTCAATACTACACCTGTAAAGTCCAGACGGTCGTTGAACGTCTTAGCTGTATTCACGGCATCTTGACCAGTCATTGAATCCACAACAAATAGGATTTCGTCTGGCTTTGTCGCCTCTTTAACTGCTGTAATCTCCACCATTAAAGGCTCATCGATGGCCAAACGACCGGCTGTATCAATGATTACGACATTATTTCCATTGCGTTTTGCTTCTTCCACACCGGCTTTGGCAATCGCAATAGGATCGTTAGATTCACGATTCACATACACTGGTACGCCCACTTGTTCGGCAAGCACTTCCAATTGATCGATCGCTGCAGGGCGGTAAACGTCACCAGCCACCAACAATGGTTTTTTATTCTTTTTATCTTTAAGGTACAAGGCCAACTTACCGGAGAAAGTTGTTTTACCAGCACCATTCAAACCCGCAATTAGAATGACTGTTGGATTTTTTCCAGTCTCAAGCTCCGTAACAGATCCGCCCATCAAAGCTGTCAACTCATCGTTCATGATCTTCGTCAACAATTGGCCTGGGGAAATACTTGTCAGTACATTTTCGCCTAAAGCTTTTTGTTTAACATCGTCGGTAAAAGTTTTGGCAGTTTTATAATTCACATCGGCATCCAACAACGCTTTGCGAATTTCTTTCATCGTTTCTGCAACGTTGATCTCGGTAATACTACCCTGTCCTTTTAATACTTTAAAGGCCCTATCTAACTTATCTTGAAGATTTGAAAACATAAAATCTGAATCTTATTCTATATAAACAGCAAAGTTAAAAAAATTGTCTATAGTAACCTCATTAACACCCCATAAAAAATGCGACTATGAAAAATAATCGCATTTTTGTAGGATAAAGTTACAATATCCGTATTTAATCACTTCTACGGCCACCGAATAAAATAGACGCATAATACAAAAGTGTTACCAACGCACTTAACGCCGCTACGACATAAGTCATCGCTGCCCATTTCAAAGCATCTTTCGCACCGTCATGTTCTTCGCCATTATAGGTTACACCAGCATGGTTTAACCATTCCAGTGCGCGGTTCGACGCATCAAACTCTACGGGCAAGGTGATAAAAGAAAACAGGGTCGTAATAGCCAAAGCCCCCACTCCAACAGCTAAAAGCCAGGGGTTACCCCCTTTGGAAAAAGCAAATAGCATAACACCCAGCATCAATACCCATGATGTCATTTTAGACGCTACATTTACCATCGGAACCATTGCCGAACGGAATCCCAACCATTTATAGGCTTTGGCGTGCTGTACAGCATGGCCACATTCGTGCGCCGCTACTGCTGCAGCTGCAACACTGCGGCCACTGTAAACTTCAGGACTTAAATTTACGGTTTTATCTGACGGATTATAGTGATCTCCCAAGCGATCTGGAATAGACACTACCTTTACATCATATATACCGTTATCATTTAACATTTTTTGCGCAATCTCAGCTCCAGACATCCCATTGCTCAAAGGCATTTCGGCGTATTTCTTAAATTTGTTTTTGAATCTTGTTTGGACAATCAGGCTTACCACCATTATTCCAATAAATAAAATCAAGTACATAGCTATTCAATCGTTTTATTTTATTATATGACTATCAAACCTTATTCCAATCGTCGAAAAAAGGTATATGCATGAATTTCTAAGATAAAAAAAGTCTTTGACCTGACAAAAAGAACAGGTTCTTCTGATCTCCACATGACATAATTGCCAGATCATTTGGGCAGATAACTCCATTATCAGCTTCGTACAGTGAAACACCTGCGCTATTTAACAAGAATCCAAGATGTAGTCTCATCGGTGAGTATTGGAGATGCGTTTTATTTCAAGTTCGATCAGGGAGCTTATTATTGAAGCAAATGGCTTTTGAAAACACGATGCTCAACGGATTGTAGCCTTGCTATACTATTAAGACAAAGATGAGAAACTAAGACAAAAGACGAGAAACTACAAAAGCGTCGAGACTTCCTATGGCTCCAATTAGCAATGCAAATAAAAAGGGGCATTAAAAATGCCCCCTTTATTATAAATAGCCCATTTGCAGGGTAAGATCAGTACCTTCAATCATTTTACGTAAATTGCTCAATGCGTAGCGCATCCTCCCTAAAGCAGTATTGATACTTACTTCGGTTATCTTCGCAATATCTTTAAAACTCATATCACAAAAGTGACGCATAATAAGCACTTCTTTTTGATCGTCCGGAAGCTTTTGAATCATTTTTTTAAGGTCGACATCAACCTGCTGTTTGAGCATTTTTGACTCTGCGCTTTCATCACTAAATTCGAGCACCTCAAAAATATCAAACCCGTCGGCATTCACAATATTCGGAGCACGTTTTGCTTTTCTAAAAAAGTCAACAATCATATTGTGCGCTATACGTATAGCCCAAGGTAAAAATTTACCTTCTTCATTATATTTACCGGATTTTAAGGTGTTGATGATTTTTATGAAAGTCTCCTGGAAAATATCTTCAGCAAGATATTCATCCTTTACTTTCATATATATGGAAGTATATATTTTCGATTTATATCGATTCAACAATGCCTCTAGACCGGACTCTTGGCCACCGACATACATTTGGATCAACTCTTGATCGCTTTTACTTTTTAAAAGTCTCATACGTCACTTACTTTTTTGGCAGTTCGCAAATAAATTATCAGTTCTGTGTTAAAATGTAAATGTTTGCCGTATAAACTATCCTTTCTTATTGTAAAACAATCAATTAATCTAAAACCAAATTACCGTAAAATAAATGAGTAATCAAATTATTACAATTTATTTTAAGATTTTTTAACATTTAAAAATAAGTTATCTACCTCATAATTCCAAAATAAAGGTTCTTCGACCACAGTACGCCCCTTCAGACAAGATGGAATAACAACCTCGAACAGCTCCAAAATAACAAGTTTTAAAGTTACTACTTCATACGGACTTTATAGGGAGCTAATAGGGACCTTATAGGGACCTCATTCGGATGAATACCTATAAAATCCGTTTAAAGTCCGTATAAGATTGTTGTTAAGTTCGTCTAAAAAGTTAAGTTGATACGAGACTGTAACGGAACTATCCTTTCTAAAATGGCAGTAGAAAAAAAGACGGGATAAAAAAAGCGGAACCACCGCATCGGTAATTCCGCTTTTTCTATTCCTATGGAAAAAGTCTTATTTATACAATGGGAACTCAGCCATCATTGCTTTTACTTTACCATGGATCAAATCCAGTTGCGCATCATTAGATGCATTTTTCAATGCCTCATCGATCAATTCACCGATTTGAATAATTTCATTCTCTTTAATACCACGTGTAGTGATTGCAGCAGTACCAAAACGTACACCTGAAGTCACAAAAGGAGAACGTGTATCGAAAGGAACCATATTTTTATTTGTTGTGATACCCGCTTTACCCAATACAGCTTCGGCTTCTTTACCAGAAATATCTTTATTGCGTAGATCCACCAACATCAAGTGATTGTCTGTACCACCAGAGATGATCTTATAATCTCTTTCTACAAAGAATTGCGCCAATGCAGCTGCATTTTTCTTTACCTGAACGATATATTCCATATACTCATCGGATAAAGCCTCACCATAAGCGATTGCTTTAGCAGCGATTGTATGTTCTAAAGGACCACCTTGTGTACCTGGGAATACAGCTAAATCCAATAATTGTGTGATTGTACGGATTTCACCTTTAGGTGTTTTGATACCCCATGTATTTTCAAAATCTTTACCGACCATGATCATACCACCACGAGGGCCACGAAGCGTTTTGTGCGTCGTTGTTGTAACAATATGGCAATGTGGAAGTGGATCATTCAATAAACCACGCGCGATTAAACCTGCAGGGTGAGAAATATCTGCCATCACGATAGCACCAATTTCGTCTGCAACTTTACGGATGCGTGCGTAATCCCAATCACGAGAATAAGCAGAAGCACCACAGATAATCATCTTTGGTTTTTCACGAAGCGCTGTTTCTTCCAATTGCTCATAGTCAATTAAACCAGTGTCTTCTTTTACACCATAAAATAATGGTTGATAGATCTTACCCGATAAGTTCGCTGGCGAACCGTGTGTCAAGTGACCACCGTGAGATAAATCAAGACCTAAAATTTTGTCGCCAGGTTTGATTGTCGCCAAAAAAACAGCCGCATTTGCTTGAGCACCAGAGTGAGGCTGAACATTTACCCATTCTGCGCCAAATAATTGTTTTGCACGGTCAATTGCGATGGTTTCGATCTCATCCACAACTTCACAACCTCCATAGTAACGTTTTCCTGGGAGGCCTTCTGCATATTTATTTGTCAACACTGAACCAGCAGCTTCCATCACTTGTTTTGAAACAAAGTTCTCTGAAGCAATTAATTCAATACCTTCTTCTTGGCGTTTAAGCTCATCAGCTATTAAATTAAAAATGGCTTGATCTCTTTCCATTGTTTTTAAATGTTGTAAAGTAAATTTTGTAGTTTATTTTAATGCCTCAAAGATAGCATATTCCATAAAGAATATCGACAAAAAGCCATATTTTATTAAATGTTCTTAGAAAAACAGCCTTATTAATGCGAATTACCTAATTAGGTCGGGATCATTTTATGGTACTATCGGACAAAATAAGCGGACAAAGAATTGAATGTTTCGAAAATGTCAAAAAATCCAGGTCAAGCAATTTGCCGTTAAAAAAATGTATTTTTGTATTGGATTGGCTAAAACACTATTACAATGAGTACAGAACATACAGCAGTTGCTCCTGTTTCTTTAACAGAGGGGGCAATCAAGGAACTAAATAAATTAAAGGATCAACAAGAAATCTCTGATGATTTTGGTTTACGTGTCGGTGTTGAAGGCGGCGGTTGTTCCGGTATGAGTTATATCTTGGGCTTTGACCAGAAAAAGGACGGCGATAACGAATACGAAATTCAAGGAATCCGCATCTTTATGAACAAAGCACATGGCCTATATCTTGCCGGAATGGAAATCGACTTCAAATCGGGACTCGATGCAAGGGGCTTCACATTTAATAACCCCAATGCAACAAGTACCTGCGGATGTGGAAGCAGTTTTTCAGCATAACTGAATTTCAGTACAAATGAAATAAGAAAGGGACTGCCATAGGTAGTCCCTTTGTCGTAGTAGACACCACACTCATTTTTTGTCGGTTGATCGAGGAGAGATTTCAAAAAGTTCGACCTCGATTTAATGAGATTAGTACAACAAAGCCCTCTTTCATTTTCCATCATAAATCACTAAATTAGCGACCTTTATAAAAGAAGCATACAACAGTCTGATGTACAAAGAATATAAGCAGTTAAATTTACCCGAGATAGGTAAAGAGATTTTGACCCGTTGGGAACAGGAAAAAATATTCGAAAAAAGTATCAATAATCGTCCTGAAAGCAAGACCTATACATTTTTTGAAGGTCCGCCTTCTGCAAATGGCATGCCGGGGATTCACCACGTGATGGCACGTACGATTAAGGATATTTTCTGTCGTTACAAGACTTTGAAAGGTTACCAAGTGAAAAGAAAAGGCGGCTGGGATACCCATGGCCTGCCCATTGAACTTGCTGTCGAAAAAGCTCTTGGAATCACAAAAGAGGATATCGGCAAAAAGATTACCGTAGAACAATATAATGACGCTTGTCGCAAGGAGGTAATGAAATATACCGATGTATGGAATGACCTAACCACCAAAATGGGGTATTGGGTTGACCTTGAACATCCTTATATTACTTACAAGAATGAATACATCGAAACTTTATGGTATTTATTGAAAGAACTTTACAAAAAAGGTCTTTTGTACAAGGGTTATACGATACAGCCTTACTCTCCGGCAGCAGGTACGGGATTGAGTTCACATGAACTTAACCAGCCCGGCACCTATAAAGATGTGAAAGATACCACTATCGTTGCAGAATTTAGACTGATCAAAAGTCAGCTTCATCCAGCTATAGAAAAATTAGTTGACGACGATGCGGAGGATGTTGCATTCATTGCCTGGACCACCACACCATGGACTTTACCATCCAACACAGCTCTGGTTGTAGGCAAGAAAATAAATTATGTGAAGATCCGAACGTTCAATAAATATACCGGTGCGCCTGTATCCGTCGTATTAGCGAAAGATCTGATCAGCAAACATTTTAAAGCAGAAGGCGAAAATGCATCCTTCCAAGACTATAAATTGGGCGACAAAGTAATTCCTTGGGAGCTTGCAGCAGAATTTGTGGGCGAAGAGCTTGTTGGCTTGCGTTATGAGCAATTGTTGCCTTATATCACCAGCGAGGATTTACAAGAAAATGCTTTCCGCGTTATTCCAGGCGACTTTGTTACGACCGAGGATGGTACGGGTATCGTCCATGCAGCCCCTACGTATGGTGCGGATGACTTTCGTGTCGCAAAAGAACATGGCGTACCGGGCATCTTGGTAAAAGATGAAAACGGAAAAGAGGTTCCTACTGTGGACCGTACGGGACGTTTTGTAAGTGAAATCACCGATTTTGCCGGAAGATTTGTCAAAGAGGAATATTACAGTGCAGAGGAACGTTCAAAAGAAGATTTCAAACCCACAGACGTGTTGATCTCTATCAAACTAAAAGAGGACAACAAAGCTTTTGATGTCAAAAAATATGAGCACACCTATCCACATTGTTGGCGTACAGACAAACCTGTTCTTTACTATCCGCTAGACAGCTGGTTTATCCGCACCACAGCAGTGAAAGAAGATTTGGTTGCCTTAAATAAAACCATCAACTGGAAACCTGAAGCAACCGGTACTGGACGCTTTGGAAACTGGTTGGAAAACCTGGTAGACTGGAACCTTTCGCGTTCACGTTATTGGGGAACTCCACTTCCTATCTGGCGCTCAGAAGACGAAAATGAAGAGGTTTGTATCGGTTCCTTACCTGAATTAAAGTCTTTATTGGAAGCTTCTTTGACCTCCGATATTCTGTCTGAGGATGAAAAAGCGAAAAATAAAGCTTACTTGGATAAATTCGATACCGAACAATTGGACCTTCACCGTCCCTATGTAGACGATATCGTCTTGGTTTCTGATGCCGGACAAAAGTTATTCCGCGAACCTGACTTGATCGACGTTTGGTTTGATTCGGGTGCCATGCCCTATGCACAATGGGGACTGGATCACGAAAAATTAGCCAAAGGGGAACAATTTCCTTTTAAAGCTGGATTCGATCATGCATACCCGGCAGACTTTATTGCTGAAGGGGTTGATCAAACACGGGGCTGGTTTTTCACCTTACATGCGATTTCTACGATGATGTACAAATCGGTTTCCTTCAAAAACGTCGTTTCCAATGGCCTGGTATTGGATAAAAATGGAAATAAGATGTCCAAACGCCTGGGCAACGGTGTGGATCCATTCTCGACGATCGATCAATACAGTGCCGATGCAACACGCTGGTACATGATCAGCAATGCCGCTCCATGGGACAACCTTAAATTCAATATGGAAGGGTTGGATGAAGTCCGTCGTAAATTTTTTGGTACTTTATATAATACCTATGCTTTTTTTGCATTGTATGCCAATATCGATAAGTTCTCCTATGCAGAATCCGATATTGCGTTGGAGAAACGTCCTGAAATTGATCGTTGGATTATCTCCTTGTTAAATTCGTTGACCAAGGAAGTAGACGAATACTTGGCGGATTACGAGCCTACAAAAGCAGCGCGTGCTATTCAAAACTTTGTTGATGAACATCTCAGCAACTGGTATGTCCGTCTTTGCCGTCGTCGCTTCTGGAAAGGAGATTATACAGAAGACAAAATTTCGGCCTATCAGACACTTTATACATGTCTTGATACGATTGCGAAATTGATGTCGCCAATATCACCTTTCTTCTCGGACAGGTTATTCCTGGATTTGAATGCAGCAACGAATAAGGAACAAGTTGAATCTGTTCACTTGGCGAATTTCCCGGTTTACAATGAAAGTCTAGTCGACAAAGATCTGGAAGAACGTATGGCGTTAGCGCAGGACATCTCGTCTTTGACACTTTCCTTGCGTAAGAAAACCTCCATCAACGTACGTCAACCATTAAACAAAATTTTGGTTCCGGTACTTGATAGTGCCTTCCAGGAAAAGGTAGAAAAAGTAAAAGATCTGATACTTTCGGAGACGAATATCAAAGATATCGAGTTTATTACGGACACCACCGGTATCATTAAGAAAAAAATAAAACCAAATTTTAAAGCTCTTGGCGCGAAAGTTGGTAAGGATATGAAGTTAGTTTCTTCGTCTATCCAATCGTTGACTATAGATCAAATAAGTTCATTGGAATCAACAGGCGAATTGGCCCTAGCAGGCACGCCATATACGATTCTATTGAGTGATGTAGAAATTATAGCAGAAGACGTCGAGGGATGGCAGGTAGCGAACCTAGGTAAATTGACCGTAGCATTAGATGTACATATCACCGAAGAATTGAAAAAAGAAGGTTTGTCAAGAGAATTGATCAACCGCCTACAAAATCTAAGGAAGGATAAAGGATTAGAAGTAACTGATAGAATTAACGTAAAGTTAACAGCTGCTTCAGAAGTGGTCAATGCTGCCAACGAAAATTTATCGTATATTTGCACCGAAATTCTGGCCGATTCATTGGTATTTGAAGATTCACTAACTGAAGGAGAGACCATCGAGATCGATGGCAAAGAACTTAAGGCATTAATCCAAAAAAATTAAATTATGGCAAACAACAACGAGAAAACACGCTATAGCGATTCAGAATTACAAGAATTCAAAGATATTATCTTGGACAAGCTTAGAATAGCAAAAGAAGAGCTTTCCTCGTTGACCGCAACGCTAAATAACAGTAATGCTAATGGTACCGACGATACTGCTGGAACGTACAAGACATTGGAAGACGGTTCAGCTACTTTGGAAAAAGAGCAAACAAACCAATTGGCTGCTCGTCAAAAGAAATTTATCGACAACCTAGAAGCAGCGTTGGTGCGCATCGAGAACAAAACGTATGGTATCTGTAGAGAAACAGGGAAACTGATTCAAAAAGAACGTTTGAAAGCTGTTCCACATACAACGTTGAGCATCGAAGCGAAAAACAAACAATATTAATTTTAGGCATTAAATATATGGTCTTTGTTTAGGCAAAGACCATTTTTATAACACAATGAAGGGTTATACGAAACCGATCGCGCTTATTGTCGCGATACTTTTAATAGACCAATTGTCGAAGATCTGGGTTAAGTTATCCATGACAATCGGACAAAGCCACCATGTATTGGGCAAATTTTTCCAGATTCATTTTATTGAAAACAATGGAATGGCCTATGGGATGGAATTTGGCGGTGATTATGGAAAATTATTTTTGACGGTATTTCGTATTTTAGCCGTAGCGGGTATTGGATACGGCCTGCATTACATGATCAAAAATAAGTACAACCGGGGTTTCATCTTAAATGTTGCCTTAATTCTTGCCGGTGCACTTGGAAATATCATCGATTCTGCTTTTTACGGTGTCATCTTTAGTGAAAGCACCTGGTATGATAAAGCGAGTTTGTTTCCAGCAGGTGGTGGTTATTCTTCCTTCCTACACGGGAAAGTAGTCGATATGCTTTATTTCCCATTGATTCAAGGTAACTTCCCTTCTTGGGTGCCCTTTTGGGGCGGTGAAGAGTTTCTCTTTTTCCGACCTGTATTTAACATTGCAGACTCGGCGATTTCTGTTGGGGTGGTTTTAATCCTGTTATTTCAAAAACGGTATTTCAAAACCGAAAAAGAAGAAAAATCCAGCATACACAGCGAAATCGTTGAAGATTAACGAAATATTCCTTAAAAGCCTTGTTAATCGCAAGGCTTTTATTTTTTTTACATATAACCCAATACAACTTCTAAACTCTACTATTCGCATGAAAAACATTAGTCTACTTCTGACACTTTGCTGCCTACTAGGAATCCAAATAGCACAGGCGCAGCAGATCGAAGTTTCCAACTTAAAGAAACATATTTATTACCTCGCTGACGACAAAATGCAAGGACGAGGAACGGGCAGTAAGGAAGTCTTTAAAGCTGCAGATTATATTGAAAAGGAATTCAAAAAATACAAACTTGAGCCTAAAGGTGAAAAAGGCTACCGCCAATCCTTCAAAGCCAAAGTCTGGAAGGTAAAAGTTGCAGACAGCATTCGCAATGCAGATAATATCATTGGATTTCTTGACAATGGTGCCGACTTAACAGTTGTTATAGGCGCACATTACGATCATCTGGGAACAGGTCGTCAAGGAAGCTCAAAGGATTCTTTAGGAGTAGGCAAAATCCATAACGGAGCCGACGATAATGCCTCTGGTACTGCTGGTTTATTGGAGCTCGCACGTTACTTTAGCAGCAACAAGCAAAAAGAACCTTACAACCTATTATTTATCGCTTTCGGGGCAGAAGAATTGGGATTAATAGGTTCCAAATATTTTACGGAACACCCTACGCTCCCATTGGAGAAAATCACAGCCATGCTGAATATGGATATGATTGGCCGTTATAATCCCAGCAATGGCCTTGCTGTAATCGGCTATGGAACAAGCAGTCAATGGCCGGCTATATTCAAAGATGTTCAAGCACCTATAAAATTTAATCTTAGTAAGGATGGTAATGGCGGATCTGACCAAACTTCATTCTACAAAAAGAATATACCGGTGTTATTTTTCCATACTGGTGGACACCCAGACTACCATATGCCGACCGATGATGCCGATAAAATTGATTACAATGCTTTAAAAGCCATTTTAGATCTAGAAAAAACAGTGGTTGAAAATATCATGAAACAATCCAGTAAAATGGACTTTATATGGACCAACTAAAACAAAAAAAGCGGATTTGTCTTTAACAGCAAGTGATAATCTAGCTTTTTATATGCTCAAATGCTATAACAGAGATTAGTCAACGAGTTTGTAGACATACACGAATAAACTAAACAGCGCACTTAAGTCCCTGCAAACGAGTCTTTATAAACGGGTGCTTGGATATCATTTAATTATTGTTGATGAAAAAAATACTAGTGACAGGATCCAATGGATTCCTCGGCCAAAAAGTCGTTGATTTACTTGCTAAAAATGACCAATATGATGTTGTTGCCATTTCGAAGGGTCCAAATCGCAACCCGAATCAAGTGAATTATACTTTCTATCAAGTAGATCTATCGGATCGGGAAAAACTGACAGATTTTTTAGCTGCACAAACTTTTGATGCAATTGTACATACAGCAGCCATGACAAGTGTGGAAGCTTGTGAAGCAGATCAAGCCGCATGTCAATCGCTTAACGTCGATCTTGTGGCCTATCTTGCCTCCTATTGTACTACACATCAGACTCAACTGGTCCACTTATCTACGGACTTTGTATTTGATGGCAAAAAAAATACGCCTTATGATGAAACAGATCTCCCCAATCCACAAAGTGAATATGGGAAAAGTAAATATGCTTCCGAACAAGTGCTTGCACAATCGGGCTGTCATTATGCTATCCTTCGCACAATATTAGTCTATGGGATCAATGCTGACCCCAATCGTTCGAATCTCGTATTATGGGCTAAAAGTAAGTTGTCGCAAAATGAGCCCATAAAAGTAGTCAATGACCAATGGAGAATGCCTACCTTTGTGGATGATTTAGCTTATGCTTGCCAACTCGCTATTGACAGAAAAGCGCAGGGAATATTTCATATTTCAGGAGCAGAATTAATGTCGATCAATGAGGCAGTCTACAAAATTGCAGACTACTGGCAGCTAGACAAAGGACTGATTTCAGAGATCAGTGCTGCCAGCATTGGACAGGCGGAGAACAGGCCACGGCAGACAGGCTTTGATCTGACTAGATCTAACGCTGAATTGAGTTATGTGCCGACGTCATTTATGGATGCTTTGGCAATCATAGATCATCAATTCAAAACGTTTGGACGATAATGACAAATAATGATATGATAGAGAAATTTGCGCGAGAGTCATACACTGAGATGAACGAATTGGTATTACCCAACGACACAAATACTTTTGGGAATTTGATGGGTGGCCGTTTATTGTATTGGATGGATATCTGTTCGGCTATTGCTGCTCAAAAACACTGTAGCAATGTCGTCGTCACAGTATCTGTTGACAACGTATCTTTTAAGCGCTCCATTAAACTGGGTGAGGTCGTCACGATACAAGCTCAAGTAACACGTGCGTTTAATAGTTCTTTGGAAGTACGCATGGAAATTTTCGCATCTAATTTACCGGAAGGCACCCGTGTAAAAACCAACGAAGCTTATTATACCTTTGTTGCTGTTGATGCGGATAACAACCCCAAAGCTGTGCCGGTACTAATTCCTGAAACAGAGATAGAACACAAAGCTTACGAAGATGCATTACAACGAAGAGAGCTGCGCCTTATTCTCGCGGGGAAATTAAAGCCTGAAAATGCAAAAAAATTAAAAGCGCTGGTCAGTCTTTTTAGCCAAAAGAATTAATACCTAATTTTTATGGCTTACATACCGTGCAAATAATAAAAAAGGGAAAACAGCTTGTTTTCCCTTTTTTGTTATATCCCCATACACTGGGTTTATTTATTTGCGGTAGTTTACTCGTTACCGAGCGCTAAAATCCGATCAAACTCCTCCGGCTTCAACGGCATCACAGACAGACGCCCCTGTCTGACCAAAGCGATATCCTGCAACTGCGCATCAGCCTTAATGGTTTCCAACGTAACGGATTTCTTCAGCGTCTCTACAGGTGCCAGATCCACAACGACCCAACGCTCGTCATCTGTTGTCGGATCCTGATAAAATTCCTTGACGACTTTGGCCACGCCGACAACTTCTTTTCCTTCATTGCTATGGTAGAACAGGACCAAATCACCTTCTTTCATAGCTTTGATATTATTCCTAGCTTGGTAATTACGAACACCATCCCAAAATGTACGGCCATCTTTATTAAATTGTTCCCAGCTATATTTAAATGGTTCAGATTTTACTAAGAAGTATTGCATGGTCAAATTTCTGTTAAGCGTTTAAAACTATTGTTGTGGCATTAAAACTTCCATTTTATCTGCAAAATGCGCACAGTAATCACGCAAGTCGCCAATAACCTTTTCTGCCATTGGATCACCGCCTGAAGAACGGATAAAGGAGTCGCCCAATGTTTGAAGTGTTTCATAGAAAAAACGTTTCATCTCATCGTAAGGCATATCTTTAGTCCAAAGATCGATACGCATTGAATTTTTATAATGTGAATCCCATAGGGCTAAAAACATGGCTTTTGCAGGTAATTCCTCTGCATTATTTCCATCTGTAGACGACCACATGATATTTTCAGGCACGTTGTTTTCATCTAACGCTACCTGTAATTTTATTTCAGCTTTTTTCATTTTAATATTATTGAGCTATTTTTATTGAGCTATGTTTTTTGAAACAGAGACTATATTTGTCATCGATTTACAACCTAACTCGTCTTTATTTTTAAATTTTACCTTTTACCCAAAGGTAACTTTAACAATTAAACTGGTGACACAAACGACTATCAAAAATGCCAATTGTAATAACCACATTTTTTTATTTGGCTTTACAAAGACCCTAAATACAATATCAATGACTGTCAATATCAACAACAATAGGATAAATGCACCCCATGTAAATAAGGCCTTTTCATCATTGGGGTTTTCCATAACAAACCAGGCAACAAGGCATGCACTAGCGATATTTAGTGGTGTAAAGCGCACAATAAATTAACGTTTTTTAAAATTACGATTTGCTCCCCCCGATTTTCCACCTGCAGATTTACTTTTACTTTTTGCTCTTGGTTTAAATCCCGAAGCTCGTTGTGCCTCGCGCACTTCTTTCTGTTTGATAACGTATTTTTTCTCGTGAAAAGCACCTTGGAAATCAGGATCATCTTTTCGCTTTTGATTATCAATCTCGCGCGCAATATCCTGTTTTTCATGAAAAGGTGTTTTCTCGATAAAGACATCCTCTGGGAGTGCGTGCACAGGGATACTTTGCTTGATCAATTTTTCGATTTTGCGAACATAATATTTCTCGGCCTCATTACAGAACGTGATGGCGTCCCCCTCATTGAACGCTCGCCCGGTACGTCCAATACGATGTACGTAATCTTCAATAACAATAGGTACTTCAAAGTTGATCACATGGCTTACATTAGAAACATCAAGTCCTCGCGCCGCCACATCCGTTGCGACCAAAATCCGGATATTTCCTTCCTTAAATGCATTAATAGAGTTGATGCGTGTGTTCTGGCCTTTATTGGCATGAATAACACGAACCTCATCTTTACCATATTTGCGTTCCAAAAAGTGGAAAACATTATCTGCTACCTGCTTTGTTTTACAGAAAACAATCAATCGGCTAAACGCTTCATCATCTTTTAGGAGATGTTGAAGTAAATTCAATTTTGTCTTTTGGTTGGGAACGATATAGAGCGCCTGGCTTACCGTCTTCGCTGGTGTAGCTTGTTCGGACACTTCAATAACCGTCGGAAATGCTAAGAAATCGCCTGCAATTTTGCGGACAAGCTCACTCATTGTTGCTGAGAACAGTAAGTTCTGCCGTTTGCGTGGCACAATTTCAAGCACGCGATGGATCTTACTGATAAAGCCCATATCCATCATCTTATCGGCCTCATCTAAGACCAAAAATTTAAGTGACTTAACGCCAATATGTCCTTCCAGGTACAGGTCCAAAAATCGACCCGGAGTTGCAACGATAATATCCACTCCTTTTTCGAGTGCTTCTATTTGAGTTTTTGGCCCTAATCCACCATAAAGTACCACTGAACGCAAATCAAGATAAGTAGAAAACAGTTTAATATTTTCTTCGATTTGCATGGCCAATTCCCTCGTTGGTGTCAAAATCAACGCACGCGCATCATTTCCCTGAGCATACTTTAGCTTCATCAGCATGGGCAAAACGAACGCCGCCGTTTTTCCAGTTCCAGTCTGAGCGATACCCATCACATCCTGACCGGCCAATATTGGCGTAATTGCCTTTTCCTGGATCTCTGTCGGTTGTTGATACCCCGCCTCCGCTATCGCATTTAAGATCTGTTTATTGAATTTAAAATTTTCAAATGATTGCTGCATCTTGCAAAGATAAGGAAAAGAGTCCATTTGACTTTCCTTGACAACCAATACGGTACACATTTACTTTCAATTGACATAAAAATTGGCAAAAAGCATATTATAAAGTCTAATATTTTGGTTTTTAAGAGAATTAAAGCATTTTTGTACTGTATAAACAAACTTTTTATCAGGTTGATATGAAAAAATTATGGATGTGTTTGTTGTTCATCACAACAAGCTTTGCTGCATTTGCCGATGAGGGAATGTGGTTTTTAATGTATCTAAAGCGTCTGAATGAGTCAGATATGCAGAAAAAAGGACTTCGCTTAAGTGCCGAAGAAATCTACAGCATTAACCACTCGAGCTTAAAGGATGCAATCGTACAATTCAATGGTGGCTGTACCGCTGAGATCGTTTCTGATCAAGGATTGGTATTCACCAACCATCACTGTGGATATGGTGCTATTGCAGAACTTTCTACACCAGAAAATGATCATTTAACAAATGGTTTTTGGGCCAAATCCAAAAATGAAGAGTTAAAACCTAAGTCTCTATCGGTTCGCTTTTTTGTGCGTATGGATGATGTTTCAAAACGAATCTTAGGTTTGGTCAACAACAAAATGTCTGAAGATGAACGTAAAAAGATCATTGCTGCTGAGACTGCTAAAATCCAAAAGGAAAATAGCGAAAATGGCAAGTATGTGGTTGAAGTAAAATCGTTCTATCAAGGCAATGAGTACTATTACTTTGTATACCAAGATTACAATGACGTTCGGTTGGTGGGCACGCCTCCAAATAGCATCGGTAAATTTGGTGGTGATACCGATAACTGGGAATGGCCCCGTCATACCGGAGATTTCTCGATTTTCCGCGTATATGCTGATAAAAATGGGAATCCCGCAGAGTATGCACAAGATAATGTTCCTTTGAAACCAAAACATTTCCTACCTGTCAGCTTAAAAGGTGTTCAAGAAGGAGATTTTGCAATGATCTTAGGATATCCAGGTCGCACCAATCGTTGGATGCCTTCTGGTGGCATCAACCAAAATGTTAAATTCGCTTATCCAGCTTGGGTAGAAGCTTCTAAAACAGGTATGGATGCCATGAAAAAATTCATGGACCAAGACCAGGCAGTCAAATTGAACTACGCTTCGAAATACTCTCAAGTAGCGAATTACTGGAAAAACCGTCAAGGAATGATTGACGCTTTGACATTACATAAAACGGCGGAAGCGAAAGCAAAAGACGAAGCTAAATTTGACAAATGGGCAAATAAAGCTGCTAACAAAGCAGAGTACGGTGATGTCATCAAAACAATCAACGAATTTTATGCTTCGACAAACGAGAAAGCTAGACATGACAATTATTTAATGGGCATGCTGCGTTCTAGCGCAATGGCAGCGTTACCGTATACAATCGGATCCGGTTTAGAAGTTTATGCTGCTGGAGATGAAGCAAGAAGAAATGCTATTCTTCCTCGTTTAAAGTCGGCCATCGATGCAGGTTATGAAAAAATGTATATGCCGCTTGAAGAGCAGGTATTGATTGACGAATTGAATCTTTACGCTAAAAAAGCAGGAAATATTGCACCATATATTGCAGAATTGGCGGCTAAAAACAATGGCGATTTTACGGCGTATGTCAAAGAATCTGTGAAGAACAGCATCTTCGCTTCAGCGGAACGTTTGAACAATTATCTGGCTACCCCTAACGCTGAAATCTTAGCCAATGATCCATTGTATAAACTTTCTTCGGCCCTACTTAACAGATACCGTCAAGTAGATCCTAGCTGGAAAGCACAAGACGACAAATTTGAAGGTGCTTATCGCAAATATGTTGCTGGTGTATTGGCTTCTAATCCAAAAGGTAAATTCTATCCGGATGCGAACAGTACTTTACGTTTAACTTACGGCTCGATCAAAGGCTTACCACAAGACCCGCGTAACGATGCTGACAAGAACTTTTACACGACGTTAAAAGGTACTATTGCAAAATACAAAAAGGGCGACGAGGAGTTTGATTTGCCACAGCGTTTGATGGATCTGTACAATAATAAGGACTATGGCCGCTATGCGGACAAAAAAGGACATTTACCAGTAAACTTCCTAAGTGACAATGACATAACAGGCGGAAACTCAGGTTCACCAGTGATAAATGGCAACGGTGAATTAATTGGCCTAGCTTTTGATGGTAACATTGAAGCAATGGCTGGTGATGTGATCTTCGACCATAAGCTACAACGTACAATTTCAGTTGATATCCGTTATGTATTATTTATCATCGATAAATTTGCAGGTGCAACTAACATTATTGACGAACTTAAGATTGTTGAATAGTTTTTTTTAAGCTTTTTCGATAAAAAAAAACGAAATTTATTTTCTATTTGATTCGTTTTTGTATATTTAAGGAGTGTTTAGGAAAAACCATAAAAACTAAAATTATAATTATAAAAAAATGGAAAACTACGTAAAATTAAAAGAGTTAGTAGCTTCTATCGAAGCTGATGCAGACAAGTTCTTCAACAATGGTAATTCTGCAGCTGGTACACGTGTACGTAAAGGATTACAAGAAATCAAAACCTTAGCACAAGAACTTCGTAACGAAGTTACTGCTAAGAAAAACGACGGAAAATAGTCTTTTTCGAAGTTAGACATAAAAAGGGCCTTTCACATGAAAGGCCTTTTTTGTTGGCTTTTACAGAAATGTACAGGCCATCACCAAATTATAAATCTTAATACCCAGGTAATCACCGAAAGAGGCCTTCAGTTTGTCATAAACCTGCTGCCTGGTCAAGGGTTTATCTTTCTTTTTCAACAATGTTGCCGATGAAGGATTTACAGCGCCCAATTCCACCTTTGTCGCAAACATATTGTAATGTAGTTCTGGAACGGCCAAACCAAGGATCATCCCCGGTAATCCATTAAAGGCCGAAGGACCTCCCGAAACAGGGATTTGATCCGTATAAAAAGCAACGGCATAGATGGAATCCAATACAAGTCCATTGGCCCTGCGGCAGGGATAACCTGCAATTTCACGGTACTCATTCGTAATTTTCCACTTGATCTTCAATGTCGAATCCGCCACGACAACCCTTTCCCCACCTAACTCAAAGACAGAATTAAAGGCTTTACTTTTCAGATTCTGATAGCCACTTATCCCCGACTCAAAAATTCCAGAGCGCATCAAGCCACTAACAACGTCCGAATACTCTTCAGCAATATGCTCATAGAGCACCTCATCATTGGAGAAGGTCAGTTTCTTTTTCAACACCTGATTTTCGGGAATCTGCCCCATCATTTCTTTGATGGAGTTTCGTGTATCCTCGTCTTTTGCATAAGTTGCATAGCGTTTGAGCAGGTTTTTAAGAAACACAGTCTTGTCATACGTAATTGTTCCTTGTGTAGGAAAATAAGCATATTGTCCAACAGCTGTAGCTTCCCAGAAAAAGAACAGCAATAGGACGAGTAAATTTTTGATATCTTTCATTTTATTTCGATTTTACGAGCATTTTATTTATTTCCCAAGTGAGCTTAACCATATAATATCTACTGATTGTATTGTATCGGCGTTCCGTCAGTAGTGTTCCATTTTGACTTCTGTCAAAACCCACATTCTGTTTGAAGAGGTCATTAACCATAAAGGTCAATTCGAGCTTTTCATCTTTTCGGAATTTTTTTGACAATGCAGGGCTCAGCACAAATCGTTCAAATTTTTTACTGTACACCGCCGTGGGTGCCTGATACGTATAGCTAAAATCTGCCCGCACAATAAATTTAGCCGGAAGAAAATACTTTAGGTTTCCTTCAGATGAAAACGTAAATCCCTTACTATCTTCCATTGCACCGATGGAATTGTCTTGTATAAGATATCCTGGAGACAATTCAATACCAAAGTCCAAGCCTTTGGTGGTCGATCGCTGTAGACTATAATTGATCGCATAACGCTGCACTTTGGCATTCGCCAAAACAGTATTGACATAGTTATAATTGTTGCTGAAAGATACCGATGGACCGCCACCATGTCTCAATTGAATTTTTTTCCATAATTTGCCGTAATACATTGGCCTGATGCTAATTTGATTATTGCTGTTATGATTCAAATTTCCCCAGACAAATGTCGTCTTGCCCAATGAATCAATCGTTGTATTTTGCACCAAAGCATTGTTGGTACGTGATGCACTCAAAAATATACCTATAAACTTATCTTCCAACACGGAATACGTTCTAAAGCTTAGATTCAAATTATTGGTGTAGGAGGGTTTCAAATTTTCATTACCTAGATATTCATTCAAAGGGTCCAAATTCGACCGGAGTGGCTGGATCTGATTCAAAGAAGGCAAACCATTGGTACCCTGATATTCCAGATTGATCGATTTATTTTTTTGTATTTCATAATTAACATTAGCCACCGGATTATAGACAAAAAAAGATCGTGAGAGTCTCGAATTTTCCATCCGGTTTAACTGTGACAGATTACTGTTTTCGAACTTATTCGAGACATTGATCACTAGCTTTTCCAGGGGTTTATAATTAATTGCGAAATTATAGGTGTTTTTTATCGTTTTATATAAGAAATCATTGCTATACAAACTATCTAGCCTATCAAAAGTACCGGTATGCTGATTTTTATCGAAAGATCTAACTGCGTTGTTATTTCTGTTGAGATTCAATCCATATTCAAAAGAAAGGATCATCTTTTTTGAAATCGGTTCGGAATAAGCGAATTCACCGCCCGTGGAAAAAGAGCTGTTTTTCACAAATTTCTTCTGGTCGAGAGTCGAATCTCTTTCAGCATTCCCTTCTTTGTAAAATTTGAGTTTAGAAAACAAATCTTGCTCACCATCCTGTTTATTACCTGATGTAAAATAGTTGAATGATAACGAACGGCCTTTCTTTTTAAAACGTCTTACATAGAGTGCTGAGGCATTATACTGTTCTGACTTAGAATCGTTCGTAAACTTCCGCATGTTATTGTTGATCTTTTGATCAAATTGATTTACAGTAGTTGATTGCGTCTCCGAAGAACTTTTATCATGTCTTTTGTTTGCACCTGCCCAAACCGTTAAATCCGACATGGAATCGACCTTAAATTCGTATTTCAAACCAATATTATGCTTTCTGTTTTCGTTTGATGCCAATGTGCTGCTATTGCTTGTTAATATCGTGTCACGTGCCGCATTGCGTGTGAACACGTTGCGATCTAGATCGACATCGGATCGGAGATGCTTATAGTCGATCCGCCAAGCATGTTTTTTGTTAGCGGTTTTATCCGAATATAAAAATCCTGTATTCAAGGATTTGGGAATACCTTCGCCATTAAAATTATCACCGCCATCGTAATCTCCCCCCATACTATTCACTTCATCATAGCTGAGACCGGTCTTCCCGGTATTGCTTGCAATCAAATAAGCCGAAGCTTTAAACGATTGATTAAAATAGTTCAAAAAGCCCTGTCCAGCGTAGAATTTATCGCTACCTCCACCGACATCAACTTTTCCGAATATTCCGCGTCTAGCTTCCTCTTTTAGTTTCACGTTGATTGTCTGTGTACGTTCACCGTCATCAATTCCTGTTTTCTCAGCCTTATCAGACTTTTTTTCATAGACCTGAATTTTGTCAACCATATCAGAACGAATATTCCGGCTTACCAAAATTGGATCGTCACCAAAGAACTCCTCCCCGTCAACAAGCATTTTCTTCACTGTTTTTCCTTGTGCAGTGATTTTTCCAGAGGCGTCGACGGTAATCCCAGGTAAGACTTTCAGCAAATCTTCAACTTTGGCATTTTTTTCCACTTTAAAACTTCCAGCATCATATTCCGTTGTGTCCCCCTTAATACTAATGGGTACCCGCCCCATAACAATTACCTCTTCCAATAGGGTTGCGCTACTGGTCATTCCAATAGATAGGTTATTGTAATGCTGCCCTGGCAAGATCTCTGCATAATATTCACCATACTTCGGATAGGTGACAATGATAAAATATTGTCCAGTATCAGGACGCTCAAGAGCGAACTTACCATTTTCATCCGAACGGGTAAAATTGGTCAAAATAGAATCTTTGGCTGTTAACAACATAATGGTTGCATTGTGCAGCTTAAGCTGATCTTTTACATCACTGATTTTTCCTTCAATTCGCGATTGAGCATGAACTATTCCGCAGAAACAGAATAAAATAAGTAAAAGTAGTTGCCCCACTCTTTTCATAATATGGTTTTGGATAGTATATAATTATATAAATAATAAAATTCGTGCACAAAACTAATATTTTGTTTCAGTTAATTTCAGTTTATCCCAAAAAAAATACAAGCAATAAAAAGGTATTAAAAAATAAAACAAACAATTGACTAACAATGCAATACAAACTAAAAACCATAAAAAAAGCTCTTCTTTTGAAGAGCTTTTTTATCTAAACAGTTAGAAATATGCAACATATTGTATAAACAGCATGCTGTGATCTTTATAAATTGCCAAGTTCCATAATAAATTGAACAGTTTCTTTATTCATGTGTTGAGACAGCACACTTGTAATCTGATCTGTCATGGCCTTTCTTGTCATTCGTTTGACTTTGGTATTCTCGAATTTCTTTTTGTCCATCACTACGGTGTTGCTGAGTTCAACTTTTGTTGCAAAATAGGAAACGTGCTGACTAGGTACAACCAAGCCTAAAATCATTCCGGGGAGACCATTGATGGACTCTGGGCCACCACTGATCGGAATTTCATTGCAGTAATATCCAATGACATAAATGGAATCCGGTGTAATACCATTGGCTCTCCTGCAATTGTACCCAGCGATCTCACGGTATTCATCGGTGATTTTCCATTTGATACGCTTCATGGAATCCTGAACAATAATTTTTTCACCTACAATATCATTGTATCTCAAAAAAGATCGGTTGGACATATTTGAAAGTGTGGATGCATCAAAGTCTAGCGCAAGCATCATAATATACTGCTTAATCTCCGCATCCAGGCTCTCGTCTTTTACCGACTCAAACAAAGTCTCCGTGGTATTAAATTTCATAGACTTCTTTAACACGGCACTTTCTGGTAATCTCGGTATTATACGCTCAAAAAATTGTTTTGAGTTATCATCGGCTTTAGCGATGAATTTTTTACTTACGATATTCTTCATATACATCGTCTTATCGTAGGAAATAGTTCCCGATCGACCAAACAACGTATACTGTGCTTTAAGACCAAAGGCTGAACAACAGAAGAAGAGAAAAAAGATATATTTTAACATTGTATTTCGCTTAATATTTTATAAAAACATTTTTGTAAAATCCCATGATAGTTTAAGCATATAATATCTGCGTATCGTATCATATCGACGTTGCGTAAAGACAGAAGTCGATGCCGAACGACTAAAGCCCTTGTTTTGGTTAAGAACATCATTGATCATAAAATCCAACACCAACGATTCATTTTTCAAGAATTTCTTGCTTACACCCGGATGCAACAAAAACTGCTCAAACTTCTCATCAAAAGCTTTGGTCGCTGCCTCATAGGAGTAGGTATAATTCGTGTAAACCTTAAATGTTTTGTTGAAGAAATACTCCACACTTCCGTTGGAAGCGAATACGAAACCATTGCTATTGGTATTGCGTTCCAAACTTGATTTCATCAAACGATATTGTGGACTAAAGTTCAGGTCAAAATTTAAACCTGTCTTGGTATCTCTTTTAAAATTATACGTAAAATTAAAGTTCGTCGTATTTACTTTATTCAATTGGTGATTGAACATGTTATAGTTGTCACTCATATTCACATAAAACTGTGGCGAGTTGGACAAGCCAAGTTTTTTGCTCAACTTGAAATAAACTCCAGACCATACGTTCAGCGAAGTATTTGTCTTACCATCAACATTATTCCAAGTATATGTATTGATTCCTTTTAGTGTATCGATATTCTGCGTAATCGGATTCTTTTCGGTAGAAATATTACCGCCGACATACACGTAATTCCCGGTCAACACACGGAACGAATTATAATTCAGATTCAATGAATTTCTAAACGAAGGTTTTAGGTTTTCATTTCCCAAATAGCGATTAATCTGGTCTGAGTTGTCTAATATCGGTTGGATCTGGCTCAAAGAAGGCAATTGATTTTTACCAGTATAATTCATCCATAACCCCTTAGTTTTTGTAAAGGAATAGCCTGCACTTACATTTGGATTGTAAGTAAAGTAACTTCTTGTAATCCCCTCGCTTGTATAGTTATTGAACTGTTTCAATTTGTCATTATTGAAATTATTAGCCACAGTGAACTTAAATTTTTCAGTTGTATGGACTATAGCCAATTTGTACCTATTGCTGCTTCTATCAAAATCATAGTTATTACTGAAACGACGATCCAATTGCGTGTAATTTCCCTCTCCATCCTTATTGAAAGACTCCACGATGGAACTACTATTACTTTGCTCAATTCCAGTTCCCACAACAAGGTTCCAAATTTTGGACAAAGGTTCGGTATAGGAAATTGAAGCGCTTAGCACATCACTTGTATTGTTACGTACCTTACTTTGATCTGTAGTTGAATCTGTTTTTAAGCTATAATTTCTCAGGTCAGAATTTAAATGCCCAGTACCTTTCATTTCATTTCTTTTCCATTGACCATCAAATGTAAAAGAACGTCCCTTTTTCTTGAATTTATGGGTAAAATAGGTACTCAAGTTGAACTCGTTGATATTATTTTTCACCAATTCCCTTGTATTCTCGGCAATGGTTGTGTCTGCGTTTTGGCCAAACTGATAAGCTTCACGTTTGTTATCTGACCAAAGATTCTTTCTTGATGCTCCACCTCGTATGGTTAGGAGATTTAACGAATCTAATTTCAGGTCATATTTCAGATTCGCACGATGCTGGTCATTTTCGGAATCTATATTCTTCACCGATTTGTTATTGATCAAACCTGTTGTAATCGTCTCATCATTTCCATCACTGCTCAATCTTCCGTATTTATAGTTAATGTTGACTGTATGTTTATCTTTATCAAATTTATCCGAGAAGTTAACGCCCGAATTTATGGCTTTAGGTACACCAATAACTCCTTGTCCAGAAAAAGGATCCGTAAAATTAGACCAGCTCATCGATCCGTCATCACCATAGGATACACCTGAATCACCACCATACTTTTGGGCATCCTGCCAGTTCATGCTCGTGGTACCATTATTACCGAAAAGCCCATAAACTGATATTTTTTGCGAACCCTTAAACTTGTTCAACATCAATTGCCCCATATAGTAGTCGTCGGTTCCACCACCAAGAAGCGCTTTTCCGAACATGCCATTTTTAGAGCCTTCTTTTAGCTTTACATTGATAGTTTGCTCACGCTGACCATCATCCACTCCTGTTCGCTCTGCCTGCTCGGATTTTTTCTCGTAAACCTGAACTTTATCCACCATATCCGATCGGATGTTGCGCGTTACCAGCGTTGGATCATCGCCAAAAAATTCCTCGCCGTCTACCAATACTTTTTTGACTGTTTTACCTTGTGCAGTAATCTTTCCAGATGCATCAACCGTGATGCCGGGCAAAGCTTTCAACAGGTCTTCAACTTTGGCATTCTTCTCAACTTTAAAACTGCCGGCGTCATATTCCGTGGTATCACCTTTAATTGTAATGGGAATACGTCCCGTAACGATGACTTCTTGTAATAATGTAGCTGTGTTTGTTAGACCAATAGCCAATTTGGAATAATCCACACCGGATTGGATCTCCGTATAAAAATCACCATACTTAGGGTAACTCACAATAAGCACATAAGATCCTGTATCGGGCTTGGCTAAGGAAAATAGACCATTTTCATCAGACCGGGTAAAGCCTGTTAATATAGAATCTTTAGCAGTCAATAGCATAACTGTTGCGTCTGATAACTTTAGTTGGTCCTTTACATCACTTATTTTTCCAGCAATCTTGGATTGACCCAAAGCCAGACCAGGAATAGCAAAAATGAAAAATAAGAGCATTTGTAAAACTCTTTTCATAAAAATTGTTGGATAGTAAATTAATATCAATATAACATTAGTAGATAAAACCAATGTTTTGTTACAGTAAATTTAATTTTATTTCTAAAAAAACTAATTTTGGCCCACGCCCCCACTATTTGAACGAAATAGGAAGTCCTTTGTACAAAAACTCAGGTCCTATACCTTTACTCAAAAAAAGATTTTTTGCTAGACTTGATAATGTTCTGTTGCATATTGATCAACCGCCACAACTGCAGACAAAAGAAGCATATCAATAGGGCAAAAGATATTTGACAAGCTATCGCACTATAATTTTTAAGATCCGTGGTTATATCTGCAACTTCAATTTTGGCCATCAGATAATTATTTAACAGGATTCCGCAAACAGTCCCAAGGAGAAAAAATGTAATCGCATACTTTTTATTTGACAGGGCTTTTTCTTTATCTTTCTCAAGCGCTAAGATGCTGCCCATGATCCGTTGTTCAAAATCGTCGAATGGCATTTCTATTTTGCTCATTTGCATAACCCTTCTGAATTTTTCCTGCTGCTTATCCATAATACTCTGCTTTTTTAATTAACTGACTCAAGATGATCTGCATATTTTTACGGGCCCGGTGTAAGATCACTTTTGTATTTGCCAATGTCCAGCCCATAATTTCCTGAATTTCATCCATAGACTGTTCTTCTAAATAAAATAAACGTAATGCAACAGACTCCCGGGCGGGCAGGATAGTGAGTGCATCGTTGATCATTTCTTTTCTTTCATGCGCGATTATTTCATCCAATACAGAATCCTCATGCGATGTGTCATGGTGGGAAAGATCAAAATTGACCAGGTCCAGTTTCTTATGTCGAACGGCATTAAAAGCCACATGCACCACAATCCGGTAAAACCAGGTACTAAATTTAGATTTCCCTTTAAAGGAAGACAGCGATTGATAGCATTTTATAAATGCATCCTGAACGGCATCTTCTGCCAAATGCTCTTCCTTCACAATAGAAAGAGCGACAGAAAATGCCATATCCTTATACGTTTTTATAAAATAACGATAAGACTCCACATCACCTGACAGAACTTTTCGAATATAGATTTCATCCATTGGCGGGTTAAATATCGCGTTTTTTATCCAATCGGTTAGCAATTATCATCGCAACTCCTGCAGAAATAATCAAAATTGCTACGGCAAGTGAATCTGGCAAGTCTGTATTGATATAGTTATCCAAAATCCCGACAATGAACAGGCCTACTCCGATACCAAGGACCAAAATTCCTGGTTTTTGCCAATCCAAAGACTCCTTTTTCCTACTTTCGCTAGGTAGGTGTACTGTGGCACTTCGATAACGCATAATAAAATAAACACACAAGGTAATACACGTAAATAATCCGACGCCCAAAACGGCTGCTACTGATTGCTTTTCCATAATTATTTGAATTAGTTTTTACATTAGTCACGGCTATTCCCGAAAAGGTTACAACAAATTGAGTTAAATGTGTCGATTTGTGTAAATTTGTTTCAAACACAAACAATATGCAAAACATTAAAGAATATGTAGAAGCAAACAAGCAACGTTTTTTAGATGAGTTGTTTGATTTATTGCGTTTACCATCAGTAAGTGCCGATCCTAAATTTAAAGGAGATGTGGAAAAGACTGCTGACTTTGTTGCTCAGAAATTGCGTGAAGCCGGAGCCGACAATGTAGAAGTCTGTCCTACCGCTGGTAATCCAATCGTTTATGGAGAAAAAATTATCGATCCGGCACTTCCTACAGTGTTGACATATGGTCACTACGATGTACAACCTGCTGATCCTTACGAGCTGTGGGATACCCCTCCTTTCGAACCGACGGTCCGTGATGGCAAAATTTATGCACGTGGTTCTGCCGATGATAAAGGTCAGTTTTATATGCATGTAAAAGCCTTCGAATACATGATTAAAAATGATGCTTTAGCATGTAACATCAAATTTATGATTGAGGGTGAAGAGGAAGTAGGCTCAGTCAATTTGGGCACGTTTGTTAAAGAAAATACAGAGAGACTGAAAGCAGATGTTATCGTTATTTCTGATACCTCGATGATCAGCATGGAGCAACCTTCTTTAGAAACTGGCTTACGCGGCCTTTCTTATGTTGAAGTTGAAGTTACGGGGCCTAATAGAGATTTACACTCCGGCGTATATGGTGGAGCAGTAGCCAATCCGGCGACGATATTAGCAAAACTGATTGCATCATTACATGACGAAAACAATCATATCGCTATCCCTGGATTTTATGATGATGTTGTCGAATTGACTGCCGAAGAACGCAAAGCATTAAATGAAGCACCTTTTGACATTGAAGAATACAAAACAGACCTGGGTATCCAAGATATCTGGGGAGAAAAAGGTTTCACAACATTAGAACGCACCGGTATTCGACCAACCTTGGAGGTAAATGGTATCTGGGGTGGTTATATCGGTGAAGGCGCCAAAACAGTACTTCCATCAAAAGCGAATGCGAAAATCTCCATGCGTCTTGTACCAAACCAAAACTCTCAGCGTATTACGGAGCTTTTCAAAAAACATTTTGAATCTATTGCACCAGATTATGTGAAAGTTGAAGTAAAGCCCCATCATGGTGGTGAGCCTGTCGTGACACCGACCGACAGCATTGCTTACAAAGCTGCAGAGAGAGCGCTACATGAAACATTTGGTGTTCAACCGATCCCAACTCGGGGTGGCGGATCTATTCCAATCGTTGCTCTTTTTGAGGAAGTATTGGGTTTAAAAACAGTACTTCTAGGCTTCGGTTTGGATAGTGACAACCTGCACTCGCCAAATGAAAAATATGGTATTGAGAATTACCTAATGGGAATTTCAACAATACCTTTATTTCATAAATATTACGCGGAACTAAGCAAATAATTTAGTTTTTCATTAGATAAAGGGTTATTTTTAAATTTTAGAAATAACCCTTTATCGTTTTATGGATTTTGACTTCCGCTTAATTGTATTTTACACTGCTGCTCAGCACCTTAACTTCACCAAAACGGCCGCTGCCCTTTTTATCTCGCAACCAGCAGTAAGCAAAAACATCCAAGAACTAGAAAAGAAACTTGGCGTACCACTCTTCGAAAGAAAGGGTAACAATCTTAATTTAACCGATTCAGGTCAAATTCTTTATAAATATGCCCAACAGATTATCAATCTATACAATCAGGCGGGCCAAGAAATACAGGAATTGCAAGAAGGACGAAAAGGAAATCTGGTGTTGGGAGCCAGCACAACCATCTCCCAATATGTTTTACCCGCTCTACTTGCTGATTTTCTATCCCAATACCCCAACAACCGTATTCAGTCTTTTCAATCCAATAGCCGCAGTATTGAGGAACAGCTTATTGATAAAACATTGGATTTAGGTATCACGGAGGGGTCTACCGACAACCGGGCCCTGAAATACATTCCTTTTATGAAGGATGAACTGGTTCTTGTCACAAATAGCCAAAACCCACTATTAGATCAATTAAAAAATCCAGTATTATCCGATATCACACGCTTACCTTTGGTACTACGCGAGCAGGGCTCGGGTACACGAACAATTATTGAGAACGCACTAAAAGATAACCGCATCAATCTATCCGAAGTACAGATAGAAATGATCTTACCTTCAACAGAGAGTATCAAAGGCTACCTTGCCCGTCGCAACAGCTTTGCTTTTTTGTCAATTCATACGGTGCAAAAAGAAGTGTTAAATAATTTATTGACCATTGTCGATATTCCACAATTGACAATAGAACGTTACTTCTATTTTACCCATTTATATGGAGGACTTGCCGGTACGCCCAACCAGTTTCTGCAATTCTGTCTACGGCAAAACTTCAAGTTATAACCAAATGTTATGTCTCATAAACAAACTTCGTTTTAATTCCAGGTTGGAGCCGCATAGATTTGTACAAATGAATTAGCGGAATGGATTATAAAAAACTTACAAATTACTTAAAGGCACTCAGCTGGATCATCGTCGCATTGGTCATTACTTGTACAACTTTATGTGTGTTTCCACTCAAACATGAGAATCGGAAAAACCAAGCAGATGCTATTGATATACACAACGACTCCCTTATTACACACGTTTCCCAATTTAAGGAAATCTCCTTCAAAGATAGCCCCGAAGGTGAAATGGCCAGTTATGGTGAAAAGCTAATTAAAAACACATACGATTATTTTTATGATGGTGAAGTCAAGATTGGAAACAAGCTGGCCTGTAGCAGCTGCCATCTTAATGGCGGCACAAAGGCTTTTGCTGCTCCTTACGTCGGGCTCACCAATGTCTTTCCAACCTATATTGGACGAGAAAATAAGATTGAATCACTTGAAGAGCGCATCAATGGTTGTTTTGAGCGGAGTATGAATGGTCGAGCTATTCCCGAAAACAGCAAGGAAATGAGGGCTATTGTCACCTATATCAAGAACATCAGCGTGAATACAGTTAATAAAGGTCGGTTGGCAGGCCAAGGATTTATAAAAATGGATATTCCCAACCGTGCGGCGGACCTGAAACATGGTCAAGTGGTCTTTGAGAACAAATGTGCCAGTTGTCATGGACGAGATGGACAGGGGCTGCCTCAAACAGCTGGCAAAGGATATCAATATCCACCCTTATGGGGTAAAGACAGCTACAATGATGGCGCGGGGATGGCACGATTGCTTACCGCGGCCCGTTTTATCAAAGCGAATATGCCTTTAGGCGCAACTTATGATGCACCTCAGTTGAAAGACGACGAAGCCTATGATGTGGCGGCGTATATCAATTCTTTCGATAGACCTCAAAAAACAGATAAGCAATTGGACTATCCTAATCTAAGCAAAAAGCCCAAAGATAGCCCCTATCCACCTTATGCCGATAACATTAGTATAGAACAACATAAACTCGGACCTTTTAATTTTTAAACATACATATCCCTTTAAATCAATAATAAATATGAAAAAACAATTTACAATCGCTTGTATTTTATTAGCGATAATGACTATTCAAGCGAAAGCACAGGACAATAAATTGTTGCTCGATAACCATCAATACAGCGGTGCCGTTGCGAAGAAAAAAGCGTATAAAGCTATCTATCAACTGGACAGCAATGATCCAAAAACAATTGAAAAAGCAATTCGCAATATTAACAATGTCTTGAAGGACCCGCGATTAAAAGGACGTTTACAAATTGAACTGGTTGGATTTTCTGGCGGTACCGAAGCCTACCTAAAAAAGAACAGCCAATACGAGAAACCCTTGAAAGATCTCGTCGAGAAAGGTGTGATCGTCGCGCAATGCCTGAATACGTTGGAAGAGAAACATATTGCCAAAGAAGAGCTATTTGATTTTATAGGTTATGTTCCTAGCGGAAATGGTGAATTAATCTTACGCGCAAATGAAGGTTGGGTTATCGTTAAACCATAGTATAATGAGAAATTTTCTACTGCTTGGTCTAACAATAGCATTATTGGGTGTCCAGGAAATTAAGGCACAAGAACATCTTTTTGATCCGCCCTGGAATACTCCACCAGAATCGGCGCTAAATTTTACGGTACCTGGGATAGACAATATTCCAGATTTATATGGTGATATCGAGAATCCGCAGCTTACCGTTTTTTTCGCTGGCAATCAATTTATGGTCGTCGATGATCTACTCGCATCATTCAAACAAGAATACCCACAATACGAACGTATTTTTGTTGAAACACTGCCACCAGGCATTTTAGCCAAGCAGATTAAAGGCGGTTCAATTACGATAGGCAATCTACGCATTACGCATAAACCCGATATTTACACGGCGAGTAAACGGGCGATCAACGAAATGGCAGATTATTTTAGCCATACGCAGGTGTATTGCTATAACAATATCTGTTTGATGGTTCCAAAAGGAAATCCCGCTAATATCAGCACATTGAATGATCTAGGGAATGACAAAGTTCGTATCAGCATGCCTAATCCCCAATGGGAAGGAATTGGGGAGCAGATCAAAGCATCCTATAGAAAAGCCGGGGGCGAACAACTCGTCAAAAAAATCATGGAAGATAAGGTCAACGACGGCAGCACTTATCTGACTAAGATCCACCATCGCGAAAGCCCCATGCGTGTATTGTATGGACAGGCTGATGCGGCTCCAGTTTGGGCTTCTGAAGTCGTTTATCAAAAACTAATTGGCCATCCTGTCGAAGGGATTACCATTCCTGATGCGCAAAATACAACCGCAACTTACGTTGCTGCAAAATTGAAAAACGCACCGCATACGCAGGCTGCAGATGACTTTTTAAAATTCATGGACTCGCCAACAGCCAAGCGTATTTACAAGAAGTATGGTTTTACAGTAGACTAAAAAAGAAAATGGATAATTAATTATCCATTTTCTTTTTTTACTTTAGGTCAAAATTAGTTGACTTGTATGATCCTATTGCTCAAAAAACTCCATCGGTATTGGTATTTTATCAGCGTTCTACTTGTTTTTCTTCTGTTTTTCCCTTACATCTATTTTTTAGCACGACGTCCCGAAAAAAATTATGCTCGGATTGCCCGTATGCGACGCTGGGTATCAGTTGGTGGTTCGGCCTTAGCTGGTGTATTTTTTAAGGTGAGCTATGAATCAAAAATAGATTGGAACCGTTCCATGGTATTGTGTCCCAATCATACTTCGGTCTTGGATATAACAGCCCTTACCTACTTGTGCCCAGCTCCTTTTTCATTTATTGGAAAAGCTTCCCTGCTTAAGAACCCGGTTACACGCATTTTTTTCAAAACAATAGATATCCCGGTCACAAGAAGAAGTAAAGTATCTTCTTTCAAGGCTTTTCAACGTGCCAATGAACTCGTCCGAAGCGGAAGAAGTGTGGTTATCTTCCCAGAAGGAAAAATCGACGATGGTTTCCCCCCACAGATTCACGCATTTAAATCCGGAGCCTTTCGAATTGCTATTCAGAATGACGTTCCCACAGTACCCATTATTATAGAAAATGCCTGGGATATCTTTTTCGATGACGGATCGAAAAGAGGGTCTCGGCCGGGAATAGTTAAAATACATGTATTCAAGCCGATAGAGACTAAAGATTTTAACGATGATAATGCATCGGAACTAGAAAAAGTTGTATATGACAAAATGCATTCCTATTGGATTATGAAGAATAAATCGTATTTTCATAACCTAGAGAACCTCCAAAAAATATGTCAGGAAAGATCTTAATCGAAATCAAGGATATTGCCAGAGAGTACCAAATTGGTGCAGAAACAATTCATGCCTTAAGCTCCGTTACACTCAACATCCATAAAGGAGAATTTGTTGCCTTAATGGGGCCTTCAGGATCAGGCAAGTCCACGTTAATGAACATTCTCGGTTGTTTGGATACCCCTAGCCGGGGAGAATATATCCTCAACGGGATTAATGTGAGTGACATGACTGACGATGAACTCGCCGAAGTAAGAAACAAAGAAATTGGTTTTGTCTTTCAAACGTTTAACCTATTACCAAAGAATACAGCACTTGAAAATGTTGCACTTCCCCTAATTTATGCGGGCTATAATAAAGTTAAACGTGAGGAAAAAGCTACTGCAGCATTGGAAAGTGTCGGCTTAGGACATCGTATGGATCATAGGCCGAACGAGCTCTCAGGAGGACAACGACAACGTGTGGCTGTTGCAAGAGCGTTGATCAACGATCCATCCATTATACTTGCCGATGAGCCAACAGGAAACCTTGATACCAAAACGTCTATTGAAATTATGGGTCTACTGGAAGAAATTCACTCCAAGGGCAATACCATTATCCTAGTGACTCATGAAGAGGATATCGCATTACATGCACACCGTATTGTACGCATGCGAGATGGCTTGATCGAAAATGATTATCCAAATCCTGATATTAAATCCGTGTCCCCAAGACTTAATGCGTTAAACGAAAAGGGAAGTGATTTTGAGAATATCTAAAAATATTATAACGTTAAAAATCAACTACTTACATTAAAACCACAAAAATAACACGTGATTTACTTGCTTAAATTAAATTAAATCATAGTTTTGCGAAAATAGAGAACTTAAATTGTTTTTATATGTATTGGACATTAGAATTAGCTTCGCATCTAGAAGATGCACCATGGCCAGCAACAAAAGATGAATTAATCGATTACGCTATTCGTTCGGGTGCACCTGTTGAGGTGATTGAAAACTTACAATCTCTTGAGGACGATGGTGAGCCATATGAAAATATCGAAGAAATTTGGCCCGACTATCCAACAAAAGACGATTTCTTCTTCAATGAAGATGAATACTAAAAAATAAAAAACGCCTTTTTAATAAAGGCGTTTTTTATTGAAAACATCCCCCTCTTTTCGGAGACACCTCAGTATGGTGTATACCGATTAGCTCCCGAGTTTTTTTATTCCCTGGTTTTAATCCATTTAGATGAAGCTAAGTCTTACAGATATGAAGATAAAATTAAAGCTATTGTTGTTCCTATTGATTAGCTGTATGGTCAGCCAAAGCTTATTTGCTCAGGAACAACAAACATCCAATGAATATATTGTTGTTTTAAAAAGGTTTGTCCAACGTTTACATGATCCTAGTCTAGCTACTGATATTATACTAAGTCAAGATCTAATCACATCAAAAAAACTAAACGAAGACCTGCAAGAATACTTATTGGCAAGCATCGATGAAATCAGGATAAATGTACAGAGCAAAAATATCAACCAACTGGAATATCTTAGCTTTGCTCAAGCGGGAAGAAAAGAAACAAGTGATATCGATCTCGAAGGTATTGATCCACAACAAGTCTACTTTGTCAAATACCTCAAGCGTTTTGTATTTGCTGCCGTTATTCGTGATAGAAAAATAGCTTCTTTTACATTAGTCTCTAAAGGTAACAATAAGGCCCATTTTGTATTCTATTAATTTTCATCTTGTTTTCATCGCCCCATTTTATCAGATACCTGCTCTTATAACCCTTAAATATCACGCTCAGGCTTACATAAATGCGCGCTTATCAGGTTTTATTTTACAGCATATTTGTGAGCAATATTAAGCCAATGATGCTTTCTTAAAAATTTTTCAATAAAAACACTTGCATTTTATAATTCTATCAACCATATTTGTATTAATAAAAACAACAATGATAACAACTGTCTCAAATAAAGCTTGGTGGTGGCACAACGAATAACGTTGTGGCAAATTCCTATTGCATTATTTGATTAATACGTCAAGATATGATGGGCTTGCCTAAATAAGGTAAGCCCTTTTTTTATTTAAATTACCATGAAAGAAATTTTAGCGCATTTATTTGAATACAAGACATTTTCTCGGCAAGAGGCCTACGAGATTCTAACCAACATTGCCATGGGCAAATATGACAGCCACCAAATTGCGGCATTTATGACCGCTTATGGTATGCGCAGCATTCGCGTTGAAGAGCTTGGAGGGTTTAGGGATGCGATGTATGATTTATGTCTCAAACTGGATTTTGATGGTTATGATTTAATTGACCTTTGCGGTACAGGTGGGGATGGTAAAAATACCTTTAATATCTCGACAATAGCATCTTTTATCACAGCTGGGGCTGGTTACCATGTCGCAAAACACGGTAATATCGGGGTATCTTCGAGCTGTGGTTCTTCCAATGTCATGGAATATTTAGGCTATCAATTCAGCAACGATAAGGCTGAACTACAACGCCAGCTTGATGAAGCCAACATCTGTTTTCTCCATGCACCATTGTTTCACCCTGCAATGAAAACTGTTGCCCCGATACGTCGTGCATTGGGTGTTAAGACTTTCTTTAACATGCTAGGGCCATTGACAAATCCTTCCAATCCTAGATTTCAGTCTGTTGGTGTATTTAGTTTAGAATTGGCAAGACTGTATGGTTATTTATACCAAAACACCAACAAACAATATTCCATTATTCATGCTTTGGACGGTTATGACGAGATATCCATGACCGGTGATTTTAAGTTAATCAACAACCAAGGGGAAAATTACTACAACATGGAAGAGCTTGGTTTCACCCCAGTCTCAGCCCAGGAGCTGACAGGAGGTGAAACGATAGCGGATGCCGCCCACACATTCTTATCGATATTGAACAATCAGGGTACAGATGTGCAGAACAATGTTGTTTTGACCAATGCCGCATTTGCGATCAAGACCTTTAACCCCGAAAAATCTTTTGGCGACTGTTTTTATGAAGCAGAAGGTTCATTGATGGGAGGTAAAGCTTTACGAAGTTTCCAAAAACTAATCAAAAAATAAAATGGCGGTCAAAGTAAAAGTCTGTGGTATGAAATATCCCGACAATATAACCGCTGTAGCTTCCTTGGGCATCGATTATATGGGATTTATATTTTATGATCAATCCAAACGTTATGTTGGTCAAAGCTCCTCCGCATACATTAAGGAGCTTGACGGTCTAAGCAAAGTCGGCGTTTTCGTCAATGCTAGCCTCTCAGCAATTCTAGATAAAATAACTGAATTCCAACTAAATGTAATTCAATTGCATGGCGATGAATCTGTCGAATTCTGTCTTGAATTGAAAGAAAAATCAGGGGTTATCATCTTGAAAGCCTTCGGAGTTGATCAAAACTTTGACTGGATACAGCTTGATCCTTACGCTAAAGTTGTGGACTACTTTTTATTTGATACCAAAAGTAGTTCCTATGGTGGTACAGGAGTACAATTTGACTGGTCCCTATTGGACCAATACAAACTTACTACCCCCTATTTTCTCAGCGGTGGTTTAGATCCCGAAAATATCAAAACAGCGCTAGAAAGAAATGATCCACGACTATATGCCCTGGATTTAAATTCAAAATTTGAAGTAGAACCCGGCTTAAAAGATATTGCGCTATTAAGCCACAGTATAAATACAATTAAAAAATGAGTATATATCAAGTCAATGAAAAAGGATATTATGGTCCCTTTGGAGGAGCCTATATCCCTGAGATGCTCTATCCAAATGTGAAAGAGCTACGTGAAGAATATCTCAAAATTATCGAAGAAGAGAGCTTTCAGGAGGAATTTAACCAACTGCTCAGCGATTATGTCGGACGTCCTTCTCCATTATATCATGCCAAGCGTCTATCTGAAAAATATGGAACTACGATTTACTTAAAACGGGAGGATCTTAACCATACCGGAGCGCATAAAATCAACAATACCATTGGCCAAATTCTATTAGCGGAACGCCTGGGCAAAAAGCGCATCATTGCGGAGACAGGCGCAGGACAGCATGGCGTAGCCACAGCGACCGTCTGTGCACTCAAAGGTATACAATGTGCAGTGTACATGGGAGAAGTTGATATTCAACGTCAGGCTCCAAATGTAGCACGGATGAAAATGATGGGTGCCGAAGTTATTCCGGCAACATCAGGGTCCAAAACGCTAAAGGATGCTACCAATGAAGCTTTGCGAGATTGGATCAACAATCCTGTCGACACCCATTATATCATTGGGTCTGTTGTGGGACCACATCCTTATCCCGATATGGTTGCTCGCTTTCAGTCTATTATTTCTGCCGAAACGAAAAAACAGCTCTTGACAAAAACAGGAAGAGAAAATCCAGATATTGTATTGGCCTGTGTCGGTGGAGGCTCCAATGCGGCAGGTATGTTCTATCATTACCTCGATGAAGAATCGGTTCAATTGTATGCCGTAGAGGCCGCTGGCCACGGTGTTGATTCAGGCGAATCCGCTGCTACAACAGCATTAGGAAAAGAGGGAGTTTTACATGGAAGCCGATCTATACTTATGCAAACAGCGGATGGCCAGGTCATCGAACCTTACTCCATATCGGCGGGACTCGATTATCCCGGTATTGGCCCCCAACACGCTTGGTTATTCAAATCCGGTAGAGGTAACTATGTCAGCGTAACTGACGACGAAGCGATGCGTGCAGGTCTTGAGCTTACGCGATTAGAAGGTATCATACCGGCTATTGAGAGTTCTCATGCGCTGGCTTATCTGGAAAAAATACCTTTTAAAGGCGATGAGACTGTCGTTGTCTGTCTTTCTGGACGTGGTGACAAGGATCTAGATAATTATATGAAATACTTTGATTTTTAAGGCATGAATACAATTGAGAAAAAAGAAGGTACCCCCCTTTTATCGATATATTTTACAGCTGGGTATCCAACATTGGACAGCACAATCCATATTGCAAAGAAATTGGAAGATGCCGGCGCGGACTTTCTGGAAATCGGTTTCCCTTATTCCGATCCAGTGGCAGATGGACCTGTCATTCAGCACAGTTCTGAAATTGCCTTGGCAAATGGTATGACTGTAGAAAAGTTATTTAATCAGTTGAATGACCTGCGTAAGCATGTCAGTATCCCCGTATTTTTGATGGGCTACTTTAATCCTGTACTTCAATTTGGTGTGGAAAGATTCTGTGAAGCATGTAAAAATGTAGGCATTAATGGTATCATTATACCCGACCTACCAATGGATGAATACGAAGAACTTTACAAAGAGACGTTCGAGAAAAATGGGATCGCCAATATATTCATCGTAACACCGCAGACTTCTGAAGAACGCGTCAGAAAAATAGACAGCCTTTCTAGGAGCTTTATTTATTTACTTTCTTCCAATGCAACGACGGGTAAAACACTTGATGTTGGAGACGATACAGCAGCTTACTTTAAGCGGATACATGATCTCCAATTAAAAAATCCATTGATCGTTGGCTTCGGTATCTCCGATAAACCGACCTTTCAAAAAGCAAGTAAGCATACGGCGGGTGCCATTATAGGTACTGCATTTGTAAAACGGTTAAAAGAACCGGATTATCTCGACCAAATCCCAGCATTTATCTCGTCTATCAAAGCTTAACCTACAGGCTAAAAATTAGCAAAGCATTATTTTTTTAATAAGAGTTCGATCTAAAGTCTTTTTTCTTGGATCGAACTCTTATTTTTAAGACGGTTTTTGAAAATGTATTTTTTCAAAGAGAATATCTTTGCTGCCTTAATTAACCAAGCAATAGGCGGCCCGTCAAATCTATACTGATATAACCATGGATACACGAAGAGATTTTTTAAAGAAAGCGGCTATGCTTGCCGGGGGAGCATCTCTCTCCCATGTTATTCCATCCGCTATTGCGAAGGCGATGGCTATTAATCCAGCATTGGGCAGCACCTTTTATGATGCCGAGCACGTCGTTTTATTAATGCAGGAAAACCGTTCATTTGATCATGCCTTTGGAACACTACGTGGTGTAAGAGGCTTCAATGACCCAAGAGCTATCCGTCAACCCAATCGAAATAAAGTATGGTTTCAGACGCAAAAATCCGGAGAAACATTTGCCCCCTTCCGATTGGATATCAAAGATTCAAAAGTTACCTGGATGGGCTGTCTTCCGCACAACTGGACCGATCAAACCGACGCAAGGAATAAGGGTAAAATGAACAGATGGTTGGATGTAAAACATTCTGGATTTAAAGAATTTGCCGATCTACCGTTGACTATGGGACATTATACCCGTGAAGACATTCCTTTTTACTACTCTCTGGCAGACTCTTTCACAATCTGTGACCAACACTTTTGTTCGAGCATCACCGGCACGAATCCAAACCGGCTTTATTTCTGGACGGCCAATATCCGGGAAAATCTGACAGGAAAAGCCTTAGTTTGGAATGGAGACTCCGAGTTTAGCGGGAAAGCAACATGGACCACTTTTCCTGAACGCCTTTCGGAATTAGGCGTAGACTGGAAAATCTATCAAAATGAAATTTCTTCAAGCAGTGCTGGTTATAGTGGAGAGGCAAACAGCTGGCTCGCCAATTTTGGTTGTAATCCGATGGAGTACTTCCCCCAATATCAGGTCAAATATCATCCCCGCTATCGCCAGCTCCTGACTCTAAAAAAAGAAGATCTCGAGCGCAAAATTAGCGAAACACCAGCTGCCGAAGCACTTGAAGATTTAAAGAAAAATCTCAAGCATATTCAAGAAGAATTACAGCGATATACAGCCGATAACTTTGAAAAGCTCGACGAGCGGACAAAAGATATTCATCGCCGTGCCTTTGTTAACAACAGTGCGCAGCAAGATTATATGGAATTGGAAACAATGCATTATCAAGAAGGGGGGCAACAGCGCGAGTTACAGATCCCTAAAGGAGATGTCCTGTATCAATTCCGAAAAGATGTTGAGGAGGGTAAACTTCCAACCGTATCTTGGTTAGCTCCGCCCCAGCTTTTTTCTGACCACCCCGATTCTCCTTGGTTCGGCGCATGGTATGTCAGCGAAATTATGGACATTCTCACCCAAAATCCAGAAGTTTGGAAAAAGACAATTTTTATACTTACTTATGATGAGAATGATGGGTATTTCGATCACTTTGCACCCTTTACAGCACCAAACCCTGATGATACAGAAAGTGGAAAAGTATCCGAGGGAATAAACCCTGCATTGGAATTTGTACGCCGCGATGAGCAATATTATCCTGAAAGCGGAAGAGAAAGCAATATCGGTCTTGGCTATCGTGTACCGATGATTATTGCTTCTCCGTGGACCAGAGGCGGTTGGGTCAATTCACAAGTGTTTGACCATACCTCCAGTTTACAATTCCTGGAGAAGTTTATTAATCACAAAATCAATAAAAATATAAAAGAAACCAACATCAGCACTTGGCGGCGTACTGTATGTGGAGACTTAACTTCGGCATTTAGACCCTATCATGGCGAAACCATGAACAAACCTATTGTGCTGGAGCGGGAACCTTTTATCCAAGAGATTCACCAAGCCAAGTTCAAAGGTCTTCCCATGGGGTTCAAAGCGCTTAGCGCAATGGAGATCAAACAAATAGAGCAAGACCCCGGCAGTTCACCCTATTTCCCAAAACAAGAAAAAGGGCTTCGGGATTCATGTATCCTTCCTTATGAACTTTATGTGCATGGCGAATACCAATCCAAAGGGGATTACCTGGTCACATTTGAGGCTTCAGATAAAATTTTTGGCAAACAGGCCGCAGGCGCACCATTTACAGTTTACCATGCTGCTAGCTACAAAGGAGAAGTTGGAACCTCCAGAAATTATGCGGTTGCTCCAGGAGATCATGTAACAGACCATTGGCCGCTAGATGCCTTCGACAAAAGAATGTACCACCTCGAAATCCATGGTCCAAACGGATTTTATCGGGAATTTAAAGGCGACGCGGATAATCCACATGTAAAGATCCGCTGTACGTATGAAAAAAGTAAAAATGAAGCAGCATTTACTGGCCGTTTGTCTTTCTCCTGTACAAACAATGGAAAAACAACCGAGCAACTTATTTTTGAGGATCTCAGCTATGGAAAGGAAAAAAGAAGTTTGCAACTTAAAGGTGGACAATCCATCACGATACATTTTGAATTGGCTAAACAAAACTTTTGGTACGACTTCAGCCTTACTTGCAATGGTTTTCTAAACTTCGAAGAACGATATGCAGGTCGTGTAGAGATTGGAAATGCCGGAAAAAGTGACCCTTTATTAAGCCGATAAACAACACGAATGGGAGCATCAAGAAAATGTTCCCATTCTTATAAAATCTTCCTTGAGTAGTCAAATTTAAGGGACTAAACTACATAGGCTGTTTCCCTGTAAAGTGCTCCTAAAAAACACCGAACATACTGTACTATTCCTGTATACGACGAGCCAGATGGTAAAATCCCTTGTACAATAGAATTGCCCCAACAATCAAAAAGATAGCTAGCAAATACGAGCTGACCGGATTGATAAATAATAAATTCATAACTTTGGTAAATTTTAGTTTTTCATTTGTTACTACAAGTTATAACATTTATCCAAAATATTACAAAAAAAAATTACATATTTTCTTTATTTTTGCTTCGATGAAGAAAATTGCACTATTAATCGGCCTATTTTTCTATTTGCTCGCAGCAAGTGGTGCCTCAGTGCATCTTCATTTTTGCCAAGGGGAAACACAAAGTGTATCGTTATCGGAAAGCCATAATATGGCCTGCCCTCTGTGTGCCAAGTCTGCAAAAAAACAGCAGAAACACTGTCATGAAACAGGAAGCTGTAAAGATGTTAAGATCGAAGCACAAAAGGTCGATAAATTCAGCAGAGTAACACAAAATCTTGATTTCAACCATTTTTCTCCTGCAATAATTACGCTTCATTGGATACTTAATTATTATCATTTCGCTGGGGAGGAAGACGATTTTTCTAAACTAACGTATACCGATTTTGCGAGTTACAATAGACAGAGCTCTCCTGTTTTTATTCTCAATCAAAATTTTAGAATTTAATATCACCTCTTTTCACTGAACGCAGTTCATTTTCTTGAATTGATCGAAGTCCACTATAGTTTTTATATCTCGCGAGAATAGCAGACTGTTATTCCCAACATTCATCTTTTCGTAGCTTATCACGGAACAAAAAAGTGGATTTTAAATAATTCAGCAAAAAAATTGTAGAACTGAAAAAAATAAATCCGTACCCCTTGCATGTGGTTGCGCGATATCATGAAGGTAAAATTAAATGCTAGTTGAAGCGAATACTCTTAATTAAAATGATGAATCAAATTTTCAAAAAAATATATACAACGACCATTCTATCCTTATTTTTTCTGGCATTTGTACAGGCACAGATCGACAGTACCCGCACACTTACAGTGGCTGGAAATTGCGCTATGTGTAAAAAACGTATTGAAACGGCCGCAAAAATGCATGGCGTAGAAACGGCCGTTTGGAATGCAGGAGACAACCTATTGCAAATCAAATATAACCCCCAAAAAGTTCAGTTGGAGGCAATCAAGAAAAATATTGCTCAGGTTGGTCATGATGTTGACAACCTGGTGGCCACTGATGAATCCTATGCTAAACTCCATGAATGCTGTATGTATCCGCGACTGGAAAATGGCAAAGTACCCGAAAAGAAAGCGGTGACAACCGATAACCATAATCATCCACATACCGTTACCGGTGTTGTTGTTGAAGAAAATGAAAAGGGGGATCTTAAACCCATCATTGGCGCCAATTTACACTGGGCCAACCTTCCAACCAAAAACACAAGGACAAACGAAAATGGTGTATTTAAATTGGACCACAAAGAAGGGTTCAACAAATTGGTTGTAAGTTATGTAGGGATGAAATCTGACACCATCACCATCAAAGATCTGCATGAAGTCATTATGATTACAGCGAAGGGTAATGTGTTGATGGAAGTCGAGGTTAAAGGAACACGACGCTCAAATTATATTGACCGTATGACACCTGCACGACTAGAAGTTCTTACCGGAAAAGAGTTATTCAAAGCGGCTTGCTGTGATTTAAGCGAAAGCTTTGAAACCAACGCCTCCGTCGATGTCGTCAGTGCTGATGCAGTAACAGGCAGTAAACAGATTCAAATGCTAGGCCTTAGCGGTATTTATACCCAATTAACCGTTGAAAATTTACCTGGGCCACGTGGGCTCGCTTCTCCTTTAGGTTTAAATTCTATTGCAGGGACATGGATTGAATCAATTCAAATTGCGAAAGGTATCGGTTCCGTAGCCAACGGTTTCGAAAACATGGCCGGACAGATCAATGTCGAATTGAAGAAACCTCAAAATTCAGAAAGATTGTTTTTTAATGCCTATGCGAACAACATGGGACGTACAGATGTCAACTTAAATCTTTCACAAAAAATTGGTCAGCATTGGTCCACTGCAGTGCTCCTGCATGACAATTTCATGTACAATAAATCCATGAACTTTAGTCACAATGGATTTAGAGATATACCCGTTGGCAATCTATTCTCTGGTGTCAACCGCTGGTTTTATGAAAATGGAAAAGGGCTTATGGTACAATTTGGGGTTAAATATCTCAATGACGACCGTACAGGCGGACAGATTGATTTTAACAAAAAGACAGATAAGGGTACGACAAATCGCTATGGTTTGGGATTTGATATCGAACGCGTAGAAGGTTTTGCTAAAATTGGTTATGTGTTCCCCGAAAATAAGCACCGCAGCATAGGTCTCCAGCTTGCAGGATCAAACTACAATCAAAAAAGCTATTTTGGGCTCAATAACTACGATTCGGAGCAACAAAATGGATATGCTAATCTCTTATTTCAAGATATTATCGGGACAGTCGCCCACAAGTATCGCGTTGGTGCCTCCATTAATTATGACAATTACAATGAGTGGTATTTAAAAGATCAAAACTTCAAAAGGAAAGAAGTGGTTTCGGGAGCATTTGCAGAATATACCTATAGTCCATCAGAAAAATTTGATGCCATTATTGGTCTTCGCCAAGACTACAACTCCCTGTATGGATGGTTTACAACACCACGCATCCATTTACGTTATGCCCCGCTTTCGGGAACAACAGTTCGAGCTAGCTCAGGAAGAGGTCAACGTACTGCAAATATATTTGCGGAGAACACGGCAGTATTGGCTAGTAGCAGAAAATTGGTTATCCAATCGCCTAATATATACGATAAGGCTTATGGCCTACAACCTGAAATCTCCTGGAATAGCGGAATAGCGATAGACCAAAGTATGCGGATCTTCGGACGTGAGGCTTCGGCATCAGTTGAATTTTTCCATAACAGCTTCTCTAATCAGGTCGTGGTCGATTACGAAAATCCCCGAGAGATCAATTTTTATAATTTGAATGGAAAATCTTTCTCCAATAGTTTGCAAACAGAATTTCGCTTGATGCCAGCACCACATTTTGAAACGAGGTTGGCCTATCGCTTACTTGATGTTCAAACTGATTTTGAAAGTGGCAGAAAGACCAAACCGCTATTGTCCAAACACCGTGGTTTTGTCAACCTGGCATATAATCACCATTCTGGCTGGAGTGTAGATTATACATTGAATGTCGTTGGACAAAAACGCATTCCATCAACAGCAGAGAACCCCGTTGAATATCAAATGCCTACAGCATCCAAGGCTTATGCGACAATGAATGCGCAGATTAGCAAAACTTTTGGGAAAGAGAAAAACTTCACCGTGTATGTGGGCGGAGAAAATCTGTCTAATTATTTCCAAAATATGCCAATCCTTGCCGCGGATCAACCCTTTGGAAACTATTTTGATACGTCAATGCTTTGGGGTCCTTTAACAGGACGCATGTTCTACACCGGCGTTCGTTATTTCATCAAATAACAGGTAAGCTAAAAAAAATCAAAGAGTAATAAAAAAGCGGCAAAAGCCGCTTTTTTTACATTAACTTTTTCAATTCTTGATAAAGCTTTGCTGTGGGTAATCCGACCACATTATTGTATTCCCCTTCTATCTTTTTTATGGCGATTAAGCCGATCCATTCCTGTATTCCATAAGAACCTGCTTTATCTAGTGGCGAAAATTGAGTAACATAATGATCGATTTCATCCAACTCTAGTTCGTAAAAATAAACAGTTGTCGTCTCGACAAAAGTGCTCATCTTACCCTCCCATGAGATCGCTACAGCAGTCAGCACCACATGTTTCTGACCAGACAAGTTTGTTAGCGTTTCTCTGGCTTCCTGTTCATCTTTGGGCTTACCTAAGATTTCGCCCTTATCCGATACCACAATAGTATCGGCACAGATAACCAAACAATCTTTTTTATCCGCAAATGCTTCCGCTTTACAAATAGCAATTTGACGAACGACCTCAGCTGCAGACAAATTCGGATCCACATATTCTGCCGTTTCCCGTACGTCGACTTCAAATGTCAGTCCAAGCCCTGCTAACAGCTGCTTTCTCCGTGGAGACTGAGACCCTAATATAATTGTTCTATTTTTTAGATTTTTCAACATCCCTATATGCTTTTTACCGTTTCATCCTCATACCAGTTGCCTTGTACTTTCATTACCTTTTCGATCAATTCACGTACAACTCCCTTTCCGCCACAAAAACCAGACACATAATGTGAAATTTTCTTGATCTCTTCTACTGCATCTGCCGGAGAAACAGCTATCCCAACGGACTTCATGCAGCTAAGATCAGGGATATCGTCGCCGATGTACATCAATTGATTTAATTCAAGCTTGTAATCACAAGCAAGTTCTTTCATTTTAGAAAGCTTGTCCGTAACTTTTGAATAGACTTCTTTGATCCCCAAACCTTTCATCCGCTGCTCGACGCCCTTCGAACCTCCACCTGTGATAATAAAAATCGGATAACCTTTCTTGATCGCCAACTGCATGGCATAGCCATCTTTTATATGAAATGTACGTAACTGATGCCCTTCTTCATTAACTTGCACAGTACCATCAGTCAGCACACCATCTACATCCAATACAAATGCTTTTATCGATTTAAATTCAGTCAATACCATAAATATATTTTTTGTAAAAGTAAGGCATTTCGAGTAATAATTCGCGAAGCGATACTGATCTAATTGACAACACTGTCAGATAATTATTCAGATAAGCCAAAATATCATTTGTGTGTCACAACATAGTTGTATTAGCAACTTATTCTTAAAAATATTTGGATGCTACGGTATATTTACCGTATCTTTGTAGAAGATAATTAAAGGTTATCTCGCTATGAAACACTAACAGCAAGCAGTCAGAAGAGTTATTGACTTAAAGTTTGCATAAGATTTAAAAAACAATCATTTTTAGTTTTCACGGCACAACACGGCAACTAATTTAGTTTAGAAGCCCTTAAAAAGTCTTTTCATAATTTAGGTTTATAATTGGTTAGTAACGAACCCTGGTGCCCATCATCAGGGTTTTGTTTTTATAAGTATTTTTTCTTCTTCTATTTTATAGATTCTACTATTTGATGATTATCATATCTTATTATCAATAATCGAAATAACAATCGGTTTGACAGACCTTCATATCACTTTAAAGCTTACTACAGTTTTCCATCTATTATTATACAGTGATCAGTCACTCAATATTCAGTTCATACTGAGTAATCACTGAACAAGCACTGAACAATCACTGAACAAATACTGTTGAAAGATCAAACCTGATCACTACTTGCCCCCAATGTGCTGCGACTAAGAATGAAAAGACAAAAAAATGGTCTAAGTTACGCTTACGCAATAAAAAGTCGATGTTGTGCGCAAATAGATTATATTGGTGGGGATCCTTGACTGCTGTATAGGTTTGTTTCTATGCTGACTTTTGATTATTTTAGGAATAGCAAGTTTTTTTGTTATTTTACATATATCTTTTTCCCCAGGTACCATCGAAACACAATACCTACAGAAAAGTAAAACGATAAACTCATTCTCACATGGATCGAAAAAATTATAGAAAGCAAATTACCATTGGAGTGATCATTTCTTTTTCACTTATCTTCCTTTCAGCCCTATATTTTTTCATATCGCTGCATCATAACTTAAATAACGAGCGAAGTATTGTTCGTGTCGCCGAAAATAGATTCAATATCATTAATGAAATCAAATCAAGTGTAGACGAGGTAAATGACATCAAACTTGATTACCTGAATAAGAAAGACGCTTCACTATTTATTCCTTATAAAATGGAATTAAAAAAAATGGATGAACTGTTACGATCTTTAAGTCTAAAAGATGATTTCTATCATGTTCAGCCAAACAGCACTGAAAACATCCGAAAGGATATTGTTGCATTTTACGACTTTGAGCAGGATATTGATAACACGAAGGAAACACAATCCATATCCCATAATATTCACGAGCGAAAAGCCTCGATATTAAATCAGATCGATCTCATGTCGAGAGACTTATTGGATCAAAGGGCAAGACTCTTAGAAAGATCTAGAAATGAACTACAACTGGCCCAGTACATTACTTACCTTTTCATCGCCATTGGCTTAAGTGGATTTTTCTATATTCTCGCCAAAATTTCCTCGATCTCTAGATTTCTGAGGTCTACAGTGAAAAGTCAGCAAGAATCCAACAACCGCCTCCAACTATTGCAAGACCAGACCAACAGTGATAACTGGATTTTGAATGCTATTAATGGCATCGACGAACAATTACGCGGTGACTATACAGACAAGAAAATTGCCGAAATAAGCCTACATGCTATTGCTTACACGACAAAAGCTTTAGGTGGGACTATTTATATTTTCGATGATAACTATCAGGAGTATCAGCTTTGCCACAAAATTGGCATTTCCTCCACACAGTTTATCAAACGAACGTTTAAGGAAAACGATGGTATTTTGGGCGAAGTCGCAAACAATCATGAAGTCGTTAAAATAAAGGACGTCGACCACAAGCATCTTATCTTAGAAACCTCATTATCCGACCGCTTAGAAACTGAGATTTATATTGTACCCTTCTCTTATGAAAACCAGTGTGTCGGTATCATGGAAATTTGTTGCCCAATTATTAATGCGAAGGACGAGCAACTGCGATTTAACTTCTTGGATAAAGCAAAAGATAACATTGCCGTTATCATAAAAGTAGCCCAAACGCATGGAAAGCTTGCTGATCTTTATGAGGAACTTCAACAACAAACAGAGGAATTAGAGACTCAACAGGAGGAATTGAGAACAACGAATGAGGAGTTAATCCATAAGACACATTTGTTGGAGGCTTCTGAGGAAGAGCTTAGAGTACAGCAGGAAGAGCTTATCCAAACCAATAATGAGCTGGACGAGAAGGCCAAATTGCTCTTTGCACAAAATGAAGATCTGGAAAAAGCCCGTCAGGCCATAGCTCAAAAAATAGAGGAAGTAGAGCTGTCGAGCAAATATAAATCTGAATTTATGGCCAATATGAGCCATGAATTGCGGACACCACTCAATAGTATTCTCATTCTTGCCAAATTACTTCAGGATAACAAAAAGAAAAACCTCAGTGAAGACCAAATAAAGTATGCTTCTGTTATTCATAGTGCCGGCTCAGATCTCCTACATTTAATTAACGAATTGTTGGATCTGGCAAAAATTGAATCGGGGAAGGTTGAAGTCCAAAAAGAACGTATCAACACGTACGACCTTGTCAATTATATTAAAGATTTTTTCAGCGATACCGCAGCGTCGAAAGATATTCACTTCTTACTCGATGTCAATGTAAATGCACCGCAGGAATTCATTGGCGATGAACATCGTATACAACAAGTCCTCAAGAATTTATTATCGAATGCGTTCAAGTTTACGAGTGAAAAAGGCGAAGTTTCTTTAGGAATAATAGCTGAAGCAGAAAATCTTCTTTTTACGGTCAAAGATAACGGGATCGGGATCGCCCCTGAAAAACAAGAGCTTATCTTTGATGCTTTTAAACAGGAAGATGGCTCAACGAGCCGTAAATATGGTGGCACAGGTTTAGGCTTATCGATATGCCGCGAAATTGCTAGCTTATTAAAAGGGAAAATAATCTTATCCAGTAAAGTTGGTGAAGGTAGTATCTTCACCTTCAGTATCCCGCTAGAACAAGAAATTCAAGTTCCGAAAGTACCATCTATCGAAAAAGAAAGTAATCCGCCAACACAAATTCCGAAGGAAAATCCTATAGTCGAAAAAACAAAGTCAATCGACAACGATGGAAAACATAATAAACTGCTGATTATTGAAGACGATTTCATTTTTGCAGATATTCTAAAGGACTACGCCGAACAAAACGGCTACGATGTATACATCAGCTATGATGGGCAGGATGGGTTACAAAAAGCACAGAATTTACGCCCTGCCGCGATTATCCTAGATATTATGTTGCCTAAAATGGATGGCTGGGAAGTTCTTCGTAACCTCAAAAAAATCGACAGCACCAAGGAGATTCCTGTACACATGATGTCGGCAGGAACATTTTTACATGACGAACCTATTTCTGCCGGGGCTATCGGGTTTATGGCTAAACCTGTGTCAGAAGAATCTTTGGCTGAAACATTCTTAAAAATAAAAGCATCGACTAGTCATCCACTGAAAAAAATTCTGCTTGTGGAAGATCAGGAAATCCAAAGCGATTTTATCAAACAATCTTTGGAAGAACAGCACATTCAGATATTTCAGGCCTTCAATGCGAGACAGGCTCTCGATTTATTAGATCAAGAGAAATTGTTTGACTGCATCATTATGGACCTAAACCTTCCTGACAAATCGGGCATTGAACTCCTGAATGAAATCAAATCGAACGATCAATTTAGGGATTTACCTATTATCATCAATACAGCAATGGAACTCACGACAGAGCAGACTTCCGAAATTTTGCATCACAGCCAAGCGATGGTCCTTAAGTCAGCGAAATCAAATAATCGCCTGATTGATGAAGTTAATTTATTCTTAAATAAAATCCGCAGCAATAAGCGCGAATACAATATGTTCAATCACGCCGGAGCTTCTGTCATTGCTGAAAACAATTTAGCTTCCAAAACAGTACTACTAGCAGATGACGATATGCGAAATATATTTGCCCTTAGCACGGCGTTTGAAAGCTATGATATGAACATTGAAATTGCCAATAATGGTCAGGAGGCATTAGATATTCTTGAACGAAATGAACAGATTGACCTTGTCTTAATGGATATCATGATGCCCGTGATGGATGGTTATGAAGCTATTGAAAAAATAAGGGCAAACAAGAAATTTGCAAACCTTCCAATTATTGCTGTGACAGCGAAAGCCATGAAAGGTGATCGGGAAAAAACAATTGCTGTTGGTGCAAACGATTATATTAGTAAACCGGTTGATGTTGACAAATTAATATCCCTAATGCGCGTATGGCTGAGTTAACTGATAAAATAGTAGCAATGATCAATTTTGAAGAGTTAGAAGAAGTTATTGATATAGTCAAAAATCTCCACGGATATGATGTGTCCGGCTATACAAGAGCTTCTTTAAAAAGACGTGTGACTAGAATAATGGAACTTAACAAGCTCAATCTACAGGAGCTAAAGTCCAATTTGATCAATCAGCCCGGATTCAGCACCTATTTCCTACAGGAAATTACAGTCAATGTGACTGAAATGTTTAGGGATCCCGATTTTTATAAAGCTGTAAAAACGGATGTATTTCCCTATCTCGCAACTTATCCACATATCAAACTCTGGAGTGCAGGTTGTTCGACTGGCGAAGAAGTCTATTCGCTAGCCATCTTATTAGAAGAAGCAAATCTTTACCAACGGGCGTTTATCTATGGCACCGATATCAATGGCAAAGTGTTAGAAAAGGCAAAACGCGGTATTTATTCGCTTACGAAAGTTAAGGAATACTCGGAAAATTTTATTAAGACGGAACCGAAAAACTCATTGTCAGATTATTATACAGCGATGTACAACGCCGCTACCATTAATAATAGTCTTAAAAAAAATGTCCTTTTCTCCATACATAGTTTGGTATCCGATGGCGTTTTTAATGAATTTCAACTGATTACCTGCCGTAATGTATTGATCTATTTTGATACTGAATTGCAAAATAAAGTCCTGGATTTATTCTATCATTCACTTTGCCATCTGGGCTTCTTATGTTTGGGAGCAAAAGAATCTTTAATCAACTATAAAGATGCTGCTAAATTTAAGATCGTAAACAAAAAACAGAATATTTACCAAAAAATTGGGTAGTAGGTAATGGAAAGAAAAATTCTTTTATTAGCGGGGTCTGCAGGTGGGTTTAGTGTGATTCTAAATATTTTAAAGTCATTGGAACGGCCAATTCGCATACCCGTTATTGTCATCGTACACAGAAACCCTAAGTATGCTTCTAGTATTGAGGACACGCTATCTAAAGCACTTGTTCAAAAAATAAAAACTGCAGATGATAAGGAAGCGATAGAAAATGGAACGATCTATTTTGCCCCTGCAGGCTATCATCTTTTAGTTGAACCAGACTATAGCTTTTCTTTGGATATCTCAGAACCTGTTCAATATTCCAGACCATCAATTGATGTGACTTTTGAATCCGTAGCCGAAATATATAAAGAAAATTGTACAGCTATTTTATTCTCTGGGGCGAATCAGGATGGTGCACAAGGATTATTAATGATAAAACGATACGGCGGGAAGACATTTGTACAAGACCCTGTGACTGCTGAAGTTCCCATCATGCCCGAAGCAGCTATTCAACTCGATGCGCAGGAACGCATTTTGAGCATTCAAGAAATAAAGGACTACGTCAAACAGTTGACTTAAAATTGTATTTAGATTTGCTAAAATGAAGAAGGTAAATATATTGATTGTCGATGATAAAATTGAAAATATTATCAGTCTAACAGCATTACTGGAGGATATCGAAAATATAAATATAGTGACGAGCACAGATCCCAACGAAGCTTTAAAAATCTGTTGGAAAGAGGATATTGATTTAGCACTTGTTGACGTACAGATGCCCGAGATCAATGGTTTTGAATTTGTTTCCTTCCTAAAGAAGAATCCGAAAACAAACCATATTATCCCTATTATGGTAACAGCAATCTCAAAAGAAGACAAATACCTTATTCAGGGACTAAATAGTGGAGCTGTGGATTATTTATATAAACCGCTTAACCCGGAAGCAACCATCGCGAAAGTAAAATCTTTTGTCCAGCAATTACTGATACAGCAAGAAATTAAAGAGAAAAACATAGCCTTAGAAGAATCAAAACAGGCGATTCTCAAAGCTAAAGAAGAGGCCGATCTTGCTCGAAAATCCAAGGAAACCTTTTTGGCCAATATGAGCCATGAGATCCGTACCCCGATTAACGGTATTATGGGCATTACACAGATGCTAAAAAACTCGCAGCTCACGCTAGAGCAAGAAAATTGGATCAATAAATTGGATTCTGCCTCTCAAAATCTGTTGACTATTATCAACGACATACTCGACCTATCTAAAGTTGACTCGGGTATGATGAAACTTAATATGGAATCTACCTCTGTACATGATATTACGGATGATCTAAACAATCTCTTCATTGATAAAGCGGTCTACAAAGGCCTGGATTTTTCAATTGATGTGGACGATCGGATCACAAGTTATTTTCTAACCGATCCACTTCGATTAAAACAAATACTGACCAACTTTATCTCCAATAGTTTTAAATTCACCTCGGAAGGTTCTGTTGTATTAAAGATTCAACTCCTAGCAGAAGATAACCATAGCATTTGTTTAGGGTTTCAGGTAATAGACACAGGGATCGGCATTGTAGAAGACGCCCTGGAGAAAATATTTATTGCGTTTGAACAGGGAGAGGATAGTATCACCAAAAAGTTTGGCGGTACAGGACTAGGTCTTGCGATTGTAAAACGTATTGCTGCGCTGCTCAACGGTCGGGTTTTTGCTTCAAGTGAATACGGTAAAGGAAGTATATTTTCTTTTGAATGTACCTTTGACAAAATCAAAGACAAACCGGTAGAGAAAGAAACGCAGGTACTCTATACGGAATTACCCAAGTTCAACTTTCCGATGATTCTCATTGCTGAAGACAATGAATTAAACAGTTTTATGCTGGCAAATATCCTGAAGAGCTGGAATTGCGAGATCACTTTGGCGACCAATGGCCTCATTGCATTAGAAGAAATCAATAAGAAAAAAATTGATCTGGTGTTTATGGACGCCCATATGCCACTCATGAGTGGTTTTGAAGCGATCAAGGAAATACGTCGAAACACGAATCCGATAATCGCAAACATGCCGATTATTTCCATTTCAGCCTCTGTGCTTCAAGCCGAACAACAGGAAGCGCTCGATGCTGGAGCCAATGAAGTTGTCGGAAAGCCATTCGATCCTATCAAATTATATAAAACAATTGATACTTTATTGTCAAAATTGAAATGATAGTTTCAATTTATCAATGAAATCATTAATTTTAGAACATAAACAATATGTTTTGATGTTATTTCTCAAGAACGCACATCCAGAAAGGAATCAAGTTCGTCATAACTTCATCACTAAACCGCTAGAGGCTGCGGAAATGCCTACAATAAATAAAAGATAAACAAACAATCATTCAAATGAAAAAACTTTTTATGATACCAGCAGTTGCAGTTGCTTTATCAATTGCATCTTGTGGTGGAAACAGTGACAAGTCTGAAAAATCAACTGGTACAGAAGCGACAACTTCAACCGAAAGCCAAGCAACAGAAACAGTGCCTGGTATTGAAAACGTAGCTATTTCCAACAGCTTATCTTTAGAAGGTAACGATCAAATGAAATATAATAAGGATCTTTTCCGTGTAAAAGCGGGTGAACCAGTAGAATTATCTTTCAAAAATGCAGGTACTATGCCGAAAGAGTCCATGGGACATAACGTCGTTATCCTAAAACCAGGTGTTGATCTTCCAACTTTTGGTGCTGAGGCTGCTGCAGCTGCTGCAGACGAATATATTCCAAAATCAGCTTTATCTTCAATTGTTTCGCACACCAAATTATTGGGACCTGGAGAAACTGATAAAATCACATTTACACTTGAAAAAGGAGTTTATACGTTTATTTGTAGCTTCCCTGGTCACTATGGTGTTATGCAAGGAAAAATTGTTGCAGAATAACAAATAAGTAAAAAAAGGATATTCATATTTTGAATATCCTTTTTTAGATTTATCCCCTTTATAAGCACCGCCCCGTTCCTCCCCAAGGTGCATAATTTCCATTCTTTTATCAAAAAAATGTAAAGTAAGGGTCTTTGGTCACAAATCGTAAGTTTTGATTTCCTATCCCATTAATAATCATTAAATTTGTGCTACAAAAAAATAAAACGTAATCAATGCAATACGACGTAATTGTAATCGGAAGTGGTCCAGGCGGATATGTAGGAGCTATCCGTTGTGCCCAATTAGGATTAAAAACAGCTGTTATTGAAAAATATAGCACATTTGGTGGTACTTGTCTTAACGTTGGATGTATTCCTTCAAAAGCGCTTTTAGATTCTTCGGAGCATTACCACAATGCTGCGCACAATTTTGATGCATTTGGCATCAGTTTGAAAGATCTGAAAGTAGACATGGCAAAGATGATTGCTCGTAAAGACGATGTCATTGCCCAAAATACTGCCGGTATCACCTTCTTATTTAAGAAGAATAAAATTGACAGTTTTCAGGGTGTGGGTTCATTTGTGGACAAAAACACCATCAAAATAACGAAAGCAGATGGTTCTACAGAGCAGATCACTGCTAAAAATGTAATTATCGCAACGGGATCGAAACCGACTTCATTGCCTTTCTTACCTGTTGATAAAAAAAGAATCATTACCTCAACCGAAGCACTTAATCTAAAAGAGATACCAAAACACCTTATTGTCATTGGTGGTGGTGTTATCGGTTTGGAACTCGGTTCAGTTTATGCGCGTTTGGGTTCAAAAGTATCTGTTGTTGAATTTGCAAAATCTATCATCGGTACAATGGATGGTGGCTTAGGAAAAGAACTACAACGTGTTTTGAAAAAATCATTGGGCATGGAGTTCTATTTAGGTCATAAAGTGACTGGAGCTTCCGCGAAAGGTAAAGTTGTAAAAGTAACTGCTGAAGATCCAAAAGGACAAGAAGTAACTTTAGAAGGCGACTACTGTATCGTAGCCGTTGGTCGTACCGCGTATTCTGAAGGTTTAGGATTAGAAAATATCGGCATCACAGTAGAAGAAAGAGGTAAGAAAATCCCCGTTAATGCCCATCTGGAAACAGCAGTGCAAGGTGTATTTGCAATTGGTGATGTGATCACTGGAGCAATGTTAGCACACAAAGCTGAGGACGAAGGTGTATATGTTGCAGAATATATCGCAGGTCAAAAACCACATATTGATTATAATTTGATTCCAGGTGTTGTTTATACTTGGCCTGAAGTTGCTTCTGTTGGCAAGACGGAAGAACAACTTAAAGAGGCTGGTGTAAAATACAAAGCTGGATCATTCTCTTTCAAAGCTTCTGGTCGTGCAAAAGCATCGGGTGACACCGACGGTTTTGTAAAAGTACTGGCAGACGCGACAACTGACGAAGTATTAGGTGTACATATGATCGGTCCTCGTGCAGCAGATATGATTGGTGAGGCAACCGTAGCTATGGAATACCGTGCATCTGCAGAAGATATCGCACGTATTTGCCACGCACACCCAACCTACACGGAAGCAATCAAAGAGGCGGCGCTAGCAGCTACAGCAAATAGAGCAATACACGCTTAGGCGATAAATATCGAAACGTAAGGGGAAAAGGAAACTTTTCCCCTTTCTCTTAACTACCTAAACACGATGAATTTTTACACAAGAAAGTGGGTCAAACCCGAAGACCTAAATCCCAATGGAACATTATTTGGCGGAACACTCCTGCGATGGATTGATGAAGAAGCGGTCATTTATGCTATCGTTCAATTAGGAAACCCCAAAGTGGTTACGAAATTTATTTCAGAAATTAACTTTGTAAGCTCAGCCAAACAAGGCGATATACTTGAACTGGGTATTGAAGCGATCAATTTTGGAACAACATCGTTAACGATGCGCTGCGAGGTCCGCAATAAAATATCCAGAAAAACAATTCTATCAATCGATAAATTGGTCTTTGTAAACCTGGATGAAGAAGGTAATCCTGCTCCCCACGGAAGGGATAGCATTACCTATGCGTATATGGGTATTGAGAAGACAGGTAGAGAGGATTAAACATCTCTCTCCTGTTCTTATTAATTGATATCTCCCGCAAAGGAGAGGGACACAAGTATTCGTCCATTGAATACAGGCGATTCCTCTGGTCTATTCGCAATCCAATTCCTTCTCTTACCTCTTCCTGAACCTTTATAAAAATCATGCATTTGAATTTTTATACAAACACTATGACTTCTGTCTTTTTCCTTCGATTTCTTTTTTAAGGTCCAATTCCACCCAAAAGCCAAAAATAGGGATCAAGGATGCTAAGAAATATTTTACCGCTTTTAATATAGGCCACTTGTATTCTACTGTTGACATAATCAGCATAACCACAAAAATAACAACAAAGAAGCCATGAATGGAACCGGCTATTTTGACAGCTTCGGGGATTCCCGCAAAATACTTCAAGGGCATAGCAATAAAAAACAAGCAAATGGTGGAGATAGCTTCCCACAAGGCGATCTGTCTGAATATTCTTAACATAATGATAAACTGTGTATTGTGAACTTCAAAAATAAGACACTAAAAACGCTTTAGCTATTATTTTTCCCCCTTTGACCAGGATGTGACATTCAGCTAGAAACAGCGACAGTGTTTTATCAGAAACCGCCAATTTTACAATAAATAGTTCATATTCATCAGAAAAAATGCGTACTTTTGAATGAATATATGCTTCACATATTTTGTCATTTGAAGCTATAACACTCAACTACAGAATATTTATTTATATGAATTACGACATCATTGTAATCGGTAGTGGTCCAGGCGGGTATGTTGCTGCCATTAGAGCCGCTCAGTTAGGGTTCAAAACAGCGATTATTGAACGCGAATCATTAGGCGGAATCTGTCTAAACTGGGGCTGTATCCCTACAAAAGCATTATTGAAAAGTGCTCAGGTATTTGAATATTTAAACCATGCCGCTGATTACGGCATCAATGTTCAAGGTGGTGAGGCTGATTTTGACGCTATTGTCAAAAGAAGTCGCGGGGTTGCTGAAGGAATGAGTAAAGGTATTCAGTTCTTGATGAAAAAGAATAAAATCGACGTCATCAATGGAACTGCAAAAATTAAAAAAGGTGGTAAAATCGATGTGAAAGGAGCAGACGGTTCTACTAAAGAATATTCGGCAAAACATACCATCCTAGCGACTGGTGCACGTTCACGTGAATTGCCTAATTTACCGCAAGATGGTAAAAAAATCATCGGTTACCGTCAGGCAATGACACTTCCTAAGCAACCAAAGTCTTTAGTTGTTGTTGGCTCCGGTGCAATCGGTGTTGAATTCGCTTATTTCTATAATGCAATCGGAACAAAGGTAACGATCGTAGAGTTTATGGATAGAATCGTTCCTGTTGAAGATGAAGAAATTTCAAAACAATTAGAGAAAAGCTTAAAGAAACAAGGTATCACCATCTTAACGAAATCTGAAGTTCAATCCGTTGACACAACAGGTGAGTTGAGCAAAGTTTCAATCAAAACAGAAAAAGGTATTGAAGTTATCGAAGCAGAGATTGTATTATCGGCTGTTGGTATCGCTCCAAATATCGAAAATATCGGCTTGGAAGAGGTTGGTGTAAAAACTGATCGCGGCCGTGTTGTTGTAGATGATTTCTACAAAACAAACATCGAAGGTGTATATGCTATCGGTGACATCGTTAAAGGCCAAGCCCTGGCTCACGTTGCCTCAGCAGAAGGGATCACATGTGTTGAAAAAATCAAAGGGCTACATGTTGAACCTATTGACTACAATAATATCCCAGGCTGTACCTATTGCTCCCCAGAAATTGCTTCTGTAGGTTATACCGAGAAAGCGGCAAAAGAAGCCGGCTATGAAATTAAAGTTGGTAAATTCCCATTCTCAGCTTCAGGAAAAGCTTCAGCTGCTGGTGCGAAAGATGGCTTTGTTAAAGTTATCTTTGACGCTAAATATGGTGAGTTTCTAGGCGCACACCTTATCGGAGCCAATGTGACCGAGATGATTGCAGAAGTTGTTGTTGCCCGCAAATTGGAAACAACAGGTCATGAAATGATTAAAACGATCCATCCTCACCCAACAATGAGTGAAGCGATTATGGAAGCTTGTGCTGATGCTTACGGTGAAGTGATCCACTTGTAGTATTAAAAAAAATAAAACTAAAAAGGGGAAANNTTTCCCCTTTTTAGTTTTATTGCCGAATGGATAATAGCGATTACATAACCAATCGTGACTTAAAGACGATCTGTTGATCGACAATTTCGGTATTGTCAATGCGTTCAAATAAGATTTCAGCAGCTTTACGCGCTTGCATGCCTGGAAATTGCTCTATGCGTCCCATTGGCGGATTTTCCATATATTGCCATAACGGATAGTTGGCATAACTAATAAAGAAAATATCTTGATTTAAGACAAGCCCCTTTTGTCTGGCTGCTTTCATCAAATCAAGTGTAACAAAGTCATTAAAAGATATAATGGCTGAAGGCCGCTCAGACATCGCGAATATATGATCCATCGCTTTCTCGTTTCCTTCCGTACTCAAATCCGTTTCGATGATATTCTTCTCCAGAATATCCATCCCATTCCTTTTCATTGCCGATAGGTAAGCTACTTTTCTGTCTTCACTAGCGGGCAGTGTTTTCGGCCCATTTACAAGCGCGATAACTTTGTGTCCACGGGCTACGAAGGCGTCCACAGCTTCGTTCATACCCGTAGAAAGATCACTTTGTACTTTATTGATATTGGGTAAACTAGGCACACAGTCAAAGAAAACAATCGGGATACCGGACGATTCCAATTTCTCAATAAATTCCAAATTGGTCGTCTTTTTACCTATAGACATTAAAATCCCGTCAACACGATGGTTTTTAAATGTTTTTAAAATTTGCTCTTCCCGATCAGGATCATCCAAGGATTGCCCCATCAGAACTGTATATCGGTGTTCTGATGCAACATTTTCAATTTCACTAATGGCGAAAGAAAAAAACGGTTCAGACAAACTCGGTAAGATTACAGCAATCGTAAAAGTTTTACGCTGCTTGAAGAATATAGCCGTCTGATTGGGTTCATAATTCAATTCTTCGGCCATTTTTTTAACCCGCATTGTTGTTACCAGTCCAATACTTGGGTGATCATTCAATGCTCTAGAAACTGTCGAAGGACTGATTTTGAGCTTCTTGGCAATTTCTTTAATCGTGGCAGGCTTGTTCACTTTATTCATAAATCCAAGGGCTTTATATAAAAATAGGGCTTTTATATCCCTAATCATAATTTTTTCTCAACAATATCGACAACGACTTTAATGGCAATTATTGTTGGTAGATTCAACAAAGATACTGACTGTAAACTTAGTCTACAAATTGAATTGCAGCCGTTTCAACGGTAAACTCCTTGGCGAGGAACTCCAATGGATCAATTTCCCTAAAAACAAGTTCATCTTTAAAATAAACCTTTATATCATCCCCATATTCACCCCAATCCACAAATTTAACTTTATTGAGTTGTTCTAGCGGATTTCCTTTCGTCAAAATACATACATGTTTATCTGCCGCTTTTAATTGCTTAAACAGCGTATTAATATGATCAAACAAATGTAACCGTAGCGGCAAAATTGCATTGACATGAAGCCGCTCAAAATTCTCTTTATATTTTGGATCAAATCCAAAAGTTTGCTGCGCATGTTCGAACAATAAATACTCACCTTGATGCTCAAGGTGATTTTTCATAAATTGAACCAAATCTGCTTGCGCAGGAACAGTCTCTGTAAATTCTATAAAACTAGCAAAAAGATAATATACTTGAAGTAAGTAATCCTTTTTAGGAAAAACAACATCATCCAATTCAAAAACATATACCTTTTTATCTTCTGGAAACATCATGATAAGTAAAAGCTTAAAATTAAGGGTTGTGTCGACATCGTTAAAACCTTAATGACACTGGCCACAACAATAAGATTCTATTTGGACACACAAATTAGCGCTAAGTCCTCGCCTGAATCCGAAGTGACAAACAATCCATCCAATGGCCTGTCAAATCTCGTCGAATCCAATAAATTGTTCCCCTTCGAAAGGAGTTTATAAGGCAATTCAGCAGGTGGATTTTCCATAACAGGAATAGTTTCAAGCTGCTGTTTATCGGGGACAAGAACGGAGATCTGATATTCCTCAAATAAAACCTTGGCAGTGGACAATGGCTCCAGCTCAAAACCACCCAGAGGCAACACATAATCAACCTCTTGGTCTAAACTTAATTTGAGTATCTCATGCGCAAAAGTAGGAAGAAGACCTTTTGGAATTTTAGCATATTTCCCTGAGGCTAAAAGCAATTCGGGAATATCTTCTGAACTTGCATATAATATTTCGAAATCAGTCCCAAGTCTTTTAGCGATACGCATCGCCAAAGGTCTGGTCCCGAAAGTTATGAGTATTTTCTTCATTAAAAATATAATTATAATCCCGATTACTTTTACACGACTAACCCATCGCGCATATGAATCGTTCGATCCGAAATTCGGGCAAGCTCCTCATTATGAGTAACGATAATAAATGTCTGTTGAAATTTATGTCTAAGATCAAAAAACAATTGATGTAAAGCTGCCGCGTTCTCTGAGTCAAGATTACCCGAAGGTTCATCGGCCAAAATAATGGAAGGATCATTGATCAAAGCGCGCGCCACAGAAACGCGTTGTTGTTCGCCGCCAGACATTTCAGCGGGCTTGTGGTCAATACGATGAGAAACCCCCAATAATTCCAGCAATTCTCTTGCTTTAGCTTCCGCCTCGGATCTCCCTTTTCCCTGAATAAAAGCTGGAATACATACGTTTTCCAAGGCCGTAAATTCAGGCAGCAAATGGTGAAATTGAAAAACAAAACCAATATGTTCATTACGGAAAGCACTGAGCTTTTTAGCATTCAATTTTTGAACATCAACACCATTGATGAAAACTGTCCCCTGATCAGGCTTATCCAAGGTACCAATAATATGCAACAGTGTACTTTTTCCAGCTCCTGAGGCACCAACAATACTGACGATTTCCCCTTTTTCAACAGCGATATCAACACCTTTCAAAATTGGTAATGATCCATAAGCTTTGTGAATTCCTTTGGCATGTAACATCATAGGACAAAGATAAATAAATTTACGATACCACGAGTTTGAATAAATAAGCTGTTATTTCTCTATTCCAGCCATTTTATTTTGTCTAAATGTCAAAAAATAGATAAAAGAGCAACTTATCCCTTGTCTTATCCCCCAAAAAATTATATTTTTACGCCAAATATTTTTGCAAATGAACATTCACGAATATCAAGGAAAGCAAATACTAAAGAGCTTTGGTGTGCGCGTACAGGAAGGTATCGTAGCAGATACTCCAGAGCAAGCTGTGGAAGCGGCCAAAAAAATGAAAGAAGACTACAATTCTGATTGGGTTGTTGTTAAAGCTCAAATTCACGCTGGTGGCCGTGGTAAAGGTGGTGGTGTCAAGTTGGCTAAGAACTTAGATGAAGTCAAACAAAGAGCAACTGACATCATTGGCATGCAATTAGTAACGCCTCAAACTGGACCTGAAGGTAAAAAAGTAAACAAAGTTTTGGTAGCTCAAGACGTTTATTATCCAGGCGAGAGCGAAACAAAAGAATTCTACATGTCTGTATTATTAGACCGTGCTAAAGGACGTAACATCGTTATGTACTCTACAGAAGGTGGTATGGATATCGAAGAAGTTGCAGAAAAAACACCACACTTGATTTTCAAAGAAGAAATCGATCCAAAAGTAGGCTTACAAGGATTCCAAGCACGTAAAATTGCTTTCAATCTTGGTCTTTCTGGTGCTGCACACAAAGAAATGGTAAAATTTGTTGCTGCTCTTTACAAAGCATACGATTCTACAGACTCTTCTATGTTTGAGATCAATCCGGTATTAAAAACTTCAGACGACAAGATCTTAGCAGTTGATGCGAAGGTAAATCTTGATGAGAACGCTTTGTACCGTCACCCAGATTACGCTGCTATGCGTGACGTAACTGAAGAAGATCCGACGGAAGTTGAAGCTGGTGAATCAAACCTTAACTACGTTAAATTAGATGGTAACGTAGGTTGTATGGTAAATGGTGCTGGTTTAGCAATGGCTACAATGGACATCATCAAATTAGCTGGTGGTGAACCTGCAAATTTCTTGGACGTAGGTGGTACTGCTAACGCTGAAACTGTAAAGGCTGGTTTCAATATCATCTTAAAGGACCCTAACGTAAAAGCGATCTTAATTAATATCTTCGGTGGTATTGTTCGTTGTGACCGTGTTGCTCAAGGTGTAATTGATGCTTACAGCGAAATCGGTAACATCCCTGTTCCAATCATCGTTCGCCTTCAAGGTACGAATGCTGAAGAGGCTAAAAAATTAATTGATGAGTCCGGTTTACAAGTTTATTCCGCAATCTTATTGAAAGAAGCTGCTGAATTGGTAACAAAAGTATTAAAAGGTTAGTTCCTTTAATCATCATAACAAAAAGCGCGGATTATAACTAATCCGCGCTTTTTTGTTTCTATCGGCTATTTCTGTACGCCATAACGAAAAAAAAGCGCTTCCTACCGATCCGATATTTCATAGCAAAGTGAGCTATGTGTCGTTTCCCCTGCTTTGCGTTTTCACCCATCTTTATTTCAGAAAATATTTTTCCTTTGCACATTAACGAACCATCTTCAAGTGAATTAAATCAACATTTATAACCAATAAACCAACAGAATAGCTTATTTTTGTATTGCTTTTCTAACAAAGCATCTTTTACAAGTCAATCTCCAAAAATTAAGATGGAACACACAAGAATAAAGGAACTATTGAATGCCACAGAATTTGGCAAAGAGGTCGTTGTTAAAGGTTGGGTAAGAACTTTCCGTAACAATCAGTTTATAGCAATCAATGACGGTTCGTCAATCAATAATATTCAAGCAGTAGTCGATTTTGAAAATACACCTGAAGATATCTTAAAACGGATCACCACTGGAGCAGCAGTTCGCGTAAAAGGTCAATTGGTAGAATCACTGGGTAAAGGGCAAAAAGTTGAGGTTAAAGCGACAGAAGTTAGTATTATTGGCGACTCTGATCCCGAAAAATATCCATTACAGCCCAAAAAGCATAGCTTAGAATTTTTACGTGAAATTGCGCATTTGCGTTTCCGTACCGGAACATTCAATGCGGTATTCAAAGTGCGTAATGCTTTAGCATTTGCAGTACACAAGTTTTTTCAGGAAAATGACTTTGTCTACATGCATACACCAATCATCACAGGTTCGGATGCGGAAGGTGCTGGAGAAATGTTCCAGGTTACAACCTTGGATTTAAAAAACCCGCCACGTAAAGAAAATGGAGATATCGATTTCAAAGAAGACTTCTTTGGGAAATCGACGAACCTTACTGTATCAGGCCAATTAGAAGGGGAGCTTGGCGCTATGGCCTTTGGAAACATCTATACGTTCGGCCCTACATTTAGAGCGGAAAACTCAAATACAACACGTCACTTAGCCGAATTTTGGATGATCGAACCAGAAATGGCTTTCTATGAATTGGAAGACAATATGGATCTGGCCGAAGCTTTGCTGAAATATGTCATCAAATACGCTTTGGAAACTTGTCCAGAAGAAATTGAGTTCTTAACAAATCGCTTATTGGAAGAAGAGAAATCGAAACCAGCTGCGGAACGGTCAGAATTAAACCTGGTAGAGAAATTGAACTTTGTTTTAACAAACGATTTTGAACGCGTAACCTATACAGATGCCGTTGAAATATTAAAGCGTAGCAAACCAAACCAGAAGAAACAATTCAAATATTTAATTGATGACTGGGGAGCTGATTTACAATCGGAACACGAACGTTATTTGGTGGAAAAACACTTCAAAAAACCTGTTATCTTAACAGACTATCCACGCGAAATCAAGTCCTTTTATATGAAGCAAAATGAGCCGGATGCACAAGGAAGAAACACAGTCCGTGCCATGGACATTCTTTTTCCAGGTATTGGTGAAATGGTCGGTGGTTCGCAACGTGAAGAAAATCTTGATCGCTTACTCAATCGCATGGCTGAAGTTGGTATTCCTGCAGAAGAAATGGAGTGGTTCTTGGATACACGACGCTTTGGTTCAGTCCCACATTCAGGATTTGGTGTAGGCTTTGAGCGCTTGGTATTATTCACAACCGGAATGACAAATATCCGCGATGTAATACCATTTCCGCGCACACCGAAAAACGCAGAATTTTAATCTAAAGAACAACAGCCAAAACAAAATATTTTGGCTGTTGTTCTTTTATATATAGTGTATCTGAATGCAGATAATAACCATTGCCCTATTGACATCCTACAATAGGGCCTGAGATTAGACCTAATTCAGGTGCTTAACAAAAATAAAAATGCTCATTAAGATATATAACGATAACCCCAATCCCAGGGCAATAGAACAGGCGGTTGATATTCTTCGCCGTGGTGGTGTAATTATCTACCCTACCGATACCGTATACGGTATTGGCTGTGATATCACGCAACAAAAAGCCATAGAACGCTTATGTGAAATTAGGGGGCTAAAACCAGAAAAGGCGAACCTATCATTTATCTGCTATGATTTAACAGATATTTCGCAGTACACAAAATCCTTCGATACCTCCGTATTCCGTGTATTGAAAAAAGCATTGCCAGGACCCTTTACTTTTATTTTTAACGCAACAACTAAAGTCCCTAAGCTCCTAAGTTCCAAAAAGAAGACCGTGGGTATCCGTGTTCCAGACAATAATATTGTTCGTGAAATTGTCAGACAATTAGGCAACCCTATTGTGACAGCCTCCATTCACGATGAAGATGAAATTATTGAATATTCTACCGATCCAGAATTAATTCACGAAAAATACGAAGATCTAGTTGATGCTGTTATAGATGGCGGTTATGGCGATAATGTCGCATCTACCGTGGTTGATCTTACAGAAGGAACTTTTGAAGTAATTCGTGAAGGAAAAGGTGACTTGGAGCAATTCCTATAAAAACCAACTTTCAATAGAAATTCTACATACTGACCTATTTGCAAAATTTTCCCCAGCGTCATTGTTGGTAATTTGTGCATAAACTACTCCCGTTAACATACTTATTAACAAAACAAGCTACTTATTAACATAGAGAATGTTAATAAGTAGCTTAATGACCTATGCGTATCAACATAAAATGTGCACAAGTAACCACTTATCAACATGAAATTGTTAATAACACAAAGTATAAGGTTTCCAAAAAATGACAAAATGTGCAAAACTACGTAGTTATACACATAAAAATGTGCATAAGTTAGCGGTCATCGACAAATTTGTTAAAAAGCGTGTTTATAAAAAAGCTATACTAACAGATCCCTGTGGAAAGTTAAGAACTATATGCTATCCGTCTTTTTATCGCTATGTTGAAAAGGTCAATTCTGCGCTTTGTTTCTATAAGTAGTTTTCCAGGAAAAAACAATCCAAAACAATTCACCTTGGACAAATCTAACCTGTGCATTTCCGACCGGTTGCTTTTCAAACTGTTTGATAGTTGGGCTCCATTCCTCTTCTGCTGTCGCGTCAATGAGAATACTCATTTTAATTCAATACGCTCGAAGTTTGAGAAAAGTTTTAAGGCACTAGCCTCAGATATAGGAAAAAAATATTAAAAGAGTTGCTCTAACATGAAAGGAGGTTTTATAAAATCACGACTTCTTCAATAATGACGTGACCTACATATTCATTTACTCTTCCTAGAATTTGCCTTCGCATAAGCGCCAATTCATTCTTAATAACAGCAGACTCTACCCGTACGAACAGTTTTTTATCACGAACATATAGCTGCTGTGTACGATTAGCAATAGCCTTACCAATTAATTGAGGCCAAACAGATGCGATCGAAGTTTCATCAAATTTCCTTCGTAGCTTATAAGCCTCCAAAAGACGCTCAACCCCCTCTTTAATCGTCATATCGTCGCTTGACCGAATGAATTCTAGGCTTTTTTTAGTTTGCTTCTTATACATTGACTTGTCCTCCTTCAATATCAAATATACGAACAGGGCGGCTGATTTCGTCAAAGATTCGCTGAATTCTCATGGAATCTGTATCCGTCAGGAAAATCTGTCCAAAATCATCTTCTGAAACCATCTGCATCAATTTATGTGTACGGCGATCATCAAGTTTATCAAAGATGTCATCCAAAAGAAGTAAAGGCTTAAAACCTTTTTTCTGTTGTAGATAAGAATATTGCGCAAGCTTCAGTGCAATTAGAAAAGATTTTTGTTGGCCCTGGGAGCCAAACTTTTTTAAGGGCATTCCGCCGTGAATGGTAAAGATCAGATCATCTTTATGTATTCCCTGAGTTGTGCGTTCCAGAATACGGTCACGTTCCAAATTCTTCTCCAAAATATTTAGAAAAGAATCAGCCATTAAAGGCGATTCATAGTGTAAGTGAACAGACTCTGCATCCTCGGTAAGGAACTGATAGTGTCGATCAAACTCTGGCTGAAATTCCTCCATAAAAGACCTTCTTTTCTGGAAAATAATATTTCCTACTTCTTCAAGTTGAAAATTGAGAATTTCGATTAGGCCTAGATCCAATACACTGGTTTGACGCGCTTGTTTAAGGAGACTATTACGTTGGGCTAAAAACTTATTATAAATAATTAGGGTATCTAAATATTTATTATCTGTCTGGGAAATCACATTATCGACAAACTTTCTGCGCTCTTCACTCCCATCTGTTACGATGATGCTATCATTGGGGGATATCATGACCAAAGGAAATAAGCCGATATGGTCAGCGAGTCGGGGATAATCCTTTTTATTTTTTTTAAACTGCTTTTTCTGATTTTTCTTAAGGCTACAAGAAATGAAATCACTGATTGATTCTTTATCAAACTCACCCTGTACCATAAACCAGTCATTACCTGATTTGATATGCTGCGAATCAATTGGATTGAAATAACTTTTACAGAGTGATAAATAGTGAATCGCATCCAAAAGATTGGTTTTACCAACACCATTATTCCCTGTAAACGCATTTACCTCGGGAAGAAATTCCAAAGATGATTCCGAGTAATTCTTGAAATTCAGAACAGAAAGTTGCTTCAGCCACATAGCACAAAGATACGCTATTTGGGTTGCTAAAAATTATTTTATTTCCTCAAAATCCACAAACTCACCAGCTGTTTCAGTCCCTTTACGTTCAGGGCCATCCTTCGGTGGAATGTAATCAACATGTACCTTCCCTTCGGGCTGAGACCTTTTACTTTCCTGTTGTCCTTGACCATTAAATTCATAATAAAATGTAGCGCCTGATCCTTGGCTACCGTATGCTCCACCCTGCTGCTGCGCTTTTTTCATCAACTTTTCAGCTGCCTTACGCATTGCAAATGGTAAAAATAATCTAAATAAGAATCTTACTACAAAGTAAACAGCGAATGCAATAAGTATAAATTTTAAAAATGCCATAGTTAATTCGTTGCTATTTTCTCAAATTTAACCAATAACTCGATAAACTGTTGTCTTTAAAATGTCAGATAAGAATTTATTAACAAATTTTAAGACTTTCCTAATCGCCCTTTTGTTTCCATAATTATTCGATAGAGCTCTTCCTGGCGCTGTGTTCCCAATACGTAAGTAAGACCATCTTTATCTGTTAAAAAAACAGCATTTTTGCCACCAGCAAAGAATTTAATCTTTCCTTTTGTATGCAGATTATAAACCGGATTATTGAAAAAGAATGTGCTATAAGGCGCCTTTTCTATTTTTGTAATAGAGGCAAGATCGATTTTGACGACACGAGTAGACCATAGTCCACTAATCAGTATATGGTCTTGAAATACTTCCGTACGGAATAATACCATATACATCATGACAATGGACGTGATGATAATACCTACTCCTACGATAAAGAACAATTGACTCGATATCAAATGGTCTAAATTCAAATAAAATGCTGTGAAACAAAAAAGTACGAGCACTAGACGCACGCTTATCCAAACACGGTCACGACCTAAATATTGATTTTCCGAATAAAGTACACCTTCTTTCATTTACTTAAAATTTAGCTATTAATTTGGAGACTTCACACCATTGTTTTCTAATAGCAGAGCTTCTCAATAACTTCGTTTTTACTTCTATAGATTTTGTCACCTCCAGGGCCCATTGTTTGGACTATCAAGCATATGGCATTAATTCTCAAAACAGAGACCCTTGGCGCTGATTAACATCAGCAATTTTTGCTGCTAATCAGTTTTGCAAACTAAAGTAAGGACTTTTTTTGTATTGGCGGTAATTTTATAACGATTGTCCATGCGATAATTGGCTACCCATAGGATATCTCCATTTCCATTCACTACGATCGGAATATTTTCTTTTTCAAATAAGCTGATCTTCTTATTGATAAAAAAATCGCTCAACTTCTTCCGCCCTTCCATACCTAAAGGATAAAAGCTGTCGCCAACTTTCCATGATCGAATCGTGAGCGGGAAAACTAATACATCATAATCCAGCTTTGCAACCTCACTCGCTTTGACGATAGCTAGATCCGCAGAAACATTGGCATGAAAACAATAGTGTTTCCACTCCACAGTTGAAGTTTCGGAGGTGATTAAAGCCTCGTCGGGAGAAATAAATTCCTTTTCACGAATAAAAAGTTCATTTCTATCCAAGAGCATATGGTAGGCATCGGATTGAAAAATACGCCCAGACTCTCTTGTCCAAGCCTGTTGAAGATCACTTAGTACCGCCTTTGAGAAATTAAAAGCCGAAAACAACTCATAGAGTAAAGGCAAATTATCAATATAGGGCTCCAGGTCTTCTTTCCGAACTCCCCAGCCCTCATCTATAGGATAAAACAGCTTTCTCCGGATAGGCTCCACAAATTGCTGCAACAGCTGATAAGATTCCTTAAAATGATTGATATTCTGCTCGAAGACTATCTCAAAATCTGGCTGAAGTTTTTTAAAATGTGGGATGATATCAATTCTTATTTTATTACGCGCATATTTTGTTGAAAAGTTGGATTGATCGTCTCGATAAGCAATCCCATACATATCAACAAAATGTTCAATCTCGCTTGCTTTCAGAAAAAGTAGTGGCCGAATGATGCGTTCCCGGATAGGGAAAATACCCTGGAGTCCTTGGAGACCCGTTCCACGTGAAAGGTTCAGGAGTACCGTTTCGATATGATCGTTCAGATGCTGGGCTACTGCAATTCGATCGAACTGCAGTTCATGTCGCAATTTCTCAAACCAAGTATAGCGAAGTTCCCGGGCCGCCATTTGAATCGAAATCTGATGGTCCTTTGCGTAAGCTTTTGTATCAAAGTGCTTCACGTATATTGGAACATTATTTTCCGTTGCAAATTTCCGAACTAAAGCTTCATCCTCATCAGATTCTGTTCCTCTTAATTGAAAATTGCAATGTGCAATCGCAATAGTATACCCTGCTTTTGCAAATAAATGTGCCATTAACATCGAGTCCTTTCCCCCACTCACCGTAAGCAATATTTTATCATGAGGCATCAACAAATGCTCCTTTTCAATATAGCCCATTAGTCTTTCCAGCACATTCATAGAACAAAGTTACGGTATATTTTGTCCGAATGATAAATTCAACTCTTAAAATTTGTGAAATCCAGTGAAGTAGCAATTAAAATCCATATTTTTGCCCTTGTGAAACAATACATTTATACACTTATTGTATTTATTTTAACTGGCTTGTCGGTCCAAGCACAGAAACAGGATGAACTAAAGCTTCTTTCGTCATCCCATATTATTACTGGGAAAGACGGCAATATTTTGTTTTACCGTCCAGTCTATGAACATGTGGGTTCAACGCTATCATCAGATAGTGGCTATTTACATAAAGACAACATTGGCCGACAATTTTTTGAAGCCTTTGGAAACGTAATCATTACTCAACCCGACGGTACACAGATATTTTCCAATAAATTACATTATGAAGCAGCAATGCAGCTCGCTACGCTTACAGGCGCTGTTCGAATGGTCAGCACTAGTGGATCGGTATTAACGACCGATCATCTTGTCTACAATATGCGAAGTAAAATCGGCAATTATTACAGCGGCGGGCGTATTCTATCAGGAAGCGATACAATTACAAGCCAGCGAGCTACTTATTTCGAAAATACAGGGGAATCTTATTTCAATCAAAAAGTTGTGGTTCGATCGACCAATGTAAAAGTCTACACAGACTCCATGAAATATAATGGTAATACACGCATTACTGATTTCTATGGTCCCACGAATATCAAGGGAAATAAAGGGGAAAACCTGTATACTGAAAAAGGCCGATACCATATGGCAACGGGCCAGGCTTATTTCTCTAAAAACAACCTCTACACAGAAGGGACAAAGTTTCTTAAAGGAGACAGCCTATTCTACGATAGACAAGTGGGAATCGGTAAAGCCGTAAAAAATGTGGTCTTTGTTGATACCTTAGACAAATTTTACGCCTATGGTGGATTTGGTTTGTACAACGGGAGGAACGAATCCATTACAATGACAGACAAACCCCTGATTATTTCGGTGGTCAAAAAAGATTCAACACAAAAAGATTCTGTATCTTCTTTGTCTCCTGCCCAACAAAAATCGGAGAAAGAGCGAAAAAATGAAGCCAAGGAATTGAAGAAGATTGAAAAAGAACAAAACAAAGATGAACTCAAATCAAATAAAGCCACATCGCAAGTTGTTCTAGAAGAAAAGGAACATCCAGGTAAGAATATCAAAAGCGATAATAGTAAAACCCTTAAGGCTGATTCACAAGTCGATTCTGTTTTTATGACAGCCGACACCCTCTTCTCACAGATGATATTTCGCCGAGATTATATTGCAAAAGATTTTAAATTGAATCGTGAAGGTGGGGCTATTGAAGATGACAATGAAGTCGATTATGGTGACCAGGATTCCAGCTCAACAACAGTTGATTCTACTGGTACATCAGATAACACAAGAGTTAACCTTCACAAGGGAATAGACAGTTTGTCTAAAAAAGACAGTGACAAACCGGTTCTTGAAAAGAGCATTAAAAAAGTACAAGATACACTTATAAATAAAAAACCGATTGCACCAAAGAAAACACCAGTTATTGTCGGCGATCAAAACAAGATAGAAATTGAAAAAAACCTCAAGGCTGATAGTGTTTTGCGTAAAAAAGCAATCATCCCCAAAGGCGGTGAATCCGATAAATTGATGGGAGCAGCTTTAAAAAATGCCCAAGAGAATAGAAGAGGTTCTCTCGCACAGGATACTGCTAAAACACGGATTATAAAAGCCTACTATAATGCACGATTATTTAAATCAGACTTGCAGGCTGTAGCAGATTCTATGTATTATGGTATGCAAGATTCGATGTTCAGGCTGATGGGAAAACCAATGATGTGGGCCGAAAACTCACAAATCTCCGGAGATACCATATTTTTACAGGTAAAGAATCAGAAATTGGACAATTCCTTACTCGTCGGTAATGCTTTCATGGTGAACGCAACAAGCGACTCATTAAAGTTCAATCAGATTAAGGGCCGTAAGATTACCAGCTTTTTCACCAATAACCGTATGGAACGTTTGTTTGTTGATGGCAATGCAGAAAATATCTTTTACAATATTGATGAAAAGACCAATGTAACCACTGAGCTTGTACATGATCGAAGCAGTCGTTTCAAGATCTTGATGGAAGATAATAAGTTGAAGGAATATGTATCTATTCGAAAAGTGGATGGCAAAGTCTATCCCATTGCTGAAGTCACGGCCGACAAAGAATTTCTTCCGAATTTCACCTGGCGTCCCGAAGATCGACCTAAATCAAAAGATGATTTATTAAATCGAAAAAGGGATCTTTCAAAAGCGTCATTTACGGTTCCGACTGCACCAGAAGGTGAAGAATCCGGGACAATGAAGTCTATTAAAAAAGGCGATAAAACAACGACCCCTCAAAAAGGTGCCGCTAAGAAAGCTGGTGCTACCGAAACGCTCGAGGAAGAAAAAGAGGTGGGTGCTGCAAACAATAAAACAAACGCTGTAACCAAAACAGCTAAGCCATCTGAAACAACGGATAAAGTTAGCGCTACAAAAACAAATGTAAAGACCGCAACCGACAAAGCAGCTGCGAAGTCTGACTCAACAACCAATAAATCGGCGATAATACCTGCTCAAGATAGTATTCAAACAAAAGTAAAAGCTAAATAACCGTCAATACTGAGTCGCACAAAAAAGCAGCGCAAAACAAATTGTTTTGCGCTGCTTTTTAATTTAAGGCTATCTCCTGATCGTATCAGACGCACTCATTCCTTAGCTCAGAGAAATGAAAATTTCTATTTATAACTCAAATGAGGTAGTTATTAACCTATTTCGTTTTTAAATATGTAGCAAGTTTACCAACAGCAATCGCTCGATGGCTAATGCTATTTTTTTCTGCCGCTGTCATTTCGGCAAACGTCCTATCATAGCCATTCGGAATAAAAATGGGATCATAACCAAAGCCATCAATACCTCTACGTTCTTCAATAATTTTCCCCTCGATACTTCCTTCAAAAAAGTGCTGCTGCTCATTCAAATATAATGAAATAACTGTTTTGAATCTCGCTGTACGATTGGTGTTATCGCCTAATTTTTGTAGGACAAGATCAATATTCTTTTCCATATCCCTTGATCCCGAATAACGTGCTGAATAAACTCCCGGTTCGCCATTCAATGCATCAATTTCCAAACCTGAGTCATCTCCAAAACAGTAAAGTCCATATTTATTAACCAAATAATCTGTTTTCTGCTTGGCATTTTCCTCAAAGGTCTCTCCTGTCTCTGGAATATCATCGCTACAGTCAATATCATTTAAACTCTTAATGATAAAAGCACTTCCCACGATCGCTTGGACTTCCTCCAATTTATGGGCATTATTGGTTGCAAATACAAGTTCTAGCATCTTCTTCAAATTTAGCTTTTTGTTTGTTCTTTCTCTTTGTTGACAGTGCTCCTCACGTTGTAGTATGTTACTATCTTTCCATGAATTCACGCCCCCAAAAATAAGCATTAAACCCCAATTTTTATTCAGAACAAGTATCTGATAAAATCAGGAAACAATAAAGGTCTTAAATTCGTTCCAGAACAGCTTCTTTTTATTCACATCGACAAACATCTCTTCAAAACTGAACGTATTAAAAACCGTTGCAATACGGCCTTTCATGTAGGAATTATGTTCAATAAATGGAAGTTTCAAAGACTCGGGTTCCACACCCAACAATATAATCTTAGTCGGTTGAAAAAACTGCATAATGCGCTTAAAATCATTCGGATTATGGGGATTTGCCAAATTGAGTACCGCAACGGTCTCTTTAGTCAATTTCAAGGCACCAATTGTTTTTTCAAAAGCGTCCAATGCTGCGGGAGAAAAGTAGGGATATTGCTCGTAGCGCAATATAAATAGTATGCCCTGATCCTTATTTCCTTGATAAATAAATTCACCTCCCAATACCTCCAGATTGTCAACAGTATCGCCAACCCTGCCGGACTCAATAGCCATAGCGGCCTGCTCCGCACCTACCCCCACTGCCACATACGAGGTATCCTTCGTTGTCGATGATGAGGGGTCAGCATATTGCACATGAGTACTGTTCTCCTCCTGTAAAGGATGTACAGACAGATCGGCTTTAAAATCAAAACCATTTCCAAAGATTGTTTCATCCATTAAGGTCTGAAGTGCAACGGGATTATCTGTTGTAAGATTGCTCATCGGGAAAAGAAATATTAGACCGTAAAGATAAAGAAGAAAAAGGGAAAAGAAAAAGGAGCGAAGAATCGCTCCTTTCTATATGTCAAAAAGATTAATGACCTAAGATATAGGAGAAAATTAATGGCGCAACGATCGTCGCGTCAGATTCCACGATAAATTTAGGTGTATCAATATCTAATTTGCCCCAAGTGATTTTCTCGTTTGGAACAGCACCAGAATAAGAACCATACGAAGTTGTTGAATCTGAAATCTGACAGAAATAAGCCCAAAAAGGCACTTCTTCCCATTCAAGATCCTGATACATCATCGGAACTACACAGATTGGGAAGTCACCAGAAATACCGCCTGCGATTTGGAAAAATCCAACACCTTTACCTGAGGAGTTGTTACGGTACCACTCTGTCAAGTAAATCATGTATTCGATACCCGATTTTACTGTACTTGCTTTCAATTTACCTTTTATCACATTGGAAGCGAAGATATTACCTGTCGTTGAATCTTCCCATCCCGGACATACGATCGGTAAATTTTTCTCAGCTGCTGCAACAATCCAAGAATCTTTTGGGTCGATCTCATAATATTGTTCCAACACACCTGAGTTAACAACTTGATAAAGAAACTCATGTGGTAAGTAACGCTCACCTTTAGCTTCAGCAGCATGCCAAACATCCTCGAGATGTTTTTGCAGACGACGAAAAGCTTCCTCTTCTGGAATACAAGTATCTGTAACACGATTATAGTGATTATCCAATAGCTCTCTTTCTTGCTCAGCTGTCAAATCTCTATAATTCGGAATTCTTTTGTAGTGTGAGTGTGCGACAAGGTTCATCACGTCCTCTTCCAAATTGGCACCAGTACAAGAAATAAAGTGTACTTTATCTTGACGGATCATTTCTGCTAAAGAAACACCCAATTCGGCAGTAGACATTGCACCTCCCAAAGAGATCAACATTTTTCCACCATCCAACAGATGCTCCTCGTAACCTTTTGCAGCGTCTACTAATGCAGCTGCGTTAAAGTGACGGTAATTATGCTCAATAAATTGAGAAATAGGTCCTTTTTGAGTACTCATGATATTTTCTAACTTTTATAAAATAATAAGTACCGCAAAGGTACTGAATATAATCTATTTTCGTCCCAATAGAGATTTAAAACACGTATAGACCACATTTTTTTAACAAATGTAAAAGGAATCGTATTCCTAGGCTGCACTTATAAATGTTCCATCGGCTGAAAAATCATTTTGATAGACGCCTATCTCCTCATAATTATTGCGAAGATAATTCCAGTTCAATTCAATAGACGACTGCTTGTCGATTCGATAACTCATGCCCAAACGACCATTTAATTCCTGCGTGCTATTCGTCTCTTTATTCAGCTGTCCGATCACATAATGAACATTTTCACGATACGCAAGTTCACGCCTACGGTCAACATCAAAATAATTCGAAGAGCGTGCAACGGAAAAACTGGAGTTTAAGGTCCATTTCTTCATTCCATACTGCAGCCCCACGCCATTATTACATTTCCAAAGCCTTCCTTTTGATGCTCCTAAAAAAACATTTCCTGTTAGACCTTTCAGGACATCCTTTTTGATACGAATATCAATTACTCCACCGGCCCCTTCCGCACTCCATTTTGCTGGTGGAATGGTCATGAGATCAATGCTCTCTAAAGAGCTTGCCGGGATAGATTTTAAATAGGCGATCAAAGAGGTTCCGTTGAGATAGGTCTGCTTGCCGTTGACGGTAATCAACACGCCCGTTTTTCCCTGTAAAGAAAAATTGCCTAATTCGTCTACCTGTATACTCGGAATGGCATTTAAAACAGCCAACGTATTTCCATTCAATAAAACGGGATTGCTGCCCGTTCGAATACGGACCCGATCCAAAAGTTGCTGTTCGAGAGGCCCTGATCCCTCAACAAGCACTGTATCTATCCTCCTTGAATCGGATCCAGTATTTAGCAGCATCGTGCTGTCGATTAATTGCTGTTTAGTTTTGGGGACTATTTGCGCCGATAACAGACATGGCAATGCCATGGATAACCCTATAAGTATCCTAAACTTCATGATATCTACGAAAATTAACGCTTAGTCTTCAAAGCTTTGGTCTATAGCCTGTGCTAGTTTATGGATAAATTCAGGTTTTACGTTTTTATCAATGGCATTGATGTTCTCCAGCTCAAGGAGAAGCGCCGGTATTTTAGCACCGCGTAAAATTGCAAGCTTTGTATTTATCGCTGGAGTACTCGCAGCCAGTCCATTCTGTTGCAACATTTGGCCCAAACTAAACGCAAATTTGCGGTTAAGCTCTTCTAGCATCGTATGACTAACCCCCGACTGATATAATATTCGTATAGGAAGAGATTGTTTGCCCTTTACATTGTCGAAATGGATTGATAACAATAAATCCCCTTCAACGTTCGATCGGTCTCTGAGTAATTTATATTCATCAGCCGCTCTTGACAATACGACTTTGTGCCCCTTGCGCTCCAGCTCCTGTTTCAAAAGCAAACAGGTTTCCCAGGTCAATGATTTTTCTTCCAATCCGAAAGATGAAATACCACCCGTGTCTTTTCCTCCATGTCCGGGGTCAAGAATGATCGTTTTAGACCGATTACTTCCTTCTTTTAAAGAAGTAGAAAACCAAGTGCTCTTCGGTGGATTAATAAAAGAGTAAAATAACAGTGAAAGACCTAGTAATGGAATAGTCAATACGTACTGCCATCTTGCCTTTTTGGAGGAAGGTTTTGACATCATAACCTGTACCCGCTCCACCAACTCATGTCTATTCTTAAATAAACTACTCTGCAACCCAGTGGGACATGGCTGCTGTGTTTGAGTCAGTAGAAAACGGGCATAGCCGCTGTTACCATATCGATTGGCTAACACCTCGTCTACCTGATATTCATGCAGCAAATACAGCTGTCTACGCAACCAATAAACAAATGGATTTAGCCAATAAAGGCAACGAAAAATTTCTATCAACCATTTATCCCGGCAATGATTAAAAACAATATGCTGACGCTCATGCTCAAAAATCAATTTACCTTCTGGCGTATTGAGCTGATCCTCTTCCATAACAATGACATGCTGCACAGAACAATTCGCATAATGTCCAAAAGGAGCAACCATTGTAAATCCGTCAAATTTATACTGACTTAACTGTCCAATTCGACGGTACAAGCGGATATAGCGAAACGCAAAGCGGCACAACAATACAAAAGATACAAGCAGATAACCATAAGCAATGCCATATCCGATCGAAAAAGAATGCCAGAAAGAATCGGCCATTTCTACTTCTGACACGAGACCACTCGCAGTTCCGATGGAATGAGTTAGTGTATTGGATTGTCCAAAAGCGAGAGCCGGACTTGCCGACGGAAGAAATAATTCACCCAAACGTACAGTTCCAAATGGCAGAAGCAGACTCAACAAACATAAACCTAGGATAAAATAACGGTTCCATTGAAAAAATGAAAGCTGTCTGAATACCAGAAAATAAAGAACTGCCCCGATTACCAGACTGCAGTTAACTTCAAATAAATAATAAAGTAAGCTATTCATGATCTTCTTGTTTTTTGATGAGTTGTTCTATTTTCTGAATATCCTCCGCCGAAAGCTTCTTTTCTTTTACCATAAAAGAGAGTAAATTCTCTACCGAATCATCAAAATAATGATCGAGCACTCTCGAGAATGATAATTTCCGGTATTGCATCTTCGAAATCAAAGGATAATATTGGTAAGTTTTTCCGAAGGCCTTATAACCTACATACCCTTTCTTTTCCAATATTCTTACAATCGAGGAGATTGTATTATAAGGAATTGAACTGCTTGGATCCAGATACTCAATAATATCTTTGACAAAGACCTCGTTGAGTTTCCAGATCACCTGCATGACTTCCTCTTCTTTTTTTGTTAATTCTTCCATAATTTGATGCGTTGTTTATACTAACATAAAGCTATAACTTATTTTTCAGTTTTACAACTTAAAAATAAGTTATAAAACTGAAAAATAAGTTCATCGAAGGAATTCAATCAAAAAAAGGCAATTAAAACCTACTTTTTCAACAACTTAGAGAAAAACAAATAGGCCGCTATCAAAAAGATAACGATAATAATCAGGACAATAATCTCTTGTGTCCCTATTCCCCAGTTCATACTATTCATATTTCTTCAATTTAAATGATCCATTTCTCGCATTGATCTAAAAATGTCTGTTCCATATCTGCTCCGATTCCAATTTGGTCTGAGATATGTATTTTGTATCCATCATATTGAATACCACCTATAACAGGGTCCTTCAGATGGCCAACCATACAGGTGTCCAGATCAAAAAACTTGACATTCGGTGCTGCATAAGCGAAATGTACTTTAGCTGCTAAAGCCAAGCGAGATTCCAACATCCCTCCGATCATACAAGTAATACCGTATTCCGCTGCAATATGGTTAATTTTTAAGGCTTCCTGTATGCCTCCTGATTTCGAAAATTTAATATTGATATAATCGCAAGCATCCGCTTTGCAGAGACGCTCTGCGTCATGGTGAGAATAAACGGATTCATCCGCCATCACGGGAACAATTGTTTCTGCACGCAATTGCGGTAAATATTCGTCGTCCCATGTACGCATCGGTTGCTCGCAAAATTGTATCTTATAAGGTTCCAACCCCTGTAATGCTTCTAATGCCTCCTCATAAGACCAGCCTTGGTTTGCATCAACACGAATAGGCATTTCGAATCCAACAGCCTTACGTATTTCACGTATACGCGCAATATCTGTTTTTGGATCCTTTCCCAACTTAACTTTCAACATGACCGCACCTTCGCTCTGTAAACGTTTTGCTTTCAACGCCATCTCTTCTGGAGACGCAATTCCCAAGGTGATATCTGTCGTAATCTCTCGCTTCGCTCCCTTTAGAAATTGATAAAGTGGCAGACCAGCATGTTTGGCCGCCAGATCATGCAAGGCCATATCAAAAGCTGATTTGATCGTCTTGTTACCGGCGATATATATGTCCAATTCTGCCAAACGCTCTTCTATAGCCAAAGGATCGCGCCCCTTCCAAATCTTTGCAAAATCCCGTGCCAGAACTAAACAAGTATCTTGTGTTTCTCCTACGATCATCGGAAAGGCAGAACATTCGCCCACACCATATATATTAGCATCTGTATATATACGTATAAAAGTATTTTGCGCATAATCCATCGTCCCTGTTGCGATAACAAAAGGTTCCATAGGAATGCTTAGTCGATAAATTTCAATTTCAGTTATTTTCATCTCACTCTTTAGTTAAGCCATGTCGATACAGCATAAAGGATATGCAATACTTTGCCTAATTTATATATATTCTTGCAATCTTGGGATGATTTTTCCATATCCCACAAAAAATATTGCCAAATGTTGCATTATTCAGGGATGCATCAAACTGAATTGACTGCGGCGAATATCAAATACAATATCGGCAACAAAACACATCAAAAGGAATGATAAAATCAAACTAAATACATTTTCATTATAATATTTATAATATTTCCGTTTTTTATTCCTATATTAGCAATGTATAATATTTGAAAAGGAAAGATGATTCAACAAAGACCGAAAACGGAGGGCCTCTACGACCCTAATTTTGAGCATGACGCCTGTGGGGTAGGCTTTGTCGCCCATATCAAAGGGAATAAATCACACGCACAAGTAAAAGATGCATTAACCATGTTGGAGAATATGGAGCACCGTGGTGCTTGTGGCTGTGACCCAGAAAGCGGTGATGGAGCGGGTATCATGATCCAGCTTCCCCATGAATTTTTATGGGAAGAATGTATCAACTTGGGTATACAATTGGAAGAGCCAGGTTATTATGGCACAGGTATGGTCTTTCTTCCAAAAGAAGAAGACATGAACAAAATATGTCGGGATTTGATTGAGGAAGCGGCAGCAGAAAGGGGTATGAAATTCCTTGGCTACCGTCCAGTACCAGTCAATCGTGAAGGTATTGGACCAACAGCGCTCAGTGCAGAACCTGAAATAGTCCAATTTTTTGTTAGCAGACCGGACGGCGTTTCAAACACTGAAGAATTTGAACGCAAACTTTTTGTACTACGTCGCCTGATCATTCAAAAAGTTAAACAACAACAAGAATACCCTCTCCCCCTTTACTTTGCATCGCTTTCTTGCAAAACAATTATTTACAAAGGTCAATTAACAACATACCAGGTCGGAACTTATTATCTTGATTTACGCGATCCTCGTGTGGTATCTGCTTTTGGCTTAGTTCACTCGCGCTTTTCCACCAATACTTTTCCTTCATGGTCCCTCGCTCAGCCATTCCGTATGCTGGCACACAATGGCGAGATCAATACATTGACAGGTAACCTGAATTGGTTTTACGCAGGTATGCGCGCTTTATCATCGCCGTATTTTACGGAAGAAGAGATGGAAATCTTACTTCCTATTGTTGACCGTGGTCAATCAGATTCTGCCTGCCTTGACAATGTAGCCGAACTTCTTTTACATAGCGGACGTAGTCTCACCCATGTGATGTTGATGTTGGTCCCTGAGGCTTGGGATGGCAATACGCAAATGGATCCTTTAAAACGTGCTTTCTACGAATATCACGCAACCTTGATGGAGCCTTGGGATGGTCCTGCAGCACTCTGCTTCACCGATGGCAAGCATATTGGTGCTACATTAGACCGCAACGGCTTACGCCCGCTACGTTATGCCGTAACCTCAGACGACCGCGTCGTTGTTGCTTCTGAAGCAGGGGCACTTCCGATCGAGGAGTCTACCATCATCAAAAAAGGCCGTCAACAAGCAGGCAAGATTTTCCTTGTCGACATGGAACAAGGCCGTATCCTCACCGATAACGAAGTAAAAGATCAATTGATCAACCAACAGCCTTATAGTGATTGGTTGGACAACTATAAAATTAAGCTAGAAGAACTGGAAGAACCTCGTGTAACCTACACCTATCTTTCCAAAGATTCTGTTTTCAAATATCAAAAGACATTTGGTTTCTCCCGCGAGGATCTAGAAACCATCCTGACCCCAATGGCATTGACAGGATACGAACCAACAGGCTCCATGGGGTCCGATGTTCCGCTAGCCATTCTTTCCGATCAACCACAGCATATTTCAAGTTATTTTAAGCAATTTTTTGCCCAAGTAACCAACCCACCGATCGATCCGATTCGCGAACGCTTGGTCATGAGTTTAGCAACATTTATCGGTAACGCAGGCAATATCCTAATCGAAGACAAGAAATTCTGTCACTGTGTAACCTTACCGCATCCGATCCTGACCTCCAAAGAACTGGAGAAATTGCGTTCGATCGATACAGGATTGTTCCAAGCAAAAACCATCCAGTCTTACTTCCGCTCAGATGGTAAACCTGGATCATTGGAAGCCGGTCTGGAACGCTTGTGCCGCTATGCGGATGATGCTGTACGTGATGGTTTTGAAGTACTCATTCTTTCGGATCGTGCGATTGACTCCAAACATGCAGCTATACCTTCATTACTTGCTGTTTCGGCAGTACATCACCACTTGATCAAAACAGGTAATCGTGGTGCTGTAGGCCTAGTGGTCGAAGCCGGTGATGCTTGGGAAGTACACCATTTTGCCTGCCTATTGGCATTCGGTGCCACAGCGATCAATCCTTATATGGCCTTGGCAAGTATCCGTACCATGAAGGAACAAAACACCTTGGATACCGAACTGACTTGGCCTGAACTATCCAAAAATTACGTCAAAGCCGTTAACAATGGTTTGTTGAAAATTTTCTCCAAAATGGGGATCTCCACATTGCAATCCTACCACGGTGCACAGATCTTTGAGGTACTTGGTATTGACAAGTCTGTTGTCGATAAATTCTTTTGCGGAGCTGTCTCACGTATCGGCGGTATGACCTTGGATGATCTGGCTAAAGAAGCTCTTTCAAAACATTGGCGCGGATTTGAAAAAAGCCGTACTCCACAAAATCTATTGCCAGAAGGCGGTATTTATCAATGGAAGCGTCGTGGTGAAGGCCACCTTTGGAATCCAGACACGATTCACCTATTGCAACAAGCCTGTCGCACTGGAGATTATGCGACCTATAAAAAATACGCGCAGAAAATCAATGAGCAAAAAGAACACATGTTTACCCTTCGCGGATTGTTGGACTTTGCAAAACATCGCAATTCTATTCCATTGGAGCAAGTAGAACCTGCTAGTGAAATTCTAAAACGTTTCGCAACCGGCGCGATGTCTTTTGGATCAATTTCCCACGAAGCGCATAGCACCCTTGCCATCGCCATGAACCGCATCGGCGCAAAATCGAACACCGGTGAAGGCGGCGAAGATGAATTGCGTTATCAACCGCTTCCAAATGGAGATTCTATGCGCTCGGCAATAAAACAGGTAGCCTCGGCTCGTTTTGGTGTTACGTCCAACTATCTGACACAAGCAGACGAACTACAAATCAAAATGGCGCAAGGTGCCAAACCGGGAGAAGGAGGTCAATTACCTGGCCCCAAAGTGGATGCCTGGATAGCAAAAACCAGACACTCTACACCGGGTGTCGGTCTAATTTCACCACCACCCCATCACGATATTTACTCCATCGAAGATTTAGCGCAGCTGATCTTTGACCTAAAGAATGCTAACCGTCAAGCAAGAATCAACGTAAAGTTGGTCTCTAAAGCGGGTGTTGGTACCATTGCTGCCGGAGTGGCGAAGGCCCATGCCGACGTGATTCTTATCGCAGGTTTTGATGGTGGTACAGGTGCATCCCCGATCAGTTCAATCAAACACGCTGGATTGCCTTGGGAATTAGGGCTTGCAGAAGCGCATCAGACACTTGTTAAAAACAAATTGCGCAGTCGCGTTGTGTTGCAGGCGGACGGTCAGGTAAAAACAGGTCGTGACATCATCATCGCCACACTATTGGGCGCTGAGGAATGGGGCGTATCTACAGCAGCATTGGTTGCCGGTGGCTGTATCATGATGCGTAAATGCCACTTGAATACATGCCCTGTAGGTGTTGCAACGCAAGATCCAGAACTGCGTAAATTATTCTCTGGAAAACCAGAAGATATTGTCAACTTATTTACCTTCCTAGCAGAGGAAGTCCGTGAAACGATGGCTTATCTTGGCTTCCGCACCATCAACGAGATGGTCGGGCGGGCTCAGTTCTTAAAGAAACGGGAAAATATAGACCATTGGAAAGCTAAGAAAATTGATTTCACAGACATTCTACATGTGGAACGCAACGAGCCTGGACAATCGTTATACAATACCGAAGAGCAGGATCACGGTATGGCCATGATTTTGGATTGGGGCTTATTAAAACAATCCAAGTTGGCTTTAGAAAGCAAAACGCCTGTATTTGGCACATTTAAAGTAAAAAACACAGACCGTACCATCGGAACCATGCTGTCCAATGAAATTTCAAAACTTTATGGTTCAGAAGGTCTTCCAGACAATACCATCAATTTCAAATTTGAAGGTTCTGCCGGACAGAGTTTTGGTGCATTTTCAACGAAAGGTCTTTCATTTGAATTACAAGGTGAAGCCAATGACTATGTTGGAAAAGGACTATCAGGAGCTCAGTTAGCCATCTATCCAGTTGCAGAAAGTGCTCTAGTACCGGAAGATAATATCATTATTGGCAACGTTGCACTATTTGGAGCAACATCTGGGCATCTATTCGTCAACGGACAGGCCGGTGAACGCTTCGCCGTCCGTAACTCTGGTGCAACAGCTGTAGTTGAAGGTGTTGGTGACCATGGCTGTGAGTACATGACAGGGGGGCGTGCGCTGATCTTGGGTGCTACAGGTCGTAACTTTGCTGCCGGAATGAGCGGTGGTATTGCGTGGATCTACGACATTAATGAAGATTTCCGCGAAAACTGTAATCAGGAAATGGTCGATCTGGATCCATTGGAAAGTGAAGACGAAACCGCAATTATCGCCTTACTGAAACGTCATATCTTGCTCACCAATAGCCGTAGAGCAGATTTCATACTACAAAATTGGTCAAGAGAAAAAAATAAATTCATTAAGGTATTCCCGAGAGAATACAAAAATGTCATTCGTCAAAAATTAGTTGAAGCATAATATAGGAAGCACAGATCATGGGAAAAATTACAGGTTTTAAAGAATTTGAGCGCGTGCTTCCAACAAAAGAAGCTGTGGAAGGTCGCGTACAGCACTATAAAGAATTCAATAAAGGGTATTCTGAGAACGAGCTCAATAAGCAGGCCGCGCGCTGCATGGACTGCGGTATTCCATTTTGTCATTCAGGTTGTCCACTGGGCAATGTCATCCCTGAATTTAACGATGCCGTATACGATGGAAAATGGGAAGAGGCCTATCAGATTTTGTCCTCCACCAATAACTTCCCTGAATTTACAGGTAGAATATGTCCGGCACCATGCGAATCAGCCTGTGTACTTGGTATACATAGTACTCCGATCACTATCGAGGAGATCGAAAAACATATTATCGAGATTGCTTTTAAAAAGGGTTATGTCAAAGCACATAAAAGTTATTTAAAAACAGGCAAACGCGTCGCCGTCGTGGGCTCCGGTCCAGCCGGACTAGCGGCTGCTGCTCAGCTCAATAAAGCAGGACACGATGTTGTTGTTTTCGAACGTGATGATCAGGTTGGAGGATTACTCCGCTACGGTATTCCGGATTTTAAATTAGAAAAATCGGTGATCGATCGCCGTGTCAATCTCCTGAAAGAATCGGGAATAGAATTCAAGGTGAATACAGAAGTTGGCAAAGACATCAGCTTTTATGAATTAAAAGCTTATGATGCTGTTATATTGGCAACAGGCTCTACCGTTCCATGGCACATGCAATTACCAGGGCATGAAGCTAAAGGCATACATTTTGCCATGGACTTTCTGACCCAGCAAAATAAAGAAGTAAGTGGAATTGCTATCGAACAAGACCGCATCCTGGCAACAGACAAACATGTTGTTGTCATCGGTGATGGTGATACCGGATCAGACTGTATTGGTACATCCAATCGTCATCGTGCAAAAAGTATCACACAGATTGCCCGCAAACCTACACCTTCTAAACAACGTCTAAAGAACAATCCTTGGCCAATGGACAAGCTCACATTCGGAACCTCCTCTTCTCAGGAAGAAGGCTGTGAAAGACTTTGGGCTACAGAAACGCAAGAATTTGTTAAAGATGAAGATGGCCATATCAAAGCTATAAAAATCAAAGAGGTTCAATACGAAGTTGATGAATTTGGAAAAAGAACCCGCTTAGGAGAATCCGAGATCCGTGAAATACCAGCAGACCTCGTCTTATTGGCTATTGGTTATCAACACACTGAACATACGCTCCTAGAACAATTGGGTGTACGTGTCGATGAAAAAGGAAATATCCTTGCAAATGATAAAGACTACCAAACGACAATTGATAATATCTTCACTGCTGGAGATTGCCGTAAAGGCCAGTCGCTTGTTGTTTGGGCCATCTCTGAAGGACGCGAATGTGCTCGAAAAGTAGACGAATACTTAATGGGGTATTCAGAGCTTGAAAGCAAGGACTTCCTGGCAACAATAAATGCTTAAAAGAAGGAAGTTCTCAATAGAGAGATCATACCAGTGATATGCTAAGCTACGTTTAGACTTCGTAACAAGGATAAAAGCTTGGACAGCACAAAACATAAAAAGGTCCGTTGAGAATTCAACGGACCTTTTTATAATTAATAGTTAGTCACTATTTCAATGGATCCTTAAGTTTAACAAAATAAATACTGTTTTTGTCTACGGTCTTTATATAAGGTAATATTTTCGTCGCATAAAAACCTTTTCCCGTTACCCCAAAATCATCATCATTACATACCGCGATCAGAGATGGATTAATGACAGCCAGGCCCTCAGCTTTATCATGCGGATACAATTCCTTGATATCCGTCATTAAATCGGCGACCAATGTCTTATTGACTGGTTTAATATTATATTTTGCCAATGTAGCCGCGTCTTTGAGTTCCTCCACAGTTTTACCATCAAATAATTTCCCCGTTGCCGTATTATTCGCATCTGAGATATCTGTTGCGCCAGAAAGATCTATTTTATAAATCTTCTTAAATACAGTAGAACGAGTTGTTTCTGTCGCGTATTCCCCGTCACGTTCCAATACAATAAATGTTGAATTGCTCACGGCAGCGATTTCACTTACTGCCTGCAAATCGGTACGCTCCATCATATAGACATATTGTTTCGTGACGCCGCTCGCAATATCCAGCGTAACAATACGGATTGCCAATGAATTTTTAATCGCATCTTTAGATGGATTATAAAGTGGAAATTGCATAATTCCGACCAGTGTTTTACCATCTGGTGTAAGCGTCAATCCTTCCATTCCACGATTAGGACGACGTTTGGCAAATACCAAAGGCAACTTTTTACCCGTAGACCACGGATTGATCCGCTCTATTTCCTTTCCCGAAGCGTCAAAATGAACGATATGTGGTCCGTATTCGTCACTGACCCACCAAGAACCATCCGCCGCTCTCGCTAGTCCCTCTGAATCGATTCCATCCTCACTTTTCCCTAGATCATTACCATCAACCCCCAATGCTTTTTCCCCAGAACCACCTTTCCCTTCTGGATTTGGTAGACCATTCAATTTCACACCATCTTTATTTTTCAATTCGATAAAAGATTCCAATGTTAGCGTATTGTCTTTTAATCTGAATTTACCGATCTGCGGTGTAAATGTTGGCGAAGCAAATACTTTACTATCATTTTCCGTCCCATCAATATTTGGTCCCCTATCCGTTAAAAGATAAAATATAGATTTATCAGTAGGATCTTGAGCCATCGATGATCCATAACCCCCATTATACACTTTTACCCCATTAACATCAATCAATACTTTGGGATCTGTTGCTATGGCCTTTTCGGGATAGGTCAGTTCAATCGGATCAGTAATCTGCGATACGTCATCTTTACTACATGAAGCACATAATAGGGCCAACGCCAATACACTGTATATTTTTTTCATCTGTCTAAATTTTTCAAATAATGCTTACTGTTATCCATATTCCGGACACGTTCAACTAGTTAAATTTCATCCTTATCGTCTTGCTTAGGCTATAACACAGCAGGTTTTGTCTACACAATCCATGCGCAGTGGGCAACCCAACGGTATTGCAAACATAAAAGCCAAATATTAGCCAATGATTAACATAAGTTTAAATAAACTGCATCAACCGTAAAAAACACGGTATAAAAATTAATTATCCTCGATTATGGAATTTTGAATTTCCCGGCATCACTACAAGAATAAATAGCTAATTGTGCAGCGAATTAACAGTATATTCTCTGCCCTCACCTACTAAAAATAGAAAGATGAAAAAGATCATAGTTGCCCTTTGCATAATTTTGGTATTTTCCAATGTGGATACGAAATCTCAGATCAGAACTACACGCGAAATACCAAGCTTAAAAATTAAAGATGGCGATGGCCAGCAAAACAAGGTGATATTGGCAGACCTAAAAATAGCTGTCGTCATATTCGGAAATATAGCCAAAACGACGATGACAATGGTCTTTGATAACAAGACCAACCGCGATCTCGAGGGCGAACTGACATTCCCTATGCCCGAAGGTGTCTCCGTGAGCGGCTACGCCTTAGATATCAACGGCAAATTACGACAAGCAGTTCCAGTCGATAAGAATAAAGGAACCGAAGTATTTGAAAGTATAGAAACACGCCGCATTGATCCGGGTTTATTGGAAAAAGTCGAAGGAAATAATTTCCGAACTCGAATTTACCCTTTACCAGCGAATGGGAAGCGTACCGTTCAGATTAGCTATTCAGAAAATCTGACCACAACATCGGATCAGGCTCGGTACTACCATCTACCCTTAAACTATAGTTCCCCCATTGAAAACTTCGCATTGGATATTCATGTCTTTCAAAATACCGATAAGCCAGATTTCACCGAGAAACCAGACGGTTCTTTGGCTTTCTCACAGCATAACAGCAATTACACAGCTTCTTTACATAAACAACAGTTTAAATCCCAGCGAAATTTAGTTCTTCAACTGCCGACAGGCAACAAGGAAGCATCTGGCCTATTTCAGGAAAATGGGGATAAAAGCTTCTACTTTCTTGCCAATGTAACGGCAAACGCGACAAAATCTACTCAAAAAAAATGGGGGCACAGTATTGGAATTATATGGGACCGCTCGCTCAGCAGTAAAAATAGAGATATAGAAAAGGAACTCGCCCTATTAGATCTCTTTTTTAAAGAAAACCCCAATATGACTGTCGATCTCGGCTTATTGGATATCCGCTTTGTAAAAGGTCATACGTTTCAGGTACGACAAGGTAATTGGAATGATCTCAAAAACTACATCAAAGGAATTGACTACGATGGCGGCACAGACTATAGTCAAATAAAAACCGGTGTAATACAGGCCAACAATTACCTGCTGTTTAGCGATGGCCTTTCTACATTTGGTCAAAGTAAAATCAACCTTGACAATCCAGTTTATTGCATTACTTCGTCCAATGGATCGGACTACGGTGTCCTAAAACAAATTTCCCAGAAACATCTTGGAAAGATGATCAATTTAGCCAATACCTCAACAACTGAAGCGTACCATAAGCTAAATACGATAGACCTTATTTACCTGGGGATAAAAGAAAAAAATGATTTTGAGGAAGTTTATCCTCAAAAAGGCACGCCAGTACAAGCCAATTTTTCTCTCGCAGGCGTAGGGAAACGCCCGGGATTAAAGCAGATCACCGTACTTGTAGGAGATGGGCAACAAGCACCGCAAGAGATTAGTATAGCGCTACAGCCTGACCATGGTGAAATTGACCTACAGCAGATCTGGGCACAAAAGAAAATTGAAGCGTTGGATCTTCAATACGAAGACAATCGTGAAGAAATTGAAACGCTTGGCAAACAGTTCGGTATTGTTACCCGAAATACCAGCCTGATTGTACTGGAAACCACAGAAGATTACGTACGTTATGCAATAACTCCGCCCGCCGAATTGCTTTCCGAATTCAATCGGCTCATCAAAGAAGAACATATAGAAAAGGAAGAACGTGTAGCAGACTTGTTGGATCAGGCTCAAGACATTACCAAACAGCTTCAGTCCTGGTGGAATACCGATTTTCAGCAAAAAAAGAAATACCCAACGCGTAAAAAATTGATTTCCATCCCTGAACTTGCTGTTGCCGAAGAAATGGCTACCGGAGTTGCTCCTGTTACACCTATACCGTCGCGTCCTTCAGCTAGCCCTGCCGCGACATCACGAGCCGAAGAACTCAGGTCATCAGCTCCCGCTAGCGAAAAAAGAGTGTCAGCCGAAGGCAATTCAAATACCGCCAAAGCTGTTACCAGTGAATTGGCGATGGCGGCATCTGATGATGTTCTTCAGGATTTCGCTGTTGTTCAATCCTTAGAAGAACGCGTAGCTGGCATACAAACGACAAGCAGCATCAACAGCATACATGGAAAAATAAGCATCCCTGAAATTAAAGAAGACCAAGCCTATTTACAGGACCTTAATCAATCCAAAGATCCTTACAAAAGCTATCTCCAACTTCGGAATCAGTATATGGGAACGCCAACTTTTTATTTCGATGTCGCAAACTTCTTTTTCAAAAGAGGAGATCACAACAAAGCCTTACTCATCTTAAGCGCACTTGCAGACTTACAAATTGAAAATGCAGATCTCTACAAAACCATTTCCTATAAGTTACGGGAATGGGGAGATTACGACAATGCACTGTTCATTACTGCTAAGGTATTAAAATGGCGTCCCATGGATCCACAAAGCCACCGCGATTATGCCCTCGTTTTACAAGACAAAGGTATGTTCAAGGAGGCGCTAGAACAATTATATGGGATTTTGACCCAGAGCTACTCCCCAGAAGCAGCCGATCGCGATGATGGTATTGAAGAAACATTGGTCATGGAAATCAATAATCTCATTAAAGCAAACAAAGCTGCAAGCTCCAAAGTTGCCGTGAACAAAAAATTGATTGCTGACCTACCCGTCGACATGCGTGTTGTCATTAATTGGAATTCACGAAACACCGATATCGACCTTTGGGTAACTGATCCAAATCAAGAAAAATGCTTCTATAGTAATCCTGCCACAGCCATTGGGGGCCGACTCAGCAATGACTTTACTGGTGGCTATGGCCCTGAACAATTTCTATTAAAAAAAGCTTTAAAAGGAAAATACAAAATTGAAGTTGACTTCTATAACGATGATTCCCTTACTTTAGCAGGACCTGCAGCAGTCATGGCCGAAATTTATACCTACTATAGCAGTGGCAAGCAAGAACGAAAAATCGTTACGATCTATCTTGACCGCAATAAAGAGCGCAATATTGGGATTGGCGAATTTTCATTCCAGTAGTTGAGCAGAGACAGAAGGTGTTCAAAAAAACAAATCAAACCCTTTGAAAATTAGCTCTATGAAATGATGCTTTAGGGGGACTGGTATAAAACCACATGAAATCGGGGCTATCCAAAAAGATTGGATAGCCCCGATTTCAATTAATGCAATTTACGGACAACCAGCTCCTTTTGCCTATGCTCTAATTTAGTTTTTACATAAGGGTAAGTGAACACTGCTCCCAAAACGATACAAGCGCCAAGATAAAACCCGCCGCTCATGGTCTCCTTTTGTCCAAATATCAACATCGCCAACAAAATACCATAAACAGGTTCCAGATTTGTTGTCAGCGCAACAGTAAAAGCAGATAATTCCTTCATGACAGCAACCCCCATAACATAGGCCACCGCCGTACAAACCACACCTAACAACAGCAGATAAATTAAATCTTGCTGTCCCAATTTCATTTCAGCATTGAAATCTCCTGTAAACAACATCAATATGCTGATCCAGAAGCATGCCCCCATCATCTCATAGAACGTAATCAAGGTCGGGCTCGATTTTTTAACCATGCGCGCATTGGCGATAGAAAATATACTCGCGCAAAACGCACAGCCGAGCCCCGCCAATAGACCAACGAGGTAATGTGTTTCAAAAGAAAAGATTGTATAAATACCGATGATAATGACCAAACCAACAACAATATCCAACAGCGCAATACGCTTTTTATTCACAATAGGCTCCAATATTGCCGTAAATAAAGTCACCGAGGATAGCGTGACCAATGTCACCGATACGGTAGATACTTTAATTGAATAAAAAAATAATACCCAATGCAGCCCAACAACGGCCCCCACCATAAAAAACTGGAGAAATTGTTTCCTCGAAACTACAATAGACTGTTTGGTTACCAAGAAATAGATCAACAGCGCGATAGACGCTATTGCAACACGATACCACACTAAATGAAGGGCAGATACGGAAATCAAGCTACCCAAGATTCCGGTAAATCCCCAAATAAGTATTGTTAAATGCAGAATTAGAATATTCCGATTTAATTGAATTTTAGTCATATTCTCTAGAATACATTTGTATAGAAATGATGAGCAATACCTATTATTTCCCTTTATAAGGCAGGCTCACTGAAGTTATTGAAAACTAACAAAAAATTACTTTGGCGCTTTTATCGCCAGGTATAGTGCTACCAAAAAGAAGGTAACATTCGGAATTAATACGGCTATCAACGGTGGCAGTCCCCCTTTCAAAGAAAACATAGTCGCAAACTGTATAAATACGATATACGTAAAACTTAGCGCGATACCAATACCAAGACTCAATCCTATCCCCCCACGCACTTTCTTGGACGACAGTGCCACACCCATCAAGGTCAATACAAAAGCTGAAAATGGATATACGTAACGCTTGTATTTCTCCAGTAATAAATCGTTCATGACTCCGGTTCCCCTGATCTCCTCCTTATGGATACGAATATTTAATTCGCGTGTATCCATGGCGGTAAACATATTATCACGTACCTCAAAATCAGAAGGTTTCATATCCAAGGTTGTGTCTTTAACAGCTCCTTTGTCCATGCGTTCATGTAGTCCATTGATAATACGATTGGTATACCCTTCGATCTTCCATTTTGTCGCCACCGAGTCCCACGTAATACGATCAGCCATCATTTTCTCCTTAAGGGTATCCCCTTTGAAAATTTCAAGTACAAATCCGTAGCCTGTTTTGGTAGAATTATCAAAGTTGTCTATATAAACATAGCTGTTTTTGTCCAGTTGCATATGGGTAGAAACCCTCGAGTTATCCTTAGGTGGCTTTACATAGATATTTTCAAAATCAACCTTCATCTTATTGGTCTTCGGAATAATAAAGATGTTAAATACCAAAGAAATGGCAAAGATTAGGGTTGCAGCGATCATGTAGGGACGAAGCAAACGGTTAAAGCTATACCCAGCACTTAGAATCGGGACAATTTCAGTTTGGTCTGCCATCTTTGAGGTAAAGAAAATAACCGCAATAAAGTTGATCAGCGGACAAAGAAAATTTAGGTAAAAGGGAATAAACCCTGCATAATACTCAAAAATAATCTTATCGAGGGGAGCATGATATTTTAAAAAATCATCCAATCGTTCGGACACGTCAAAAACCACCATGACAACAGTAAATATTGCCATAGTGAATAAAAAAGTACTTAGATACTTTTTGATGATGTAACGATCGATTAACGACAGCATTTTTTTAACTTGAGCTATTTAGTTTTACAAACGTTGATCCAATATTTTCACCATTTTGTTTTTCCAATCGTAGAAAGTTCCATCAATGATTCGCTCCCTAGCCTGATTCACCAACCAAAGGTAAAAATGTAAATTATGTAAAGAAGCAATTTGTGCTCCAAGAATTTCCTGCGATTTAATCAAATGTCTTAGATAAGCTTTCGAATAAAATTGATCTGCCTGCAGATCACTCTCCGCTTCTATTGGTGAAAAATCATCTTTCCACTTTTCATTTTTGATATTGATAATACCATTTTGCGTGAAAAGCATACCATTTCTAGCATTACGGGTTGGCATAACGCAATCGAACATATCCACCCCTAAAGCAATATTTTCAAGGATATTTACCGGTGTACCTACCCCCATGAGATAACGTGGCTTGTCATGTGGTAAGATATCACAGACAACTTCGGTCATCGCATACATTTCTTCCGCCGGTTCGCCTACCGACAATCCACCAATCGCATTTCCTTCGCGGTTAAACGAAGCGATAGTCTCCGCAGATTTTATTCTTAAATCTTTGTAAACAGATCCTTGAACGATTGGAAACAAAGTCTGGTCATATCCATAAAGCGGATCTGTACTATCAAAACGATCCACACAGCGTTTCAGCCAACGATGGGTCATATCCAAAGAACGACGTGCATACCCATAATCACATGGATAAGGCGTACACTCGTCAAATGCCATAATGATATCCGCACCGATAATACGTTGTGTATCCATGACATTCTCTGGTGTAAATAGATGTTTTGATCCATCAATATGGGAACGAAAGGTAACCCCTTCTTCTTTGATTTTACGTACTTCGGTCAACGAATACACCTGATAACCACCGGAATCCGTTAAAATAGGTCGATCCCAACCATTAAATTTATGCAGCCCGCCCGCCTTATTCAACACATTCAATCCTGGACGTAAATAGAGATGGTACGTATTACCCAGAATAATCTGCGCTTCAATATCGTTCTTCAATTCATGTTGATGAATTGCTTTCACTGTACCTGCCGTACCAACAGGCATAAAAATAGGTGTTTGAATGGGACCGTGTGCAGTTTCGACAACACCTGCACGTGCTTTTGACAATTTATCTTGTGCTTGTAGCGTAAATTTCATTAATATTTTTCCTCTGAGACTATTTCTATTTTAAAGGATGATTTGCCATGGACATGGCGATATCGGCATTTGGAGCAAAAAAAATAAAAACTCATTTTCAGTCAGTTGTAACTTAAAAAGTCGTTATAGCTTTTCTAATTTTCACCCAAGCTCGGATTCATCCCTAGAATACGTTGCAAAAATACTATAAAAAGATTTGCAAACAGGATGTTTCAAAAATAAATTATCATTTTTCCCCTATAAAAAAGTTGCGGAAAGCACTTATCTTTGTGAGCTATGCTTGACCTTCACGTATTTTTGGCCAATCTTCCATATATTGCTTTCGGAGTATTGGGTCTTTTCCTCTTGATACAATTGTACTACATCTTATTTGTATATAGCAAATTGAGTGGTTATCAAATTGAAACTGTACAAGAAGGAACTGAATTCCCACCGCTGTCCGTTATTATTTGTGCACACAATGAACAGGATAATATTCGGGAATTCCTCCCGAGTGTACTGAATCAAGACTATCCCAATTTTGAAGTCATTGTGGTCAATGACTTTTCGACTGACAATACGCCCTGGATATTGCATGAGTTCGAAGCAAAATACCCCCATTTAAAGATTGTGGATATCAAAGAGCATATTCGCTTGAAACATGGTAAAAAGTTTGCCGTTAGTATGGGTATCAAAGCGTCAAAGCACCAGACACTGGTGTTTACTGACGCAGATTGTGCACCACAATCCGATCAATGGCTCAAAGAAATTGCAGCTGCCTTCAGACCAGAAACAGAAATTGTACTTGGCTATTCTCCTTATTTTAAGCAAAAAAGCTTGCTAAATCTATTGATTCGATTTGAAACCAGCCATACGGCCATGAGTTACTTTGCCTATGCACTAAAGGGAGATGCCTATATGGGAGTAGGACGCAATATGGCTTACAAAAAAGACCTTTTCTTTCGTAACAAAGGTTTTGCAGCCCATATGCATATTAAGTCTGGCGATGATGATCTTTTTGTCAACCAAAATGCAAATCCGACCAACGTTAACATTGCACTGGCAGCCGAATCCATTGTCTATTCGGAACCCAAAGCGACCTGGAGGAGCTATTACAAGCAAAAAGCAAGACACTCAGGAGCCTCTACCATTTACAAAAAGCGACATCAGCGCATGCTGGGCACGCAGCTGGTATCAGCCGTCCTTTTTTATGTCGCCCTTATCGCAACAGCAATTGCCTTTCCAATGTACTGGTATGTTCCTGTTACAGCCTACCTCCTAAGGCTGATTGCACAATGGATAATATTTGCCAACATCTATAAAAAACTAGAAGTAAAGGAACTCATTTGGTGGCTACCTTTGGTAGACTTCATCTACTATTTCTATATTTGCATCAATGGCATGTTCAGCAGAAAAAAGAAAAAAATAAGCTGGAAATAATTCACTTTTAAAACATTAAGCTTTGAATCCAACAGTTGATATCATCTATAAGTATTTTCCAAAATTAACGGATATTCAAAAAGAACAGTTTGCAAAACTTGCCGACCTCTATACATTTTGGAATAGCCAAATCAATGTCATTTCACGTAAGGACATAGATAGCCTCTACCTGCACCATGTGTTACACTCGCTAGGTATCGCTAAATTTGTTCAAGAGCTCACGCCAGGAACACAAATTTTGGACGTGGGAACCGGCGGGGGCTTTCCAGGTATCCCAATGGCCATTATGTTTCCTGAAGTCAAATTCCATTTGGTCGATTCTATCGGCAAAAAAATAAAAGTCGTACGCGAAGTTGCTGCAGGACTGGGTCTCCAAAATGTTGAAGCAGATCATATCCGCGCAGAACAACTCGACGACAAGTACGATTTTGTGATATCACGAGCTGTGACAAGACTTGGAGAATTTACGCCTTGGATACAGAATAAATTCGCAAAAAAAGATAAAAACGGTATTCCTAATGGAATTCTTTACTTGAAAGGCGGAGATCTCACCGAAGAGATCAAAGAATCTAAGCTCAAAGCAGAATTACACCCGCTTTCCAGTTACTTTAAAGAAGACTTCTTTGATACAAAATACCTGGTATACGTACCTATGTAGTTAAAGTTTGGCATTACCCATAGGAAATTGAAGTCGCCTATGGATAATGTCTACAGAATCCAGGTAGTTCGTTAAACACAGATGGATATAAGCAATCTTCTCATACCGATCATTCTCACGAAGCCACTTTAAGGAAGGCTCATAGTATATTCTAAATTTGCGCAGAGAATCTCCCGACAACTTACTGTATTCCTGAGTCAGCGGATACCATTCCTCGCGAATCAGATCCTGTTGGTATTCTTTTTCAAACTGACGTTGAAGCTTCCGCGAATTTCGTCCCTTTCGACTGAATTTATTGTAAAGCTTGTTCAGATTGACCGCAATTCCTCCCTGGTGAGGCAAGGTCACCATATTTTTCGTATCACCCCAGAAAAAGATCGACTTATACTCCTCCTTTTTTTCTTCCCATTTATCCGCTGCTGATTTACGCTTGATCGAAACAGTATCCAAACGTAAAGTATCTTTTTGACTGCCTTTTTTCGCAATGGTATCCTGATGATAAAATTCCGTTGGATAGGCAAAAAGCCCCTGCCTATTAAATGAGAAATAGACACAGAAAAATAATAAAGATAGAAACCCAATACGAACCATATTTATAATTGACAAACTAAAATAACCAACTATAAATAAAATTAAAAGTATTTAACTATCTTTAACTTAGAGAACTAAAGACCTAATTCTTTTTTAATTTCTAGGCCAATCAGATTGATCTCTTCATCCATACCGAACATAGGAAGCTCCGTTTCTGGGTTCAGTTTCAGCCAGTTTGTATCATTGTCTTTAATAATCTTTACGTATTCCACACCATCCTTAAAAATAACATACGTATCTTCTTCCTCAGGGAAAACAGAATAAACTACATCCCCCAATTCGATATCAAAAGGTTCTTTTATTTCCATAGTTAAATTATCATTAATCGCTCAAAGTTACCAATTCCTCTTCTTCTTTCCATAATCGACCAATATTTCATTCCTTGATATCTCAAATAAGCTTAGGAAAAGCGCATTCATGCCATGGCGATCCGCGGATTTTCGAGCAGGCACGCGATCGCCTCCGACTAAGAACTTTGTCATTGCTTTAAAAACATAATATGCCTAAGCAATTCTAACAAAAAGTATGACAGCTACTTATAATTTTCCTATATTTAAATAAACCCAATTATGAAACTAATTTATCCCATAGCTTTGACGAAAATCAAGGGCATTGGCCCTAGGACAGCGCGTAACATCATTGACCAAGGTCACGAGTTGGCAGACTTATTTGCTTACTCAAAAAAAGATTTGATGCAAATTCTTGGGATACGGGAATCGATCGCAGAAGCCATACACAATAAAAGCTATATGTCTGCCTGTGAAAAAGAACTTGCTTTTATCGAAAAACATCAGATACAAGCGTTATGGCTGGAAGACCAAAATTATCCAAATAGGCTACGACAATGTGAAGACGCTCCGCTTGTTGTCTATTATAAAGGGAATCAGCCACTCAACAGCACAAAAATTATAAGTATCGTCGGTACTAGACATGCAACCTACTATGGACAGAAAATATGCGAAGATCTGCTAGAGGCTATGAACGGTACCAAAGACACCTTAATCGTTAGTGGTCTTGCTTATGGTATTGATGCTTTAGCACATCGCAACGCACTAAAAAATAATATTCCCACCGTTGCTGTATTAGGGCATGGTCTCGATCGCATTTACCCGGCATCCCATCGTGAACTTGCCACAAAAATGCTAGATCAAGGAGGTTTATTGACAGAATTTACATCCAACACATTACCTGAACGCAGTAACTTCCCTATGCGCAATCGCATCATAGCCGGTATGGCGGATGTCACCATTGTTGTAGAAGCTGCAATTAAAGGAGGTGCTTTGATTACCGCCGAAATAGCCAACAGCTACAATCGCGATGTATGTGCCTTTCCAGGAGCCGTTTACGAAAAAAGTTCTGAAGGCACCAATTACCTCATCAAAACCAACCGTGCGCATATGATTAGAGGTCTTCAGGATCTGGAATACCTCATGAATTGGGAAATCAGTACAAAAGCTGTTGGTCAACAGCTTAGCCTTCCTTTGACATTGACAAAAGATCAACAACTCCTTTTTACGCTCATTCAGCAAAAGGGACAATTAGAAATAGACCATATGATTGACCTCACAAAATGGCCACAAAGTAAATTGGCCTTAATCCTATTGGAACTTGAAATGCAGTCACTCATTCACAGCCTACCCGGAAAACGCTATAAAATAGTCGGACAGACCGAAATTCAAAAGAATTAGCTCTTTTCCGATCATGCAACAGCGCCGAAATGCCGTTTGGAGCGCAATTAAAATGTACATTTATATCCAACCAAAAACCAAAAATTAATGAACGAAAACAATACAAAAAGCATCTGGAAAGTCATCGGAGCCTCCTCCATGGGAACGCTTATTGAATGGTATGATTTTTTCATTTTTGGCAGCCTATCCATTGTAATTTCCACCAAATTCTTTCCGGCAGAAAATCCAACTGCTGCTTTTCTTTCCACCCTAGCCACATTTGCTGCAGGATTTGTCGTCCGGCCATTTGGCGCTCTATTTTTTGGCCGACTAGGCGATATTATCGGTCGAAAATATACGTTTATGGTAACTTTAATGCTCATGGGCGGCGCAACATTTCTCATCGGTTGCATCCCCAGTTATGAAAGTATCGGTTTTTGGGCACCGCTGCTCGTGTTGATCCTTCGTCTCTTGCAAGGTCTTGCCCTAGGCGGAGAATATGGCGGTGCGGCAACTTACGTCGCCGAACATGCTCCATTGGGCCAGCGGGGCTATTGGACATCCTGGATACAAACAACAGCTACTTTTGGCCTTTTCATATCTCTGGTCGTCATCCTCCTTACCAAAGGCTTTCTCAGCGAATCACAATTTGATTCCTGGGGATGGCGGCTTCCTTTCCTCCTCTCTTTAGTCATGGTATACGTTTCCTATCTTATTCGTAAGAAGATGAAGGAATCACCCGAATTTAGCAAGGCCAAAGCGGAAGGGAAAACAAGTACAAATCCGCTAAAAGAAAGTTTTGGCAACCGCTACAACCTCAAATTTGTGCTGCTCGCGCTCTTTGGTGCAGCCATGGGGCAGGGCGTTGTTTGGTACACCGGACAGTTTTACTCGATGAGTTTCATGAAAACGGTCATGCACCTACAATCTGACCAGGCCGATACCATCCTCGGTATCGCCTTACTCTTGGGAACGCCATTTTTTGTCGTATTTGGGTGGCTTAGTGACAAAATTGGGCGAAAATGGATCATGCTCGGTGGGATGTTACTTGCCGTATTGACTTATCGTCCGATTTACGAATCCATGTACCAACTTTCCAATACCGAACAGAAAGTCAAGGTGAACGAAACAACGGAGAACCCTCATGGATCACAAACAACAGAAACCAATTCCATCATCAAGACACAATATGAGGACCAAACGGAAGTTACTCGAGCCAGCATGATTCATCAATCCGGTAAACTGAAAGGGCAGCAAACAACCAAAACCACAGTCCATATTGCAGGCAAAAACTATATGCTGCTCGTCCTGCTGATCTTTATACAAGTGATTTATATTACGATGGTGTACGGACCCATTGCAGCATTCCTTGTTGAACTGTTCCCCGTAAAAATCCGCTACACATCCATGTCCTTACCCTATCATGTTGGCAATGGAATATTCGGCGGACTCCTTCCGGCTGTATCGACATATTTAACGACAAATGCCGAAGCTTCCAATACCCCGCAATTCTATCTTGCAGGTTTATGGTACCCTATTATCATTGCCATTGTATGTTTTATCATAGGCAGTATTTATATCAACAACAAATCAACTTCAGCACCCCATGAATAATCTCAAAAAATTCCTCGGCATACTTTGGATCGTTTTAGCATTGTTTACTGCTTATTTTTCCATTTTTGAACTGGCCCTGCCAAAGATATCAACGGGACATCAGGAAGATCTCGTTTTTGGAATCATTATCCTGTGCATCTTGACCCCCATAATCTCCATTGGACTCGGTTTATTTGGCTATTATTCCCTATTGGGCGAATACGATCAAGAAAAAATGTAGTCCCAAAAATGAGATCGACTTTGAATAGGCAAAATTAGCCGATTATGCTTATTCAAAGTCGATCTCCTATACGTCAGATAATGCAACTTTCCGACATTTTGAAAAGAACATTTACGGCAAATGGACTTCGTCAAGCGCTTTTTTCACGCCATTTTTAGCTGTTTTACACAAATACCAAATCTACTCCGCCATAAATTGGTGCTATGAAAAGATATCAAATGCAATTTATTGCCATGATAATCAACCGAATAAGATAAAAAGGTGTTTTTTCTTTCCTAAAACTGTTTTTTTTTCTACTTTTGTGGCGGGTAAGTCTTCTACGACCAGCTCCCATTGACTCCCCCAGGTTGGGAACAAAGCAAGGGTATTTGGTTGAGCGGTGCGATAGGAGTAGCTTACCCTTTTTTTATGCCCATTTTTTTGACTAATCCGCTGGTCTGAAATTCAATTCTAACCTAAAAATCAACCAAATATCTTATATATCCCAATTGTTACCCCCAATTTCCCTATTTATAGAAGCCCTGTTACACAAGGCGTTTTAATCGCTTGGCATGTACATTCAACACAATTATAATTGTATATAAAAGCAAATTTATATAAGTTTGTAATCGAATAAGAACTATCGTATGAGTTGGTTTAAAAGAGAAAAAGCTGGTATTAGCACAGCTACCGCTAATAAAAAAGAGGCACCTGATGGTATGTGGAACAAATGTCCTACATGTAAAAAACCATTGTTGCATCTTGAACAAGTAGAAAACGACTATGTTTGTCAATATTGTGGCCACCACTTAAGAATTGGCTCCAAAGAATATTTTTCAATTTTATTTGATAATAACGAATTCACAGAACTATTTCCTAATCTAAATTCTGGTGATCCATTAGAATTCTTCGATTCAAAGCCATACCCTGAACGTTTAAAGGAAAGTCAAGCCAAAACAGGTCTTAAAGATGCTTTACGTTCTGGCCATGGAAAGATGAATGGTCAAGATATCGTGATCGCTTGTATGGACTTTAGTTTCATCGGCGGATCAATGGGATCTGTCGTGGGCGAAAAAATCGCGCGTTCGATAGATTACTGTATTGAGCATAAAATTCCATTTATGTTAATATCCAAATCAGGTGGTGCACGGATGATGGAAGCCGCATTTTCATTGATGCAAATGGCTAAAACTTCGGCTAAATTAGCGTTATTGGCAAAAGCAGAACTTCCTTACGTTTGTTTATTGACCGACCCTACTACAGGGGGAGTTACAGCATCTTACGCGATGTTGGGTGATATAAATATCGCAGAACCTGGTGCGTTAATCGGATTTGCCGGACCCCGTGTCATTAAAGAAACAATTAAAAAGGATCTTCCTAAAGGATTCCAGACTTCGGAATTCGTGCTCGAGCATGGATTTTTGGATTTCATTGTCGACCGTAGACAGTTAAAAAACCAAGTGGCTACCTACCTTAAATTAGTGGGATAATCATTGTCAGGATATAAAAGAAAGCGGTGCCAAGAATATTCTTGGTACCGCTTTCTTTTTTCGCCCCATAACTGTTGTGCCTGCGACCTCTTGTCGGATATATAGAACGGATAAATCAACCGTCTTTTTAAAGATATCGCCAAAAAGCCCATATTTTTCTTTTGGACAGATAATCCGGTTCCACCTCCTTGTCATACGCTTCCCGCTCAAACGAAATACGCCGGTACGCTTTATCAAAATCCCGAAATTGAATAAAATGAACGGCAAATTCAAGAAGATACCAAACATAGAAAAAGAGAATACCTAATTCAAGCGCTTGTCGCAAATGTATACGCTCATGCCGAATCAAGTCGTCCTTCTGTTTAAAAAAAGTACTTTTCAGAAAGATAAAAGGATAAATAGTAATTGCATTAGCTTTTCCAAAAGAGAAGAAATTTGTCCAAAATTTGCTAACTATAATCATATAAGAAGTCCAGACCGTTTTCAAACGACTCAAACTTAGAAAAATTTACCTTTATACACAATTATTATTGGCGTCTTATGAATTGTACTATATCCCTATCGTTCAGTCCTTGATCAGATAAGAGATCGCAAAAATTTCTTTTTGAATAGGAATTTTTATTAAGTTTGCTATAGATTAATTGTGAAGATATGCCGTACAAAGAGCGTGAAATAAATAAATTGTATTATACAATGGGAGAAGTTACAGAAATGTTTGATGTAAATGCATCCCAAATACGTTTTTATGAGCGTGAATTTGATATTCTACAGCCTAAGAAAAATAAAAAGGGTAATCGCTTATTTACGCAAGAAGATATTGCCAATTTAAAGATCATCTTCAATTTGGTTAAAGATAAAGGTTATACACTACAGGGGGCACGTGATTACCTGCGTGACAACAAATCTGAGGCAAAAGAAAATCAACGTGTTGTAGATTCATTGGAGCGTTTGAAGAACTTTCTTCTTGAAGTTCGTGATTCACTATAGCATTGAGAAAACTCTTATAAAACTCCCGAAACGTAACCATTACATCATATTCGCAGTGTTCATGGGATCCATTTCAGTAACGAAATCCATTCGACTATACAGAAGTAGCGCAAATTTCTGGACCCATTACATGAGAACCAAATGTATCCACGATCGCTTTGCCATCATACCATATATCATCCAGCTTTCAAAGCTCAAAAAAGATTAAAGAAAACCCCATCTAACGCTCGTTCAGTTCTATAACCTCAAGATTTTCAATTTTATCTTTATTGATATCAAACCGCATCAATGTCCTCACTTTATGCCAGCCGTGCTTACCCGCTGCACCTGGATTGAGGTGAAGGCATTGAATCTTAGGATCGAAGATAACCTTTAGAATATGGGAATGTCCAGTAATAAATAATTTCGGCGGATTTTTCATCAATTCCCCTTTAATACGTGGGGCATATTTCCCGGGATAACCACCAATATGTGTCATAAAGACGTCCACTTCCTCACATTTAAACCTCAAATCTTCTGGAAATTGTAAACGAATTTCTTGACCATCAATATTACCATAAACTCCGCGCAGCGGTTTAAAAGCCGCCAACCGATCTGCAACATCCACATCACCAAAATCGCCTACATGCCAAATCTCGTCGCAGGCTGCAAAATGAGTAAATACCGCTTCATCTAAAAAAGAATGTGTATCTGAGAGTAATCCGATCTTTGTCATCATTTAAAAAGCTAAAAAATAAGGTGCCAGGGCCGTGCGATATGCTTCTGAATAAATACCTTTAGCAGCATAAATAACAAACTCACGTACTGCAACCGACTCAACAGGCCTCCGTTCAAAGGTTACGATCTTACGTAGCACCGATTCTCCTTCAAAGGAACTTATCCGAACTTCAGTAGAACAATGTAAACCTCTTTCTGTAGAAATACTGACTAAGGTATCCGCTAATGCCGCTGGAAGGATAAGGATTAATTTCCCCCGATTCGATAAGCGTATAGAGGCGAAATCCAACAGTTCAAAGAAAAAATCCAGATCCGTATGTCTAGCCAGTTTCCTCCGTTCATCCGGATTATGCAACGAATCCGTATAAAAAGGTGGATTTGATACAATCAAATCATAATTTCCTGTTGTATCCAGTTGCTGAAAGGAACTAGCATGTAGCGTTAGGCGTTCACGGAAAATGGAATTGCGAAAATTTTTATCCGCCATCAACGCAGCCAAAGCGTCGACTTCAACAGCTTCTATCTGGCTATTCCCAAGACGCTGAGCCAACATCAAGGCAATGACTCCAGTGCCTGTGCCCACATCTAAGACACGTTCTACAGGTTCTATCTCCGACAATGAAGCCAACAAAACACCATCTGTATTGATCTTCATCGCACAGTCAGACTGATCAACCTCAAATTGTTTAAACCGAAATATCGACGCCATACGCCAAAGATAAAACTTTTAGGACCTTTGGCACAAACAAACCCATGTAACCTGCGATTTATTTGCTAATTTAGTCAGCAACAAATCTATATAAGCCATGAATATCCGTCAGCTTGCTCTTATGATATTGATTATGAGCTGTGTCATCCCAACAAAACTATTGCATGGGCAGGAAAATTGTGAACGATATACCGTTGAGACACTTCCCCTTTTGACGCAAGCCTTAAACAACAATGACTTTGACAAAATTGACCCTTTACTTAATAGTATACAGGCAAGCTGTGGTATCAATGAATTTGTACAACGGTTACGCATTCTTATGTAAATCATTGAAAAGAAAAATAGTACTGCAGCGATTGACCTCTATTGGAACAGTCAATTTGATAAAAGCTTTCTACAAAGACTGGATGCGGCAGACCAGGACGATTTCTCAACGCAATACGAACAGCATAAGGAAAAATACAATTTTTACCCATTGCGGCATCCACTGGATGGCCTCATCAAAGTAAGGGCACAAGCACTCCTTGTTTCTGACAGTTACACGTTAACGGATCAGGAAAAAGATATTTTACAGCTTTTTTCAGATACTGACGTTTCCAGTGCTGTACAAGACGGACGATCTAATGAACAAGATAATCAACAGCCATTTCCAGCACCCAAAGTGTACAGAGATAGACAAAAAGCCAAACTTGGCTATGTTCCTTCAATCGGTGTAGTCACCCCACTTGGTGGAGCCAACAAAATTTTCGGAACCAACGTAAGCTTTGGATTTATGCTGATGAGCTCGCTAGAAAGAAAATTTATTTTTGAAGGTGGCTTCAAGGTGCGCATCAACTCAAACGACCGCAATATTGATTACAATTACGATGGCTCCAATGTTTCGGTCAATTCTTCAGCGACCGCATTTATGGGCGGTGCTGTAGGTTACAAAGTTTTTGACAACGACAAATTTATACTGATTCCAAAAGGTATCCTTGGCATAGATATTACAGATACCGGCATTACAGAAAGCGCTTATTCCTCTGGTTATTATGATCCGGATGGTTATTATTATGATGGTGGATACACCGATCGTATGGTAACCATCAATAATGTGCACTTAGGACTTGGTCTCGCATCCCTATTTCGCATGAAAAACCAAAAGTACATTGGTTTCGAACTCGGCTATCATTACGCGCCTTATGATGCCAGCAGTAAGGTATTGAACCCAATACAGGCGAATTACGGAAGCTTGGAACTATTTTTCAGGTTTTAAGCAATAGCCCTTCAAAAACTTTCATGACTTCGCAGACATCAACAACAATGAAAGCGAGCTCAAGGTTCTCTCTGACCAATAAGATCAGGCACTTTCAGAAAAAAATACGCCAGATGATGTTCTGTTTTAAAAAACATGATCTGGCGTGTTCAAATCGAAGAAAACAAGTCCCACTTGAGATCAGGTGTACAAGTCCAAAAGAAGATTTAATTCTTTAGCAGGCGTTGTATCTCATCCAGCTTCATTAATGCCTCAACTGGAGTAAGCGAATTAACATCCAGATTATTCAGCATATCCCTGATCTTATTCAAGACAGGATCATCAATGGAAAACATTTGCAATTGGTAGGCCTGTTTCTGAATCTTACGCATACTATCCTTAATCTGCTCCCCACCAGTTCGCTCCTGCTCCAATCTTTTCAAGATCTGGTTGGCACGATTCAGCAACTTTTGTGGCATCCCCGCGAGCTTTGCCACATGAATACCAAAACTATGTTCTGAGCCTCCTGGAACGAGCTTCCGCAAGAAAATAACTTTGTTATTGACTTCCTTCACCGTCACATTATAATTTTTAATACGATCCAATGAAGTTGTCAGCTCATTTAATTCATGGTAATGCGTTGCAAACAATGTTTTTGCTTTGGCTGCGGGATGATTGTGTAAAAACTCAGCAATAGCCCAAGCAATAGAAATACCGTCATAGGTACTGGTACCACGACCGATTTCATCTAAAAGAATGAGACTACGGTCTGATAAATTATTCATGATGCTCGCCGTCTCATTCATCTCTACCATAAACGTAGATTCTCCAGAAGAAAGATTATCTGAAGCACCCACACGGGTGAAAATTTTGTCAACCAGACCGATCTTTGCTTCTTTTGCCGGTACGAAACAACCAATTTGCGCCATCAACACGATCAATCCAGTCTGACGGAGTAACGCCGATTTACCGGCCATATTAGGCCCCGTAATAATAATAATCTGTTGTGTCTTTGGATCCAAGAAGGTATCATTGGTAATATAGTCCTCGCCTATTGGCAGGTTTCTTTCAATGACAGGGTGTCTTCCGCCTTTAATATCCAAGATCTTGCTCTCGCTGATTTCAGGCTTTACATAATAATTTTTCTCTGCTACAACCGCAAAGTTAAGCAGCACATCCAGCTTAGCGATCAGCTGTGCATCGAGCTGAATAGGTTTGATATATTCAGCAATGGAAAGCAATAGCTCTGCATATAATCTATTCTCCAGTGCTTGGATCTTCTCCTCAGCACCTAAAATCTGTTCTTCATATTCTTTCAGTTCCTCCGTAATGTAACGTTCAGCATTCACCAGCGTCTGTTTACGTATCCACGTCGTAGGAACCTTATCCCTATGGGTATTGGTAACCTCCAGGTAATAACCAAAGACATTATTGAATGCAATTTTCAAGGATGGAATTCCAGTGAGTTCTGCTTCCCTTTTTTGAATCTCAAGCAAATAATCCTTACCGCCAAAGGCAATTTTACGCAATCGATCCAATTCCGGATCAACGCCATCAGCAATTACGCTACCCTTATTGATTGCCACTGGGGGCTCGGCCTGAACCTGCAGCTCTATTCTTTCTCGGATAACTGTACAAGCATCCAATTGCTCCGATATGGTCTGTAGCGCGTTGGCATCTTTACGATCTGTAAGTTCCTTCAACTTTTCTATCGCATATAAAGCCCGTTTTAATTGCACGATTTCCCGCGGATTCGCTTTTTGTAGTCCTATCTTGGAAATTAGGCGTTCAAGATCCCCCACCTGCTTGATCTGACCAATCAACTCATCCCTTAAATTGCGATCAGCAACAAAGAAATCCACCACATTCAATCGTTCCTGAATACTTTTCTTGTCTTTTAACGGCATCACAATCCAGCGCTTGAGCAAGCGCGCTCCCATTGGACTGGATGTATGATCCAATACATCGGACAGCGTGACAGCATTTTCATTCAACGAACCAATTAATTCCAAATTGCGGATCGTAAAACGATCTAACCACATAAAACGATCTTCTTCGATACGCGAAAGCGTAGAAATGTGTTGTAAGTTACGATGCTCGGTCTCGTTTAAGTAATGTAAAGCTACACCGGCAGCAACAATCCCCGTAGGCATCCGATCAACACCAAATCCTTTCATCGACGAAACCTCAAAATGCTTCAATAATGTTTCTGTAGCATAGTCTCCCGTATACGGCCATTCGTCAAGAAAATAAGTATAATAATGCGACCCAAACTGTTCTACAAAATCCTTGCTCTGTTTTTTGGAAAGAATGACTTCCGTTGGCTTAAAACCTTGAAGCAATTTATCGATATAGGTAACACTTCCCTGAGCAACCAAAAATTCACCTGTTGAAATATCAAGAAAAGAAATACCGATCCGCTCTTTTTCGATAAAGATTGACGCTAAATAATTATTCGATTTCTGCTGAACAATATTGTCATTGTAGGAAACGCCAGGGGTAACCAACTCTGTCACACCACGCTTAACGATTGTTTTTGTCGTCTTAGGATCCTCCAACTGATCACAGATCGCCACCCGTTGGCCGGCACGCACCAATTTTGGAAGATAGGTCTCCAACGAATGATGAGGAAAACCAGCCAATGCGGTTTCCGATTCCGAGCCATTACCACGCTTCGTCAAAACAATGCCCAAAATCTGGGCAGCTTTGATTGCATCCTCACCAAATGTCTCGTAAAAATCGCCAACACGGAACAACAATAACGCTCCAGGATATTTAATCTTGATCGCATTATACTGTTGCATCAATGGGGTCACTTTCTTTTCTTTTGCCAACTTGTAAATCAATTTTTATGAAGCGTAAAAATAGGATAATATCGTCGCTTTGGCAAACGATACCCTCAACTTCTCGACAAAATCATTTCCATTAAACAAGAATATAAGCTAAGTTTGTATCCGAAAAAAATTAGTCATGGCCATCAAAAGATCTGGTAAACAAAATACGTCCAGCAAACAACAAAATACCTTCAAAAAAAAATCCTTCAACCCATTGAAGTCCATAAAATCTCCGATCCTGCGCATTGTGACACGGGTAGTCCTCTATTTTATTGGTATTTCACTCTTTTGGGTCATTAGCTTAAGGTTCGTCAATCCTCCCATCACATGGTTGATGATTCAGCGCGGATTTGAACTGAAAGAACAGGGCAAAGGATTTAAACTGGAAAAAAACTGGCTGGATTACGATGAACTTTCGGACAACTTAAAATTAGCAGCCATTGCAGGAGAAGATGCCCATTTTATGACACACTGGGGATTCGACATGCAAGGAATTCAGAATGCCATCAAAAAAAATGCACAAGGAAAAAAATTACGTGGTGGAAGTACAATCAGCCAGCAGGTAGCCAAAAATGTATTTCTATGGCCAGGCCGCTCCTGGTTAAGAAAAGGCTTTGAGACCTACTTTACCATTCTAATAGAGACCTTTTGGAGTAAGAAAAGAATTCTCGAAGTTTATCTCAATGTTATTGAAATGGGACAGGGTGTTTATGGAGCCGACGCTGCAGCTTCTTATTACTTCAGCAAAACAGGTAGTAACTTATCTAAAAAACAGGCTGCATTAATCATAGCGATATTGCCAAACCCAAGAGAATGGGATGCCCGCAACCCTTCGGCCTATGTCAATAGACGTGCAAACGCGATTGCAAAATACATGCACCATTACACCATTCCGGAATAAGCCAAGCAATTGTCCGCGACAAATCATCGTTCCTAAGCGTAACTTAAAGCCGAAATCGTATTTCTATTTTTTGCTCAAAAAAATGCCCCAAATAAGTGTCTAACTTTTTGGGGCATTTTTAGTGTTACTATGAACTTTATTGAATGACTGTGCTTGACTTATTTAAAAAGTCGTTTATGCCAGCTTTGATGGAAGGGCACTGCCCAAGCATTCTCCATTTGATGTTCATGGGTAATGGTATTATCAAATACTAAGGTATTTTCATTGATGGTACCATCTGCCAGTAGCTTCTCAAATCCGTCACGGTTAACCACGCCTATTCCTTGATCCCCTTTATATGCAAATTGCATGCGATCAAATAGTTGAATACCATACTTCGATTCAACTCCTTTTAAAAATCGAACCGAACTATCAATAGAACAACCTGATGCAGCCGCCACTTCCTCGTCCACCTTAAGGATAATAAAAAGATTATCCCGCAATTCTGCGGATGCAGAAAGTGGTTTTCCATGTACTTTCCACTGTTCGGCAAAAGCTTTCAGGTCAGTAACAATCTCCTGTCCCTCTGTCGCCGTTAACAGGCGATCTGCCTGATAAATCCAGATACGCTTCATATGCGAATGATTTTTACAGATCCATCTAGCCGATATGAATCAACTGATTAATCCGATACGTTTATACTCCCGGATACATGGAATATAGTCTCCATCGCATCCGATTTCATTTAATTATTAAACCAGATTAAACAACTCGAATCCGGCGTGCCATTGTATTTCATCACAATACCTTGCCCCTCAAATCTTACCACTAACCGATATAATACGGAGAAATCATTAAATAAACGATCACACCGGTAACTGCCACGTAAAGCCACATTGGATAAGTAATGCGGGCAAGCTTTTTATGACGCTCATAAGAACCGGATATACCTCTAACAAAAGTAAAGAGCACAAAAGGGATGATAATGATAGAAAGCAAGATATGCGTAATCAGGATAAAGAAATAGATCGGTCTCAAAATTCCCTCACCGCCATATTTTGTTTCGATTGAAGTCATGTGATAAGCAACATACATCGCCAGAAAAGCTAAAGAACAAGCAATGCAAAATTTTATTAAACGTTCGTGCAATGACTTATTCCCTTTCTTTATCGCTGCTACCGCCCAAAACAGCAATACAGCGGTAATCCCATTGATAGCTGCGTAGATCGGGGGCAAAAATGTTAGTGGCTTCACATCATAACCCAGCTTTTGTAAATTCACCGTAAAGAGGATAGCAACCACTATCGGTATAACGATAGATAACAACCAAATCCATTTACTGTACTTTTTCTCTTTATTCAGACTCTCTTCCATGATATAACTATCTTTTTTGTTCTATTGTTGCTGGATGGTTTCGGATTTCCTCGACCAATAATAATTTAATTTCATCTTCCAGGCGGTCGACATCTGTCTTTACGTTGATGTCATATATCCCTCTTATACGTCCTTTTGTATCGAGTAAAAGATAATTAGAGCCAATAATGAATGGTTTATTGCCATCATTGTTGACAAGCGCGTCCTGCAATAGACTTTCTTTAGCAAATTTAAAGATATCAACAGAAGGATCTGTCACAAAAAACCAAGATTTGGTCCAGGGTTTGTAAACTTTCGCGTATTTCGCTAATACATCAGGTGTATCATAGGCTGTATCAACCGTGATAGAATACAACTTAACTTTCTGATTCTGAATAAACCGATTAGCAATTTGATCTAATCGCTTAATCATTGTCCTTGATAAGGAAGCGTCCCTAGAATACATCAGGTGGACTACAGAGAGTGTTGTATCATTGTCCAACAAATGCACTTTCTTACCATCGTAATTCACAAAATCAACAGGCGTCACCGTATGGTAGATGGTATCGGGAATATCACGTCCCCATTTTCGATGTGTTGTTCCCGGCACTTCCTTTTTCCCAAAAATTGGTAAGGAGGTGTAGCTATTCGAACCGCTTTTATTTAGTATAAAATATAAAAATCCCGGCAGTAAAAGAATTACTGCCAGGATCAATATAGTTTTAATACCTTTCTTTTGTCCAGTATTATTATCCATTATCCACTTTATCTATTTATTTGGAAACAATTGATGCTCTTGAAAAGCACCTGCCAAGAAACCTCCCTCAACCAACATCAGGACAATAAAATAAATAATAAAAATAAAGACAATTGCAACGGTAACAATGAAGCTCGACTTCTCGAATTTCAAGTGCATAAAGAATGCAACGATATAATAAGCTTTAACTAAAGTAAGCACGATATAAATAGTATTTACTAACGCCCCTTTAGTTAGAATTTGCCAATGGTGCACAAAGCCCAATGCAATTAAGAACTCCAGACAAGTAAGCGCTAAAAGCACTCCAAATACTCTCCAGATGGCTTTTTTATCCATCCCACCTTCGTGAGCATGCTCTCCATGAGCGATATTATCTTGATATTGTGACATAGCTATCTAAAATTATTTATTGCGTAATTAGATTAAGTAGAAGAATGTAAATACAAATACCCATACTAAATCCACAAAGTGCCAATATAAACCTACTTTTTCGATCATTAAGTAAGAACCACGGTTTTCAAATGTATTATTTAAAGTCATGCATAGGATGATGATATTTAAAATAATACCCACAGTAACGTGGAATCCGTGAAAACCAGTAATTGTAAAGAACAGGTTAGCAAATTGCAACGCTGAAGTATAAGAAATATCATGCGTAAAATATGGCATCAATGCTGTTTTAATGGCATCACCTTCCAAACCTGTTGCAGGGTTTTTACCAAACCAGAAACCCATGTGGTGTAAGTGAGTCCACTCGATAGCCTGACAACCAACGAAACAGATACCGCCTAAAATAGTCCAAAGCATCCATTTAACAACTTCATTCTTTTGATTACGGTGACCAGCTTCCACAGCCAAAACCATAGTTACTGAAGACATAATCAAAATAAAGGTCATTAAACCGACAAATACCAACGGTTGACCATGCTCTGCAATTCCAGGGATTGATTGGAAGATCTTATCAGGATCTGGCCAAGTTGGATGGGAAAAGCGTTGTGCGCCATAATAAACCAAAAATGCAGAAAATGTGAAGGCATCCCCTACCAAGAAAAACCACATCATGATTTTTCCATACTCTAAGTTCCAAGGTGATTTTCCACCATTCCATGGACCAGTTTTTACCTTATCCAATTGCGATACTGTTGTACTCATTGTTTACTATTATTGATTCAAAAGTAAGAAAACATATATATAAATCCATAAAAGATCGAGAAAATGCCAAAAAATACTGGCAAGATCCATGCGGAAAAGATTGCCGTCCTTAGGAAGTTTGTTACTTCCTATAATAGCGCCAATCAAAACGATCAACCCCGCAATAATATGCGCCAAGTGCATCCAGATAAAAACGTAAATAAAGGATTGTGATGCATTGTTATTCACAAAATAAACACCCCTATCGATCAATACATTCCAAGCATGAACTTGCAAGGCAAAAAATACAACTCCCAAAATAAAAGTTGCTATCAAAAACAACCGCTGTTTGGAAGACTCCCCATTTTTAGCCGCTCTATGTGCTAAAAACATCGTCAGACTACTCACCACAATCACCAAGGTACTATATAAAAGTGCATTTGGCAAAAGAGTCTTAATCCCTTTGTCCACGCCGCTCGCTGTATATACAATGAAACCACTGGATAACGCTGCAAACATCATAAACATACCCAACATACCCAACCACAGGTTGAACTTTTGGGCTTTTCTCTGTACTAACTTCTCGTCAGTTTGTGCTTGTATATCTAACATTATTTCAACGGAATAAAGTTAAGCAATAATACGAGTTGTGTCACAGGCAAATAGATAAATGAGGTAAACATTACTTTCTTCGCCGAAGGAATATCACAATTCTTAAACAGCAAATAACCGTAATAACCAAACATTATTCCACCGACCACAGATACAATCGTAAACCAAATCCCACCAAAGCCAAAATGATACGGTATAAAACCTGCAGGTATCATAAACAAACCTGAAATGAATACCATAAAAGCCGATATCTTATCACGTTTTGTCGTCGGCAATAAGCGAAAACCCGCTAATTTATAGTCGTCGTCCACAACCCAGGCAATTGCCCAGAAATGCGGAAACTGCCATAAAAACTGAATAGCAAACAACACAAAGGGAATAATAATAATTGCCGCTTCGTTATGTCCACTATAGTAGGCTAGATCATCTTGCGAAAAAGCTGCATAATAACCAATTAATGGCGGAAATGCACCCGGAAACGCTCCGACAAACACTGCTATTGGTGATTTTCTTTTTAATGGTGTATAGATAAATGCATAAAGAAGAATACAAAAAACCGACAGCAGACCAGCGACAAAATTCAGTCGAACAAGCACCAAGGTTCCTAAAATGCCCATAAAGACACTCAATACCAAAGCTTGTCCTGTCGTCATCCGGCCTGATGGCAACGGTCTGTCTTCCGTACGTTTCATCAGTTTATCCAAATCCTTTTCAATGATCTCATTGAATCCGTTTGCGGAGCCTGTAACCAGAAACCCACCGACAGTCAACAATAACCAGTTAAACCAGAATATATCACCCTGTTGTTTTGATCCTATCAGAAAAGCAATTGACGCCGAAAATACGACCGTCAATGTAAGTCTCAACTTAACAAGCTTTTTGAAATCTGAAATAAATTCTTTCATAACTAAAAGAGACCTCCTACTATCAGTGTAATTAAACACGAACTTTTAAACATAAACATCCCGAATTCCAAGATTAGTGCCTTTGCTTATTTAACAATAACATCAGGTAGAACTGTGCACCAAATAAGAGCGTAGCCACCACCAAATGCGTCGTCTGTGCAAATGCAGGTATTGCAAATCGAGCTAAGATAATTCCTGATAGCATTTGGATACCCACGAGAATCAATGCGATTAAAGCAAATTTATATTGCTTAGAAACCGTATTAAAACTTGTGCGGACCAAAAAGAATAATACAATAACTAAAATCAAAGAACAATATGCCAACCAGCGATGTAATTCAAACTGTTGGCCAATAGTTGTTATAAAATCAGCACGAGCTACCGATGAACCGGTTAATAAATCAACCTCTTCCCGAACCCCCGTTCCGACTATTACTTGTGTTAGCATCAGCAAAATAGATACTATAGCAAGTCCTTTTAATATACTCGAAGAACGATTGACCAATAAGGTCTTATTTCGTAAAGTAACTGCTTTGAAATAAGTATAAATACTAATACAAACAATTACAAGTGCTAAGAGCATATGTACTGTAATAATCCAGGGCATCAAATTTGTCGATACAACAATCGATCCTAACCAAGCCTGAAGTACAACAACAAAAAGATTAATCACTGACCAAACAACGATCGAACTTTTCGACTTCAAATAGGTGAAAGAATAAATAGCCGTAAACAACAAACAAAATCCAGAAACAACGCCCACCAACCGATTGATATATTCCGTCCAAGTCTTTGCAACATTAAATTCTTCATGCTGTAAAATACTTTTATCGGTACGGAGCTTATAGGCCATCTCTTTATCGCCGAAAAATTCTACTATCCGTGCGAAACGTTCGTTCTTTTTTGCTCTTCCTTCACTATAATGTTGTTCATATCCTTGAGGTAACTGAGAAATATCAGTAGGAGGAATAATGCGGTTAAAACATCTTGGCCAATCTGGGCATCCCATTCCTGACCCTGTACTCCGAACAACCCCTCCAGCAATAATGACCAAAAACAATACGATGATCGTTATAAAATTGGTCTTTACAAATCGCTTTTCAGCTGCTGGAAACATAATACTACCCCTACCTCTTAAAATATAAACTTATATAAAGTAGCGTCGATTTTCCCGACGCTACTTTATAAGATTTTATTAGTCTTTTCTACCATTTTGAGCATTCCATTCTGCTTGGATACGCTCTGCTTCCTCATCTCCTTCAAAATCGTGAGGCAAGTTAGAGCTCATCGTTTCAGAGAAAGGAACACTTTGAGGAATAAAATCCTCACCATGACCTGGCTTACTGTAATCGTAAGGCCAACGGTGTACAGTCGGGATCTCTCCTGGCCAGTTACCGTGGATATGCTCTACCGGAGTAGTCCATTCCAATGTGTTTGACTGCCAAGGGTTTTGTGGCGCTTTTTTACCGAAGAAAATCGAAGTAAAGAAGTTCCACAAGAAAGCTACCTGACCTAAAGCAGCAATGATCGCAGCCCAAGTCACCAATTTGTTTACAGAAACCCATTTCGCCATGAAAGCAAATTCTGTAAATGCATAGTAACGGCGAGGTACACCATCAATACCCATAAAGTGCATTGGGAAGAATACCATGTAAGCACCAATAAAAGTCAACCAGAAGTGTAAATAACCTAATTTCGTGTTCATCATACGACCGAACATCTTAGGATACCAGTGGTAAACACCACAAAGCATACCGAAGATTGACGCTGATCCCATAACCAAGTGGAAGTGGGCAACAACAAAATACGTATCGTGTAAGTTGATATCTAAAGCCGCATTACCTAAGAACAATCCTGTCAAACCACCAGAGATAAAGAATGATACCAAACCGATAGCAAACATCATCGCCGGAGTGAAACGGATATTACCTTTCCACAACGTAGCCAGATAGTTAAACGCTTTTACAGCCGAAGGAACCGCGATAATCAATGTAGTAATCATAAATACACCACCCAAGAATGGATTCATACCCGTTACAAACATGTGGTGACCCCATACGATAAACGATAATACGGTGATACCGATCAACGAGTAAACCATCGCATGGTAACCAAAGATTGGTTTACGTGAGTTGGTTGCAATAACCTCAGAAGTTAAACCTAAAGCAGGCATAACAACGATATATACCTCAGGGTGACCTAAGAACCAGAACAAGTGTTGGAACAAAATTGGTGAACCACCTTCGTTCGGTAATATTTGTCCTTGAACAACAAGATCCGACAAATAGAATGACGTACCAGCTGCACGGTCAAAAATCAGAAGAACAACCGCAGAAACCAATACTGGGAATGACAACATACCGACGATAGCCGTTAAGAAGAACGCCCAGATTGTCAAAGGCATTTTCCATAAGTCCATTCCTTTTGTACGCATGTTCAAAATTGTACTTACATAGTTAATACCACCGATCAACTGTGAAGCTACAAATAGAACCATACTCACCAACCACAAAGTCATACCAGTTGCAGATCCTGCGATTGCAGTAGGAACAGCCGATAGTGGTGGGTAGATTGTCCAACCAGCAGAAGCAGGTCCACTTTCTACGAAGAACGATGCAACCATAATAACTGATGCTACAAAGAACAACCAGTAAGATAACATGTTCATAAAAGGAGATGCCATATCGCGTGCTCCGATTTGATATGGAATCAGTAAGTTACTAAAAGTACCTGATAGACCAGCCGTTAACACGAAGAATACCATAACGGTACCGTGAATGGTTACCAAGGAAAGGAAAAACTCCGGTTTTATACGACCGCCTTCAGCCCATTTACCCAAGAATACTTCTAATATAGGGAACTCTTTATCCGGCCATGCTAATTGGATACGGAATAATACTGATAAAAGCATCGCAAAAACTGCCATGATGATACCAGTGATCAAGAATTGCTTAGCAATCATCTTGTGGTCACCCGAAAAGATATACTTTCTGATGAACGACTCCTCGTGATGATGGCCGTGCGAATCGTGATGTTCAGCGCTATGCGATATTACTGTACTTGACATATTCGATTTTATATTCAAAAATTCTTAATTAGTTCAAAGATGCTGTAACTTGTACGCTATCCTTTTTCACGTTAGCTGTTTTACCGCTGAACTCTTTTTGCAAATCCTCAGTAAAATACTTATTTTGTTTAGCTAACCACTCTTTATATTTCTCTTCAGTTACGACAACCACTTTCTTTTGCATGTTGTAGTGACCAGATCCACAGATCTTATTACACAACATCACGAAGTCATAGTTATAGTCTCCCAAACGATCACGCATCTCTTCTGTGGTTACAGTAGGTGTGAATTGGAAGTAGTTAGTCATTCCCGGTACCGCATTGATCTGAACACGGAAATCAGGAATGTAGAAAGAGTGAATAATATCTTTTGAAACGATATGGAAACGTACAGGTTTGTTTACAGGCAACCAGATCTCAGATCCTTGAATATCATCCCAAGAATTTTTATCATTAAAGTCAATACCGTACGGGTTCGTTGGCGTAGTCATTTTATAATTACGTTTACCAATAATCCCGTCCGAGCCAGCATAACGAACATTCCATTGGAATTGCTCTCCAAGTACTTCAACCTGTAAAGCTGATTTTTGAAGATCCTCAGGAATATTTGTGATTGATCTCCATGTAAAGAAACCGAACAATACCAATACTGTCAAAACAACAGCAGGAACGATTGTCCACAACTTCTCGATTGCATTATTATGAGGATAATAATAAGCCTGACGTTTTGCACGCATGCGGTACAAGAATGTAAATGTCATCAACAAGATGTGTGTGATAACCAATACAAACGTTGTAATTGCTGTCGTAATGATAAACATCGTATCAATACGCTCACCGTGCTCAGTTACTGCCGATCTCCAATAAGCGGCTCCCCAGTGTACATACGACCAATATACACCGTAAAGGAATACAACCAAGAAAATGAATAACAATGCCGATTGAAATGTGTTATTCGCAAACGGATTGTATTTACCGTTCATTTTTCTTGTCAATTCATAGATCGAAAGTACTTTACCGATAACGGCAACAACTGTACATATAACCAAGAATAACAAGACATAATATGTGAAGTTTTTATAAACCTGAGGGTCTATTTGCTTCACTTCTTCAACAGCAGGAGCAGCAGCGCTAGCTTCTGTAGAAGAACTAGCAGATGCAACAGCAGCAGTACCTGCTGCCGCTGTTGTATCTTTTGCAACCGAATCCGTTGCTGCAGGGGCAGCTACTGCTGTAGTCGCCGCTTTAGCAGAATCAGATGCTACTGTATCTTGTTGACTTGCTAGGATAGGAGTCGCAAAAAGCAATCCTAGTGCAAGCACAAAACCCGAGATGGATTTGAATCTATTATTTAATTTAAAGCTCATTTCTTTTATAACGTTTTTACGTAACCTTCCTTTAAAAGTGAAACTATATCTGGTGATGCAAACTCTCATCCAAGAAAGGATGATTTTTAGGCACCAATGCTTGTTTACTCAATTTACTCATCACTAAGAAGATGAACAAACCTAAGAAACCAAGTGCAGTTCCGATTTCAATGATACCAAATCCTCTATGTTCAGCAACAGTACCAGGCATGATCATGATATAATAATCTAGCCAGTGACCAGCCAATAATAGAATCGCTACGAATAACATCACGTTTTGTTTACGTTTAGCATCGCGATCCACTAATAGTAACAATGGTGCCACAAAGTTAATGATAATACTCAACCAAAACCAAGGTTTGTATTCAGGTTCCCAACGTTTGTAGAAATAAACTGTTTCCTCTGGGATGTTTGAATACCAAATCAACATGAATTGTGCAAACCAAACATAAGTCCAGAAGATAGAGAAACCGAACATCAATTTACCCAAATCGTGTAAATGATTTTCGTTTACCCAGTTCATATAACCAGCTTTCTTCAATACAACAACAATGATCGTGATACATGAAATACCACTTACCCACATTGCTGCAAAGTTATACCAACCGAACATTGTCGAAAACCAGTGTGCCTCTAAAGACATTACTGTATCGAAAGACCAGATTGGTGTAGTAAAACCAAAGATAACCAAGAAGATTGCTGACAATTTGAATGACTTTTTATAAGAAGTCAATCCGCCTTCCAAATCCTCTTTATAAGAAAGTTTCGCAAAAATAACAGCAAAAATGCTATATGTACCCAAAAATACCACCTGACGGATCAAGAAGAATGGAACATTTAAATAAGCAGATTTACCTGCGATAATAGGGTCAAAATTTGTACTATGCGGATCAGTAATACCATCTGCATTCCAGTGGTGATATAAGTTATGTGTGGTTAAACCTAAACCTACGATAACTAATAAGACTAATGATGCAATTGGTAAAACACTCGCCATAGCTTGAGGTATACGTACCAAACCTGCAGACCATGCAGATTGTGTTACATATTGCAAGGCAACAAAGAATGTTCCAGCTGCGCATACACATGTAAAGTAATAACCCATCAATAACAAGTTGGCATAAGTACGCTCTACAGTAACGTGATCGCCCGAAAGCAACCCGAAAGCTACAGCAGCTACGCCTAGTACAACAGCGACAATACTGAACATTTTAGCTTTGCCAGCAAACTCGTATCGCTCGTTGAAATTATAATCGTGATGATGACTGTGAGTTCCCATTTATATATCTGATGTTAGATTATTTCTTTTGTAATTCGTGAACATACATAACAACTTTCCATCTCTCCTCTGGAGACAATTGAGATGCATGTGATCCCATCGAGTTGTGTCCGTAATAAATTGTATGGTAAATTTTACCATCAGTCAAGTCAGCCATCAAACCACCCCGTGAAGAGCTCGCCGCATCTGTTCTATGATAAGATGGTGGCGGAGGAAAGTTCTCTAATTGACGAGTACCTCTTGAATCAGTCACGCTACGATCTTTTGTGATAGGACCATCACCTTTACCTTCTACTCCATGACATATAGAGCAATAAGTTGTGAACAAAGCTTTACCTTTTTCAAGATTTTCGGCATTTACCACCAAAGGACTTTTTACTTCTCTTCCTGCACGTTCATAATCCTCTAATGTATTGGCGTATTCAAAACGAGTGAAACCAATTGGATCTGTACCTTTAGGAGGTGTTTGTGCTGTTTTTCCATCAGCAAAATTCGCATTAGGTTGATCCGGATTGAAAGCAAGCGGATCGTACATGTTACGAGAAAACTCTAAACCTGTACTACGAGTTGTTTTGTCACCACAAGAAGAAACAAGTGCTGTCAATGCCACAGCTGCGCATAGCGTTCCAAGTAAATTCTTCTTATTCATAGCTAACATATTTTCTATCATTGTACTTAACTTCAACAGCACCAGCTTCTTTCAATAAGCTATCGATCAAAGCGTGATCTGTATTTTCATTGGCATCTACTGCAAGGATGAAACGATCATCTGTTGCTCTCAAGTCCATTACACGAGGTGTACGTCCCGGAAATAAGTGGTTACGGAAGAAAAACGTGGCAACCATACCCAAGGCACACAATAAGATCGTAACCTCAAATGTAACTGGAACAAAGTTTGGCATACCAAAAGATGGTTTACCACCGATATTCATCGGCCAATCATATGCCATTGTATAATACAACAAACTAAAACCCAATGTCGTTCCTAATGCTCCAAAGCAAAATGCTGCGATAGGCAAGCGAGAAGGTTTCACACCCAGCTTTGCTTCGATGCCGTGAATAGGCATCGGAGTAAAGCAGTCGTAAATACTTATATTGTTTGCTTGCAATTTGTCGATCCCATGCATCATTTCATCGGGATCCGCAAAACTACCTAATATATATTTTGTATTGCTCATTGCTGATTATTTTCTAACTGATAATTCTTTAATCTCTTCTTCTGTCACTGAATCATATTTCTCTAATGACTCTTGGAAGTACTTCACTTGTTCCTCAGGGAATGCGCCTTCTTGAGCCAATTTAGTTTTATGTTGTAATGAAGATGATTTCAACAACAATTTCACTTCGGCGATAGCGATACCTGGTAAGAAACGTAAGAACAACAAGAATAATGTAAAGAATAATCCGATTGAACCTACAAAGATACCTACGTCTGTCCAAGTTGGGTAGAACATTGCCCAAGATGAAGGCAAGTAATCACGGTGCAATGAAGTCACGATAATTACAAAACGCTCAAACCACATACCGATGTTTACAACAATCGATAAGATCCAGGAGATTGGAATACTTGTACGGATTTTTTTGAACCAGAATAACTGTGGAGAAATTACGTTACAAGTCATCATAGACCAGTAAGCCCAAGCGTATGGACCCAACATACGGTTCTCGAAAGCATACATTTCGTATTCTGAACGAGAGTACATGGCGATAAACAACTCTGTCAAATAAGCCACACCTACGATTGAACCCGTTGTCATGATAATGATATTCATGGACTCAATGTGGAACATCGTGATGTAGTTCTCAAAGTTCATTACTTTACGTAAGATCAACAATAAAGTCTGTACCATCGCGAAACCCGAGAAGATCGCACCAGCCACGAAATACGGCGGGAAGATCGTTGTATGCCATCCAGGGATAACCGAAGTTGCAAAGTCCATGGATACGATCGTGTGTACAGAAAGTACCAGCGGAGTAGAAATACCGGCCAAGATCAATGACACGATTTCAAAACGTTGCCAAGTCTTAACAGAACCATTCCATCCGAATGATAATACAGAATAGATTTTTTGTTTTAATCCAGTAGCACGGTCACGAATTGTCGCGATATCCGGCAACAAACCACAGTACCAGAATACCAAGGATACTGTAAAGTAAGTCGAGATCGCAAACGCATCCCACACCAAAGGAGAGTTGAAGTTTACCCAAAGTGATCCAAATTGATTTGGAAGTGGGAAAATCCAATAAGCCAACCAAGGACGCCCCATGTGAGCTACAACGTATGTCGCCGCACAGATTACCGCAAAGATCGTCATCGCCTCTGCAGAACGGTTGATTGAATTACGCCAGTTCTGGCGGAAGATTAATAATACAGCTGAAATCAACGTACCCGCGTGACCGATACCTACCCACCATACGAAGTCGGTGATATCCCAAGCCCAGCCTACAGTTTTATTCAGACCCCAAGCGCCGATACCTGTCCAAAAGGTATAACTAACGCTAACTACCCATAATAAAGCACCTAATACAGCAACGGTAAAACCAATCCACCATGCTTTATTCGGTTTATTTTCAACCGGTAGTAAGATATCATCCGTAATTTTTGCATACGTAATGTCCTTACCGGTCATTAATGGTTCTCTTAATATTGATTCGTTATGCGATGACATAGTATTTTTATTTCAAATATTGTACAAGATTACGCCTCAAAAGTGTTTCTAACTTTTGTCATATAACCGATACCCGGTTGAACATTGATTTCCTCAAGTACGTAATAAACACGCTCGTTGCGTAATGCTTTTGATACTTCTGATTCTGGATCATTTGCATCTCCAAAGATGATCGCATTTGCCGAACATGCTTGTTGACAAGCCATTTGGATATCGCCATCTTTAACTTTGCGATTTTGAATCTTAGCTTGCAATTTACCTGCTTGAATACGTTGGATACACATTGAACATTTCTCCATTACCCCACGTGAACGAGTAACAACATCTGGATTCAATACCAATTGTGTGAACTCATTGTTCAAGTAGTTGTCAAAACGTGAATCATTCCAGTATGCAAACCAGTTGAAACGACGAACTTTGAACGGACAGTTATTCGCACAGTAACGTGTACCAAAACAACGGTTATATGCCATGTGGTTCAAACCTTCTGAAGAGTGTACTGTTGCCAATACTGGACAAACCGTTTCACAAGGTGCGTGACCACAGTGTTGACACAACATCGGTTGGTGAACAACAGTGATATCTTCGAAATCTAAATCAGCCGAAGCTCTCGCAATTTCTTTCTCTTTTGTAAGATCTTGATCTTTTCCTTCGATTGTATAGTAACGGTCAATACGTAACCAGTGCATTTCACGACGACGACGAACCTCATCACGACCTACAACAGGAATATTATTTTCAACGTTACAAGCAACGATACAAGCACCACAACCCGTACATGCGTTCAAGTCGATTGCCATCACCCATTTGTGACCAGGTTGCTCATATTTGTTCCACAAATCGTATGTTTTGTGATTATCTGTAAAGCGTCCTGCCTCAGAGTTAGGATCTTTCAGATATTTCGCAAATGTCGTCTCACGGATCACGTTACGACCTTCGATCGTGTGGTGTGTTTGTGTTTGTGCCAATTGGTAAGTTCCAGACGCTTTCGCTACAGTTGCTTTAGCAACACCTTGTACTGTACCATTGATGATAGAAGCAAAAGGGAACGCGTTTTTACCAACTTCATTACCTGCTTTACCAACTTTTGTACGGCCGTAACCTACAGCAATTGAAACTGTTCCTTGTGCTTGACCAGGTTGTTGTACAACTGGCAATTCCAATTCAACACCATTTGCTTTTACAGTCACTTTACCGTCTTCACCCAATCCTAATTTCTCAGCATCTTTCGGGTTAAGAGCAGCGTAGTTATCCCAAGTTACTTTAGAAACAGGGTCAGGCAGTTCTTGTAAATAAGCGTTGTTCGCGTAACGACCGTCACGAAGACCAGCAGGCTCATAAAGTTTCAATTCAAACTCACCGGTAATCGCTTTGCTTGATGCCTCAATTGCTGAAGCTGCCGCTGCAGCATTTCCTGTAAATGCAGGAGCTGTTGCCGCTTTAGCACCTTTATATTCAAAACCAGTTTGCAATACAGCATCCCAGTTTTTCGTAGAACCTGCTAAGATTTGTGTAGACCACAAGTTCTTAACGAAGTTGTACATATCGGTATCATTTCCTGCCCAAGTCAACAAGCTTTGTTCAACTTGACGTGTTTTGAAAACAGGATTAATTGTTGGTTGAACGATCGAGAACAAACCTTCTTTTGGATTCGCATCACCCCAAGACTCCAAGAATGTACTTGCTGGAGCGATCGCTGTCAATTCAGAAGCTGTTTCATCCGCACGTTGCGAAAACGATAAGGTGAAAGGAACTTGTTTCAACGCTGCTTTTACATCTTCTGCTTTGAAGTAATCATACACCGGGTTGCTATTCAAGAAGAACGCAACACCAACTTGACCTGATTTCGCAGCTGCTAAGAAAGCTTGGAACGAAGAATCTGAACCTTGGTATTGTTTAGAATAGTTATCCAAATCGATGATTGTACCGTACGCGCCTAATGCAACGTTAATTGCATTGACCAATACCTGTACATTGACATCGTTAGAACCAGCAACAACAATTGCTGCGCCTTTGCTGTTCACCAATTCTTTCGCTGCTAGAGCGACACCTTTTTGTGCTTTTTTGTTTGCAGTGGCACCAGCCAAAGACTGACCAGTGATTGCATTATATAAAGCAACCAATGTAGCTCCTTCTTCCGAAGGTTTGATGGCGATACGAGCATCCGCATTTGTACCAGTCATCGAAAGACCAGACTCAAATTGCACGTGACGTGACATTTTTCCGTTTTTCAACGATTTATAATCACGGTTTTTAGCGTATTGTTGTGTATGCTCCTCACCTGCTAACCAAGTTCCTAAGAAATCAGCTGCAACGGAAACAATCACATTTGCCTTTTCAAAATTGTATGAAGGGACAACAGCTTTCCCAAATGAAGCTTTATTCGCCTCAATAATACCGCTGTAAGATACAGCATCGTATTGTACATGGTTAACTGTTGGGAATTTCGTTGCGAAAGCAGCGATAGCCGCCAACGTTGAAGGACTGTTTACGGTGTTAGAAACGATCGTAATTTGTTTACCAGAAGATGCTGCTGCATTCAAAGCTTTAACAACTTCCCCATCCAATTTAGACCACTCTACATCTTGACCTTTCAATTGTGCCTGTTTCAATTTGGACTCATCGTATAAATCCAATACAGAAGCAGCAGTCGTTGAATCCAAACCTTGGTTCAAACCAATTGCATTCGGGTTAGGCTCAACATTGATCGGACGACCTTCGCGCGTTTTAACCAAGATACTTTGACCGTTGAACGTCGAAGCATAATAGTTAGGGATACCTGGAGTTACCTCTTCAGGTTTAATCAAATAAGGAACTGCCTTATGCACAGGAGTACGGTTACAAGCCGCTAAAGAAACAGCACCCAAACCAAATCCTAATGCTTTCAAGAAGTCACGGCGAGGAGTTTTAGTACTCAAGCCAGCTTCGTTTAATACATCTTCTACAGGAATAGATTCGGCAAACTCACCCTTGCTTCCTTCAACGAAAGCAGGAGTTTGATTTAACTCTTCCAAACCTTTCCAATATTTTTTATTGCTATCCATTTAAGCTGTATATAAGATTGCGTATTTCAAATAATTATTAATAGTGACACTTACCACACTCAAGACCACCGATCATGGCTGCAGTCATTTTCTCACCTTTCTTAATTCTTTCGTGTGCTTTGATCAAATCTTCATAGTATTTGTTATCCGATTTGATATCTGTCTTTTTGTGACAATCAACACACCATTTCATCGTCAATGGAGAGTATTGGTATACTTCTTCCATATTTTGGATTGGACCGTGACAAGTTTGACACTCAACACCAGCTACCACAACGTGTTGTGAGTGGTTGAAGTAAGCAAAGTCAGGTAAGTTGTGGATACGAACCCATTGAATTGGCTTCGGATTGTTACCGTAAGTACGCGTATCAGGATTCCAATCCAATGCACGATAGATTTTAGCAATTTCCGGAGAAATCTCACCATCATAATGCTCTGATGCAGTGATTGTATTGTGACAGTTCATACATACGTTGGCCGATGGAATAGACGCATTTTTAGATTTAAATGCTCCACCGTGACAGTATTGACACTCAATTTTGTTAACACCAGCGTGGATTTGGTGCGAGAACTTAATTGGTTGAACCGGCTGATAGCCTTGGTGAACACCAACGTTCCACATGGTCTTCCAACCACCTACAGCTAATAATGCAACTAACATCAAGACTGTAAAGCCAACCAACTTTTTGTTTTTAACGAATGCTTTCGCAAACTTCACAAAACGTTGGCTATCTTCTGGCTCTTGTTGCGCAGCAATAGCTTCTTGGTTTTTAGCAATTACATTTTCTAAGGTACGGATCACACGATTCAACACCACGATAACCACTACAGCCAAAACAACAACTGCGATCAAGCCCAAAATCATGAACATAGACGCGTTATCATCTTTAGCGCCAGCACCACCAGCAGCAGCCTCTTTCGGTTTCTCCTTAGAAGCATCAGTGATATACGCTAATACCGACTTGATCTGATCGTCAGATAAATCAGTAAAAGAAGTCATCACAAGCTTGTTGTTCTCTTCGAAGATTTTAACTGCATCAGCATCACCAGACGCAATTAAAGCCTGAGAGTTCTTGATCCACTTGATTAACCAAGCTTCGTCTTTCGTCTCTGGAATCCCCTTTAAAGCAGGACCAACCACTTTTCTGTCAATGGCGTGACAGGATGTACACTTAGATTTGAAGATTTTTTCACCTTCCTTGACATCTTGCGCATGCAACGTCGTAACGGCAAATAATAGCATCAAACTCGTTGACACCACCCTCGCAAGGCTTCCCAAAACGGATGAGATAGTTCTCATATTTAGCACTTTATACTATTTATTTGTGAATGTAAAAAATTAACTCCCATGGTTAAAGGAGCCACTACCCCCCTAACAATGCCACAAAAGTATGATTTATTAACAAATCGCTGACAATTTTGTGACCTTTAATATCAATTTATAATCATTCTAAACAAATGCGTTTAAACAAGGATAAAAACAGCATTAAGCTATTAAAGTAGTTCCATCGCTACAACTTTTCATTTGGATAGCCATTCAAATATAAGACAATTCCATGACAATTTAAAATACCCAAAATTGACGATCACGAGGAACACAAAAAGTTTTTTTTCGTCTTTATTTCCGTAACTTTATCAAGATGAATGGAGACCGGGCCAGGATCAATTCCCAGACTGAAAATGAAAGAATCTGGATGATACTACTTTTATAGAGATGCTCTTTTATATAAAGGAGTAGATTGATCCCAGTCGACCGCTCCTGTCAAAATCAACGACTAACATACGACAGACATGGAAACAAACAAAAAATACAACCCGCTAAGTAAAGAAGAGGAATACATTATTATACACAAGGGAACTGAGCGGCCTTTTACGGGTGAACTTTTAGACAATAAGCTCAAAGGAACGTATATCTGCCGCCGTTGTGACAGCCCGCTATACCGTTCGGAGTCGAAATTTGAATCTGGCTGTGGCTGGCCAAGTTTTGATGATGAGATTCCTGGAGCAATTACAAGGATCACCGATGCCGATGGTCGCCGCACTGAAATCCTTTGTAGCACATGTGGCGCGCATTTAGGCCATGTATTCCTCGGAGAAGGCTTTACGACAAAAAACACGCGTCACTGCGTTAATTCTATTTCAATGAAATTTGTAGCCGATACTACGAAGTAACTTTCACTTTAGTCGACTCACGAACTTTCAGTTCACAAGGCAACACCATTCTACGTGTTGCTTTTATTTTACCCTGAAGACGAAGCAACAAAATATTAATCAGGTTCTCAGCAATGTCCTTGATCGGCTGCGAAACAACTGTGATAGCAGGTTCTACCAACTTAAAAACTGTATGGTCGTCAAAAGCAATGACTGCTGGCATCGTAAAGTTGAACTTTTTAGCGGCCTTCAAGCCCGAAATCGCCAAATAGTTAGTGGAGAACAAAACAGCATCCAGCCTGTTTTCACAGATGAACTCCCGCAAAGATTCCATCGCCTCCTCATCCGAAGCATCCATTTGGATCTTCTGGATAAAACTTTGCTGCTTATTATTATCCATAGCTTTCATATAGCCATCTGAACGCTCTTTCATTTGAGTTTGATCCGAGTAGAGCGATACAAATCCGATACGTCTATAACCTTGTTGACACAAATGGTTACTTGCATCAAAGGCCCCCTGAAAATTGTCGGCCCCAACATAGTCTGTTTCAAGCCCCGGAAAATATCGGTCGAAGAGCACAACCGGGATATTATTCTGCTGTAACTGCTTTACGGTATCTTCCAAACCATCGGAAGGTGTAATAATAAAACCATCCACCTGCCGATCGTAAAACATCTGGATCAACTCCTTCGCTTTTTCTACATCATTGTTGGTACTACAATAAATAATGCGATAGCCCTGCTCATAGACCTTACTTTCGATCAGGCGTGCTATATTCCCAAAAAAAGGATTGGAAATATCTTCGATAATCAAACCTAGAATCTTCGTCTTCCCTGTGCGGAGACTTTTTGCCAATTCATTGGGCTTATAGCCGACCTTTTTGACATAGTCCAAAACCCGCTTAGTCAAAGCCTCACTAATACGCTTTTCTTTTGCCTTATCATTCAAAATAAAGGACACAGTAGTTACAGAAATCCCCAAGGCCTTTGCGATATCACTGATCAGAATACGTTTCTTCATGTAGTAGTAGTAGGTTTGTTAAGTTTTTTATTACGAAGATTACTAAAGTAAAAAATTTAACGACAATTTACTAAAATAATAATAAAATTGCGCTAAAAGGTTTTATTTACTAATTTTAAGCAGTTTTCAAATACCCGAACAAAACCTATGACAGGAAATAAACTACTCAAAACAGTGTTGGGCACACTAATTTTGCCATTTTGTGCGCAGGCCCAGCAAAATCTTACACAATATGTCAACCCCTTTATTGGGTCCGCGGATCATGGCCACGTCTTTGTTGGTGCGAATGTACCTTTAGGTGCGGTACAATTGGGGCCTACTCAAATCCCACAGATTTGGGACAAGTTCAATGGATGGGATTGGTGCAGTGGATACAATTACAAAAGCCAGGAAATTTTGGGTTTTACCCATACCCACCTGAGCGGAACAGGTATCGGTGACCTCAACGACCTTATGATCGTTCCTGCTAACGGAAAATTACAATTAACGCCCGCAGAATTCAACAAAATGAATACAGGTTATGGCTCTTCCTTCAAAAAAGAAAATGAGGTAGCAAAACCGGGATTCTATAGCGCTTATTTAGATGACTATCAGGTGCAGGCCAACCTGACAGCCACCGAACGTGTTGGTTATCATCAATATCGCTATGAAAAAACAGACAATGCACATATTTTGGTCGATTTAGGTTACCATATCAATTGGGATAAACCGACAGACACCTACATCAAACAGGTGAACGATTCGACCTTTGTTGGTTACCGCTTTTCAACAGGATGGGCGACTGACCAAAAATTGTATTTTGCCATCAGAACTTCCCAACCGATACAAAAAGTAAGATTTTTCGACGGTAAAGAAGAAAAATTAGGCCAAACAACATTCAAAGGACAGGCAATCAAAGCGGCTTTATTCTTTGATGCTGTTAAAAATAAAACCATCGAACTCAAAGTCGGTATTTCTCCGGTAAGCTCGACCAATGCGCTGAACAACATCAACGCCGAGATTCCAGGCTGGAATTTTGAAAAAGTAAAGCAAGACGCCGATCAACGTTGGAACAAAACCTTAAATAAGATTCAATTTGAAGCCGACAAAGATACGAAGACAATCTTCTATACGGCATTATACCATACCTACTTCGCTCCTACCATCTTCAACGATGCAAATGGCGATTATTTAGGAACTGACAAACAAGTATATGAGAAACAGGATTTTGTCAACCATACGGTATTTTCGCTTTGGGATACTTACCGTGGTCTTCATCCTTTGATGACGATCTTGGAGGACCGTAAAATCAACCAGGATTTTATCAAAACCATGTTGGCGATCTATCAACAACAAGGTAAATTACCCATGTGGCACTTACAAGGCAATGAAACCAATACAATGGTTGGATTACCTGCGATTCCAGTCATTGCGGATGCCTTCTTAAAAGGAATTATTGACGAGAAAGATTATCCTTTGATGTGGGAAGCTGTTAAGACCACGGCTATGGGTAATGATCACGGTCTAAAATATGCGCGTGAACTGACTTACATTCCGATCGACAGCATGCCTAATGAGTCTGTAGCATGGGCATTAGAGTATGCGATTGCTGACTTTGGTGCGTATAAAATTGCCGAAAAACTGGGTAAAACAGAAGACGCTGCTTATTTCAAAAAACGCTATAAACTATACGAGCAATATTTTGACAAAGAGGTAGGTCATTTCGTCGGTAAAAAAGCCAATGGCGAGTTCCGCAGACCTTTCGACCCCCTCATGGCCAAACACCGCGAGAATGACTATTGCGAAGGTAATGCTTGGCAATACACCTGGTTGGTACCCCAAGATGTCAAAGGTCTGATCAATCTTTTCGGTGGCGAGGAGAAATTTTTGAAAAAACTGGATTATTTTACGACCATGTCATCGGATCTTGGTGGTGAAGCTTCACCGGATATTTCAGGACTAATCGGCCAATATGCGCAAGGTAACGAACCAAATCACCACATCCCTTACTTGTATGCTTACGCGGGACAACCTTGGAAAGGTGCAGCCTTAGTCCGTAAAGCGATGACTGAGTTTTACACAAACAGTCCAGCTGGTCTATGTGGAAATGATGACGTCGGACAAATGAGCGCATGGTATGTATTCTCGGCAATGGGCTTCTATCCACTGAATGCAATGAGTGGTGTTTATGTCTTCGGCTCTCCGATGATGCAACATGCGAATATCAATCTACCGAATGGCAAAACGTTAGCGATCGATGTTAAAAACCAAGGCAAAGCCAATCCATATATCAAATCGATCAAGTTAAATGGCAAGCCTTACGCCAAAACGTTCATTACACATGCGCAACTTTTAGCAGGTGGACAGATGGAAATCGAGATGAGTGCTACGCCAAACAAAAACTTTGGTAAAAACAAAGCCGATTGGCCTTCAAACATTGACAATAATTAACTGAAAAATTGTCAGTAAAACATTACTGGATTAATATTTGTTAATACCTTAATAACATATTTAAGGAGAAACAAAACATGGCAGATTACAAAAACATCAATATACAAGATATCCCTGACGGAGGTGATAATCCAAAAGACTTCTATGAAACTTTTAAAGAGCGTTTGGAAGACTTAGAAACATTTCCAAAGGACTATACGTATAAATTTATCTTACCAAAAGATCAGGACCACTTCAATCAGATCCAGAGCGTATTTGATGACACAGGTGCACAGTTTGATTTTAAGGATTCCAAAACAGGTAAGTATACTTCAATTACGGTAAACTTGAACGTTAAAGACGCCGATCAGGTGATCTACTTCTACAAAGAAGTAGCGAAGATAAAAGGTGTTATCATGTTATAAAAAACAAATGAGGCTGTCGAATTGACAGCCTCATTTGTTTCTATTTCCTTCTTAAAATAAATCCCCCCTATTTCAACACCGCAACATCCAGCCAATAATCGCCACTAAATCTTTTACTATCATGATGTAGTTTCAATAGATTAACAGCAGTCTCCTCCTTTAAAAAATCCAAAATTCGTTTGACATCCCGCCGGGCAGCAAACTGTTTCCAGCTATTCTTACGATCATAAAAAAAAGACATTTGTCCCTTCATGCTATCCCATGTCCCGCCCAGCGCATATAACTTCGTTTCACTAAACAGTATATTTAAATAGTCATTATATGCCGAGCAATCGAGTGTAATCTCTTTATTTTTATTAGCCACCCAGTCAAATCGATACGAACAGTACATCGGGTTCCCATAGTAAATACCGGGTTTATGGGGAATCTTGGCCTCCTCAAAAAATTGCTTGAGCAATTTCACCACTTCTGGCTCACCATCGTATGCTAAGGGCACATCACTAAGCTCCCGATCCATATATAAGGTAAAAGAAGACAGATTGAGGCCCCAGCGTCCTTGATGATCCAATAAAAACTTGGACAAACGCTCCAAAAGCGGTGACATCCCACCTCTGAATGAGCCCTGCACGGAAAGTACCTCAAATGGTCTTGCCTCGTTAAATTTATAAGGGCTTTCATACACATCCATCACAAAGCGGTTATATTCCCGATCAAAATTAATGTAAAGCTCGTCTGTCATTGAATCCCTGATAGCTTTATCCTTTAAGATTAACCTATTAAGAGGCCAAAATAAATCCTGTTTATAGGACCACAAAATGGCACGATCCAGTTTATAAAACTCATAATGCCCCTTGGGCAAAATCATATTATTTTTATGTGCATAATGCTGTACAGTGGCAGACAGCTTCTGAAATTTATCCCCAAAAGACCGCTGACCATAAACTGACACATGAATGAGGACAAACACCAGAATCGGACTGGATTTCAAAAGAAGCAAACGAAGTATACTTTTCATAGGATAAAGATGCAGCTAAGTTTTATTTTCCATAAAAAAAGCCCGCGTAAAGCGAGCTTTTCATATCATTTAAAGAATAAACTTATTCTTGACCAGCACCAGCTACAGGAGCTTCGCCAGCAGGTTTATCCTGCTTTGGTTTGTCTTCTTTCGGCGGACGAGGCAATAAAGCTTTACGGGAAAGCTTCATTTTACCTTGTTTGTCGATATCCAACAATTTAACCGTTACTTTATCACCTTCTTTGAAGATACCGTCCATTGTTTCAAGACGTTTCCAGTCGATTTCAGAGATGTGCAATAAACCGTCTTTACCAGGCATGATTTCAACGAAAGCACCGAATGGCATAATTGATTTCACTTTACCTTCGTAAGTTTCACCAATCTCTGGTTTAGAAGCAATCGCTTTGATACGACCTACTGCATCATCAATAGCCGCTTTATTATCTGCGAATACTTGAACAACACCTTTATTATCAACTTCTTCGATCGAAATTGTAGCACCGGTCTCACGTTGCATTTCTTGGATAATTTTACCACCTGGTCCGATTACAGCGCCAATAAATTCTTTATCGATCAACAATTGAACGATACGTGGTGCATGTGGTTTGTAATCTTCGCGAGGAGCAGAAATTGTTTTCTTCATCTCACCCAAGATGTGTAAACGCGCTTCTTTTGCTTGATCCAAAGCTTGCGTCAACACTTCCCATTTCAAACCATTGATTTTTAAGTCCATTTGACAAGCAACGATACCTTTTTCTGTACCCGTTACTTTAAAGTCCATATCACCTAAATGATCTTCATCACCTAAGATATCCGATAAGATCGCATATTTACCTGTTTTCTCATCAGAAATCAATCCCATGGCAATACCTGAAACTGGCGCTTTCAATTTCACACCGGCATCCAAAAGTGCTAATGTACCAGCACATACAGTTGCCATAGAAGAAGAACCATTTGACTCCAGAATATCAGAAACAACACGGATCGTATATGGATTTTCACTGTCTGCAGGAAGTACCTGTTTCAATGAACGCATTGCTAAGTTACCGTGACCAACTTCACGACGGCCTGGACCTCTGTTAGGTCTTACCTCACCTGTAGAGAATGCAGGGAAGTTGTAGTGAAGAATAAACTTGTTATAACCGTTGATAAAAGCACCATCGATCATTTGCTCATCGTCTTTAGCACCTAAAGTAACCGAAGTCAATGATTGTGTTTCACCACGTGTGAATACAGCTGAACCGTGTGCAGCAGGCAAGTAATCTATTTCTGACCAGATTGGGCGAACTGTACGTACGTTACGGCCATCTAAGCGAATTCCTTCATCTAAGACAAGATTACGAACAGCATCATACTGAACATCGTGGAAATATTTTTTAAACAAGAAAGCTGTATCATCATCCAATTCCTCTGGCATTGTTGCTCTGTACTCTTCCGCGATTTTTGCGAAGTTTTCAGAACGGTCATGTTTTGCAGAAGCAGATTTTGCAATAGCGTAAACCTTATCGTAAGTAGCTGCAAAAATAGCATCTCTCAATTCAAGGTTTTCAGGCTCATGGTTATACTCACGTTTAACCGTTTTACCAACTAAGTTAGCCAGTTCTACTTGAGCAGCAACTTGTTTTTTGATCGCTTCATGAGCAAAAGCAATTGCTTCTACCATTTCAGCTTCAGAAATTTCTTTCGCTTCACCTTCAACCATACCAATATCTTGTGCAGAACCAGCAACGATAAATTCTAGCGTAGCTTTTTCAAGTTCAGATAATTTTGGATTGATAACCAATTGACCGTCAATCTTCGCAACGCGAACTTCAGAAATTGGTCCATTAAAAGGAATATCAGAAACAGCAATAGCTGCAGAAGCAGCCAAACCTGCTAAAGCGTCAGGCATAATATCTTTATCTGCAGAGATCAAGCTAATTGCCACTTGTGTATCTGCGTGATAGTTTTCAGGGAACAAAGGACGTAATGCACGGTCTACCAAACGTGAGATCAATACCTCATAATCCGATAGTCTAGCTTCACGACGTAAGAAACCTCCTGGAATACGGCCAGTTGCCGCATATTTTTCTTGGTAATCTACCGAAAGAGGTAAAAAATCAACCCCAGATTTAGCTTCTTTAGCTGAAACGACCGTTGCAAGCAACATCGTATCACCTTGTTTTAATACTACAGCACCATCGGCTTGTTTTGCCAATTTACCTGTAGACAATTCGATCTGGGTGCCATTACCCATATCGATGGTTGTTTTAATTTCGTTGTAATTCATTTAATCTTGTTTGCGACATGCTTTTCATCTTGTTGGCAGCATGCCAATATTTTAAATACATTAGATTTCAGCACAAAGGTAAATTAAAATATTAAGATTAATGCAATTAACATTCGGCTAAATAAGCAAATACTAACGCGTCGCAGCATTTGCCTACAAAGCCTTTCAATTTCTATCTTCTTCAAGCAGCCGATTCTGCCTTGTGATTGATTACCGAAGAAATTATCCAAAACATAAATCCTCTTAAGATAAATTTCAGGTCTTGCAGTTTTCAAGGTACTTCCTTGTAAATTAATTATAGAAAAGTTATGGCTAAGTTCGACTTGCTACCGACTTGTAAAAAACATGGCTGCACAATGAAAGCACCTTAAAAGGTAGACTCACCGTGGACTCACTGTGGACTCAAGCTGCTTACGGGACGAACCTGGCAAGAACATGGTTTTAACTTGTTTCCATCACTTCCTACACCATGGTTTTCGATCAAGAAAGTCGAGCGTTTTATAAAACAAAAAAGCCATCCAAAAATTTGGATGGCTTTCTTAACACCTTTGTATTAAAGCTTATTTGATGATATCACGTAAACCTAGACCTTTAATGATCGCACGGTAACGGTTGATATCTTTTTTATAAAGATAAGCTAATAATGAACGACGTTTACCTACTAACATTTGTAGGGCACGTTGTGTACCGAAATCTTTTCTGTTTTTTTTCAAGTGCTCAGTTAAGTGAGCAATTCTCTTAGTGAATAAAGCAACTTGACCTTCAGTAGATCCTGTGTTTGTAGCTGATCCAGCAAATTCTGCGAAGATATCAGCTTTGTACTCTTTACTTAAATACATTTCCTGAATAATATTAAAGCGTTAAAAATTTTATTAATTGGCTGCAAAGATAACAAAAATCTTTGAGTGCCAAAATAATTTAACAAGCAAAGATCGCGCTGATGCTACACCTTTACATAAATTTTCTTTTTATCCAGCCAATAGCAGATTACCCACATCAACGCCAGGAAACATAGCGAATACACAAAAGAACCAACTTCCGGTATTCCAGGAACTTTTGCGCAAACGTATTTATAAAACCAGGCAAAAGCGTCGAGGTATTTTTGTGTACCATCTTCTTTTACACCGTCAGGAATCCGGAATAACCCTAAGAAGCGAGGCAAGATACCACTCAGTACAAAGATAAACAGCGGATTTTTACCAAAAACATCAAAAAACTGTGTCAATTTATTTTTTACACCCTGCACTTCAATAAACCAGATCATACCACCCAGTGTCATGGTTGCCAAACCTGTGGTATAAAGTACGTAGGAACTTGTCCATATTTTTTTGTTGATCGGAAAACCCAAAGCCCATATCCAAGCCAGGACGACTAAAATAAATCCGGTCACAAACATGCCCGCCAGCAATTTAAAATGAGGCTCATTAGAGGGCGGTACTTTAGACCACAACCAATCCACCTGACCTTGTTTTTTTATAAATACACCAACTAAATACCCAAAGACGACCTGAACAATCGTCGGTAATGTGCTCATCAGTCCTTCGGGATCGAAGGGTACCCCCTCCCCTTTGTAAACATGCGGTAAACCTAGAATGGCAATATCATATTGTGTACCGAACCAACCTTCTAAGCTATAGGGATCTGCTCCTCCGGCTATTGCACAAATTGCCCAATATAACAACAGAATAATCGTCGAGATCCAGATTATCGTTTTTTCCTTAAAATAATAGGCGAGAATTGACGCAAAGCAGTAGGCTACGGCAATGCGCTGCAGTACTCCGAAAATCCGAATTCCACGGCTCGGGTCCGCTCCGTCTACCCATTGCTTCAACACAAGGGCTGCGCCATCCCATTTCACGAAAGGCCACCAGTTTATAAAAAGTCCGATCGCAAAAATTAAGACCGTCCGTTTAATTACTTTTTGCCAAAATATCGCCGGACCAGCTTCCTGTAATCGTGGGATAACAAAAGACATGGCATTACCCACTGCGAAAAGAAAAAAAGGAAAAACCAGGTCTGTAGGCGAGCAACCATGCCATTCTGCATGTTTTAGCGGTGCAAACATATGAGCCCATGTCCCCGGATTATTCACCATAATCATCAGTGCCACAGTAGCCCCACGAAAGACATCCAAGGAGTAATAGCGTTGTTTCATAATCAGATTGTATAATTAAAAGGTAAATATAAGCTATTTGATATTCATTTTTATGCATAATCTATGATTTAATGGCACAAACAGGAATACAAATTGTTACACAAAAACAAAAAAAACAAAGCATAGCCGCAACTTTTTAAATTTTTTTAAAAAGTATTTTGATCTTACATGCGATTTAACATATCTTTAACAAAAGTTTAATCAACTTTTAGAAACCACACGAACTAATGGAAAAAGAAATATTGAAAAACCTTTATTTTGATTCTGCGCTTTCTATTGCAGAGTTGGTCAAAAAACTCGCTAAGAGTACACCTTCCATTACAAAAATAATCAATCGTTTACTTGAAGAAAAAATAATTGTTGAATGTGGTTTTGCAGAATCTACCGGCGGAAGACGTCCTTTGCAGTTCGCAATTAATCCAGCACTGAATTTTTATATCTTGACGATTTCAACCGATCAGCATTTTTCCACATTTACATTAACAGATCTTAATCAACAGACGATTATCGAACACCGTGATGTTCCCCTAGAATTGAAGTCCAGCAACTCTGCTGATTTACTATTGGACGAAATTGAATCGATTTTGGAACTATCGGGAATCCAAAGGGACAAAATAATTGGTATTGGTCTAAGTATACCAGGATTTGTCAATTCTGAATTGGGTGTCAATGAATCTTATCCCCATAATCATCCTTTATACCGTATCAAAAGTAGCATAGAAGCAAAATACCAAATATCAACTGTGATAGAGAATGACTCCAGATGTATTGCTATCGCAGAAAAAGAGTTTGGATCAGCAAAAGATATTGATCATTCACTCATCATCAATTTAAATTGGGGTGTCGGATTGGGCATTATTATCAATGGCTCTGTTTTTAAAGGCGAATCAGGTTTTGCTGGAGAATTTAGTCATATCCCACTTTCGGATGACAACACGTTATGTTCTTGCGGAAAAAGGGGATGCCTGGAGGTAGAAGCCTCCTTAGACGCAGCCATTCGAAGTACGGAAACTGATATCCAAAACAACGAATATTCGATTTATAGCACCTTTGTAAAAAGTAAACTCAACAAAATAGACGCCTTAATTGAAGCTTCGAATGTGGGCGATCAAATCGCTATCAATAATTTAGGAAAAATAGGTTATATGCTAGGTAAAGGCATATCAACACTTATCCATATTCTGAATCCAAAACAGATCATCGTTAGCGGAAGAGGTGCAGAACTGGGACGAATTTTGAATCCACAAATACAAATTGCCATCAATGAATTTTGCATTCCTGAAATTGCAAAAACAACGAATGTTCAAATGTCATCTTTAAACAAACATGCACAAATCAAAGGTACTGCAGCGATTGTAGTCGAAAATCACATTAATAAAATTTTAACAAAATAATAACCACACTAATCATTTACTTATTGTAATTCATACTAATCATTAAAAAATGAGTCTATTTTACAAAAAAGCAGCGGGTATAGCATTGTGTACGCTATTTAGCGCCACTTCGCTTTACGCACAACAAACCATTACTGGTACAGTAACTGACGCCAAAGGTCCAGTTTCAGGAGCGACAGTTTCTGTTAAGGGCACTGCCAAAGGAACCCAAACAAATGCAAGCGGAGCTTTTACCATTCAAGCATCCCCAGGAGAAGTATTACGTATTTCTATTGTGGGTTACCAAACCCAAGAAGTTACGGTTACTTCCGCTAAATCGATTAAAGTATCCTTAAATCAGGACGCTTCGGCTTTAGATGAAGTTGTTGTCACAGCGATGGGCATTAAGCGCGAATCTAAGGCGCTAGGATATGCAGTTAGCAATATCAAAGCAGAGGAAATCACTAAAGCGGGTAACACCAACTTTGGATCAGCACTATACGGTAAAGCCCCAGGTGTGAAAATCACCACTGCTCCGGGTGGTTCTGCCAGTGCGGTTAACGTTCAAATCCGTGGTATCAATTCATTAAACTATCAACGTCAGCCCCTCTATGTTGTTGATGGTATCATCATCCGTAACGATCAACAAGGTGGTGCGACTGGTGCAAACAATAATAATTATTGGGACGATCAACGTATTAGGGGTAATGGTATGCTGGACATCAACCCCGCTGATATCGACAATATTTCCATCTTAAAAGGTGCTGCAGCCAGTGCACTATACGGCTCGGACGCTGCAAGTGGGGTAATTGTTATTACAACAAAGAAAGGCACAAAAGGAAGAGGTCTAGGAATTGACTTCAACTATAATGGATCAATCGAAAGAGCAGCCTTTTTACCGAAGTTCCAAAACATTTATGGACCCGGTTACGACGCAGCGACAAACATCGCTAACGGCGCGTCTGCCGAAGGTTGGTTTACAGATGCTAATTCTCCTTCGGGAAGAAGGCCATACTATAGATCCTACGGAAGTTTTGGTCCAAAATTCACTGGCGAAGATGTTATGTGGTGGGACGGACAGGTACGTCAATACAAAGCACGTGAAAATAACTACTACGACGTATTTGACAAAGGCTACAATTCCAATATTAACGTTGGTATCTCAAACCAAACAGAGAAAATTAACTACCGTTTGAGTGCGACCAGAATGGACTATAAAAGTACGAGCCCTGGTAGTAAACAAAACAGAAATACCTTCAACCTTAATAGCACGCTAAAACTTAGCGACAAATTGTCGACCGATATCGTCGCTAACTTTATCAATACCAATACCCACAACAGAACCTATCTGTTGGGTCAGGTACTTGGAAGTTTCGACGGGTTTTTCAGCAGAACAGAAGATATGTCTGCCATGAAAAATGCGTATCAAACCACTGACGGCTACAAATATTCCAAATTTGGAACAGGACGTCCTGAAGACTTCAAATACACGATGAGGGCTTCCAACCTCTTAGATTATTTTTGGAATCAATACAAAAACAGTTATGATGAGACCGAAAATAGGATTTTAACAAGTGCCACATTAAACTGGGATGTTGTAAATCACTTGAAACTCCGCGGAAGAATTGGTAATGACTTAACTTCTGCAACGAGCATCAACAAGCAATACAACGAATATGCAACGGCTTACAATTCAACTACCAGCAGTTCTGGAGGCTTCGCAACTTCAAAAGGAGTCTATTCGATCCTGTATGGTGATGTAATGGCAACCTATAGCAACAAAATCAATGCAGATTTCGACTATTCAGCGAGCGTGGGTTTCCAATCGAGATCAGAGCGTTATGATGATCAATCGTCAAGTACAGCAGGTGGTCTTGTCACAGAAAACTGGTTTAGCTTAAGCAACAGTTACGCGCAGGCAACAACTTCAAATAGCAGAAAGGAAATGCTAAAATATGCCTACTTCGGTTCCTTGAATATTGGCTATAAAGGATTTGCTTACTTAGACGGTACTTATCGTTCTGAATATTCTTCTACACTACCTTCATCAAACAATAATTATCGCTATGGTTCGGTTAGTGGTAGCTTTATTTTCAGCGATGCTTTCGATATCAAGTCTGATAAGTTCTCCTACGGTAAACTTCGCGCTTCCTACGGTATTGTTGGTAATGATGCCGCAATCTACGAAGCAAATATCGCTTACAACCAAAATCCATTATTGACCATCAATGGAGCTGTTCCATCATTGACCTATAGAAATAACTATGGAAATCTTAATCTACGTCCTGAGCGTAAATATGAGGTTGAGGTCGGTATGGAATTGAAGTTTCTAAAAAATAGATTAGGATTGGATGTTAGTTACTACAACAACTATATCGACGACCAGATCTTAGGACTTACAACACCAGCCTCTACAGGGGCTACTTCCCAAATTTTGAATATAGGAAAAATTGCCAATAACGGTTTGGAGCTTTCTATCAACGGTACCCCAATTCAAAATGAAAACTTTACCTGGAATTCTAGACTAAACTATTCATTTAATAAGTCGACAGTTAAAACCCTAGCACCGGGCGTTGAAGAATTGGTATTCTACTCTGCCGATGAAAACTCTTTGAAGATTACGGCAAAAGAAGGTGAGAAATTAGGAAATATTTACGTTTATGACATTGCCAAAGATCAAAACGGCAATAATTTGATCTCTGACGATGGACTCTATGTGATCGACAAAACCAAGTACAAATATGCTGGCAACATTATGCCAAAAGCGATAGGCGGTTGGACCAATACATTTACCTATAAAAACTTTATGTTAGACTTTACTGCTGATTATCGTTTTGGAGGTAAAATGGTATCCGAAAACCTCAAATACGGCATGAGTGCTGGTCTATATGAAAACACCTTACCATATCGCGAAAATGGAGTGACTTTGCAAGGTGTTAACGCCAATACAGGAAAAGCAAACGATGTACATTTGAGTGCTGCAGAATATTACATGAACACATTCGGATGGGGTGCAGATTCTTGGACTGAAAAAGGTGCCGTTTACGACAACAACTTTATCAAATTAAGAGAATTGTCTATTGGTTACCGTATTCCAGACAGTTTCACCAAAAGACTTAAAATTAACAACTTAAAGGTTTCTTTATTGGGCAGAAATCTATTCTACTTCTACCGTACATTGAAAAATCTTGACCCTGAAGCTCCAGTAGGTAACAAATGGTGGGCACAAGGTGTAGACGTTGGTTCATCTGCTGCTACCCGAAGTTTCGGTTTTTCATTGAATGCTAATTTTTAATTTTTTACCCACGAGAATCATGAAAAAAACTTTTCTTTCTATATTAACTTTGGTTTCGGCCCTATCGACGATGGTCGGCTGTAAATCACAACTTGACGACAAGTTTCAAAACCCAGATGCATCGACAAAAGCAAATATTCCGGCGTTCTTTGCCGAAATGCTAAATAATGATCGTGTAAGACCAGCTTATTACCACTACCGTACATTTATTCTGTCCAATCAGGCAGTATATACGCAGACAGCGTCTTTTTATCCGTCAAATACCATGTATCAGCCGAACGATAGCTACTCTTATGCATATTGGACGGATTTTTATGCTCCTGGTGTACTGGGTATCACAAGAAGCATGGAAAAAGCATACGCTGAACTTCCTGAAGCGGAGAAAGCAAGTAAAGAGATCTTTATCCAAACGGGCAAAATTGTATTGTTTGACGAAGCATCTAAACTTGTTGACAACTTTGGAGATATCCCTTTCAGTGAAGCCGGTAGTCTACCAACAACAAGTACGATTATTAAGCCAAAGTTTGATGCGCAAAAAGAATTATACAATCAGTTCATCAGCGAATTGAAAAATATCAACACGTATTTATCAACAGCAACGACCAATCCCGATTTTTCAAAATACGATATCTTGAATAGCGGGAATGTTGCGAAATGGCGTAAGTATGCCAATTCACTTCGCCTGCGTCTATTGATGCGCATTTCTTTTGTTGATGAGGCAAAAGCAAGAACTGAAGTACTTGAAATGCTGAATAACCCAACACAATATCCATTGGCAGATGGTGGCGCAACGGCAAACTATAACCCCAGAAATGAAGACATCTTATTGCAGCCGCTAACCAACTATACCGGAACATTGAGACAGGCTTTGATTGAAGGTCCTAACCAATTCGCAACAGATCATATGTTGAACAAAGTGATGTTACCAGCGAATGATCCACGTATTCCGGTACTTTATGATAAATTCGGAAAAACAGTAGACGGTAAGTTTGTTCAGAACAAAGAGTATAGAGCAATGCCAATTTCCTTTACTTCAGCGGATATGGAGAAGAATTATCAAGACTACGCTGTGTTGGATTCGGCAACTATCTTCGACAACAATGCTTTGCCGGGAATTGTCATTACCGCTTCTGAAACCAATTTCAATAAAGCTGAAGCGTTATTAAGATGGGGAGCAAGTAATGCAGCCAAAGATGCTTACGATGTCGCTGTTAAACAATCCGTTTCTTTCTATTATTATTTAAATAATTTAAATACTTCAGGACTGAAAACAGAGAAAAAACCTACCGATGACGTCATCAATGACTTTGTAGACAAATCGACTATCAGCTTTTCAACAACTCAAGCAAAGAACCTAGAATTAATATGGACTCAAAAATGGTTACATTATGGTTTTTTACAGGCACAACAAGCTTGGGCTGAATTGAGACGTACAGGATATCCAATATTGACATATCCTGTGGCTGGATTGGCTAATTACGCAAATCCTCCTAAACGTTTATTATATCCTACCCAAGAGATTTCAAATAATAGTTCTAATTACGATGCTGTTAAAGCAAATGATACAAGAACAACTAAAATCTTCTGGGACGTCAAATAGATGATCACACATTAAACGAATGAAATCTCGCGAGCAATTGTCCTGAGATTTTGAAAGAGCCTGGTAATACCAGGCTCTTTTTGTTTTGCTATATCATAAATAATCGAAGATAGAGTCGGTTATAATATTACAATCTCCCCTAAAAAAACGGATAATTTCGAGATACCATTCGGAGCTTCTCCTCAAAAAACCTTTTAATATTATAGCAATTTCGTTACAATACTCACCCAACCTTTCTTTAATCGATAAAAAAAAGAGCCTTCTTTTGAGCAAAAACACATTATCATCAAATTCTTTTTAAAAATTTTAAAAAGAATTTTGAACTTAACACAAAGTGTGTTTATCTTTAACATACAATGCTTATGAGAATCTAAACATATTGATGATCTATAAGCAAGTTACTATGAAAAACCAAGGCGCGATGAAATGATTTTTATCAGCCATTATGAAACTTAGAGAAAACCAATAGTTATACTAATACAATTGAACTAAATTATGGGCGGCGAAATTTTGAGAATTTTGTATTACAGGCCGATGCAACCGATTGCAGACATTGCAAACTCTTTATCGAAAAGCATCCCCTCTGTCACCAAGCAGATCAATGATCTTTTGACACGAAATGTTGTTGTCGAAAAAGGTTATGCAGCATCCACAGGTGGAAGAAAAGCTATACAATACATGCTTAATGAAAATTTACAGCAAAGTATTATTAGCGTGTCTATTGATCAATTCTATACATCCATATCTTCCTCAAATCTCAAGGCTGAAACAATTTCGTCGCAAAATAATATTCCAATCGACCTTAGAGATAAGAAGGCAACGGAGTCCATTCTGGAAGCATTGAACAATTTCATCATTTCCAACCAGATCAACATTACACAAGTAATCGGTATTGGAATTAGTATGCCTGGTTTTGTTGATTCGGAAACAGGTCTCAATGAATCGTACAATGAAGATTCGCCCTTATATAACATTCGAAAACTATTTGAGCAAAAATTTAAGGTTCCGGCCATCATTGACAATGACTCACGTTGTATCGCCCTAGCGGAACGGAAATTTGGTGAAGCAAAAGATTCATCCCACTCGCTCGTGATCAATCTAAACTGGGGTGTAGGCTTAGGAATACTCATCAATGATGATATCTTCAAGGGAACATCAGGTTATGCCGGCGAATTCAGCCATATTCCGCTTTCCGATACATTAACCTTATGCTCATGTGGCAAACGCGGCTGTCTTGAAGTCGAAGCTTCCATTAGTGCAGCCATTCGAAATACCGAGCGGGATATAAAGAATGGAGAATATTCCATTTATGATAAACTAGCCCATGAACACATCAATAAAATCGACGCATTAATTGAAGCTGTCCAAATCGGAGATCAGGTAGCAATCAACAACATTGGGAAAGTTGGCTATTTACTTGGCAAGGGAATTTCGACGTTAATACACATTCTCAATCCGGATAAAATAATCATCAGTGGCCGGGGAGCCGAAATCGGGGACATTTTGGCGCCTCATATTCAAGTGGCCATTAATGAATATAGCATTCCGAAGATTTCAAGGAAGACAACATTGGCAATTTCCACACTGCATAAAAGGGCGCAACAAAAGGGGACAACTGCCTTAGTCATCGAAAAATATATTACTAACATAATTAACTAACGTTTTACACAAACACCTAAAACATGAGTCTATTTTACAAAAAAACTGCAGGATTGGCGCTATGTACACTTTTCAGTGCTACAGCGCTCTATGCGCAGCAAAGCATTTCTGGAATAGTTTCAGATGCTAATGGACCAATTTCTGGCGCCACTGTCTCCGTAAAAGGAACCACCAGAGGAACTCAAACTGGCGGCAATGGATCTTTCACAATCCAAGCTTCAACAGGTGAAACTTTGCGCATCTCCATGGTGGGCTACAAATCCCAAGAAGTTGTGGTTGGTTCCAACAAAACAATTAATGTAAGCTTAACCAGCGATCAATCCAACCTGGAAGAAGTTGTTGTTACAGCCATGGGTATCAAAAAAGCCCCAAGAGAGCTTGGTTATGCCATGAGTACAATTGATTCCAAAGAACTAACAAAAACCGGTTCACCAAACTTTGCGGGGGCATTGTATGGTAAAGCACCGGGCGTACGCATCACAACTGCTCCAGGGGGAGCAACCTCAGGGGTAAATATCAATATTCGTGGTATTAACTCTATCACAGGAGGTTCACAACCGTTAGTCATTATTGATGGGGTACCTATGCGCCAAAATAAATTTGATAACTCCAATTATTGGGGCGACCAACGTGCTCGCGGTAATGGCCTTGAGGATTTAAACCCTGAGGATATCGAAACAGTATCCATTTTAAAAGGAGCTTCAGCTGCTGCATTATATGGATCTGAAGCGATGAATGGTGTTGTCCTTATCACAACAAAATCAAATAAGGGGGGGACAGGCTTTTCAATTGATTTTAATGCAAACTATACGCATGATCAAATTGCATACCTACCCAAATTCCAAAATGTACGGGGGCCAGGCTATAGCTTAGCTTATGCAAATGGAGGACAGGCTGAAGATAAATTTTTCTATTATGGCGCTGATAGGGCTGTTGATGGAGTTACAAGAGGTGTTCTACCCGCAACGGTAAACTTCGGGCCTAAATTTGATGGACTACCAACGGTAACATGGGATGGTAAGGTGCGTCCTTATGAAGCTCAGAATGCTTACGGAAAGTTTTTCAACAATCCCAACAATACATCCCTTAATCTCGCGTTAGGCCACGCAACAGAAACGTCAAATGTTCGTTTCTCCCTTACTCGTCAAGATAATCAGATGACGTCGTTCGATTCATATAACAAAAAGAACATTGTCAATTTTAACTCAACATTTAAATTGTGGAATAAACTAACAACCGATGTTGTCGTTAATTATATCAATCAGCATACGCATAACAGACCATTTATGACGGATCGCTTGATTAACAATTTTACGGGGATGATTTCCACGTTTGATAACCCAGACTGGTATGCAGATCGCTATCAAACGAGCCTAGGGTATAAATATGTAACTGGAACGAATCAAAGTCTTACCCCAGGTGAAAATCTAATACACAACGGATATAAAGTCGATGTATTAGATTACTATTGGAATACTCGAGCTAAAACAAGTGATGAATATTCAAACCGTCTAATTGGTTCATTTACGAATACTTATCAAATAACAGACGATTTATCTGTTCGCGCTAGATTCTCTGCTGACGTTACATCAGCACGATTTGAAGATCGCAGCCCTAATCGCTTCCCATTACTTTACGGTTTTGACACCGAATCAGGATTTACGACAAAAAATCAAAATCAAAACATTTATTACACCGACCTTCTTGCCTCCTATAAAAAACAAATTAATAAGGACATTAAGTTAGGAGCTGCAGTAGGCTATACTGCGACAAAAAATCAGGACTTTTCGGTTAGTGGCTGGACTAACGGTGGATTATCTCAACGCAATTGGTATGATCTATCAGCCTCCGTTAATGATTCCAGAAGCTCACAAGCTAGGGTTTGGTCATTAAGAGATGCAACTTTTGGAACTTTAAATTTTAGTTTTAAAGACTATTGGTATGTAGAAGGGACATTACGTCGTGAGCTTATTTCACAGATGCACCCAGATAACAATGTTTTGTATTATCCATCGGTCAACTCAAGTTTAATCTTATCTGATGCGTTTAAACTTCCGGAAATCTTCGATTATGCGAAATTAAGAGGCTCATGGGGAATTGTGGGAAATTATCCTAATATTTTCCAAAGCGCCTTGAGCTTCTCTCAAAAAACACTGGGCGATCAAGGAACAGGATCTGTGATTTATACACAGGTTCCAACCTCCGGCTTCGGAAATGAGCGCATTAAACCTGAGACCAAGCATGAGATCGAATTTGGTTTAGAAACTAGATTGTTAAAAGGCCGATTAGGATTTGACATTACTTATTACAATGGCCAGATCAAAGATCAGATCCTAGATTTCTCTTTACCAATGACGACAGGTGCTAGCTCTATTGTTGCAAACGTAGGTACATTACGTAACAAAGGATGGGAATTTGTTGTTAACGGTACACCAGTTCAAAGTGAAAACTTCAAGTGGAATACAACCGTTAACCTTGCGTTCAACAGAAACAAGGTCGAGCAATTAGCAGGCGGTGCGACCGAATTAGAGCACCGATTTATTGATGGTGATGCAGCTAAGATTATTTCGAGAGTTGGAGAACCATTGGGTGATATCTACGCTCGGCCGGTAAAAACAGATGATCAAGGACGAATGATTGTTGACGCAAATGGTTTATATCAATTGGACAACACAACGTACAAAAAAGTTGGTAATGCCATGCCTAAAGCAATTGGTGGGTTCATCAACTCCTTTAGTTACAAAAATTTCACTTTGGACGCTCTAATTGACTTCCGCTGGGGAGGACATATTATGCCTACCGGTATCAACTGGATGAAAAGTAGAGGTTTGCTAGAAGAAACCTTAGAGGGTATGGACGCCGAACATGGTGGATTGAGTTACTACTTGTCTGGAGGAAAAGGAATTGCTACTACTGGTTCCACTGGACCTAATGGAGAAACGGTTTATCATGATGGTATGTTATTGGACGGGGTTTTATTAGATGGTACTAAAAACGCGAATATCATCTCCCAAGCGACCTACTTCAATTCAACCTATAACTGGGGTGGCCCACAATATGGCGGAAACTCTCGTTATGAACTTTATGTAGAGAAAAACAACTATATCAAGATGCGTGAACTTTCGCTCGCTTATAGACTTCCGAAAGATTTCGCTCGCAAGTTAAAAGCGAAAAACATCAGTTTATCGGCCTTTGGAAGAAACTTGTTCTTCATCTACAGAACCGCCAAACACCTCGATCCTGAACAAATGACAGGTGGTTCACACTGGTCACAACAAATTACCAATGCTGGTTCAGGTCCAGCAACAAGAACTTATGGTTTAATGTTACGCGCAAGTTTCTAAAATTATGAAAATCAAAAAACACATCTTACTTGCTGGTCTATGTGCCGCGGGTATTACAGCAATAACCTCTTGTAGTAAATCATCTTTTGATGAGTTATATAGAGATCCAGGAAAAATAAGTGAAGTGTCAGCCGACAAACAGTTCGCAGGAATTACCTATTCCTACAGAGAACTGGTTGTCCCAAGTTACTGGAATTACTTTGTTATCCTCCGATCGACTGCTAATCGCTATGTTCAAGCTACGGGATGGGCAAACGAGAATAATCAATTGATACCTGGAGGTGCTTCTATCCAGGATCGTTGGAATACTTATTATGCAGGTCTTGCACAATATCGAGAATTTGAAAAAGTATACACAGCATTGCCAGAAGCAGAGCGAACTCAGCTACGCATATTTTACCTTGCAGCGAAAATTTTCTTTTATGATCAAACGCAACAAGTTGTTGATTTACATGGAGACATCCCTTGGTCGCAAGCAGGCATGTTGAGTACCAATGGCGGAAATTATCCGAGCTCGTATGCTAAATATGATACTGCAGAAGAAATATATAAAGCTATGCTGGATGACCTAAAATCCATCAGTACCGAGCTTAATACGTTGCCAGCACTAACTTCAGGTGTTTCCACGTCTTTTAAAACCCAGGATTTAATAAACAAAGGTGATATTACACTATGGAAAAAATATTGTAATTCCCTTCGCCTACGTATGTTGACTCGCGTCAGTGCTGCCTCTACTTTTACAGCAAGAGCAAACCAAGAGCTGGCCGACATTGTTGGAAATCAATCAACTTATCCTTTAACTCTCACCAATGCAGATAATATCGACATCAGTGTCTTCAATTCAGGATCTGATATCAATGCGAGAGGATTTAGAGATGGTTTAGAAAGCTGGAACGCCAATATTGCCGGGAAAGTAATGATCGACAACATGGTGTCAAAGGCAGACCCGAGATTACCATTTATTTTTGAACCTGGACAAGGTGCAAATGGGGCTTATATTGGGCTAGATCAGTCTCTAACGAGTGCAGAACAAACTGCTTTGATTTCCGGAACACCAGCTAATCCAAGTAAGATTGCCATCTATAATCGTTCTACTTACTCGAGAAATGAATATTTCCCAGGGTTATTGATCACGGCATCGGAAGTCAATTATTTACTTGCTGAGTATTACAACAGGACTGGAAATAATGCTGCTGCAAAATCAGCCTTCGAACAGGGTATAAAACAATCCATCGCACTATTCCCTGCAATCAGAGCATTGAGCAAAGATAATACGACTACTGCCGCAACTCAACCAACAGAAGATCAGATTAATACCTATATTTCAAATATTGGTTGGGGAACAAATAACATTCAATTAATCGCTACTCAAAAATGGCTACATTTCAATGTTATTCAACCTTTACAATCCTGGGCGGAAGTAAGAAGATTAAATTACCCTGTATTTACTTTTAGAACAGAAGTATCTGATATTCAAAAAACTGTCCCTGCGAGATGGAATATCCCCGCAACAGAAGTGAATTTAAATGGCGCAAATTATGACGCTGTAAAAAGCAAAGATAAGCTTGACACCAAACTCTTCTGGGACGTAAATTAACGCAAAAGCTACATCTATCTACAAGAAGGCCACCTAAGGTGGCCTTCTTTTTATCATTTTCACTATCTTTATCCATGCAAAAACTAAAAACCATTATATCCACCGCGCTGATTGCTTCAAGCGCAACATTAGCGTTTGGCCAAGCACATAACGTATCTAATGGCTATCAAAAACCGACAGATCCTCTAGTGATTGAAAATCTCGAACAATGGCAAGATATGAAGTTTGGTCTTTTCATGCACTGGGGTACCTATAGTCAATGGGGAATCGTCGAAAGCTGGAGTATCTGTCCTGAAGATGAAGGCTGGACGCAACGCAAACCCGAACATGGTAAAACCTATTTTGAATACCTCAAGAACTACGAAAATCTACAGACTACCTTTAATCCAACAGATTTTAATCCACAAAAATGGGCCGATGCCGCTAAAGCTGCCGGCATGAAATATGTCGTCTTTACAACCAAACATCACGATGGATTTGCCATGTTCGATACCAAAGAATCGGATTATAAAATCACCTCCGCTAAAACGCCATTTTCGACAAATCCAAAGGCCAATGTAACCAAAGAAATCTTCAATACATTCCGCACTGATGGTTTTAAAATTGGCGCTTATTTCTCCAAACCGGACTGGCACTCCGATTACTACTGGTGGTCCTACTTTCCGCCAAAAGACCGAAATGTAAATTACGACCCTAAAAAATATCCGGATCGCTGGCAAAAATTCAAAGACTTTACCTACAATCAAATCAACGAGCTGACTTCCGAATATGGCAAAGTCGATATCCTTTGGTTGGATGGTGGCCAAGTCCGCCCCTTAGAAACGGTTGACAAATCTGTTGACTGGCAACAGACGATCAAAATGGATCAGAATATTGACATGGACCGCATCGGTGGCATGGCAAGAAAAAATCAACCGGGTATTATCGTCGTTGACCGTACGGTACCTGGAAACTGGGAAAATTATGTCACTCCCGAACAAGCGATTCCTGAACATCCCTTGGATATTCCATGGGAAAGTTGCATCACCATGGGTAATTCGTTCAGCTATGTGCCCAACGACCAATACAAACCAACCAAAAAGATTGTTGAAACATTGGTAAAAATTATTTCTCGCGGCGGAAACTACTTATTGAACATAGCCCCTGGCCCTACAGGAGATTACGATCAGGCTGCATACGATCGCTTGAACGAGCTGGCAGCCTGGATGAAAATCAATCAAACTGCAGTGTTTGCAACACGTACCATTGCTCCATATCACCAGGGTGACTATTACTACACCAGAAGCAAAGACAGTAAAGTAGTCAATGTATTCCATCTTTCTGAAGGCGATACTTACCAACAACCCAATGAATACGTGTTTGAAGTACCTGATAACTTTAGCGTAAAAAAGATCGCTATTTTAGGTCATAAAGGTAAATTGGACTGGTCGCAACGTGGTAACCAAATTACCTTGAGAAGTCCTAGTACACGATTTAGCTATGCTACGGCAATTCAATTGCAAAGCAAATAACATAAAATTCCGTTGGATATAATCCAACGGAATTTTATCATTTAACGAGGTCATTGTTTAACGATAATCGCCTGAACATCGCAGCATCCCCAAAGTTTCTGCTCAGAAAAAAGAAAATAAGACGCAAACCAACGAGTGGGTTTTAAAACCCTTGAATTCCAATGAAAAAAATCAACCTGCTTTCCATAGTTATAATCCTGTTCCTATCTTCATGTGCAACCTATAAACCTCAGATCCTGGTATCGGAGCAAATCTTTAAAACAGGTCAGGTTCCATTCCAACAATGCCATGCTTCCACAATTCAAGTCGTGGGAAAAGACAGCTTATTAGTTGCCTGGTTTGGCGGTACGCATGAATCTAATCCCGATGTTGTCATATGGAGTTCCCTGTACAGCAAGGGCCAATGGCAATCGCCTATACAGATTGCCGATGGTATTCTTGGCGATACACGTTTTCCAACATGGAATCCGGTCTTCTATCAATATCCACACAGTGACACCCTCTCTTTATATTATAAAATAGGTCCTAATCCACGGGAGTGGAAAGGCTACGTCAAACATTCCCTAGATAAAGGAATGAGCTGGTCAGCACCGCAGCAATTGCGTGAAGGTATATTGGGGCCTATCAAGAATAAACCGCTCACCTTGGCCAACGGGCTGCTGCTATCTCCTTCCAGTACGGAATCCAAAGAAGAAATCTGGAAAGCACACCTGGAAATCAGCCGAGACCATGGCCATTCATGGTCCATCAGCGCAATACGTCCAGATACCAGCATACAGGTTATTCAGCCAAGTGTGATCCAACACAGGGATGGACGCATTCAGGTACTTTGTCGAAGTAAAGAAAATAAGGTGATGGCCGCTTTTTCAACAGATCAAGGCTTTACCTGGGGCTCCTGGCAAGCGACAAACCTACTCAATCCCAATTCAGCCACCGACGCTATCCGTCTACGCAATGGTTTATTTATGATTGTCTTCAATCCAGCCATAGCAGGCAACGATTGGTGGGAAGGACGTACAAAACTTCATGTCGCCATATCGAAGGACGGCTTACAGTGGAAAGATGTCCTAACGCTGGAAGACGGGGTAAAGAACGATGAGTATTCGTATCCTACAATCATTCAGGATCCGAAAGGCCTCATTCATATCACCTATACCTGGAATAGGAAAAGTATCAAACATATCGTGCTCAAATAAAAAAAATAGGGCTGTCCAAAATTGGTCAGCCCTATGCTATAGTTTGTGGTTTAGGATTAATAATCCCTCGTTAATTCCATTTCGCCTTTAAGTCGGATATCATCAGAAGATGCTCCAACCAAGAATTTAAATTTTCCCTTTTCTGTCTTCCATGCTTTGCTTGCATTCCAAAGTTTGAGATCTTCCTTAGTCAATTGAAACGAATAGCGCGCCGTCGTCCCGGCTGCAATGTTTTTGCGTTCAAATCGCTTCAATTGCATTACCGGTGTTACGACCGAACTTACTTCATCCACAATATACAACTGGGCGACTTCATCTCCCGCCAATTTACCGTTGTTTGCCACGTCGAACGACACCGTACAAGCAAAATCATTGCCATTCTCCTTCAAAGAGACCTGTAAATTCGAGTAATCAAAACTACTGTAGCTCAACCCATAACCAAATGCATATAATGGCTTAGCCGACATCTCCACATAATCGTGATGTTTAGGTTTTGTATGGTTGTAATGTACAGGAAGCTGGCCGACCGAACGAGGTACCGAAATCGGTAATCTTCCCGCGGGATTGTAGTCGCCAAACAAGACATCGGCAACTGCCAAGCCTCCCTCCTGTCCGGGGTACCAGGCATTCACGATCGCAGGCACATGTTCAGCTGCCCAATTTAAGTTCAATGGTCTTCCCATAACCGTAACAAGTACAAGAGGTTTTCCAGTCGCCTGTATCGCTTTCAGCAACTTGATCTGATCGCCCATCATATCCAGGGAAACGCGGTCAAATCCTTCTCCGCTTTCCATATCACTTACCGTGTTGGGATCAACATTGGCCGCCCCAGTTGCTTGATACGACGTTTTAAAATCACGTGCACTCGAACCACCCAGGACTAAAACCACCGCATCGGCCTGCTTTGCAGCTGCGACGGCGGCAGCAATATCGGAATTGCTTGTATCACGGATTGCACAACCTTTCACATAATCAACCTTCGTACTGTTACCAACTGCCGCCCTTATTCCTGTCAAGAGGGTCTGAACTTTCCCTTCAGCCTGTGGAGCAGTATAATCGCCCAGCTGATTATAGGCATTGTCGGCATTCGGTCCTATAACGGCTATTCGTTTCAACGATTTACTTAAGGGTAAAATATGCTGATCGTTTTTAAGCAAAACAATCGACTCGCGTGCCACTTGTCTTGCCACCGTTTTATTTTGCGTCGTAGCGACTTTTTGCGCTACCATTTTTTCATCCACATAAGGATGATCAAAAAGACCAAGATTGAATTTCATACGAAGTACCCGGGCCACTGCTGTATCGAGAACGGCAGGTTCAACCAGCCCCTGTTGAACAGCCTTAAGCAGATTTGAACCATAACCAGTCCCGCTTAGATCGACATCCAATCCGGCATGTATACTTTGCGAAGCCGCTTCCTCGGCAGTCGCTGCTGTTGCATGTCCGCCATTGAGCCCCGATATACTCAATAGATCCGATACGACAAATCCCTTAAATCCCCAGTCTTTCCGTAGGATGTCATTCAACAGCCAGGAATTGGCAGAACAAGGAATACCATCAATACTATTATAAGCGGTCATCACTGAACCAGCTCCAGATTTTACAGCACGCTCAAAAGGCGGGAGAAAATACTGTTTCAGGCTTCGCTCGCCAAACGACACGGACTCACCGTTGTGACCGCCATCCGGAGCCGCATAGGCAACAAAATGCTTTAGAGTACCTATTATTTTATCCCGCTCACCGATCTTTTCCCCTTGAAAACCACGGATCATTGCGCTTCCCATTTGTCCAATAAGATAGGGATCCTCCCCATAGGTCTCTTCAGTACGCGACCAACGTGGATCTCGTGCTAAATCTAATACAGGACCGTAACCGTTTTTACCACCCACGGCATAAGTCTCCATGGCGATTGTTGAAGCCATGTCCTGAATCAACTGCGGGTTCCATGTACTCGCCTGCCCAATTGCGGTAGGAAATACCGTTGCACCAATAGCCATATGTCCATGTGGCGCCTCTTCAGACAATAACAATGGAATTCCAAGGCGCGTGCTATCCACCATATAACGTTGGATCGCATTGGTAGCGCGCGCAGCTTCTACAGGGCTCAAACCATTCAGCAAGGTTTTTTGTGTCCAGGGATCGGCACGTAAGGTTGCCCATAATAATCCGATATGCTGTTCTTTTACCGCCTTTCGCAATTTATTGCTGATTGTAACCTGCTTTCCGTTCTTGCTATACATGTCCCAACCCAGCAATTTGCTCAATTGCCCGACTTTCTCTTCCACAGTCATTCTTCCCAATAGATCACTTACCCGTTTTTCAATTGGTAATGTACTATTCTTATAGGGCAATTGCTGGGCTTGAAGTTGTGGGCAGAGCAATGTCGTCATTGCCGCCATCAGTAATATACGGACTTTCATAAGTGGATTATTATTTATCTAGTTTTCTTCATTAATTGGATCCGGTTTTATTAGTTCACGCCATCTATGCAACCGGTTTCCAAACCACTAAATTAACGATTTAGCCTAAATAATCAAGTTAAATTTTGATTCCTAATTCTTTTAACCATCTATATTTCGCAGCATCGGTTTAAATTACATGTACGTAAAACAGTAAGATCAACGGTCTGATTTAGATTAACTACTCAACTGAAGGAAAACAAATTGCAAAAAACACAAGGTTCGCTCTAGCACATTGCGAGATCGGCATGACATCAGGGAGCAGGGAAAATTGATCCAATCAGTAGAATGGGATTTTATCCATATATAACTAAAAAAAGAAAGACAGCAAGCCGTCTTTCTTTTGAGTGTTAAAGGAAATATACTACTTATTTTTTTGCAGCCACCTGCTTACCTTGAAAATAGTATTCAATTGGAGCTGCGTATGCTAGCGGATTATCATTGCGCGAAATTAATATGAGCTGATCAGCATCAATCTGTACCTCATAACTTTGGTAAGGGCTACTGTCGGCAAACTTGATACTTTTCTTCTCTTTATCATAGCTAAATGCGCGATGCTGTTGTTCAGCAAAAATCAAACTTTCAAATGTTAGCTTATCATCCCCGCATAGTTCCTTACCACGATTGACAGTGAATTTATTCGCTGATTCAGCAAATGTGAACGTATACACATTATCCTTTTCACAATCTTTCAGTTTATACTTATGCTGCTCATTTGTCGTACCTTTCGCAGACACGATAGGGCTCCATTCAAAACTTTCCAGCTGTTTTTGAACATCCATAGGTACAGTCACTTCATTTTCCTTACTGCAGCTCGTCAGTAAAAAGAGGATAGCAAAACTTCCCGTAAATAATTTATTCATTGCGGTTTCCATTAGTTATAGCTGTATGACGATCATCCTACCAATATCGCTACAATAAATTAATTATTTTTAACTAAACAGATAAAAATAGACTAAGAGCCGGAAAGCACCTCGCGCCACAAGCTCGGATGATCTGTTTGAATAAGACGTACAAAAGGATATTTCTCCAAAAAAGATCGATAAGCTTCCTTTCCTTCCTGTTCTGCTTTGTCGTCATATTCCCCCAAACTATTCATCCAAAAATAAATACCCTGTTTGCGCAATGCATTAAGTTTTTCGGTATCAGTAAATGATTCATCAAGATGGACAATTGAGGTTAATTTCATCTTTAGTATGGCCTCTAGATCCTTCATACTACGTGCCCTCGGAAAAAGTGTTATCGTTGGATTGAATTTGTAAATCTTGGGCATGTCTTTGTAATCGTAAAGAAAAAACAGCACTTGGTCTTCCATTCCCTCCTGTTCAACAAGTTCATAGGTTTTCTTAATAAACTCTTTGCGATCTTCTTTAAAATCGAGGTCAACAATAATTTTTCCCTTTGCAACGCGCAAAGCTTCCGATAGGGTTGGTATAACATGATCCGAGGCTTCACCATTTGCCTTTTTGCGTAAGTGGAGCTGTTGAAGCTCGGCATAAGTCTGTTTGGCGAGCTCTCCTTGCCCGGTTGTCGTGCGATTGACTGTTTTATCGTGCATCAGCACAAGTACACCATCTTTGGTTGCCCTTACATCCACCTCTACCACGGAAGCCCCCTGCCGAATAGCCTCTTCGATAGCGGCAATCGAGTTTTCCGGTTGCTCCAGATGAGCTCCCCGGTGGGCAGCTATGTGTAAACTCTGTTGATCTAACTTGGTTATTAAATCTTTCGACTGAGCATATAAATGGCTTGTAGAACTTACTATCATACTCAACAAGATAGTAGAAAATATAATATTTTTCATTGTTGTATAGCTATTATTTTAAGCAATCTCTTTTTGTTATGCGTTAGAAACCGGCGATCTCGCAGCAGTTACATCTTAATCGCGTCATGGATTGAATCCTGCACCTATATTGACGGAAAGTAATCCGGTTTGAATGGATCACCTTCCGTCTATGTCGTTCTACTTTTTCGACAACTCGAATGAATCAAACAACTGCCCATTCAACTTGTAGCTTGAAAAATACAGTTTATCAGCGGTCAGTTTGATCACCTGATACAATTGCGTCTGTGAGGTTGCAACTTCCATCCAGCGCTCAGAATCTGATTCATACATCTTAGGCCCCGCTACAGACAGAAGATAGACAGGTCGCTTTTTACCCAGCCCGCCACGAGCGTAGGTATGATCGTGGCCCTGAAGGACCAAATCGACACCATATTTCTCGAAAATAGGTTTGAAACGTTCTCTCAAGATGGTATTGTCACGATTTTTTGCCGTAGAGTATACGGGATGGTGCATGACAACAATATTCCATTTTTTTGGTGATGAAGACAACACTTTCTCCAACCACTTTTCCTGTATCGTTGCTGCAGTAGAGTCGAGCATAATCAATTGAGAATTTAGGGAGATCATACGTAGATCCTGGTAATCGAGGTAGTAAACAGCATCTTGTATACCCTCAGGGCCATTCCTTGGCAAGTTGAATTGTGCTTTCCAATGCGGGTCAAGTACAAGCTTCCCAAGCGAGTCGCGACGGTACTCGTGATTCCCGGGTGTTGGAACAGCAGGGATCATCTGATGAATAAATCCTGCGGCCTCATGCCATTCTGCCCATTCCTCATCCGCATTTGAACGATTGATCAGATCGCCCGCGTGAACAATAAAACGAGCATTTGCTTCCTGCTGGAAAGCACGACGAATGGCACGTGCCCAACGTGAACGTAGGTCGTTCTGCGCATCACCCAAATAGATAAATGAAAACGCGCCTGAACGCTCCGCAGTTCTGAATTGGTTCCAGGCACTCCAATTGCTGCCATCTCCAACGCGATAGGCATAAACTGTACCGGGTTTCAGGTCACGGAAGGTTACCTGTCCATAAGCATCCTCTTGCTGTCCTCGCTCGAGAGATAGCGCTGTTCCATTTATTGTAGTTGCATTTTTCTCAAGTTCCGGATTGCTCTGTTCTTCGGCAATCTGACCAATGATTTTAGTCCTATCCGCATTGATCCGCCAAGAAACAGACTGTGTATTGCTGGGATTATCGGACCAGGTCAACGTAATCCGATCAGGTTGTTTGGCGTTATTATCCGTCTGGCTTTTCCCTTCCAATAAAGTGCAGCATAGTACTACAGCTAGAAGAATATGTTTGATTTTCATGGTGATATTGTTTTATGAATCGATTTGATTGTTATGTTTAATAACTTTTAATTGATGATTACGAATTACCAGGGCTTGTTTGTCCCTTGCAATAACCAAGGTTTTGACCAAGCACTATTTTCATTATCCGCTTGTGAATAAGCGGTCTTTTCAATACGTTTCAAGGCCTCTTCAGCATTTTTCTGATTCACACTCATTTCGGTTTGCATATAAGGTACGCGAACAGGAAGCTGTGTTCGAATGGCTGCGGGGCCGGCCTTTAAAGCGGGGTACCCTGTGCGACGGTAATCAAACCAGGACTGTGCGGCAGTTGTCCAACTGGCGATCCATTTTTGTTCGATAATCTGCACTTGGGTATTTTCAAACGTCACACCTTTCTGACGGATATAATTGGAATAGTCTGCAGCCTTTCCCCAGCTTGCCAGCGACTCCTGTATAGCACGCTCATAATAGGTCTTCGCTGACTCAGGCATCCCCCATCCTTTCCAAGCCGCTTCAGCCAAAATAAAATTAACTTCGGCAGCAGAAAGCAATCGTGCTTTTAATAAACTTCCCTTCGCCGAACGATAGCTATCATTCAGGTAAGAAACATGCGGGTTGATTGAGGTCTGCCCTGGTGTTGGGTTGAGATTGTAGGCTGAAGGATTTTTAGAAACACTTGGCGGCAGTCCAACATACTCCTTATCGGTATCCACCGGAATACCTTTGACAACATCCGGTGATACAATCCGGACACCATTGACGATCTTATCTGTACCTGCAGGTTCAGTATTACGGATTTCAATAGGGATCTCTATCTTTTTCGCCCAAACCGCTAGACGAGGGTCGCCCAGTTCTTGCAGCCGTTCAACTAATGTTGCACACATTTTCATGCGTCTAAAATTACTTCCACTGGCATCATAAACGGTATTTGACGGCCAGGAGTCATTTGCATTATTACCAACAAAATCCATCAACACATCATCGTTTGCACTTGTAATAAGTGGAAATTTATCGGGGTTGGCAACAATACTTTCAATCCCCTGTTTGGCAAAGTCTGCAGACTTTGCTGAAATTCGCATATAATACCGTAATGCCAACGAATTAGCAAAACGGCGCCATTTTGAAGCTTTTCCGCCAAAATAAACATCCGCATTAGCCAGTACCTCATAGGAACCATCGGGACGGGATAGAAGGTCGTTAGCTTGTTTCAACTCGTCGATAATTCCCTTATAGATTATTTCCTGGCTATCGTATTTCGGAAAATTATATACAGCATCTCCCAGTTCCGCTTTTAAGGCATCTGTATAAGGTGCGTCCCCCCAGAGATCAGTCACCAAACCAAATAAGTAAGCGCGCATCACCAGCGAAACTCCTTTATGGAAATCTAGCCCCAATTTCTCCGCGCGTTTACGCATAAGTTCATTGTCACGTAAAAAGCCATAATAAGCATCCCAGCTCAAAATTCCTCCAGTCCACTCGTAATCATTATGTGAATTGAACCAAGCATCAAACTGCGTGTGCTGCATGACTCCGCCAAGATCTGAGAAACTCAACTCATTGTATTTTTTTGCTGCTCCTGTCAATATTGTCGGTAACAACAGATTGGGATTGGCATCTTCCTCACTTACACCGTTTGGATTGATATTAAGTTCAGTCAGATCTTTACAAGCTGAAATATTCCATACTATACCAAGACCTACTACAGCCATGGTGAATCTCTTCAACTGATTTTTCATTTATGTTGTATATTTAAAATGTCACATTTACTTTAAATCCAATAGGCATTGACCAAGGGGTAACGTTATAGCGCTCAATCCCCTGTTTAAATCCAACACCAGTTTCTGGCTGGAAGGCCATTTCCGGATCTATACCTACTTTTGCTTTGGTCCATAAGATCAGGTTACGGGTATAAACACCCACGCTACCATTTTCTATCCCAAGACGCTTCAGCCATTTTCCTGTTAAATCATAGCTAAAGGAAAGTTCCCGAAGCTTGATAAAAGATGCATCAAATGTCGCTGCATTCATAAAATCCCAGGGGTAATTGTCTGAATAAGCGATATATTTTGTTCCTTCACCACCCAGATTCTCCGTATAACCTGTGATATTACCTTTATCATCATATTGTGCGATAACACCAGGATTAAACACGCCAAAATTGCCAACAAGACCACCCACACTGATCGGATAACCACCATACTCTTCGCCTGGTCCTCCAACAATGGGATAACGATTGCCCTGTACACGAACAAGATTGTTATCGACCAAATAATTGCGCAGCGTTTCACCTGTCATCCCATTGGGATTGATCATTTGGTCAAGAAAACGTTGCGTGGTTAGGTTCGATTCGAAATAGCGATAAGTCTGCGACATAAATTTCCCGCCAAAACGCATATCTGCGGCAATATTCATCGTCCATTTTTTATAGCGAAGGCTTGACTGTAGGCCCATCGTGAAATCGGGATTAAAATTTCCGATTTTGTTGCGACTATTATTGATCCGTACAGCCTGCCAAGAACCATTTTTATTGAGAATGGGAAAACCATAATACGGCGACGACTGATCCTCCACGGTCACTAACTTGGAATCGTACAGATCCCCGATCTCTTCCCCGACATAGGTACGTGCCCCACCCCGACCGTCGGTCCAAAAGGTATAGAATTCTACACCATCAGAAAGCTCATCGATACGTGTACGATTGCGATGCCAATTGACACCAACGTCCCAGGACCAATTTTCCCTGGCAATAGGTCGCCCGGAAATAGCAAGTTCAATACCTCGGCTGCTTAGCAGTCCGGCATTGATATTTTTCGAATTGAAACCGCTTGATCCCGGTAAGGTTGTTGAAATAATTTGATTTTTGTTCTCCAGCTTATAGTATGTTCCTTCAAACTTCAATCGATTATTCCACATACCCAGATCCAAGCCAAATTCGTAAGATGTGGCAATTTCGGGCTTCAGGTTAGGAACCAAGAGTGATCCTGAACGTGTTAGCCGCAATACATCACCCCAGCTACCTGGATTACTCAGTACATTGGAAAGATTATAAGGATAAGTATCATTTCCCACGCGCGCAATACCCGCTCTCAGCTTAGCCAAATTGATCGTTTTAGGCAAAGAAAATACCTGGTTGGCCAACACACTTAGAGATGCCGAAGGATAAAAATAGGATCGATTGTTTACAGGTAAGGTGCTGGACCAGTCATTACGACCAGTCACATCCAAATAAACCATATCCCGGTAACTTAGATTGATCAGTCCGTAAACACTGTTTATCGCTCTTTCAGAAATTGTGCTGTAGAAATCCAGGTTCAGTGGACTGATATTGGCCAATGTATAGAGCCCCGGTGTGATGAGTCCAGCGCCATTCTTTGTGGTATTTTGCACGGTTTTACCACGATTATACCGCAAATTCCCACCCAATGATCCTGTGATCTGAAAGTCGGTGATCTTCTTTGTATATGCCGTCAGAAAGTCGATATTCTGTTCCATGTTCATCAGATTAACAATTCCATAAGCACCTCTAGGTTCGTTCGTATAACTATAAGGGATTTTTGTTTCCCTGTTTTCCCAATAGATATCCGTTGCGTACCGAATCATGGCCGTCCAATCTTTTTTGATGGTCCAATCTAACCGTAGATTTCCAAAGACACGGTCTCTTGTAAAAGCATTGTTCACCCCATAGGCAAGGAAGTACGGGTTATTGTGGTTGCCAATAGACTGTGAACGCTGTTGAATCTGCTCCTGCCCCGGCAGCCAATAATCCTGCAAATCCAGAATATTGATGTGAGGCGCAACTTCATAGGCCGCTTGCATCGGATTGGTTCCGCGATTTCCAGCAGGTCTATTGTTGGAGTTATTTCTACTGGCATCTAATGAGAGGCCCAATGTCAGGCTATTGCGCAGGCGCATGGTCGAATTGATATTCAAGGTGTTTCTAAACAGATCCGAATTGGGGATAATACCTTTATTGGCCATATTGGAATAAGAGAAACGATAGTCCAGTTTTTCGCTTCTGTTGCTCAGGGAAATCCCATTGGTGCTTGTCACTCCAGTCTGAACAAAGTTTTTGATATTATTGGGGTACGCTTTTAGTTCCGTAGGAATGGGTTTACCGTTCTCGTCAAGTGGACTATTCCATTGGACAGCTTTATAGCCCTTATCTAGCGCAGGGCCTACCATAACACTCGACTCTTCCTCAATAACTAAATTGCCGGGTAGGTCGCCTGGCCGCCATGGCAAGGTGCCACTGGCAAATTTGTTATGCAACTCAATAAATTTATAAGGAATATCAAATACTGTATTACTAGTCACAGCAATAGTCATCTTCTCCGCATTCTTACCACTTTTGGTTGTGATCAGCACCACACCATTACCAGCACGTGAGCCGTAAAGCGCCGCTGCACTTGGTCCCTTCAAGATGGAAATATTGTCAATATCTTCGGGGTTGATATTGGCAATTGCATTACCATAATCCACTTTGTTGTCGTCACCGATCTGACCAACATTATTTAAACTATTCATCAAGGGCACTCCATCCACGACAAATAGCGGCTGGTTGTCTGTACTTAACGATGATGCCCCACGAATCACCATATTCACGCTGGAACCAGTGGGTCCAGTAGAACTAATCGAAACCCCGGGTACTCTTCCGGCCATACCAACCAGAAAATTATCATTGTTGACCCGATTGATATCCTCACCCTTAATTTTACCGACAGCATAACCCAGTGAACGGTCTTGGCGTTTGATACCCAATGCGGTTACCACCACTTCATCCAATTCGTTCGCATCTTCATTTAAAATCACCTGACGTATACCTGTCGTGTTGGCATCGAGCTTGAGATCCTTCAACTCTTTTTTTTCATAGCCAACATGGCTTATCAGTACATCGTATACGCCGGCAGCTAATCGAATAGTCACTTCACCTTTGGCATTCGACAAGGCACTCTGTCCAGTCAATGGAATATGCACAGAAGCTCCCCCAATAGGTTGTTTTGTGTGATCGACAAGCTGCAATTTCAAATCATAAGATTCTTGTCTACCCGTATTTTTCACAAGAACAATACCGCCTGAGACTCTTTTTGACTTGATGTTGGTTCCGTTCAGAATATAGGCAAGGACTTCCTCGAAGCTCGCATTCTGGAATTTTTTTTCGGCAATTAACACCCGATCTAATTGGAGCATACTCCGATCGTAGCCGATGGCTTGACCTGTTTGTTTTGACAACTGCAGTACCGCCTGCGCGGCGTTGCCACCAGACAAATGAATATTGATATTATCCCAATAAGCGCGATTGATCTTTTCCAATCCTCCAGCATGGCTATTGGTTACAGCACAAGAGACCATGGAGCAGAGCGCAAGCTTTGTCGCAAGGCCGGTAAGCTTAATTATTTTATACATATATTTGTATGAATGTTTTAAACATGAATATTCGGGTGCTCACTGGTCGATTTAGCGGTTTGCCAGATGAGCACTTTTCTTGAGTAGATAAATTATGCTGTTCTACCCCTACAGCTTTATTTGTATAAGATTATTCCATTTTTCTCCCTCCTAAATTTGATTTGATGAATATTGCAAACGATATTCAGCACCTGATCCAATGATTGTACATGCGGTATCATCAGCGAATAATTAAATGTATCAGTATTCAGATTGTCGGTATGCAGCATAACGCCGAAGCGGTTATAGATTACTTCTTTTAGTTCCTTGAAGCCGATGTTATTCAATTGCAAACCGCCTTGTGTCCAAAGATTGATATAAGCTGGATCCCTATCGAAAGTTTCAAAGTCATTATGAGCTACGCTATACCGTACGGCCTTACCTGCTGTAAGCATATGGTTCGCTCCATTTTTTGCATTTGCAACACGCACACGCCCCGTTTTAACTTCGACCGTCACCTGTTTAGTAGACATCGAATTGTTAACGTTGAAGGATGTTCCTAGGACTGCGACAGAAACGCTGCCTGTTTCTATCTTAAATGGATGTAAGGTATCCCGTTTGACCCGAAAGAATGCCTCCCCTCGATCTAAAAAGAATCTTCTATTTGACGCAAAATTTTTGCGATCGTAGCGAATACGCGTATTTCCATTTAAAAAAATGGATGTCCCATCAGGCAACTGAATTTCTTTCAGTTCGCCCGCATCCGTGACCGTTTCTGTCAATAATGCGATCGTTTCTGTCTGCTTTTGGGAAAGCGACATCGGGTTATGCTGAAAAAATAGCAGACTGATACCTCCTATAACCAGAATAGCCGCTGCTGCAACTAGCCAGGAGAATTTTCTGACCGCTATGGCTTGCATCTTCTTTTCCTTGACAGGTGCTTCAGCTATTCCTACACGAATAAATAATTCTTGTTTGATTTTTTCCCGATGATTTGCATCGATAAAGGGATTAATATCATCGTTTGAAATCGACTCGTACCAATTGTCAACATGACCTCTTTCCTCCTCGGTCGATTTTCCTCCGAGATAATCTGTTATGATAAGTTTAAAACGTTCTAAATTCACCTGCATTAATTTTTATACTAATACAGGTCAAAGCGGGCAAAGTACTTTAATTAAATATGTTCTTTATATTAAATAATCATAAAGGAGAGCGCTGCCCGCAAGCAATAGAAATATAGAATCATGGTCGGCAAATCGTCTTGTCAATTCGTACCGCATGATCTTTTTGGCCTCTGACAGGTAGTTTTTAACGGTCTGTTCCGCCAGATTGAGTTCCTTGGCAATTTGTGTGATCGAATAATTGTCGGAACGCATGAGGTAGACTGCTTTCATCAATTTAGGTAATTTGTCGATCGAATCATCTACAATAGTCTCCAGCGCCTTATACTTAGCAAAAGCCTGACTATCCAAATTGGAAAAAGCCTCCATGCGTTCCATTGAATTCTCCAAGACCTGTTTTCGTACCCGCTCTGAGGCGTAGTAATTCAGTATTTTGTTTTTGAGGGCTTTGTGGAAATAGAATTTTATATCGGAGTATTCAGTACTCACGAGCGATCGTTTTTCCCAGATATGGATAAATACTTCCTGCACAAGATCCTTTGCCTGATCCTCTTCCCGAAGATGACGAAAAGCGACGATGTATAGATCCTCCCAATACCGCTCAAAGAAATAGGCAAAAGCGGTGGGGTCACCTTCTTTAAAACGCAACACATGGTGGTTATCTACATTGGCTTCGGTAGTTTTCACCTCACAAAGATAGGTTCGTCAGATTATCAAAATGTTAATTTTTCGGGAAGCTTTTATTTGAATGTACTCTACTATATGAATAAACTGCGCCATTTGAATGCACTCCGCTTCCTGTTTGTAAAAAACCATCCCAGGAATTGTTAATAAACATGTTAACTTTCTAGTATAGAGCAGATATTTTGTTAAAAACATAGCGGATTTCCTATTTTTTCACGATTAAGCATTTAGGCCAAAACAGCCCAGCCAAAATGTTAATAACAATGTTAATAAACTTATAATCAACACACTTTATGTTAATAACTACACCTGATAAAAATACCTAAAATTTCCTGCAATGACAGGTAAATTGAAATTGAATCATGCACATAAGTAGCGTGAAAAACAAAAAAATCAGGGAAAAGCTAAGGGTAAATTGAAAGCCAGCTGTCATAAAGATAAAAACTAATCTTTTATGAAACTATCGCCAATCTTACTCATTGGATTATTGCTTCAAGAAGGGATTACATCAGCCCAGCAACCAGCATCGCCTAAGCAAAAAAATCAGGTTGTGACCGAAACCGTCAAAGGAACCGTGATAGATAAAAATACCAGATTACCGCTTACAGGTGCCACAATTGTTATTTCATCCAGCGATGGGACAAAGTCTGTAAGTACTGATACACAGGGCATATTTCGACTGCAGCAAGTTCCGGTTGGGCGTCAACAGCTTCAAGTCCGCATGGCCGGATATAAACCAGAAGAATTTACGGAATTACTGATCACCAGTGGCAGGGAGAATATGGTTAATGTGGAAATGGAGACACAAACTAATGCATTAGCTGAGGCTATCGTCTACGCCAATGCAGGGAAACAACCGCTCAATCAGATGGCAATGACGAGTGGACGTTCCTTTTCTCCTGAGGAAACAAATCGTTATGCAGGAGCTTTTTTTGATCCCGCCCGTATGGCACAGAGTTTTCCAGGTGTCGCTGCCGGCGGCGATGACAATGAAATTATTGTTCGCGGAAATTCGCCCAAAAGCTTACAATGGCGACTTGAAGGTATCGAAATTGTAAATCCCAATCATTTTGGGGCCGAAGGCGCTGCGGGCGGCGGAATCAGTATGCTCAATACCATGGTATTGGGAAAGTCTGATTTCTATACCGGTGGACTTGCCGCGGAATACAGCAATGCAACGGCTGGTGTTTTTGATCTTAAGTTTCGTAAAGGAAATACCGACAAACGCGAATACACGTTTAACGTTGGAGTTCTGGGCGTAGGAGCAACGTTAGAAGGGCCTTTCAAAAAAGGAGGTGATGCCTCCTATTTGATTAGTTACCGCTATTCTTCCTTGAGTCTCCTTGAAAAAGTAGGTGTAAAAGTTTCAGACACAGGCGTCCCAAAATATCAGGATCTTTCTTTTAATTTTGTATTTCCCACAAAAAAGGTCGGAACTTTTTCCTTATTCGGCATAGGCGGCTTAGGAAAACTCCAACAAACTGCTGAACGTAATTACGAAAAATGGGAGGAACGGACAGATGCCCAGGATCTGGATGTAAAATTTAATGCCGGAAGTGCCGGACTAAAACATCAGTACATTGCGAACGACAGATTATATTTTACAAACATTGTTTCCATGTCCCTTAGCCGTAATTCCAATAGCACCGATACATTAACACGGGACTATACTTCCAGCCTATATCACAAGGACAAATTTACGAATACGGCTCTTCGTTATGCAGGTACATTAAACTATCGTGCCAACAATAAAAACACAATTAGAGCGGGCTTAAATGCAAGTTTATTACATTATGACCTCTATGCGCTGTCCTACGACACCGAGCTAGCGGCATTGACAGAGCGGATTAATGAGACTGGAAATACAAGTACTTATGATGCTTTTGCACAGTTAAAAACAGTATTAAACGAAAAATTGACGCTCAACACCGGCGTACATACAAATTACTTTGCGCTGAGCAAGAGCTGGTCTATCGAGCCAAGATTTGGCCTTACCTGGCATGTTGCCACAGACCAAACGATTTCCTTTGGAGCCGGCTTATATAACCGACTGGAGCCCTTGGCTTATTATTTTGCCAAGAGTAGCGATCAAACAAGCCTTGAACCAAACAAGGCTCTCTCGCCAACCAAATCTGCCCAGGCTGTTATTGGCTATGAAAAGAACCTCAGCAGAACACTCCGATTTAAGACAGAAATATATTATCAACATCTTTATGATGTCCCAGTATCGACCGATTCCGACATCAACTTCTCCTTACTCAATGTATCGGATATTGCAGCCATTGGTACATCAAGCTACCGTCAGCTTATCAATAAAGGTACCGGTAAAAACTACGGCATTGAGCTCACGCTTGAGAAGTCTTTGAGCAAGGGCTATTACTTCATGGCAACAACCTCCCTTTTTGATTCGAAGTTCAAGGCGCTTAATGGTAAAGAGTACAATACCACATTCAACACACGTTATGTAGGAAATTTGCTGATGGGGAAAGAATGGACCGTGGGAAAGAATAAAAATAATCTGTTCGGTCTGAATGCCAAATTTATTTATGCCGGCGGAAGAAAATATTCCCCTGTTCTAGAAGAAGAATCGCTTCGTTTAGACGAAGAAGTTATTGACCAAGATCGCATCAATACCCTGACTGCCGATCCCTACGTACGTGTTGATTTCTCATCGAGCTATCGGGTTAATCGCAAAAAAGTAAGCCATCTGTTTATTTTGGATATTCAGAATCTACTTAATAGAGAGAACACGGTAGGCATGCACTATAATTTCAGCAAACGCATCATTGAACCCCAAAAATGGACTGGTATTATTCCAACCATTAACTACCGGATTGAATTCTAATTCGCAAGAGTAGCAAGTACAACGGAAAGATTTATTTCCAGTCGTTTGTCTTCAGACAGCAGGCGCTGAAGGCAAACGACTGGATTGATGAGACAAACTCATACTTCCAACAACGTCAACTAATTATTCGCCGTTTTCAAGTCACTAAAACCGATAGCCAACCGAAATACCCAAGGAGCGATTACGTATAGCATCTCCAGATTTATAATCCCCCCATTTGGATTCCAAATTGGCAATTCCTTTCTGAAATTCTATGCCGACAAGATAATGTTCCCTAAAAAGATAATTCACTTTTGCACGAGCGCCGTAATCAAAAGGTCTCCCAAGATTATAGCTTCCATATTCACCTTCACTTGCATCGTTCGTAAATTTAATATCGCCCTCCTCACCAATGGCAATATCACCTAAGTGGACAGGGCCTGAGGTTTTCCATTTCCCACCTAATCCATAACCGATATAAGGGCCTATACCGACCTCCAGTTTACCTGCACCAATCGTAGCATTAAAAACAACATCGATAGGCATTTCGATATAAGACGTATGTGCTTTAAAATCCTTACCCCAGCCTATAACATTTCCCTCATTTCGTTCAAATCCCCGTTTGGCGAATACAAGGGCCGGTTCTAAAAAGAAATACTCACTGAGGCGTAATGTCGGGCCGAGTCCCAAATACAGGCCTGCAACCGCGGCCGTGCTGGCCTTATCGCCCGCTTTATTTTTAGCATCCACATTTGAAAAGGCAACTCCAGCTTTTACATTCCATTTTGTCTGCGCATAGCCTGTATATGCTCCAAGTGACAGACACAACAATAACGCGGTTTTTTTGATATTCATCATACGAAAGAAATAGGTTTACATAATTTCCTTATTTAACGATAATTACTTTTAAACGCTACACCGACTTTTGAACTAATGATCCAAAATACTCCCGGCAGTCATACATTTTTAAACAAATATTAACCAAAAATCTTTCGGTTTTTCGGCGCGCTGTTACGAAAACGATTGCGAGAAAACGTGCTTATTGTTTTCTGCCAATACTGTAAATTCACTTCATAGAAAATTTATTTTTCAGACCAATTAAATCTAAAAGCCTATGATCAAGATCAAAAACGCATCCGTTTCGAAGAATCGTTGGATGTATCCGGCAATACCATTATCCTGCTTGTTGGTCGTATCTAGCCTGACAACACAAGCGACTCCATTTGCACCTGTTAAAACAAACAGCAAGCTTTCACTGGCCATGCAGCAGACAACCATTCGGGGTAAGGTTGTAGACAAAGACGGCAAAGGCATTGCCAATGTCACCGTTCAGATTAAAGGAACGAATCTAGCAACATCGACCAATGCAAGTGGTTCATTCGAACTCAAAAGTCAACAGAACGATGCAATATTAATTTTCACCAGCGTCGGTTATAAAAGTATCGAGACTAAGGCGCAAGCCGGCAGCCCCCTTACAATCACCTTGGAAAATGAATCCAAGGGACTTGACGAGGTTGTTGTTGTCGGTTTTGGTACACAGAAAAAAGAGAATGTAACCGGTTCGGTCTCTTCCATCCAGATGTCTGAGGTGGTAGAAAGCAGACCTGTAACCTCCTTGTCAGCTGGCCTAGCTGGGCAGGCGCCGGGATTATATGTTAATCAGGGCTCAGGTAGACCGGGAAGTGATGGAGGAACACTGCGTGTTCGTGGACAGGGAACACTCAATAATGCCAACCCACTTGTCGTGATCGACGGCGTTATTGGCGACATGAACCTAATCAACCCACAAGATGTAGAAAGCATATCGGTGTTGAAAGATGCTGCCTCAGCGTCAATTTATGGTTCAAGAGCCGCAAATGGCGTTATCCTCATTACTACGAAAAAAGGTAAATCAGAGCAATTTAAAGTTATTTACAACAATTATTTCTCAAGCCAAAAACCATCCAACACCATTGGAATGGTTTCCAACTATGCTAACTATATGGAGCTGATCAATGAAGGCTATCGCAATGGCGATCCAAATGCTAAGCCCATATTTTCGCAGGAAAAAATTGACCTCTGGCGCCAGAACGCTGGACAGGATCCGTTGAAATATCCCAACACGGACTGGGTTTCGGAGCTTTTCCAGAACAAAATCAGCCAAAACCATAACCTTTCCTTTACAGGTGGTAGTGACAAAATCAAGTTCTTTGGCTCCTATGGTCTTCTCGATAACCCTGGAATCATTGAACAGGCAACGTACAAACGTCATACCGGCCGTATCAATCTAGAAGCGGATGTGAAACCCTGGTTAACCTTGGGAGCCAACATCAATGGGGTCGTTTCCAAAACCGATATCGGCACCAATATCATCAATGATGTATTTACCTTTGCTGCAGCAAGCACTCCGGGCATGGTACTGCGTGCGCCAGATGGCAGATTTGGTTCACCAAATAATCCGGAAGACGACCCACAGTCCAACAACGTACTCCACCGTTTGTATGCGCAGAAAGGTAACATCAACAAAAACCGCTTTGTATCACGATTCTACGGAAAACTGAAACCGATAGAAGGCCTTTCCATTGAGGGTTCTTACACGTATACCTATGATGATGATTTCGTCTATTCGCAACCCGTGTTTAATGACCGCTGGAACTTTCTAACCAATACAGTTGCAACAGCGGGTACAGGACGTTCTTCGGTAACCAACGAATCGATCAAATCGTACCGCTATTACATGGACGGAATTGCTAAATATAAGAACAAACTGTTTGAGAAACTGAACTATGAAGTCATGGTCGGTGCCAGCCAGGAGTATTTTAAGGACGGTTGGTTTGCAGCATCCAAACTCGATCTTGTAGATCCATCCCTGACTGTTCTCAACGCGGCGACAATGGATGCCTCAGCTTCTGGCAATATGACCGACTGGGCTATGCGGTCGTTTTTTGGCCGGATCAACCTGTCCTGGGATGACAAATATCTCTTGGAAGCCAATCTGCGTACAGACGGTTCATCGCGTTTCATGAGCGGAAAAAGCAGATGGGGAACGTTCCCTTCGGCTTCCTTTGGCTGGAAGGTTTCCTCAGAAGACTTCTATGACATCAAATGGATGCCCAACCTGAAATTCCGCGCATCGTATGGTGCCTTGGGTAATAATGGAACCACTGATGACTCTTTCCGCAGAAACGCCGACATTAACAATTATGAATATTTGGCGCTTTATAATCCCACAAACTATGTATTAAATAACCAGCTCTATGTGGGCTTTGCGCAAACAGTGCTGAGTAATCCTTTCTTGACCTGGGAAAATACCTATATCCTGAATGCTGGTTTGGATTTTGACCTCTTCAATTACAAACTGGGCGGCTCGATCGATGTCTTTAACAAAGTAACGGACAATATCTTAATCAATCTTCCCGCTCCGTTGGTTGTCGGAAATGCAACAATACCACGCACCAATGCGGCCAAAGTACGTAATAATGGTGTCGAGCTGAATTTAACTTACCGCGATAAAATTGGCGATAACTTTAAATTCAATATTGGCGGCAACTTTACCTTTATTGACAATAAAGTAGTCAAGTTTAAAGGCAATGACAAGTCTATCAGTGGTTCCAATTTGCTTCAAGAAGGTTATGCCATCAATACCCAATATATCCTGTTAACCGATCGCATATTACAGACGGATGCTGATATGCAGCTCGTACAGCAGATGATCGATAATGCGCCAATCGATCCGAATACCAATCAAAAAGTCAATCCATTCGCATCCTATGGTACACCTAAAAAAGGAGATCTTTTATATAAAGACACCAATGGTGATGGCGTCATCAACGACAATGACAGGGTTCCGGTAGGCCATGGTACAGCGCCTCGCATGACCTATGGTTTTAACATGGGATTCGATTATAAAGGATTTGATTTCTCGGTCTTCTTGCAAGGTAACGCGGGCAACAAAGTGGTCTGGACGGATGGCTATTACACACCTACTGTTCGCTGGGGCTACCAGATCAATCAGGAAATTGTTGATGGCCGATGGACTGAAGGTGCTACAGATGCTAAATTCCCACGATTGCTGCCTTATACAGATACAAGAAATACCAAAAACAGCGATTTCTGGTTACAGAATAAGGCATTCGTCCGTGTAAAAAATATCCAGCTGGGCTATACAGTTCCAAACGATATTACGAAGCGGATACAGGTGCAAAATCTACGTGTTTTTGCATCGCTTGAAAATTTCTGGACCATAACCAAATATAAGGGTTTCGATCCGGAGGTTAGCGGCACCAACTATCCAACCATGAAACAGGCTGTTTTTGGTGTGAGTTTATCCTTTTAAGGAGAAAGGTGTGCGACAGAGGATATGTTCCCGACCTGTAACAGATAAATTATGAACAAAAGTTGAAAAGAGCTTTTAATTAATTAAACCTCATGAAAAAGATTTCACTACTCATAGCCGGATGCATTGCTTTATCATCTTGTTATAAGCTTGACACGACACCATATAGTCAGGTAAGTGCTAGCACATTCTGGCAAAATGAAGACCAGGCCTTAGCTGGCGTACTGGGCTGTTATAATGACTTAAAAAAAGAAGCCACCTTCGGCTTACAATTTTCTTACGATGGACTTACCGATATTGGCCTGGGCTATGATCCTCCGGGCTTGGGCGAGGTGATCAGCGGAACGTTCACCGACCGTTCATCTATTATTGTGGATAGATGGCAAGCAGGCTACGATCTGATCCAACGCTGTAATCATGCAATCGCGCATATCCAGCCCATAACCATAGACAAGGCCAAACAGGAGGGCTTTATTGCGGAAGCAAAGTTCTTACGTGCGCTGATGTACTTCCAGCTCACCAATCTCTATGGCGCCTTACCAATATACGATGAAACTGTCGATTTGAACAAAGATTTCGCTGATCTTAAAAATAGTCGCTCTTCTGTAGAAGATGTCAATAAGTTTATCCTCAATGACCTGAACTATGCGATTGAAAAACTGCCGGTAAGCTACGATGCCAAGTATTATGGGCGGATCACCAAAGGAGCTGCGTATGCTTTGAGAGGGAAAGTAGCCCTTTACAATAAAGATTGGGCTGGAGCAATCCGGGATTTTGAAGAGATTGTTTACAACAAGACCAACACCTATGGTTACAGTTTAAATACAAGCTATTCCGCGTTATTCACCATGGATGGCGATCAATCGCCGGAGATGATTTTTGCCATTCAGAATATGGGTGGTACGGGTTTCCCTTATGGTATGCCCATGGCCTTCTATATGGGAACGCGTTCAACCTTTGGTAGTGACTGGAACAACTGTATGCCGAGCACACGCCTTGCAGACCGTTACGAAAACCGCGATGGAAGCCCCTTTAACTGGAATGATTATTTCCCCAACTATACAACGGATAATGCGGTTAAAAAACAGGCGATGGAGTCGACACAATCAGGTGGAACGCTAACCAAAGTACCTGATACAGCAAAACTGCGTCAGATCTATGCCAATCGCGATCCTCGGATGAATCAAACCTTGATCGTACCTTATTCACATTACTTAGGATGGAATGCAAACAAAGAAAGAGATATGCAGCTGATATTGGCAACCGGTGTAAACGAAAACTTTGGTCAGATCCGCAACAATCGGGGTTGGTACACCTACTTATGGCGGAAATTTGTTCCTGAAGGGAACCTAAAAGGCGCCATTACCGATCGTGCACATACACCGATCAATTTCCCTATCATACGCTTGGGCGATGTACTTTTGATGCTTTCCGAAGCGTACAACGAGTCCAATCAATTGGATAAAGCGATTACTGAGCTTAACAAAGTACGTACACGCGCTAAAATGCCAGCACTAAATAGTGGCAGCTCATTTTTGGTTGTCGGTAGTAAAGCAGATATGAGTAAACGTATCCAGCACGAACGGGCCGTAGAACTAGCAGGTGAAGGATGGCGTTATTTTGATCTTAAGCGCTGGAACCTCTTAGAAAGCGTTTCCAAAGACTACATCGAAAAAAGTATTACCGGAGACAATCTCGTCACCCGGGGTTACCAAAGCCGTCATAAGCTTTGGCCAATACCAGGACAAGAGATTGAAATGAACCCGGCATTACTACCACAAAATCAAGATTGGTAATCATGAGAATGTATGTAATTCTATTTCTTTTCCTGAGCAGTTTTTCTTTCCAAAGACTGCTAGGAAAAGATCTGAACCTCCTGACGGGCGCCTTTAAGCAGGATAACCTGAAAGCGAGTCTAGGAAATGACAAATCGTGGGTCCCCTATCCGGCTTATTCGGATCGGGCGGCCTGGGATAAGCTGATGGCTCCTTTTAAAGACCGTATAATCAAAAAGGGAAATGAGGCCCTTAGCTACCAATGGCAAGTCGTTAAAGCAACAGATTATCTCGAATATGAGCGTTCAGGCAACCGCAGCATCATGGAAAAACCCATGAATGAAAATTGTACTGCACTGACCAACCTACTGTTGGCGGAGCTTGCAGAAGGACAGGGGCGATTTATTGACCAAATCCTAAACGGTAGTTGGCAATTGACAGAAATGGCAACATGGTCACTCTCGGCTCACCTTGGAGCCTTTCAGTCGAGTAAGCGATCGTTGCCGCAAGAACGCACACAGGTAGTCGATCTGATGGCCGGTGATGTAGGCTCCCTCCTCTCCTGGGTTCATTATTTCTTTCGCGATACATTCAATACAATAAACCCCGAAATCAGTATCCGTCTTAAACAACAGATTCAACAACGCATTATACAGCCCTACCTAGACCGCAACGATATGTGGTGGCAGGCATTTGAACTCAAGGAAACACAGCTGGTCAACAACTGGAATCCATGGTGTAACTTTAATGTCCTTACGGCCTTGCTTTTGATTGAAGACAATCCCGATATTCAACTGGCGGGGATTTATAAGACGATGTCTTCTGTGGATCGCTTTATCAACTATGTCAAAACAGACGGTGCCTGCGAAGAGGGCCCCTCCTATTGGGGACATGCTGCGGGTAAGCTGTACGATTATCTGAAAATACTTTCGCTGGCCACCAAGGGTAAGATCAATATTTTTGATAAACCTGTAATTCGCGATATGGGCGAGTACATCGCACAATCCTATATTGGCGGCGATAAATGGGTCGTTAATTTTGCTGATGCTTCGGCCAAAGGGGGTGGCGATCCGCTATTGATCTACCGTTATGGACAGGATGTCAATAGTAGTGAGATGATGCAATTTGCCCGATATATGGAAAATACCGGCGACAAAACTGCAAATTTCAAACCTTCAAGGGATATTTTCCGTGCCTTCGAGGACCTGAGATGCTATCCGGAATTAGAGAACGTTACCGCTGCGCTCCCTCAAAATAATGCGAAGTGGTATCCGGAAACACAATTTATATATCTAAAAAAGGGTCCGTTTTTCTTTGCCGCCAAAGGTGGTTTCAATAATGAAAGTCACAACCATAACGATGTCGGGAGTTTTATCTTATACCAGGACCAACAACCACTGTTTATTGATGCCGGTGTTGGCACCTATACAAAGAAAACATTTAGCGATGACAGATACAGTATCTGGACGATGCAGAGTGCTTACCATAATGTTCCGATGATCAATGGAGCCGACCAATCTTTTGGAAAGGAATATAAAGCTGAACATGTGGCATTTCTGCCTGCACAAAATAGATTCCAGCTTGATATTGGAAAAGCATATCCGAAGTCGGCCAATGTTGAGCACTGGAATAGAAGTTATACCCTCGTACAAAATGGGCTGGACATTCAGGATGAGTTTAAAATCACAGGTCCTAAGCAGGCCAATATCATTCATTTTCTGGTTGCTCAGGAACCAAAAATTGGCAAAGGGGAAATCCTCCTCAATAATGGGCACGCCACCTTGCACTTTGATGCGGGTCAGTTCACAGCGAGCTACGATGTCATTCCTCAGGATGACCCGCGTTTGAGTCAAGTCTGGGGTAAGGAACTTTATCGCATCAAGCTCACAGCTAAAAGCATCAAATCTACTGGAAAATATACCTTTACGATTCGCCAAGAGGCTATAAAATAAAAGGAATCGAAATTATTATGTAACTTACTAAGAATATAAGCCGTTATGAAAAAAAGAAAACCTGGTCTAAAAGCGCTTTTTGTTATCGCTTCTAGTCTGATCGCATTGAGCTTTACGGATCAAAAACCAAGCTTTATTGACACAAGTTTTAAAGCAGCAGAAAAGCAATATCAGTTCTTGGAACAAGCAGCAGAAAAGCAGTACAAGTTCCCGCGTACATTGAGCCCTTCGGGACAATTGGTAGGCACAGACGAATGGGATTGGACCGGCGGTTTCTTCCCAGGATCACTGTGGTATATCTACAACCACACCCATAACAAAGACACCGAAGCTGCTGCGATCAAATGGACGGAGGCGCTTGAAAAAGCCAAAGACCTTGATCAACATCATGATATTGGTTTTGTGATGTATTGTTCCTATGGCAATGCCATCAAATACCTCAACGATCCCAAAAAGGTTGCCGCTTACAAGGATATCCTCATCCATTCAGCTAATACTGCGCTCAAGCGTTATAATCCGCAGGTGGGCGTCATCAAATCATGGAACGAAAAAAAATCTTGGGACGGCAAGACCCTATGGAAATATCCAGTCATTATCGACAACATGATGAACCTGGAAATGCTGTGTTATGTGTCCGACTTGACGGGAGATGCCAAGTACAAGGATGCGGCCATCAGTCATGCCACCCAAACCATGAAAAACCATTTTCGTAAAGACTACAGTACTTACCATGTTGTCGATTACGATGGCAATGGCCATGCTATCCATCAACAGACCAACCAAGGCTATGCCGACAATTCAACTTGGGCACGCGGTCAAGCTTGGGCTATTTATGGATTTACCATGATGTACCGGGAGACCAAAAAACCAGAATTTCTTAAAACGGCAAAAGCGGCGGCAAAGTTTTACATGACCCATCCGAATCTGCCAAAAGATAAAATTCCGTATTGGGACTTTAATGCGGGAAAGCCAGGCTATAAATCGGATGCCGATTTTTCCTCCTTGAAATTGAATTTTGTGCCGCGTGACGCCTCAGCTGCAGCCATTGTTGCGTCTGCACTGATTGAACTCTCAACATTGACCACGGGTACCGAAAGCAAATCCTATTTGACATTTGCTCAGGAAAGCCTTCAAACATTATCAGGAAGCACCTATTTTGCCAAATATACGACCAATGGTGGTTTCTTACTGCAACATAGCGTCGGAAGCTTACCCCATCATTCGGAAATCGATGTTCCGCTGACCTATGCAGATTATTATTATCTGGAAGGTTTGACACGGTTGGAACAACTCAAAAAATAAAAAATACCAAGGGGAGATATTTAACATCTTCCCTTGGTATTTTTATAAGCTTTCCAATTGTATTCGGATTATTTCTTCCCGATAGTGATTCGGTTGCTTACAGTACTTCCAGCGTACTCGCCCTGTGGAAGCGAAAGCTCCAACGATTGATTTACTCGAAGCTGTTTATTGACAAGCTGAACCTTCACTATTTTGGCTTTTTGCAGTGGGTCTGCTATATCAAGCTGAATCTTTTTAGGTTCCAGCAGGTTCAGTTGCATGATAGCAGGTTGATCGAGCTTAATAGACCAATCGCCAACTTGGTACGTTCCCGCTTGATAACAAACCAGCTGTAGAATCCCGCTCCCTTTATGCTCCACGGCCTGTATATCCGGAGTATTCTGCCAAATTTTTATGCGCTGCATTACTTTTTTATCAACAGTTTTGGTGCCAGGCAAAACAATATAGGCATAGCTCGCATTGTTCGGAGCAACAGCATGATCAAACCAGAGCTTGAAGACCTTTCCATGTACAGCATCTTTGGAACGGGAACGGTTGATACGATACCAGGAGCCGACCTGATCCTTTGTTGTCAATCCAACGTTCATCGCTGTTGGAAAATAATACAGGACATTATTATGGGTTATAAATTCGCCTTTTTTGACAATTCGCTGTACTGAATCGAGCATCGACGTTTCCTTTCCATTCCAGACAACGGGTCCATTAAGCCAGGTTTGGTTTAAGGTTGTTACCACAGCTTCTGGCGCTGCACAATGAATCCCAGCCCCCAAACAAACAATTTCCCGATCGAAAAAGAACCAGGCTTTTTGAGCCTTGACCCCGTCGTAATCGACCGACATAGCTGAAGCCCCTGTCTTATCGTTGCTTACGCCGCCTGCAAAGTTATTTGCAGCAAGTGCTCCCCATTGTTCTTTCAGCTCCAGGTCGCCCGGATAATCGCGCGTTGTCGTTCCAGGAATTTTATCCCATTCCCATACAGGCATAATGTTATAATATTCCGGTCCAAACACCTGAATATTGGTCGCACCATCTGACATATTACGACCAAGCATATTTTCTCCATTTCCAGACTCCGATTTATTGGTACGGCTACTGGCCAATCGAACATTAAAATGAAATTGCTTACGTAAATGAGTGGTGTAGTCACCTTTCCAGTAATGACGGTGGGCCTCGATATTTTCGGCGTCAAAAGGCTGCACACTATCCAATTTTGCCAGCGCTTTATTCCAAACAGCATTTTTAGCTGGATCGATCAGCTTCATTTGTTGTAATATGGCAGTCTCCTGTGTCTTTTCCAAGATATTGGGGCGTGAGATCCCACGGCCATGTACATTAAAATCGATATAACGCGAACGTATAATTGGTAAATATGTTTCTGTGAGAAAACGTTCAAAAAGATCCAGTCTTTTTTGGTCAACAGCATAGGGTGTCTCGCGCACATAAGCCATAACTTTTGAGATCCCCTTCAGAAATTCCTCCCCATAGCCTGCAATGTATAATTGAGGGCCATGTTGTAAGTAAGAGAAATCATATTGCAGTCCTTCCTTGCCATTCACGAGCTGTATCGGAAAAAGCAGCTGCTCCATAGCAGCAGCTAAAAGATTTTCATCTTCCAAGATCAATGCACGATAAAAATAGTGCATGGCAATATCACTTTTATTCGCTCCTGTTTTTGTGTAGGGATCACCACGCTTCATCAGCTCAACAAGTGGAGTCTCTAGTGTAGTAGGAATTTTTTCCTTTCCAAATTTCATCAGGATCAGACAAACACCGATGGCCTTTGGAGAAGCGATTTCGTTATGCCACCAATTCGAAGATTCAAAACGATTATTCGCCCAATATTGTGCCGCAAGCAGGATTTTATCGTAAAGTGATTTTTGTTGATAAGCTCCGCTTTGTGGAGACACATAGGCAACAATAAGTGTCCTTAACCGATCCAAGTGTTCTCCCGGAGGCCAAAGCGATATTGACTTACTGCTGTAATCGATATCTGCCCAGGTACCGTCCGCACGCAGTTGATTACATAGGCTTCGTGTTTTATCTGCACCGGGCAATGGGCCACTTAATTCATCATCGTATATATGCTTTTTAATACGCACAAACGTATCGCTGTTCTGCGCCTTTGCCATAACTAAGGCAAAGGACAATAAAAATAGGATTAGTCCTTTCATCTGTTTTTAGTATTCTTTACTTAAGGATATTGTCGTTCTTCGGCTCGTCCGACGACATCCATCCGGTGTTTCATCAGTTGATTTTGATCATTGTCCAATACAGAGCTTAGCCATTTTGGATTCTCCAGTCCCTTTTCCCATTCCGTCAGTTTATGCAGCATCTCCTTTACACGCTCAGGATACTTCGTGGCCAGATTGTGCTGTTCCCGAAGATCATCCTTAAGATTGAATAACAAAATCGGATCATCTTTAACCACAATCAGTTTCCACTCTTTATGTCGCACAGCACGTGCAATCCCCCGGCGCCAGAATAAATAATCATGCCCTTTTTTTTCTGCCGTATACGAAGTGAGCAAACTGATGCCATCGATTTGCTGCCCAGGGATTTTCTTACCTTTTATTGCGTCGATACTGGTGGGTAAAATATCCATACCCGATACCATGGCATCGGATGTTATCCCTTTCGGTAGCTTAGCTGGCCACTGCATGATAAGCGGAACCCGAATTCCACCTTCCCATTTTGACCCTTTTAAACCACGCAATTGTCCATTGTCTGCGCCATTATTTGTTGCCGCACCATTATCATTCATAAAAATGATTAAGGTGTTTTCATAAAGTCCTTCTTGCTTTAAATGGCTGACCAAACGCCCAATATTTTCATCCATATTGTCCAGCATCGCCAGATAAGCCCTTCGCAATGGATCGGTTACATTTTTATACTTTTCAATGGTCTTCAGTGGTGCTTCGACGGGTGTATGCACAGCATTGAATGCTAAATACATAAAAAAAGGCTGGCTTCTATACTGCTGAACATACGCAATTGCTTTATCAGTCAATGTTTCTGTCAAATAATGAATCGTATCTTCAGGGACTACACGTCGATCATCATAAAGAAGCTGCGTTGGCTTCACAGCACCATGGATTGGGAAGTAAGGACGGTCGCCACCAATAAAACCATAGAAGTGATCAAATCCACGTTTAAGCGGATTAAATTGTGGACCATCCCCCTGATGCCATTTGCCGATCGCCACTGTTTTATAGCCATTGTACTTCATGAAATCAGCAATGGTGGCTACCCGTGTATCCATTCCGATATCTTCCAGTGCAACACCTGCAGTTGGACGTTTTGAAATATTATGTTCAAAACCAAAGCGCTGCTGATAGCGACCAGAAAGTAAGCCCGCGCGAGAAGGAGCGCATACCGAAGCCGACGCATAAGCCGACTGAAAACGCACACCATTTTGTGCAAGTGCATCAATATTTGGGGTGTAGACCTCCTTACCGCCGTAACAACCAAAATCATCATAACCACCATCGTCGCTCAAAATGACAATAACGTTAGGATGTTGCTGCCCGAATACAGGAATCCCAAACCGAAAGAGTATATTCACAAGAGTTAATATACTATAGCAAATAAATCGGTAGATCATAACATTAGATTTATCCTTAAATGTATCGTTAAAAGTATAGGATTTTTTGTTAAAAAATCGCAAACGATTTCGTTAGGCTATTTTTAGAAGATTAAAAATAAAGGTCAGAGATGAAAACAGATGAAAAAAAATTGGTCGGTATGTTTGCTCATTTTTTGGTAAACGATGCTGATCGCATTGAATTTACAACATTTTTGCGTTCACTGAAAGCCTTTCCAAGTACAATTCGAACAGCGCTAAATCAGTTTGCAAGCAAATGGCAGGATAAAGAGGATGGCTTAATATTTCCTGCTGCGGACCTTTGGACAGATTTTAAGCTACTTGCGGGGAGCAATCCCGATCTCGGCGTGGCTGTGATTGATGGCTGTAACATCAACGATATTGCAAGTTTTTACGAAGAAATTAATGCCGTCTACATGTGCAACGAAAGCTGGAAGATAGGAAGCCTAGACGGCTTTGACGATTTGCTCTACGGTGGATTTGGAACCTTTAAAGACGCTAATTCACATTGCATTGTTTGGAAGGATATTGCACAAAGCAGGGCATCATTGGGCATCGAAACAACTTTGGCCTATTATCAGGGAAAGCTTGGCGCGCAATCACCATTCAATCAAACGCATTTTCAAAAGAAACTAGAGGAGCTAAAAGCTGGTCGTGGAGAAACCTATTTTGACATTGTTGCCGATATCATCCGATCGCACCGCAAAGTAACCTGGATTTACAAGGGGTATCCTCAGAACAAATCGGTATATTTATAATGACTAAACTTAACATATGAAGCATCTTATCCGCATCGTTTTCCTACTCCTATTCGTCCAGCAAATTGCACAGGCCAGTGAACGACTTAAAGTGGCTGTTGCGGGGCTCAACCATGACCACGTATTCTTGCTTTTAAATTTATATAAGGATAAAAAAGTCGATATTATCGGTATTGCTGAACCGAATGAAGCTTTATCAAATAAAATACGAACGCAGTATAATTTACCAGACGCAATCTTCTATCATGACTTGCCCAGTTTATTGAAACATGTCAAACCGGATGCGGTTCTTGCCTACAATCCAACCGATGAGCATATCCGCGTCGCAGAAACCTGTCTCCCGCTTAAGATCCCTGTCATGGTAGAGAAACCTCTTGCGACGACTCTTTCTGACGCAAAACGTATTGCATTTTTGTCCAAACAGTTCGAAACTCCATTTTTGGTCAATTACGAAACGACCTGGTATAAAAGCAATCAACAACTGAAACAACTGGTCGACAAGGATGAAATTGGAAAAATCACACGCATACTTGTAAAAGACGGGCATGAAGGACCAAAAGAAATCGGCTGTAGCAATTATTTCCTGGATTGGCTTACCGATCCGAAAAAAAACGGTGGTGGTGCAATCATGGACTTTGGCTGTTATGGCGCCAATTTAATGACCTGGCTCAAAAATGGTGAAAGACCAATTTCGGTAACGGCCTTTACACAACAGCTCAAGCCAGAGGTTTATCCCAAGGTAGACGACAACGCCACCATCATACTGAGCTACCGTGACGGCAGCACAGGCATTATTCAAGCTTCTTGGGCTTGGCCATACAGTGTTAAAGATCTGCAGGTATTTGGCACAAAAGCTCAGCTCTATGCCAAAAATGATAAAGAGCTTTTAAAATATAAACAACAGAATGATCCACCTACAAATGTACCAACTACGGTCCCCTATTTTGAGAACCATATTGCCTATCTGGAACAGGTCCTGAAAGATGCCATGGTGCCGGAAAATGATCTTGGATCGATCCACAATAATGTCACGGTAGTCGAAATCCTGGAAGCGGCAAAACGCTCGGCTAAAGAAGGGAAGTCCATTTTATTAAAATAAAAAAGATCCGTAGCTTGCACTGCTACGGACCTTTTTCATGCACTGCCATTAGGCAATAGACAAAGCCGATCTGTTCAGTTAATAGACCAACAGCTGGCCCAGTTAGTCGGCTAGGGGTCTAAGGGTTCATCTGGATCGATCGTATAAGCCTCTTCTTTTGCCTTGAACTCGATGATCACATCTGAAATTCGTTTACCCAATGTATAGGGAATATACCCCAATTCACGCATGCAACGATCGCCCATCTTTTCCACCGCATCAATGTGCACTTTACTACTGTTAACGATGGCGTATTTATCTTTCGGAAAACCATAATTTAACAGGATACGTGCTGTATTACGCAAATTTGTGGTCGTATGTCTTGCATGTGGATCAATCAATATTGCCGCTTCAGGTACTCCCATTACCTCAATCAGATACTTTTTCATTTCTATTGCCTCAATAAAGTGCGTCTTATAGGGATGTACTTTACCGCCAGACAACACAATAAAAGGGGCCAATTTTTCAAAGTAGCTTCGGGCTGCCATCCGCGCACGTAACATTCCACCAGGACTAATAGGCTGTCCATACAGCTCGGGGCCTGCACCTAAGGTCAGTAACAGACTATAGGGATAGCTTGAGAAATCGGTATTTTTGACCGCTTCATAAGCTTTCTTGTTTTCGAGTTCAATCAGCGGCTCAAGTTGTGCCGCGTCCCACCGCTCATTAATTTCCAACAAGCGTACAGCAGTCATCATGGTCATAAAAAATGCCGTTTTATGCGTTGGAATATCTTTTCGGATGTCTTGGCGAACATCGTCCAAAAGGTGAAGGTAGGCCGTACGTTTTACATCGAAAGAGATCGAATCTATTTTGGGGTAATTGGGACTTTTACCTCCTCCATAGACGTCCACGACATAATTCATTGCCTTTAAATCCTGTTTCAAGGCTTTCGTAAAATAGGCCTTTGCCGTTTCATGATGCAACACACCATAGGTCATTGATGGAATAAGACTCGCCTGAACAAGCTGGTCCAACTTCTTGTTATGACCAATTTGCTCCGCCAGCTGCTCTGCCAACAGGTCGATTTCGTTATCCTGCCATTTGAAGGCATTCAAATAGCACATGAGATCGGCGCAACTAGCGCTGTTGTTAAAACGTTCGAACCGTTTTTCCAATACCTGTGCTATCGGCTTGGAGCTGACGAGCTCCTGTATAAGGGCAGAATCTTTTAAAAGCAAATAGGATGCATAATAATTCTTCTTGATCAGCCAATCCTGTGGACCAATAGGCATATTGTTTACCTGACCTTTGGAAATATGCATACAGCATATTCCCAAGACAAGTAACAAGATTTTTCTGATATTCTTTATCATATCCATTCGATAACAGATTAATAACCTGGATTTTGATACATACGTGTCGGATCCAGCTTATATTCATCAAAAGGAATTGGATAGTATCGATCTTTTGTCGAAATATTGGAGATTTTAGCATTTCCATAATCAGCCTGGCTTTTCGTTTTGAAATAAGTCACCAGTTCCTGTGCATTGTAATTACGGATGAGATCAAACCAACGTTGGTTTTCAAATGCCAGTTCCACACGGCGTTCATGCAATATAGCCTCCTTTAAAGTTGGATATTTACTGCGGTAAGCCGTATTCAACATAGAAGCAGCATAGGAAGGCAATCCGGCACGTTCACGTACTTGATCTAACAGCGCGATAGCTTCCGCATCCTTACCCAGATGATACTTGGCCTCGGCCAACAACAGCATCACATCCGCGTAACGGATCAAGATCCAGTCGTTTCCGCCCCAACCATTGGTACCGGCAGCGTCACTGTTATCCCTAAATTTGGTTACAAACCAATCGTTAACCTGGGTATTTGTTGCAAACTTCACAGAGAAATCTTTTCGGATATCGCTTTGCTCGTAATCTTTAACCAAATCTAGTTTTGCCACTTCACCCGCACCGGTCGAGTTATAGCGTGAATTGATGGTTTCTCCTCGCGCCTGGTAATTACGGGCAATACTTGAGCTATAGTTTTGGTCTCCCTGTTTATACTGAATCTGAAAAACGAGTTCTTTACAGCTATTTTTCTTGGTCACATCGAAAACATCCGCATAAGGGATTTCGTTCAGTTTACCAAAAGTTCGCATTTGGTAGGCCGCATTGAGGTACTGTTCTGCTTTCGCAAAATTTTCTGCACTTCCCGATGTCTGCGTTGCACCCAAAGTTAAGTATACTTGCCCCAAAATTGCATTGATGGCCGATTTAGATGCTCTGCCGATAACGTAATCTTTTTGTGTATTGGGAAGATTGCTGGACAACGCCTCCGTTAAATCCTTAATGATCTGTTCGTACACAATCGACTCTTTTTGCCGAAAAGCTAATTCATTTGCTTGCTCTTTACTGGTCACCTGTACGGTAGATAATGGAATATCTCCGAATTTACGTACCAGATGGAAATATAATAATGCACGAACGAATTTCGCTTCCGCAATATACCGTCCTTTTAATTCAGCACTTGTAAAAGTCACATCGTCGACATGTGACAGAACCACATTACAGCGGCTGATTGCCGCATACATAGCAGACCAATGTGTCTTGAGATAGGTATTACTCGGCAGCAACGAAAAGTCATTGAATTGAAAAGGCTCCCCAGCATTGGATTGGTTATCATTACGTCCTGAATTATCCGAACGTTCTTCGTTATATAATGTACTCGATTCCCCGATCGTGCTTCCCGAACGAAGTGATTGATAGAGGCCGTTGACAGCCAAAAGCACATCATTTTCCGACTTGAAGTAATCATCGATCGTGACGGCATTGGGATTTTTCTGATTTAAGAAATCTTTGGTACATGAAGACAATGCCAACAAAACAAAGGGTAATATATATCTTTTTTTCATCCTGTTATTTTTTTATTTTTCATCAGCCTACGTAACTGCAAATCGCAGTCCGTAGGATTAGTTTTACAATACTAGAGCTATCAAAACGAAGGTTTCCTTGATATTCCCACGCATAATAGCTCCTTGATCCTGCAATTAGAACGTTACTTTCACACCAAGGTTATACGATCGCACCAATGGATAAAGTCCATAATCCACACCGGGAGTTAAGTTGCCGCGTTGGTTATAATCCGGTTCCGGATTGTAGCCTTTATATTTAGAAATCGTAAATGGATTGTCCACTGTAGCGTAGACCCTTACACCAGAAAGTGTTAGTTTTTCTGCTAGGCTCTTGGGAAGATTGTAACCCAAAGCAATATTTGTCATCCGCAGGAATGAACCGTCCTGCAGGTAAAAATCGGAAAGACGTGTACTGTTACTTTGCGTACCGCCACGCGATGCACGGTATACTTTACCATTTCCCGGATTTTGAGCCGAACGGTAGCGATGTGCGACATCCGCATATTGATTGCCGGAACCTTCCATATTGTAGAGGTAATAATCATAGCCATCCAGCACTTTATTCCCTTGGGAGCCATTAAATGATGCGCGTAGATCAAATGCCTTATAGCGTGCGTTGACGGCAAAGCCATAGGTGAAATTAGGATGCGGATTGCCGATCACACGTTTATCGGCATCATTGACGATACCATTGCCGTCAACATCTTCAAAATAAAGATCTCCAGGTTGTAGCGGAGTTGTTGAAGCTGCGGAAGGTGCGACAGTTTTATAGTTTTCCTCCGTGGCAACACCCAAAACTTTAAAGCCGTAGAACATACCAATTGGACTTCCTTCTTGTGTAATATGCGTTAAGTAGGAGCGTTCAGCACCATTCGTCAAGATGGTAGAAGCTCCACCAAGATCGAGCACTTTATTTCTGTTGACATTGATATTCCCACTGAATCCTAATTCAAATTCATTTTTGCGAATCAGTGTGGCATCAATCTGCACATCAAAACCTTTGTTCTGCACCTTCGAATTTGGCAGATTGGTCAAGATTGTTGTTGATCCGGATACAGCGGATAGTGGCTGATTGAATAATAAATTGAAGGAACGGCTCAGGTAGAAGTTGGTCATAATGTTGAGTCGTCCTTTTAACAAACCGACATCCACGCCAGCGTTGTATTGCGAGGTTGATTCCCAACCCAATTTTGGATCGAACAGATCACCTGCTGTATAGGAAGTCTCCACTTTATCACCAAGAATAACTCCTGCTGGCGAGTTGATAACGGATAACGCGCGATAATCACCAATATTATTATTTCCACTACGTCCCCAGCTCGCTCTTAGTTTGACCGTTGACTGTTGTCCTAACCAATCCGTATAAAACTCCTCCTTGGAGAGGGTCCAACCACCTGAAACCGATGGGAAGGTTCCCCATTTGTTATTTGGCCCGAAACGTGATGATCCATCGGTACGAATGGAAGCTGAAAGGAAATATTTGGAATCAAAGCTATAGCTTACACGGCTAAAATATGACTGGAGCGTTGTAATGCGTTTGAACGTATCGTCTTTTAGCAATTGGAAATTAGAAGGATCGGCTCCTTTATCTGTAATTTCTCCAATTGCATTATTATTAAAACCATTGGCTCTCACACCTTGATAATCGTAATCTGTTCGTTGAGCCGAATAGCCCAATAAAGCGGATACCTGATGTTTACCACCAAAGGTCTTGTTATAGTTTAGCGTTGTTTCCAGCAATTTGTCCAATTCATTTTTTGTCTTGGCATCTGCATAGGCTGCAGATACCGCTTGCGGTGAAAACGGTTTGTTATTCCCATCGGATATACTTGTCGGACGGAAATAATCATACTTTTCGTCATAAGTAGACAGTCCACCGTTTACTTTTAGATTTAGGCCATCCATAATGGAAAAATCTGCAAAGGCATTGTATACCCCCCTTTTTCCACGACGGTTGTTTTTAATCTCTGTAACATAAGCCAGTGGATTTTCTGGATTCTGGATACCGTAATTGTTCGCCGAAAGATCAGCCATCAGGTATTTAGCATAGGTTCCATCATCATTATAAACTGGCAATGTCGGCAGATAGATTAATGCTGCCATAGACGGACTTCTATCGTAGCGCCCAGTAGTCACCTCATTATTGTCGTTATACGTGAAGGAAACATTAGCACCAACGGTCAATCTCTTGCTGACTTTGCTATCGATATTGGCGCGGAAATTAAAGACCTTTTGATCCGTCCCGAGCATGATCCCTTGTTGATTCTGATAAGATCCACTGAGGAAATAGCGATTTTTTTCGTTACCGCCATAGGTAGATAGATTATGACGTTGGAAAGGTGCATTACGGTACAAGGCGTCCTGCCAATCCGTATCATATTTCGCTTTTTTTGCTGTACCAGATGCGAAGTCATAGTAGTCTTCGGGAATACTCACCGAGCCGGCATTTCCGACATTGGCGATACGTGTTTTATTATCATCAAAGCGTCTACTATCGCTCCAGGCAATCCCTTTCGTAGCCAAAAGGTCTTTATACGAATTGTTACGACCATCAATCAGGAGATCAATAAACTGTTCCGAATTTAAAACATCGATTTTCTTGGAAAGCTGACCGAAACCACCCAATACTTCGTAGTCCACATTACTCTTACCTTCCTTGCCCCGCTTGGTTGTAATCAATACAACACCGCCAGCACCACGAGATCCATAGATCGCTGCAGAAGCGGCATCCTTTAACACATCGATAGACTCAATATCATTGGGGTTGATATTTAAATTGTTTCCTGCTGGATATCCATCAATAACGTACAATGGATCCGAACCAGCATTGATCGATCCCATTCCGCGGACGCGCATTTTGGTCCCATCGTATGGAGCGCCACTTGTCTGCATCACCTGTACACCTGCTACTTTACCAACCAATGCCTGGGATAATTTTGGTGCGCTCAGATTGAGTTCTTCCGCCTTAACGCTAGCGATTGCGCCAGTGACATCCGACTTTCTGATCCGCTGATAACCGATAGAGATGGTCACTTCTTCCAGCGTGTTTTCATCGGTCTTTAGAGAAAAGATCTGCCCATTGGATTGGCTGACAGCTTGCACGAGTCTGCTATATCCAATAAAGGAAATACTCAGGTTATCGCCCATTTCAGCTTCGATCTGGAAATTTCCTCTTTCGTCAGACTGAACAGATTTTTTACTTTTCAAATTTTGAACGGTTGCTCCTGCGATTGCGTTTCCTTGGGCGTCTAGGACACGGCCTTTGACGATCCCCTGTGCATACGTAAATTGCGAGGTGGTTAGTGTGAACGGTTTGGCTTGAACAGCGGGTGAGCTCGCTGCAATGGTACATAACAACCAAAAGACATTGTTGGCTTTAAATTTCATAAGTAGCGCATTTGATTTATGGGTACAAGATTACAAATGCTATATGAAGGCAGGGTCAACAAAACATTAACAGTTTTTAACTAAACCGGGTTAGCAAACTGATGAGACTTAACAAAAAGGTAATACTAAAAAGGCGGCTGTGTACTCAGCCGCCGCGCAAAATTGCTATAAATATATTGAAAAAGTGCTTTGGTAATCGTACGGACTAACGCGTTTTCTTGAACGTATAGATCTCTGTAAATTTTCCCCGACGTCCCGAAGGCTGGACAAGATAATACGTCACATGTATGGTTTTCGTTGCTGGGTCATAATAGTTATTTGCCGTATTGTCGATCTCGCCATACCGTCCACTACTATTGGAACCCTGTCCATAATAGTTTGTCACTGCTGTGACCTTATTTGTTGCATTGTCGAACGTGAATATCGGGCTCCAATTGCCGAAATAAGAATTTGATCCCCCCGCGTTAAAATAATAGGAATGCGGAGAACTACCGTTATTGAAGGTTGTATAATAAATTTCAGTGGTATTACCTGTGAGTGTAACCAGATTTGCGGTCTGTGGATAAATTCCTTTAAAGGCAGCATTGACATAGTCCTGGTAGGTTCCTGTGATCTCATAAACACCATCGTATTTATTCTTTATCGATACAGCATAAATCCCTTCGGCATAATTTCCGCTGATCTTTCCACCTGTCGCGGTCTGTATCTGGATGCCAAGCGCATAGGACTTGGTAAAATCGGTAGCTGTAAAACGTGGAGGATAAATTTTAACATTTAAAACAGCTTCTTTTGCCCCTTTGGGTATAGTAACATCATAGGTGTCGACGGCATATAAACGCGTAGGTAATGCTTCGTATTTAGATTGCCAGGCCAGGTTGTATTTATCAACAGAGCTGTCATTTATTTTCAAGGTTAGCTTCAGGTCTTCTGGGGCACCCTGTGCACCTGTCAACTGAACTTTTACAGGAAGGGTCACCACGTCAAGGGCTTCAAAAACAGTTGTTACAGCACGGGCAATTGCCGTACTGCTTGTCCGTGCAGGAAGTACAAGCTGCACAATGCCTGAGCTTCCACCATCTTCAAAGACACCTTTTTCTTTTACACAGCCCCAGAGCGCCATACTCAAGGTGACCGCTGTCAGGCCTAATACTGATTTTTTATTTATTTTCATTGATTTTCAAGCTTTAGTTGATGATGTTGATCAATTGATATCCCAAAAGATTGGATCCGAAAATCCATTCGTCAATTTGGGAACGTTCACATTTAAATTTATTTCAGTCTGTGGATAAAGATTTCGTATTGGAAGTTTATCCGCGCGGGGCGAACCCGATTGGACCGATGCAAATGTTTCCGTGGCAACTTGCGAACCATTGACAATTTTTGGATATCCTGTGCGGCGAAATTCGTTCCAGGCCTCATGACCATGGAAAAAATTCAAGGCAATATATTTCTGCGTGATGATAGCCTCCAACCGTTGTGCGGTCGAGGTCGCTAACGCATAATTGACTAGATAATTTGTGCTATTATCTGTTTTATAATTCGCGGCATCAGTTGCAGGCACCTGTCCTGTTGCCAATGCGTTGGTCGCATTCTTTTCCAGATAAGTAAATGAAGCTAAAATACCTTTTTCGAAGTTGTTTGATGCCGAGCTACTAAGCTCGTGCCCATATAAGGCCGCCTCGGCCAATAAGAAATATGTTTCCGAAGCAAGAAATATCGGTAAACCTGCAGTACGTCCTTTCAATACACCTAGGGCATCTGCACTTCCTGTTCCAACATACCACACATAGTCATCAGAATTGGGGTTATTGACTTCGTCGCCAAGCTGACCGATGGATGTATTGGGGAAATTTCGGAACGTAAGTTTGCCACGTTTCTCATCGGTTATCTTACGGCCGTCATAAAATGTAAACAAATATTTAGAGGGCACATAATAATTGGCGGCCGTTGAAATTGAACCAGCAGTTGAGCTATGAAAACTTGCAAACAAAGGGTTCTGTGTTGCCGTGGCCTGATATCCGGGATCGACGAGTACATCATCGATCAGAAATCCATCCGTCGAGAACTTACTAAAAGCCGATTGGACAAAGCTGTCAATAGAAGTACCCCTTGCTCGCACCAAAAGACGCAGCTTAAGGTTGTTGGCAAACTTAATCCAGTTGTCCAAGTTACCAGCAAACACCGGATCGGTCTTTTTCGTTAGACTTCGGTAACTTAGATCACCCTTATACTGCTTAATATCCGCAATAACCGCATCGAGTTCGGTAACCAATGCCTGATAAACCACTGCATCATCGTCAAACTTGGGCGCCAAGTTATTATCCCCCTGCAGCGCTTCTGTGTAAGGTACATCCCCGTAGGCATCGACGAGCAGCTGATAATTGAACACTTTAAAAATGCGCGCTATATCGCCAAAGAATTTATACTCGGGGCTTTTTTGTGTGTAGTTGATAATAAATTGGTAATCGCGAAGATTGTTGAACACATTATTCCACAATCCCACATTGGTATTGGATGTGATGTTATACGTGTACGTATCTCCATACCCGCCAATCCCGCCACCGGGAAGCTGATATCCCACCAAAAAGGCTCCATATGAATGATAACTAACGATATTGGATGCCGTGGCAGCAATCGCCTGGGTCAATACCAGGTCGGGTGTTATTGTTGCTTCGGTTGCCGCATTGGGATTTTCATTGATATCCAATTGTGAGCAAGAAGATAGTGCAATGATGATCCCCAGGGACAATATATTTTTCAAATGTAATTTTTTCATTGAGAATAAGTATATGATTGTTCACTAGTTAAAAAGTAAGTGATAGTGTAGCCCCAAAATAGCGTGTCGGTGGAGTCTGTCCTGTTGTCGAGACTCCTATTGCATTGTTATCATTGGCACTGTAATCAGGGTCGGTATATTCGTTGGACTTAGGGGCAAATAACAATAGGTTGCGCCCTTGGATGCTGACTGAAGCAGCTTTCACCCCTTTTAAGCGGGAAATGATATGCTGCGGTAAGCGGTAGGAAAGCGAGGCCTCGCGCCACTTCCAATAATTTCCAGAAATCACATAATTGCTGTACACACCTCTGTTATATGTACCCGAAGTCCAAAATCCAGCTCCGCCATCTGAAACTGTAATATGATCATTGGCCACATATTGACCACTTGTGGCATCTAAATAAGAAGAGTTTGGAAAGACAAACTGCTCCCGGTTGTAGTAGGCACTTCGAGCCGATGAACCGCCAAAATCAAGCGTACTACCGAGGTCTATAGCGGCAAATTTGTATCCACCACGATATTCAAAAAGGGTGCTGAAAGAGAAATCCTTCCAACGTAAAGACAGATCAAGACCCAAGCGGTGACGTGGTGTGGTATTGCCAAGTATTTTGCTTTCAGAAGCCACGGAAGGGTAACCCGTATTTAAGTCGACAATGACACGGCCCTGCTCATCACGGGAATAATCTGAAACAATAATCTGATTCAGCTCGTAGCCCTTCTGTGCATATATCACACTACTTCCATTAATGGAAATACGATCTAGTCCAGGGTAAAGATCCTGTAAAATATTTTTATTGTGCGTATAGTTTCCCCCAACCGTTAGCTGAAAGTCTCTGCTACGAAAAGGCGTGATATGCAGAGCAGTTTCAATCCCCTCGTTTGTGACTTTACCCGTATTGACATAAAATTGAGAATAGCCGGAAGAAATTGCTATCCCGGCAGGAATCGCCTGTCCTGTTGTTCCGGTATGATAGTACGTGATATTTGCATCAATGCGGTTATCCCACAACCTAAAATCGGTACCAAACTCTACCCCTGTTGTAATCTCCGGTTTTAAATTAGATGAAATAATCCGGCTTCCCTGAGAAAAGAAAGTTCCGCTACTATATCCTGTAACTGAGGAGAAGGTAGGTACCAGCGAGTAAGGATCCACGTTGACATAGCCAGTGCGCGACAGACCACCTCTCAACTTCCAGTAATTGACAATCGAGTTGTCTTTTAATTGCTTGAAGGCATCTGTTGGAATAAAAGACAGGTCTACAGAAGGGTAGAAATAAGACCTATTTGCTTTGCTGAGTACGGATGTCCAATCGTTACGGCCTGTAGCATGTAAGAAAAGATAATCCTTGTATCCAACCAGGAGATCACCCCATACCGCAAATGTACGCGCCAGTGTATTCGACTCGCTGGCGCCAGCTTCCCCGATTCGGTTGGACACGTTGTAAAGCCCCGGAATTTCAAGACCTGATGCCGAAACAGCCACCGATTTATACCGTCGACTAATGGCAGTACCGGTCAGATTAAAATTGAAAGAGAAATCATTGACATCCTTTTTTATGCCTATCTGAAGATCATGGTTGATACGGGCACTGTTATATTCAGTATCCGAAACACCTCCCGCTAAATTGGTACGTCCAATGGTATTGACAGAATAGCTCGAGTATGTCTGTTTGGGTGAAACAGATTTTGAATCATACCATCGGTTGGAAATTGAGGGTCTATAGGTAAACTCCAACCAAGTTGTCGGACGATACTTCAGTTCAATTTTGGCCGTCAAATAGCTATTTTTTGTTTTCGATCGGTAATTATCCGCTGTCCAATACGGATTTAAGTACCAGGGATTGTACCAGCCATCAGGTGTTGCAAAAGGATTATTGACATAGTCTTTGTAACTCAATAATGGAATGTTGGCTGGAGTCTGTGTTAACTGTGTATAAATGGAGCTTGTGGCTGAGGTAATATCATAAAAGTTCTCGACATAACTCGCTGAATAATCCAGGGTCAGATTGGGATAAAAAGCTCTTGTACCGTTCAAACGAAAAGAGATCCGATTGTATTTATCGCCAGGGGTTGTTCCTCTACCGGTAAGATATTGCCCGGCAATGTATTGAGAAGATTTATCATTTCCGGAGGAGATTGAAAGATCGGTTTGGTTATTGCGGCCGACATTCCAAAAATCAAAACGATCTTTGCGCGGAGAATATATGCCGTATTGCTGTTCACCATTTTCCAGCGGGTTACCAATCGCAACCGTAGACCCGTCGAAGGCTGGACCATACTGTTGGTTCTCTTCGGGGTTGTAGATCTGTGCACCCGAAGTGGACCCTGCGCCAAACTTATCCTGTAACTTCGGGAAGAAACTGATTTCTTCCAACGTAAAAGTATTACTCAAGTTGATCGCGGTACGTCCCGCCTGCCCCTTCTTTGTTGTAATGATAAGCACTCCATTGGATCCTTCGGCCCCATATGCTGCTGCACCGGCAGCGCCGTTTAAGACCTGTACATTCTCTACATCGGCGGGATTAATATTGTTGAGCAAATCGCTACTTACAACCCCATTGTCCAATACGATCAAAGCCGTATTGTCTCCTAATAAAGATCTGTTTCCTCTAAGCACCAACCTGTAGTTGGGATTTACGCCACTGCTGATCTGATTGATCTGTAATCCTGGGACCTTGCCCTGAAGTCCTCCGGCAATAGTCGGTGATTTTCCCTGGGTGAGGTTTTCGCCGGTAACCTGTGTGGTTGCATAGCCCTGCTCGCGTGGAGTTCGGAGAATTCCTCCTGCCGATACCACAACTTCATCCAAGACAGACTCCTCTTTCAGTAACACAATATCCAACGTTGATCGTCCTTTTAAATCAATGTGACGGACCTGATAGCCTATGAAGCTAAATATCAGTTTTTCAGAAGCTGCGACATGGATGCTATATTGACCATCTCTACCTGTTTGTGTGGCTTCTTTTGTGTTCTCTACCCGGATAGAAACTCCAGCCAAAGGCGTGCCATCCGCAGCAGATACAATTCCGCTGACTTTACGAGCAGACTGTGCCTGGACATGGGTGACAAAGAGGATTCCCAACAAAAAATAGATTAATTTTTGTTTCATTGTAATTTTCGATTAATAAAAGTGTAGCATGTCACACAGGGACAAAGCAATACCCTAGGGGCATTTGCTCGGCATCCCTTATTGCGACAAAAAAGTAGAACAACATGAGGTAAACCCCATATCGTCAATGAATAAAATAGCGGGAGTAGTTTAGACCTACATATATGGAATAGGCATGCACATTCGTGCTTGGGAAATATAGGCTGAGGTTAGCTGTTGTAGCATAAAAATCACTTTCCATTTTTCGTCAACAACAATGACCGTCGTTGAGGAAATGTTTTTTTTACGGGATAAAATCGATAACTGTCTTTTCATAAATTCTGCATGTTTACCGTTTAATCAACGATATATTTAGAAAGTTGGAGTTCCAAATCTTCACCACGAAGGTTTTTGGCAATAATTTTTCCATTGGGATCGATCAGAAAATTTTGAGGAATCGATCGGATATTATAAAGCTTAGCGACCTGGTTATCCCAAAAATTAAGGTCCGAAACCTGATCCCATTCTAATTTATCATCTGCAATAGCTTTTAGCCAGCTGTTCTTTTTGCCAGGTTGATCTAAAGATACGCCGAGCACGGTAAATTTTTTATTTTTTAGGGCATGATAAGCTTTTACGACATTGGGATTTTCCTGACGGCAGGGGCCACACCAACTTGCCCAGAAATCCAATAACACATATTTACCCCGATAATCGGCAAGGGAGATATTTTTCCCATCCGGGTTAGCCTGGGTAAAAGCCGGAGCAATCTGTCCGATTGATGTCGCCTTGGTTTGATCAATCTGTAGTGCAAAAGCTTTTCCTTTTTCCGAATGACGTATTTCTGGACTGAGCTGTTTGAAATATCGGTCTAGTTCGTCAGCCTCAGGAGCATAGCCAACAACTTCTGCAATCCGGTCTAAGCTAACGAAAGAATTAGGATTCTCTGAGATAAAGGCTTCCAGAATTTTCTTATTCTCAAGCTGATAATGCTCACTGAGCTGTTCAATTTCTTTTTTGAATTCTGGGGAATTTCGTTGCTCTGGGCTCGCCGAAAAATATTTTGTATTCAACGCATCACGCAAAGGAGCAATTTGTTCCAGCCGTTTCTTCAATTGGCTAAGCTCCTTATTTGTATTCCCTCCCTGGATCAATGGATTTTTTAATGAATCGGTGGATTGAACCTTGATCGCTGTGTTTTCAAGATAAAGTGTTAGATTTTTTGAACGTTGAGCCAGGGCAAGTGTCTTACCTACCGCTAGGCTGGCTACTGTCGGATCAGCAATCGTATAACTGAATTGAAATGTTCCATTTGAACCAATGTTGACGGAATCTACGACACGTTGTGTACCATTCCGATAGCTCAGAAAAGCTTTGTCCTGCGCGGTATAGCCAGTCACTTGACCGTTTAACAGAACAGTTTTATGCTGCGCCATAATCGCTGTAGAGAAAGTGAGCGATGCAATCAATGTAAATACTTTAGTCATATGTTTATTATTTTATAAAAACTACCAAATAAGTAGACTATTCAAAAATAAGTGGTTTGACTATTCATTTCCAACAGTTAGGTAGAAAATGTTCCTATATTAAATGGTGCTATGAAGATTTAATACGCCTTTACGAAGAAGGCTTTACGAGGAGGATAGCAGTGGTTTTTAAATAAATAAAAATAAAGACTACCACATAAGTAGATTATATTTTCAAAATACTTATCTTTGTTTATACCAAACCCTGTATTCACATTAATTTGCATTCTATTAACCATGAGCAATGTTACATCACAAGAAATTATCAAAGCCGTTAAAGAGCGTAGGAAATATCTCAAGATTTCCCAACGGGCAATGGCTGAACAATTATATATATCATTAAAAGCCTATCAGAATCTTGAGATCGGAACAACGAAGATAGACATTGAGCGTTTACAGCAAATTGCGGATATATTAAACACGGATATGAATAGTCTGATCAATTCTCCGACAGCTCAGTTAAAGCAAGAAAAATTACCCTTAGCAAACGAAAAGCAGCTTTTACGCGACAAAGAGAGTTATATTTCTTATTTAGAGGAGAGTTTACAGTATTACAGAAACCTTATTAAGGAGAATAATTTATTGTAGTCAAGGAGCCTGAAACTAGCGAATGTATTCTTGGCATTCTTTATGAAATTTATAAAATTTCTAGCGCTTTCCTATGGTGGCGCGATATATCCAGAAGATCATCAGAGCCAGTGTTGCAGAAAAAAGAATATTGCCGATCAATTTTAGAGGTTCAAATTCGTGGTATCCGACCTGCTCATTAAGATCCAGGCTATAGCCACTCCCTTTCCGAAAGAATATCCAGGGAAATCCTACGGTTAAATTACCGTCGACGTCCAGATCATTATGATAGAAACAAACTGTCAAAATAGCAAAAACACCAATAGTACCAACAAGGACGTTGTATAATGTCGGCACTATTGATGTTTTACGTTGTTCGGGTTTTGCGTGCATGCTTAAATATAGCGATTCATTTTGATTGCATGTTATAATCACTATAGGTACCTTGCCAGTGACTAGCTAGGTCTACACATTTTGATCGTCGTATTTTACAAAGTTGATCAAACTTAACATAGCGTTATGCTGTGTACGTTGTTTTATCTCTCACCACCACTAATTAAATATTGCATGCTCTCCCTTTCTATCAACTGGATAAAAAGAATACCTTCCTTCCACATTTATGATGACCAATTTATTTTGCTGAATGAGTCCATACAGTACATTTTTCAAATGTCTTGGATAAATCCGGAGGTGAGCCAATCCCGTATCCTTAACTTTCCGAAACAACTGATAGGGAGAAGCCCCCGATCTGAAGAAATCCACATCCAAAAGGAGGTTAATTTTCTGTCGTACATGCAACATTGCATCCGATTCTATCTGAAGGTCCTTTTCAGCCTTCCATTCTTCAAATTGTAATTTTGGAGCAGCGGGTTTATTATCTCCAGCTACAAACTGCCAAGGTAATTCGAGCGTATAACTCCATTTTACCTCATCCTCTTCGATATGTAGGCGCACGAGACGCTCTTCGGAAACTTCATATTTTTCACGGTGGAATTCCATCGCTTCTATGCAGGAACTTGCATAGATGCGGTCGAGCAGGATGGACTCTTGTATTAAAAATTTTCGAACTTGATACATTTTCTCAAAATCCAAATAAGCGTGATCGGCTTTCCCCAGTAAAAACGACAGTTCCTCCGGCCTCCACTCTTGTTGAATACGCCGCTTAAGATAGGTGTACCAAAGCTGAAAATCGTGTGAATACATCATTCCCGAATAGGAAGTTTTTAGAATAGATTCTGTTTTCATAATTTATTTTGTAATTGGTTATTCAAATAATTTAAGCAGCTCTTCTTTACTGATCGATTTCATCAGATTCGTTTCATCTAAAATAAGTCCTTCGGATATTCGTTTTTTACTTTCTTGGAGTGCTAAGATGTACTCCTCAACGGAATCCCGACAAACAATCTTGTAAGCCATGACATGCTTGTCCTGACCAATGCGGTAGCACCGATCTATTGCCTGTGCTTCGGCAGCGGGATTCCACCAGGGATCCAAAATATAAACATAATCAGCTGCGGTCAGATTCAAGCCTGTTCCTCCGGCTTTGAGGCTGATTAAAAACACACGGCATCCGTTCTCGTTCTGAAATCTTTCGACCGCATTTTGCCGCTGATCCTGATTCATTTTACCATCAAGATAGGCATACGCTATACCCTTATTTTCGATTCGTTGTGCCACGAGCTTTAGCATGGACGTATACGCCGAAAAGAGAAGAATCTTATGATTCGGAGCTACTTCATCCATGATCTCATCAATAAAATCCAATTTGATCGAATCATGACCGAAGCCACCATCTTTCATCAGCATGGGCGAATTGCACAGCTGTCGTAGTTTTTGCAGCGCCTCTATCGCCAAAAATTTGGATTTTGTGGAATCGGCACTATTCAGATTACTTTCAATCTCCCCCTTGAATATCTTTCTGACCTTATCATATATCTTTCTTTGCTCCGGAAGCATATCCATATACAGAATTGTCTCGGTCTTTTCAGGAAGATCCAAGGCAACCTGTTTTTTTGTACGCCGAAGAATAAAAGGTTGGATCATCTTTTGAAGCCCAAGGATAGTTGTTTGCGCTGTATTTTCATCTTTGATCCCTCGATAAGTGTTATTGAAACTGCCATAAGTTCCAAAAAAACCAGGGTTGACCATACTCATTTGTGCGTAGATATCTTCCACCCCATTTTCAATAGGTGTTCCAGTCATCGCTATTCGATAGCAGGACTTTAGCTCAGTTAGCGATTTAAATCTTTTTGAATGACGATTTTTTATCGCCTGCGACTCATCTAAAATCATGTAACTAAAGGACTGGGATTTAAGAAAGTCAAGCTCCATCATAACTGTTCCATAGGTTGTAATCAAGATGGATTCGTTCTCTATTTCCGTGACTTCCCTCCTTTTTTGTCCATGATAAATAGATGTTCGACGATTTGGAGAAAATTTCTTGAATTCAGCCAGCCAATTGAATAGTAGGGAATTGGGTACAATAATAATTGAGGGGGCTGCCTTTGGATTATTTTGATAGAAATATTCCAAAAGCGTTATTGCCTGTAATGTTTTCCCTAATCCCATATCATCAGCCAAGATACCGCCCCATTGAAAATCGCTTAAGAATACCATCCAGCTAAACCCTGCCTGTTGGTAAGGACGCAACTCTGCCTGGATCGCTTTTGGAACATCCAACAGGGCTATTTCATCCGTATCCAACAGTTTCTTTCGACGTTCAGCTAGGCTATTTTGAATAATACGGGGATCAATTCGATCCAGCCGTGTTTGGAAAGATAGCAATTGGGCTGAAGTGAGTTTAAGACAGTCGGTTTCAACCAGCGCATAATTAAACAGCACATCAAATAATGCTTTATCTGAGGCTTTAATATATCCGAAAGATTTATCTGCCAATTGGATGCTACTGTAGTCGTTTATGATCTTTTCTTCAAACTCTCCCGGTAAATAGGCCGTTGTTCCAAATTTGAAAATCATGTAAATGGAAAATACATTATTGTCCTGACGAATATCCAATACTTCCCATTTCAGTTGGTGTGGCAGCAAATAAGCTCCCTTTGAAATATTGTTCAGAATAGTTTTGTACCCCTTGCTCTTACATTTTTTTATAAATTCATACAGTCTATTTCTGTTGCTATGCGCCTGCCATTCCAAGCGCTTAACCATTCTATTGGTGCAGCTTTTCAAATTTGGCAACTGTGCTTCAATAAAGGTATTAAACTCATGCTCGCCAACAAGATCTCTCTCCGTATACAGGCAGATTCCATTTTCCGGTTTTAAAATCAAGTTTCCTCCATATGGAATTACATATTCTTCCTTTTCACTCAGCGTAGCTTTCAATTCGAAATTTAAATGATCATCGTCGTCTTTCTCCACCACAACCTTAAATTGAGGCACATGATGAGCGGTATTAGAAATAAAAACTGTATCCTTGTTTAAAGGTTCAAGGTCTATGTGAAACGATGTTGACAGTGGTATCAATAAATGTGTAAAGAAATCCTCATAGTCCTTCTTTAACACCGTGATTTTAGTAGAAATACTGTAAAAGAAACGTAATAGAAACTCCTTTTGAAGATTATCAACAAAAAGACACTCATCTTCGTTCAAATTGATAAAGAAGAAATTGGACCGACATTCGGATGTATAGTCTTTCAACTCCTCTCCACTGTAGACAAGAATTAACGATAGAAGCAGGTGATCGCTGCTTTCTTTCAAATGAAATTTCACACTAAGATCATCGCCCGCCAAAATCACATTCCGATAAGTTGTACGATATTTGGATGGATATTTGAAGTTTTCAATTGTAGTTTTTAAATTATTTCTATCGACAAAGGCAACACGTAATCTTTGATCCGATTTTCCTTCCAAAAGTTTACGCCAAGCACTGATGATAAAATCCTTCTCCAAACGATTAAAGTCATTTCGCACGTCTTCTTTTTCCCTATCCCCTAATTGTCTTTGTGGACTTTTGGAAAAGGCTAGAATCTTACGACATAAATCGATTTTTAAAACATCGCTATCAGCAAAATTCGCCAACTCATTACCAAATTCTCCTAAATAATTTATCTTACTGTCTATTTCAAAAGGTATTAAAAAGGGCAGTCCGTCCAACTGACGCTCTCTAGGAACAACATACATAAAGTCCGGAAAAGGCGCCCCAAGCTTTCCTAGCCATTGGTTTTCAGATGCTACATCTAGTAATTCCGATTCAAGTTCCTGGTGGTCGAAGTAATTATATACCTGACCAAATTGATTATGATTTTCAATACAAACCTTATCATTGCGGTAATATAGCCTTGAAATACCCAATTGAAAGAACTTATGCTGACTTTCGGGTAGGAGGGCAATATCTTTTGCATATAAATCATTTAAGAATTTATTACTGAGTAAAAACTTACGATAAAGTCCAATAATTACATAATCACACAGACTATCATGACGCTTTTTACAATCGCACTTAACCTTCAATCCGATTTCTTTGATCTCGAGATCAATTTTGAGATATTTGCTTTTATAATTTCCATCTCTTCTTAGAGAAAATGACCATTTAAACTTGTTGACTTTGATTATCCTAACGCTGTAACTATAAAGGTGGAAATCTTCCAGTGGTATTTCTCCTTTATAGAGCTTAAGAAAGTAGTTTGATGAAATATAAAGATCCTCTTGATTTTCCCAAGGAATAATAAAGCTATTCCTCTCTTTGTCAGGTATAATCGGAGCAACATCTGTTGATAGCCCCAGATTTTCAACACTATTTCCCATAAATCCTTTTTTATTGCTTATTGAAATTAACCTCCGATTTCAGCTCCATATACCGTATGCTCTGATCGCAGAGATCGACAAAGAAATCCGTAATTTCCTTCGCTTTTGACCTAAAATAGTCCATATCAAGCTGAGCCAATGGTGAAGGAAGCTCATAGACTCGCCCTTTCATTTGTTTTAACAGCTCTGCATTCAATATTTCCTCCACCTCATTTCTTGCTGTAAAAAATTCTTTCACCTTTTTATCACAGATACATGTCCAATCCACCAGATCTGCAATGGTGACATTCATTGGCGCATAACCGATTCGGAGATATAGATAACTATATAGTCCAATAGAAGTCAACTGATTTAAAAATAATACAGCCAATTGAGCACTAGAAAGGCCTTCAGAAGAAAAAACAGCCAAAAGATTCTGCATGAGTTTTGAATTCCGCACCCATGAAATTGAGGTCTTAAATAAGGTACTATGCCAATCAACAGGTACAACCGAGTAAGTCGGTTTATAACGCGGATGGCGATAGAGAACAACAGATTCATTCCAGATGGTATGAGAGAAACGGCTACCCAGATCCAATTTTGTTGCCAGAAAATCTGTGCTAATAAAAGCTACAACTGCAGTAACTTGACCGTAAGCGACTTTTCGAAAGTGACAGTGACCCAATTTCTTTTTTATCACAACAAGGTAGATTTCTGTTTTTCCATTTTCCTGACGAGGAAAATCAAACAGCCCTTTTCCATGGGCATCGCTGACATAATAATTGAGCAACATCATTTGTTCGGGGTTATTTTCCTGGTGGATCTGATGCAACAACTCCTGTACATCGCTCTGATATTGCGCTGGCCAAGGGAAACTATGAAAGTCTGCACCAGCTTCAACTTGCTCTTGTTCCTTCATTTTAGCCAACTTGCTCTTTTCTAGCGCCGCTTGAGCAGCGCCCTCTGCGGCCACAAGCGCATCGTATACGGCCTGCAAGGCTTCCGTAAAGTAGCGGAACAACTTTTCTATTGCAGCCTGCAATACGAGACAACGATCATATAGTTGCGAAGCATCTACGGCTGAAATATCCAGGTCTCTATTTTGATTAACGGCATTAAAAGAATTATCCAGTAATGCAAAACGCATCTTATCTTCGTCTGCCTCTCCCATAAAGACCGATTTGAACATCGGAAAATGCGTATGCAGGCTCCGAATTCGACTGTCAAAACTATGTACATTATTTCCCTTACCTTCTACCATTACTTGAAGCAGTTTCAGATGACTTTCCAAACTTTGGTGAACCATAAATAAGGCACGCGGATAATTGGCTATTTCTGCAAATGTTTGTGCTCCCTGTAAAAACTCCGCGGATACAGCAGTCGCCTTCTCATAATACTTTTCCGAGAGATCCAATATGCCACGTATTTCCTTACCTTTAATGATGAGAGAACTACTTCGTGTACTACTAAAAATCTCATGCTGAGGCAAGATCGCATAACAATAAAATAAGCTCCCAAGCTTTATTTTATTCTTCAATTCTGGCGCAAAAATCAATTCAAATGAAATGTTCTCCTGATCCATCAAGCACAATTCCACAATAGGTTTTAGCACTTTGTGTGAAAGTCCACTCACGGGTTTAAGCGCTAAAACTAAATGATGCGATTCCTGATCGAGAAATTGATATTTAACGACATAGGCACGATCGAGATCCATACGCTGGGAAAGCCGATCAATAATTAATTGGCTATTAATTTCCATACTAAATGATTTAAGGTTAAAAAATCGGCGCAATAAAACAGACCAACAGATCAAACTGTTAAAGACCATTATTGCAAATAATCAATACTTAATTTGTAAAAAAGATAGTATAATATCCAAGGAGACTACATAGGGTCAACACGTTTTATTAGATAGACGTTCGCCCCTTGGCTTTTTAGGAAATACCAGCACCACAATTAAAAATGTATCGAAACTTTCATTTCGTGAAAAAGTGATGAGCTACCGCTGGTAATTTGATAACTAAAACACTTTGTAATTCAATTACAAGAAAAACAATAACAATACAATTATATAGTTAATATATACAAATATATAAATTAACAATTTAAAAACAAATTATTTTTTTAGATTTCACTTGTGTATGTTTAAAAATAGCCAATAAGTAAATCCAATAGAGCTTTAAATACACGAATTATAAATAGCGAGAAGCGAATTGTAAACAATCGACAGATTACTTATATATTTCCGTTATCTTTAGCGGAATAGATCTTTAATAATTGCTATAGAACATAGCATTTACAGTTATGAACAGTAGTTTAAAAATGGGAATCCTAAGTGCTTTGATAAGTCTACTCCTTTCCTGCAAGGAGCAGGTCAGTCCTTTATCTGAAGACTACTATAAAAAGAACGGCGCGATTTATTTTATACCGGGCGGCAATGGTTTTGAAAGAGGGTCGAGAAAGACCGTTGCCGATGTAGCTAGTTTTTCAGTGATTAAAGATGTCTATGCCCGCGATAAAGATCACCTCTATTTCATGGGCTGCCCCCAACAACTCGTCGACGTAAAGACCTTTCAACTGAAAAACAGGATTCCTGTCGATCAACAACACGTATTCAAGTTTGAAGGTTTTGCTTCGGCTACTTCCGATTGCAGCCAAAACCAGCTCACCATTATTGATGGAGCCGATCCGGCAACTTTTACGACGTTATATGATCAACTGCCGGCACTAGCTAAAGACAAAGCACATTACTTTTATAAGTATCAACCCCTTCACGTCGACTATGCGACTTTCAGCGTTGTCAACAACAACTTTGTAAAAGATAAAAATCAGCTTTCGGTAGTCACCAACAAAGGTATTCTTTCGCTCCACTATAAAACAGCTCACGTTAAGGCTCTCAATGCGGCATATGTACTACTGGATAACCATACACTGCTTTACTACGAGCCTTATCAAGGCATCGGTATACTGGAAATCGAACTCCCTTCGTCAAACAACATAAAATTCCTCAATGAGAAAATGGTAATCATTGACCAATTGGTGATTATCTCGGGTAAGAAATTTGGATACTCAGAGGTTGATGCAGATAGCTTCGAGCTATTGGAAGGAGCAAACGGAAAAGCCCGCTGGTCACGCGACAAAAATCATGTCTATTATGAGCAACAGATATTTTCAGAAGCAGATCCAAAGACTTTTGAGGTCCTCAAGTTTGCCGTCGCCAAGGATGCCAAACATATTTTCATTGGCAATAAAATATTCAACGGACCAGATGTAAAAAGTTTCAAAAAGGTTGATAAATCCCGGGTGAACTATGATTTCGAAGATGACCTTGGCAACAGATATTGGTATCAAACCAATAAAGGACAGGTCCTATTGGTTCCGGTTACTAAAAAGTAATAGAAGCACCGAGGACTTTATGCCCGGGGTTAAGAAAGTATGAGTTCGTACCGTACAGATCTCCCATGTCCCAACTGTTCAACTATCCCCAGTTCCTGCAACCTTTGCAGATCCCTAGTCGCAGTAGCTTTTGAGGTCCGTGTAATAGAAATATATTTTTTTGCAGTCATCCCGCCAATAAAACCTTCAATTCCCTGCTCGAGCATCCGATTGATAACCTTCATTTGCCTATCATTCAATAGATCACGGTTTCTATCAAAAAATTTTGCTTTTCTTACAGTAAACTCAATGAGCTCTCTGGTTTCCTTTTGTGCCTCAAAAATTACTTTGGTAAAGTAGCTAATCCACCCTGTAATATCTAAACTAGCCTGCGCAATTTTTAAATTATCGTAATAAACTTGTTTGTTTTTCTCAATAGTTTTTGATATCGACAACAGGACTGGAGACTTTAATGTGTGCGACAGCGTATATTCGGCCAATGCTCTGCCTATTCGCCCATTGCCATCCTCAAAAGGATGAATTGACTCAAAGTAAAGATGAATGATAGCCGTCTTGACCAATGCAGCAATTATATATTCTGACTCCTTAACTTCGTATGAGTTAAACCAGTTAATCATTTGCTCCATCTCTTTTGGAACGTTAGCAGACGGGGGAGCTTCATAGTGAACGGTTTCTTTGCCATATGAACCTGAAATTATCTGCATAGGCTCCTCCCCCACACGCCACTTTCCAGCGTTAACTTGAGGAAACCCCGCCATTAATATAGCATGCCATCTCAGTATAACATCGAGAGTCAGTTCAATATTGGCACTATCTCTTATTGTTGTCATTAATTTTGCAATCCCTGCAACTCTGCGATCACGAACAACAACATCGCCCTGAATACCGAGATTTCTCTTAATTGAAGACATTAAATCTTCTCGACTCATATATTCTCCCTCAATTTCCGAGGTTTTCATAGCTTCAGATATAAGTACCTCTACAAATGCTTCCTGTTTTAGTTCTTCATTCAGTCCTGTTAATAAACCATGTATTGCCCCCATTTCTTGCGCAAATGCAACCGCTATGGGTTGAATCTCTTCAAGCCTATAAATGAAATTAGGCCACTCTTTATATTGCCAGTTATACATAATTTGAGCCGATTTAAACTTATAATCGGCTCAAATATAAACAAAATTTGAGCCGATTAGCCAAATTAATCGGCTCAAAGAAAAAAGCATACGCAATATTGACATCCTTGGATGATATAACTATGAGTCCAGCAAAAGAAAAATTACATTCCTTTTGAATCATCAAGATAATCACTGAAATCGGCTATTTTTCCAAAGCCTGTTTTCCACTACTTTAGTTTCTAAACCAAGGGGGTTCAGAGCGTGTACGATTTGCAATTCGGACTCAATCAACACGAGCAACTGCAACAACATGAGAGCTGCAAACAACCAGGTTCAATTAATTGAAAAAAGGATGATCAAATCATTATTGCTAAGTATAACAACTATGCTATGTATCACAGCATGTGCACAGGAATCCGCCATAATCACAAAAAATGACCGGGTTAAATGGATTCCCTATCAAACCAAAAACAAGCAGTTTGTCTATGTCGACAGCGCATTCCAGAAGAAGCTATCCCAAGAGTTCCATTGGGCTCAGCCTTTCACGTCCACAGGATATGCACTGGTAGCCAATGAAAAGGATCAAACGGGGATCATTAACAGCGAAGGTGAATTTATCGAACATTATTCCGACACAGATTTACAGCTCTTAGACCTCAAGCAGCTGACTCTTCTGATGAAACGCCAGGAATATGAAAAGAAATTGCCCTTCTGGAAATGGGACTGGAATATCCTAAGCAGTTATATCAAGAAAACAGCTACTTATGTCAAGCTTGAAATACGGGTATTGGAAAGTAATCAGATTCTGCTGAAAAAAGATATTCCTTACGATGAGAACGAATATAACCTTGCAACTTACCCCTTAAACGACAAGCATCTGATCCTCAATGGGAACCTGTATCTGCTAAAAGATCAAAAACTTAAGAAAATAGAAGAACACATTGAAATGCCCTTGGAAAACGGACGTTATATTCCAGCATCAGCAAACAGTTTTACCATCCTTGATATCCGAAGCAAAAAACCGGTTTTATCCGCTTTGACAGGCATAGACAAAATAGACCTTCTTTGGAAAAATGAGGCCATACAGCTCGATTCTATCAATCAGGAGCGCTACAGCCCAGCAATCCCCAAACTACTAAAGGACAATAATACAGGCAGCATATATGCCTTTCCACAATACGACAAAGCTTTTCCAAAACAAATTAGACAAGCCAATGCGACACAGATTGCCTTTCTAAAAGAAATATCCTTAGTTTATTCGGTGACTAATTCGCCCTATTTTATTCTAGGCAGATTTAACTACGATCATGCCATCTGGGCTTATGATTGGTTATATATGGATAAAGATGGCAACTTATTGGACACCATCAAAGCCCCGAACTTCTATATCCTGGATCAGGTGGGTAATTTGGTCTGGCCAGACAAACACATGTTACTCACCTCGAATGCCCTGGAAAAGAATTGGAAGACCGGAAAAATAAAGTACATCGATTCATCAGAAGATCTTTATTTAATTGATGTAAAACGAGGTGATCTAGAACCTACAAAAGGCCTATGGAATTCAAGTACAAAGACTTGGGATATAAACCCCGATTTCGAACATATTGAAACCTTAGATGGTAAACGACAAATCTTTGCATTACAGGAGCATAAAGATGGTCGCTATACTTTATACAACAACAAGACAAAACAACGAATCGGCAACAAAAGCTACATGACCATCAATCCCAACGGGTGGGTACAATATAAAAATGAGTGCAATCGGGACGACGGCTATTTTATTGACATTGCTACGGGCAAGGAATATAAAGAATAAAAATATACCGCTCAATCTCAGCAATAATTCCCAAGATTAATTTATAACAGACAAAATATACTCTTTAAGATTTATTAACTTTAAAGGAATACTGAGTTATTAGCTTTGTCCAATTAAAACTGATCTTGTGAGCGAATTATTGATAGCATCATTAAAGCGAGGTGACCACTTTGCCATGGAACAGATTTTTAATCTGTACTGGGAAGCCATATTTGATGCAGCTTTTAAGAAAATAGGCGACGAAAATGTGGCTCAGGACATTACCCAGGAAATCTTCATTTCGCTGTGGGAACACCGTGAGCAGGTCATCATATCTGGTGGTCTTGCAGCCTATCTACATGGAGCTGTCAAATTCAAAGTAATCAACCATTTTCGGAATACGACAGTTAAAGATGGACATAAAGCCGAACTAGCGACTTTAATGAACCAACGATATGCGGATTCAGCGGACGACCTACTGATCCTAAAAGACGCGCAGCAAAAAGTTGAAGAAGCTTTGATGCTGCTTCCCGAACGTATGCGACTGGTCGTCACCATGAGCCGAAAACAAGAAAAGTCTATCAAGGAAATTGCGAGCGAGTTGAATGTCTCCGTACAAACTGTCAAGAATCAAATTACCTCGGCCATGAAACTGCTCAAAAAAAGCCTCTCTTAGGCAGTTCCTCCATTTTTTTTGAGTGTTAACAATAATTTAATATACTCCTAATATTTTCGACTAGTACCATTTCCCATTTGAAGTGACATGTATTCAAATGAGGGAAGAAAAAGCAAAGCAGTTACTGCAAAAATATTTAAATGGAGAGGCTACCGCCGCCGAGATTAAGCAAGTCGAAGATTGGTACGCCCAACTGGATAAGGCTGCAAAAAAAGTTCCGCAGGAACGAAAAGCTGCACTGCGCGAACAATTATTGGCCAATATTCAGTCCAGTATTTCAGAAAAGGGAAGTAAACGACCTTCCCTGCTGTATTCACCTGTATTCAAAATAGCAGCCGCTATTTTAATGATTGCTTCCATAGGACTTCTTTATTGGAAAGTAAATAATCAACCTATCACAGCATCTGCGCAGATCGTCACAACAACCCTTGCAGGGGAACATAAAAAGATTGTCTTGGCAGATGGTTCGGAAATTATCCTCGAACCATCTTCAAAAATCAGCTATCCAAGTAAATTCAAGGGCAATATCCGTGAAATAGCACTTACTGAGGGGGAAGCCTTCTTTGACATTGCCCACGACGAGAAGCATCCATTTCAGGTACAGCTTGCATCGAAGCTAGCAGTTAAAGTATTAGGAACCTCTTTTCGGATAAAAGCCTATCAGGCTTCCGATCAAGTCGAAGTCACCGTCGCTACGGGTAAGGTTGCTGTGGAGCAAAATGATAAGATCCTCGGCATATTAACCAAAAACCAAAGTCTACGCTATGATAAAGAGACCAAACAATCATCGCGCAACCTAGTAGAAAAAAATACAGCCGTAGCCATTGCGTTTGATGGAACACCACTTAAGGAGGTGGTAAAAAGACTGGAATATGTCTACAACATCGAAATTATCTTAAAAGACACTTCACTTTCGCCTTTAAAAACAACAGCCACATTCAATAGCACACAAAATCCGGCAGAAATACTGGATATCATCTGCAGCCTACATCACCTCAAGTACAGTACGATTGAAAAGGATAAAATATTTAAAGTCCACAAATAATGTCTAAAAATTTACCTAAAACATCTTAGTCACCATGCGTAATTCATTACCTAATCATTACAAAAAAATGAAAACACCTGCATTCAAAAGAGAATTCTCTTTTTATCGGATCATGAAGTATCCCTGCATCGCATTTTCGATTACTTCGGTATTCTGCAGTTCATTGATGGCCTCCCCAAGCATGGCCCAACGTCTGGACAAAAGCAGTGTAAACATCAAAATAAGCAAGGGCGAGAAACTCGATGTGATTCTACACAAAATCGAGAGTCTTTCAGGCCTTCATTTTGTTTACAATCCTGATCTATTGCAAGAACGTAACACGGTCTTAAGCGGCAGTTTTAAAACTGAACCAGTTCGCTCTCTTTTGAATAAGCTTGGAATCAATGCGGTGGAAAAAGAGGACTATGTGATCTTGAACACACAAGCAAACATGAAGGCAGATCGTATCGTGACAGGTTTTGTACGGGACACATTGGGAACTGCAATCGCAGGTGTTTCTGTAAAAGTAGTTGGTACGCAGGTTGGAACGACAACAGATACAAAAGGAGCCTTCCGAATCGAGGCAGGACCGCAAGCTGTACTTTCTTTTTCGATGGTCGGATTCCATTCCAAGGAAGTCGCAGTTGGCGAAAATGAAGTTATTAATGTAACGCTAAGCGAAGAACGTTCGACCCTATCCGAAGTTGTTGTTGTTGGTTATGGAACGCAGAAAAAAGAGACATTAACGGGCGCTGTAAGCTTGGTTTCACTTGACAAATTATCGTCTAGGTCTGTCAACAGCGTTGGCGAAGTATTGGCCGGAAAATCGCCAGGTGTTATTGTCACAAACGAAGGTGGTGACCCAACTGCTTCACCCCGTATCAATATCCGCGGTGCTGGTGGTATAAATGGTGAAAGTGTACTCTATGTTATTGATGGTTCCATTTTCCTAGGTACGCCACAATTAAATCCCAACGACATTGAGTCTATTTCTGTATTAAAGGATGCTTCTGCAGCAATCTATGGTGCCAGAGCTTCTGGTGGTGTGGTGTTGATCACCACTAAAAAAGGAAAAAAAGGGCAGATGCAAATTAGCGTTGATGCCAAGTTAGGCCAACAAAGCGCTTGGCGAAAATTACAGCCGCTAAATGCCGAACAACGTGCCGAAGTCGCTGCAACAGCTGCAAAAAATGGTGGAACGACCATCCTACCTGCTTTTGATCCGACCAAATACCCGGAGGGTCTAGTGACCAAAACAAACTGGATGGATGAAGTTTTTAGAAATGCAGCACTACAGGATTACAATGCTGCAATTAATGGTGGTAGCGAAAAATCTAGTTTTTACCTCAGTTTCAATTACCGCAACGCCGAAGGTATTGTCCTAAATACGAAAACCAAGCGTTATAACTTCCGTATAAATTCAGAACATCAACTTACCCCCTGGTTGAAAGTTGGTGAAAACTTATCCTACAGCAGTACCAATGGAAATGGTGCCAATACGAGCAGCGATTATACAGGAGCGCTATTATCGGCCATCTATTATCCAACCAATGGAACCCCTTACAATGCTGATGGCAGCTTTGCCGGTCTACCAGGGCCATTCCCGGGCGATTACGGTGATATCATTAACCCTGTTGCCGAACTGATGCGCATCGACATCAACAATCCGGTCAATGTCCTTGTTGTCAATCCTTATGCGAGCATCCAATTGGCAAAAGGCTTAACATTCAGATCCAACTTAAGTATTACTAAATCAAACGCTAGATATAAAAGTTTTACACCACGACGTCCGGAAATAGGCAAACCCGTTTTGAGCAATAGTCTGGTTGAACGAGCTGATGATGCAAACGATATCCTAGCAGAACAAGTTTTAAATTACAAAACTTCTTTCGACAAGCATCAACTTGACCTAACCGGTGGTTATACCTTTCAAAAGACAAAAAACACCTATCTATATACTTCCGGAGCAGGTTTTGACGATGAGTCCAAACAATACCGTTATTTAACAAATGCCAATACCATTCAACCTTCAGAAAGTGGCTACGCTTCAACAGCAATATCCTCGCTATTCTTACGAGCAAACTACAGTTACAATGATAAATATTTATTATCGTTGATTGGTAGACGCGATGGGTCATCCATGTTGACAAAGGAAAATAGATTTAAAAACTACGCTTCTGCATCAGCAGGATGGGTAATCAGCAAAGAAGAGTTTTTAAAATCAGTAACCTGGTTAGATCAATTAAAATTACGCGGTAGCTATGGTATTTTAGGTAATCTCGGTAGTTTGTCAGCTGCAGCTGTCAACCCGCTACTAGCATCGACACAAAGTTATTTCGGTCAAACACCGACCTTACAAAAAGGATACGTACAAACGATTCTGGCCAACAAGAACCTCACTTGGGCTGAAAGTAAACAGACTAATATAGGTTTAGATTTGGGAATTTTCAACCATTTTAACTTAGTCGCCGATTATTTTATTAAGGAAACAAATAAAATGATCTTAACCCGTTCACTACCAGGTACAGCAGGCTTAAATAGTCAAACGATCAACGCGGGTTTAGTCAAAGACAGGGGTATCGAGCTAGGATTGACCTATAATAGTTCAAGAAATTCCGACTTTACATATTCCATCAATGCAACCTTAACCAAATTAAACAACAAGGTTGAAGAATTAGCACCGGGCTTGAACACCATTGCTGTGGGTACTAATTTCAGAAATGAATTGGCTCCGCTCTCTATTACCGTCGGTCAACCGCTCTACAGCTACTATGTGCTCAAAACAGATGGTATCTTCCAGAGTCAGGCCGAAGCTGATAATTACAAAAACGCCAATGGACAAAAAATTCAGCCGAATGCAAAAGCAGGAGATTTCAAATTTGTAGACATCGATGGCAATGGTTCAATCGGACCTGAAGATCGTTATTTTGCGGGCAGTGCATACCCGGATTTCTCCTATGGATTGAGCTTTAATGCGAATTATAAGGATTTTGATTTCAATATTTTTGCTCAGGGCGTTCAAGGCAACAAGCTTTTCAACGCTATCAAAAGAACAACGTATAGTGCAAGTGGCCCTTCTTACAATAAGTTAACGGGTATTTTGGACGCCTGGTCTCCAGAAAATCCAAATGGTAAAGTGCCAATCATTTCCACCTCAGATGCGAACGGAAACTTCAATGCATCCGATTTTTACATTGAAAACGGTTCTTACCTCCGCATTCGTAACGTTACATTAGGCTACACTTTACCAAAATCAATTGCAAGCAAATTTAAGACGGGTAACGTACGCATTTATGCAACAGCCAATAATCTGTTCACCATTACAAAATATACAGGTTTTGACCCAGAAATTGGGATGGATAACAATGGTCTTGATGTCGGCCGTTATCCACAAGCCCGAAGCTTTATTGTCGGTTTAAATGTCAATTTCTAATCTTAAAACAATGCAGATGAGTTATACTTATCAGCCCTAAAAAATAAAAAAAAATGAAAACGAATATAAAATACCTTGCAATAGCTGCACTAGCATTTTTTGCATCGTGCAACAAACAGTTAGATATAACGCCAGAGGGCTCCCCGTCTGCACAGAATTTCTGGAAAACGGAACAAGATGCGATCAAAGCAGAAGCTGGTATGTATGAAAAGTACAACGAAGAGGATTATTATGGCCGTGGAATGTTCTGGTTTATTAATGCCAGTGACGACATGGTGACCGGACGTAACAAACCCGAAGCGGACAATATCAAAAATTTCAACCGCAATTACATCGGTGGCGGTTATACAGAATCGCAATGGAGCATGCGTTATGCGATTATAAAAAGGGCCAACGATATTATTATCAATGTTCCCAATATCTCCATGGATGAAGCTCGAAAAAAACAAATCATTGGTGACGCCTATTTCAATGCAGGCCTGGTTTATTTTCAGCTGGCAGCAAACTATGGTAACGACAAGGCAGGTGTGCCTATTGTTACGCCTGAAACAGATGCTTCCGTTCCGGTAGCCAGAGCAAACAACGTTAACGAAAACTACGATTACATCATTTCACTGCTATTAAAAGCGGCCGACAACCTTCCTTATTTTTCTGAGATGAAGGATACCGATTATGGTAAAGCCCACAAAACAGCTGCATGGGCCTATTTATCAAAAGTATATCTGTACAAAAAAGATTATACCAATGCAGCGAAGTACGCGGATATGGTGATCAGTTCGGGCAAACATGAATTATTGACCAACTTTGTGGATGTGTTTAAAGCCGCCAACAACTGGTCCAAAGAATATATCTGGTCGGTGGTCTGTACGCCAAATGGTGGTGGTACTGGCTGGGGCAGCAAACTTCCAGGTGTGATGTTGACCAACAAAGCTTGGGGAATTTACAACGGCTGGGGTTACTATCTGCCGACAAAAGAACTTTACGATTCTTTTGAAACAGGTGACTTGCGTCGTGAAGCAACAATCTTGAAACCAGGAGACAAATTCCAGTTTTTTGGCGCAGAACGTACATTTACTAAAGACGGTGGCGCGACTTCGAACTATCAGTTCAAAAAGTACATGGAACCATTTTCATATGCCAACCCTATTCCAACACATGTCAATCCAAATGGTGACAACGGCACTACAGACCTCAATGTACCCTTGATGCGTTATGCCGAAGTATTATTGATTAAAGCTGAGGCGGCCATTAATTTAAATGGCGCTGGTGCTGGTGATACCGAATTAAATAAAATTAGAAAAAGAGCTGGTTTAATCGCAAAAAGCGGAATGACCCTCGTAGACCTAAAACGTGAGCGCCGCAATGAGCTTGCTGGTGAATGGGCAGACCGTCACCGCGATTTGGTCAGATGGGGCGATGCGCAAGCTACCTATGCCAAACCGCTACACGATTTTGATGGTGCTGTAATTTGGCCGGCTAGAAATTTCAATCCGCAAGTACATGATGTCTGGGCTGTTCCACAACGCGAGATCGACAACAGTTCCGGTGTCATTAAACAAAACGCAGGATGGTAAAAAACACTAAATTAATGTGGCTGTTATTTGCCGGCCTAAGCATTCAGTCAGTTTCTGCACAACAGAAACTGACTGCCAATGCAGGTCATAGCCACAATGATTACAAACAACAAATCCCGCTGTTGGAGGCTTACTATGCTGGAATGGGCTCTATCGAAGCGGACGTCTTCTACCGCAATGGGGAGCTTTACGTTGCCCATGAAAGCAGCGAAATCAAACCAGGGAAGACGTTGAAAAAACTTTACATCGACCCTTTAATTGCTTTCTTTAAGGAGAACGGCAATAAACCTTATGCCAAACCTGAGCAAACCTTGCAGCTTGTGATTGATATTAAGGAAAATTACGAACAGGTATTGTCTAAATTGTTAGCCGATTTGAAGGGCAACGAATCTGTATTCGACCAGCAGAAAAATCCTTCCGCCATTAAAATTGTCGTCAGCGGTGAAATCCCACCGCCCGAAAAGTTCGACAATTATCCATCGATGATTTATTTTGATGGTAGGCCGGAAAAAGACTATACGCCGGCACAGCTCAAACATATTGGGATGATCAGTCAGGATATTAAGCAGTATTCTGTCTGGAATGGCAAAGGAACTCCCACTCCGCCCGACCTTGAAAAGATGAAATCTGTAATAGACAAAGCGCATAAATTAGGTAAACCCTTTCGTTTTTGGGCTACGAAAGATAGTCCCAATAGTTGGAAAGAGCTTGGTCACATGGGGGTAGACTGGATCAATACAGACCACCCTACTGCACTTAAGAATTTCTATTTAAACAACGCTAAAGTCGAATACGCAAATCCAAAGGCCTACATTCCCTATCAGCCAACCTATAAAAATGATGGTGCAACGAGCAAGGTCAAGAATGTTATTTTACTCATTGGTGATGGAATGGGCTTAGCCCAAATACAAGCAGGTTTAAGTGCCAATTTTGGTCAGTCCAATATCATCAATATGAAACATATTGGTCTTTCGCGCACCGAAGCATCCAACTCGGATTTTACAGACTCCGCTGCGGGTGGGACAGCTTTGGCTACTGGACATAAAACCAATAACCGTTACATTGGCGTGGATGCAGACGGTAAATTGTTGAGCGCTATTCCTGATACACTTGCTCAACACGGGATCAAAAGCGGTATAATCAGTGCGGGAGATATTACAGATGCCACTCCGGCTGCATTTTACGCACATCAGATCGATCGGACCATGTCACAGGAAATTGCGGCAGATTTCAAAAATAGCCATGTGGATATTCTCGTTGGATCCCGTCGCGAAAGCTTCCTCAACAACAAGGATAACACGCTGATGAAACAACTGACGGCAAAAGGTTATCAGCTTCAGCAAAATTTAAGTGATTTTGAAAAAGCGACATCAGGCAAACAGCTCGTACTCCTGGCGGATTCTGCGACAAGAAGAATACTCGATGGACGGGGAGAAATGCTAAAAACTTCCCTCTCAAAAACGATTGAGCTTTTGTCTAAAAATAAAAATGGCTTCTTTATCATGGCCGAGGGTGCACAAATTGACTATGGAGCCCATGCCAACGATCTTCCCTATGTTGTTACCGAACAACATGACTTTGATCGGCTTGTCGGGGAAGCCCTAAAATTTGCGGACCAAGATGGTGAAACACTCGTCATTGTCACTGCAGATCACGAAACTGGCGGACTTTCCGTGTTGGATGCCAATTATAAAAAGGGAACTGTTAGGGGCAATTTCAGTAGCGATGACCATACCAATATTATGGTACCTGTCTTTGCTTATGGACCAGGTGCGCAAAATTTTATTGGCATCTACAACAATACAGCAGTTTTTAAAAAGATTATCCAGGCCTTTAACTTGAAATAATCGCGTTAAAGCTTCATACTAAACAAAGACCCTTCGTTTAAATACGAGGGGTTTTCTCTTTTTTACAGACGACATTTTATCCTTCACAGCCACTTCAAAACCCAATTTAAGGATCGATATTCGATTTTTTGCCTATCTTGTAAGTCAAAAAACAGAACAACCTTTATGATACCATCAATCAAGCGACTACTGATTCTGTCATTATTGCTATTCAGTATTTCAGCCAAACTATTTGCACAAACTTCTGAAAAAGCCTCATGGTTTAAAGATGCCCGCTTTGGCATGTTCATTCATTGGGGGCTGTACAGTGCAGCTGAAGGCATGTGGAAGGGCGAACCTTTGCGTTATATGAATAACTATGCCGAGTGGTTAAGATATCGCAACCGCGTCTCCAAAGAAGAATACGGTACCTTGGCAAAACGTTTCGACTGGAGTAAAATAGATCCTGAGCAATGGGTTCTTCTAGCAAAAGAAGCTGGGATGAAATACATTATCATCACCGCCAAACATCACGATGGTGTTGCTCTTTGGGACACAAAAGTTGGTCATTATAGCCTTCCACAATTGAGTGGTTCCAATCGGGATGTCATCAAAGATATTGCAGTAGCCTGTAGAAAGCACGGTATGAAATTGGGTTTTTATTATTCACATTGGATTGACTGGGAACATCCATACGGCTGGAACCATCAACAGGAGCTGTCGGGACATGTTACCGATGCCCAATACAATCAATATTGGCAAGAAAAAGTCATCCCTCAACTGCGCGAACTGATGACCAATTATGGCGACATTGCCTTGATATGGTTCGACATGTGGATCCCTTATCAAAAATCTATTATTAAAAAAGAACAATTACTTCAGGTTGTCAAACTTATCCGTGAACTACAACCTAATTGCTTGATTAATTCACGTCTAGGTCTTCCTACGGATGCTGAAAATGTGGATTTCGAAACATTAGGTGACAACCAATTTGGTAGCAATTACATTAACCATCCCTGGGAAACCCCTGGAACAATTGCCCATTCTTGGGGTTACAATGGTCAGGAAAATGAGTGGAAGTCAACCAGTCAAATTTTCCAGTCCTTAATCTCCAATGTAAGTCTCAACGGCGGGTTCACCTTAAATATCGGGCCACGTGCCAATGGAACAGTGCCCTACGAAAGTGTCAGTCGTCTGCACGAAGTCGGAAATTGGCTAAACACATACGGAGAGGGCATCTACGGCAGCACCGGCCTTGATCTAAAAAACAACCAGTTCGATTGGGGTTACCTGACAACTAAAAAGGAAGGGCAAAAAACACTCGTGTATGCACACGTCTTTAATTGGCCCTTAGACCATACACTTCGGATTACAGGAATCAAATCGACACCAGAACAGGTTTCCCTGATGAAGGGAAGTGTATCAACGGCACTAAAATTTGATCAAAGTCTCAGTTTAATCCATATCCAATTGCCTGACGCGCAGCCGGATCATTATGTTTCAGAAGTTAAATTAACCTTTAATGGGCCGGTGGAACTAGACAAAAATACGGTCCCAGAATCAACCTTTGGTGGCTTTTCATTGAAATCAACCAATAGCCTCAACCAAGGACTCAAAATTGTACGCTATAACGGCAAAAACCCAACGCATGCGATCCTGACGGGGGATACGAAGATCGATTGGGAGGTAACCATCCCTGAAGCGGGCATCTACTCACTCGATTTTTCAGCACATAATCCCAATAAAGAAAACAGTGTTTTTGAAGTCAGTACGACCAATCAGCGGTTGGAAGGAAGTTTTGCTTCGACCAACAAAATGGTGGTCGAGCCCAATGAAAACAATTATACAGAAGAATTTGTCGAAAACCGCATCGGCAAATTTAAATTCGATAAGCCCGGAAAGTATATCATAACCTTTAATAGTAAACAAGTACAACCACTTTGGTTCAACTGGATGTGGCTAGAAAAAATTAAGAATTAGACAGAAGGTCTTAGGCACAGAAGAGGTAAAATACTAGTAGGTATATTGTTATGCATACATAACAATATACCTGCTAGTATTTTATATAAAAAGTTACATATTTTAATATTTATTTATTATTTTGGGGTAAAAGTTACCAATTTTGCAAATTAAGTACTCAATGAGTTGCTTATACTTTTAAATGAGAAAATTAACCCTAAATATGGTTGAATAATGCATCAGCAGCGGGACTCTTTATCTATGCTTTTTGATCAAACTGTAAATACAAGGTTGGAGGGAACAATCACGACCACAGATGATGGCACTATTCTACTATTCAACAAAAGGGCTCAAGAACTTTTAGACTTCGATAGTACGGCAGATAGCTACAAAATACAGGAATTAATAACGTTTTACACAGCAGATGATCTTTCGGTATTGTCGCCTACAGAAACGCCATTTTTTACAGCTCTTTCCAAAAACCAAGACCAAAATGAAATTATCCTAGGAAGAAAAAAGGATCAAGAGTTTAAATGGTATCAATTCGATGTTCATGTTATGATAAAAGACAATAAAAAAGGTCTTTTAATTTCATTTATGGATGTATCGAAATTGGTCAATAAAAACCGCGTCCTGGAAGATAAACAACACCAACTTCAATTGCTTGTTGCCTCATTGAATGATCTCGTATTTGAAGTAACCGATGCTGGTGTATTTAAAAACTACTGGACCAACAATCCAGATCTCTTGTTCTACAGTCCCGAAGAATTTCTAAACAAGAGTCTCACAGAACTCTTTCCGCCGGATCTTGCTGTACCCACTGTCCAATTGATACAAAATTCATTAAAATTGGACCGCGAACTTAAGATGGATTTTCAATCCAATTTAAACGAGCACAAGGACAAATGGTATCGTTTACAGATTAAACCTATACATAGGGCTCAGAACCGGGTAGCCCTGGTTATTTCCGACATTACAAAACAAGTCGAGTCCAATGAAAAAAGTAAATTCAATGAACACAAGTTTAATCAAGCATTTTATTTATCAGGTCTGGGAATTTCATTGACGAGTCTCGAAGGCTACTCCATAGAATCCAATAATATGTTAACCAAAATTCTTGGTTATTCTCACGAAGAAATGTCGAAAACCAAGTTTACTGATAGAACGCACCCCGACGATATAAACAAAGATGTTGAACTTAGAGAAAAACTTGTCAGGGGTGAAATCGACGCATTTACGCTTCAAAAACGCTATATACATAAATTAGGACATTTTGTCTGGTGTTCTGTAACGGTTGCGGCAGTTTTTGATAATACCAATACCGCACAATTTCTCATCGTCCAGGTGCAGGATATTTCCGAATCAAAAAAGAATATCGAAATCCTAAAACGGCAAAAAATTGAATCGGATTTAGTCAAAATAGATCTTGAAACCAAAATACGGCAACTGGAAGAATTTGCGAACATACTTGCTCATGATCTAAAAGGCCCACTCAGCAATATACAGATGCTTATTGCTGAAATTAAGTTAACACATGATGAAAAAATAAAGGCTGATTTTGTGAACCTGCTGCATACGAGCAGTGACGATCTGACTGAAACGTTACATAATTTGGACGGAATACTTGATATTAAATCAAACAATTCACTGATTTATGAACAATGTAATTTTTTAGATATATTCAAAAAAGTGCAGCAGCAATTTATGGAAGAAATACAGCAAAAAAATGCAACTATTTCCATCGAATTCAATGTAAAAGACATCTATTATCCTAAGATTTATCTGGAAAGTATTTTCAGCAACCTCATCAGTAATGCGCTCCGATTTACAGCGACAGACCGAGCCCCTAAGATCGAAATACATACACATCAGGAACAAGAAGGAACGTTATTAACGGTTAGAGACAACGGGCTGGGCATTAACCTGCCAAAATACAAATCGGAGCTGTTTATGTTCAAAAAGGTTTTTCACCGTGGATTTGAGAGTAAAGGTGTCGGATTGTTTCTCATTAGATATCAGATCGAATCATTGGGTGGAAAAATCGATGTACAAAGTAAAATCGATTCGGGTAGCACCTTTTATGTCAAATTTTTAGAAAAAGCATATACAGATCCGCTGATACAGCTATAATAAAAAAATCAGCGTTCAATCCTGAAGCAGAAAATAACTGCTACAATCCTGGACAGCGTGATCTCATAAATAAAAGAGTGAAAGAAAAACTGCGCTGTCAATCAAAACCAAGATGAGGGTTATTGACACGATGAAAACAATTATTAATCAAAAAGACCATGACTCCTGAAACCAAAAGAACGATCATTCTCATTGATGATAATGCCATTTTACGGACTATTTTCGCCCATATGCTACAGGGATTTACCGAATATGAAATTGACTATCATTCTTTCAAAAATGCACTGGATGCATTGGATTATTTGGAGAACAATGACATCAGCCAGTCGTTGATGCCAGCAATACTCTTTGTGGATATCAATATGCCATTTATGACTGGTTGGGAGTTAATGGATGTACTTGAAAACCGGACCGATTTCATCAAGCAAACCAAGATTTTTATCGTCAGTTCCTCCACGAGCAAAAACGATCAGGAGCAACTGGCAAATTACCCTTTTATAAGCGGTTTCATTCTGAAACCTTTTGGAAAAGAATCCATTTATGAGATTTTGAAAAAACCCGATTAAAAAAACGGTCCCCCAACTTTTCTGCCTAAGTATTGGGGGACCGTTTATGTTGACAACTTCGTGTTGTGCGCAGCGGATAACCACTGTTGTTATTCTTTTTGGATTAAATCGCCTGACACTTGTCTGCCAACCAATTCTTTTCCTCAGCAGTAAGATGAGTCGATAATTGATCAAACACCCACTGATTATAGTTATTCAACCAAGCAATGTGTTTTTTATCCAATAGGGATTTTTCGATTAAATCGGTTGCGATATAACATATTGTTAGTGTCTCAAAATCCAGAAAGTCTCCAAATTCAGAAGAACCTGCCTTACGGGTCAACACAAGATTTTCAATGCGGATACCATGTTTGCCTACGCGATACAATCCGGGTTCTATCGATGTAATCATCCCTGGTTCAACAGCAACATCTATTGCAGCTGCATTGAACACTTGCGGACCTTCGTGTACGTTTAGGAAGAAACCGACGCCATGTCCTGTACCATGTCCATAATTGCGCAATGTTTCCCACAATGGACGACGCGTAATGGCATCGATCTGATAGCCGCGCGTTCCAGTAGGGAAAATGGCCTGAGAGCCTTCTATTGTTCCCTTGAGTACAAGCGTATAATCCTCTTTTTCCTCCTGCGTAAGACCACCAAGCGTTACCACCCTTGTAATATCCGTTGTACCAGTAGTATATTGTCCGCCAGAATCGACCAATAGTAAACCTTTAGGTTGTAATATATAGTTCGATTTTTCATTGGCTGAATAATGCGGTAGGGCACCGTGATCCAAGTATCCCGCAATTGTCGTGAATGAGACATCGACAAAACCCTCTTGACTTTCGCGAAATCCACGTAATTTCTCCGCAATAGATAATTCAGAAAGCTCACCAGAGGAGACATTCTCTTCCAACCATTTGAAGAAACGCGTCAACGCTATACCGTCTTTCACAAAGGTATGGCGGTTATTTTCAACTTCAACCTTATTCTTAATCGCTTTTAAACTTGTCGAGGGGTTTATTTTTTCGACAATCTTAACCTCTTTAGGTATGCTGTCGTAAACAGCAAAACAGGTACGTTTAGGATCAATTAAAATTGAAGCAACATCCAATGAAGGAATCGCTTTAAAAATATCTTCATAAGCCGAAACACCCACACCATAGCCTTTAAGTTCTTCAGTCGCCTGAGTTGTCAGCTTCGAAGGTTCGATATAAAGCGTTGCATTTTCTGGGGTAATCAATACAAATCCCAAAACAACAGGATTACATGGTACATCTTGACCACGGATGTTTAATAACCAGGCCAAGTCATCCAAAGATGAGATCAGATGAGCTTCCGTTCTATTCTTTTTCATCTCCGCACGAACAGCTTCAATTTTAGAAACCGTTGACTGTCCCGTAATATTTTCGTCCAGCAGGTAGGCCTGTGCCTTAGGCAGCGCTGGTCGTCCTTCCCATAATGACGACAACAGGTCAACATGACCATCTACTTTGATCTCCAAAGGCTCCAAAGTATGCTGAACAGATTGAGCCACTAATAAAGAAGCGAGATTGCCGTCAAAAGCAACTTTAGCACCAGCGCCCAACTGTTCGCCCAACCAATCTGCATACTCCGCTGCACCTTGCACTTTCAATTTCACCAATTCAAAGCCTGTTCCCGCCAATTGCTCTGATGCTTGGACAAAGTAACGAGAATCGGTCCAAAGGCCGGCAAAATCCTGTGTGATTGCCAACGTCCCTGCTGATCCGGTAAAACCAGACGCCCAGGCAATACATTTATAACGTTCCGGTAGATATTCACTAATATGAGGATCTGAAGATGGAATGATATATCCATCGATTCCCTGAACCTTCATCGCCTCACGAATGGCAGCTAATTTTTCGATATGCTTCATGTCGTCTATACAATTTTATGCAAGTTAGGATTTTTTAGGGTCGAATGCCTAACTTTAAGCCAAATAAAATAAACGAACTACAGCGAACGCTTTTCCCTAAAATTGGCAGCGTTCCAGGAATTACAATACGTCCAATGGAATATCCATGAGTTCCAAACACGAATAAAAATAACCGTGCCAACAAGCTCATCGAAGATAAGCTGGATATACCATAGGACTATAAAAACATGATATATGAACCAATTTGTGCTAAGTGCCATTGCCTTTTCAGCCTACACGTTAACGACCGTTGCTACGCCAGTATATGCACAGGATCTTCGTAGTAAAATTCAGGATGCATTCACGCAATTTCAAAATCAGGAAAACCTCAGAAATGGTTTGAGCTCATTGACTGTTTTCGACGCAAAAACAGGCCAGACTGTATTCGCAGCAAATGAGAACGTCGGATTGGCGACCGCCTCCACCATGAAGGTCATCACTTCGGCTACGGCCTTGGACTTCCTGGGCAAGAATTTTCAGTTCAAAACAACCCTGTATTATACAGGTGAAATCGACGAGAACGGAGTGTTAAACGGAAATATTATAGTGACAGGTACTGGAGATCCTACCCTCGGCAGCGCCCGCTACCCGGAGACTCAAGCAACAACGATACTGAACAAGTGGCTTACAGCAGTCCAGAATGCCGGTATTAAAAGTATAAATGGCGCAATCATCGCCGATGACCGGCTTTACAATGGCAACCAGCTTCCAGGGGGCTGGATCTGGACCGACATGGGCAATTACTATGGTGCTGGAATTTCTTCCCTCAATTGGTGTGAAAATGCCTTTGGCATAAATTTTCTGCCAAGCACTAAAGTCGGAGCTAAAGCTGAGATCGCCAATTACACAACGCCAGTTCCGTATCTGGAAATCATCAATGAAACAACCACAGGTAAATCGGGAAGCGGAGACAATGTGTACGCCTATGCCGCTCCCTATTCGACCAAGATATTTGTGCGCGGCACCTATGGACAGGACCTAAAGAAAACTATCGAGCTCTCTTCGCCAGACCCGGCCTATGATCTCGCTTATCAATTAAATGAAGTACTAAGTAACAACGGTATCACCGCCAGCGAACTACCAGCTACCGGGACCAAGATGGATTCAGTTGATATTTCAAAAAAACAGACCCTCGATATCCATTTATCTCCAACCTTAGACAAAATTGTCTTCTGGTTTAACCAAAAGAGCATCAACCTTTATGGAGAGGCCTTGTTGAAAGCGATTGCTTATACAACAGCTGGTAAAACGGGCACCGACGATGGCGCGTATTATGTACAAAAATATTGGAATGCCAAATTAGGCATAAAATCCAGTGAACTCAATAGTATGGACGGTTCGGGACTCTCGCCTCAAAATCGAGTGACCACATCAGCGATGAATAAGATTATGCAGTATGCACAAAAACAGAGTTGGTATCCTGCCTTCTACGAAAGTCTTCCCACCTATAACAATATGAAGATGAAAAGTGGAACAATTGGCGGCGTACTTGGTTATACAGGTGTGCATACCAATAAAACAGGGCAGTCGTTTACTTATACTTTACTGGTCAACAACTATGCAGGATCGGCGTCCAGCATGCGTCAGCAAATGTTTAAACTATTGGATGTCCTGAAGTAACATATTATTGTCTAATTATAATAAGATATTGGCAAATATTTCCAATTATCAAAAAGAATGATAGATTTGTAGCCTTAAATTAATAAAATCGTAATGAGTAACACTAATCGTAAACAGGCAGCGTTAAACTACCACGCAATGGGTAGACCTGGTAAAATAGCTGTTGTTCCGACCAAACCAACAAATTCGCAAAGAGACTTGTCATTAGCATATTCTCCAGGTGTAGCGGAGCCATGTTTGGCTATTGCTGAGAACAAAGAAGATGCTTATAAATATACCGCAAAAGGAAACCTTGTTGCTGTTATCAGTAATGGTACAGCAGTATTGGGCTTAGGCGATATCGGCGCCCAAGCTGGTAAACCAGTCATGGAAGGTAAGGGTTTATTATTCAAAATTTTTGCCGACATTGATGTATTTGACATCGAAGTGGACACCAAAAATGTCGATGAGTTCGTCAATATCGTCAAAGCATTGGAGCCGACTTTTGGAGGTATCAACCTGGAAGATATCAAAGCACCGGAATGTTTTGAAATCGAACGCCGTCTAAAAGAAGAAATGAACATCCCTGTGATGCACGATGACCAACATGGTACTGCAATCATTTCAGGTGCAGCATTGATCAATGCCTGTGAAATTATTGGTAAAGATATTTCAAAAGTAAAAATCGTCGTCAATGGCGCCGGAGCAGCTGCAATGTCATGTACAGCAATGTATATTTCAGTAGGTGCTAGCAAAGAAAATATTGTGATGCTGGATAGCAAAGGTGTAATCCGTACCGATAGAGAAAATCTAGACAGTATGAAAGCACAATATGCAACAGATCGCGATATTCGCACACTGGCAGACGCTGTAAAAGATTCAGATGTATTTATCGGTCTCTCGGCAGCAGACGTCATGTCGGCAGAGATGTTGTTATCAATGGCTCCGAACCCAATTGTATTGGCGATGGCAAATCCAAATCCTGAGATTGCTTACGATTTGGCGATGGCAACACGTAACGATATTATCATGGGTACAGGTCGTTCAGATTATCCTAACCAAGTAAACAATGTATTGGGTTTCCCCTATATCTTCCGTGGTGCTTTGGACGTACGTGCAACAGCAATTAACGAAGAAATGAAAATTGCTGCAGTGCGTGCAATTGCAGACTTGGCGAAACAACCTGTTCCAGAAGAAGTAAATCAAGCCTATAATACCAGCAATTTAAAATTCTCGGAAGAATATATCATTCCAAAACCTACCGATCCGCGTTTGATCACTGAAGTTTCTATGGCTGTTGCAAAAGCGGCCATCGCATCAGGTGTAGCACAGACCGTAATCGAAGACTGGGATCAATACAGCGATTCCCTACGTAAACGTCTTGGTAAAGATGATGCGATTATGCGCAATTTGACCATGGCTGCTAAAAGAGATCCTAAACGTGTTGTTTTTGCAGAAGCAGACAATTACAAAACGTTACGTGCGGCACAGATTGTTAAAGAAGAAGGTATTGCGATTCCAATTCTTTTGGGTAGAAGAGATAAAATCGAACGTCTAATCAAAGAATATGCTTTTGAACTGGATGGCCTTGAAATTATCGACCCAGTTGCTGAAGTTGATAACGAAACGGAGCGCTCGAAGAAATTTATTGAGCATCTATATGTCAAAAGACAACGTCGTGGTATATCGAAATACGATGCGCGTAAGTTGATGTACGACCGCAACTATTTTGGCGCCTCTTTAGTGGAATTTGGCGAAGCTGATACCCTAATTTCCGGTATGACCAAAAATTATGCAAATACAATCCGTCCGGCATTACATGTAATCGGTGCTAAACCAGGCAGCCGTGTCGCAGGTATGTATATGATGTTAACTAAAAAAGGACCAATCTTCATGGGGGATACAACCGTAAATGAAGACCCTACAGCACAAGAATTAGCAGACATTACGCTGTTACTGGATAAAGCGGTGAGACGTATGAACATTCAGCCACGTATTGCATTACTATCCTACTCTAATTTTGGTTCAAGTGAGGGAAAAACGCCAACAAAAGTGAGAGCAGCAGCGCAGATCCTACACGATCAACATCCAGAGATTATTGCTGATGGTGATTTACAAGCAAATTTCGCCTTGAACAGCGAAATGTTGACAGCAAACTTCCCGTTCAGCTGCTTAAATGGAAAATCGGCGAATACACTCGTATTTCCTAATTTGGAGTCCGGAAATATCGCTTATAAATTATTGCAAGAAGTTGGTGAAGCTGAGGCAGTAGGTCCAATCCTTTTGGGTATGAACAAACCTATTCACGTATTGCAACTGGATAGCTCTGTGCGCGAAATCGTCAATATGGTTACCATTGCCGTAGTAGATGTACAAGCACATCTTAAAAATTTATAGAATAGCTTAAAATCTTCCTATATTCGTATACTATGTACGAATATTTCAATGGAAAATTAGCATATAAAGCCCCCACTCATGTTGTTATCGATGTGAGTGGGATTGGTTATTATGTCCACATCTCGCTCTATACCTTCTCCCAAATCAAGGATCAGGAAAACTGTAAACTATTTATTTCACTTCAAGTTCGGGAAGACTCACACACGCTTTATGGCTTTGCAACAGAAGGCGAGAAAAAATTATTCGAAAATTTGATCTCTGTTTCTGGTATTGGCCCCAATACAGGCCGTATGATCCTATCGTCAAACACACCCGATGAGATCCAGTCTGCCATCGTCAATGGCCAGGTTGCCCTCATTCAAAAGATTAAGGGAATTGGCCCTAAAACAGCACAACGTCTTATACTGGAACTTCAGGATAAATTAAAAAAACAGGGCTTCGAAGCTTTGGCATCACCTATCCAATCCCAATCAGTTCCGGACGAAGCATTGTCAGCACTAGTGATGCTCGGATTCAACAAAGTCGCGGCAGAGAAGGTGTTAAATACCATTTTAAAGACCGAAAGCAATCTTTCCGTAGAGGATATGATCAAATTAGCATTGAAACGACTTTAAATCATAAACATTTGCTGAACATATCCGGTATTAATCATTAGATGACGGATACGTGCTGTTCATGCTGTAGCGTAAAAGATATAAAGGAACCTTCCGGTTCCTTTGTCATTTCCCGAACCTCAGTTTTGCAATACTTCGCGCCTTATTAACAGTGCTTCAAATTTGAAACATCAAAAAGATATTGCTATAAATAATAAGGAGCTGATAGGGACTTTATAGGGACCTCATTCGGACCTTATTCGGATAAAGCCCTATCAGCTCCGTTGAATGTACCTATAAACTAAGCATTAAAAACGCATCAAAAACGACATCATTCAGAAGAAGTTATAAGGTCGTTATCTTCCCTTCACGTGATCGAAATAATCTGTACAACGAAAGAAGGTTTAGTGATAAAGCATCAGCTCACAGGAGATACGAACATTTAAAAAGGCATATTTTTTTACCTAAATTTAGATACTATTCCCCGAAGTAAAATATCCCCTTTAACAGACTAAACAAACGATTGATCTAACCCAAACACGTTATTATCCAAACTACTTCTAAGTGCCCAAAAACACTTTCAACAGTGTTTTCATACCCTATTTGTTACATTTCCTCTTTGCTAAAACGTATTTATTCACCTATTTTTAGAACTTCTTATTTCAGTTATAATCTCACGCATGAAGAAACTATTTTCACTTGCGCTGGCTCTAAGTATAGGAGCAGCAGTATTTGCGCAAGAAAAGAAAGATGCTACCTTGAACATTGTGCCCTTACCGCAACAGGTTCAAATTAAAAATGGTACATTTAAAATCAACGCTAACACCAAAATCGCCTTTGATAGCGAAGAGGACAAAAAAGTTGCAACGCTGTTTCAGGATTTCCTAAAAAGCAACTACAGTCTCAATTTATCCCTAGTGAAATCAGCGAGCAGCAATACGATCTATTTCTCCTCCAAAAACGCAAAATCCACTAATGCTGAAGCGTATGAACTTAACATAAGTTCAGACCGCGCAACTATTAGCGGAAAAGCTGCCGGTCTATTTTATGGTATGCAATCGTTGATCCAGTTGCTACCTGTGGATAAAAAGGCCAGCATAGAAATTCAACAAGCTTCAATCCAGGATGAACCTCGCTTTGCTTACCGTGGATTACATCTCGATGTTGGCCGTCATTTCTTTCCAGTAGAGTTTGTAAAAAAATACATTGATATTCTGGCGTCTTACAAATTGAATACGTTTCATTGGCATTTGACAGACGACCAAGGCTGGCGTATCGAAATCAAATCACATCCAAAATTGACTCAGATTGGCGGTTACCGCAAGCAGACACTACTGGGTAACTACAAGACAGATGGTGATTATGATAACACACCTTATGGCGGTTTCTATACCCAAGACCAAATCAAAGAAGTGGTTGCTTATGCTAAAGCTAAATATGTAACGGTTATACCCGAAATCGAAATGCCTGGGCATGCGTTAGCAGCACTTTCGGCTTATCCAGAATTGGGCTGTGGTGATAAGCCAGGACCTTACACGGCCGCGCAGACTTGGGGGGTCTTTGACGATGTTTTCTGTGCTGGAAAAGAAGAAACATTCAAGTTGTTGGAAGATGTCATTGACGAAGTCATTCCCCTATTCCCGAGTGAATATATCCACATCGGCGGTGATGAGTGTCCAAAAACAAAATGGAAAACATGTCCATTTTGTCAAAAAAGAATCAAAGATAACAACCTCAAAGATGAACACGAGTTACAGAGCTATTTTATCCAACGTATGGAAAAATATATCAATAGCAAAGGTAAACGTATCATTGGATGGGATGAGATCTTAGAGGGTGGTTTAGCGCCTAATGCGACTGTCATGAGCTGGAGAGGCGACCAAGGTGCGATTGATGCAGCCAATCAAGGTCACGATGTGATCATAACGGCAAACAGCTATGGTCTATATTTTGATCACAAACAAGGTCCTGATCAAAACAGAGAACCTTTAAGTATCGGCGGACTTTCCACATTGAGCAAAGTATATGCGTCAGACCCAATGCCTAGCAAAATTGCTGAAAACAACAAGAAACACGTTCTAGGTGTACAAGCAAATATTTGGACAGAGTATATTGGATCATCCAATAAAGTCGAATTTACAGTGTTACCGCGCGTTTTAGCGCTTTCTGAAATTGCCTGGACACAGCCAGAGAAAAAGAATTGGAAAAATTTCTCAGAACAGCGTGCAGCAAATCAGCTGGCTAAACTTGACCAAACCAATACATTCTATCGTGTACCGGAAGTATATGGCATAACAGATACCACCGTATATGCTTCGGAATATACGATCAGAGGCTTGAAACCATCTGTCGAAGGGGCCAAAATTTATTACACATTGGACAACTACGATCCTTCAGAATTGGATTTAGAATATACAGGTCCAGTGAAAATTACGGTTCCTAATGGCAAGGAACGTGTTTTCAAAGCCGTTGTTGTAACGCCTTCCGGCAAAAGAAGCAACTACATTCGGGTGAATATTATCAACACCAAGAAATAATAACATTTGCCTGATAAGAAAGCGCTAATATTCTGTTAACTTTGAACAGCGTATTAGCGCTTTTTCATTTCATGCAGGTTGGGATCCGACATGTTCTGAAGCTTTCTGGGCAGGCAAAACATGTTTGGCATTATAGTCCTGATAGCAAATGCATGATTATTTTTTTACATCGATTTTTATGGCCGAGGATTTACAAATAGCTAAAGGTAGCAAAGAAGAACAATATCAAAATTTACTTCCTCAGATTGGGGGACTATTGCAAGGCGAGCCTAATCAAATTGCCAATCTGGCTAACATCGCTGCTGCATTGAAAGAACAATTCAATTTTTTCTGGGTTGGATTCTATCTTATTGATGGCGAAGAGCTCGTATTAGCCCCTTTTCAGGGGCCCGTTGCATGCACACGCATCAAAAAAGGACGTGGTGTATGTGGGGGTGCTTGGGCAGAGGAAAAAACACTAATCGTTCCTGATGTGGAAGAATTTCCGGGACATATTGCCTGTAGTTCGCTCTCGCGATCCGAAATCGTGCTACCCCTTTTTAAACAGGGGCAGATTATCGGTGTGCTTGACGTTGACAGCAGTGAATTAAATAGTTTTGATGAAGTCGATGAGCAATACCTTAAACAGATATTGCAGCTTTTAGACAGCGAATAAATAAGCTATACTATTTTTTGATCATTTATTTATTTTCAAATTCCCAGACTTTCACTAGTTTGTCATCGCTGACGCTAAAGAAATATTGCCCATTTTCGGACCATGCTCCCGCATTTACAGATAAATGATGGCCATCTTGCATCTTCTCGCGGCTCATATTTTTCAATAGTGCAAAATCGGCTGTGGACCAAAATTTCAACGATTTGTCGCGACTGACAGTAGCAAAAATTGGTGCTTCAGGATGGGGATATATTCCATATACGGTAAACAGATGCGGTACAAACGAAAAATTAGTTGTCAATTGATTGGGGTCTGAAATCACCAATTGCGCATCCCGTCCACCGCTTAGCAATTTATTATGGATAAATGCCAGCGACGTAGCGGGCATGCTATGCAATTTTGCATCAGTAATAACATGAAAGTCAGTACTGTCCAAGGTATAAACTTTCCCATCTTTATCCCCTAATGCTATTCGTCCAAGTCCTTCATCAATTGCAATTGCGCGAATTGTTGTCGGGGATATACGCTTTTCGTAAATACATTTATAAGTTGTCAAATCGATGACATACAATGTTCCTTCTTCACCTACTGCCAGAAGTTCATTTTTCCAGGACATATAAGCCAATGCAAAAATAGCTTTGTTGCTCAGCTGTATACTTGCTCCAAGCTTTTGCTCTTCGACATCTACAAAAAGCAGTTTACCCTCACGCAAGGCTATGGCCAGAATCGGCGTCCCCGGGATCAACCGTAAAGCATAAACCGATGAACTTACCGCACAGAGAATACGCTTAAATGCATTTTGCTCAATATCCCATTCGACAACGCCCTTATCGTTACCAGCCGTAAAAAAAGTATCTGCATAGTAGCCCTTCTCTACACAAAAAATAGGGTTTTGATGCCCTGGTAACGTCGATTTTAATGTAATATCCATAGTAATTCGCTAAAACGCCTTCTCTATTCGGAGCACCTGTTTTAAGCCTATTTTTTTATGTTATAGGACCGAATTCTCCGCTGACTGAGCTGTGATCCAGTAAAGATCAATACAGCAATACGTATTGTTAGTCGGTAGAAACAAGAAGTGCAGTATATCCACAAATATACTGCACTTCTTAGATTATTTTGTCATCTTAGCTTAAAGCCTTCTTTCCGCTTCAGATTTTGTTCAACGCTGATGCCGTCGTCCAAATACCTATTGATGTCTGCTCTCGAGGTTTTTCGCAATTGTTTCCAAAGAAAATCCTTTCTCACGCAACAATACGATCAAATGAAACAATAAGTCTGAAGTTTCATTAATAAAATCAGTATCCGTTTCGGTCAATGCTGCAATGACTGTTTCTACGGCTTCCTCGCCAACCTTTTGCGCAATCTTATTGATACCGCGAGAACGCAGACGATTGACATAAGATTCGTCAGAAGGATGTTCATAGCGATGGTTGACAATACGCTCTAGCTCCAACAGAAAGTTTTGGTTGAAGTCTGTATTAAAACAACTTCTGCTTCCTGTATGACAGGTAGGTCCCATTGGTTCTGCTTTGATCAAAACAGTATCCTTATCGCAATCAACATGGATGCTTTTTACATTCAAAAAGTTTCCACTTTCCTCTCCTTTTGTCCAGAGGCGATTTTTGCTTCGGGAGAAAAACGTAACGCGTTTCTCTGCTTGTGTCTTCTGCCAAGCTTCCTCGTTCATATAGCCTAACATCAACACCTCCAATGTTTGGAAGTCCTGCACAATCACTGGAACAAGGCCGTCACTTTTTGCAAAATCTAACATGATTTTAGTATTTCAATTTTTAATTATTTTCGAAGAGCCATGAGCCCAGTTTAATTTCTCAGGATTTCTTTCAGCAAGTTTATAACTTCCACCCCTTTGATTATCGATCTTTACTCCGCTATCCTATCTTACGACAATACCATTTTGGCGTAAGGTAGCTTTAAGATCGGGGATCAATATTTCACCATAATGGAAGACCGATGCCGCCAGGGCAGCATCCACGTTAGCTTGTTGAAAAACATCGACAAAATGCTGTTGATTACCGGCACCGCCAGAAGCAATCAGTGGAATATGAATCTGGTCGTTTATTGTTTTTAAAAAACCATTGTCAAAGCCATTTTTTGTTCCATCATGATCCATTGACGTCAACAGGATCTCTCCTGCTCCACGTTCTTGCGCTTCAAGGATCCAATCCGCTGTTTCCAATTCCGTCTTAATGCGTCCGCCGCTCAGATGCACAAAATTCTGACCTTCGATCGACCGGGTATCCACAGCAACCACAACAAATTGTGCACCAAAAGCTGCAGCCATCTGGTTGATAAGAGCAGGATTGCGTACCGCAGCAGAATTGATGGATATTTTGTCCGCACCTGCATTCAACAAGATATCAGCATCTCTGATTTCATTGATACCACCGCCGATTGTAAAGGGAATATTCACTTGACGTGCGACTGCTTTGACCAGATCAATTGTCGTTTTACGCCCCTCATGCGTTGCTGTAATATCTAGGAAAACGAGTTCATCAGCCCCTTGTTGAGAATATTCATAGGCCAATTCAACAGGATCACCTGCATCGCGCAGATCCACAAAATTGACTCCTTTTACCGTCCGCCCATCTTTGACATCCAAACAGGGAATTATACGTTTTGCCAGCATTTTAAAATCTGATTAACGATTTTAAATTCCAATCTTTGATTTCATCGATCGAGATTCTATTTTCATAGATTGCTTTACCAACGACAACAGATTCTACACTGCCCAATTCCTGAAGTTTCTGAATATCGTCCATTGAACTGATCCCGCCAGAAGCTATTAACTTGATAATCGGAGAATGGCTCAACAACTTTTGGTACAGTTCAACGCCTGCACCTCCCAATTTTCCATCTTTACTAATATCGGTACATAAGAACCTAAAGAATCCTAAAACCAAGCATTTATCAATATATTCGATCAATTTGATTGGCGAACTTTCCAACCAACCCGAGTATTTGATTACCTCATCCAAAACGTCGATTGCAATAACGATGTGGTCGGCATATTTTACTTTACCTTCGTTCAACGTAGCCAGCTCCTCCAAGAATGAAGGATTGGTGATTGCCTGTGTTCCGACAATAACGCGATAAATCCCTGCATCAACCAATTCCTTAACCTTTTCGATACTTCTTACACCACCGCCATACTGAATTTTCATATCTGTCTTTTGGATGATATCAAATAAATAGGCCTGATTGCTGAAGTCTCCTTTTGCACCATTTAAATCAATGATATGGACGAGTTCCGTACCATTTGCACGGTAGGTTTCGATTTGCTCTTCTAAACTAATCGCATACGTTGTAACGTCATTGTAGTTACCCTCTCTCAAGCGGACAACTTTTTTGTCCAAGACATCTATTGCTGGAATGATATACATAGTCGAATATTTTTAATCAATTTGAATAGTTGAAAAATTGAGCAGCAGCTGCTCTCCTGCTTTTCCAGATTTCTCTGGATGAAATTGTACGCCAAAGAAATTGTCTTTGGAAATTGCAGCCGAAAAAGGCTGTCCATAGACACATTTCGCCGCGGTATATGTCGCATCGAATTCGATAAAGTACGAGTGGACAAAATAAAAATAAGTCTGGTCTTCAATATGTGCAAATAAAGGACTGTCTGCTGGCACGGAAACACTATTCCAGCCCATATGTGGTACTTTACCCGACTTTTCGGCATCAAAATGTAAGGTCTTCAAAGGAAATAGCTTTAACATTTCGGCATTTCCTTCTTCTGAAAAAGCCGTCAGTAATTGCATACCAACACAAATACCCAACACAGGCTTTTTTAGCTTTTTGATATAGGGCACCAATCCCGATTCCTGTAGTTTGTCCATCGCGGCTCCAGCGTGGCCCACTCCAGGAATGATGATACGATCGTATTGATCGATCTCATCGGCAGTATTGACCATACCATAGGTAAGCCCAACACGATCCAGTGCCGCTGTCAAGGAGAAAATATTCCCCGCACCGTAATTAATAATTCCTATCATCTTACAATACTCCTTTTGTACTTGGCAATTGCATATGGTCGGCATCGCGTCTTACCGCTTTCTTGATAGATTTAGCAAAAGCTTTGAAAATCGCTTCGATCTTATGGTGCTCATTGTCACCTTCAGCTTTAATGTTTAAATTCGATCGTGAAGCATCTGAAAACGACTTAAAGAAGTGGAAAAACATTTCCGTAGGCATATCGCCGATCTTCTCCCGCTTAAATGCCGCATCCCACACTATCCAGTTGCGACCACCAAAATCCAATGCAACCTGAGCCAAACAATCATCCATCGGCAACGTATAGGAGTAGCGCTCAATTCCACGTTTATCCCCTAAAACCTTCAAAAAGATCTCGCCCAGCGCAATACCCGTATCTTCGATGGTATGATGTTCGTCGATATGAAGATCCCCTTTCGCCTTAATGGTCAAATCAAGTGCTCCATGTCGAGCCAATTGATCCAGCATATGGTCGAAAAACGGCAACCCTGTTTCGATGTCTGACTTACCCGAACCATCCAGATTCAACTGAATAAAAATATCCGTTTCATTGGTTTTACGATGATGTTCGGCAGTGCGCGTACCCAATTTAAGGAATTCATACACCGTCTTCCAATCCGTTGTCTCTAAAGCTATAACAGTTGAATCTATCGCAAGGTTTTCCAAAGCACCTAATTGATCGTTTGCACGCAGCCAAATTGCCTTTGCACCGAGGTTTTGTGCCAATTTAACATCGTTCACACGATCGCCGATGACGAAGGATTGGCTCAAATCGTATTTCGACACATCAAAATAGGCTCCAAGCATACCAACTCCCGGTTTTCGGGTTTCCGCATTCTCGTGTGGAAAGGTTTTATCAATATGTTCCTCGGCAAACACTACGCCTTCTCCTGCAAACGTATCAATCACAAAATGATGGACTGGCCAGAAATTCTCTTCCGGATGGGAAGACGTTCCTAAACCATCTTGGTTAGAAACCAAGATCAATTCGAAATCCAGCTCCTTTGCGATACGTGGTAGATACTGCAAAGCACCAGGATAGAATTTTAATTTGGCAAAAGAATCGATTTGTTCGTCTTCAGGTTCCAAAATCAATGTTCCATCGCGGTCTATAAACAGTACACGTTTTAAGTTATCAGGCATAGTATTATTTATTGATTTGATTAAGTTTTTCTAACAATGTTTTATTTTCAGCCGGTGTACCGACCGTGATCCGTAGACAGCCTTCACACAGTTCGACTTTGGATCTATCTCTAACGATAATTCCATATTGAACGAGATAATCGTAAACTTCACGTGGCTGCTCCATCTTCACCAAAATAAAGTTGGCATCAGAAGGTGTAATATGCTGCACATAATCCAGTTCAAGCAATCCACGCACTAGTTGCTCACGTTCTGCTACTGTCTCCTTGATCCAGTCATTGACTTGATCAACCTGATCTAAGGCTTCCAATACAATATCTTGTGTCGCTTGATTAATGTTGTATGGTGGTTTTATTTTATTGTAAACAGCGATAATCTCCTTACTGGCAAAAGCCATACCCAAGCGTAAGGCCGCAAGCCCCCAGGCTTTGGATAAGGTCTGCAATACCACTAGATTGGGGTATTCAGCCAGTTCTTGCGTAAATGACTTGACAGCAGAAAAATTAATATAGGCCTCATCCACTACCACAACCCCCTGGAAATTATTCAGGATTGCTTCAATATCCTGACGACGGATTGAGTTTCCGGTTGGATTATTCGGAGAACAGATAAAAATCAGTTTAGTATGTGCGTCTATTGCATTGGCAATACCATCCAAATCCAGCTGGTAATCAGCAGTAAGGTTTACCTTTTTGAAAGCAACATCATTGATGTTCGCCGAGACTTCATACATCCCGTAGGTTGGCGGAACTAATATGACATTGTCAACACCAGGGGTACAAAATGCACGGTATAAAATATCAATAGCTTCATCACTTCCATTTCCCAAAAAGATATTCTCTGATGGTACACCTTTTATTTTAGAAAGTTTTGCTTTAACTTGATGTTGGAGAGGGTCTGGATATCGGTTGTAATCATGGTTTAAGGGGGATCCAAAAGGATTTTCATTGGCATCAATTAATATGGATGCCTCCCCTTTAAATTCATCTCTTGCGGATGAATAAGGTACGAGCTTCTTAATATTTTCCCGTAGTAGGTTGTTTAAGTTGAATGGATTATCCATTATAAAAAAATTAGAGCCGTAAACTTAGATAAATTGTTCATCATATGCAATATAATAAGCAATTATTCATAGGTGTTAACCCGTTTATCGTTGGGATATCAGAGAAAATTCAAAAAAATTAAACGGAAAACCACCGACCTTCCACAGAGAGTTCCGTATTTGGGAATACAGTTCTCGCTTCTTCCAATAGGGGATTTAAATCTCTGTACCGCGCTGAATAATGACCCAATAGCAACTTCTTTGCATGAGTTTCCTGGGCGATCTCTCCAGCCTCCAGCGCTGTGGTGTGAAATGTCTCTTTTGCGCGGTCGACCATATCGTGCAAGAATGTGGACTCATGATACATCAGATTAGCCTTTTGCACATAAGGCAGGTATTCCGGCGTCCGTACGGTATCCGAACAATACACATAACTGCGCGATAAGGGAGCAGGAAGGCTCAGGTCATCTGCAGTATATACTTTACCACTTTCATCGACGTAATCAAATCCTTTTTTGATCATCGGAAAATAAGCGGTGGGTATATTCAGTTCCTGTACGACATCGCCAAGCAATGTTCGTGCACGGGGACCCTCATCAAAACGAAAGCCTGTACAGGCAATACGATGCTTTAATGGAAAAGTGCTTACTTTTAATGTTCTGTTTTCAAAAATGACCCCCGGCTGTTCGGGTGAAATCGGATGAAAAACAAGATTATAGCGTAAAATAGTCTCGGAATGCAAAAATTGCACGTCTAAAATTTCCTTTAACGCAGGTGGCCCATACAAATGGAGATCACTTTTTCGGCCGACAAGGTGCATCGATGAAAGCAGCCCCACCAAACCCAAATAATGATCCCCATGCAGATGGCTAATAAATATATGTCCTAAACGATTGCTTTTGATGCCGTATCGGCTAAGTTGCATTTGTGTACCTTCTCCACAGTCGATCAAAAACAATTGCTCATTAAAGTTCAACACTTGGCTAGTCGGATGACGATCAAACATCGGTGTGGCCGAGCTATTTCCTAATATCAGAACTTCAAACTTCATATTAATCCTCGATTGCCCCCCGATACTCAGATTCCAATTCGTGTGCAAAGATTAAATCTTCCGCCACCTTTAAAGATGGTGCTATTTTAAGCGATTTATCCAAATGCGACACACGAACCATATCCATTAACGTTGGACAAAGATTAACCAAAATAAATATGCCCCCAACAGACTGACATAAACGATGGGCAAGCACACCTAAACGGATACCGACCTCGTCCGTTTGCTTAACGTGGATCATATCCAAAACGATATTCCGTTGTCCAATCGTATTCCGCAACAAAAACTCCCCTTTGAGTTTAGCGGCATTATCCGCGTCAATCACATCGACATGAGGTTCTATGACAATATAGCGATCGTGCTTATCAATGGTATACTTCATTAGTCTATCTCCTTTGTTTGAGGATACAATGTACTAATAATTTAGCGTTTTCAAGGCCTTTGCCACATTTCTTTCCACACGTTCCAGTACGTTTTCCTGATCTGGATACACAAACTTCTCTCCGACGATATGCTCGTAAAGCTCAATATAACGTTCAGAAATGGAAGCGACAATCTCATCCGTCATCTCCGGAACAACCTGACCGTCTTTCCCTTGGAAGCCGTTTTCAATTAACCATTTGCGAACAAACTCCTTCGACAATTGCTTTTGTGCCTCCCCTTTTTCCTGACGTTCCTGATAACCTTCCGCATAAAAATAACGGGAAGAATCTGGTGTATGAATTTCGTCGATCAGCACAATTTTCCCATCTTTTTTTCCAAACTCATATTTTGTATCCACCAAAATAAGCCCTCTTTGTGCGGCAATTTCGGTACCCCTTTGGAACAACGCTTTGGTATATTGCTCCAATTGAACATAGTCTTCTTCGCTTACGATGCCTTTTTTCAAGATATCGACACGTGAAATATCCTCATCATGTCCAACAGCAGCCTTTGTTGTCGGTGTAATAATTGGCTCAGGCAATTTGTCATTTTCTTTCAGTCCTTCTGGCAATGCCTCACCACATACTTCACGTTTACCCGCAGCATATTCGCGCCAAGCGTGTCCTGACAAGTAGCCCCGAATAACCATTTCAACTTTAAACGGCTCGCATAGCTGACCGATAGTTACACTGGGGTCCGGAACAGACACGACCCAATTTGGAATAATATCAGCCGTAGCCTTTAAAAATTTGGCTGCAATTTGATTCAACACCTGCCCTTTATAAGGAATAGGACGTGGAAGTACCACATCAAATGCCGAAATACGATCTGAGGCAACCATCGCCAAATACGTATCGGCAATCGTATACACGTCACGTACTTTTCCCCGGTAAAAAGCAGTCTGGTTTTCGAAATTGAAATTTGTTTCTTTTATAGCATTCATGTTCAACGTAAAATTCAAATGTAAGTAATTGTTCATTTATGACTGCGTTCAACGGCATTCATAAATGCAGCGCATTTATTTAAGAGCTCACTGTACTCGATTTGCCTTTTAATAAGGCTATTTGAACTATATCAGTCGGCACCTTTTGTACCCATGCCAAACTGGGATATCCCAAATCATACGTTTGCAGCATAGACCGATTAAATATCGCCATACGCTTCGAGGATGCGGCGAACCAATTTATGGCGAACCACATCTCCACCGCTGAGGTGGATAATGTCTATTCCTTCGATATTCTCCAATAGGCGAATTGAAGTAGACAATCCAGATTGATTTTTTTTCGGTAAATCTACCTGTGTCATATCACCGGTAACGATAAATTTTGCCGTTGGCCCCATACGTGTCAAAAACATCTTCAGCTGCATATCCGTTGCATTCTGAGCTTCGTCCAGAATCACAAAGCAGTTGTCCAATGTTCGTCCACGCATAAACGCTAGAGGTGCAACTTCAATGGTCCGATTTTCCAGGTAACCTTTTAGCTTTTCTGCTGGAATCATATCGTCCAATGCATCGTAGAGCGGTCTCAAATAGGGGTCTACCTTCTCCTTTAAGTCGCCCGGTAAAAAACCGAGATTTTCGCCGGCCTCGACGGCTGGTCTCGTTAGAATGATCCTTTTGATTTCTTTATTTCGAAGTGCCCTAACAGCTAATGCAACCGCCGTATAGGTCTTTCCTGTACCCGCCGGTCCAATAGCAAATAAGATATCATTTTTCGAAATACTATCCACCATCTTCCGTTGGTTGGCCGTACGTGCACGTACAATAAGGCCATTAGGTCCATACACGATCGGTTCGGATCCAAAGGCTGCATGTTTGGCCGCAAGTTCTTTTTCCTGCTGAACAGCAGAACCTGCACTTGCTCCAAGGAGATTTTCAAAATCCAATAAAGTAATGTTGTTAAATTTCTCCAGATGAGCCATGACTTCCTTAAACGATTGCTCAAACAGGTCTAATTCCTTCGCGTCTCCCAACACCTTCATTTCACTTCCGCGAGCTACAATCCGCAGTTTTGGGAATTGCTTCTTCAAATAATCGAAGTGCTCATTGTCTGCTCCCCATAATATGGGCAAATTCAGACCATCTAATGCAATTAGTAATTCGTTCAAATTTTATCCTATTTAGAATTAATTAGATTGTAGCCATTACACAATATCGTTCCTGTATAATACTATTCAAAATTAACGTATTCTAACGAAACAACCAAGAAGATACGGCGTACAAACGACGATGATTTATAAGCTTATGGAGACAGCCGACAAAGGGGCACAAAGATTTCGTTATGCATAAAATCTTCGCTATGTTTGTGTATATCAATCGAAAAAAGACAGATTCAAAATAAGTTATCCAATTAACTTTATAAATCATCTGATAAATAGTAATTTTGTCCACTATTTAGATAAATTTAAGGGTATATTTAAGGGAATTCGACAGCAATTCGATCTAGGATTTAGATTATAATGGCAGTAATTACATTAACAACAGACTTAGGACACAAAGATTTTTATCAAGCCGCGTTAAAAGGTAGTCTTTTATCGCAGTTGTCCGGTGCCAATATTGTTGATATTACCCATGAAATTCCAGCATTCAATATCCCTCGGGCGGCCTTTGTATTAGGCAATGCTTATCATTATTTCCCTAAAGGAACCGTACATATTATCGGAATTAACACCCTGTTTCATGAGGAGTCGAAATATATCGGCATGAAATACAACGATCATTATTTCGTCGGGGCCGACAACGGAATTTTCAGCTTATTGTTGAATGGCAATGAACCCCAGGAACTGTATGAGCTCAACTTAATGCAGGACCTCCGGTACCTTCACTTTCCGCTCGCAGATATTCTTTCTAAATCCGCCTGTCATATTGCTAAGGGGGGCAAGCTGAAAGAAATCGGTACTTCAATGCAACAGCTCATCGAAAAAGTAACTTTGCAGCCTATCTTTGATAAAGACATGATCCGAGGCAATGTCATTTATGTTGATGCATTCGGCAACGCCATTACCAATATCTCGAAAGATCTATTCAATAAAGTTCAGAAAGGACGTCATTTTGTCCTCTATTTTAAACGTAATGAAACCATTACCAATCTTTCCTGGCATTACAATGAAGTCGGAGAAGGAGAGAAACTTTGTTTATTCGGTATTTCCAACTACCTTGAAATCGCCATCAATAAAGGTAATGCCAGCCAGCTACTCGGACTTCATGATGACGATTCTAATGTTATTCGTATAGAATTTAAAGATTAATTTCATAAATTCATTTGTCGTGCTTTCGCTCCATTTTTTTATCCTTGGTCAAACTGACCACAAGGCTAAAATTGCAGGTGTAGCTCCGTGGCAAAATAAAATTTTACCATCAACGTTAGTTTAACTATAGATTTGATTAAATAGATCGTCCAATTACATGATGAAATTTTTAAAATTCCTACTTCCAATCGCCGTTCTATTTTGCTTCTTTGAACAGGCCAAGTCGCAAAACAACCCAGACTCCAGCTCTTTTGAGGTCCAACGAAGCCGTGTAAATGACCTACTCGATGCCCGTCAACAGAAATTCGGCGCCTATGACACGAGCCTCACTCAAAAAACAGGGCTTTTTGGCCTTTTCAAATCAAAAGGTGACATGCAAAAGAGCATTGATATCCTTAAAGATATTGTTATCACCGACAATAACATTTTCTTAGAGACTCAAAAACTATTGAAAATCAAAGATTTTGAGAAGGATAAATTCCAACAATTGGCAACAGATTACGACAAGCAGGTATCAGCCTATATCGGCACCATAAGTAAGCTTCAAAAAGAGAACGAGAAACTGCGGGCACAGATTGACAAAACATCAGGCAACGGAGGTATAGGCAATATTCTGCTCTATATCGCTTTACTTGTTATCGCCGTATTAGGATATTTACTGTATAAATTTAACGCGCAACTAAAAGCTTCGAAACAACAAAATTTAGGATAAAGCAGCGGCAACAAGCATTTGCAGAAGTACAAGCCACTTAAAACAGCCGTTTAAAATCAGAAAAAGTACGGTTTAGTTCAAAAAATTGACTAAAGTATGATAGCAAAATATTTTTAATCTCTTTACATTTGTCCTCGCAACAAAATTTGAAGTAGCGGATATGGCAAGAGGATTCAACAGCGGTAACAAACAAGAAGAAGATCTACCAAAACCAAAATTGAATAAAGAGCTCCTATTGAGAGCATCTAAATTGATGACCTATTTAAAACCTTATCGTTTTAAATTTGGGATCGGCATGTTTTTCTTGGTATTATCCAGTTTGGCCATGCTCGCCTTTCCGGCTTTGCTTGGTGCCATGATTGATGCCGCGCAAGGCAAGCAAACTTATCCATGGCTTGCACCACATGTTTATTATATTGGTGGAATTGCCTTTATTATTCTGTCTTTTCTGTCAGTCGTTTCTTTTTTTCGTATCCGAATTTTTGTTGAGATTGCTGAACGTACGCTATCCGCGTTACGCAAGGATACTTATCTTAAGCTGATTTCTTTGCCAATTGAATTTTTCGCCAATCGTCGTGTTGGGGAATTAAACAGCCGCCTGTCTGCAGACCTTTCACAGATCCAGGATACGTTAACAACAACTCTGGCTGAAATCTTAAGACAGTTGATTAGTCTTTGTTTCGGTGTGTTCCTTTTGGTTTGGGTATCGCCCAAACTTGCCCTCATGAACCTTTGTATTTTACCGATTATCGTTGTAGCGGCCATTATTTTCGGAAAATTCATCCGCGAATTGTCCAGACAGGCACAGGATAAAATGGCCGAGTCAAATAGTATCGTTCAAGAAACATTATTGGGGATAAGCAACGTAAAAGCCTTTGTGAATGAGTACTTCGAGTTTAATCGCTACAGCAATCAAATGGATTCAGTGGTAAAGTTGGCAGTCAAAGGAGCTACTTTCCGTGGTGCATTTGCCTCTTTTATTATTTTCTGTATTTTCGGTGCGGTGATTGCTGTCATCTGGTACGGCGCAGCATTGGTTTCTATCCATGAAATGACTGTAGGCGACCTGACTACTTATATCTTGTATTCGATGTTTGTTGCAGGCTCCATGGGCAGTTTCCCCGAGCTCTATGCCAATATCCAACGCTCTTTGGGTGCAAGTGAGCGGATCTTGGAAATTTTAGATGAGCCCCAAGAACACCTCAATGTAAAACCAACTTGCAAGGAAGTGCACAAGACCATGACCGGAAAACTAAGCTTCAATCATGTTTCCTTTGCCTATCCAAGCCGCCCCAATATTGAAATTCTGAAAGACATCAACTTTACAGCCAATGCTGGCGATAAAATAGCCATCGTTGGACCGAGTGGAACCGGAAAATCAACAATAGCTTCATTGATTCTTCAATTCTACACAGCCAATAAAGGGGAAGTATATTACGATGACAACCCGGCATCCGATTTTGAACTTTGCGATATCCGCAACCAGGTCGCTATCGTGCCGCAAGATGTTTTGCTGTTTGGCGGAACAATACGTGAAAATATAGCCTATGGTAAGCTCGATGCCACGGAAGATGAAATAATAGCGGCTGCAAAACGTGCCAACGCACATCAATTTATATTAAATTTCCCCGAAAGCTATGACACCTTAGTTGGTGAACGTGGCGTTAAACTCTCTGGTGGTCAGCGCCAACGAATCGCCATTGCGCGTGCACTATTAAAAGATCCTGCAATCCTTATCTTGGACGAAGCCACTTCTTCCCTAGACTCAGAATCAGAAAGACAAGTGCAGGAGGCGTTGGAAGAATTAATGCGTGGACGCACCTCGATCATTATTGCACACCGACTATCGACCATTATTGATGCCGATAAAATTATCGTTATCGAAAATGGAATCGTGTCTGAGAGCGGTACGCACTTTGAACTGCTCCAAAAAGAAAGCGGTCTTTATCAGCACCTCTATAATCTGCAATCAAAGCAGCAGAAAATTGATATGTAAAATTTTGTTAATTATTGATTCTTTTTAAACAAATTCACCCTGGGATTGTTCATTTGGTATCATACTTGATTATCATTTGAATATATAACAAAATAGAAGAATTATGAAAAATAGCAAAAATGGATTAGTGGCATTTGCTTTGGTAGGATTAGCTGCGGGAGCTGCTGCATGGTATCTTTTAGGAACTGATGATGGGAAAAAACAATTAGATCGTGCAAATGACGGCATTAAAAGCTTAACTAAGTCATTGAAAGATCTTTCAAAAAAAGAAGCTAAAAAGGCACAAAAACTAGCGAACAGAGCTTCGGCTGAATTAGACAATTTGAAATCAAAAGCACAAGCAGCTTTCAGCAAAGCATCGGATGATGCAGATGCACTGAAAAACAAAGCAAAAGAAGCCGGCAGAGAAGCTTTGGACCACGCTAACAATGCCGCTCAAAATTTGGCAAGCAAAATCGACAATACAACTGATGCTGCAAAATCCAAAATTTCTAACGCATAAGTAAAAAAACAGCTTTTTTAAGAATTGATGGTTTTGGTCACTCCCGTGGTCAAAATACATTTGTATCTTTGCTGCATATGACTTTGCTGCAACAGGTAAAAACTTTAATTCTTAAAGACATCATTCTGGAATGGCGTTCAAAATATGCTATTAACGGAATTCTACTATATGTCGTATCAACTGTTTTCGTCTGCTATCAAGCGTTCAAATCAGTTGATACGGCTACATGGAATGCATTATTTTGGATCATTATGCTCTTCGCTTCGATCAATGCAATCAACAAAAGCTTCGTCCAAGAAAACCCAAACCGGCAACTTTACTACTATTCACTGGTTGATCCCAGAGCGATCATTTTAGCGAAAGTCATTTACAATATGATGATGATGACCCTGCTGGCGATCATTGCATATTTTGTCTATTCGACGATATTCAGAAACCCTGTCGGTGATCCAACACTTTACTTCATTTCGGTCATCTTAGGCAGCATCAGTTTCGCCACAGTCTTTACCATGATCTCCGGGATCAGCTCCAAAGCAGGCAACAACAGCACCTTAATGGCCATCTTGAGTTTCCCTGCCATCATCCCACTGTTAATCGTATTAATCAAGCTATCCCGCAATGCAATAGAAGGCCTGGAAAGGGCTTCCAGCAGCAAAGAAATAATCGTATTACTTGCAATTAATGTAATCACCATCACTATTTCTTTATTGTTATTTCCGTACCTTTGGCGAGATTAAGTGTCAGAATTGAGAACAAACTAAATTCAATTTATCCATGAGAAAAAAATGGTGGAAAATATTAGCGGTAATGATTATCTGTGCGGTCATTATCAATGGTCTTTTGGGACCTGTTCCCCGCCTATTCATCCTTCACGAAAGCATACGCAACGTTTATTTTCATGTCCCAATGTGGTCGGCTATGTTCGTTATGTACCTGGTTTCTGTTATTTATAGTATCAAATACCTCAATACGGGCAAACAGGAGTATGATTTAATGGCCATTGAAGCCGTTAATACCGGAATAACATTTTGTTTTCTTGGACTTGCAACAGGTATGCTTTGGGCAAACATCACCTGGGGAGAACCTTGGCCAAACGACCCGAAGCTTAATGGCTCTGCCATAGCAACACTGATGTATCTAGCCTATTTGGTGCTCCGCAATGCGCTGGAAGAAGAACAAAAAAGAGCCAAAATATCGGCTGTGTACAATATCTTTGCATTTCCGATTATCATCGTGTTACTTTATATTCTGCCAAAGATGACAGACTCTCTTCACCCTGGAAGTGGAGGAAACGCAGCCTTTGGCGATTTAAAAATGAGCAGCGAGCTACGCCCTACATTTTATGCCGCGATGATCGGCTGGCCAATGATTGCAGCTTGGATTTGTTCACTTCGCTATAGAGTACGCCTGCTCGAAAAGAAAGACTTGAACGCATAATATTGAACGGCTAATACCGTACTTTATTTCTAAAATAAAGAAATCCGGTAAAACCCAATCAGTAAAAAACAGAATATTACATAAATCAAATAGCGTGTATCGAATCATACATAACAATGAAAACGACACGAATAATATTTTAAACAAATGAAAAAAATAACATTGTCAATCGCCTTACTACTCTTATCAACTTTGAGCACATTTGCACAGGATGATGTCGAGATGGCGACTGGATTACGTAGCGAAGGTAAGATCTACGTTGTTGTATTGGTCATGTTGGTCATTTTTCTAGGTTTGGCTTTCTTCCTTTTCTTGCTCGATCGCCGTATCAGCAAATTGGAAAAAAAGAATAAATAGCATTTTATTGATTGCATACGATGATTATAAGTCAGTTTAGAAATTATTCACCCATCAATATTTTATTTCTATCCATCGTGGGTTTTGTTTTATGTTTAGGCATATTTCTTCACCTTCCGGACAAACTTGATTCTGTAATCTTTGAGCCTGCCTTGGGGAATCTTTTGGGAGAAAATAACTTAATCAACCTCTCTCCTTCGACCAATGTTTTTATCACACTGATCCTGACGATTTCTCAGGCAACGATACTCAATCGCATCACAAGCCATTTTAACCTGCTGGGTAAACCCAGTTTCTTGGTTGCTTTGATGTACATGACACTGGCCAGCCTGTTTTTACCATTTTTGGTACTTTCACCCACACTGATCTGTAATTTCATTTCGATATGGATGTTAAGCAAATTGCTCTCCCTCTATCGGCAGACAGATGTTAAAGCCGAAATGTTTGATCTCGGTATGATTGTAGGTATAGGAAGTCTGATCTACTTCCCTTTTCTGAGTATGTTCGCCTTACTATGGATAGGCCTACTCATTTTTAGGCCATTCAACTGGCGCGAGTGGATCACACCTTTACTTGGCCTAGCAACGGTCTATTTCATCTTAGCGGTTATCTACCTTTGGATGGGTAAAATGGAGCAGTTTTATACCATTTGGCTACCGTTTACCTACAAATTCCCTACTGCTATTCGCATTCAGTTAGTCGATTATCTGGTACTCGTCCCAGTAATCTTTACGTTAATACTCTTCCTCTTGGTATTGAAAGACAATTTTTTCAAAAGTGTCGTGCATATTCGCAAGTCATTTCAACTGTTGTTTTTTATGTTATGCCTTGCGATAGTTTCTTTTTACTGGAATAAAAAACTAACGGAGGCCCATTTTTTACTTTGTGCCCCCTCCATCGCTATTTATATGGCTTATTATTTCACTTATGCCAAAAAGAAATGGTTTTTTGAAGTTGTATATGCCATCATAACACTGACCATAATCTACTTTCAGTTTTTCTAAACGACTGTACAATAAGTGTTTAACCTTTTTTAACAAAATCGGCTTAACAAGCTCGCAAAAATTGAATAGTTTTGTATGCGATTAAAAGCAAAGAACATTTAATATAAGAGTCAGATAACTCGAAAATTTCACTAAAACTAAATAAACATTAGTTTCTCAATTTTATAGATTGACCATGCAGAAACGCTTTACAAGCTCTCTAAGAAATAAATCACTCCAACTGTTGTTAGCAGGTGGAATTTTAGCTAGTTCTACTACCGCATTTGCACAAAAAACGACATCCGCATCACCTTATTCTCAATTTGGACTTGGTCAGATGCGTGAAGATTTATTGCCACAATATAGAGGGATGGGAGGTGTCAATACCGCTGTCCGGAGAATCAATGGCGTGTATAATACCAACCCAAGCAACCCTGCATCTTATTCTGCTACACAGTTTACGACCTTTGATGCTGGTTTATACGGGAACTACACGCAGTTAAATTCGACAACAAGATCGGATAATACCGCTGACTTTGCCTTTAGCCACATCACCATGACATTCCCAATGAAACGATTTGGTGGTATCAGCTTGGGTATCCTTCCCTATTCAGATATAGGCTATCGGACATCTTCAACGGGAACAGTCAATTCTGATCCCTATACAAAAGTTTTCACCGGCGAAGGTGGTTTAACTAAAGCCTATGCAGGTTGGGGGGTACGCATTGTAAAAGGTCTGAGTATTGGTGCCAATATGTCTTATCTATTTGGAACCCTAAATGATTATAGCCGTGTAGAGTTTTTGCCTTCATCCGGAGCATTAAATACACAACAACAAAATAAGCGCGAAATCCAAGGGATTATCTTTGATTATGGTCTGCAATACGAACAACCTTTAAATAGAGAATACTCGTTGATCGTTGGTTATTCAGGGTCGCTCAATAATGATATCAAAGAAAGAGCAACAATTTTTAATACACGGGTTACACCTTCAACGGATCCAGACAACCAAAATATCCCGTTGGATAGCACCTATGTTTCGGACCGTAGCAGCAGGCATTTGACGCTTCCGTTGCGACATAATGTAGGTATTACCCTTGCACGTAACAACCGATGGTTAATCGGGGCCGATTTTAAATATGCCGATTGGTCAAGATTTCAGACCAGAGCGGGTGAAAACGAACTACGGAAGAATTATGGCGTAGCGATTGGTGGTCAGATTACACCAGATGTTACTTCGCTTAAATATCTGAACCAAGTAGACTATAGAGTTGGTTTCAGGTATAATAAAACACAATATTTCTTAAGCGACCAGAATATCAACGATATGGCGGTTACTGTAGGTGTGGGACTGCCGTTGGCAAGAAATCAATTTTCAGGAGCTTTCTCTAAAATAAACTTCTCTGCAGAATTTGGCCAAATGGGCAAAATCAGCAACAGTCTCCTACGTGAACGCTATATTAACTTTAATATCGGCTTTACCCTCAATGACCGCTGGTTTAGAAAACCGCCTTTAGATTAATTAATACGATGGTACGCAAGACATTTGCTTCATCCATATTCCAAAATATATCGCCCCTAGTATTCTTATTTTTACTAGGGGCGCTCTCATTGACCTCTTGCGAACCGGATCTAAAAGAGGTAGACCGCATTGCCAATATGAAAAAGGAAGAGGCGGTCGACATTTCGCGTCATGTCGATATTATTTATAGCGATTCCACACGGGTAAAAGCGAATCTCACAGCCCCTGAAATGCGTATCAAACACGATAGCACCGAAGTATACGAATTTCCAAAAAGCATAAAAATCATCTTTTACGACGACAATTTAAAGGAAACTCAGCGAATTACTTCCGACCATGCTATTCGGCGGGAAAAAGAAAAGACCACCGTATTTACCAAAAATGTGGTGGTTACTATGGCTGACGGTTCTGTCATCAAAACAGAAGAGATCATCTATGACGAAAGTAAAGCCGATAGCAACAGCAACATGACCTTTTATAATCATGTTCCCATTACGGCATTCTTTCGGGATAATCGCGGTAACTTACAAGGTTCATCATTTACTTCGGACAAGGATTTTAAACACGTCAATATAGCCAATGCAACTGGTTATACGGTGATCACCAACAACAGTCTTTTCCCTTCCTTAGGTAAATAACTATTTGCAGGCCATAAACCAGATTCAGGTTTAGCTTAACAGCAGGTATAGATCCGAGACAATACCTCCAGGCAGTTTATTTATACGATTAAGTTGTTCAAAACGAATCATTTGAACTAAAAGAGCACAAAAAACTCCACTTTATACAAATAGTTTTCAAATTTGTTTTGTTACATTCAGGAAAATATTCCGTTTTTTTTTATAAAAATTGTATCTTGCACCGCATTTTGCTATGCTATGCATAAATTAACGAAATACAAGTATTTACACAATATAAACACAATAAGCAGACTATGGGATTAATGGGCTTTTTGCGTAACAAAGCTGGTGTCATCTTGACCGCAGCTATGGCTATCGCAATTTTAGCATTTTTACTAGGCGATGTCGTTCGAGGGGGAGCTCCTTTTTGGGCGAGACATCAAAATCGTGTAGGGGAAGTCAACGGAACTGAAATTGAATATCCTGAGTTCAGTAAGCAAGTTGAACAAACAGAGGAAATGTTCAAACAACAAATGGGCGGTGCAGTGACCCCTCAAATGCGGACCTACGCTGTTCAACAAGTATGGAATCAATTTTTATCAAGAGAAATCTTGAAAAAGGAAATTGAAAAAATCGGTTTGACTGTCGGTAAAGACGAATTAAATGATTTAGTGCAAGGTAACAACCCTTCACCTCAAATCGTTCAAGCGTTTACCAACCCACAAACAGGACAATTTGACCCGAGTCAACTGCGTGCTTTTATCACCCAAATGAACACATCAGGTAACCAACAAGTGGCTGAACAATGGGAGGAACTACTGAAAGGCGTTAGAGATGAGCGTTTAAGCAGCAAATATGGCGAATTGCTTTCTAATAGCGTATATGTTACTTCTTTGGAAGCAAACGAAGAATACCAAGAGCGTAATAAACTAGCAGACTTCAAATACATTCTTTTGGATTACGCTTCTGTTAAGGATGCTGATGCCAAATTGACTGATGCAGATTACCAAGAATATTATAATGAGCATAAAAGTATGTTCAAAACACAAGAGGAAACACGTGCGATCCAATACGTAATGGTGGATGCAAAACCTCTTGCAAAAGATTCATTGGCCGTAAAAGAGACGATCAATAAATTGAAACAAGATTTAATCGTTGCTAAAGATGACTCTTTATTTGCTTCGATCAATTCAGACAACAAATTTCCGTTTACTTATGTGAAAAAAGGACAGTTGAGTCCTTCATTGGATTCCGTTGTCTTCAATGTTGCGGCCGGAACAACTGTGGGACCTTTCTTAAACAACAATGCGTATGAAATTGCAAAAGTTGTTTCGACGATCGTAAGCCCTGACTCTGTGAAAGCATCACACATACTATTGGATCCTGCTGCCGAAGGTGGAATGGATAAAGCATTGGCGAAAGCAGATTCGATCAAAGGATTGATTCAAAAAGGAGACAATTTTGCGGCATTGGCGGTTCAATTCAGCAAAGATCCAGAGAGCAAAACCAACGGTGGCGAGCTGGGTACTTTAACAAGAGGCCGTATGGCTCCAGATCTTGAGACAGCCATCTTCGAAAGTAAAACAGGCGATATCAAAGTTGTAAAATCACAATATGGTGTCCATGTCATTAAAATTGAAAAACAATCAGGAAGTTCAAAATATGCAAAAGTTGCTATCATTGACAAAGTGATCAACAGCGGAAAAGAAACGTTGAACAATGCACATAGCAAAGCAACAGCATTCTTATCTGCAGCTACAGCACAGAACTTTGCTCAAGAAGCGAAAAAACTTGGTCTGGAAGCAAAAACAGCCTCACGCGTAACAGCGATGGACAATGTATTAGATGGCGCCGAAGCTCCACGTGATTTAATCAAATGGGCTTTCGAAGCTAAAAAAGGCGATATTTCAGATAAAGTTTTCGAAACTGAAACCTCTTATATCTTAGCAAACTTGGTCGACATACAGCCTAAAGGAACTCTTTCCTTGGATGCTGTTAAGAAAGATATCGAACCTGCAGTAAGAAATATGGTTAAAGCTAGAATCTTGAAAGATAAATTTGACAAGGCTTTAGCAGGTACATCTTCTATTGATCAAGTAGCACAAAAAGTTGGTAAAGCAGCTATTCACGTTGAAAATGTTGTCTTCGCAAACCCAGTTATTCCTGGTGTTGCATTAGAAAACAAAGTGGTTGGTACTGTTTTTGGGCTACAGCCAAACAAACCTTCCAAAGCGATTGAAGGCAATACCGGTGTATATGTTGTACAAGTAAATGGTTTTACCAATCCTGCCGCGATTTCGGATATCAACGGACAAAAGAAACAAATGCTTGCAGCTAAAGCACAACGCGCTTGGGGATCTATTTTCCGCGCTTTACAAGACAAAGCTGAAATCATTGACAATAGAGTGAAATTCTTTTAAAAGATTTTTAAGTAAATTTGTAGCCGGACGAATTATCGTCCGGCTTTTTTTTTGATGTAAATATGGATATTCAAACAGATATTGTCAACAAAGTTGCGCAAAGTGGGTTAGTCACAGTTGACCTGGCCAACTACCATCCTAAAGCAGACAATGTAGTCTATGATATTAAGGATAATCTCTTCCATGGCTTGATTCTTAAAGAAAAGGATTTCCGAGAATTCATTAAGACACACGACTGGTCGCAATACGAAAGTAAACATGTCGCAATTACGTGTACTGCCGATGCTATTGTTCCGACCTGGGCTTATATGTTATTAGCCAACAAATTGGAACCCTATGCGAAGACAGTTATTTTTGGGGATTCAGAGGAGTTGTTGCGTATGCAGTATGCTGCGGCAATCGAACAGATTGACATGGAACAATTTCGAGATCAACGTGTGGTTGTGAAAGGTTGTGGTGATATTTTTATTCCGGAGTCTACCTTTGTGCAGTTTACGGTAAAATTGAGTAAGGTAGCAAAGAGTATTATGTATGGTGAACCCTGTTCTACGGTCCCCGTATTTAAGCGGACACAGCCTAAATAACTCAGCTTAACATAAGTATAAGTCATCGTCCATGAAGGTCTCATTAACTCCAAAAGTTAAATTTATTTGAATGAAATTAACATTTCTTTTTCAAACAAATTTCGTAAACTTACGTACATGAAACTTATATCGACTTTGCTCCTTTACTTATCCGTTATCGTAAGTACTGCTTTCGCTCAAGATTTACCGCATTTAAAAGAATCGGCATTTAAAGGTGGCGAGAAATTAAAATATAAACTCCGTTATGGCTTTATTTCAGCCGCAACAGGGACATTAACCGTTGAGGATACCAAGGATGGAGCCGGAAACCCTTCCTTTCATCTATACGCTGCCGGCAAAACAGCTGGCGCCTTTGCCATATATACGGTGAGAAATGAATACAACTCGTATATCAATAGCAAGACATTTTTACCGTATTACTATACGGAAAACATTCGTGAAGGAGGATATAGACGGAACGATAAGGTGCGCTTCAACCAGGAGACAAATAGTGTTGTAGGCAACAAAGGGACTTTCAATTCGAAGGTAGATCAGACTTTCGACTTGCTTTCTTCCTATTATTTCGCCCGAAATCTAGATCTGTCGACTGTTAAACCAGGAGAATCTTTTAAGCTGACTTATTTTTTGAATGATGAGATTGCCACCTTAGGCATACAATATATTGGAATAGAAAAAATAAAAACGGAATTAGGCACTTTAGAATGTCTCAAATTCAGTCCTGAGATTAAACCAGGACGTATCTTTAAAAAAAATAGCAAGCTTTATCTGTGGGTAACCAATGATGGCAACCGTATTCCGGTCAAAGCCAATGTAGATATTCTAATCGGTTCGGTAACACTGGAATTACTCGAAGCCAGTGGATTGAAATACAAATTGGGACAGAAAGCAAGCTACTCAAAATAATTAGAATGATTGAAGTAGGAAATGTATTGGTGCACGAAGATCTAATCAACAATGACTTTGTGTGTAATTTATCAAAATGTAAAGGAATTTGTTGTATTGAAGGCGATTCAGGCGCACCTTTATTGGAGAGTGAAAAGGCTATATTGGAGGAGATTTATCCCAAAGTAAAGCCCTATATGACCGAGAAAGGTATTGAAGCGATTGAAGAGCAAGGGAAGTATGTTGTCGATATTGATGGCGATCTAACGACCACTTGTGTTGATGGGAATAAAGAATGTGCCTATGTGACCTGGGAAAATGGCATTACAAAATGCGCTATCGAAAAAGCTTACGAACTTGGCGAGGTGCATTGGCGAAAACCCGTTTCGTGTCACCTCTATCCTATCAGGACAACACATTACCCCGAATTCGACGTACTTCACTATGACCGTTGGCATATCTGTAAAGATGCATGCTCATTTGGTAAAGAATTACAGGTCCCTGTATTTAAATTTTTAAAGGATCCTCTCATCCGAACCTATGGTGAGGAATGGTACAAAAATCTTGAGAAAGCAGTCGAAGAGTTGTAACAAAATCACTATCTTTAAGCTTTAACTATTTTGGTATTTCACCCCAATTCATGTCAAAATTAAGAGAGATCCAACGTCCTATTGCCCATGAACTTGAGGCTTTTGAAAAAAAATTCAAAGCTTCAATGAAAAGCTCCGTCCCCTTGTTGGATCGCATTACACAATACCTGATCAAACGTAAAGGCAAACAAATGCGGCCCATGTTTGTGTTCTTTTCTGCTGGGATATGCAACGGAATCAATGAATCCACCTACAGAGGAGCTGCTCTCGTAGAATTGCTGCATACCGCATCACTCGTACATGATGATGTGGTAGACAACTCCTACGAACGCAGAGGTTTTTTTTCCATCAATGCTTTGTGGAAAAATAAAATTGCTGTTTTGGTGGGTGATTTTCTGCTGTCAAGGGGCCTGCTCCTTTCTGTAAAACATCAGGATTATCACTTACTAAAAATTGTATCGGAAGCTGTTGATCAGATGAGCGAAGGTGAATTGCTTCAAATCGAAAAGGCCCGTAAACTGGATATCGAAGAGTCTATTTATTTTGAGGTCATTCGAAAGAAGACAGCTTCGCTGATTGCCTCTTGCTGTGCCTGTGGATCGGCTTCTTCGAATGCAGATCAGGAGACAATCGATAAGCTCCATCAATTTGGTGAAAAGATCGGAATTGCATTTCAAATCAAGGACGATTTATTCGACTTTGGTTTAGATGACGTTGGCAAACCACTCGGCAATGACATCAAAGAGAAGAAAATGACCTTACCGTTAATCTATGCCTTGAATCAAGTGACTTCAAGTGAAAAGCGAAGGATCATTAATTTGATTAAAAACCATAATGAAGACACACACAAAGTGGCTGAAGTCATCGACTTTGTCCGCCAGAGTGGTGGGCTCGAATACGCTACAAATAAGATGCTGGAATACCAACAAGATGCTTTCCGGATCTTGGAAGACTTTCCCGACAGTGAATACAAATCGGGGTTGGAGCAACTGGTAAAATATACAACAGAAAGAAAAAAATAAAATGAGTCACGAATTAATGTTTTTTGGCGGATTCCTCATCTTTATTGCACTTATGCTAGCAATAGATCTAGGCTTATTCTCCAAAGGCGACAAACCTGTTAGCCTAAAGATGGCTAGCGTCATGAGCGCCATCTGGGTCTTATTCTCCTTGGGTTTCTATTGGCTTCTCCGTCACTATGGATTTGAATTGCATAATATCCATGACTTGGACCACCTTCAAGAAATCATTACCAAACACCACCACGATATTAAAATCATTCCCGGTGATTTAGCGGCGAGTCTCGAGCTCTACAACAAAAACCTTGGTCTGGAATATATCACCGGTTACGTTGTGGAATATGCCCTATCCGTAGATAATATCTTTGTGATGGTATTATTATTTACTTCTTTTGGCATTCCGGAGCGCTATTACCATAAAGTTTTGGTGTGGGGAATTTTGGGCGCAATCATTATGCGTTTCTTGTTTATTTTCCTTGGTGCAACCCTTATTGCTAAATTCGGCTGGATCCTCTATGTTTTTGGCGCTTTCTTGGTCTTTACAGGGGTCAAAATGTTTATCAACCGTAACCAGGACGAAGAAGTGGATCCACAGAATCACCCGGTCGTTAAATTTGCTTCCCGATACTTTAAGGTAACCCCCAAATTAGATGGTGGACACTTCTTCCATGTAGAGAACGGCGTGAAATATATGACACCGCTATTTCTTGTACTGCTGGTCATAGAATTTACGGATTTGATTTTTGCTGTGGATTCTATCCCTGCAATTTTCTCGGTTACCAAAGATCCCTATGTTGTATTTTTCTCCAATATTTTTGCAATACTTGGATTGCGGTCGATGTTCTTCCTTTTGGTCAATATCATCCACAAATTCCAATACCTCAAAGTAGGTTTAGCATTTTTGCTGGTCTTCATTGGTTTAAAAATGCTGCTGCATCATTGGTTGGCCGAAGTAGGTTTTACAACAACACATTCGTTGATCGTTATTGTCGGCATACTTGCATTGAGTATCATTGCTTCGCTGCTTTTTCCGAAAAAAGCTGAACCGACTGATTAAACGACTATTGAAAGCGTACCGACGGTCATTATTCGGCGAGAAACTCCGGTAATCCGCGCGAAATTACAAACGATACAGAACACCATGGTCAGAAAGAAATTTCTGACCATTTTTATGTGATATTATGCTTTATGCATATCCTATTCTCCAGCAAAAGATTGCAGAAAAACAGCAGATTTTTAAGAACAATTATTTTACAGAGGAATTTACCTTACTAAATTTTATTTATTTAATTTAGCACCACACTAAATTAACAAAATACTAACAATGAATTGGAATAAAACGATTGTACTAGCTGCTTCACTTTTCGCAGCTTCATTCCAAGTACAAGCACAAGACAATTTGATCAATGCGCTAAAAGCAAATCAAAATGACAATAGCAAATCTGGATTTACATTTACTGAAGTTATCAATCTTGGTAACACATCCATCAAAAACCAAGGTTCATCTGGTACTTGTTGGTCTTATTCAGGTAACTCTTTCCTGGAGTCAGAAATGATCCGTATGGGTAAAAAACCAGTGGAGATCTCACAAATCTATACCGCGCGCAACACGTATTTAGATAAAGCACGCACGTATGTACGCCTTCATGGCGGATTGTCATTGGGTGAAGGTGGTCAATTCCATGATGTGTTGAACTCTTTCCGTAAATATGGTACAATGCCGCAATCGGCTTACACAGGTCTTCACTACGGTACTACACGTAACAACTTTGGTGAAATGACCAATATGTTGGATGCGATGTTAGGAGCAGTAGTAAAGGGTAAAACGTTAACGCCAAACTGGGAAAAAGCCTATACCGCTGCGATGGATTCTTATCTTGGGGAAGTACCTGAGAAATTTGACTATAACGGTAAATCCTATACACCGCGCACCTTTGCAGACCAGGTAATCGGTATCAATCCGGATGATTACGTGGGTATTGCTTCGGTAACTGACCATCCATACTACAGCCAATTCGTATTGTTGATTCCAGACAACTGGTCATTCGACCGTTTCTATAATGTTAAGATGAACGATTTAACGGACATTATTGACAACGCTTTACAAAAAGGTTATACGGTAGCTTGGGCTACTGACGTATCAGAAAAAGGTTTCTCTTGGAAAAACGGTGTAGCTTATGTACCAGAAAAACCTTTCGAGGAAATGACAGATCAAGAAAAGTCAACAATGTTTGTTGGTCCTAAACCAGAGTTAAAAGTAACACCGGAAGAAAGACAAAAAGCTTTCGACAACTGGCAGACTACAGATGACCACGGTATGCATATCGTAGGTCTTGTAAAAGATCAAAACGGAAAAGAGTATTACATCGTTAAAAACTCTTGGGGTACAACAAATGACTACCATGGTTATTTATATGCATCAAAAGAATTTGTACGATATAAAACAACTTCTTTGATGTTACATAAAGACGGTCTAACAAAAGATTTAAAATCGAAGATAAATATCAAATAAGCGATTTATCAGTCCACGAAAGCACCTCTGAAATTAATACTTCAGAGGTGTTTTTGTTTTCAGATTAATTTAATAACTTAAACATAATTATGAATCTTTTGTTGAGTGAGTATGAGAAGTATAATCGCGTTATGCCTTACAATTTTATTCGGGAATTTGGCTCAAGCCCAGACTAAGGGAGTGAAATTTGTAGAAGGGTTGAGTTGGAAGCAGATAAAGGAACGGGCACAAGCTGAGAACAAGTTTATCTTCGTAGAGCTATTTGCAACCTGGTGTGGCCCATGCCAATATATGAGCAATGAGATCTTTCCCCTAGAGCAGGTGGGGCAGCCAATCAATCAGAACTTCATTAGTGTAAAAGTGCAAATGGATTCGACAGAGTCCGACAATGCCAATGTCAAAAAGTGGTATGCTGATGCGCGTGCTATTTCCAATGAATACAATATTCAATCCTTTCCCACATTTCTTATCTTTAATTCCGATGGGCAGGCGGTACACCGGATTGTCGGTGCAAATGATGCTCCCGAATTTGTTGGGCATGTGATGGATGGACTAAATCCCGAAACACAGTATTACACGCTGTTAAAAAAATTCGAGAAAAGACCCCAAGATATTTATACGGCCAAGCAGATGCTGAAAGCAGCAAATATCGCTTACGATGAAAATACTGCACGAAAGGCAGAAAATACCTTAGCGAATTCATTGGGTACGGATGAGTTATTCAAAAAAGAAAATGTCCATATTTTATTGGCAGCTGCCAAATTCACCAATTCAAAAGCTTTTAATCTTATTCGCAACAATAAAGAGAAAATCGATATTCTATTAGAGTCACCAGGTATTGCCAACCGCACCCTGGCTAATGTTGTCGTCAACGAATTATTTCAGATTAAGATTGATGCCAAACATGAACCCAACTGGGATAGTTATCAGAATGAACTCGCTGCAAAATATCCAGACATCGATTTCATCCCGATGTTCAAGAAAATAAAAGCACACTATTACCTTCAGGTGAAGAATTACGTCGCCATGAAGAATACCATCAATGATTACCTTTCGTCAGAAGATTTTACCCCACACCAATTAAATACCTTTGCCTGGACTATTTTTAATAATAGCAGTGATACTGCATGTATTGAATCCGCGTTAAGCTGGAGCAAGAAATCCATCCTTGAGGATCCAAGCAGTGCATTTTTGGATACCTATGCAAATCTGCTCTATAAGAAAGGAGAAAAAGAAAAAGCCATAAAGTGGCAAAACAAAGCGATCGAAATGGCCAGTGAGGACGATCGTCCTATCTATCAAGAAACACTGGACAAAATGATGAAAGGAATAAAAACTTGGGAAAACTAAACCTATCCCGACCAATACGAACGATTAAATTAAAAATCCAAAATACCAACATTATGAAAAAATTGATTTTAATGCTATTTCTAATTCCAACCCTCCTATTTGCGCAGAGCGAAGGGGTCAAATTTGAGCATGGGCTCAATTGGAGTCAGATTAAAGAAAAAGCGGCTAAAGAAAACAAATTCATTTTTGTAGACTGTTTTACAACCTGGTGTGGCCCCTGTAAATATATGTCCAGTACCATCTTCCCACAAGCCAAAGTAGGCGATTTTTTCAATGCTAAATTTGTCAATGCAAAAATTCAGATGGATAAAACTAAGAATGACAATGAAGATGTAAAATCATGGTACGAAGAGGCCGATCGTTTTGCCAAAGAATATAAAGTTAGAGCCTACCCAACTTTTCTGATCTTTGACTCAAAAGGTACCCTTGTGCATCGTATCGTAGGTGGTGGTGAAGCGGACGATTTTATAGCGAAAGCACAAAAATCACTTGATCCAAATACACAATATGAAACACTATTGGCAAAATTCAATGCCGACCCAACAAATGTAAACATCGCCAAAAGTATGGCTATAGCTGCCAAAGAAGCTTATGATCAAGAGACACAAGCAAAAGCGGAAGGAGTCGTACTGGCGTCCTTGTCTACGGATCAAATCTTTACAAAGGAGAATGTTAGTTTATTACTTTCAGCGGCGAATGTTGTCGATTCTAAGGCTTTTAATTTAATCAAAGACAATCCTGCTAAATTTGATGCCGTTAGTGAAAAAGTGAAAGCAAATGACTTCCTCTCCCAACTGTTGGTTAGTAATGCAGTAAACACCAAAATTCGTGCAAAGGAAACAGTTGATTTTACGAGCATAGAAAAAGAATTGGCGCAAAAATATCCGACTGTGAATACAGAGAAAGCAAGTCTCGAAATGCAACCACGTTATTATGGTTATACCAAAAATTACCCTGGTTTAAGAGATAGCTTCAATAAATACATTGCAAAATATGGTTCAACCATTACCGCTGCAGAACTAAACAACATGGCGTGGTCCATTTTTGAAAACTGCAATGACCCAGCGTGCCTAAAAGCAGCAGCTGAATGGAGCAAATTATCCAACGAAAAAGAAAAAGATGCACCCATGTATTTAGACACTTTTGCAAACATATTATATCGCCTTGGAGAAAAAGAAAAAGCAATTAAAACGCAAGAAAAAGCGATCTCACTCATTACCGATGCTACTCAAAAAGAAGAATATGTAGCAACATTACAAAAAATGAAAAAGGGTGAAAAGACCTGGCAATAAGAAGATATTCGAATAGTCAATGAATAAAAAAAGCCGCAATCAAATTATTGATCGCGGCTTTTTTATGGAGAACAAGACAGACAATATGTTGAGTCTTTGACTGCTGTCCGCTTATTTTAATTCTTTAATACCCATATTCCAAAGGGCAAAAGCATATTTATCAACTGTACTATTGATCAGGACTTCTGTTGACCTTCCCGCACCGTGACCAGCTTTTGTCTCAATACGAATCAATACAGGATTATCACAAGCTTGTTTTGCCTGTAGTTCGGAAGCAAACTTATAGGAGTGCGCCGGTACCACCCGATCATCATGATCTCCCGTAAAGACCATCGTCGCTGGGTAACAAACTCCAGTTTTCACATTGTGCACCGGAGAATATGCTTTCAGATAGTCAAACATTTCTTTGCTATCATTGACTGTACCATAATCATAGGACCAACCTGCACCGGCTGTGAAGGTATGATAACGCAACATGTCCAAAACACCAACCTCAGGAAGTGCGACCTTGGCTACTTTGGGATCTATTGTCATTGTTGCGCCCACGAGCAAACCACCATTGGATCCCCCCGATAAAGCGGTGTACTCGGGTGATGTATAACCATTCTCCTGAAGATAATGTGCGGCGGCAATAAAATCATTAAACACATTCAACTTATTGAACTGTCTGCCGCCATCATGCCATTTCTGACCATATTCGCCGCCCCCACGTAAATTCGGAACAGCATAAACACCGCCATTTGCCAACCACACCGCAACGGAAGTACTAAAGGCAGGTGTCAAGCTGATATTAAAGCCGCCATAACCATACACAATCGTCGGGTTTTTCCCATTCAAGACAATCCCCTTTTTGTACGTAATAATCATCGGAACCTTAGTACCATCTTTGGATGTGTAGAAAACCTGTTTCGATTCATACTGATCGGAATCAAACTTCACCTTAGGTTTGATATAAAGTGCAGACTGACCAGAATTCACGTCAAACTTATAACTTGAAGAAGGCGTAATGTAATTTGAAAAACCAAAATAAATTTCTTTTTCCTTTTTCTTGCCCGAAAAACCACTCGCTGTGCCTACACCTGGCAATTCTATTTGCCGAATCTTTTTACCGGTATAATCATATTGAATCACCACTGAAACCGCATCTTTCAAATAATTTGCAAAAAGATAACCACCTCCGGTGCTGATCGAAAGCACATTTTCAGTCTCTGGAATAACATCTTTCCAGTTCTCCTTTGCAGGATTCTTCAAATCAACTCTTACCAAACGGTTGTTGGCAGCCTTGTAGTTTGTTTCCAATAAGAAACTATCCCCAATATTGTCAACGACACCTGTATTGGCATCAAAATGATCTTGTAGGCAGACAATCTTGCTATTCGGTTGCTGGAGATCCTGATAATAAAGTTCATTTCCTGTTGTCGTATTTGCAGCTGAAATAATCAGGTAACGTTGATCGTCTGTTAATGAAGCACCGACATAACGTCTCGGTGTTGCAGCACCGCCAAAAACCAATTTATCTGTAGACTGAGCTGTTTTAAGTTTATGGTAGTATAATTTATGTTGGTCTGTTTTTTCAGAAAGTTCAGATCCCTTTGGCTTATCGTAACTCGAGTAATAAAAACCATCGTTTCCTTTCCAAGCAATACCAGAGAATTTGACATCTACTAATGTTTCTCCCACAGGCGCCTTATCTTTGGCATTCAGTACAATGACTTTCCGCCAGTCCGATCCCCCTTCAGAAATAGAATAGGCGACTAAGCTCCCATCCTTTGAAAACGAAACATCGGCCAATGAAGTCGACCCATCTTTCGAGAACGTATTTGGGTCCAAGAAAACTTCTTCTGCTCCTCCCTCCCCTAGTTTACGGTAGAGGACAGCATGTTGCTGCAAGCCATTATTCTTAAAAAAATAAGTGTACTCGCCTTCCTTAAACGGGGTTCCTATTTTTTCATAATTCCATATTTCGGTTAATTGATCTTTTAATTTTGTACGGAATGGAATAGCATTCAAGTAGTCAAAAGTCACTTTATTTTCTGCCTGTACCCAGCTTTTTGTTTCAGCTGAACGATCATCTTCCAACCAGCGGTAAGGATCGGCTATCTTTTCACCCCAAAATTCATCCACGACGGTTCCTTTATTTGTCGTCGGATATGTCAACTGTTGTCCATAACCAGTCGTCGCTGTACCTGCCATACCTATCATCATTAGGATAAGACCAAAATTCTTATTTATCATAAAACCTTATACTTGTTTCAACCAATCTAAGTTTTATTCACTTAGCATTTGAAAATTCAATTTGAGTTGAATATAAACAAATTTATCGACCTCTTACCTACCTCAGGCAGTTTTTTCTCTTCCTCGAATAATAACTAAAAAGCCTAGATTCATCACTTCCCGCTTGTCCTTTACGTTAGCATCCAAACTACCTACATCAAAGCGAATAAATAAACAAAACATGGGCCGCTCATAGTAGCATTAGACACATTTCTGCAGCGTATATTTTTATCACAACCGAAATTTCTTTAGATTTATTTAAATCTTGAAAATACTATAACCATGTTTAAAAAAGTCATATACCTTTCTTTGTCGATTTCCATTCTTCAAATCGGAATAAGCGAAGCACAACAATTACCTATAGATCAGCAATATCGAGCCACCCCTACCAAGATCAACGATCTTGTCCACACCAAACTCGATGTACGTTTTGACTATACAAACCAATTTCTGAATGGCAAAGAATGGGTCACTTTACAACCCTATTTCTACCCAACAGACTCCCTCCGCCTTGACGCAAAAGGCATGGATATTAAACAGGTATCTTTGGTCAATGGCACACAAATGATTCCCTTGAAATATACCTATGATGATCACTCTCTACTGATTAAGCTCGACCGGAATTACCTTGCAAAGGAGCAATATACAGTATACCTCGATTATACCGCAAAGCCCAATTTATTGAAGGCGCGGGGCAGTGCAGCAATCAACGATGCTAAGGGGCTTTATTTTATCAATCCAGATGAACGCACACCCAACAAACCTCGTCAAATTTGGACACAGGGCGAGACTGAAGCATCATCAGCCTGGTTTCCGACAATTGATCGCCCCAACCAAAAGACGACGGCTGAAATCTCCATGACCGTTCTTGACAATTACGTCAGTTTATCGAACGGTGCATTGAGCAATCAACAGAAAAATAGTGATGGCACACGTACAGATACCTGGAAAATGGATTTACCACATGCCCCATATCTATTTATGATGGCCGTTGGTGATTTTAAAATCTATCAGGACAAATACAACAATATCCCCGTTGACTACTACCTTGAACCGAAATATGCACCCTATGCCAAAGATATCTTCGGAAAGACACCGGCCATGATGGATTTTTACAGCAAGACTCTAGGCGTTCCTTACCCTTGGAATAAGTATGCACAGATTGTCTGTCGCGATTATGTCTCAGGCGCCATGGAAAATACAAGTGCAACCCTACATGGCGAACATGTACAAAAGACAAAACGCGAATTGTTGGACGATAATCAGGAGGGAACGATTGCCCATGAACTGTTTCACCAGTGGTTTGGCGATTTGGTAACAGCAGAATCTTGGTCCAATTTGACCATGAATGAATCTTTCGCTACTTTCGGCGAGGTTATCTGGCGTGAGCACGATGGTGGTAAAGATCGTGGCGATAAATCTAGATTTGAAAAACTCCAGTCTTATCTCAAATCGACAAAAAATGGAAAAAGTCCGACTTTAGCCCGTTATTATTATCATGATAAAGAAGATATGTTTGATAATATCAGCTATGCAAAAGGTTCATTGATTCTCTATGCTTTAAAAGAACAAATGGGTGATGAAGCGTTCTATCAATCGCTGAAAAAATATTTGACAGACAATTCCTTTAAAACCGGCGAACCGCAACAGCTCCGTCTAGCGATGGAAGAGGTGACCGGAAAAGACTGGGCTCCGTACTTCAATCAATGGTATTACCAAGGTGGGCATCCAATTTTGAAAATCACGACAAGAAACGGAGAGAACAGTATCATCCTGAATGTAGCCCAAATTCAAGATTCAACCGTGCAGACATTCCAGCTTCCCTTAGCCGTCGATATCTATACGAAAAATGGGAAGATCAGACAGACCTTTCAACTCAACAAGCGGAATGCCCAATTTATGATTCCTTTACCTGCTGCTGTTGAATTTATTGATGTCGATCCCGAAAAAACACTCGTTGGTCAAATTCAAATCGATAAGTCAGATGCCGACTATCTGTATCAATATGAGCATGCACCTTCATTTGCTAACCGCGTCGGTGCGATTGCATACGCCTCAAAAAATCCGACAAATACCATCAGCCAGCAAATCTTAACAAAAGCATTGGCGGATACCGATGCGGATCTTGCTGCAACAGCAATTCAAGGGCTCGATTTAAGCAATCCCACGGTTCGCAAATCAACAGAAAAAACAATCTTGACACTTGCAGAGAAATCCGAAGCCTCTGTCATCCGCGCCTCTGCGATTCAAAAGCTCGCACAGACAAAAGATAAAAAATACAAAAGTCTAATTCTGAACGCTGTAAATGACAAATCTTATATGGTTATCGCAAGTTCAATCATGGCGATAAAAAGTGCTTATCCCGATCAACTTCAGCAGTCTTTGAAGCGCATTGATCCCGATGCCACGGAATATCTAAAGGCGCTCATCACCGAATTATCGAAATCATAGCAAATTATATTGTGGCGGCGAATTTTGTATTCGCCGCCATTTTTTTTAGTTTTGGCCACATGTCAACAAGAACAAAAATTTATTTTGCCTCCGACTTTCATCTTGGATCTTACCCCTTGGAACGTTCACGGGAAAGGGAGCTGCAAATTACACAGTGGCTGGACCAGATCAAAACAGATGCTGCACAGCTCTATCTTGTTGGTGATATTTTTGATTTCTGGTTTGAATATGCCACGGTTGTCCCGAAAGGCTATATCCGCTTTTTGGGTAAATTAGCCGAAATTTCGGATCTCGGCATTCCCATTACTTTATTTAAAGGAAACCACGATATGTGGATGTTTGACTACCTCAAAAAGGAATTAAATGTTCAGATCATCGACAATGAGCTGGAATTAAAACTCAACGGAAAACACTTTTATATTCACCACGGCGATGGATTAGGTTCGGGTGATTACAAATACAAGGTACTCAAGAAAGTATTTCGGAGCCGTCTCTGCCAATGGTTATTTGCGCGGTTGCACCCAAATTTTGGAATCGGAATCGCGACACGCTGGTCCAAACATAGCAGGCTTTCGAATAATGAGGACGAAAAGTTTTTGGGTGAAGACAAAGAATGGCTGATTGGCTATGCAAAGGAGCTGGAGTCAACCCAACATCACGACTATTATATCTTTGGCCATAGACATCTTCCCTATGATGTTGAACTCAACTCCAATAGCCGTATTCTAAATTTAGGGGAATGGATCAATTACCATACCTATGCAGTATGGGATGGTGAAACTTTACGTTTGGAAAAATGGGCGAGCAAATCCTAATTTCTTTATCCGATTGCCTGAACGGTTACCACTTTCTAACGCCTGAAAGTGCTGTAAAATTGGAGCAGGTCAGTAAGAAAATCACAGCGAAAAGAAATAGCCTGCTGATCGAACAGGACAAAATTCAAAAAAATCTCTATTTTCTGGCTTCCGGATTAGCCCGCGTTTACTACGAGACGGCCAACCGTCAGATTACCCTGGATTTTGTTTCACCCGGTGGAACGCTCATATCCATGAATAGTTATGTCCATGATACCCCAGGTTATGAAAATATAGACCTGTTGGAGGACAGTGTTGTTTATCAGATAGACCAAAAGCAACTTTTTGATCTCTACGAAAGTGATATTGCCATTGCCAACTGGGGAAGAAAGATGGCTGAACTTGAATTTATCAAGGCCGAGCAACGAACCATGTCCAAGCTCTTTAATACTGCCCAAGAGCGCTATGCCGAGTTACTTCAAAAATACCCTCAATATATTCAACGGATCAAACTTGGTTACATCGCCTCCTATCTCGGTGTCAGTCAGGTTACCCTAAGCCGGATTCGCGCAAATATTCACACAAATTTTTAACATTTGTAAAAATTATTATCGCCCTAAAGCCGGATCTTTGTATCGAAACAAAAAATCAAAAAAGATATGAACTGGGTATTTTTAATATTGGGTGGATTATGTGAAATCGGCTTTACGACCTGCTTAGGTAAAGCCAAAGATGCGACCGGAAATGCGCAATGGCTCTGGTACGGTGCCTTTGTCGTATTCTTATTTGCAAGTATGGGCTTATTGATCAAAGCTACACAGACACTTCCCTTAGGCACAGCTTATGCTGTTTGGACCGGAATAGGTGCAGTAGGTACCGTTTTAATGGGAATCATCTTCTTTAAGGAGCCCGCAGATTTTTGGCGCATATTCTTTATTTTCACGCTGATTGCTTCCATCGTGGGACTAAAAGCAGTTTCCTCTCATTAATAGCAGGCTAGGTTGTTTAAAAGCAACAAAATTTCCTTACTTTTGTACACTCAATAGTAATCTAGGTCATACATTCCTAGAAGAAGCATTTTTGATATATGTTAGATAAATTACAAGCGATAAAAGAAAGATGGGAAGAAGTGGAAGCTGAATTGAGCAACCCTGATACCATGCAAGATATGAAACGTTTTGCCAAATTGAATAAAGAGTACAAAGATTTGGGCAAAATCGTGGATCAGTACCATATTTACAAAAATATGGTGAGTAATATTGATACCAATAAGGACATCATCATGAACGAGAAGGATCAAGAACTTCGTGAGATGGCTAAAGAGGAATTGGATCTTTTATACGTAGCAAAAGAAGAAAAAGAAGAAGAAATTCGCTTAATGTTGATTCCTAAGGATCCTGAAGATGCGAAAAATGCCATTATCGAAATTCGTGGTGGATCAGGTGGTGATGAAGCAGCCTTATTCGCTGGCGACCTTTACCGCATGTACACACGTTATTTCGAAACCAAAGGCTGGCGCAACGAAGTAATGGACGTTACCGAAGGAACTTCTGGCGGTTATAAGGAGGTGATCTTAAAAGTCATCGGTGAAGATGTTTACGGACAATTGAAATACGAATCAGGTGTACATCGTGTACAACGCGTTCCGGATACGGAGACACAGGGTCGTGTACATACTTCTGCAGCATCTGTTGCAGTTCTTCCTGAAGCTGAAGATGTCGATGTTGAGATCAATCCGGGTGATATCGAATTACAGACATCCCGTTCAGGTGGTGCTGGTGGACAGAACGTCAACAAGGTTGAAACAAAAGTGCAGTTGACGCATAAACCAAGTGGTATCGTTGTGGTTTGTCAGGTAGAACGTTCCCAATTAGCCAACCGTGAGTTAGCGATGGAGATGTTGCGGAACAAACTTTACGAGCTCGAGTTGAACAAAAAGAACGGCGACATCGCTGCAAAAAGAAAAACTTTGGTATCTACTGGAGACCGTTCGGCAAAAATTCGTACCTATAACTACCCACAAGGTCGCGTAACGGAGCACCGTATTGGAATGACGATGTACAACTTACCGGCAATTATGGACGGTGATATTCAAGGTATTATCGATGCATTGCAGTTTGCGGAGAATGCAGAGAAGATGAAAGACGGTCAAGTAGATTAGTTTTTTTTCAAAAAATCTTTGCAGATACGTAAACAAACGCTATATTTGCACACCTTCTGAGGAGAAGGGTTGAGGTCTGGTAGTTCAGCTGGTTAGAATACATGCCTGTCACGCATGGGGTCGCGGGTTCGAGTCCCGTCCAGACCGCTTCAAAAGAGAGAGAAATCTCATACGTTCTTTAACAAATAAGTTTTTAAGATTTTTAGGTCTGGTAGTTCAGCTGGT
>NZ_DDPA01000002.1:0-34293 GCF_002341965.1 Sphingobacterium sp. UBA2480 | reverse complement strand
GAGTCCCGTCCAGACCGCCAACAAGAAAAGCATCATTTAATTATAAATGATGCTTTTTTTTTGCCTTAACAATACAACAACTATTATTTTTTCAATTCGTACTGAAGTGCTCCAGAAGGGCAATGCTTGATCTGTTCAATCAATTCCGCTGTACTGGCATTTTGGGCTGTGATCCAAGGCCTATCTTTCGGATGATACACATTTGGGAGACTCTTCACGCAAACCGCAGCATGTGCACAGCGTTCAGGTATCCAAAGAACGGTTATCTCTCCATTTGGATGTGGATATCTAACTATTTTTTCCATAATTCCATCTCTCTTTAGCAATTTATATTTTAAGAACTAATAACGATAAGAACAATTTTGTTTTAAGAATTGGCTTTTCGCTTTTTAATCATACTGCTCACCCGGTAGATCATAAAAATACCGATGATAGAGAGCAGAATCACACTCATCCCCAATGTAGGATAATGTTCCAAGGGGCTTTCTTTTGTTTCTTGAACAATGATTACACCTGCTAGCGAAGCTGCCACACCTCCTGCCAGCTGCTGCAACGATGAACTGATACTCATAAATGCACCCCGATCTTTCATCTCCGGAACAGCCGTGATCAAAGCGGAAGAAGGCGTCATCCGACTTAAAATGCCCGCCATCATTAAAATGTTTAAGATAACAACAATATAAAATGGAGTAACGCCTAGGTTCGTGTAGATAAATACGACAACCATGAGCCAAAGGGAAGCGAACGCGAAAATCTTAAACTTATCGTAACGATCGCTCAATTTCCCGACGATAGGCATAATAATCAATGAAGCGATACCCGAAATCATAAACAACATCGGCAGCTGCTCGTGGCTAACTTTGAGGTTATTGACTGCAAAAGCACTTCCAAAAGGCATCATCATATAACCTCCAATGGATAGCAAGGCTGTTGCAGCAAAGCCGATACGATATTCTCGCTGTGAAAAAGTCAGCCAAAGGTGCTTTAACGCAGATTGATGTTTCTGAAGACCGATATGTGCTGTAATCGGAATGAGTTTAATTGCAATGATAATGACAATAATTAAAGCCATCACGGCAATCCATAAAAAGGCACTATGCCAGCCCCAATTGTTTGCGATATACAGACCTATCGGAATGCCTAGGACCTGGCTGGCGCCAAAGCCCATCTGTACAAAGCCCATCACACGTCCACGTTGCTGAAGCGTAAAGATATCGGTGATAATAGCCATGGAGATCGAACCAATGACTCCTCCAAAGAGGCCCGTGATAATTCGAGCAGCGACCAAAGTCCAATAATCATTGGCAAAACTACAGCAGAAAGTTCCGATAATAAAGCCAGAATAGAAAAAAAGCAGCAGCTTCTTTCGATCAAAACGATCGGCAAAACCCGCGGTAAGCAGCCCCGAAGCACCCGCGCTAAAAGCATAGGCCGAAACCGCAATGCCAAATTGAGCTGGTTTGAGATCGATGGCTTTCATCAGGATATCCCCCATCGGTGACATCACCATAAAATCAAGCACGACCGTAAATTGTGTCATGGCCAATAAAAAGACCACCAGTTTTTGGTATGCCGTAAAAGGCGCATTATCAAGTTTATTTATTTCCATACTGTCCGGTTTGCCTCGGTTTAAACTGGCCTAAAAATACAGAAGTGCGCGAACATTATATGTAATAAGTTTGCAAAATTATCGCCCGAGACCTTACCTTACCTTACCTTACGTAAAACGAAACGATCGCACTATTTAATCTTATCCTAGGTCGCCAACAAAAAAGCCAGCACCTGTTTGACAGGTGCTGGCTCAATATGCGATTTAAAGCAAATTATTCAGCGATAACAGCAAATTCAGCTCCGGAAGCATAATCATCACCACGTTGGGAGTTAAGTCCTGTAAAGCGGATATAACGTCCTTTCACAGGCTTTTCGAATCGAACAGTTTTTAATTTTTTATTCCGTTCAAAAGATCCGGACATCACATCTTCCCAGTTCTTCCCATCTTTACTCACCTGGATCTTATAATCCTTGATATCACCATTCGGTCCATCCTGTCTTGGTAGAAAAGTGAAGCCCTTAATTGTTTTGCTACTTCCAGCATCAAAATCAACCCAATGTGGATACTGTGCTACGGTAACCGAATACATCGTATGCCAAATCGAGGAAGGATCTCCATCCAATAGGTTCTTGGCATCCCCTTCACCAGTCTCCTGACTTGAAGCAAAAACAACCTCCATTGGAATGGTTTCGATTTTAGTGTATTGTTGTGTTACCTTCAATTTTTCATTTTGCTGATACCAAGCCGTTACTGTACCACCGGCGCGTAAGTCAAAAGGCGCTTTATAAACACTTGCCTTTGCATTGTTCAAACTGTATAATACGGTCTCATTTTTATTTCCCGATTGAATAGAAACTTCTCCATTTGAACTTCTTGCCAACGAAATGGGCGCGTCACCGGCAGTCGCTATCTGAGCCTTTGCTATCATATCATTGTTCTGAATCGGACGGATAATGAAACCGATAGCCGTTGGTATTGCTTTCACACGGTCCTTTTCTAACGGTGGCCCTTGTCCACAGCTATTACCACCAAGTCCTGTTACAGCTGCATCAAGATGCACGTGTACGCCCGAACTTTTTGGTAATTGATAAGGGTGCGGTGCAAAGGTCAACTCAAGCTCACTATAGTCCAAAGCGGATGTTGATAAATGCTCTTTCGCAATAAAAACAACTCCCTGTCCAGCATTATTTGTCAATGCTGTCCAACGCACATCCTCATTGTTACTCATATTTTGCGGATTAGGCCATGGCACAAACTGATCTTTTACAGTGCTTTTGTGCAATTCAATAAATTGTGCTGTCTTCCGATCAGCATAATTATTGATCGGTCCACGTCCATAATAACTATAATTGCCATACTCGGTCGGTAATTGCAAAGCATATCCCAATCGAGCTAATACAACACTTGCATTATTGGATGTAATACTCGACGACAATTCAATAGAGCCATCCTTATAAATTGTCCAGATCTGATTGCTTGTAAATTTAAAATCATCTTTGCCAAAAGGCTTATCCGTATGCTCTTTAAGCGTGTAGGTTCCCGAAGTTCCCCCCAACAAAGACGCGCCATATGGAGCTTGCGATTCAACCGTAAACGCCAAAACAACTGTTCCATCTTTCTTGGTATAACTGTTTGAAGACAAAACCTTATGTTTAAGGTTATGTAATCCTTTTTCAAACCATTGTTGGTAAGCCCAGTTGTCATTGTCAACCGGAGCACGTAGTGCATCCAATTTTGGGCCTTCGCCATCGCGGATAACTTGTTTACCGGCATATGTTAGATTATATATCGAGCCTGTTTTATTGTCAAACTTCGCGATAAACTGATCTCCTTTCACCACCTGCAAATCACCTTCTTTGGAAAGCGACGGAGCCCCTCCTTGTGCAACAGCGGAAATCAACGGTTTATTTTCAGCCGCTTTGACAAACAGTTGTTCCTCCATTTGAACAAAACCTTTGGCCGCCCAAGGTCGATCTGTATTGAGAATAAACTGTACTTTTACAAAATACTCCGATCCCGCATCTAACTGCGCATAATTTATCGGCAATATAAGCTGCTTGCGTTGGCGCGCTGTCGGCAAATCAGCGGCACTGATTGTACCTGCACTATTTTTTACTTCTACCCCATCCTTATATAGCGACCATTGAACCTGATAATCGGATAGATCTTTAAAATAATTTTTATTGAAAAGCTCAATTTTCCCCTGTTGAATATCAACAGCCTTTACGCCCGCATTTTGGTACACTTTCTTGACCTCAAAATACTGTGGTTTAGGTTTCATATCGGCAAAGATCAACCCATTATTGACAAAGGTTCCATCATTGGGTTTGTCTCCAAAGTCGCCGCCATAAGCGAGAAAGCGTTCGCCGGTCTTCTTATCGTAATAATACATGGCCTGATCAATCCAATCCCAAATGGCACCGCCCATAAAGAAGTTGGTCGATTCGATGGCTTCCCAATAATCAATTAGGTTACCAACGGCATTACCCATGGAATGTGAATACTCCGAGATATGAAATGGATATTTCAATTTGTAAGTGCCTTTTACAGCTCCTCTTACCCAGTCTATTGAGGGGTATTGATTGGACCCCATATCAACGATTGTATTGTTACGCTCGTATTGAACAGGTCTTGACGTATCGATTTTCTTGATAGCCTGATAGGCGGCCACGAAATTATCACCCGGACCGGCTTCATTTCCTAAAGACCAGATAACCACTGCCGGATGGTTGATGGTCGAATGCACCATCTCGATATTACGGGCTACATGGGCATTTTTCCATTCAGGAACATGAGAAAGAGACTCTTTGCCATAATAATATTCATGGCTTTCGATATTGGCCTCATCCTCGAGATAAATTCCATATTTATCGCATAAATAATACCAATAAGCAGGTTCTGGATAATGCGAATTCCGGACATGGTTGATATTCGCCCGTTTCATTAATTTCACCTCAGCTTCCATCTGTTCTCTGGTCACTACTTTGCCATGTTCAGGATTGGTTTCATGACGGTTGACGCCTTTCAGTTTCACCGTCTTACCATTGACATAATAATAACGTCCGGCCAAGCCAAATTCATCATCCGCAGCCTTGGTATCTTTAATCTCAACCTTTCTAAATCCAACATAGGTAGAAATAGTCTCAACCGTTTTGTTCTTTTTATCCTTCAATTCAGCCACCAAAGTATACCGATAAGGTAATTCGGCAGACCATTTATCCGGATTTTTGACGTTCAACGTTGCGGCGACGCTATTAGAAACTTGACCATCCAGGGCTGGCACAGCTGATGAAGCTTCTGTCTGATCAACAAGGGTATTCTCGTCACTGTATAGCTTATTTTTATAAAGTGAATAAACTACTTTATACCCTTCAGCTTTCTTACTACCCAGATTGCGTACAGTACTCGTAATTTTCAACGAACCATTTTCGTAATTGCTGTCCAAGTCTGGAATGGCCGCTAAATCGCGAATCTGAACTTTTGGCGTTGAAGTAAGCGAAACATCCCGAAATATCCCGGGCAATCTAAACATATCCTGATCTTCCAAAAAGGAAGCGTCCGAACTCCGGTAAACTTCAACAGCCAACACATTTTCAGCACCCTTTTTTAAGTAAGGCGAGATATTGAAAGATGCGACGTTTCTGGAATTTTTTGAAAATCCGACATATTTGCCATTTATCCACAGGTAGAAAAAGGAGTCTACACCATCAAAATTGATAAATACCTCACGACCGTCCCAATGAGTAGGTACTGTAAAGTTACGTCGGTACGATCCCACTTCATTACGGTAGACATAAGTTGTCCAATCTTGGGCTGGCGTCCGCATAACTCCACCGCGCCAATCATCGACCTTTACTTGATGATGAAAGATCACACGTTGATTGGTATAAATAGGTACACCATATTTTAAGCTTCCATCCTTCTGTATACCATAAATATTCCAGCTCATAGGGACTGGAACAGATTCCCAGGCACCCACATTATAATTCGGATCATAAAAGTCCTTTGGTCGCTCTTCCGGGGTCTTTACCCAGTTAAACTTCCAGGATCCATTGAGCGAAAGCCAATAGTTACTATGCTCGGGAAGTACTTTTCGCGCACTTTCTACGTTCTGAAAGGAGAAGAACGACGCATGCGGCAACTCCTTATTAAGTGATAATAATTGAGGCGATTCCCATTCATTCCCTTTTGGAGCCGTTGTGGCTCCATACTGGAAACCGTCGATAGATGACGTAATCGTTTGCCCTATCGTGACGGTAGTGTCCAGCGACAGCAATGAGGCTAGAATCGTTGAAAAAATAACAGAGTTTCTTAACATAATGTAATTAAGCAATTTAGTCCAGGAAACCAAATGTAACTTCATTTTGTAGTAATAACAAGCAGATTATTAAAGCACTCGATTGCGAAACTTTTTCGATACAAAAAAGATCATATCGAACTTTAAAATTGTTCTATAGGTTCTCTATTTGAGGATCGTACATAAAACAATGTAAAAACGTAAAAAATTGACCCGGCGAAAAATAACGATGTCCTCCCAAAAGAAGCTGATTCCAATAAAAAACAAATGCTTTCGGTTTCAAGGAATAAGCCTTATTTTTGGGGATAGATTTCACTTTAAACAAATAAAAGTTTACGTTTGAAAATATTTCGAAGAATTTTATTTTTCAAAGGGTTACAATTTAAGCATTAAGGTATTAATAGGTGAGTAAATTCAGTAAATCAGTCCTGCTAGAAAATGATGAGCAAATCATTGAAGGCATCAAAGACGGCAACAGCTTGGCGATAGATGCTATCTACAAGCGGTACTATCCGTCTATAAGCCATATGATCTTGCAAAACAATGGAAGTGAGGATGAAGCGAAAGATATTTTTCAAGAAGCTGTCATTGTGCTCTACGATAAAGTTTCCAAAGGGAACTTTGAGCTCAGCAGCAAACTTAAAACATATCTTTACTCGATTTGCAGAAGGCTTTGGCTTAAGCAACTCAATCGTGCTGGTTTTGGCAACAGTGACATTAGCGGTTATGAAGATTCCTTATTTGAGGAAGAAGATCTACAACAGCATCAAGAACTTGAAAAGAAGTTCGACCAAATGGAACTTGCCTTAGAGAAAATGGGAGAACCTTGTAAGACAATCTTACATGATTTCTACATCTTAAACCATTCGATGCAGGACATCTGTGATAAATTTGGTTATACCAATACAGATAATGCCAAGACTCAGAAGTATAAATGCCTACAACGGCTGAAAAAAATATTTTTTTCAACAGATTAAAATTAGTGTAACACCATGGGAACAATGAATCAAAAAGAATTTTTCGAATTAGCAGACCAGTATCTTCGCGGCGAATTATCGGCCGAAGAAAAAGCTGCATTTGAATCTTTTTGTGCTGATCAGCCCTCCTATGCTGCCCAATTACAACAACACCGCGAATTTGTTGCCAATATGAAAGAAACCAGTCAACGGCTGGATTTCAAAAATGCTTTAGCACAATCAGCAAAAGAATACCATAAAACCCAAAACAAACCCGCAAAGGTAGTTCCTATAAAACAATCAGCGGTAATTTCACTTTGGGAACGCATCAAAGCAAGTTCTTTAGTGGCTGCAGTGGTAGCGGTATTTGCAGTATTTGGCACATTATGGCTGAGCGGTTATTACAGCAACCTCGAGAAAGCATCTTCCGATTACAGTGCATTACGTAGAGACATGAACAATGTCAAAAAGAACGTCAACGCACACAACGCTGCTATCAGGGATATCAATGACAAAAAATCTGTAAAAGGTACCGAAAGCCAGTTTGGTGCAACAGGATTTATGTTGACGACAGATGGCTATGTCGTCACCAATTACCATGTCATTAGCGGGGCTGATTCGATCTATTTACAAAATAGTAAAGGCGAATCGTATAAAGCACAAATCGTACACACCGATCCAAGCAAAGACTTGGCTATCTTATACATCGCAGATAAGACCTTTAAGAAAGCTAAAAGCTTACCTTACACGTTCAAAACGTCGACTTCAGATCTTGGTGAAGATATTTATACGATCGGGTTTCCTCGGGACGAAGCAGTATATGGTCAGGGATACCTAAGTTCATCAACAGGTTATGCCGGTGATACCATCGCTTATCAGATCTCCGTACCTGTCAATCCAGGTAACAGTGGCGGTCCGGTATTGGATAGCAGAGGTAATGTGATTGGTATTATTTCCGGAAAACAACGTGGCATAGATGGTGCCGCCTTTGCAATCAAAACGAAATCAATCTTGAACGCCTTAGCGGACATACCAAGTGATTCACTGGTTACCGGTCTTAAGATCAACAAAAAGAATAGCTTGGCAGGTTTACCAAGAACAGAACAAATCAAGAAAATGCAAGACTATATCTACATGGTTAAAGTCTATTAGGAGGCATTTAGAACTTATAAAAAAGGCAACGTTTTTCAACGTTGCCTTTTTTTGTTCTTTAATTCCAAGGGCTTACTCCCTATAGATTAGGCTGTGGCGTCGTTCTCAAATACGGTTTGATCTCTTTGAAGCCTTTTGGAAATTTAGCAGGAATATCTTCTGTCTTAATCGCTGGCACAACAATAACATCTTCACCATGCTTCCAGTCAGCGGGCGTAGCGACTTGATAATCGGCAGTTAACTGTAAAGAATCAATGACCCGTAAAATTTCATCAAAATTACGACCTGTTGATGCTGGATAGGTCAGCGTCAATTTGATCTTTTTGTCAGGACCGATAATAAATACGGAACGTACGGTCGCTGTTGCGGAAGCATTTGGGTGGATCATATCGTACAATTCGGATACATGATGATCTTCATCAGCAATAACCGGAAAATTCACTTCGGTATTTTGCGTTTCATTGATATCCTTAATCCAATTCAAGTGATCGTTTACATTATCGACGCTTAGCGCAATGGCCTTCACACCCCTCTTGTCAAATTCAGATTTCAATTTTGCCGTACGGCCCAACTCTGTAGTACATACCGGCGTATAATCTGACGGGTGCGAAAAGAAAACGACCCAGCTATCTTTGATATAATCGTGAAAGTCTATTTCACCAATGGTTGTTTGCGCTTTGAAATTTGGCGCTTCATCCCCTAATCTTAAACTCATAATCTTATTTTTTAAATGTGTTTAAATTATATAGTCTACAAATATAGTAGATTAAATTTAGCAAACAAGTAATTCTTCAATTTTTTAAATTGAAATGAAAAAACTAAACTTAATCCAATTGAAAGTAAGGATTTTACACTTATAAACAAAATGAAAACCAACATGCCCCTTGCTACTTGTCCGCCCTACCCTGGCCATTACTTTCCAAAATGCTTATAATGATTAGCTCAAGTAGTTTAAAAAGTAATTTGCTATATTACTATGCTTGCATAATATATATTTTGTATATTTGAGTATGTTGGTACACCGAGCTCATAAAATGATTGTGAGTTGGGAGGAAACTTTTTGACAGCAAACCTTATTATATATACGTTATCGGCTTGGTAACTGATGAACCAAAAAACTGAAATGCCATGAATTTTGAATTAAGCGAAGAGCATAAAATGATCCGCGACGCAGCGCGGGAATTTGCCCAGGAGCTAAAGGCTGGGGCAATCGAGCGCGATGAAGCCGCAAAATTTCCAACAGATTTTGTCAAGCAAATGGGCGAACTAGGGTTTATGGGTATCATGACCCCCGAAACTTATGGCGGAGCTGGAATGGATACGTTGGCCTATGTTCTTGTGCTCGAAGAAATTGCCAAAATTGATGCCTCAGCGGCCGTTATCGTATCCGCCCACAATTCCCTGGTATTATATGGACTCAATGCTTATGGTACAGAGGAACAAAAACAAAAGTACCTGATTCCTTTAGCGAAAGGTGAAAAACTTGGTGCTTTTGCGTTGTCAGAACCTGAAGCTGGTTCGGACGCCTCCTCACAGCATACCACCGCCGAAGATAAGGGGGATCACTATCTCCTAAATGGTACAAAAAATTGGATCACCAATGGTGGCCATGCCGATATCTATCTTGTCATTGCACAGACACATCCTGAAAAAGGCCACAAAGGAATCAATGTATTGATCGTTGAAAAAGGGCTGCCGGGATTTACCATTGGTCCTAAAGAAAACAAATTGGGTATCCGTAGTTCCGATACCCATTCACTCCTATTTTCCGATGTTCAGGTTCCCAAGGAAAACCGTATCGGAGAAGATGGCTTCGGATTTAAATTTGCTATGAAAATACTCGATGGCGGTCGCATTGGGATTGCGGCACAGGCCTTAGGAATTGCTGCGGGTGCCTATGACCTTGCTTTGGCTTACTCAAAAGAACGAAAGACCTTTGGAAAACCGATTTCGGATCATCAGGCCATACAGTTTAAATTGGCCGACATGGAAGTTGATATCGAGGCAGCTCGACTTTTGACGTATAAAGCTGCCTGGACGAAAGACCAGGGGCTTCCTTACGGTAAAGAAGCTGCCATGGCCAAACTGCATGCATCTGAAGTTGCCATGAAACACACTGTCGAAGCTGTACAGATCCACGGTGGCTACGGTTACGTAAAAGAATATCATGTCGAGAGGTTAATGCGCGACGCAAAAATCACGCAAATATATGAGGGAACTTCTGAGATCCAACGTCTGGTGATTGCCCGTGAGATCCTGCGCTAAGGTCTCCGTCATGCAATGAACCCAAAAAGTTAAACACTTTTTTAGGGCTTTGCATGACGGATAGCTTTGTTAATCTAAAGACTCTTCAATTTGTTGTCGATCATAGCAAGATATTGATAATCCTGAAAGGCAAAGCTCGCCGTTTCAGCCATCGCCAGATTCAAAATAAACTTTGCTTTACGAAGTAAATTCTCCTGATTGCCATCTGTAGCATTCAAACCATCAAATAACAACGTTAAAGCCAATGGATGTAGTTGCTGAATTTGAAGATCTGTTTTGAGATATGCCGAAAGTTCATTTTCGGAAAGATTTAAAAAATAGGTCCTACTCTTTTCGAAGAATTTCTCATAAGCATCTTCAAATACTGCTGGATCAGTCGGCTCCGTAAAAGCATCATGCCCTTCTGTCCATATGCGAAGAAATTTACCAATTTCTTCGATCCAATTCATCAATACATCTTTCTTAAAACTTAATCCCATGATCTATGCTTATCTGATCTGTCCATTTCCGCGGACAATCCACTTCTCTGTTACCAATTTTTCCAATGCAAATGGTCCACGGGCATGTAACTTTTGGGTCGAGATACCTATTTCTGCACCCAGACCAAACTCACCTCCGTCCGTAAAACGTGTAGATGCATTGGCATATACCGCGGCAGCATCCACTGTATTCAAAAATTGTTCAATATGGAGTTCACTGGAAGAAACAATACATTCCGAATGTTTGGAAGAATATTTTGCGATATGCTCCAAAGCTTCGTCCAAACTGGTGACCGTCTTTATTGAACACTTCAAATCTAAAAATTCTCTTCCAAAATCGGCTTCATCTGCGCGCTTTAAATTTGAAAAATGTTGACCCTGTAATACCTCATAAGCTGTAGGGTCCGCGAAAACTTCCACCTGAACATCTTCAAAATAAGTTTTCAATTTCGTTAGGAACTCGGCAGCAACAGCACGATCGACCAAAACAGTATCTAAAGAATTACACACCGATGGCCTGGAAATTTTAGCATTGGCAACAATTTTCGCTGCCATATCCAAATCTGCTGTACGGTCCACATAAGTATGGCATACTCCTGCTCCAGTTTCAATAACTGGTACTTTAGCGTGTTCCCTGACATAATCGATCAGCGACTGTGAACCCCGTGGTATGATAATATCCACGAATTGGGTAGCTTCCAATAATTCCGAAACATGCTTCCTATCAACAGGCAACAGTTGCACAATAGTTGTTGCAATACCATACTGCTCCAAGACAGCATGGATCACTTTCAACAACGCCTCGTTGGTGTGTAACGCGTCCGAACCACCGCGCAATAGACAAACGTTACCCGACTGAATACACAATGCAGCAACGTCTATCGTCACATTAGGTCGCGATTCGTAGATGACCCCAACGACTCCGAGTGGAACCGTAATTTTCTCGATCTCCAATCCATTTGGCAATATCTTTTTTAGTAATAACTGATCTGTTGGATCTGCCAACTGAGCGATCTGCTTAACACTGTCAGCCAAACCTTTTAGACGATCGCTATTGAGCAAAAGACGATCCTTTTTGGGGTCGTCATCAGCCATACGATCCAAATCAATCTTATTGGCTTTTAATACATCAGTAGTATGTGCGATAAGACCTTCTGCGATGGCATTTAAAATAGTTATTTTGGTATCAGGAGCCAGTTGTTGCAAAATTTGTTTTGCTTTGGCCGCCGCCTGAAGTTGGTTTAAGATGGATTCACTCATAATAATACAATATCATTTGCATGTGCAATTTCTACATTTTTTTTACTGGTCTGGGACAAAGCGGATGAATCCATCTTCGCGCGGGCAACGGCAACAGTTAAGCCTTCTAGATTGACAATATTTAACACTTCTCCTTTTTCAAAATGCTCGACGATACGGGTTACCCCCACAGCGAGTAAACTTTTGTGCTTCAATAATGCTTCCTCCGCTCCACGATCAACCATCAATTCCCCTTTTATTAAACTTCCACTCGCGAGCCATTTCTTGCGGGAAGAGATCTTCTTACTTTGAGCCAGACACAATGTGCCAGTCTCGTGCTTAACCGCTTTTTGTATCGCCTCCTCGGTTTGCATACTAAAAATCACCACAGCAATCCCCATTTGATTGGCCAATCGAGCAAAGTTCAATTTCGAGGTCATTCCCCCTAATCCTACGGAAGATTTATCCTTCCTTGCCAGCCCTAAAATATCCCGGTCAATTGTTTCAATTTGCGGTATAATCTTGTTGTTTGCATCCAACACACCAGGAACGGAAGTGCTAAACAGTAATTTTTCGGCACCAAAACCAACAGCAATCAAGGTTGCCAGCTCATCATTATCTGAAAACTTCAGTTCTTTATTACTCACCACATCATTTTCATTTGCGATTGGAATAACATTGTTCCGCCACAATTCCTCATACGTATTTTTCAATTGTAGAAATTGATCCCGATTGGAAAAGTGATGTCGCTCACATAAACTCTGCGCCAATGAAATTTTAAACGGTCGGAAATAAGTAGAATACGTATTAATCAATATAGGGTTCCCAATTGCAGCAGCTGCTTTGCGTTCGGATAGCGTTCCTGTGTAGCTGGGCAGAAAACGTTTACCGGCAGCAACAGCACCTGAAGAGACCAAGACGATATTGTATTTCTTTTGTAAGGAAGCAATTTGCCTAGCGATCTCCAAAACAATACGTTCATCAACTTCTCCCTCTTTCGTGGTAATAGAAGCCGATCCAAATTTGACAACGAGAATTGGCTTTTTCATTTTTTAGTATGTTTTAGTTTAGATTTGAGCACTAATTTACTGAGAAGAATTTGATTTACGCAAAATATGTTAACAATTGAACAATATAGTTCAATCGTTAACCTTAGGAAGTACGGCCCAATCTATTAGGTCCAGGAGCATTCGTGTACCCGGCGTTTATCCCGTAGGAAATTTTACTTTGGCAGAATGCTGCGGAAAGCACAAAAAACAGTATTATGCTGTAGATTAAATGTTTCATATGTAGCCAATTTATTTACAATTGCTACAAATATGGACGGTGGAATCTTAATTTATACGCTATTTAGCGTCGTTTAACAAATCTTAAATTGATTAACAATAACTAAAACCGACTTCCTTTACGAAGGGAATCGCTCTTCATAGAGCTTCTCCAAGGAGAACATTTCATCACGATATTTCGCTGCTTCCAAGAAATCCATTTCTTTCGCTGATTTATCCATTTTCTTCCGTACGTTATCGATCGCTTTCTTCAGATCCTTCTCACTGAGATACTGCATCACTGGATCAGCTGCAATGGCCTGCGACGGATCAGGTTCAACATAAATTTTAGGTTCAATACCCGAGAAATCAGCAACAGAAGTCTGCTCTAAGATCTCCTCTCTTGTTTTGCCCACAGTACGCGGTGTAATGCCATGTTCCAAGTTATATTTCATCTGCTTGTCTCGGCGACGATTGGTTTCATCTATTGTGACGCGCATGCTATCCGTCATTTTATCCGCATACATAATAACCCGACCTTTATCATTCCGGGCCGCGCGACCAATCGTCTGAATAAGCGATCGTTCGGAACGCAGAAAGCCCTCCTTATCCGCGTCGAGAATAGCAACAAGCGTGACCTCCGGCAAATCAAGCCCCTCACGAAGTAAATTCACCCCGACCAGGATATCAAATTCACCCAAGCGGAGCCCCCGCAAGATTTCAACCCGCTCCAAGGTTTTAATTTCAGAGTGGATATAACGGACTTTTAAGTTCAGCTTGGTCATATATTTGGAAAGTTCTTCAGCCATGCGTTTGGTCAATGTAGTAGCCAAAACACGTCCTCCCTCTTTAATGCTCTTATCGACTTCTTCCAAGAAATCATCGACCTGATTAATCGCTGGTCGTACTTCAATAATTGGATCCAGAAGTCCTGTTGGGCGAATGACCTGCTCAACGACAACACCTTCGGTCTGCTGCAGTTCGTAATCGCCCGGAGTCGCCGATACATAAATCGTCTGATTTGTCAAGGATTCAAACTCCGGAAAGTTTAAAGGTCTATTATCCAAAGCCGCGGGCAACCTAAACCCATGTTCTACCAAGGAAACTTTTCGCGATCGGTCACCTCCATACATCGCACGTAATTGCGGTAAGGTCACGTGACTCTCATCAATGACCAACAGGTAATCTTCCGGAAAATAATCCAGCAAACAGAACGGACGCATCCCCGGTTGTCTACCATCAAAAAAGCGGGAATAATTTTCAATCCCCGAACAATAGCCCAGTTCACGCATCATTTCCAGATCATAATTGACCCGCTCCTCTAAACGCTTCGCCTCCAGCATTAAGCCCTCATCTTCCAGTTGCGTTTTCCGTTGCATCAATTCATCTTGGATAGCCCAGATCGATTCTTTGAATTTTTCTTTCGGTGTAACGAAGAGATTTGCTGGAAAAAGAGCAAGATCTTCCATCTTGTTGAGCGTTTTCCCTGAAATGGGATCGATCTCACTCAGTTCGTCAATTTCATCCCCAAAGAATGAAATCCGAATAGCATTATCCAAGTATGCCGGAAACACGTCCACTGTATCACCTTTAACCCGAAAGGTACCCCGTTTAAACTCTGTGGTCGTTCGCGAATATAAAATCTCCACCAACTTATGCAGGAAAGCGTTTCTAGTGACAGTCATACCGACCCCAAAACGAAAGATAGACCGGGAGAAATCTTCCGGATTTCCCATACCGTAGATACAGGATACCGAAGAGACGACAACAATATCACGCCGTCCCGACATCAATGACGACGTGGTTGCCAAACGCAGCTTTTCGATTTCCTCGTTAATCGCCAAATCCTTCTCGATGTAGGTATTTGTCGAAGCAATAAAAGCTTCGGGTTGATAATAATCGTAATAAGACACAAAATAGTTGACCGAGTTATTGGGAAAGAACTGTTTGAATTCACCGTACAACTGAGCCGCCAAAGTTTTATTGTGGCTTAAAATCAATGTCGGCTTTTGGGTTTCCTGAATCACATTGGCAACAGTAAAGGTTTTGCCCGATCCCGTTACCCCCAAAAGCGTCTGGTATTGCTCTGCCTGCTCTACCCCTGCTACCAACTGCTTAATTGCTTCTGGCTGATCGCCTGTGGGTTTGTACTCCGATGTCAATTCAAATTTCATATATTTCCTATTTCTTTAAGAAAACCATTCAGGCCTTTTCCAGCAAACATTGCACCACGCATTGCTTGAGCCCTAAGCTCAAAAACAGTTTTTGTAATCCGATGGTTTCAATCTGCTTCAAGACGATTTGTTGACCTGTGGTCCAGGCCATATCCTGCTATGGTCTTACACAAATTTACTAAAAATTTTACCATTTTAGCGCAAACTATAATAATACCATAGATGTTATTACTTTCAATTGATTATTTATTATCTTTAGCTTAACTGAACTAGCACACACGCCATGGTCACTATTCTATCTACCCAAAATAGCATTGCAAATCATTTTATTGCCGAACTGAGAGATATCACGATTCAACAGGATCGCATGCGCTTTCGTCGGAATCTGGAACGATTAGGTGAAATTTTCGCTTATGAAATCAGCAAGACGATGGCTTATAAACCTGTTGAAGTTGAAACTCCGTTAGGTGTGGCCAAAACCCATCTCTTGATGGAACAACCCGTACTCGCTACAATTCTGAGAGCGGGACTTCCCTTTCATCAGGGACTTTTAAATGTATTTGATCATGCCGACAATACCTTCATTGCGGCCTATCGGCATACCAAAAAGAGCGGTGAGTTTGAAATTCATAAAGAATATGTCAATACACCAAACTTAGATAATCGTACAGTAATCATTGTAGACCCCATGTTGGCCACAGGAAAGAGCCTTGTATTATGCTGTAAGGATCTCCTGGCCGAATATGACATCAAGGAATTACACATTGTTGCAGCCATTGCATCCGAGGAAGGACTGAATCACGTTCAGGCTTTTGTACCTACGGCGCACATCTGGGTAGGTGACGTCGACCACGAACTGACCTCAAAAGCTTATATTGTACCTGGACTCGGTGATGCCGGAGACCTGGCCTACGGTGTAAAACATCATTAATGTGGATAAATTATTTAAAACTAAATTAACACTTAGATCATTGAAATTCAGTAAATTTATATCAATGATGAAGTTTAATTTTTTTATATCTAATCTATATCGCTATGAGATGGCAAAAATACAATGGCGAATCCATTCGCTCCACGATTTTCGATGCTGTTGAGGAAGTCATTAAACGAGAAGATGCCCTAGGGAATAAGCTCAAGGTTTATATAGGCACCGATTCCCAAGTCAAGAGAGGCATCATCGACTTCGCTACAGTCATCGTCTTTCTCCGGGAACATAAAGGTGGATTTATGTTTATCCAACGGGACAAAAGGCATCACCGAATGAGCATTAAAGAAAGGATGCTGCTCGAAGTCCAAAAATCCATCGATATAGCCTATCAACTCTGCCCCCTCCTCGAAAAACACAAAGTAGACCTCGAAGTCCACGCCGACATCAACACCAATCCAAATTTCCAGTCAAATGTTGCCCTGAAAGAAGCCATGGGGTATATTATGGGTATGGGGTTTGTTTTTAAGGCTAAGCCCGAGTCCTTTGCCAGTACCAATTGCGCGAATAAACAGGTTCAATAACGGACTATAGGGCAGACTTTGTATATTTAGGGTGTAATTTTTAATACACCACATGCAGGATTTTTTTCAGCAGATTGCGCGTCAATTTGCCCAGACCTCTTGGCTCGAATGGTTAGGTACCCTGACAGGCTTTCTTTGTGTCTATTTGGCCGCTAAGCAAAATATATGGAACTGGCCAATCAGTATCATCAGCGTAGCGTCCTACGCGATTCTGTTTTATAATGCCAAACTGTACGGAGATACTGTACTACAGTTCTACTTCCTGTCCACAGCTGTGTACGGTTGGTATTATTGGATAAGACGAAAAGAAGAAAAAAAGAAACCTATCGTCAAAGCCAGCAATGGGCAGCTGCTCCTTTGCCTCCTGGCAATCCTGATCCTAACACTATCAATCGGTTATCTCCTCGATAGCAAGACAAATTCCGATGTCCCTTATATTGACGCATTCTGCACCTCCGTAAGTTTTGTTGCTCAATTTCTGATGACGCGCAAAGTGCTTCAAAATTGGCTCTTATGGGTATTTGTGGATATTTGTTATATCCCGCTCTATATACACAAAGACCTTATGCTGACCGCAGTACTCTACCTTGTTTTCACGCTCATCGCTTGGAATGGCTATCGCGATTGGCAGAAAACCTATAAAAATTTTGCGTAATATTGCTTATCAAAACGATCGATGTGGGAAAAGATTTCATAAAAATTGCCGTTGTTGGCCCCGAGTCCACCGGAAAATCAACGATGGCACAATTTCTTGCCAAGGAATTTCAGACGGTATGCGTACCCGAGTATTCACGTTATTATTGCCAAAGCCTCAACAATAAATATACCCTGCAGGACGAAGTCAATATGTTTTATGGACAGGTAGCCCTTGAGGAAGCCCTGATCCCTTTAGCGCAAGACCAGCTCCTCATCTGTGACACCACCTTTCTTACGGTAAAAATTTGGTCAGATCATCTTTTCGGTCATACGCCGCAGGAAGTGACCGATAAAATTCAACAACATGTTTATGATCTCTATCTGCTGATGGATATCGATCTACCTTGGCAGGATGATCCACTACGGGATTTTCCAGAACAGCGCGAACACTTCATGGAGATCTGGAAAAGCGAATTGAACGCCATTAATGCGAATTACCGTCTTATTTCCGGGCTCGGCGATCAACGTCTTGAAAATGGACTTCATGCGGTAAAAGATTTTCTGACATTGATTTGAGACAAGTGTCTTGACGAAGCAGCCTTTTACAGCTATATTTGTAAGCATAAAGTATAGCTGTTGTTTATACGGACTAAAAATACTTGCCCAGCGACAGAAAGCTTTATAGAAACAATTAAAATAGAATATTAACATTTTACTTAAGAAATAATGTATCCAGAATATTTAGTAACTCCAATGCGTCAAGAGTTAGTTGATGCAGGATTTGAAGAATTAAAAACTCCTGAAGCAGTTGATCAGGCTATCGCATCAGAAGGAACTGTCTTTGTGGTTGTAAACTCTGTTTGTGGTTGCGCTGCAGCAAATGCACGCCCAGCTGCAAAAGCTGCTGTAAAAAATGAAAAACACCCAGCTAAATTGGTCACTGTTTTCGCAGGTATGGAAACTGATGCTGTAAACACTGCACGTAACTACATGTTGCCTTATCCGCCATCTTCACCAGCAATGGCTTTATTTAAAGACGGAAAATTGGTACACATGATTGAAAGACATATGATTGAAGGTCGCCCGGCACAAATGATTGCTGACAATTTAGTTGCAGCATTTGACGAGTACTGTTAATCACGTATTTTGATTTTTGAATTAAAAAGGCTGTCCAAGTTATTTGGATAGCCTTTTTTGTATTTGGATAATCCGTATTCGCATTACTTTTCCTTCAGGTTGCCTTTCACTACTTTACTGATGATCTCCTGTCCCAATAATACGCGACAATTCAGCGTAGGTACTTCACGTAAAGCAATTCGATAAGTCAAAACCCCGAGTCCGCATCTCCAATAGATCTAGCCCCAAGCCTAGTTTCCGTTTATTCAAAGCTTTTTGCTATTTTTAGGTTATGAAAACCTTCCCAATCATCATTTTTTTGTTCTGCTTGACAATCATTTCATGTTCACCACAAACGAAAGTGGACCTCATTGTTTATCATGCGCAAATATATACTGTAGATTCGGCTTTTAGTATGGCACAAGCTTTTGCTGTCAAAGACGGTAAATTTATTGCCATCGGTTCCGATGAAGAAATACAGCGGAAGTACAAAACAATAGAAAAAATTGATGCGCAGGGGAAGGCCATTTATCCGGGATTCTACGATGCTCATGCCCATTTATTTGACGAGGCCGAACTAATGGATCAAGTCGACCTAAACGGTAGCGATTCTTTCGAGGAGGTTATTCAACGTGTCAAAAACTACCAGCAAAAAAATCCGGACAAAACTTGGCTGATCGGTGGTGGCTGGGACCAAAATCGCTGGAAAGATAAAACTTTCCCAACCAAGGACCTACTCGACAAAGCTTTCCCAGATATCCCCGTCTACCTCATGCGTGTAGATTATCATGCGGCGGTAGCCAATTCCAAAGCGCTAGAATGGGCCAAATTAACCAGTATTCCGACGATTCGTGGCGGTGTGGTCGGCGGGAATAATAATATCCCCAATGGCCTCTTGATCGACAATGCAATGGATCTTGTCAATAAGACAATCCCGGTTCCGAGTGAGAAAGATTACTTAAGAATGCTCAAGCGAACGCAAGACTCCCTCCTTTCCGTCGGTCTAACCACTATTGTAGACGCAGGTTTATCAAAAGAAAGACTCGATCTCCTAAAAAAATACTATCGCGAAGGACAGTTGAAAATTAGAGATTATGCCATGATCCTCGGCAATCCCCAAAACATAAAGTCATTTATCGAACAGGGTTTCTATGAAACGGACCGTTTCGAGATCAAAGGATTTAAACTGCTCGCCGATGGTGCATTGGGATCTCGTGGCGCATGCCTCCTCGCACATTACCATGATGCCCCCACCCACGGCTTTCTCCTCCATAGCCCCCAGGAATACGAAGCCATGATCAAACAGATTGCCGAAAGTAAGTTTCAGGCAAATACCCATGCAATAGGCGATTCGGCCAATCGTATTATTCTGGATATCTATGGCAAATACCTCCAAAATAATGGCGACCGTAGATGGCGCATCGAGCACGCCCAAATTATATCGCCTACAGATTTTGACAAGTTTCGAAAGTATCAAATCATACCATCTGTACAACCTACACACGCAACCTCCGATATGTACTGGGCCAAAGATCGACTTGGTGAAGAACGTATGAAAGGCGCTTACGCTTATAAGCGTCTGTTGGCAGAATATGGCAAACTCGCTTTGGGGAGTGACTTTCCGGTTGAACATTTTAACCCCATATATGGTTTCCACGCCGCTGTAGCACGTGTCGACAAAAAAGGCTATCCTAACCACGGGTTTCAGATGCAAGATGCCATAAGCCGTGAAGATGCCTTAAAAGGAATGACGATCTGGGCGGCATATTCTTGTTTTCAGGAGAAAAAACGAGGAAGTATCGAAGTGGGAAAAGATGCCGATTTTGTTATCCTCGAAAAGGATATCTTGAAAATTCCAAATGAGCAACTGCGAAATGTAAAAACAGAACGGACAGTAATTGCAGGTGAGACCCTGTTTAAAAGATAACAAGAACTGATATGCCTAGCCATACCCAATAAACTTATACCGCTAACGAAACAAGATAGCTAACAAAAGTATTGCTAACAAGTCAAACCTTTCTTAACCTGCATTAGCATAACCCTAGGGAGGATAATAACGAAAAGTTCAAATAAATTTTTAGAATTACGAATGTTTCGTATATTTACGATATAAACATATATTTATGAAATATTCATTATCAATCCTACTGTCTGTGGCCACGCAGCTATTATTTGCACAAGAGCGTACTCCTGCCATCGCTAAAGTACATTACGAATTCAAACATGTCAATGACAGTACCCAACGGGACCAATTTTTACGCGATGAAACAGTGGTTTACCTGAATCAGCAGGGCAGCTACTATACGTCATATTCATCCAAACGCATGCAGGAAGAGGTCAAAAAACAGATGGAAGATCCCGCATTTTCCGGCAATCTAACCCTTACTACGCGCTCCTCGCCCTCATCATCATCTTATCTAATCAACCCCGATCAAAATAAAATAACTGAGGTAGTATCCGTTGCTAGTGACCATTTCTCCATTACTTCACCATATCCCACACAGGATTGGGAAATCTTGGGAGATCGTAAAGAAATCGGTGGTTACAATTGCCAAAATGCGAAGGCAACATTCAAAGGCCGCACCTATATCGCCTGGTTTACAACCGAACTTCCATTTTCCTATGGTCCCTGGAAACTCCATGGTCTACCCGGACTTATCCTTGACGCACGGGACACAAAAAATGAAGTGATTTTTGCTTACGCCGGATTCGATAAAATTGAAGATGGAAAAACATTTGTCGAACTGCCACAAAATACCATCGCAAGTACGACAGATGAAGTAAAGAAAATTCAGGAAGCCTTTAAGGCCAATCCTCAAGCCTACATGCAAGCGCAATCCGGAAAGAATAGAGCCATCAATGTAGGCTCAAACGGAAACATCGTTGCCGTTCGATCCGGTAATTCAGGTGGAAGCTCCCCTATTGGTGCTTTGGATCCATCCAAAATAAAAAGTTTCAATATTTCAAGAGACGATAAATACAAACCTTCGAAGGTTACCAATAATCCGATAGAGCTGACGCCTTAATGAAAGTATTTCTATGTTTATTTATAGTCGTTTTGCTTGGGCAAATAACCTTTGCCCAGCAAACGATTAGTGGAACGGTCCAAGTGGATAAGACACAGCATCCCGTACCCTTTGCCAGTGTCAACATCCTTTCAGACGGTAAAATCATCGCTTTCAAGCCGACAGATAAAGATGGGCGTTTCACAATCACATTGACAAAGGAATATGCGAGCCTTTACCTGCAGATCAATCACCTTACTTACGAAAAATTTGAACTCAAACTTGGCACACAGACATCCAATCTTCGGATCGCCCTCGTTCCAAAAACCAATCTGCTACAAGACGTCATTGTAAAGAGCAAACCTAAAGTGAGCCGTTCAAATGATACGATTTCCTACGACGTCGGATCTTTTGCCAAAGAGGAGGATCGCAATATAGGCGACGTAATCAAACGCCTTCCGGGCATGGAAGTTACCGAATCGGGGCTTATAAAATATCAGGATAAAACCGTTTCTAAACTTTACATTGACGGTGACGATCTGTTGGAAAATCGCTATGGTGTAGGTACACGGACAATCCCGCATAAAATGGTAAAGGACATTCAGGTGCTCGACAATCACGAACATTATAAGGTCCTTAAAAATAAAAGATTTACAGACGACGTCGCCATCAATCTCGTTATCAAAGAGGAAGCCAAGCTGAAGCTCACTGGACAGGCCAAAATTGGCGTCGGCACCCCCAATCTCTATGATCCTGAATTGAATTCAATCCTATTCAACAAGAAAGTAAAGCTGCTGAATGTTCTCAACGGGAATAATACAGGTCATGATCTTTCCGGAGATATTATTGGAGCCAATCAATCCTCTTTACTGGCCAAGTTCGGCAGCTCGACTATCAACAATCTCCTGGCGACGAGCACAACAGGCAGTCCAAATATTCCTAAAAACAATTATTACTTCAACAATACCGGTTCACTGAACACCAATAACCTATACAATCTCAAGAATCTCTGGCAGCTAAAATCCAATATTCAGGTTTTATACGACAACGATAGGCAAAATAATGCCTCAAACACGCAATACCTGCTCGATGATGGTGACGTTTATTTTAATGAGCAAAATCACATGAAAACAGCGCGTTGGCTTGGCGCAGCCAGACTTTCGGCATCTACCAATACGGAAAAGAAATATGCGAGCAATACTTTATCATTTGAATATGAAAAAAAAGATATTACAGCATTGCTGGCAAACTCCTCAGGGCAGATCGAGCAGTTCCAAAAACACCACATCAAGGGATTCAGCAACTTGTTCAGCTATATACCCCAACTTAAAAACAATGACATTATTGCAATCAACTGGTCTTTAAATTATGGCAATAAACCGCAGACATTACAGATCTATCCCGGTGTTTTTCCAGAAATACTCAACGATAGCATTCCCTATAAAAGCAGCCGCCAGCAAATCGAAGTTCCTTCCTTTTTTACGGAGATCAGTACAGGTTATCGCTTCAATAAAGGCAGAATCAAACAATATTATCAAATTGGCTTCAATACAGATCGCCAACATTTCAACTCACTCCTTACCATAGTAGATAATGAGCAACGTGTTCGAACATTGGGCGATAATACCCGTAATAATCTGTATTGGAGCAGATCCCAAGCGTTTATTACACCGCAATATTCCTGGAAAACAAATCGATTTGAAACCCAGCTCGAGATCCCGATCACCTATTTGTTTACGCATTATGAAGATGTCAGCCATCAACTGGCCACGTCCAAAAATTCCATGCTGATCAATCCTAATTTAAAAGCAAGATGGCAGATTTCACAAGAAGACTATCTTCAATTTAACTATCAATTTGCGCAGGATATAGGCAATATTGAAGATATATACCGTGGTGCCGTATTACGGAACTATAGAATGCTTAGCCAAAATAATGCAGCGCTAAATGAATCCAAAAAACATACGTTTAATCTCAATTATAATTTGGCCCGCACCCTAAAAGTATTATTTGCAAATGCAGGTATTAGCTATACAAGATCGCTTTCCAACACGATGTTATCGTCCGTTATAAAAAATAACATCACCGAAAACATATTGGTCAATATGGATAACCTGCAAGATCGATGGTCATCTCAGATCGGATTTGATAAATACATCTTCCCTTTGGCAAGTACCCTCAAACTAAAAGGAAGCATTTCTTACTTCAAATACAATCAATTGTTAAACAATGCGCTAGTGCCTACTCGAAGTATGAGCTACCTATTTCAGCCTAGTATTGAAGCTAAGGTATTTAAATCTTATAATATTTCCTATTCAGGACTATTCAATTGGAGCCGGAGCAAACAACAGGGCCTTGACAATGCGATCCAAAACAAAACTACCACCATGATGCATAACATAGGCTTTCCGGCCAGTCCCTTTAAAAATGGCTTTATGCGGCTAAACCTACGTAATCTTTCCACCTTTCAAACAAACATGAAGAATGCAAGTTATACCTTCATAGACTTTTTTACGCGCTATAAGATCAACAAGTGGAAAATGGATATCGAATTGGAAATGAATAATTTGGCCAATATCAAAAACTATCGCACCTACCTGATGACGGCCAATATGATTTCACAGAATGAATTTGAACTTCGCGGGAGAACAATTTTACTTCGTACAGTTTTCAACCTTTAAGACTCGAACCATCGGAAAGAAACAATTACGTTTTCTAGTGCTCGTCTATTGTTGTGCCCATAGACCAATCTCTTCCAATTGAAATCTCGCTATTTTAGCAGATTATCGATGATGAACAAGAGTAATAAGTTTTTCAACCCCTAGAGGCAAACCGTTTCATTTAAAAAAAAAATAGAAAAAAGAAGCCTGAGCAAAAAAATCACCCAGGCTTCTTTTTATATCTTGCGAAAAATATTCTTTGTTAAAAAACTTAGAAATGTTTTCTATTGCATATCAAATAAATGTTTCTCTGCATGGTAAGAAGAACGAACCAGCGGTCCAGACTCCACATACTTGAATCCCATTTCCAAACCAATTTTCTGATATTTCTCAAATTGTGCAGGCGTAATCCACTCGATTACAGGATGGTGAGCTTTGGTAGGCTGTAAATATTGCCCCAGTGTCAAAATATGTACCCCAACGTTATATAAATCTTGCATTGCCTCGATAACATCTTCCTCTGTTTCCCCTAAACCAAGCATAATTCCTGATTTTGTACGGAGTCCAGCTTCAGAAATCCGACGCAGACACTCAAGTGAACGATCATATTTAGCTTGAACGCGAACTTCTCTTGTCAAACGACGTACAGTTTCAAGGTTGTGCGAAACAACCTCGGGACGTACTGCGATCACGCGGTCCAAATTATCCCATTGTCCTTTAAAATCTGGCAAAAGTGTTTCTAAGGTTGTTTCTGGGCTTTCCCGACGAATGGCATTTATTGTCTCCGCCCATATTATCGAACCACCATCTTTTAGGTCATCACGATCCACCGAAGTGATCACACAGTGTTTTACCTGCATTAACTTGACAGAATTGGCAACACGATTAGGTTCATCCAGATCCACCGCCAAAGGACGACCTGTTGCTACCGCACAAAATGAACAAGAACGTGTACAGATATTTCCCAAAATCATGAAGGTTGCCGTTCCAGCCCCCCAACATTCGCCCATATTCGGGCAATTTCCACTCTCACAAATTGTATGTAATTTATGCTCGTCTACAAGACTTCTGACATGTCTATATTCTTTACCAACAGGCAATTTGACACGCAACCAATCAGGCTTGCGTTGTGCAGGAGTTGCCGGAATAACTGGAAGTTCAATCATACAACAAAGTTAAGGATTAAAAATGTAATTTCTAACCGTCAATTTGTTGGTTTTATATCATAAAAAATGAGCGATTGCCGTCAATAATAGAATTATGAAACAAAAATTAGGATATTTGTGTTGATTATCATTAATCTAATAACAAAACTATGCGACTGAGCCGATCTTTATCCATGTTGTTACTTGGGGGTGCAACCATTTTTACAGCACAAGCCCAAACCAACTTTGACATTATACCCAAACCTTCGAAAATCACCTTGGCTACTGGAACATACGCTATCCCTGCACATCTTCAGGTTATTGTTTCAGATGAATTTCAGGAGGCGACACAGTTACTTACTGAACACCCCGCCATCAAAAGCCTCACTGTCGAAGTACTCAAGAAAAATAAAAAAGGCCCTAAAGAAGGCTTTCGCATTATTAAAGCTGTCGATGCAGATAATCTGAGTAAGAACGCCTATTCCATTCAAATCGATGAAAAAGGCCTGCTACTCAGGGCTTGGAATGTACCTCAGGTGATCAATGGGATTTACACGCTGGTTCAATTAGGCTATCTACAAGCCGATCCAAGTAAAGTAGCCTATGCGACTATAGTCGATGAGCCTCGCTTTGCTTATCGTGGATTACACCTGGATGTATCGCGCCATTTTATGCCGCTATCTTTTGTAAAAAAGTATATCGACATCATGGCCATCTATAAGTTCAACAACTTTCATTGGCATTTAACCGATGGAGCGGGATGGCGATTGGAGATTAAGAAATACCCGGAATTAACACAAAAGGCGGCCTGGCGAACACATACCAGCTGGAAAGATTGGTGGAACAATGGTCGTCAATATGTAGAAAAAGGTACGCCAAATGCCAGCGGTGGATTCTACACACAGGAGGAAGCCCGCGAATTGGTCGATTATGCAGCCCGCAAAGGAATCAATGTTATTCCCGAAATAGAAATGCCCGGACATTCGGAAGAAGTATTGGCCGTGTATCCCGAACTCTCCTGTTCCGGAAAGCCCTATAGTCAGGGAGAATTCTGTATCGGCAATGAAAAAACCTTTGAATTTCTGAAAAATGTATTGGATGAAGTGCTTACAATATTCCCTTCCCAGTACATTCATATCGGTGGTGATGAGGCTGAGAAAAAGCATTGGGAAACCTGTCCAAAAGATCAGGCACTCATGCAGAAAGAAGGACTGAAATCTGTCGACGAACTGCAGAGCTATGCCATCAGACAAATGGATCAATACCTGCAATCTAAGGGTAGAAAACTGATCGGTTGGGACGAAATCCTACAAGGGGGACTTACCGAAGGAGCTACCGTCATGAGCTGGCGCGGTGAAGATGGCGGCATAAAGGCCGCAAATGCAGGCCACGATGTCATCATGACTCCCGGTTCACACCTCTATTTTGATTCTTATCAGACAGACCCTCGGACACAGCCTGAGGCCATCGGCGGTTACCTGACACTGGATAAGGTGTATTCATATGATCCTATTCCAGCGGCCATACAAGGAGATAAAGCCAAGCATATTCTCGGAGCACAAGCGAATATATGGACAGAATATGTTCCTACCACCGAACACCTTGAGTATATGGTATTCCCACGTGCACTGGCTTTAGCAGAGGTCAATTGGACCAATAAAGATGGGAAAAGTTGGACTGACTTTCAGCGAAGACTGCAATCTCATTATAAGCTTTTACAAGATCTGAACGTCAATTACTACCGTCCTTCCTTTAATGTCGCTTATACAGCAACATACAATGCAGCTAAAAACAACAATAAAATTACGCTGACAACCGAGCAACTAAAAACAGATCAGATCCGATATACCATTGATGGCAGTGAGCCTACAATCCAGTCTACGCCGTATACCGGACCATTTGAACTCAGCTCGACAGGCCATATCAATGCGGCTTATTTTCTAGATTCTATCAAAATTGGTCCAACCCTATCCTTTGATATTGACATTCATCGCGCTATCGGAAAAAAAGTAACGTACAACACAGCATGGTCGGGATATCCAGCACAAAAAGATTCTACCTTAACAAATGGAATCATGGGTGGACTTTCCTATCACGATGGCCAATGGCAAGGATTCACCAGTCCGATTGATGTGGTCGTGGATATGGAACGTAGAGAAGAAATACACCAGGTAGCCATGAATTTTATGCAGATGATTGGCCCGGGCGTTTACATGCCCGGAGAAATGGAAGTCCTGCTTTCGGATAATGGCCGTACCTTCAGATCGGTAGGAACAATCAAAAATGATATATCCGATAAAGAGTCCAAGTTGACTTTCAAAAGGTTTGAACTCAAACTTGACAAAGCACAGCAGGCGCGTTATATAAAGATCAAAGCCAGCAATCCTAAAAAAGGATACTTGTTTACAGACGAAATCATCGTTTATTAAACATATCTGGACAGTTTTCTAAACCTGCATGTTTTATTGACTTGTGGTTTCTCATTAAAGCATCAATGAGTTCAAAACTCACTGTTATCGGAAAACAACAACCTTCATGATTTCACAGCACCAATAGCTCTAAAATCATGAAGGTTCTATACTCGTTTTTGTTTTTCAGGACTACTTTTCCAACAAACGGCATTTAATTTTGAAATATTATTAAAATAAATACTTAATTTTCAAAATTTAAAATGTAACTTTGCACTCCGACAAAGCAGTCGGAATGACCCTTCCCCATGAGCTATTTTTGATTGTCTTTGCTCAGATTTACAATAGGAAATTTAATTTTTTGAACTAGATATAATGCCAAGAAACACTTCCATTAAGTCGGTTTTAATCATCGGATCAGGTCCCATCGTTATCGGTCAAGCTTGTGAATTTGATTATTCTGGATCTCAAGCATCCCTTTCATTGAAAGAAGAAGGTATTGAAGTATCCATCATCAACTCAAACCCTGCAACAATCATGACGGACAAAGTTGTTGCGGACAATGTCTACTTACTTCCATTAACTTGCGAAAGTATTGAAGAAATTTTGCAAAAACACAACATTGACGCTGTACTTCCTACCATGGGTGGCCAAACGGCTTTGAACTTATGTATCGAAGCTTCCAACCTAGGTCTTTGGGAAAAATACAATGTAAAAGTTATCGGTGTTGATGTTGCTGCCATTGAAAAAACTGAAAACCGCGAAGAATTCCGTCAATTAATGGTTGATATCGGTGTGGGCGTTGCAACATCCAAAATTGCAAACTCATTCCTTGAAGGTAAAGAAGCGGCACAAGAGATTGGCTATCCGCTTGTTATACGTCCATCTTATACCCTTGCAGGTACAGGAGGTGGGTTTGTTCACAGAAAAGAAGATTTTGACGCAGCCTTAAATAGAGGTTTACATGCATCACCAACACATGAAGTTTTGGTTGAACAAGCTGTATTGGGCTGGAAAGAATTTGAGTTGGAATTACTTCGCGATACCAATGACAATGTTATCATCATCTGTACTATTGAAAACTTTGATCCAATGGGTATCCACACTGGAGACTCGATCACCGTTGCACCAGGCATGACATTATCAGACAAATGTTATCAAGATATGCGTAATCAGGCTATCCTGATGATGCGTTCAATTGGTACATTTGCGGGTGGTTGTAACGTTCAGTTCTCTGTAAACCCAGAAAACGAAGAGATCATCGCCATCGAAATCAATCCACGTGTATCACGCTCTTCCGCTTTAGCATCGAAAGCAACGGGTTATCCAATTGCGAAGATTGCAGCTAAACTGGCGATCGGTTACAACTTAGATGAATTACAAAATCAGATCACAAAGACAACATCCGCATATTTTGAACCAACATTGGATTATGTGATTGTTAAGATCCCTCGTTTCAACTTCGATAAATTCAAAGGAGCAAACAAAGAATTAGGTCTACAAATGAAAGCGGTAGGTGAAGTAATGGCAATCGGCCGTACATTTATCGAAGCTTTACAGAAAGCATGTCAATCCTTGGAGACTGGCCGCGCTGGTTTAGGCGCTGATGGTCGTCAATGGAGAAACCTTGACGAAATCATGGATAGTTTGGAACATCCAAGTGGTGACCGCTTATTCCATATCAAAGACGCTTTCGAATTAGGCGTTCCTTTGGAATCTATCCGTAAGGCAACACGTATCGATAAATGGTTCTTAGTACAGATCCAAGAGTTGGTACACCTTGAGCAAGAATTACGTCGTTATCAATTGAATAATATTCCACGCGACTTCTTCATGACCTTAAAACAAAAAGGTTATTCAGATGTGCAAATCGCATGGTTATTAGGAAATGTAACCGAGGATCAAGTTTACGATCGTCGTAAGGAGTTAGGCATCAACCGTGTTTACAAAATGGTCGATACTTGTGCTGCAGAATTCCCTGCACAAACACCATACTACTATTCGACGTTCGAAGAAGAAAACGAATCCATCTCTTCAGATAAAAAGAAAATCATCGTTTTAGGTTCTGGTCCAAACCGTATTGGTCAAGGTATCGAGTTCGATTACTCTTGTGTACACGGCTTATTGGCGGCTAAAGAATGTGGTTACGAAGCGATTATGGTTAACTGTAACCCGGAGACTGTATCGACAGACTTCAATATGGCTGACAAATTATACTTCGAACCCGTATTCTGGGAACACGTACGTGAGATCATCGAATTAGAAAAACCCGAAGGTGTTATCGTTCAGTTGGGTGGACAAACGGCTCTTAAAATGGCTGAGCGTCTAGAGCAACTTGGCGTAAAAATCATCGGTACTTCATTTGAGAACATGGACTTGGCAGAAGACCGTGGCCGTTTCTCCGATCTATTGAAAGAATTAGAAATTCCATATCCAAGATACGGTGTCGCAACTTCAGCAGAAGAAGCATTACAAGTTGCAAACGAAGTTGGCTATCCAGTATTGGTTCGTCCTTCGTACGTATTGGGTGGACAAGGCATGAGCATTGTCATCAACGATGAAGATTTAGAAAAAGCTGTCGTCAACTTATTGAAAAACCTTCCTGGAAATCATATTCTGATTGACCACTTCCTGGATCGTGCAGAAGAAGCTGAATCAGATTCAATCTGTGATGGTGAAGATGTACACATCATTGGTATGATGGAACACATCGAGCCTGCAGGTATCCACTCTGGCGACTCATCGGCAGTATTGCCTCCATTTGGCCTTTCACAAGCTGTTCAGGACAAAATGGAAGAATACTCTATTAAGCTAGCAAAAGCGTTGAACGTAAGAGGTCTATTAAACATTCAGTTTGCTGTCAAAGGTGAAAATGTGTATGTTATCGAGGCTAATCCACGTGCATCACGTACAGTTCCTTTCATTGCTAAAGCATATGATGTTCCTTACATCAATATCGCAACTAAAGTCATGTTAGGTGTCAATAAGTTGAAAGACTTTACGATTGAACGTAAATTACAGGGATACGCGATTAAAGAACCTGTATTCTCTTTCAACAAATTCCCTGAAGTAGACAAGCAATTAGGCCCTGAAATGAAATCAACTGGTGAAGCAATTCGCTTTATCAAAGATCTTCACGATCCTTATTTCAGAGAATTGTACAATCAAAAATCAATGTTTTTGAATGCACAATAAGGCATATCAATCAAATAGAAAAGGCTTGCAAATGCAAGCCTTTTCTATTTGATATCTTTCACACAGCGAAATCCAACATTATTTGTAGGACTGTTGACCTCCCCTTTTCCTCTGCTTCCGGCTTTATACCTTTCACAATATTGATCGTTGCAAAGAAATGACCCGCCCCGTTGAACGCGTTTTTCAAGGTTTGGCTCCTGCGGATCATAAGAATCCTGTGGTCCTTTGGGATTCACTGTTGTACTATGCTGATAGTAATCGGGCCTATAAAAATCAGCACACCATTCCCACACATTCCCTTCCATATCATACAGTCCCAACGCATTTGCCTGAAATGATTTTACAGGTGCAGCCCCCTCAAACCCATCTTCCTTTGAATCTTGCACAGGAAATTTTCCCTGATAAATATTTGCGGTCCATTTACCATTAGGCTTCAAGTCCTTTCCCCAATAATACAAGTCGTCTTTTGCATCATTACGTCCCCTAGCCGCATATTCCCATTCCGCTTCCGTAGGCAATCTCTTGCCTGCCCATTTCGCATAAGCTGCAGCATCTTCATAGGCAACCTGAACAACGGGATAATTCATTTTGTCCTTTATTGAGCTATTCGGTCCCTCGGGATGTTGCCAGTTTGCACCAGGGACATACTCCCACCACATCAGGTAATTATTTAATGAATTAAGTTCTTTGGGCTTAGAGAACACAGCCGATCCCGGGACTAACATCGTGGGATCCACCCCCGGAAAATCTTTCGGATCCAACTCCCGCTCAGCAACAGTTACATAACCCGTCTCCTTTACAAACTGCGCAAACTGTGCATTTGTGACCTCATGTTCATCCATATAAAATGAATTTAGTTCAACCTGATGTAGGGGCTTACTATCTTCAAAATTTGAACTTCCCATTAGAAATTTGCCCCCTTCGACCAATATCATTTTGTCCGCATTCTTGCTTTTTAGCTGGGCAATTTGGGATTTTATCATACCAGCGCGCGTAGGTATATTTTCCCCAACACAACAGGAAAGTGTATCCTTAGTGGAAAATAACGATAAACAGGTAATTAGAGTCAGATTGAATAACATAATTAAAGATAAACATAAAAGGGGAACAATAAAAAGTTCCCCTTCAATAAGTCATTTTATATAGGAGGGCTATACGCCCAATTGTATATTTTCTTTTTTCGCTGATCTCGAACGGATAGGCGTATTTCCGCCACCTTTTAACGTGATTTCTACCGGCGTATTATTTTTCCATGCACCTTTTGTGAAATCCGGTACATCAACTGTTTTACAGTTCTTTTCGACAGATTCGAAACTCAACGGTACGATACAGCTCCATGAAGCAGCGTCATAGACATCCTGATCCAAAGGTAATCCATTGCGCAAACAATCAATTAGACGCCAGTCCATCATAAAATCCATCCCACCGTGTCCACCGACCTGCTTTGCCTGCTCACCAATATATTTTACCAATTCTGGGGTGTATTTATCATACAGTTCTTTCAATTTCTGTTCTGTAATGAATTCATGACCAAAAGCAATATTCTCCGTAGGATACTTTTGTGCAAACCCTTTGGTACCACTCAGTGTATGTAGCCTAGAATAAGGTCTAGGAGAAGTAACATCATGCTGCAACATAATCGTTTTCCCTTTGGCCGTACGGATAAGCGTTGTATTCATATTACCACGGTATTTCTTTCCTACAAATTCCTGAAAAAAAGAATCCTTAGCGGCTAACTCTTTCGCTTTTTCTCCCATCATAAAATCACTGGAAGACATCGCCACAAGATGATCCATTTTATCCCCTCTATTGATATTTAAGCATTGTGCCACAGGTCCAAGTCCATGTGTAGGGTACAGATTTCCATTTAGTTTTATATTTTCTCTTAGGCGCCACATGTTATCATAGCCATTTTTTGCAAAGTTAAGATCAAGCAAATCGTGAATATAAGCACCTTCGGCGTGAACGAGCTCGCCAAACAAGCCTTGGCGCACCATATTCAATGTCAGCATTTCGAAGAAATCATAACAGCAGTTCTCCAGCATCATACAATGCTTTTTAGTTGCCTCGGATGTTTTTACCACCTCCCAACAATCCTTGATTGTCAAAGCGATCGGGACTTCACAAGCCACGTGATTACCCGCTTTCATCGCCGCAATACTCATCGGAGTATGATAATCCCAAGGCGTACAAATATAGACCAGATCAAGCTTCTCTTCTTTCAACAAGGTTTTCCAGCCATCTTCACCTGAATACGCTTTAGGAGCTGCTAGACCTTTCGATGTAACAATTTTTGTTGCGCGCTCCACCCGGTCTGGATGCTTGTCACAAAGTGCGACAATTTCGCATCCCTCAATAAAGGACAAGCGTTCAACAGCACCAGGACCGCGCATACCCAGTCCTATCACCGCTACTCTGACTTTATCGATTTTTGGAGCTGCATATCCAGACATATTAAACGACGCGGCTGCCGTATTGGCATTGACCAGAGTAGGGAGTGAAACAGCCAGCGATGACAATATTCCGGCTTTTTTAAGAAAATCTCTTCTAGAATCCATAATTTAAAGTTCATATAAATTTAAAGGGACCAATTGGTCCCTCTAAAAAATCACCTATTTTAAAACAAACTAAACAGTCAATAGAAAAAATCCTTTTGGATCGGATTTTATAGTTGGTTCTATTTAAAGAACTTAATCTCTATAACAATAATATAACACTTTTTTCTAAATAAAAAATGAAACTTGAAAGCAATCGTTTGCTTAATCTACACAAACGATTGCTTAAATTTTTATCTTCGTTGTTTTTCAATCGATATTCTGCAGCCACAGAGTTTTTAATAATGAAATTCCGAGTAGAATAATGGCATTGCTACAATATAATCCAGCAATGATTACTAATGAATGCCGAGCTGCATTTGTTATCGTTAAGCAATTGTAACTTCACAGAGGCCTAGCTAGAAGTATAATGTTATCGGGTTCCTGATCGGGATATGTAGATGAGAAATAGTATGTGGATATAATGATATCTGCCTTATTAAGCTTAATAATAGTGTAGAATGACCGTATAACATATGAATTTTATAGCAAGAACTATAGCCACTCACTGTATAATTCGCAACAGTTGGATAGCCTATAAGGAAAGTAAACTCAAGCAACGTACTGCGATAACCAATAGGCGGAGGATATGCAATAGCTTGTACAGGGAAGTACAGGCAGGTATCTAAACGAAAGAAGCCCTTGA
>NZ_DDPA01000009.1:0-804534 GCF_002341965.1 Sphingobacterium sp. UBA2480 | reverse complement strand
ACAGTTGGTGTTACACTCCCTAAAAAGCCTCTGATAAAATTATATTTATCGAGGCTTTTTTAGATAACTTTTAGTATCGCAACATCCTAAGGCTTATTTTTTATTTGGAATGAGCTTTCCTAAAATCCTCAAAATCTTTTTTGAACTGTAACAAGATCATTTTTAGATCATCACCAACCTCGTCTTCTTGTACTTTCTTAGTAGGATCCAACTTTTCCTTTAATGCATTCATTTCTCGGCTAATGGTTTCTTGTTCAGTATTGGCATATTCTTCTGTTTGTTGGACCGAATAATGTCCCAGCATCTCCTTAACGACATGAATGGAAACTCCATTGTTGAGCGTTACAGTACTGGCAAATGTACGGCGGGCTTTGTGTGTATTGAGTTTCTCTCGAATATCACAAAGTTCAGCTATTTCCTTTAAATACTCATTCATTTTTTGATTTGAACGTAGGGGTAATACGGTTCCTCTCTCTAGACATAAAGGATCCTTGTCATATTTTGCAATTATTTCAAGCGCTTTTGGAAGAAGTGGAATATCTGTATCGGATTTAGACTTTTGCCTATCAGACATGATCCACATACTTCCATCATTTCCCTCTTTGATACAATCCCACTTAAGTTGGACCGCATCTATGTACGATAGGCCAGTATAACATTGAAAGACGAAGATGTCCCGTACGACTGATAATCGCACGGACGAGAATACTTTTTCTTCGATTCTCTGCAATTCTGGTTTGGTTAGAGGTTTCCTCTTCACCTTCGTCTTCTTACCTGTAAATAGTTTAAAGGGATCTTTGGGAATAATGTCTTTAGCAACTGCTCTCAGAACAATTTTCTTAAAATTGCTGATATATTTTAATGAAGTATTATTGGAGCAATTTCGAACTGTCCGCAAATAGTGATTATAATTTTTCACAAATTCATAGTTTAGCGCAGCAAATGGTAAATCATTAACCTTGTACCTTAACCGGATAAACTCCTTTACATGTGAACGTGCTGTTGTATACCTTTCAAGAGTACCTGGAGCCTTATCTCCTATTTCTACAAGCTCCGCAATCTCTTCGTTATGCTCCTGAAATTCCTCCAAGACCTTATTTCTTCTTTTATACCGGCCATTCACGTAGTCAATGAGATCAACGGCATTAATGGGCTTTTCCTGATTTAGCAGCTCTGTTCTAAAGGCATTTACTTTGGTTGTTAATGATTCCAAAAAGAAATTAAGCTCCCTGGCATCTTCCTTTACTCCAATGGCTCTTTCAAGTTGCTGATCCCATCTGGCAGCTTCCCAGTACCTTTTGGTTGAAGATTCTTTTGCTACTCCGTCGACGCTTATTCTGATATAGATCAGGCGTCTTGTCTGTTTTTTGTTTTTCGGACTCTTGAGGAAGAAATTCAGTCCATAACTTTGTTCTAACATATTAAACCTTTTTTGTTATAAATGTCGAACCTAGACTTAAAGTAATCAAGACGTTAAAGCAATTTACAAGTTGAAAATCAGATACTTAAACCACATTCTGTGGCACCTGGTTCAAAATGCAAAAAGTGCCACATATGTGCCACAGACTTTTAGGGTGTTTTTGAAGATTTTGCGAATTGCCATAAACAAAAAAAATCCCGCAAATCGTTGATTTTGCGAGATTTAACTTTTTTTTGACGGTTTTTAAAAACTTTAAAAACACCTTTCTGCGGAGAGTGAGGGATTCGAACCCCCGAACCTGTGACAGTTAACGGTTTTCAAGACCGCCGCATTCGACCACTCTGCCAACTCTCCGCGACAAAAGTACGAATTTTCACACTCCCACCAAATTTTATTTTATATATTGCGCTTATTGAGCTTTTATAAACTGAATATCAGCACTAAATTTTACTTCGTCACTTACCATTACCCCTCCTGTTTCCAACGCCGCATTCCAATTAAGGCCAAATTCTGAACGTTTGATTTTGCCTTCTACAATAAATCCAGCTTTCGTATTTCCCCAAGGATCTTTTTGGATACCCGCAAATTCCAAGTCGAAAGACACCGGTCTAGAAACGTCACGAATTGTCAAATTTCCCTTAATTTCATTATTCTCCAAGCTCGTTGCTTCAAATGTAATTGCTGGATATTTCTCTACATCAAAGAAATCTGCACTTTTTAAATGACCATCACGTTGCTCATTACGTGTATTAATCGATGCCGTGTCAATAACAACTTTCGCAAGGGCATTTTTAAAATCTTCGCCCTCGGCGTCAACATCTATTTTAAAACTGTCAAAGTTTCCTTTAACGTTTGTAATCATCATGTGTTTTACTTTGAATTCTATCTCGCTATGTGCAGCGTCTAGTTCCCATTTTCCTTGTGCCATAATTTTATGTTTTTTCTATTTGTTTAACAACACAAAGTTAACAGCAGTTTTATTCAATTTGTTTGACCTACATCAATAAAATAATCTTATTGAAAAGCAATCAGTTATTGAAAAACCACAAAAAAAAATCAGTGATATTTTGGAAATATAACACAAATGTCTACTTTTGCATTACCGAAAACGACGCGCCAATAGCTCAGCTGGATAGAGCATCGGTTTTCTAAACCGACGGTCTCAGGTTCGAATCCTGATTGGCGTACTTAAAAGCTCCTCTGTATGACACAAAGGGGCTTTTTTTATACATCAATCTCAAAATATCCACGATACATACGCAAGCTTGAACCTATCTCCCCTTCTCATTTTTTAAATTGCCCCTATTATTTCCTCACAAACTCTCCTACGCGTTTATCTTTAATGACACCCGACCAGTTTAATCCATAACCAAAATCGTAGGCGTGTCCTGCTTGATCAACATAGACTTCCATATCAAAAGGCACGTCCTCAGCTTGTTTTTCAACTGTAGCCATGTTTGCGGGCATTTGAACAGGCAATAGACCGGAAGGTTCATACTTTCCAAACATAACATCCAATACAGCTTGAGTTGATACACCAAAATTTAGGATAATACCTGATACCTCCTTTTCAAACTCGGCAAATACCATGGGCTTGTTTGCTGTCACAGATACCAAAATAGGTTTCCCCTTCATCATATCCTTCGTATCCAATATCGTTTGAAGATCCATCACATTCGCAGCAGTCACCATTTTATTCTTATAAGACCTATTCTTAATCGATGGATCGATTTTAGGATCACCTGCGGCAATACTCTCCGCTCGTGCATCTGAGGCTGTATAAGTGCCATACTGCAAGGAAATCGGAACATAGCCATTTCCACCATTCTTGCGATCTCTTTCGCTATATCCACCTTCGGAACTGATCGGGCTCTGTACAAACACGACTGCAAGGTCAGCTTCACTAGGGTTATCGGTTAAATCTGCATATTTCCGCAAGAGATCAATATTGACAGGGTATTCCAATCGTGCCGGCGTATAGTTTCCCCACCAATCTTTCATTGCTGCACTATACATCTTCGGAACATAAACTTTCTTCCGTCCACGAATAGGAAATTGCTGATCACTATTCTTTAGTAAAACAACTGACTTCACCTGTGCCTCGTAGCCCTCCTTCATATAGAGCGGATTTCCAACGGTAGCTTGGCTCTGCTTGACATCCAAATAGGGATTTTCAAAGAGTCCTACTCGGAAAATATTCAACAGAAGCCTTCTGGCAGAAGCCTCGAACCGTTGCCGCATAAATTTCTGTCCGTGCTCTTTCACGCCCAATTCATAAGCGGCTAATACAGGAGCCTTATCGTTATTGCCACCAAATTGATCTACGCCTGCCATTAATGCCTTGTAATGGCGCTCTGCCACCGACAACTGTTCTACCCCCCAGGGTTTGCCTGCAAATCCATCAGGCTTAGGTGCTTCATCCCCCGTAATCAACCAGTCCGAACAGATCACACCATCGTAACCGTAAGTGCCACGCAGCAAGTCTGTAAGCAAATATTTGCTATAACCATTTCCCACATTTTCACCATTTTTCTTATCCTGACCAAAAGAAATCGTATAATAAGGCATAACTGCGGCAGCCTTGCTCGTCTTTCCAGCCAATTGGAAAGCTCCATTGACAAATGGCATAATATGTTGCTTCAGGTTATCCCCAGGATATACCGCAAATTTTCCAATAGCCCAATGGCCGTCCCGACCACCTTCCTCTGGCCCACCACTGGGCCAATGTTTCACCATAGCGTTGACACTCTTATAGCCCCAGCCTAAGGCAATTTCGTCTTTTCCACTCGATGTCTGAAAACCATCGATATAAGCTCTAGCCATCGCTGTTGTCAACTCGGGACTCTCTCCAAAAGTCATACCGATACGATACCAACGCGGTTCGGTACCCAAATCTATCTGTGGTGATAATGCCGTCGTGATGCCCAAGGATCGATATTCCGAAGCCGCTACTTGCCCAAAACGTTTGACGATAGCTGGATCGAATGTCGCCGCCATCGCAAGCCCATCCGGCCACATTGAAATTTGCCCCCCTGCCCCAGCGTTGAACTCTGCACTAACAATAGCATTATGACGTGGGTCGGAACTATTATTCGCCGGAATCCCCCATCCCAAGCCTTCCACAAAACCTTGCAACTCATTATTCCAGCGGGCAGCGGTCTCCGGATCTTTCACTGCTGTCAACAGGACATGCCTCAGCCCATCTTTCTCCAGAAACTCACGCTGCTGATCGGTCAGAGCCCAAGGTGAAACTAGACCTTCCTGATAGTTTTTTCCTTGATAAGTGCCTCCCATAAATCCAAAGGCCGGTGCCGGTAAAGCTTGATGCCTGCTATACAACATAAGCCCAGCAATCTGATCAACAGACAATTTTGAGGCGAGATCTTTGGCTCGCTCCTCTGCTGTCAAACGCCAGTCTTCATAACGGTCTAATTTTCCATTTCGATTGAGATCCTTAAATTTATTTCCAGCAATACTTAGGATCTTCACGCCCGAAGTTGTTGAATACCCCAAAACAGGGCCATACTGATTCTCAATCTTTTGATAAACTTGGCCTTGTGCTGAAAAAGTTAAAAATAGACTGAAAGATGAAGCGAATAGTAGGTTTCTTACATTCATAAAATCTGTTCGTTTAATACATGAGTTTGTAGTCAAACATTCGCCTGAAGGCTAATAAAACATTTGGCTTAACACGTTATAATCAGTTATTTACATTGCTTCATAATGAAGCAATACAAGTGTACAATCTTTTTGTTCAATTACAAAATAAAATCAACAAAATAACACAAACAACTAATTACCAATAAATTGATTTATCAAAAAAGCACCTAATGTAATTTTTGCATAAGGAATTGTTCGAGTTTTATCCGGCAACTTACCTCTCGTTGCGATATTTTTTTGTAATATTAACCCAAAGACAGCAGTTATATGGATTTCAGAACACAGCTAATTAACGCATCAGCAGAGAGCTATGAAAAATTTCTACCTCACATTTCTGTGGATACCGTCGTCTTTGGCTTCGACCAAGGTTCTTTGAGAATCCTTTTGCTAAAAATGAATTATAATAAAGAATGGTTTCTGCCTGGTGGCTATGTAGGGAAAGAGGAAGATACGGACGAGGCGGTCAAACGCGTACTTTATGAACGCTCAGGTGTGAAGGATATATTCTTGGAAGAATTTGCGGTATTTGGATGCCCACAGCGCAGCCAGCAATCCTTTGCAGATTACCCAGACACATTGTGGAACAAACAGCGATTTATTTCAATTGGTTATTACGCGCTGGTAAACTACAAACACGTAATTCCTCAACCTGATTCCTTAAGTGAGACTTGTCAGTGGATCGACTTTAGGGACATCACTGAGCTCAATATCACCATGGATCATCGCAAAATCATCAACAAGGCTCTCCGGACTCTTCGCGAGCGGCTTTCTTATAAACCAATAGGATACAATTTGCTACCAGACAAGTTTACGCTGACCGACCTGCAAGGACTCTATGAAACAGTGCTTGGTAAGAAACTTAATCGTGGCAATTTTTATCGTAAAATGAAAAATATGGGTATCCTCCAAAAACTTGACGAACAGCGGAAAGGCGGAGCCCATAAAGCTCCTGATCTCTATAAATTCAACGTGGAGACCTATAACACTATTTTACAGGAAGGTCTAAATACCTGGTAGTCAGATCACCGATACATTTTCACCAAATACATAATAGATCAAAAGCTAATTGATGCTGGCATAGACCAGCATACTTCCATCGACTAAACTAACCTGCGAGAACCGGAGATTTGCAGCCTTTAAGTCTAACCTTAAATTGATCTATACAATATATTTATTGACAATATTTTCCAAATCTTCCAAATCAAAAGGTTTAGATAGAAAATCATCCGCTCCGGCACGATCTGCCAGGGATTGAATATCGTTATTTGCCGACACGTAAATTACGGGAATATGGCTAAAACGCTGATCTGATTTAAGCAATCTGGTTGCTTCAACCCCACCGATGTTTGGAATCCAGTTATCCATTAAAACAAGATCGGGCTCTGCAGATTCCACCTTTTGGATAATATCATGTGAAGTTTCCGAAACTTCAACGTGAAACCCCAAATCTGTCAAAACAACCGTTATAACCTCCAAAATAATGGTATCGTCCTCAAATATCAACACCGTTTTTGTTTTACTCATATAAAATAGTTTATATATACCGTCATTGTTTTACATGAGGCACAAAAGATTCATGCCTGCCTGCAATCCCCTATAAGGTATAAAGTTTTTTCCAAATTTTTTGATCCCCTACAGCTGTAAAGTTATGCTGAATACCTGAAAATCGTATGGTTTCTTTACTACCTAATGCCAAATATCCTAAATTTTCTAGACTCGCGTCAAATAATTTAAAAACACGCTCCTGCAAATCTTTATTAAAATAGATCAAAACATTCCGACAAAGGATTAATTGAAAGCTATTAAATGATGTGTCTGATACCAGATTATGGGTAGATAAAATCATTTTTTGCTTAAGATCGGCATCGAATTTTGCCCATTCATAATTTGCTGTGTAATATTTCGAAAAGTCCTGTTTTCCTCCAGATTCTATATAATTTTCGGAAAAAGATTTTATCTGGCTCAATGGATATACACCATTTCGGGCAATATCGAGTACCCGAGGATTAATATCCGTTGCATAGATCAATGACTTGTGATACAGATTAGCCTCTTTTAGCAAAATGGACATCGAATAAGCTTCCTCTCCTGTGGAGCATCCTGCAATCCATACACGGATCAATGGATATGTCCCCAATTGAGGGAGAATTTCCTCCCGCAGTTGACGAAAGAATAAGGGATCTCGAAACATCTCGGTCAAGTTAACAGTAATCTCTTCAACAAAATGCTGCAAAAATGCTGGGTTGTCTTTTAATACAAAACGAAGTTCAGCAAAACTTGCCAAACGGTCATTCGTCATAAGCCGATTAATCCTCCGCTTCATCGATGCACGGCTATACTGCAAAAAATCATACCCGTAGTCGCGATAGATATCTTCAAGCAAAATATCTATTTCATGGTCTTTTATGATACTATAGCCCAACATTTAGATTAACCGTTCAATTTCACCCATCAATTTATCGACATCAATCGGCTTCGAGACATACGACTGGGCTCCAGCTTCCAAGCATTTCTCCCGGTCTCCACTCATCGCTTGCGCTGTCACGGCAATAACTGGAATTTTGCCCAGCAAACTCGAATTGCGGATCAGCTGAATCGCCTCATAGCCATCGATTTCAGGCATCATCATATCCATCAATATCAGCGCTACACCTTTATTCGTCTCCAAGATCTCGATAGCCTCGCTCGCACTCGTGCTGCTCAACACTTGATATCCCTTCGCTTTCAACGTCAAACGCAATGCAAAAATATTGCGTTGATCGTCGTCCACAATTAATATTACCTTATTCTGATCCATATATCAGTTGTCCTCAATTTTCATATAACCACACACGCAATAAAGACAAGAGCTGATCGATATCTACCGGCTTCGAGATATAATCCGAAGCTCCTGCCTGAATACATTTTTCTCGGTCGCCGATCATCGACTTCGCCGTAACAGCGATGATTGGTAATCTTGCATAATCAACATGTTGCCTGATATTCTTAATAGTCTCATAGCCATCCATCTCTGGCATCATCATATCCATCAATACGATATCAATAGGTTCTCCTGATGTCAATACTTCCAACGCTTCTTTACCGTCCATTGCAGGAATTACTTTTACTTGAAACTTCTCCAATGCTTTGGTTATTGAAAAGATGTTCCTGACGTCATCGTCAGCAACAAGGACCTTCTTGCCCTTCAATACATCGGTCAAAGCTCCAAGCCCATTGTTCTTCCTTCTGGCGTCGTCTGAATTATTAACCTCAATCAAATGAAGAAACAAGCCGACCTCATCTAGAATCCGTTGATAAGAATGGGCCGTCTTAACAACAACAGAGTCTGCGTATTTCTTAATTTTCAACTCTTCAGCCTTAGACAGGTTCTTGCCTGTAAAGATAATGATCGGCAGGTTCTCTAATCCCTCATGTTGTTTGATTGCTTCTAACGTATGGTAGCCCATTTCATCAGGAACCCCCATGTCCAGAATCACACAGTCCACATCTGCCGTGCGTAAAGCAGTAATACTTTCCTCTACATTATCTTTTACTTCAAGTGATATATTAAAACTACTTAAGAAATAAGACAGTGCACTGGCATGCTTTGGATTTTCTTCAACAATAAGTACCTTCTTCGGTGAACGGCTTAAGGCCGATTCAATTTTTTGGAATACCGAAGTCATTTGCTCCAACGCAACAGGCTTATTAATAAAGTCGATTGCTCCTTTTAATAAACTTTCTTTCTTCACCTCAAGCGAAGACATGATATGAACCGGAATGTGCCGCGTAGCCTTATTGCCCTTCAATTGATCCATGACAGCCCATCCGTCCATGATTGGTAATTGAATATCGAGCAGAATAGCAGCTGGATGATACTTCTGTGCTGCAGGGAGTGCATGATCACCACGAACAACAACTACACCTTTATAGTTTTGTGTATGTGTATATTTCAAGAGTGCCTTGGCAAAATTAACATCATCCTCCACAATCAAAATCACCTTGTCTCCCTCTGCAACCGTATCTCGATCATCTGGAATCTCCTCGGGGATCCTAATTGTGACCGGATTATAGGTATCTTCTTTAACAATCTCAATCACCTCTTCTACTTCCGAAGATATCTCCTCAACCAATTGCTGCTCCTTCGTCAATATCTCTTTGACTTCAACTTTGGACTTCGGAATAATGAACAAAAAGGTACTACCTTTACCCACTTCGCTTTCCAACCTGATCTCTCCACCAAGCAAACGTGCAATCTCCCGGCTAATAGAAAGTCCTAGGCCAGTACCGCCAAACTTCCGCCTCGTCGAGCCATCAGCTTGTTGGAAGGCTTCAAAAATAATTTTCTGCTTTTCAAGTGGTATACCAATACCCGAATCGACTACAGCGAATACCAATCGATCGTGATCACTTGGATCTTCATAGATTTCCAGACGTACTTCGCCTTCTTTGGTAAATTTAATCGCATTTGAAATCAAATTACGGAGTACCTGATCGATGCGAAGCCGATCTCCCTCAAAGCGAGGTGCGATCTTAGCACTGACAGTCGTCTTAAAAGCCAACCCCTTCTCCTTTACAATGGGTAAAAACAGGCTATTCAAATCGGACAAAATATCATGCAGATCCAACGAGGCATAATCCAAGGTCATCTTACCCGATTCAATTTTGGAAAGATCCAAAATCTCATCGATCAAGGTTAACAAACTCGTCCCTGAACTTTGAATGACTTTAGCTGATTCAATCTGATCTGAATTTAAGTTTTTCTCTACATTCTCCGATAGCAAACGAGATAGCAGCAATATCGAATTGAGTGGTGTACGGAGTTCATGGGACATATTAGCCAAAAACTCAGATTTATATTTAGTACTCAGCGCCAACTCTTCGGCTTTCTGCTGAATTTCCTGATTTCGTTCGGCAATCATCAAATTCTTATCTTCAAGCAATCGCGAGCGTTCCTCTAATTCTTGATTGGATTGCATCAGTTCCTCATGTTGCACTTTAAGCTCTTCCTCTGAAGACTGCAAACGCAATGTTTGCGCCTCCAATTCAGTATTTAAACTTTCAAGCTCGGCATGTTGTGTTAATAGCTCTTCAGACTGTACCTGTGTTTCCTCCAGCAATGTCTGGATTTTTGCCCTTCCTTTTGCTGAAACTAGTGCAATCCCAATCTGTCGGGCACATTCATTCAAAAATGTCTGTTCTACCGTAGTAAAACTATCCATCTGACCAACTTCCAATACGCCCAGGACTTGATCATCAACCAGCATCGGTAAGAAAATAATATGCTGCACATGGATCTTTCCATTGGCAAAACTAACCACGTAATCCGTTGCATTCAGATTATGAAGTGTCTTAGATTCCCGGTCAACAAATACCTGCCCAATATAGCCTTCTCCCGGCAAAAAATATCGCTGTGTCTGCATATCCAAACCATATGCTCCTGAAAGTTCCAACTTGTCATCGTTAAAAATATAGATCGCGCCACTGATGGCACCGGTATAATCCACAAGACTTTTGATGGAATCTGCAGCAATTGTTTGCTCACTCTTATTTCCCATCAATCCAGTGTAAAGTTTAGCATATCCAGCATGAAGCCAATCATTATCTGTTAGCTGTTCAAATGATTTTTTCAACGCCTTCGACATCCTATTGACGGCTTTCGCAATTTCACCGAGATCATCGTCTCCGACCTCCTCTGCCTTGACATCATAATCCCCCAATGCGATTCGATTGGTAATCTTCTGAACCAAATTTAAGCGCCTAGAAATACCTTCATCCTTCTCACGTAATGATTTCTCGAGGGCTGCACGCTTCAAGAAGTCGGCACGTAACCTAAAATAAAAATAGCTGGTAATAATAAGAGAAAGTAAGGCACTGATAACAATAAACAAGGTTGTGATAAACGAAGAATTATCCAAATTAGCCGATTTCCTATCGATATTATCGTCCTCATACTGATTAATATCCTTGATAATTGCACGGCACTTATCCATAGCCATTTTACTCTCATCCAATTGTGCTAAGCCGAAAACGCCGCCCCTTCTCTTCGTTGCAACTGATTCCTTTAAAATGTCGAGCCGCCATTTTGCTGCAATTACAAGACTGTCTACTCGAACCTTCTGCACCGGATCCTGCTTGGTGAGGGCTTCTATCTCCTGCAATTCTTTGGGCAAACTTTCCAAGGCATTATTAAAAGGCTCTAAATAGCTTTCTTTACCAGTCAGAAGAAAGCCCCGGTTTCCAGTTTCAGCACCTTGTAACGAAGCTAGTAAACTAGTTGAAGTGCTGATTATTTTTCTTGTTACCGCAAGTTCTTGGCGATGCCTATTTTGCTCCTGTATACCAATGTATGATGCAGTAGAACTAATAAGCAACACGACCAATGAGAAGCCGATCCCCCACGTTAGATTATTGAGTGTCTTACTATTTGGCATTCTTAAATTAATTTAAGGGTAAGGTAAAATAGAAGGTTGCACCACGCTCGCCCGAACTCTCTACACCAATCGTTCCCTGATGGCTTCGTATAATTTCGGCGCAGATGTAAAGGCCTATCCCGAGCCCTTGAAAGTCAAATGATGTTTCTTCCACACGATAAAATTTCTCAAAAACATCGGCTTGCTTTTCCACGGGTATCCCGATGCCGAAGTCGATTACACTGATCTTCACAGCATCGTCGACAACCGTACAATCTACAATGACTTTTTCCGTGCCCGCTGCATATTTGTATGCATTCGTCAAGAAATTAACCAATACCTGCTCCAGACGGATCTCATCACCGTATATTTGTACCGCTGTGATATCACCGGTTCGAATAAGCTTCATGCTGCTTTGGTCATGCGTCTGAACAATGGAATCAACCGCACTTTTTACCATATGCTCAAGTGAGAATACTTTTTTATTGATAAGCAACTTCCCATTGTCAATTTTTGATAGATCCAAAAGATCCGATATAAGGCTGTTGAGTTTATCTATTTGTCCTTGCACCCGATGAACATACCTTGCTTCAGCACTTTCCTCTTCCAGTTTCAACTTGCGGTCAAGCAATTGCATATAGGCCTTTATACTTGTCAACGGTGTTTTCAACTCATGACTGGCAATACTCAGAAACTCATCTTTCTCTTTTTCCGCCCGCTTTTGTGCGTCAATATCGGTGAAAGTTCCTATCCAGTTGCTTTCACTATTTTGCAAGATTGGCCACACCCGCAACAATTGGTATGAATACTCTCCACAATGGGTCTTTTTCAAACGGACTTCCATCTCCAAAGGTTCACCTGACTGAAGGCTACCGTGAAGCGCGGCAGCGATAGGCCGGTCACCAGGGTAAGTCTGCGGAAAAATAGTGGCATCATCAGAAAATTCAAACCAACGGCCATTGACAAAATCAATATTACCGCTCTTGTCACAAGTAAATGCAATTTGAGGAAGCGACTCCAAAAGCGTATGTAAATAGTCCAATTTAGACCGAAGCTCCTGCTGCGCCTGCTTTCGTCGTTCCACTTCAAGCTCCAAGGTCTGCTGAACATCTTTCAATGCCTGCGTCTGCTCATAAAGGCGATAAAACGTCTTGACTTTCAGCATTAGAATATCCGGATCAACAGGTTTGGTGACATAATCCAAACCACCGGAATCATAGCCTTTCGTAATAAATTTTTTATCTGTATTGACCGCAGACAAAAATATGATCGGTGTTTCCTTTGTCTTACTAAAACCGGCGATATTCTCGGCGACTTCAAAGCCGTCCATATCCGGCATTTGAACATCCAATATGATTAATGCATAATTATTTTTTAGGATCTTTTTTAAAGCTTCTTCCCCAGAATGAGCGGTATCAACTTTAAAATTCTTGGATTCCAGCAATTTTTGTAAAGAGTAAATATTATCCGGATTATCATCGACAATTAATATCATAGTGTATTAAAACTTAGCATCAAGGTTAACAAATCTAAAAAAATTAACTGAATACCCCCAACATTAATACGCAAAGACAACAGTAAATTGAAAAGACAGCAAATAAGTAAAACTTTAGCCCACGAAACCCTGTTTTAATGAATAATGATAAGTTTTACATCAAAAGGTATTTACTGTGTTCCGGGCAAGTTTTATCTTGATCCATGGCAACCAGTTGATTTGGCAGTCATCTCCCATGGTCACGCAGATCATGCCCATTGGGGAATGAAGAAATACTTATGCCACCATTTTACGGTCAATATCCTACGAAGTCGCATAGGTCCAGACATTCAGGTTCAAGGTCTTAGCTACAACGAAGCGGTATACATCAATGGAGTCAGGGTCTCCTTACATCCAGCTGGCCATATCATTGGCTCTGCACAGATACGCCTGGAACATAAAGGTAAAGTTGTCGTCTTTACGGGCGATTACAAGATTCAGGACGATGGTTTATCTACGCCGTTCGAACCCATAAAGTGCCATGAACTTATTACAGAAAGTACATTCGGCCTCCCTATTTACCGTTGGGATTCCGTAGAAGCGCAAAATGAAAGCCTACAGACATGGATTAAAACCAATCAGAGCAACAACAAAACCTCTGTGTTTATCGGTTATTCCCTTGGAAAATCGCAGCGCATTCTCAACGCTGTTCATGAGATGGGTCCCGTGTACGTTCATTACAGCATTGCCAAGCTGAACGAAGCCTATAGTCAGGCAGGTATAAAATTGCCAAATTACCGCATCGCCGATTTAAAATCGGAGCTCAAACAGCTTGACAATCAAATTGTGCTGCTACCGCCTGCTCTGCTGGACAGCCAGCTTCTACAGAAAATACCGCATGTTGCCCATGCGATCTGCTCCGGATGGATGCAAATCCGTGGGGCAAGGCGATGGCGCAGCGCTGATGCCGGCTTTGCGATCAGCGATCATGCCGACTGGCAGGGCTTATTGCAGGCGGTACGTGGTAGCGCTGCCGAAAAAGTATATGTCACACACGCACAGACAGCAACATTTGCCAAATATCTGAATGAAATCGGTATTGAGGCCGAAGAAGTTAAAACGCAATACGGAGATGAAGAGGACCCTCAAAGCCAAACCACAGAATAGCCTATGAAAGAATTTGCCACATTGATCCATGCGCTTGACAGCAGCAATAAGACCAATTCGAAAAAAGAAGCTATTTTAACTTTTTTCAATCAGGCTTCCGAAAAAGACAAACTTTGGTTTCTTGCCCTGATGACCGGCAAGAGACCGAAACGAAGCATCGCGATCAAGGATCTTAAAACATGGGCCTTAGAAATCACCGGAATCCCCGAATGGTTGTTTATAGAATCGTATGCTGCCGTAGGCGATCTGGCCGAGACCTTATCGTTGCTGCTCCCACCACCATCACAGCAGATCGAAAAAAGCCTGAGTGAATGGATGGACGAGATCATTGCCATCCGGGATGACAGTATAGCCCAAAAAAAGGCTTTTGTCCTTCATTCCTGGAATGCACTAAATACCGTAGAGCGTTTCATTTTCAATAAACTGCTCGGCGGCAGCTTTAGACTGGGAGTTTCCGATAAGGGATTAATCAATACAATCGCGCAGTATACCAACACTGAAGCAAGCGCTGTAGCGCATAGTATCATGGGCGAATGGAATCCGCATGCGGTAGAATTCGACAAACTCGTCAATGGCGCTTACAGCGATACCAACCGCTCCAAACCTTATCCATTCTGCCTTGCTTATCCTTTAGAAAAGGCCCCCGAAGACCTAGGCTCTCTCAACGAATGGCAGGCAGAATACAAATGGGACGGTATACGTGGCCAGCTCATCAAGCGCGAAGATGAAATACATATCTGGTCTCGCGGAGAGGAACTCGTGACAGCGCAGTTCCCTGAAATTACCGAGGCCCTCCATCAGTGGAAAGGAAATTTTGTGCTTGATGGCGAAATCCTAGCTGTCAGAGACGGCGGTGTCCTCAACTTTTCCGAACTGCAAAAACGAATCAACCGAAAGACCATTCCAAAGTCACTACGTGAAGAAGTACCTATTTCAGTCTACCTTTATGATATTGTCGAACTGGATGGCATCGATCTGCGCGATAAGCCTCTTAATTACAGACGTACACTGCTAGAACAGTGTTATGCTGCAAATCCTCCAGGTGCTTTAGAGCTGTCACCTTTGATACATGCAGCAGATTGGTCCGCGCTACAAGACATTCAGGCAAACTCGCGCGAGGTCAACAGCGAAGGACTTATGCTCAAGAAAAAGGACTCCGCTTATCATGCCGGCCGCAAAAAAGGCGACTGGTGGAAATGGAAGGTAAACCCCATGAGTATAGACGCTGTCCTCATTTATGCACAGAAAGGAAGTGGCCGCCGAAGTGCCCATTATACCGATTATACTTTTGCCGTAAAGGATGACGATCAGCTTGTAACGATCGCAAAAGCCTATTCAGGTCTTACAGACAAGGAAATTCTAGAAGTTAGCCGCTTTGTAAAACAAAATTCTTTAGAGAAATTCGGCCCCGTAAGAACCGTTAAACCTGAACTAGTTTTTGAAATTGCCTTTGAAGGCATTGGATACAGCAAACGTCATAAATCGGGTGTCGCGCTACGTTTTCCGAGGATATTACGCTGGCGAAAAGACAAGACCGCCGCAGAGATCGATAGTCTTGAAGATATTAAAAAGTTGATACAATAAGGCATAGCTTCATACACATTGAACGAAAAAATAGCATATAGTGACGGCTTTCGAATAATCAGTGATTATTTTAAATCGCAGGGAAACGCCCCTTTTAGCTTCCAGACCAAGGCCTGGGAAAAATATGCGCAAGGATATAGCGGGCTGGTCATCGCGCCTACAGGGTTTGGGAAGACTTTCTCCCTTTTTATGGCCGTACTGATGGACTTCCTCAATCATCCGGAACACTATCAAAAGGGGCTAAAGCTCCTTTGGATTACGCCCCTACGCTCTTTGGCCAAAGATCTGGCGCGGGCCATGCAAACAGCAATAGATGAAATTGGACTCGACTGGATCGTACAGGTGCGTAATGGTGACACCGATCCCAAGATCAAAGCGCAGCAAACCCGCTCCATGCCTGACGTTTTACTCGTTACTCCAGAAAGCCTGCACTTACTGCTTGCTCAAAAACAACGCGATAAATATTTTAAAAATCTCCGATGTGTGACGGTTGACGAGTGGCACGAGCTCATGGGCAACAAACGCGGCGTAATGGTCGAACTGGCACTTTCCTTTCTGAAAGCATATATAAAAAACCTACGCGTTTGGGGTATCACAGCCACCATCGGAAACCTTGAAGAAGCGATGGAAGTTTTGCTTCCACAAGCTGCAAAACGTATCCAGATTGTTGCCAAGGAGAAAAAGAAAATTGCCATCAAACCGATATTCCCCAGCACAGTGGAACTGCTTCCCTGGGCAGGGCATCTCGGCGGCAACCTCGTAGATCAGGTCGTCCCGATTATACTTGCCAGTAAAAGTACGATCCTCTTTACCAACACACGGAGCCAAAGTGAGATGTGGTACCAATTGCTGCTGCAGGCTCACCCCGATTTTGCTGGACAAATAGCCTTGCATCACAGCTCCATTGACGCCCATATCCGCGAATGGATCGAAGACAATCTCAGCAGCGGCAAACTTAAAGCGGTCGTGTCAACCTCCTCCTTGGACTTAGGGGTAGATTTCAAACCTGTAGATACAGTCATACAAGTTGGTTCCAGTAAAGGTGTAGCTCGATTTATGCAACGCGCTGGAAGAAGTGGACATAGCCCATTTGAAACTTCCACGATCTATTTCGTCCCCACACATTCCCTGGAGCTCATCGAGGTCGCCGCCTTGAAGGAGGCCGTAAAAACGCAGACGATCGAAAACCGGGATCCCATGGTTCAGACCTTCGATGTGCTCGTTCAATTCATGGTAACCATCGCCTTGGGCGGTGGATTTCGTTCGGAAGAACTGCATGCAATCGTCGCCAATACCCATGCCTTTCACTACATGGAAACGGAAGAATGGCAATGGTGTATGTATTTTATTACCGCGGGTGGAAAAATTGGAAAACGCTACGAAGAATTTCACAAGGTTATCCAAGATGAAGATGGCAAATGGATCATCAAAAACCGTCGTCTTGCACTACTTCACAGACTCAATATAGGTGCCATTGTCGGTGATGCCATGATGCGCGTAAAGTTTCTCTCCGGTGGTTACATCGGCATGATCGAAGAATATTTTATTAGCAAACTAAAAAAAGGTGAACGCTTTATCCTTGCGGGGCGGATACTCGAAGTAGCGATGGTCAAGGAAATGACGGTATTCGTAAGAAATTCGTCGGGTAAAGCCATTACTCCAAGCTGGCTCGGTGGCAGACTTCCCTTATCGTCCAATTTGAGCCATTTCCTGAGAAAAAAATTGGCTGCAGCAGCCAGCGCTCCTTCCAGTGAAAAAGAGCTTCATTTCCTGGCGCCACTGATCGAAAAACAGGCTGAACTTTCAGCCGTGCCAAGTGAAGCGGAATTCCTCGTCGAACATATCAAAACCAGGGAAGGCCATCATCTATTTTTCTACCCCTTGGAAGGCCGATTGATCCATGAAGTCATGGCAGCGCTTGTCGCCTACCGCATCAGCAAGTTGTACCCCATCAGCTTTTCCATGGCCATGAACGACTATGGCTTCGAACTCTATTCCGATAAGGAAATTCAGCTCAGTCAAATGCAGCTCGAACAGGTACTGAGCCGCAGCAATCTGATGGAAGATGTGATCAGTAGTATTAACTCTGCAGAAATGGCCAGCCGCAAATTTAGGGATATCGCTGTCATCTCGGGACTGGTTGTGCAGAACTATCCGGGCACCCAGCAAAACAACAAATCATTACAGGCCTCATCAGGGATTATTTTCCGCGTACTGATGGAACACGATCCCACTAACCTTTTGCTCAAACAGGCTTTTACCGAAGTGTTCAACCAGCAACTGGAAGAACATCGGTTAATAAATGCATTCGAAAGGATCAATCAGAGCAAAATACGTTATACCTTTGTCGAAGAGTATACGCCATTGAGCTTTCCGATAAAAGTGGATAGCCTCCGGCAATCCCTGTCGAGCGAAGCCTTGATTGAACGGATTCAACGCATGGAAAAGACCAATGCTCAAAAAAAGAAGCGCAGAAAATGAAAATCGGAGAACGAACAATTACATTCAATAAACAGGAATTAACCCTTAACACACAACGCTCTATATACTGGAAAGACCAAAAAACGTTAATCTTATCTGACCTACATCTGGGCAAAGCGGCACATTTCAGAAAGCATGGCATTGCTATCCCGACGGATACTGCCATAACGGACCTTACTCGATTAGAATCCCTAATAGCGTACTATCAAGCTAAGCAAGTCATCGTTGTCGGCGATCTCATTCATGCCGGCATTAATCAGGAAGTACTTTTACTGGAATCATTCAGACAACGCCACCCTGAGCTCCACCTTCATCTTGTCAAAGGCAATCACGACCGCCTATCGCAACAAATGGGCATTCGCTTCGGTATAGAGCATCATAAAGAAGTTTTCGAAATGCAACAGATCCAATTTAAACACCACCCCGCTGATGCAGCAGATTCCTCTTCATTTCGGATTAGTGGACATATCCATCCGGGTATCAGCCTGGTTATTCCACCGAAACGGAAGGTTCGCCTACCCTGTTTTCTGGTATCTACTCATCAGATTATCCTTCCCGCTTTTAGTACTTTTACGGGATTGGACAGCAAAGACCTGTCTTCCCTATATCAAAGTTATGCTATTTCGGACGATCATATCTTCCCGATCAGAAGAAACTAATCCAAGCAGCAGTTTATATTACATCTTGAGCTCCCCGGGAGAGATTCCGTAATATTTTTTAAAAGCACTGCTAAAATTATTCTGGTGACCATAGCCCGTCAACAAGGCCACCTCATAGACAGTCATTTTATCTTCGAGCAGATAACTTTTGGCTTTTTCCATGCGCACCCGTGTAAGGTAGTCGTGAATGGTCACTGAAAAATATTCCTTAAAGTCCTTACGCAATTTGCTTTCACTGGTCAACACCTCCGCGGCCAGTTCTTTTTGCGTCGGCGGATTGGCAATACGCTGTTCAAGAATCTGCCGTGCCATCTCCAACCTTTGCACATCCTCCTCATGAAAGAGCGAATCATTGCTTTCCGTTTTTTCATTATATTGCTCAAACTGATACATCAGCAGCTCAACAACACGCGACTCGGTATGAAGCCTGCGGATTTCGCCCTTTTTTTTGGATTCAATCAGCTCGGTTATGGTATGCTGCATCTCATAGGTCGCCATCAGATCTTCTTCTGAGAAGGAAACGTATTCGCCTTTTTCGATCTCATGCACAAATTGCTGATGCAATAACGAATCGCGTTTGATCAGATTGAGGTAATACTCTTTGGAAATAACAGCTATAAAATAAGTATACTCAATACCGGGTTCCACTTCATGGATGGATTTGACCGAGGGAATGTAGCGTATATTATGCCGGCTCATGCCGTAAGGCAATTTGCTATCCGTCGGCTTAAAGAAAATAAACTGGCTGGTTATGGTCTCGCCCTCGATCTCCGTAAGAACCTGCACTGGCCGATCAAACTGCATTTTCGAATGCAAGATAAACAATCCTGAAGTCGATAGCTGAAAATTCTCCATATGGACCGGATCTTTGGATATGGATATCCTATTTTCGACCAAAGGTTTGTCGGGAACATAGCCATCCGGAATTTCTTCTTCAAAAAGCCAATCTGCCAACTCTACTATTTTACTTTTCACCAACATGATTACAAATCCTAAATAAGCCTGAAGCAGTTAAAATTAACGAAATAAGATGGTATTTTAAAATTATTTATAATCTTTCTAAATAACAGGATTAATCCAAGTCAATATCCATTTCCTCCAACTGAACATAAGGTTTCAATGTTCTTGGATTCATAATGACACTGGACTCGACCGAAAAGATCGTATAGATCTCCTTTTGGGCCAACACTTCCACCGGGGTACCATGAAAGAGCTTGCGGCCATTTTTGAGCATCAGAATTCGATCGGCATACATGGCAGCAAAATTGACGTCATGCACAATCAGCACCACCATAAATCCTTTTCGGGCAAGTGCCCGTGCAATGGCCAGTACTTTCTGCTGATAATGCAGATCCAATGCAGAAATAGGTTCGTCCAATAACAACAGTGCATCTGGGTTATCCCATATCTGCGCCAGGATACGTGCCAGATGAACACGCTGCTGTTCACCGCCGGAAAGACTCAAAAAATCCCGTTCAGCAAAGGCAGATACTCCACAAAGTTCCATGGTTTCGGCCACGATTTTATAGTCCTGTTGTTTGGGCGTATTCCTATAATGCGGATACCGCCCCATCAGCACGATCTCTTCTACGTTAAAGCTCAATGTCATCTGCTGCTGTTGACTCAGTAAAGCCCTACATTTGGCCAAAGCCGCAGGTTCGTATGTCGATAGCGCCTTGCCATTGAGATGAACAGCACCCGAATCCGGCTTCTTTTCACCACAAAGCACCCCCATCAGCGTCGATTTACCAGCGCCATTGGCTCCGAGGATTGCCAGGATTTCACCTTTACGTACCTGAAAGGTAATATCCTTCAGGAGCTTTCGTCCGTTTACTTCGTAGTTGATCTTCTCTACACGTAGCATAATGCAATTATTTTTAAAGCCTCTGCCAAAAGACTATTTATCTTTGATTAAAATATACAAAAATACCGGTGTACCCAATAAAGCTGTAATGACGCCGATGGGCAATTCAATGGGTGCAACAGCAACCCGGGCAATCACATCTGCCAACGTCAGCACCAACGCCCCCAATAACAATGAACCAGGAAGTACAAATCGGTGATCCGCCCCGCCCATCAGACGAACGGTATGCGGAACAATCAATCCCACAAAACCAATGATCCCCGATACCGCAACGGATGCTCCCACAGCAAGTGTGGATAAAACAACCACCCAGCGTTTGACGCGATCGGTACGCATACCCAAAAGATCTGCCTGCAACTCCCCGAGGGAAAAGGCATTCAGCGACTTTCCAAAAAAGGGTAAGATCAGCACCGGGATCAAAATAAATGGCGCCAAAGCCCTTAAGTTATCCCAAGTAGCCCCACCAAGACTACCCAGCATCCAAAAAGTGATCGTACGTAACTGTTGCTCTGTAGACATATAGGTCATCAAACCTGTCAGCGCACCCGCAAAGGCATTGATGGCAATACCTGCCAACAACATCGTCGTCACATTAGGGCGGCCATTTTTACTGGCAATACGGTAAACCAAAAAAGCGGTCAAACCAGCGCCCACAAAAGCGCCAAAAGCCAATATATAATAGCCAATCCAAGCAGCCAAAGAGGTAAAGAGAAAAGTCTCAAAGGCAATGATCAGTACCGCAAAAAGAGAAGCTCCAGATGAAATCCCGATCAATCCGGGCTCCGCTAAGGGGTTGCGGAATATACCCTGGATCGCAGCACCCGATATACCCAATGCTGCACCCACCAAAAGTCCGAGCAAAAGACGCGGCATACGAATCTCAAAAAGAACATCTTCGTGCATATTATGCACACCTCCCGCACTTCCGAAGTGCAATTTTTGCGTCAACATCCTTAAGATATCAGCGGGTGGAATATGGTAAGCCCCCATCCCCAAGGCAACAATACTGACAACAACCAATACCAGGCCCAAAGTCAATAGGATAAATTTCTGTTTCTTTTGCACCGGCTTTATTTTGAATCCATCACTTTTCCAAATCCACGGTGCAATGCTAAGATTGCGTCTGGCAGCCGATTACTGAAATTGACCAGCAGCGAGGCATTCATCACCAAGATACGTTCGTTTTTACCCGCATTCGTAATACGCATCCCCGGCAATTTGAGGATAGCATCCTCACCGCCAAGACTACTTGCGCCAAAATCAAATAGCAACACAATATCTGGATTGGCCTGCACCAGCGCTTCCGTTGTATAGGGTTTGAAATCCGAAAATTCCTGAACCGCGTTTTTACCACCAGCCAGATTAATCATCGCATCCAGACTACTGCCTTTACCCGCTACACTCATGGTACCCGTACCACGGGCATATAAAAACAATACTTTGGGTGCCGCTTTACCCTGATTTTCCTTTTTCACCAATTCCATGGTATGATCCAGGCTTAATTTTGTTCGCGAAACCAGATTTTTACCGGCAGCAGATTCACCGACGGCGTCTGCGACCTCCTGGATGTAACGAAGTGCACCCGGAACAGAATAGTTTGGTTTAATGGAGACAAATTTCACACCAGCCGCACGAATCTGCTGAATGACCGATTTGGATACATCGCCTTCATTCGCAATAACGATGCTTGGCTTAAAAGATAATAAACCTTCGGCCGATACCGAACGGTTCTTGCTTACCCTCGGCAAGGCCGCCGCTGCTTTGGGCGATATACTTGTCACATCGGTAGCGACCATGTGCTCACCTATTCCCAGTCCATAGATCGTTTCGGTCAACGAACTGTTTAACGTAATGATTCTCTGCTGTGCCATTGCCCATCCACCGATTTGCATCAAAAAACACAGTATAATAACATAAAATCTACTCATTGTAATTCTTTATCTCCACTATGGCGATAGCGGATCACCAGGAATGGTTTTACCTCTCGCCGTTCAACTTGAGTACAAAACAAATCAATAATCAGTCTAAATACAAATTATATTATTTCTTTTAGAACAGCATACCTCAACATAAAAAGCCTGACAAACCATTAATAAACAGCAACATATAACTAAATCCAAACTACTTTTCAGTCCATAAAAAACGGATTAAATAGAATTTATGACATTTTGCATAGAGAAAAATCCAACAGGATTACCTTTTTTTGTAACATTATTTAGAATTATTAAAAATAAAAATAGTGTTTAAAAGCAGCTCACCTATTCGAACAAGCACCCTGATCGCCCTTTGCGCCTGCCAGATCTACACTGTGCAAGCACAGGAAAAATGGAAAATCTCCGGTGTATTGAAAAACGAATCCAATAAAGGCGTCGCCAATGCGACTATCTATCTTTATCCAGATAAATATGCTTTTAAAACAGATACTGCTGGGAGATTTCAATTCTCCCAGCTCTATGCGGGGCGCTACGAATTACAGGTACAGGCCATGGGTTATCAACAGTACCGTCAAATTATCGATTTGGAAGACAAAAATCAGCAATTGACCATTGTGTTAAAAGCTGAAGAACGGCAGATGGATGTAGTTGATGTGCAGGGTAAAGTGCAGGCTGTAGACAATCTCGTTAAGGCCGAAAATGCAGCCATGCCCGTTAAAGTAATCACCAAGCGCGAGATCGAGCTTATGGGCAGCCGTCGGCTAGATGAAGTTTTAAAAGAACAGACGGGTATCGCCATTGTTAACGATATCGCCGGAGGCTCCAGAGCCGTCGGTGTGCAGATCCAGGGATTCAGCAGCAACTACGTGATGGTCCTGGTAGACGGGCAACCTATGCTGGGGCGCAACAGTGGCAACTTTGACCTGTCCCGTGTTTCGGTGACCAATATTGAGCGTATCGAGATCATCAAGGGAGCTTCCTCCTGCTTATACGGCAGTGACGCATTAGGTGGTGCAATCAATATCATTACACGCCATGGTGCTATCACACCACAGGCACAGGCTTCCCTCCTCTATGGCAGTCTCAATACCGTCGATGCCACTTTGGAAGCTGAGACACCTTTTGCTAATCAGCGCGGCAGCGCAGTATTTTCGGGCAATTACTACCGCACGGATGGTTTTAATACCGACAAGCAATACCTGGATTCCAAGAGCACCACTTTTCCGCCTTATACCAACTATAGTTTCCAGGGCCGACTGCGTTATCGTACAAGCAAAAATGGCACTTTGGGCGTGACAGGGCGTTATGCAGCCCGGGAATCTGAAATGATCAATGCCTGGTCTGAATCGGCCACACTGCAGGATAAACAAAAAGATCAGGACATCAATCTCTCGGCAAGTTACGACCATAATTTTGCGTCTGGACTGCGTAGTATGACGCGTTACTATTTCTCGCGTTTCCACTCCCAGATTGCCGCACAATGGTTGCAACAAGGTATTGTTGCCAGCGCCGAGCAATTTGGTCAGAATGTACACCGCATTGAACAGCAGTTTGCGTATAGCCCTGCACAACAGGTTAAACTTACTGGCGGTATAGGTGGTAGCCTTGAACGGATGGACAACCAAGATCTGGATGCCAAACGCTCTTTGAACAGCGCATTCGCCTATTTACAGACCGAATGGAAACCTGTAGACCGCTTATTGACGACGCTGGGCTTACGCTACGATCAGACCAACGTCTACAATGGCCACTTGAGTCCAAGTCTGGGTCTACAATACCACGTCAGCGCCACACTACTTATCAAAGGCGGTGTTGGTGCAGGATTCAAAGCCCCCGACTATAAAATGCGCTATCAGGTCTTCTTCAATCCAGCAGCCAATTATCTTGTGGTCGGTTCGGAACGCGTAGCCGATGTAATTGCAGCCATGGATCAAGCCGGAGAACTCAGTTATAAAAACAGCTATATGCTCAATTTGGTGGCGGGCAACCTTAAAGCCGAAACCAGCATTTCAAATAATCTTGGACTGACCTGGAACCCGACCAAGAGATTACAGGCCGATTTCTCTGTCTTCTACCATCGGATCAACAATCAGATCAACACAGTCAGTGTGGGTAACGGGACCAAAGTAGCACAGATCTATAGCTACCGCAACCTGCCCAAAGCAATGAATAAGGGTTTCGAAGTTTCATTGACCTATCAGGCAACCAAGGATCTGCAATTGTCGATGGGCTATCAATACCTGATTGCCAAAGACCTAAGTGTTTTGGATAGTATTGCCAAGGGAAGTTACCCCTATAACCAGATCAACGATCCCGCTACAGGAGAATATCGCCAGAGTAAAAAATCGGATTATTGGGGTATTGAAGACCGTTCGAGACACATGTTCAATGCAAAAGCCCAATATGAATATAAACCCTGGGGCGTTAATGTCAATGCGCGGGTCAATTTCAGAAGTGCCACACCTTTTCAGGAATATAATGGCAACCAGTTTATCGACAAATATGACATTTTTATCCCCTATCACACACTCGTCAATATGACTGTGGAAAAGAGTCTGATGAACCGCAGATTGACACTGCGTCTAATCGGTGACAATTTATTCAATTTTACAAGCCGTTATTTACTCGGGCAACCTGGACGTGTTATTATGGGCGGCGTCAGCTACCGTTGGATAAAAGAATAATAAGCACTAATGAACACGAATTTAGCACACCAAGTACAAGATAAAAGATGAGAACGATTCGCATGATTATAGGAGAATGTAGCATCTGGCTTTCCTTTCACAAGATTGACCGCTGTATTTTTTCAGCACTATTGCTATTGACAGTCGTATCCTGCGGGAAAGACAAAGATTATACTATCGGATTAGAAGATGGCAAAAGTACCTTGATCAAAGATCTTGCTGGCGATACCGATGCAGCCATGGGCGAAGGTACTGAAGGAAAAGAGCAAAGACCATTTTTTATATTTCTTTTTCGTTTTAAAGACCAAAAGCAAATATGGGTTAAAACAAAAGCCGATTCTGCGCAGTGGCTTAAAACAAAAGATTGGGATATTGCCTTTACAGGTCCTTACAATTCGGAGATCTATCTGAACAATTCCCAGCATGAATACAATCCGGGTTATGGCGGCCAGGCAAATAATACCGCTGTGGTTTTACTGCGACAAGCCTATCAGAGTGTAACTGTAGCCCCTTCGGATGAAGAGTTTAACAAAAGTGAAGTAAACAAAATTGGCTGGGCAGCAACCGATGGTTCTGATGGATGGTTTCGCTATAGCTTAAGCACCCATATTATGCAGGCGCTCCCCAATCGTACCTATGCGATTCGCTTACCCGATGGCAAATATGCCAAGTTGCAACTGATCAATGCCTATAAGGGAAATCCAGCGGCGGTAACCAACCTCAATTGGCCTGCCCCATACTATACATTTAAATATTATGTACAGCAGAATGGCAGCAAAGATTTAAATACAAACACATTATAATAAGGAAAAATTACACAATTAAATTAAAGATGAATAGATTATTTACAACAGCAGCACTACTATGTGCATTGAGTTTAGGTTTTACTTCTTGTAGCAAAGATGATGATAAGGTGGAGCAAGTCGAGCCAGAATACCAAGCTAAGGTTATGGTCAAAGACGGTGAAACTGTTGATTTAACAAAGGTTTCCAAAACGATCAATACACAAGGAACAATCAAGCGTACAGGCAATACCTATTCACTTCGTAACTTTAAACAATTTACAATCGGTGAAGATGGAAAAGCAACAACAACTGCAGCACAAACCTATTATTTTGATTTTAAAGAGAATGATGGACTACAAACGACTGATGCTCCATTGACCCTTATAGCACAACAACGCGTCATGGATGTGATTGCAAACACCACGAAATCATTTACACTATCCTATATAGATAAGGCTTATGAGAACGTCAATTCAGCAGATCAATTCGTAGCATTGACCGATAACAAAGCTGGTATTGCATTAACTCCTACTGCTATTGGATGGGCCGGTTATGATATGACCACACACCATGTCATTGCTATTAAAGACCGTACGTTTATTCTTTCAAAAGATGGAAAGCCATATTTTAAATTTAGAGTCAACAGCGTGTATTCCAATGAGACACCAAATAAAGCAATGGCGTCAGATAATTATGTTTTCTACTCTATCGATTACCAAGAATTTAAATAGTATCAACATAGCAGCTGGTTAAAATTCCAGCTGCCTTTGTTAACCAAAAATCAAAAACCGAAAAAAATATATTAAATACCAATTTTCATACACACTTTATCAGCAAAAGATTTTATCTTTACTATTATTTAGAATCAATTTAAATAAAAATAACATACTAACAGCCCTACTACATATATAGAAAAGGGACAAAGTATCGACTAACACAAAAAAACTAGTAACAATGAAAATAAAGAAACGCAGCAACCTATTAAAATTCATACCGGTATTGGCATTTTTAATTGTGTTGGGGGCCTGTAGCAAAAGCGAGCCCACAGTAGTAGAGCCTGAACCAGATCCTGTTGCACCAGAAGCTATGTTCAACCGCTTGATTACTGTTAAGAATTTTGGCGAAGACTTACCTGCTGGAAGTGCACCAACCACGGCGCAATCACCAATATATTACAGCCTAGAACAGAACAAAGCTGTGACACCGGATTATAAACTAACCGCACGATGGGACATCTCCTGCTCAGAAATATACCGCAGTTTTATCAATTGCAATAATACAGCAAACGGATTTGGTAAAGGTGGCCCAGGGAAAGGTGGTATACTCATTGTGAAGAAAAAATTTGAAGATGTAATCGATATCCCTTCAGACGCCGAGTTCCGCAAAGGTGAAAAAGCATATGGTACAGATGATTCAGGAGCATTTGGTGAAGGTCTAGGTTGGTATTTATATGATTTTGATGGCGTAATCAAAGGTGGTGGAGCCGAAAACAAAAAACACGTTTGCTATCCAATTGAAAGCAATACATTGATCGTCCGTACAGCTCAGGGAAACTATGCCAAGATCAAGATACAAAGTATCTATAAAGACCTCTTGGATCCAAAAGATTGGTTTAAAGATTCACCAACACCATTCTTTACATTCCAATATGTGCTTGCCAAAGCTGGCAGTACCAAATTTGTGATTGCTAACTAAATAATATAAGCTAAGCATTCTGATTTAGACACTAAACTAACATGAAAAGAATATACAGCATTTTAAGCTTCCTTTTTTTAGGATTGCTGCTAACCCGCTGCACCAAAACGGAAGAACTAGCCTTACTTCCAGCAGATAAGATAATCGAATACAAGGTCACCAACCTCCCTAATGATGAGGTTATCTATGGCGCTATAGACAATGAAAAAAATGTCATTACGGTATATCTTCCCTATTATTATGGGTTGCTCGTCATCGACCCTACTATTAAGGTCGCGAATGGTGCTAGTTTAACAGAAGAAATTTTGCCTGTTAAAACAGATGAAAAGAACCAGACGTATACCGTAAAGTCCGCTACAGGTACCACAAGAACCTATAGCTTAAAAATTACAAAGTACACCATCTTTTGAAGCGACTTTTGCATCGACATCTTCTATTTCGCTTACAAAAGGCCCTGGAGCTGGTTTTCCAGCGATAAATGGGACCTTTATGCATACCAACCCTGCATTGGTGAGTATTGCACTGATTAATCAAGAAACGAAAGAACGGTATCAAATGGCTACGCCGAATAGCCTGAAAGTATCGGGGATTGGATACCAATTAAGCTATACGGGTACCGAACGGGAAAACCGCATTCCATCCGATATTAAAGCAGGTACCTATGATGTAGAGGTAACCAACATCAACCATATAATTACATTAGCCAATCCGCTCAAAATTACATACCGTCAACCTGACGTAATTGTTAGCTTACTGGGTCTAAATCTCGCAAAAAATAAAGATTGGACCATAAAAGCTGGCCTAGATAAGGTTATTCTAGATCCTACGGCCGTTATCATGACACTCAATGGAAAAGATTATCCATTGACTATTAAATCTTATAACCGTACCGAAATGACAGTTTCATTACCAGCGACTCTTCCAATCGGAACCTTTGATAATTTGCAGATCAAATTCCAATTTAAAGACTGGGCCGATGTTGTAAAGACACAGTTGTCTCCAAGTACAATAACGGAATCATAAACAAGCATCCACAGTATGCCATGGTGGCATCAAAATTAAATAAATTAAAACAAGAGGAGATCTCAACATGAACTCAAACATCAAAACTATCTTAAAATCAGCGATGGCCGTGACTGTGCTATCGGCAGCAGTATGGGCAGCAGCCCCAACAACAGAATCAGCAACAGCTCCTTTAGCGCTGAACCAAGCTAAAGCAAATAGTAACTACACTGTTGTAGGTCAATGGTGGAGCCCAGCAGCTGCAGCAACTTGGCCTGCAGTATATGTCGACCTTGCTACAGGTGCACAAAGCTTAAGTAGCTCTGGTCAAGTTGCATTCTTTAGCCATGTAAATGGTTCGATCAAGGCTAATGGATCTTATTCGATCAGAACGGTAGCAAAAGACATCGCTTCCGTTACAGCATCAGATTGGGCAACAGCGACTTCAGTATCATCACAGGGTAGTGGCGAATGGTATGAATATGATTTAGATAGCCATGCAAACCAAGCAATCCAACCTTTGACAGTGTTGGTCGGAAATTCTTCCGGAGCTTCGTATGCTGTTAAGTTAATTAATTTTACAAATGTTGGCCAACAAGTAGTGGCAGGTCAATTACAAGTAAAAGCAGATACCAATATCGAAGTTAAGGCATTATAGTCCTTCCTATTTAATGAATGAAAGATTCCGCAACCTGGTGGATGGGTTGCGGATCTTTTTAGCCTAATCAACATCCGCATAACGATTTTTTTAACCAAAAAAATTATGCAACACTCATTTTTGAAAAAACAAATACATATCCTTCAATTTCTAGCGATTTTTATGCTAGCACTAACATGCTGGTCCTGTAAAACGGAATACCCAAGCCTGCCCTACAATGACATCGAATCTTTTAGCATTCAGGATGCTGATGGTAAAACCTTATCAGCCAGCATCGTGGAAGACCAGATTATCTTATATTGGCCACCCTTAGTGGAGCAACCCGAAAGCATTACACCTACGATTAAAGTTTCCGAATTAGCGACTATTACGCCTGCTTCGGGTACATCGATAAAACTCCAATCCGAAAAACCCATCACCTATACTGTTCGGGCACAGGACGGATCCAGCAAAAACTATACTTTGACCTTCCAATACAATCAGCCCATAGTACAAGCTACGTTTAACAGTTTATCGTCTGGTCAATACTATATCACTGATCCGAATACTTTTACTTTTATCGGAGAAAACATTATACCCAACGAGACACAAACTAAAGGCTATTTAATAGATAAAGATGGAAAAGAAACATTACTTTCGTTTAGCAAAAATATAGTACCCACTAATTTTGCTGTTACTTTTGCTGCTCCAGATGACTTCAAAGCAGGTACTGGCTATAAGGTCAAATTGGTCTCAGGCCGTTATTCCATCGTAAGCGATTCATTTGAGGCTGTCTTACCTAGCATCCTCAATCTATTAATAAAGAGTAATCTGTTATATAGCGTTAAAAAAGGAGAAAACTTTGTGGCTCCTTTGCAAAGTAAAGTCCTTTACGAGCGTTATTTTAAAAGCGATTTTGACCATTTCATCGCAGTTGACAATCTGAATAAAGAATATACTATAAACAATGCGGTATTTGATGTGACCGCAATGACGGTTACCATCCCTATACCGTCCAACGTAGCGGGTAGTGGAATCAACAAGCTAAAAATGGTAGACAAATCAGGAAAAGTATTATTAGAGGATACTTATTATATCACGCTAAACTAATACGCCTTACCAACTCATTTTAATCGTGATTATCACTAATCAAACAAAGCAGTTTATTATAATCGCATTAGCAGCTATCATTGTATACAGCTGCAGCAAAAGTAAGTCTATACCAGAAGAGCCGACGATTGTCCCTCAACCTGAAGAAACCTTACGCCAACAATATAGTAAATCGGCAGAAAAATGGCCAGTTGCCGCTTGGTACAACGATATCAAGGTACGTGAACTGGCCGCTTTATCCGAAAACCCATCGAAAGATAAGGCCGAGCTAATAGCACTTGGCAAAGCCTTATTTTTCGACCCCCGCACCGGTAATGGCATGAAGACTTGCGCTTCATGTCATCATCCGGACACCTACTGGATCGACCAAAAAACAACGGCAGATGGGATCGCACTGCATCACCGCAATACACCTTCCCTAGAAAATGTCTGGTACCTGGAAGGCAAACTCTTCCACGATGGCCGCGCAATGACTTATCGAGAGCAGATCGCCGAAGCCATCAACTCCCCCATCGAAATGGGCGGAAATACGACTGCTTTACCCGCTAAGCTGCAAGCTATACCAGGCTATCTTCGTTTATATGAGGCGGCTTACTCGAGCCAGACGATGAGCGTCGAAGGATTGCTAGATGCCATAGCAGCGTATTCAAGATCAATTAGCAGTGGTGAAACCGTCTTTGACCGTTTTATCAAAGGAGATTACCAGGCATTAAACGATGCACAGCTCGAAGGTCTCCATCTGTTTCGCACAAAAGGGAAATGCATCAACTGCCATAATGGTGCCTTCTTTACAGATCTCGATTTTCATAACCTGGGTTATGCTGTTACCAGCAAAGGTGCCTTGGACAATGGTCGCTTTGAGGCAACAGGACTGGAAACAGACAAAGGTAAATTTCGCACGCCGGGTCTGCGCAATGTGATCCATACTGCACCCTACCTGCACAATGGTAGTATTTCGAGCTTAAGTGAACTGATCAATCTGCTGAGTCAGGGCATGCCCCAAAAGACAGGACAACAGATCAATGGGACCTTATCGCCACATATTCAAAATGTACGATTGAGCAGTAAAGAACAGGAAAATATCTTGGCTTTTTTGGAGAGTTTATCCAGTGTGCCAAGCAAAACAGAGCGACCTGTATTACCCTAAAATAAAAAATCCCAAAGGGGATACCTTTGGGACATTTTGAGTACTCCACAGTAGCGGAGGCATCAAAAATTAAATAAATTGGCACAAAATTAGGCTTTTATATGAAATAAAAAAGTAAAAAAGTAATTAAATTTCAGATAATTATCCATTTTGTAGCGAATCAACTACAAGGACAAGGAACAAAATGCACATTATATAATGAGTCGAATCCGCCAAATAGTTGGTCTATTAGTAACAATAACTGCTATAACAGCTTGTCAGAACGGCAGTAAAACAACAACTCTGCCCGATGAATTTATTAGTCCAAAAACAGGAACAAAAAAAGAATTGACGCTCGACTCAATCTACCTGTATGCCAAACAGCTATACCGCTGGCAGGAATCACTCCCTTCATATACCACATTTGATCCGCGGGAAAAATATGCCCAAATAGAACCCGAGCAAACAGCCTATGAGCGTGAACTGTTTGCGCTCAGCCAATATGCCTTACGTATCAAAGAAAAGCCTTATGAATGGTCTACTATCCCCAATAAACCCAAATATTCATATTTGGAGCGCCGTCGGACTGAAAAGAAAAGTAGCGGTCATATGGCAAGTACCGCCACCCCCTATCGGTATGCGACTCACCTGTCGTACTGGGCCGCAGGCAATAAACGGATTGCTTATGTATACATCCCCTCTTTTCCAGAGCTCCAGACAGTGAAGGCCGAACTGGATCAATTTGCGGCCGAACTCGCACAGCAGCAAGTTACTCATCTGATTCTCGATCTACGGCATAACGGTGGTGGTTACGTGGAAACGGCAGAATATTTGGCCAACCTCATTAGCCCAGCCAAACTGGATAAAAAAGTTATGTTCAGCGAGCAATTTCATCCGAATGTACAGCAAGGCAAGGCAAAACTACTCCTTAAACAACCTTATCTGGATGCCAATGGCAAAGTGGTCCAATACAAAGGACGCCCTGCGACAATGGCTGATGTAGATTATAGTGAAAAAGCCAATACGCATTACTTTATCAAAAAGGGACATTTCAATTCACTACAGCAACTATCCTGTATTGTATCTGAACGTACGGCTTCGGCTAGTGAGCTTTTGATTAGCAGCTTCAAACCCTATCTTCCACTGCGACTCATCGGCCAGCAGACCTTTGGCAAACCCGTCGGTTTTTTTTCCATACGTGTAGGAGCCTTTGATATTTACCTAGCCTCATTTCTCATCCGGAATGCTGATGGCTGGTCGGATTATTTTGATGGGATCCCAGTCGACCTGCCTTTAGCTCCGCTGGAAACCTCCCGCCATCCCGGGGATCCGAAGGAGGCCTGGCTTGCAGCAGCCCTAAAGGACATTACAAAAGACGAAAATCTCACAGCAATTTCATCCGTGACTTATCTTCCGGTCCCAGCAGAAGAAAATTTGCTACTTAAAACAAATTTTAAATTAAAGTAAGAAACTAATTCACGCTGGATTTTGTCATACTCCTGTTTAAATTAAAACCATTTTTCATAGATGATAAAGCAGAAAACAGCATAAATTTGTGGAAATAAATACGAATCTTTGTATAGAATCGTTATAAATAAAAATAAGAACATGTTAAGTCAACATATCAAAGAGCAAACGCACGCAGCTCACCAAAACGTAGAAGGAACGATCGTGCGCCAATTGAAAAATATTCGTTCTGAAGCAGATTACGCAGAAGTATTGAAAGGCTTTTACGCCTATTTCCGTGCTGTAGAAGATCGCATCGCTCCTTTTGTAACCGCAGAAGTATTGCCAGATTTGGCCGAACGCCGTAATTCATCATATATAAAAAGTGATATCGAAGCATTGGGTGGCACAGTAGATAACCTTCCGGAAGCAACTGCACCAGCAGTAGATAATGTACAGGAAGCACTTGCATCATTATATGTCTTAGAAGGTTCCATCATGGGTGGCCCATACATTGTACAAATGCTCAATAAATATGGCGTTACCAAAGGAACTTCTTTCTTCGAAGGTTATGGCGAAAATAGCCGTGACATGTGGGCTGGTTTTACAACAGTATTGAACAAATATTCCGAAGATCCGGCAACTTATGATCGCGCAGTAGAAATTGCTAACCAAACTTTTTATAACTTTGGTGAAGTATTCACTCCTATTGCCAGTGCGAACTAAAACTGGAGTGTTCGTGTTTAATCCCATAAATGGAGCAAAAAGACAACAAATCTAAATGGCTTAAGCGTGCCGGAATTGGAGCATTTCTCTTCTTTCTGGCCAAAGGACTCGTATGGCTCGCTGTATTCTTTTTCGCAGCGAAGTCCTGCAGCATATCTATTTAACACAAAAAAGAAGCATTCCTCTATCGCACAAAAAAGTGCATCAGAGGAGTGCTTCTTTTTTAGCCTAGGCTAGCCTGTGTTTTTTTACCTCGAGCGCTAATGTCTTCGGGTTGTGTTCGTATTGTGTTCGGACCACCTTCGGAGCTCAACAATCTGGTGATCATTATTGACCAAATTCCGACCAGGTAATTCCTGTTCAGGGTCTGGACAATATCTGTTCAGCACCTGTACAATATCTGTATCGCATCCGAATAAGGTATGAAGCAGGTACGAATCGGGTTTATACTTTTGTAACCACTGTCCGATAAAGCTCCATCCCCTCATGGCTGATAACCTGACAAGCTATTTCTTCGCTACTGATCGAGAAAGAGAAGAACCCGTATTGATCTTTCGCAAAACGGCCATACGGTAGATCTGTCTTCACCGGGGTTACTTCGGATCCCGCTCCCGAGATAAACTGATGAAACTTCTTGCCTTCAACTTTCAAATGCTGCAGGGAATGCTCATGTCCAGAAAGGTAAATATCGACTCCCCGCTTTTCAAAAATAGATTCCAGGACCTTTCGTACAGCCAGCGTATCATAATTCGTTGTACGCGGTCCTGCCGTATACAAGGGATGGTGGCCGATGACAATTTTCCAATGTGCATCCGAATTTTCCAGTAGCTGATCCAGCCAGGCCAGCTGTTTCTCCGGTTGCTGTCCCGCTACATGCGGTCCATACTCGCTGTTACTGTAAAATTCAGGAATCATCGGGTTAGTATCGATAAAGGCCATCAGTACTTTTTTTCCATCCTTAAGCGCAAATGTCTTGCTGTAATAACGCGCAGGCATCTTCCAACGTCTGCTGATCGTACTATAACGTACCTGTGCATCGGGATCTGATTTATAATCGTGGTTTCCCAAAATGGGATACCAGTCCCATTGCAGCGAAAATGCGGTATAGATATTTTCAAACGAATAATGCCACAAGGGATCATGTTCGCTTACCACGCCGGAAGGATAAAAATTATCACCGGTAGAAATGATAAAATCATTGGGATGCTGATCGGCCCATTTGCCCATCTGTTCTGCTACGGCCAACTGATGGTCAGCACCGTTACGTCCCCAGTCGCCTACAGCCATAAAATGAAGATCATAAGCATCTTTGGGCTTTAAAAGCTGTCCTATATCTTCGCTTTCAAGTTGCGTGGGTTTTGTCAGCCCCAAGCTGCTGAGCGTAATTCCTCCCAGGCCGGCTGTAATCGCCGTGCCCAGGGAATTTTTCATAAAAGTTCTGCGTTTCATCAATAGATTTTAATAACCAGGATTCTGTTGCCAGTGGGTGTTTACGTTTAATACAGTTGTTGGTACAGGGAAAATACGACGGAACTTCTCGCTCATGCCGGCAGGATACAGCGATCGGAATCCCCAGTTATCTTCAAATTTTCCGTAACGGATGAGGTCATTTCTACGCCAGGACTCATCAGCAAACTCACGTGCCCGCTCATCCAACACATCCTGCAGACTTGGGGCAGCCGTGAGCACAGGTGCATTGACATAGGCTCGGATCTGATTAACCAAAGATTGTGCGGTCTGACCATTGGTCGCGGTAGCCCCACGGAGTATAGCCTCCGCTTTCATCAACAGGATATCGGCATAGCGAAATACCGGTACATCGTTGCTCTGATTACGCTGATTGGCTGAGGTAACGGCTACGTCCATATAAAACTTAATGGATCTGTACCCCATCGAGCGCCCCTTCTGGTCATTACCCACATTGAGCGTGGCCGCGCCATCCGAACGCAACGTAATTTCTTTCGTGGTCTCCAGCTGCCAATCAAACTGCGCATCTGCATCCGCAGCATTATAATCCTGATCTATGCCGCGTTTGGAAGTTCTGATCAGAAAAGGCCGAGTCTTATCTTCTGTATAATTTGACCAATAATATTGCTTACCACCGATGTATGAGGCGTTCCTTTCGTCGCCTGCCAGATTAAATTTCTCCAAATAACTCGGTAATACACGAAAAGTTCCCCCAACGCTTTGAGGTAGTGTGGCAAACTGATTCTGGGCACTGCGATGTATCCAAAAGCGTGAATAGGTCATACCCTGCTGTTTTTCACGATCGTAGGGTATGGCGAAAATAAAGTCCTTTACCTGATAACCATTGTCGGGGCGAAATTTGGCCATAAACTTGTGACTTGTCAGATTAAACTGTCCCGAGGAAATAATCTGATCGCACATTGCAACTACATCATTTAATTTTTCATTTTGTGCACTTGGATTGTAATTGGCTACATCCGCAGCCGTATAAACAGCCCAGTTGAGATACAACTTGGCCAATAATGCTTCGGCCATATATCTCGTTGCTTTTCCATAGGTTGCTACAGAAACTGTGGTCGGTAGCAAATCCTTCACTGCAAGCAATTCGGTCTCAATAAAACGGCAAATTTCAGCACGGCTTGAACGTGCAGGAACGGCATCAACAGGCCCTGTGATCAACGGTGCAGCACCAAAATTATCCATCAGTATAAAATAATAATAAGCACGGATGGCACGGGCAGGTGCCGTCAGCTTCTCTTTATCTTCCCCAAATAATATAATGGCATTATTGGCTAAGGTGATTCCAGTGGAAGCATCGTTCCAGATACTTGGTAAGAGGCCGTTGTCTGCATTCCAATTGTGCACGTGGAATTCACGGTATCGGCCGCCATCAAACCAGTCTGTCCCCATGGAAACACTCACGGCCTCATCTGCTGAGAGTGTTTGGGCCATCCAATGATCGCGCCCCATTGCGCCACGGTAAGCTGCATATACATCAGCAAGAATTGCCTCCGCTGCACGTTCCGAATCTGGAAATTCCGTCAGCTGTGATTTTATATCAACATCCAGATCGGTACAAGATCCCAGCGAAAAACTCAATGCCGATAAAGTAAATAAGCGAATAAATAGTGTTGGTTTCATATAAATTATTTCTTGTTCTATAGGCCATGTGGCATACTCCATTTATGTCAACAGGATTGTTTCGATAAGAAGTTTTCCATCCCACAGCGCCGTCTTATAAATTAAAATTAAGGCCAAACATAAACGTACGTGTACGTGGGTAGGTCTGGCGGTTATCGATCCCCGGTGTCAAGCCTCCCAAGCCCACCTCGGGATCAATGCCTTTATACTTCGTCAGCATAAACACGTTATTCATCGTTGCATATACCCTTAGGTTTTTAATCGGTATATTTTTCATCGGTATCGTATAGGCCAACGTAACATAAGCCAGGCGCAGGTAGCTTCCATTTTCCAGGTAACGATTCGATAGGTAATGTGCATTGATATCCGTCATGCGTTCGGTTTCCACGACGCTGGCAAGCACGTTTTTCTGCCCTGCATTACCGACAACGTTGGAATGACGCGCCCGGGTAGCGTTCATAATTTTCTGTCCAAAAGCACCTTGAAACATTCCGTTTAACGAAAAATTCTTATACGAAAAACTATTGTTCCAACCCAGTGTCAACTTGGGCTGTGGACTTCCCGTCACAGCCTGATCTTTCTTCTGTGGCGTTGTGGTTGTTTCGCCTGTACGCTCACCCGTTTTCTCATCTCGGGTATAGAATACCGACACACCTTCATCGTTGTAGCCTGCCCATTCCCAGGTATAGAACTGACCGATAGGCGCGCCAGGTGTTAGTCGTTGTTGAAAAATATTGGTCTGGCCAGCTCCCCCAAGATCCGACAATTCGATATAATCCTGCGTAAACTGCTCGTTAGCAATGCTCACCACCTTATTGGTATTGTGCGATAGCACCAGTCCGGTATTCCATTTGAAATCTTCTTTATCAATGGCCTTTGCATTTAGACTCAGTTCGATCCCCTTGTTCTCAATTTCACCGACATTGGCCGTCAGCGTTGGGTAAATATATTTCGATTTGCTTACCTGATAATCATAAATCAGGTCGCTTGTTTTCTTTTTATAGACCTCCAACGATCCTGTCAGGCGATTTTTCAAAAATCCGAAATCCAAGCCTAGATTAATCATGCTGGTGGTTTCCCATTTGAGGTTCGGGTTACTATTGCGAAGCACCATCAAAGTGCGCAATGGGCTTACCTGACCATCGGCACTGACATAATCGAAAAACTTGGATGAGGCACCGCGAACAGACTGCGCAGTAAAAGCATCAAAACCCAGCGAGTTGCCGCTCACACCATAACCTGCACGTAACTTCAAATCATCAAAAATTCCGCTTTCACGGATGAACGATTCCTCCGACAGGCGCCAAGCTGCAGAAACCGATGGAAAGGTCGCCCAACGATTGTTCGACCCAAAAGCCGAAGATCCATCACGTCTTACCGTCGCCTGTAGGAGATACTTGCTATTATAGGCATAATTCACACGGCCATAAACAGATATCATACGCAAGGTGGAAAGATAATAGTTCCCAAAGCCCAACAAATCAACGACATTCGCCATCCCAGGGTTATAGTAACTTAAATCATCGTTATAATAATCGGAAGTCGTCAATTGAAAGCCATCGTTATTGTTGTTCTCCTCCCATGAATAACCGGCCAGTGCAGCTACTTTGTGCTTTCCGGCAAATGTCTTTTCATAGCTCAGGTTCATTTCCATCACTTTGCGTTCATCTTCTACTGCGGCACGGATAGATTTGCCATTTTGGCCACGTGCAGCCATCGAAGACATCGCGTAGTATTGCGCGTTATTGAACTGCCTATTTTGCAACGAAAGGTCAATATTATAGGTCAGCCCCGGCAAGATCTCATAGCCCAGTTTGGCATGTGCCTGAAGAACCTTCGTTTTAGAAAAATTTGTATTCTCTTCAATTAAGGAAAGTGGATTGGCATATTGCGAACGGTCGGCTTTTTCAAACCAGGAACCATCGGTATTTCGGACCGGCGATACAGGCAGGTAATAGTACATCGCATCATAAACGCTGAGTCCCTGATCCAAAGCGAGCACATCATTCTGCTTGGTGATACTTGCGTTGACATTGAAAGAAGCCGTCAGCCGGTCATTCAGCGCCTTGGTCTGCAAAAACGCTCGAGCAATCTGCCGCCCCATATCAGTCCCTTTGATAACCCCATTGTTTTTGATGGTATTGAGACTGATGCTATACTCTGTTTTTTCTGCTCCTCCAAGAATGGATATATTATGGTTGTTCGATATCCCTGTCCGCTCCACAGCTCTTTGCCAATCGGTATCTGCCCCCAAGTCGTCCGTTGGTTCCATCGAAAATCCATTATCATTGACATAAGAACGGTATTGCGCCGCATTCATCATCTCATAATGCTTAGCCACTTTATCGATCGCCAGATAGCCGTTGTAATTGATATTGGTCTGCCCTGATTTTCCACGCTTCGTTGTAACGATAATAACGCCATTGGCCGCTTTTGAACCATAAATTGCGGTCGCTGAGGCATCGCGAAGCACGTCAATCGAGGCAATATCATCTGGCGCCACCAAGGCCAGGGATGCGCCCGGGACGCCGTCGATCACATAGTAGGGCTCCATCGCTTCACCACTACGCAAAGTTGAAGCTCCCCGAAGACTAACGGAAGGTGTAGCATTGGGATTGCTGTTATTGCTCGAAATTGTCAGGCCGGCAACTTTCCCCTGGAGCATCTGTGCTGGCGAAGTAAATACGCCAACGTTAGCATCTTCGGCTTTAATAGTGCTGATGGAACTCGTCAGATCCTTTCTGGATACACGGCCATAACCAATAACGACCTCATCCAGTTTAACTGCACTCTGCTGAAGCTTCACACTCAACGACAAAGGCTTTCTTGCTTCGACGACATAACCCGATAAGGTATCGGACTGAAATCCTACAGCCGAAAACACAAATTGATAGCCTGCATGTTCTACTAAATTCTGAAAATGGAATAGTCCCTGGCTATTCGTACTGGTCGTCACAGTTGGACCTCCATTGACCTGAATTGCCTTAACGCTGACACCAGGGAGAAACTCGCCCTTTTCATTTTGTACAGCTCCCTTCACTTGTTGCTGCTGCGCATGTACGTTGGTAAGTCCAGCGGAAAGCAACGCAAAAATAAGCAGGTTCTTTTTTTGTGGATTTTTCTTGTTGAGCATATCTGTTAGTTGTTTAGATGTTCGGTAATTGTATTTTCCTGTTTGTAAAGCGTATAGCTGCCATCGGCATTGGCGACAAAGCGCAATTCATTGATCAGGCAGATTGTAGTCAAGATATCTTTCAATGAATCGTGATGCACATCGATCTCACCTGTATAATGAATAGCAGCAATTCCCTTGTCACCCAAATGGATCTGTTTTTTAAATGCTGTTTCCAACGCCTGTAGCACAGCTGGCATTGGTGTATTTTTCAGCTTTAACAGTGCTGGGGCCGATAGACCTGGCATGCTCAAGGTCTTTTCTTTATTGACAACATCAATTGTTGTTGCCCCTCGTGCATCAACTGTCAGTTTTTGACCTGGGTCAGCTAAAAAGACCTGTTTGAAACCGTTTGTTAGCGAGGATACAAGCACCTTACCGGTATGTAATGCCACAGACACGGCTTTATGCTTCAATTTGGTATTAATCGTAAAGGATGTACCAAGCGCTGTTGTTTTGGTTCCGCTGGCAAGCACTGAAAATGGACGCTTCGGGTCCGAAGCGACATCAAAGTAAGCTTTCCCCGTAAGTTCTATATCACGGGCATTGTCAACAAAATTTTTCACATAGCGAATATGACTTTGAGCGAACAAGCGTACATGTGATCCATCGGGTAGATCCAGGATTATACTGCGGGGATTTTTATTTTCTATTGAGATCCAGACGGTATCTTTATGTTCGATAACAGGCTTAGCTGCGGACCGCAGAGCATTCGGCTGTACAACCGAATCTTTCGTCCACCAGGTAATAAAATGAAAGGAAAAGAAAAGGAGAACTGCAGCTGCGGCACTGTAACGCAATAATTTTACCAACCGATACCGACGTAATTCCTTGCGATCCTGCGCTTTTTCCTGATTTTGAATGGCAGTCTGGATAAGCGTTTTCATCGTTTCCGTAGGCACAGGCTCCTCCATTGCCGTACCATCAAATTTTCCCCAGTCTTCGTCCTTGAAAAGTTCGTCCACGAGGAAGGGCATTTTCCAGATCTTCTTTTTGATCTGATGCTGCTTTTTATCATGCTTCATACTCCTATTACGCAGGCCAGCACGACATCCCTTAGTTCTTAACAATTATTTAATAAGGGGCGTCAATCCTTAACATAAAGGACTTATAGCATGATTGAATAAAGATGTTGTTTGAGCTGTAGAAGTGCTTTACTGATATGCTGTTCTACGGTTTTTGTCGAAATGGAAAAATGAGCAGCAATCTCTTTATGGGAAAGACCTTCTTTACGGCTCAGTTCAAAGACCTTCCGACGCATCGTCGGCATATTTTGGATATCTTTTTCCATCATACGCAAGAGGTCTTTATTTTCAATTGCCTTGATCAGACTATCGGTAAAAGGTGTCGCCGCTGTCTGCCCCTCATATTTGAAACGTGTCGCCTCCTTGCGCAGCAGATCGATCATGACTTGCCGCGCCATACCAAAAAGCTGTAGCAAAATACTAAGCTGCTCGTCGAGCTTCTCTCTTTGGTTCCAGAGTTTGATAAAGGTCAGCTGTGTTACCTCTTGGGCAATATAGTCCGATTGCGTACGCTTGAGTACGAAACCATAAATCTGTCGATGGTACTTTTCGTATACGAGATTGAAACTTTTCTGATTGGAAGATTTGATAGGCTGAATGTGTTCCATTGCGCTGTCAAAATTAAAAGCACAAGGTTTCCTCAGTATTAAGTTAAGATCAATATTAAATTAAACAAATCAAATAAAGCGCCTCTTCCATGAGCAGCATTTATTCCTGATTGTACAAATTTTATTATAAAACAAGCAGAAATCTCCCTATAATTGCAGTCGGGAATATTTCATTTCATAGTGAAATCCCCATTCAGACATGACAATTAACAGTAAAAACGTTACGTTATCACCAACATGTCCTATCAATAATTATATGAACTAACGATACGATGAAAAGAACTATCTTTTTTATTTTAATAAGCTTTGCCTTAATGGCCAGCCGAGCCATGTGTCAGGAAAAAGACGTCGATTTTAGCAAAGCCTATATTGCCCAAAACGATGGCAAGACAACTGTTGAAATCAATGAGGCGCAGGAACTCATTTATATTATCTTTGCAATAACTGACTTTGGTAAGGAAAACCCAAACATGACCAAGCAGAATACAGCGTATTTTGAGGAGGTCAAAACGCATTTTACCCCATTTTCCAATTTGCCTATCGTAAAGAAATTTGATCAGAAGCTGCGAGAGAATCTAACCAACTATTTCCTCTTAGCGGCCAATGTATATGGCTTTAAATTTAAAAACGATCAATTAGTACCTACAAACATCTATATTTTTCCAGCGAGAGGAGTGGGAAATTATCAGGTCAAATCAAATCCCATCCCCGGCTACAAAAACGATCTGGAAGAATTTGCCAGACAGAGTGGATACCGGGCATTCTACAAGGCGCATCAAGCCTATTACGACAGTCTTCGTACAGCATATCAGGAGTATGCTTCCATTGCCGAGCAGAAAGAATGGTTAGAACATAAATTCGATTATACAATCAATAGCTACCGTGTATTGACCTCCCCCCTGATTGCCGGAATGAATGCGACCCACACCTTCAAGTACAAAGGTTTCAAAGAAATTCTGCTTTTTTTACCAACCCTTCGCGAAGATGAATCCTGGAGCCCCAAATTCAAAAAAGCCTTCAATACACGCATCATTTTCACAGAGATAGACCACAACTACGTAGGTCCATTGAGCGAAAAAAACAAAAAACAGATTGATGCAATTTTCAATAACAGGGAAGTATGGGTAGATTCAGCGAACAAAAGTACGGTTCATTATCCGACTCCGGTAAAAGTATTCGATGAATATTTGACCTGGGGACTTTTCATTTTATATTGTTACGACAAGTTTGGAGAAGATCACGATCTTTTTGGACAGATAGTTGAAAACGTCAATGATATGATGGTCAATAAGAAAGGTTTTCCCAAAGCAGATGAATTTAACGCCGAATTGTTTCGCCTTTATAAGGACAACAACCCGAAAGATATTCAGGGCTTATACAAACCACTGCTGGACTGGTGTGAGAAAGAAAATTAACGCTATCCCGATAATATTTAGTAAATTAAAGCTGAGAAGGAAATAGGCCGCCAAAAATGTGAATGTATACGACCATAAGGATTCAGCATAGCATAAGGGGATGATCGTCGAAATATATTTAAACACAATACGTACGGAGAAACAATGATGAATATTAGAATTATCGGTTCTGGCAGTTATATTCCACCCCATAAAATAACCAATGCAGATTTTGCCGATCATCTTTTTTTGGATGAAAATGGCCAGCCATTTAAGCAACCGGCTTCTGTCATAGAAAAATTTAAAGCAATCACCGGCATTGAGGAACGTCGCTACGCCGACGCTGACCAGGTGGCTTCAGATCTTGCTTTCCGAGCTGGTCAACTTGCCATTGAAAACGCAGACATTGATGCCGAAACCTTGGATTATATTATTGTTGCGCATAATTATGGCGATGTGCCATCCGGCAAAATCCAATCGGATACTGTACCAAGTTTAGCGAGCAGAGTGAAAAAAAAGTTAGGGATCAGTAATCCCAAATGTGTGGCTTATGATTTACTGTTTGGCTGTCCCGGCTGGAACGAAGGCGTATTGCAGGCCAACGCTTTCATTAAATCGGGTATGGCAAAGCGCTGTATGGTCATTGGCGCAGAAACGCTTTCCCGTGTTATAGATCCTTTTGACAGGGATTCGATGATTTATGCGGATGGCGCCGGTGCTGTCGTCGTTGAAGGCAGCACCACAGAACAAGGGCTCCTATCGTATGAAAGCGCAACTTATGCGCTTGAAGAAGCTGAATATCTCAACTTCGGAAGCTCGTATCAACAAGAGCAGGATCCTGATATCCGCTATATCAAAATGAAAGGGCGTAAAATCTATGAATTTGCCCTCAGCAAAGTTCCCTTAGCCATGCAAGCCTGCCTCCAAAAAGCAGATCTCGATATCACAGCAATCAAAAAAATACTGATCCACCAAGCCAACGAGAAGATGGACGAAGCCATTCTCATGAGATTCTATGCCCTATACGATACAGTTCCGCCCCCCGACATTATGCCGATGACCATCCATACCTTAGGAAATAGTAGTGTGGCTACCATTCCTACGCTCTATGATCTTATTTCGCGCGGTCAGATAGACAACCAATCCTTGCACGAAGGCGATATTATTCTATTTGCATCTGTTGGTGCGGGCATGAATATCAATGCTTTTGTCTATCGCGTATAGCTTTGCCGGGGCGATAGACCCCGCTCGTATATCGCAAGTTTTAAGCGTGATAAGAATTTATTTTATATAAAAAAATTAAAACACTGTATATATCAATAATTTATACTTAAATTTGGATTATAATCGGCTCCGCCTTTGCTTATCTGAAATCGTCAAGTTTTACTTACCGCTCAGTTTTCGCATTTTCAGAAGCTTTTTTGTTAGCAAAACGGAGGTAAAGACCTTTTTGGACTTGAGTCAATCCAAGATCATTAAAATCAGATCCCATTTCTTGCAAAAAATCGATTAACTATTGTTCATATTCATTTATCACAATAGTGTAGTACAGATTACTTTAATATAATTTATAAAACAATGCAAGAAGGAACTATTAAATTCTTCAACCAAACAAAAGGTTTTGGTTTTATCACGCCTGCGGGTGGTGGAGACGACATTTTCGTACACGTATCTGGTTTAATCAACGAAGTACGCGAAAATGACAGCGTAACATTTGATGTAGAAAATGGTAAAAAAGGCGTTAATGCAGTTAACGTACGTATCGCATAATTAAGTAAACACACAAGTAGATAATCTATTTATCTTCTTGCGAAGTGTAACGGGCAACCGTTACACTTTTTTTATTCATTTTTTACCCAAGTACCGACTAAAAATCGGAGAATTTATCGATCTGGGTTGCTGAAGACTTTTACAATCCAGCCAACATCACTTCTTCCTGCCGCAGAAAATAGGGACTGCTATCTTTGAATCTCCCACGCTTCCGCGAATACTTTCTGATGAGACCAGAAACGACGTCATCGGTTAGCTCATGCCCCTCCAACGTAGGAAAACCCTCCCAACGCACAATGCCCTCAGGATCCACTAGAATGCAATGTGGTATTCCCTGAACTTCGAGCTGTTTCTTCAACTTCGCTTTCGTATCAATCGCTGAAAAATAATCAATTTTAATCTCCTTCGCCTTTTTAATGACCGCTGCTTTTTCATCCGAAAGGCCAATGATCACAAGTTTATCACCATACTTCTTATGCCACTCGTTGAGTTCGGGAATAACTTTCCTGCAGGGTCCACACCAGGTGGCCCAAAAATCAATGAGGATAAATTTACCCTTTGTATCCGGCACATCAGTCAGCCATTGTTCCACCTCCAGTTTTGGCGCTTGTTGATTCAAAATTGATTTTGCCCACAATTTCTTATTGTTGTTGCTTTCTTGCGCATGACCGATTACATGGATCAGACAGAGCGTAAATAGGAAGAAAGCTTTTGGAATAAAGTTCATGTTCATAAAACAGCTTGTTTAGTTCTCCTAATTTATGCATTTTTTTCCACAATCATTTGATCGTTTCATCCTACGCAACAATTTCCAAAAGATACATTAGTCGTCCTTATTAGCCAAAACACCACCTATACTTTTAATCAATATAAAGACCACAATAAACTGTATATAAGCAATTAAAATATACACATAAAATAACACCACTGCAAATTATTTGCTGTACGGCTCATATTTTTTGTAATGGAACTATATGTATATCCCTATCAAATAATAACGTGACCTGGACATCCAACCACGAAAACAATACCATAATCCACTTTATCAAAAGCTAAATTAAGGTGTTCAGTATACAAAAAACCAACAGGCCCCGTCCTTTTGCCTATCTGCCAAGATAAAGTACGAGTTCACTGCATTCTTTCGTTGGAAAATGTAGGGCAACCCTATTAAAGAAACACATCTTTCTGAAATCGAAGCAGTCCTGTAAAGCCAACAGCGAGTTGAAATAGGCATCTGCCAAACTGACATAACGCCAAAATAATCTTAACATAACCCTATATAAATAAGCTACTTAAATAGCTCAATATAAACAGATAGTTACAAATTAATCTCTTTATAGCACATCAACTTCGCCCATTGAGTACCATCCGTCAGCGGTTCGCCCTGCGATGCACGATGAACTCTTCCCTGGCATATCCTATTTTTGATTTCTACTTTTGGTCTTTTAAGATGACTGCCCTTTATAAACGGATGGCGAGTAACCACTGTTGTTCTTAAAGAATGTAGAAAATGCCGATAACGATTCAAACCCTAAATAAAATGCAATCTCCTTTATCCTTTTACCTGAGAATTTTAAGAGTTGTTTAGCCTCTTGTGTTATTCGCAGTTGAACCACGCTTGAAGCTGTCATATGGAGATATCTTCGGCAAAGGATATTCAGATAATTACCCGTTACATGTAATCGCTTAGCATACCAACTTACTTTTTTTTGGGTAAGGAAATTTACATTCACAAGATCCCAAAAAGAGTCAATAATTACATTTGAATTTCCAAGAAGATTTTCCTTTAAATAATCTCCAGCTTCCTTTTTTATCAAAGAAACGAGTATATCGATTCTCAAGCGGACAATTTCGTTCCACTTTCCATCCGATTCCAACGCCAAGAGATCACGTTGGATACTTTTCATTTCATTAAATATCACCTCAAATAAAGATGTGCTGAGTTTAAAGACGGGATGCAAATTGTGACGAATGAAATAAATCTCACTAAGACTGGAGAAAGTTTCAAATACTTTCTTTCCCACGACAATTTTCTGCGCACTCGTCTCCGGGCCGGTAGTCCAGTGGTGATGCTGCCCTGGAAATAAAAAATGAAGCTGCCTCCCTCTGATCGGATATTCCGCTGTATCAATATAATGCGTACCACTTCCTTCAGAAAATAGCACCATCAAAAAATACGTACATTTTGTTGTCTTATTATAATCTTCGGTCACACTTATTTCTTTGTAAAATACCCCCTCTTCCGTGAGTGTAATTGGCAAATGCTCTGTTTTCATTAAGGTAAAATTAATGTAAGTCTATGTGTACAATCGGCTGAAAAAACTCGCTATTACATCACTTATTTTTCTCATTCCACATAACCAAAGCCAGTCATCTCAATAAACCGATGGTAACTAACTGAATCAATGTTTCACATAGATTGTAAATTTGAAGGTATAAAAATAGGAGTAAATTCCAATTTTTCAACAGCTGCGATATTAGAAACAAAATAGTAACAGCACGGCTCAATACTGAATTGGTGGTTGGTTAAAGATGAAAGTTTCGACCTGCAGTATAAAAACGACCTTTTCAAATAAAGACTGTAACCGACTCATTTACTGCAACAATCAAAGAATCCTCATCCAATTTTAAAAAGATAGGATGACAATATATTAGCGCTATGAAGACAAATACTGAACCAGGATGAAAGGTAAAATGTCCAAATTTAGGTTTTATTCAGTTATAATTTTATAAAGTGATTCAATAATTACATAAAGCGTTTTTTACATCAAAGTCGTATCGGGACCTAATCGCCATGCTATTAAAGTGCATATTCCTACTATTTTGTATTCAGCAAAAAGGAATGACAACATCGAAGCCGTTATCGCCTTTGTAAACTAAAAACATTCAAGTACATACAAAAGGCCAAGAAATTATCTTGGCCTGATGCAACATATTATTTGGGGTGTTTTCTAGCCCAATACAGCAAAAATACTGCCGAAATTAAAAAACACATCCATTAACTTATCTTTTCTAATTGCGCTGTGCTTCAGAAAAATATAAAACAGCAAAATCACCTGTTCCGCGGCAACTGCTCAAGTATAGTTTTCATTTCAGGAGAATTTACAGCTCCCTGGAATAACAGTCGACCTCCTTTATCCAAAAGAAAAGCTTGTGGGTATCCACCGACGCCATAAAGTGCGCCTATTTTACCATCACGGTCCCATACACTGGGGTATACAGGTTTATTTCGACGAAGGAAGCTTTGGATATCTGCTTCACGATCGCCAGCATTTATAGCAATCACCTTTACCCCCTTGTCCGCATAACCCAGCTGTAATTCATTCAAGAGCGGAACCGCTTCAATACAGTAGCCGCAGTTCTTTATCCAGAATTCAAGTAGTACATAGTTGCCCTGAAGAAAATCCAGCTTGATTGATCCGGAGTCTAAAACCAACGGTAATTGCCATTTTGGAGCAATTTCACCCCTAATCAACGATATCTGCACTTTCGGATCTTTAATCTTATATCCGGAATAACTGGAAAAATACCAGGAGCGTTCGACCGGAACTTCAGCTAAATCCTTATAACTAAACTGTGTTCTGAGATAATCGCCTTTGGACACATCATTTTCCTGAATAATTTCGACGGGAAAGTAGCTTTTTTTGTCCAGCAGCACGGTATAGCTTATATTCCTTTTTGCGGTTAGGGCATTCACATTTCCTAATTTATCGATATCCCGCTGCCCCACCCCGATTCGTATCGCATAGCATATCGGATTCGGACTGTCCACAAAAGTCTTTTGGATATCGGCCGAAGCAATAATGAGGGGAAGCACATTTTTCCAGGTCAACAGACTCAAGTTCAGAAAGGTAAAATGCCCCAGCTCACTCTTTTGGGGATGACGTTTTAACACACTTGTCTTGTCAAGTAGATTAAGCTCAAAAGACTCGGATCCATTATACACAATCTTGCTCTTTGCATTGGAAAATTGGAAAGCCAGCCCCAGCGGATTGTCCTTTGTCCTAAAATCCAAATAGGTATTCCCTTCCAGCGTGTAGTTGTAATTTTCCGAGGTATAATTTATTTCCAGCCTGTAATTGTAGTTTATTGCTTCTTTTTGGTCAAGCGCCCATTTCGATTTTTCTAAAATGTCGATCACGTTCTGTGCATGAAGCGGCAGGGCCCACGCAAAGAGTAGACAGATGAATGTAGGTAAGGAATATATCGCTTTCATGGAATGCTATAGCTTTAATTTACTTACTAAAGCTACGAACAATTCGTAACAAATTCTGTTAATTTTCTCTAAATATAGATAACATGTTATGCGGATAACCATAAGGGCCTTCCATAGAGGCGGATCAGGACATACATAATCGGAGCTATCTACAGCAACAAGTAAGTCGGCGCCATTCATGGCAACGAGCCAACCTTTGCCATGTACAGCAATAAGCCAATTTTTGCCGTTTACAACAATAAGCCAAAATGTTCTTTGAGCGCCGTACGTGCGGCATGATAACCACACATGCCATGCACCCCACCTCCAGGAGGGGTCGACGATGAACAGAGATAAATCGAGTCGACCGAGGTACGGTACGGGTTTAGGGCCAATATAGGTCTACTGTACAGCTGTGAAATATCCATAATCCCACCATTGATATCACCACCGATGTAATTGGGATTGTACGACTCGAGTGCTGCAGGAGAAAAGGTATGCTTAGCCAGAATAGTATCTTTAAAGCCCGGTGCAAAGCGCTCGATCTGATTTTCGATCGCTTCGGTATAATCGACCCTACTTCCATTGGGGACATGACAGTACGCCCAGCCTGTATGTTTTCCATCGGGAGCACGACTGGAATCAAATGCACTCTGCTGTGTAAACAATACAAAAGGCTTGTCCACTTGCTTTCCAAGATGGCTTAGCCGCTCGTTTTCGGCAATTTCTGCATAGGTATTGCCCAAGTGCACGGTAGCAACCTGCTGACAACGCCGGTCTTTAAAGGGCGTCTTTTCTGACAATGCCCAGTCAACTTTAAATACCCCCATTCCCTGCCGAAAGCCTTCAAGGCGCCTGCGGTAAGCGCTACCCAGTTCTATTCCTTTAAAGGCTAGCAACTGCCGCGGCGTGATATCGCAGAGCAGGACTTTATGGGAGGGCAGATCGCGAACGTCCTCTACCCAAAAGCCCGTTTGGATCTCCCCGCCCAAGGATTTATAATAGCTTAATAAAGCATCGGCAATGGATTGCGAGCCTCCTATTGGGATCTGCCAGCCATATGTGTTACCTACTGCCGCGAGCACAATAGCAATAGCGGAAGTTGTCCAGTTGCTTAGCGGCTGAATTCCATGGGCCGCCATTCCCGCCCATAATGCCTTAGCCTGTGCACTGGCAAAACGCTTTGCCGTCCAACTTGCCGGCTGAAGCGCATCCAGACCAAAGGAAGCCAACCGTAACGGATGCTTCGGCAAGGATAGTGGCCCCATAATATCGGCAGCAAGGTCTTCCCAATGTGTCGCGACCTTTTCCACCAGCTTGCGATAGCTTTCGCCATCTGGCCCCAAGCCTTTTATGGTTTCGGCAAGACTATGGTAAAGAATTCCCGTTTCCCCATTTTCCAGTGGGTGTGCCGCCGCATACGTCGGCTTCACAAACGATAGCCCATATGCTTCCAAAGGCAAAGCCCTGAAAAATGGCGAAGCCATGGCCATGGGATGGATTGCCGAACAAACATCATGTTTGAAGCCCGGAAGTGTAAGTTCCTTGGTCCGCATTCCCCCACCGACCGTATCGGCACCTTCAATCAGCAGGGTGCTGAGCCCCTGCTGCTGAAAGGTAATGGCTGCCGCCAGTCCGTTCGGTCCCGAGCCAATAATAATTGCGTCAAATCTTCGCATGTGTTATCGTGTTACAGTCTATTAGTCGCAGCCCGTATTGGGTTGATCCTTTTTTGAACCTTTTGATGATGTGGAATCCGACTGTGATTTGCCGTTTTCCTTTTTCTTGCCCGCAGATCCGCAGGAGACTGTAAATGTCGTTAAAACAAATGCTAAAAGTCCAAGATTGATTATTTTTTTCATATGTTATCCATTTAATTTACGATGCTGTTGAAATACGCTGGTCTTAAATCGTATGTTCATCCAAAAAATATTCCCGATACCGTTGCTTTAACTCCTGTCGCTGTGTGCTATCGAGCTTGATCTTCGGATCGGTCTGCGATACGACCGTGGAAACAACCTTATGCACACCTTTGCCTTTTTCAATAAATAATACCGTTGGTGAAGAAATCCGTTTGATGGAATCAACGCCCACAGCTGTATAAGGATTGAGGATATCATGAAATTTGGCCAAGATAGCTTCATAACCCGGGCTACCAGCCTTGGTTGTGATCACCTTACCTTCTTTATCCTTCTCTTTGAGATCCCGGATATCGTGGATATTGAGGTAATAGATGGCCGCCTTTTCCTCCTGGGCAAATTCCAGCAATGGCGTTATGGCATTGCGAAACCATGGACAACTGGGCCATCCAAACAGCACAATGCCGTTTTCCAGCTCCAGCACATCCTGTTCGGTCGCATAAACGATCCGCGGATTGTCGGGAATCTGTACCGGCACTTTATTCGTTTTATTCAGGCTTTCGAGCTCCTGCTTAAAGCGCACTCCTTCTTCCTTTTTAAACGAAACCTGACTATTTTTTACGGCTTCCTGGGTGTCCTGTCTGGATTGGCAGTTCGTCATATTGAGCAATACCGCTACCGCTAACAACATACTAACCAATAGTTTTAAATCTTTCATATCATGTATGCATTTAAGTGTAATCCCTCGTGTTAATTCACCGATTGCTTGTAGGTTTTAATATGTTCTCCGATATCCCATACCTGCGCTTTTGGTACCGATTCATTGATCAGGCTACTTGCAATGGCCGAACGATAACCCGAAGCGCAGTGCACGACAATAGGTTTATCGACCGGTAGTTCAGCAATATGCTGCTTCAGTTCCGCCAGCGGAATGTTATGCGCCCCCTTGAATACTGGCCCGGCCTTAGCCTCCTCGGCCGTGCGTACGTCGACTATAAAATAGTGATCTTGCGCCCGGTCGAAAGCTGTCTGGTCAAAAGCTGTCGAAGGCTGCCCTGCGAAATCCCCATACAGCACAATCCCTTTTACAAACTGCTCATAGCCAATTTTGGCCAGTTTTTCAAGCTGCACCTGCCCCTGCTCTTTGGTATCCACAACGAGATAAAAGCCGTCTTTCGGTTCAATAAAAGTCCCGACCCAAGATTCCGACTTGCTCCGTTCGGGGATATTGATGGCGTCTGGAAAATGCGACGCTCTAAATTTTGAAGCAGCGCGTGTGTCAAGGACAGTGCTCGATTCATAAGGCACCGCAGCTGCTGAAACCGATGAAATATCCGACAAAGAAGCCAATAATGGCTTTGCGCCCCGACGGTTCAACTCCACATTATAAGGAAAATAGATCGGTATCGGAGAACGGTCTGCTAAGATCTGCTTGACAAACGCTTCTTCGGATTGTTGCTGAAAGGCAAAATTATGCGTTCTTTCTGCGCCAATGGTACTTTGCTTCGCGCCTTTTATGGCATTGCCACAGAGCGATCCGGCACCATGGGCCGGATACAGAAGCACCTGATCGCCTAAGTTGGCATAGACATCATGCACGGTATGATAGAGCTGCCGCGCCAATTTTTCGCGTAGTGTCGCCTGCTCACCCGAATACTCACGCAGATCAGGCCTTCCCACCCCGCCAATCAGCACCGCATCCCCCGAAAAGATGGCCACATCACGACCGTTTTCTTTTAGTAAGACGGAGATGCTGTCGGGTGAATGCCCCGCTGTATTGATGGCATGCAACACGATATGGTCCGAAATCTTCAACCTATCGCCATTGTCAAACGTATGATGCGGATACGTTGCACGGACAAGCTTGCTCACATAAATCGGAATTTTCTGCTCTTGATGGATCTCCAGATGTGAACTCACAAAATCAGCATGCGGATGTGTCTCCACAACGGCGATAATTTTGGCCCCCTGTTGCTTTGCATAAGCGTAATAAGGCCGCGGATCACGGGCAGGGTCCACAAGTACAATTTTCTTATCGGCCAAAATCGCATAGGAAAACTGTACGAGGCCCTCATCTTCGAACTGTTTGATACTGTAGCCCGCCCCGGTGTGATCGGTATTTCCAAAACAGGATATGCCCTGGCCTGCCGAAGCAAGCGTGAAAAAGACAGCTGAACGGTGGATAAATGATCTTCTATTCATAACATGCTATTTTTTAAGGTGATTAATAGGTAAAGAGGGTGTTTTTCATATACCATTCTTTACCGGTGAGATAGGATTCTTTAACCCGGTCGAGCGTAATTTCAAGGTTATTACCGCTGGCATCCAGCCCCTTGAGCCTAATCTGCTCTGGCGTTGGTCGTTCGTAAGCCCATTTCAGGATACCTAAGCTATCGCCCTGTGCTTTTCCATACAGGGCCTTCAGCCCCACATCCAGTTTTTCATCGAGTTTTTTTCGTTGCTCCTTACTAAATTTCTGATTTTTGTCGATCAGGTACAGCGCATGTTCTGCCGAGTCTATTTCATAATACAGGTAATTCTTTCCTCCGGCCCGGCCCGTAAATTCATACGTTTTGAGCACATCATTCAAGGCTGGCGTACCATTACCAAGATCAATGGAATTGGCTTTGTTGACCTTGTAGACCAAGGTCGAATAGCGTTCAAAAAAGGCTTCATGCCAACGTACCGAATCTGCCGGTGAATAAGGCTGCGGCTTTCCATTGAGCAGAAAACCCGAAACTTCATAATGTCCTGCTGCTTTTGCCAGCCCTGGAAGCACCGGTTCCTTTAAACGCCCTTCATCATAGAATCGCTCATAGCGATAAAAGCCGTAAACAAATATAAACAGCACCACAATGACTGACTTAAGACCGAAATACAGGGGTTTATTCCACTGCTTGAGAAATTTGGGCACATAGTAATAGGTGCTCACCGGCTCGCGCAGGATAAAAAGCTTCCAGATCGCTGGCAGGTACTGCAGCAATAGAAAAAGGGAAAGCAAAACAAAATACGAACTGTATACATGTACCGCGCCATCATAGGCGATATTGGCATGAGCAATGTTAAAGAGCACGCCTGCATTGATAATAGCCCCGATGACAACAGTAGGCCTGAAGAAGAGTAAACTTCCTGCTGCGATCTCCAAAAAGCCTAAGAAGATCTCATACTTATAGGATACACCGACGATTTGCCAGTACAACTTAAAGGGAGCATATTCGCCGATGTCGGTATTCAGATTGGCAAGTGATGGAAAGGGCATCTGCATCGGAAAGAACTTGATAAATCCGAAGGCGATAAGTCCCAAAGCAATGCGGTAACGCACCAATACCCGCAACCAATAATAAAGCGCATCGTAACGCTGCACCTTGCTATTCCGGGCCAATATCGTCCAGATGGAAGCACCCAGCACGGCTATCAGGCCATTGAGCCACCAGGACGTATACGATGCGAACCCCCATTTGCCACTTTCGCTGTCTATTTCGATCCAACCTGTGCGCGAGCCACCGGCGATCGTTGCCATCCAATCGTATAGCGAATCGGGTTTAAATACTTTTTCGTACCAGTCCCCATCCAGGGGTACCACCATCAGGATAAAGAAAATAAAAGTAAATCTAAATCCCACTTTCTCCCAGTACTTCCAGCCCTGCTCCTGCTGGATGGTTGGAGTGCTTTCCAAATATTGAATCGTTGCCATAAGCTTAGTCTAAATTTGAATCGTTAATAAATACGGATCGGCTTTCTACGCCCCTCCTGCAACAGGTATTTCTTGTTTATTTTCTCCAGGCGCACATGCAGGGAATCGCCGAGTTGGTTTACACCATCAAGCACAAGCGTGCGCTTATCCGGGCGATTGACCACAAAGGCAAAGGTGTGGCCTTTACTGACCTTTCCCGTCAGTTTGATCGCTGTCTCCGCCTTGTTTGCTCCTTTTTTGATCGCATAAGCAAAGAATTCGCGGCCACCATTGCCCAGATATTCATAGTTACGCTCCCGGTTGAAGGCGATATGTGGTTTGAGGCTATCAACCCGTACAGAACGGTTTCCCCTTATGCTGAGCGTGTTCCATTTTTCAAAAACCACGTCCTTCCACCGCAATGTATCGCTCAGCGAATACGGGATGGTATCGCCCTTCCACACGAAATCTTTCACATTGTACACCCCTGCTGCTCCTTCCAACCCTTTTTCATCGGGGAAGGGATAATCCGAATTCTTCCAGCTCAGGTAAGTCTGCACGCTAAAGACAGTGATCAGCAGCAGGAATAAGACCTGCAGATAAGGGCGAATGCGCGCAATGCGGCGTCCATACTCAGGCCAAAACCCATCGGGAACAGTTGCTCCCTTTTTGATCAGGAGCTGATAAAAACGGGGCCAGTCGTACGAGAAGATCACGACCGCAAGCAGTAGTAAAAATGAACTATACACCTGTTCACCGATTTCGTACACATAGTTGACGATAACAACATTGAGCAATACAGCGATAAGCAGCCCCGACCCGATGATTGCTGTGCGCCGGTTCAATAAAAAGAGTCCACTCACAATTTCTAGCGCACCAATTACCGGTAGATAACCCGCGGTTGCAATGCCGTTGGTCAGGTAATAGAGCTTCCAGAGCAGAAAATCACCATATTCGGTATGCAGCTCGCTAATGGTTGGTTCGGGAAGTTGTATAGGGATGATTTTGACGAGACCGATAAAGATCATTGCTAAGGCTAAACGATAGCGTAGCAGCACGCGCAGCCAATAAAATACGCTATCATCATTGACCTGAAAAGATTGCCTGATTTTACGGCCAAAGGCCCAAAATAGCAACAACGCGAGCAGCAGCGCAATAGCCCAGTTGTAATATCCGCGCACGTCCGTACCGACGTAAGGGCTCTCGGCAATAAAAGAAGTGCGGTAAGTCGCCAACGCAAACCAGTTCTCCAAGGAAAACAGATCCCCAAATGAACGGTCCCTAAAAAGATTAGGGTCGTAAGGGATACTGAGTATCAAAAAGAAAATCAGGCCAATGTATACGATCGCTGAGCGATGGCGCTTAAAAAAATGAGAGTCTGTTAATATGGTCATTTCAATACGATTAAATGAAAAAAAACACCTGATTCATGCGGATCAATCCAAACCAGGATTTTGCTGCAGATCCGGATCTATCGAAACCTGAGCATACGGTATCGGCAGCAAAAGCCTATTCGCGGAAGAAATATTTAGCACCTGCTGTGCACGTCCCGTCCGCAAAAGATCATACCAGCGATGGTTCTCCAGGGCAAATTCCACGCGGTTTTCATCTTCCACAGCCTGCAGCAGTGCCGCAGCTCCGAGCCCTTGCAACGGCTTAATATTCGCGCGCGAGCGTATGGCATTTAAGTCGGCCAATGCCGCTGTCAGATCGCCCGGGCCATTCCGCTGCGCCAACGCTTCGGCGCGGATCAGATAGAGCTCGGCCGTACGGATCAAAAAGGCGGGGTCAGTACGGTCTGTTCGGTAATAGAGATTGCCGATCAGGATATTTGGATCTGTGGATGAAGTGGTTTTGGACACGAGCGCAGCACGATCCCCTCCGATCGTAGGATCTACCAGTAGGTCGTAGATACCCTGCGAAGGTCTGATCCAGGCAGTCCCGCCATTATTGCCCGACAACCATTGACTGGTCTGCCCACTGGTATTGTTGATATCATAGACCAATTCGAAGACAGACTCTTTGGTGTTGGAGGTATTGTTGGCATAAAACGAGCGGTATGGATTGACCAAGCTATAATTGGCGTTGTCGTCAATAATATAGGATGCATATTTTATGGCTTCGCTCCAGTTTTTCTGGTAGAGGTAAAATCTTGCCAGGAGCGCGCGGGCTGTTTTCTTGGTAGCGCGAATGCGATTGGTGTCATTAGGCAAGAGCTGTTCTGCTTTTTGCAGGTCCTGCAGCACCTGAGCATAGGTGTCGGCCAGGGAGCTTCTTTTGACCTGCGGCAGACTACTGGCCGAAGTTGTCGGCTGCAACACGATCTGTACACCACCCCAAGTTCTGGCCAGATCAAAATACGCCAGTGCGCGCACAAAATAGGCTTCCCCCACAAGCTGGTTGCGGTAGGCTTCGGTGAAAGTCGTCGTCAGCGCGAGGTTGGGTACTTTGCTGATCACATGGTTGGTCCTGTTGATGGTGGCATAGATCTGGTTCCAAGCCGTAGCCAACACAGCGAGGTCGGATTTGACCGTATGATTGGTCAGCGTCTGATGAACAGTCTGACTGCCGCGATACACGATGTTGTCTGCCGAAAAGAATCCCAGCAGCTGAAAGCTATAGCCATAATAATCGTTGGACCGAAGTGCAGAGTAGATACCGCGTACTGCTGTTGCGGCAGAACTCGCATCGACGATAGTCACTTCATCAGATACTGAACTCCTGGGCTCCACTTCCAAAAAAGAACTGCAGCCACTGAGCTGAAAGACAAGAAGCGGATAAAGGAAATATATAATTTTTTTCATGAGCTTTACGGATTAAGGTTAACGTTTAAAGGGTTACATTGAGCCCAAGCTGAAACGTACGGGGCTGCGGTGGCGTTCCAAATGTGCCTATCCCCTGCGCATTTGGGTTGCTGGTGACATTCGATTCGGGATCGCCTGTATATTTGCTCCAGATAAAGAGGTTTGATCCTACAAAATAGATCCGCGCTGCAGACAGCTTCGCCCGCTCTACCAGCTCTTTCGGCAGTTTATATCCAAAAGAAAGCTGTCTCAGTTTCAAAAACGAGGCATCTTCGAGATAACGGCTATTGGCATCGATGGTATAGTTGAGCCCTTCCGATGTCAGTCGGGGCACATCGGTGATGTCCCCGGGCTGCTGCCACCTGTTCAGCACATTTTGAGATACCCCACCACTGCTGGGATTACGCTCCCTGAAATAGCGGTTGAGGTTCACCGCGTAGTTGCCATATTGGAAACTAAAGTCTACACCCAGATCGAAGTTTTTATAGGTAAAGGTATTACCTATACCACCGTAAAACTTGGGATAGGCATTGCGAAACACCTTCCGCGCCGAAGTCGGCAAAGAACCATCGCTCAGCTGTCCGTCAAATACCACCTTTCCGGTCTGCGGATCGACATACAACTGTTCATACAGCCAGAATGAGTTGAGCGAATAACCTTCTTTCAGAATCACCCAATCGCGGGTATACTGGGTGATTTGCGTGGGTAGTTTCTCAATTTTATTTTTATTGCCCGAGATGTTGAAGCTTGTATTCCAGGCAAAGTCTTTTGTTTTCACGTTGAGCGAGTTGATCAACACTTCATAGCCTTTGTTGCTGATTTCGCCCACATTGGCCCAATACTTTGAAAAACCGGAACTGCCGACAATAGGTCGCTCGAGCAGGAGATCGGAGGTATATTTATGGTAAAGATCTACGGTAATGGACAGGCGATTTTTAAAGAGCGCCACATCCAGTCCAAGATCGGCCTGTGCCGTTTTCTCCCAGCGCAGATTTTCGTTACCCAACTGGAAAGGACCTGTACTTGGCAACACCTTGCCATAGCTGTCCGCATATTTTTCATTGCCCGACCAGAGACCTCTGGCGGCGAAATTGCTGATTCCGGCCTGATTGCCCGTCAATCCATAGGAAGCCCTTACTTTCAGGTCGTTTAACCAGGTTTGATCTGCCAGAAAGGCTTCTTGACTAATCCGCCAGCCCGCCGAAAAAGCGGGAAAATACCCCCATCGGTTGTTGGCACCAAACTTGGACGAGCCATCTGCCCGCAGGGTTGCCTCTGCAAAATAACGGTCGGCATAGCTATAGCCGACCCTTCCAAAATAGGAAGCAATGGTATATTTAGTCCAGTTGTCGGCGGCAATGATATTGGCTGCCGAGGAAATCTGTTTAAAGGAATCATTGGCAAAACCATTCCCCTCCAAATACTTGTAATCAAGCACATTGCTCTGCAAAGTATTTCCCAAAATAGCATTGAGGCTATGCTTACCGAAGGCATTCTGATACGACAAGGTTTGCTCATTGATCCAGGTTGCATTTCTTGATATTCCCGAGGTGGCCTGATTGTTATTCGCAATACCGATACTGGTTTTACTGTTCCAGTATTGTGATTCGTCGTAGAGGTTATAGTCGGCACTAAAGCTGGATTTGAATTTTAGTCCCTTCAGCAGATCGATTTCCGCAAAGGCACTTCCCACATAACGCAGACTTGTGGTATTAACATCGTAGTTGTCTACCAGGGTATACGTATTATCGGTACCGTTGATTGATCCATCGGTATTGAATATCGGCACATTCGTTGCCGAAGAAACGGCCGAATTGAACAGACTTACCTGTGGGCCATCGCCTGTACGTGCCTGATTGCGGTAAGTTCTGGAAAAATTATTGGTCAGACCGATCTTCACACGGCTGCTGATCTGATGGTCAAAATTAAACTTGAGATTAGTACGTGAGAAGTCGATCACCTTGATAAAAGCTTCCTGGCCCGTATAGCCCGCACCAATATAAAAACGCGATTTGTCTCCGCCCCCTTGGATGCCGATGTTATAATCCTGCAGCTTCCCGTGGCGCAAGAGGAAACCAAGGCGATCGTAAGTAGGCTGATCTTCGGGATTTCCCTTCCCGCCTTCCGAGACAGGACGGTAAGGCCTGTTGGCGAAAGTCTGTTTCAATGCCGGATTGTCCAATCCAGAGTTTATCCACCACTCGTTGGCGAGGGTTGCCGTTTCGGGACCTGTAGCCAGTTTGGGCAACAAGGATTTATTGGCTTCAGCCCAGCCTCCCTGCACGTTGAGGTCAATTTTGGTCCGGCTACCGTAGCTTCCCTTTTTGGTGGTAATGATAATCACACCATTGGCCCCCCGGGAACCATAGATTGCGGTAGCAGATGCATCTTTCAGCACTTCAATCGACTCGATATCTGCCGGGTTGATATCTGTGAGCGGCGAACTGGTCCGTCCACCGAGCCCGATATTCTGAAGCGAAGTATTGTTTAAGAATACCCCATCGATAATATATAAGGGATCGCTACTGGAGTTGATGGATGTTGTTCCGCGAACCCGCAGAAAGATACTTTCGCCAGGGACTCCCGAGTTGGTGGAAACCTGCACTCCCGAGAGTTTACCCTGCAACTGGGCATCAAAACTGGCTACCGGAATTTTGTTGACTTCGGCAGCGTCGATCTTGGCAACTGCGCCCGTTAGGCTTCTTCGTTTTTGTACACCGTAGCCCACAACAACAACTTCATCCAGGTCGGAAACGCTCGGTTGAAGCAAGATCTGAATCTGCGCCTCCCGTGCGGTAATCTTTCGACCTTTATATCCCAAAAATGAAGTGGAGAATGTCAACGGAAGCCGTTGCCCCGTGACAAACTGAAATCTTCCCGACGCGTCGGTCTTTACTTGGTGCGTCACGCCTTCGAGCTTTATGGTAACGCCTTCAATAGGCCGATTGGTAATCGAATCCAATACAACACCTTTTAAGGTAGCGTTAATAAGGGGCTCAGCTTGCTGCGAAAATGCAGGCAATAGCAAACCATGTGACAAAAAAATTGTCACGGCGTACTTCCATACGCTATTTTTCATAGGTAAAATTTTAACAGTGAATATTTACAAGTGCCAACGCCAATTGATTACTTGTCAGAAAAGCTGCTTTTTATGGAAAGAAGTACTTCCCTTTAACCGCAGCTACACATTCGCTTATTGAAATCAGAACAAAAGGATGTACCATTGCGCAGACCTGCGCTCGGTTGGAAAGGATTTAGATAAAATTTGCCGTTCATAAATAATGAATTAAGTAAAACATTGTGATCATTACGTGCGGAAGATACGGCTTGTACGCAAGACAGGCTTATCTCCTAGGTTGATAAAACAAATATAGTAAACATAAAATAAATTCTATAATATTAGTAGACTTTATTTTCAACAATCTTTTTCCTGACCAAAAATAGAGTCAATCAATATAGAAGAGCGGGCGGGAATATGTACATTTGAATACAGACAATTACCAGTCAGATCATGCACGCTACGCAGGGCAGCAATAGGAATCGTTTTTTCTCATAATACAAGTGCCAAAAAGCCATTGGATAGCGCCAAAAAGAGACATAATGGACTAGGATAACCAAACCGATACTTTTCAAACTCCGTTTTTTTTATTAAATTTAATCGCATAGGGGCAACAGAGCCTCCTGTCAACATTTGGGCCCGTCTCAGCAGCGCCTATGCTGGCTGCTCAACCTTTAAAACAAAACAGAAGATGGCAAAATTAATCAAAGTTGGAGTTCCCCTATTGATTCTACTCGTTTTGGTACGATGTTCAGGGCGTCAAAATGAGCCATCTGAAAATTTCGATTGGCTCGTGGGAAAATGGCAGCGTACCAACGAAGCCAAGGATAAAAGGACCTTTGAATATTGGAAGAAAATCAAAGACGCTGAATATGTCGGTTTTGCTTTTACCCTACATAACCTGGATACCATACATCAGGAAAAAATGCAGTTATCAAAATCCGACGGTAACTGGAATTTAAAGGTTAAAACACCCGATGAAAAAGATTTTATCACTTTTGAGATGACCATGATGAAGAATGGTCTGTTTGAATGTACGAATGACTCGCTCCCCTTTCCTAAAAAAATTACCTACTGGCGGGACGGTGAAAAGCTGAAAGCAAATGTAGCGGGCGATAGCCTCCAAATTCCCTTCGCCTTTGCGAAGATTTCAAAATAAACATATTTCTGTCAAAAACACCTTTATACCTTGTCGGTCGATTTAGGACCACATTCTTTCCCTTAGGCAAAAAGTTCTTTACCGATGAGGTCACTAACAAATACCAACTCCAAAGGACGCAAAATCTGGATCACCGTTATCAGCGGGAATCTGTCATGCAGCTGATTTTTGACTCGGATTATTTTCAGCATCCCCGCAGCATTGAACAGGTTATCGCTGCCGTTGAAAAAATCTATCAGATTACTTTTAAAAGTGAACGAATTGCTTCACTATTGCGTAAATATGTAGCGGAGGGTTATCTGGAGCGGACAGTCTTACCCCGTGGCTTTAGCCGTTCACGACAGTATACCTACTGTAGAACTTCAAAAAAACAGCAGATCGCCGCGAAAGAGGAAATCACGGTAATCGAACGGACAAACGTTTTGAACCGGTAATTTTAAGCTCGTCCAATAGGCAGGACCGCAGCAGTTCACTACGTCCCAGGCTAAGTCAACTGATCATAAAGAGCATTCTGCCAAGCTTTTTACCAGAGTTGTCACGACCATTTTTCCAGCTAGTAACATTAAGAACCTTCAGTCGCTGATAGAAAAGATGCCTTGAATCCCCTTAGGGCCAATAAATTAAGAACAACGCCTTCGTCACGTCGTAGTGTTCGAATGGTAATGGTACAAAGTTTATCCTGAAGATCGGCCGAAATGTATTTCAGATCAGCAATGTGCCGGCTAAGGTAATTGATCAGTTCAGCGCGTTTGGTGAGCACCTGAGCAGAAACAGAAAAGGTCAGTAAGTAATATTTCATATTCTAATAAGTTTTTAATCATTGCGCATTGCGACCATAAAGCCAGATTTTTCAGATTATCGGCCCAAGGTTCGCTAACGTGCCGTAAATATAAAAAATTTCTGACCATTAAACAATAATAGTCAGGAGTTAAAATTGTTATTTCCACTTTAATACCTAGAAAATAAAGCCATGGCATTCTTATTACTACACTAATCATGGAAAAGACGACCGACGCTTATTGGTAATCAAGCTAAACACCGCGGGGTGACAAGCCCGACGGTATTCACCATCAAATAAGCCGTTTTCTACAGAAGGAAAGCGGCTTTTTTGATGGACCGAGCGCTTATTTGTCGGCGCCCCCCGGGGCAGCAACAGGCCAAACCAATATTAATAATTTATTAATATTCTTAAAACGCTCAGGTTTAATTGCCTCTTTACATTTGGTCTTTGCTTAACTAGAATGGCTAATTGTGAATTGAAAACGCTTTCGGATCAGGAACTGGTGGAATTGGTTCAACTAGAAGACCATAAAGCCGCATTTTCCGAACTTTATAACCGCTATTGGGAACCTTTGATTAATCATGCCGGTAAACGGACAGGCTCCTTGGCCATGGCCGAAGAGATCGTGCAAGCTATTTTTGTCGATTTTTATCTGCGGCGGAAGGAGATCACACTCAGCCACTCCCTTTCGGCCTATTTAAAAACGGCGATTAAATTTCAGGTCTTTAAAACCTATCGAGCGCAACAAGTGCAGGATAAATATATCCAAACCGCCGCCCAGCTCGGCTATACCGCTCCGATTCAGCCCGACACGCTGCTCGAAGCCAAGCAAATCCACGCAGAGATTATTCAGATCACCGAAAAAATGCCCGCGACCTGCAAAGAGGTCTTTCTATTGAGCCGCTTCGAAAAGCGCTCCAATCAGGATATCGCCGACCAGCTCAACATTTCGGTGGCCATGGTCCGCAAGCACATCACAAAATCCATGAAGATCATGCGCTCGGAAATCAAAGCACATCAAATGGATATTTTCTACCTGGTCCTGCTGCTCTACACGCACAAAAAATAGGCAAAGTATTTTTTTTTCAAATTTTCGTTCCCGCTTTTGTAGACTTCGGGTACTCCTTAGTATAAAGCACAGGAAATGGACGATCAAAATCAACAGATACGTGATATACTCGCTAAATACGAAGCCGGCACAATAACGGAGGACGAGCTCCAGGTTCTTGAAAATTGGTACGCTTCCTTTGAAGCCAATCCGAATCTCATCGACAGGTTAAGCGTCGAAGAACGTTTACGCCGGAAAAGCCAACTGCAGGAAAAGATCTTCGATCAGATCGACGTGGAGATAGCCGCATCGACCGCCCCTCCAAAGAAGTTATCCTTCCTCCATCCGGGAAATAGGCTTTGGCAAGCAGCAGCATCCCTCGTCTTCCTTTGTGCGGTCTCGTTTTACATCTTCAAGCAGCAGGCTGACCAGTCAACTACCCCTGCTGAAAAGCAAAGCAGCAGCATTCATCCCGCAACGGATAAAGCCATCTTAACCCTTGGCAATGGTGAAAAAATCCTGCTGGACGAGTCCAAAAATGGCGAGCTCAGCAGCGAAGGAAATATTCATATCAACAAACTGAAACCCGGTAATCTGGTGTATACGGCCGGCAAGAACGTCGATAAGGTACATGTCAATACGCTTGCTACCCCACGGGGTGGCCGCTACCAATTGACATTAGCCGACGGTACGCAAGTCTGGCTCAATGCACAGTCGTCGATCAGCTATCCTTCAGCCTTCCGGGGCACGTCGCGCGAGGTGAGCATCAGCGGTGAGGTGTATTTTGAAGTGGCACACAATGCGGCTATGCCTTTCCGGGTGCGCTCCGAAAATCAAGTGATCGAAGTACTGGGAACTCATTTTAATGTTAATACCTACACATCCAGATCCAGGACCAAAACAACCCTTCTGAGCGGTTCCATTGCCTTGGCCAATGCACATCAGCGCGTTGTCCTCAAGCCTGGTGAACAGGGTATTGTCGCTGGAGAATCCCTGTCCATCAAAAATGTGGAGCCCGCAGAAGTGATCGCCTGGAAAGAGGGTTACTTTGATTTTACAGATGCCGATATCGGCAGTGTTGTGGACGAACTTGGCCGCTGGTACAATGTGGACATCCAGTATCGGGGTACCCCAACGAGCGAAACCTTTACCGGAAGAATCCCGCGGTCCTGGTCTTTTGAAAAAGTACTGAATCTATTAAAAACATTTAAAAGCATCCAGGTCGAGATGCAAGGAAGGAGGCTTATCGTAGAAACAAAATAAGACAAGCACTGACATCGGTGACTGCCCTAGGACAGCACCTTATAGAACATTATACCGCATGCCCAATTCCAAAAAAAGCCAATAGTGGTCGCAACACTACTGGCCAAAAAGCCGGAATAGGCCAATGAATTTCTCGATCCAATGAACACATATTTCAGCTTAACAAATGTATAAAAAAAATACAAAAATACTATTGAAAATGAAGCTAAGCACCTTCATGACACTCTTTGGCATGCTACAGATCAGCTTCGGAGCAATAGGACAAAACATCAGTCTCTCCGAGAAGAACAGCTCCCTGGCCAAAGTATTCAAAAAGATAAGTACGCAGACGGGGTATGGATTTCTGGTCGAAGGCAGCCTGCTGCGCATCGCCAGACCCGTTACGATAGAAATCAGCAATACCGACATCAATCTTGTATTGGCCGAAATTTTCAAAAACCAGCCACTCAGCTTTGTGCTGAAGGACCAGTCTGTGATCGTTTCGGCAAAAAGCGTGGCCGCTATCCCCGTTCCGCTATCCGCCAGCATGGGCAACAGTGCCACCCAACAGCAGGGAAATATCAGCGGACGAATCATCAATGAAAATGGTGAAGCCCTTGTCGATGCAAGCATTACGCTGCTCCAAAGCCGCCAATCCTTAAAAAGCAAAGCCGATGGCAGCTACAGCTTGAACCTCGCACCCGGCACCTATACGATCGAAGTCAGCTACATTTCCCATCAGACAAAAAGGATCACCGACATCGTGGTGCAGTCCGGCAAACAGACCAATCTCAACATCGTTTTGAAGAGCGTGGTGAAAAGCCTGGAGCAGGTGGTCGTGACAGGAAGTTACAAACAGGAAAGTGTGGCTTCCTTATATGCCAAACAGAAGAATGAAGCCACCATCTCCAACGGGATCAGCCGGGAGCAGATAGCCGTTTTACCGGATAAAAACGTCGGTGAGACCCTGAAACGCATCTCCGGTGTCAGTACCAACGACAACCGTCGGGTGGTGGTCCGCGGTATTGCCGAGCGTTACAACCTGGCCATGATGGATGGCGCCACCCTCCCCAGTACAGACGTGCAGGTGCGGGACTTCGAATTTGATATTGTCCCCAGCAACCTTATCGACAATGTCATCATTCACAAAACTTCGTCGCCCGACCTGAGCTTTGGTTTTGGTGGTGGACTGGTACAGATCAACACCCTGGCCATTCCGGTCAAAAACTTCACGTCCTTTTCGGTGGGAAGCAAATACATCAATGGCTCAACGGGTAAAGATTTCCTGGGCTATGGCCGCGGCAGCTTAGATTACCTGGCCTTTGACGATGGTACAAGGGGCAATTTCCCGCGCGATCTGACCGTTTTCGACGGGATCAATTACGACCCTGCCAATCCCTATAAACCCGTGCCTGAAGGCGTGAAACCTTTTACACCGGAAATGATCGCTGCACAGAACAAGCGTATCGGCGGACTGGAGCGTTTGGGTACCCGAAAATACACCGCACTACCCGGACAAAACTACCAGTGCAGCCTGGGGCGGAGTTATAGTGGTACAAAGGGCGTCTTTGGATTTGTCGGTTCACTCAGTTACCGAAATGAGCAATCTATTGATCACATCTCCAATTTTGAGCGCGGCAACTGGCAAAAGGTAGACGGGGCAACTTTCGATGTCAGCACGGGCAAAGAAATCCATCCGGCGACCTCGACACAGTATAACTTCAATTCAAGCTTAGGCGCTTTGGTCAACCTGGGCTGGAACAGTAAAAATCACAAGGTAACCTCGCGGAATTTCTATTCCCGGATGTTCAACAATCAGTTCTCTATAATCGAAGGCTGGGGAAATGATATTGGCTACGATTCGAGGCCAGCAATCCGCGAATATGACCGTCCCAAATTTATCGATATGCTGCAGAATAAACTGGATGGCGAACATCGGTTCGGCAATTTAAAACTCGAGTGGAATATTGCAAGTAACCAGCTGAACAACCGCGAGAAAGATGCCACCGAAGCCTGGCTCGCTCCGATCGGTTTCTTAAATGATACCCTTTATAATGTGATTCCTTCGCACTACGCTAATGCCGGTGACGGAACATTTACACGCTCCGAGTACCATTATACGGAGACCAACAAAATTGCGGAAGGTGCATTGAGCTACCAGACGAATTGGCTCGGGCAAAAGCAGACGTTCAAAGCCGGATACCAATATATGGATCGGCATGGCTTGTTCGAATGGGTTTCGCTGCCTATCGTCTCTGTCGGTGCCAATACCTTTACGCCTGTCAACACCTGGTCGAAATACCTCGAGTTCACAGATCCCTTACATGGCATGTTTTACTATCCGGCAGCATTCTCCGTCAGTGCTTATGAAGGGAAAAATATAAACCAGGCCGTCTATGGTCTACTCGACAACCGCTTCAACTCGTGGATCCGACTGGTCTGGGGTGTACGAGCCGAATACTTCAAGTATAAAAGCCTGCAAAATGGCGATAATGACCTGCAGATGGACGCCAGAACCATTGCCATGCGCAAGCAACGCTTTGTCGATCCCAAAACGGGCAAACTGGTGGGCATGACGGCGGATCCCGAAACCGAAGAGAAAACCTGGCGCTACCTGCCATCGGCCAGCCTAACATTGACGCCCATACCCGATTTTAACATCCGCATGGCCTACTCACAGTCCGTGGTGCGGCCGGCATTGATTGAAAACTCCAAGATGGTGCGGCAGGATCCCGCATTGGGTGGTGCTTACCGTCGGAATGAAGGTGTGCTATCGACCTTAATTGACCATTATGATATGCGTTTTGAATGGTATCCTTCCATTGCCGAAGTTATTTCCATCGGGTTTTTCTATAAATATTTTCAGAACCCCATCGAATTGTACCGGCAGATGATGGATTCGTCGCATCGCATCTATGTGACCACCAATAACTCGGAATGGGCCAAAGTAAAGGGACTGGAGTTTGATATCCGCAAAAACCTGGGCTTTATGGCGCCCGGTTCCCTGCTGGAGGATTTCAATGTCAGTGGAAACATGACGCTTCAAAGCTCCGAAGTGCAGTCGGCCGAATTTATGGCAAAGAGCATCGGCACCGATAAATACGGAAATACCTTTGAATACCGTGAAAAGCAATTCCTGAAAAGCAAACGCCCACTTTATGGACAGATCCCCGTCGTGTATAATGCGGCTATCCAATACGCCGGAGACCGCTTTGGAGCCAACGTAGCCTTCAACCACATGGGCTATAAAACCTTTATGACAGCCATGAGCGAAGATCTGATTGAATACGAACGCCCACGCAACCAGCTCGACGCACAACTGAGCTACAAATTCCTGAAAAACAAAAACCTCGATCTTAAACTGAACCTGAGCAACCTGTTGAACAGTCCGTTTCGCTTCTATGTGAATAGACCCGAGACGTACAAAGTACAGGATCGCTGGAAAGGCCTGTCAAACTCCGAATGGCCCACACAGGAATGGGACGAGATCTACGAATGGAAGTTTGGTTTTTCCCAGAAATATGAGGAAGGTTATTACGAGACCTCCGAAGACGGGACAAAAAAGATGCGCATAGGCGACAAAGAAACTTTTAACCGGAAAGTGGGCAGTTCCTTTAGCCTTTCCATTGGATATACCTTTTAAATCAACCGTTATGAAAACAAAAATAATCTTAATAGCCACGGCGATCACCTTTTTTCTGCTATCCACCTTCCTTTCATGCGATAAAGGTGGCGACCAACTGCTGTATCATTCCAATGTGCATATGATCAATTTAAGTGGTTACAATAACAGCAACGAGGAACTTATCCTCCAATTGGACACCTTTAGCGCTACGGTAACACCAGCCTTTAGCCGCATCGCATTTGCTGCGAATTATAATTTCAATGACCCGGCCAAGCAGCGTTTAAAATTTACCATGAAGTCTAAGGTTACCGATAAAATTCTGCTGGAACAGGAAATCAATGCCAACGATACAGCGGCTATAACAGACCTCAATGTTATTTACATGGACGGAAAAGTAGCCGATTTCCCAAAAGTGCCGGCACCTGTGGAGGGCAAAGTACAGTTGATCTATATGCTCCAGTCCAACATCTTAAATTACCGGGAGCCCGTGGACATTGTATTTGGAAAATACTATTTTACCCCCAAAGTGTTTGAAGAGGTCGTACGGATCAAAAATCTAAAAACCAATACGTTCTCTCAGCCCCTCGTTTTCGATCCCTTTCCCTTAGGCCTCCAGGATTATAAGGGAGAGAAGACCTCGGTCTTATTTCGGGCCTATATTTATAAAGCTGGGACAAATATTCCCTACACCGAAGGATCGTCTTTTGAATTCAGCCAGCTGACCTCAGGTGCACCGGTGCCCTCGCCCACAAAAGCCATTTCCAAGTTGTTTATTATCAATGAAGCACCCATCAACACCATGATGCGGTTTAATAAGGTTTTAGAATTATAAAGTATGAAAAATTTGTCAACAAAGCTGTATCCCCTGGTCACTGCGCTCCTGCTGATCGGCATTCCCTTCCTGTTCAGTGCCTGCAACAAGGACGCTGCGGAGGTGGAACGCGCGATGCATATCCTGATCAATGGTTATAATGGCAGTGACCATCCATTGCAGATCGCCATTGATACGACCGTATTTGATCATAAAGATGGCGCTTTTATCATTCAACCGCAGCACAATATCCATTTTGCGACGGCGTACAGTTACAAAATACCAAAAAAAAGACTGGTTACCTTAACCGATACGGAGACCAAGAAAGTGGTTTACAGTGCCGAATTGCCTGAAAACACGATTAAAGTCAATTTCAACTACGTCTATTTTGATGGCAAGGTGCAGGAAGTGACCCCACCTGCTGCGGACCCCAATGTCAATAAACTGGGCTTTTATATTTATGATAAAAGCATTGATTTCCCGATTGATATTTCTTTACAGAAGGTCAATGCAGCGACCGGTGATGTCCGTAAGGAGTACATTGCAAAAAATGTACTTCCCGGAAGGTGGGTCTATGTGGACTATTTACCACCGAAGGATTTTGACAAAGGCGCTGATCTGCGGAGTGCCACGGTCAATTTCACCAAGGCCAATACGGACAATGAATGGGCTTTTGACGGCGACGAAACAAAAAGTAAAATGGGGGCCGAAGGATTCTTTTTACCAAAATTGAACGATAAAGGCAAGGTTCAGCCTTATTTTATTGCGCCAAAAGTACCGAATCAGATATTCAGCCGGCTTTTCTTCTACTTAGATTAAGGTCGTCAAAAAAAGGAAGCAGGGCTGTCCTGCTTCCTTTCCCTTAACCCAGCTTCCGCCAGAAATTGAGAAAACCGTCACATGCCGTATACTCCAAATCAAAATTACTAGGAATCTCTTCCCAGCCACTCCAATAGGAAACAACACGCGTACCAATAGGCAGCAGCGCAAGCTGATTCCGAAGAGCCGCGGTGTAGGCATGATAAAGTTTTGGATCAAGCGCTATCGAGTAATCTATTGGACTCGATGTGTCTATATTTTCATAGAAGGAGTTATAGAAATAAAATGCGTCATAGTCGGAAAAACAGATCTCGTCAATATTGCCATGAATAAAGGCTACATTGTGCACCTGATGTTTCTCGGCCAATCCATTGGAAAGCTCCACCAGTGATTCGCGCTGTTCCACACCATAAAACATTCCCTGGGTGCAAGAAGCGCCAACAAGGCAAAATTTCCCTGCTCCGGCACCAATATCCAGGACTTTGTCCATGGGAGATTCAACCAGGTACTCGGCAGCCATTTTTGCAACATGAACAGGTGTCCAGTGGCGTTCAGCCAATTGTTTTATTTTGGACGGGTATATATCATCAAATACACTGTCATCGACATCCATATTCGACCGAAGAGCTTTAAAAATCATTCGCTTTCACCTATTTAACCTTTCGTACTGCATATACAAACCATTGAAAATACCCCCCCCTAGATTATTGTCGGTCCAATAACAAACTTTCTAATACTCATCATATACCCCAAATGCAGCCCTTCATGAAAATTATTCCATTCGAAGGCATCCACTATTGAAGTGAGATGAAAGCCCGTTCCGGTTGTACGTTCTTGATAGTGGACAAACTTTTTGTTATTAAAATCATCGATGGTCGGCTCAATCTGCTCGAGGAGTAATCTTTTAAGCAGATCGGCTTCCTGTTGCGATACCGCTGCTGTCGGCCTTGTGCCGGACTGATAATTCAGAAAAACTTCCTCGGGGATATGTCCCGCTACCCCAGATCCGATATAAATTAATTTATGCTGTGTGGCAATGATGTGCCCGATATTCCAGATCAGGTTGTTGCTAAAGCCTTCGGGAATGCGGTTAAGCTGTTCCAAAGAATAATTGTCGAAGAACTTAAGGTAAGCCATGCGGCTTGTTTGCCAGGCGCGAAAGAGTGAATCCATAAGATTTAAATAGGGTTAAAAAACGCGATCCTGATCGCTTTCCGAATGCACTTGGCAATAGTTATTGCCTGTAGTTTTCCATTTTAGTCCCCAGTGATGCAGATTCAGGATAATCTTCAACAGTTCCTTACCCTTTTCTGTTGGGCTATAGCGTATCTGAGGCGGTACGGTGTTTTCAATTTCTTCGGTAACGACAAGCGATTCTTCTTTCAGCTCCTTTAAACGTTTGCTCAGTACCTGATCTGAAAGTGTCGGAAACATTTTTTTTAAGGTGCTGAATTGCGATACATCCGCTGCAATACAGTATAGAATCTGCATTTTCCAACGCAACGCTATTTGCGCCAGTACTTCGTTCACATCACATGCCTGTGCCAAAGTCTGTAGATTCTCCGTGTTGGTGGATTGTTTTTTTCGGGGTGTTGCCATTTTAAATATCGAGTTATAGCCACTCACTTCAGGATGAGTTATTGTGCGGACAAAAGCTTGCCTATACCTTTGTCAGGTATTAAAAACAGTATAAAATTATAAAAAAATGAAACAACTGCGAACTTTATTTCTGCTTGTCCTGCTAAGCTGCGGTATGTTAAGTGGATACGCTCAACACCAAGATCATCGGCCTACCTATGTGCTGGTTCACGGGGCCTGGCATGGCGGCTGGTGCTGGCAGGCCGTCGCACAACAGCTCACAGATGCTCACTACAGGGTCTACGCCCCTACGCTGACGGGGCTTGGTGAACGTAAACACCTGATCGAGCCTTCGGTCGACATCGACACCCATATCCAGGACATCGTCAACCTGATCGAGATGGAAGATCTGCACGATGTGTATCTCGTTGGACACAGCTATGCCGGTGCTGTGATTGCCGGAGTTGCCGATCGCATTCCCTCACGATTACACAAGTTGATTTTTCTCGACGCCATGATTATTGAAGACGGCCAGAGCCCCATTTCATTGCAACCCAAGGCAGTGCAAGAAATTCAGCTCAAAAACATTCAGCGGAAAGAGAATTTTGCGCCTTTTGACGTTGCACTATTTGGTGTTACAGCCCCCGGCATGGTTTCCTGGGTCAAGGAAAGGCTCAGCGCACAACCCTTTGGCACATTTGCACAGCGGCTGCACTTAAAAAACAAGTATGGCAATGGATTACCCTTGGTCTATATCGCATGTACCGATCCACAGCTGCCCATTATGAAGGAGATGAGCGAAAAGGTGCGCGCCGACCACAAGCTCAACTGGCACTATCGGGAGATCACGACGGGCCACGATGCCATGCTCACAGCACCTACAAAATTGGCTGATATGCTGGTGACACTGGTGGACTAACGTTCGAATGCACTGTTGGAAGACCTTATTGCGCTAGACCAAAAAGCTGATTTGATTTTTATTGAACTTTTTGAAAGGAGCTTTGTTCAATTTGAAAGGAATTTTTTTCAATTCGTAAAGAAGAAAGCATGAAAGCACAAATCGGACTCGTTATCACGGCAGTCGCTGGAGCAGCACTGCTGGTATACAAACGCTGGAAACAGCGTTCGGTACAAGAATCAACCGAAACAACAGATCGCAAGCGGACGGGCAATCTAACAAACCCACCTTCGTGGTACCGCCCGCTTAAAATGCCCGACATCGACAGCAGCGATATTGTGTCATTGCAATACGCTCCCGCAACGGTATCGCCCGAAAGAAATGATGCGGCGCAAGGGATCAACAAAAACATTTCGTATTACCACAAAGGTAATAGACATCAATAAGGTAGTTGTATAACTACCTTATTGATCCTTTAGGATTTGATAGCCCATATCCCCCAGCTTACTGATGACTCTTTTTCCTGTGGTCAACTGTTGAAGAATGGTAACACCAGCACTGCGGCCCGCAAGCTGTATTTTATCCAGCATCTCGACATCCAATCCCAGCCACATTACATGGAATATACCTAAAGTGTCTCCGTGCGAGACCAATAGCGTATACTCTTCTTCACCGTAGCAGATTTTTTCATACAGCGGCTTCAGCCTTTGCCAAACATCATAACGAGATTCTGCATCACTAAAGCATCTATCAAAGCAGGTTAGCTCTTGGTTTTCGATATTGTCCTTCAGCCATTGTACCGACTGCCCCACCGCTCTGCCCAGATTCCTTTCCTTTAACGCCTTCATGAACTGTGGGCTGCGCCCAAAAGCCTGTCCGATTATTTGGGCAGTTTCACTGGCTCTGCGAAGTGGCGATGAATACAGGGAAAAATTTTTATCCCCAAGCTCCAATCGCAGATTAGTGGCGATATTTTCCGCCTGCTGCCTTCCAAGTTCTGTCAGCTCCCAGTCTGTCCACGAACCGACCATCCCATTTAAATGATGCATGGATTCGGGGTGTTGTACAGTGATGATAGTTTTCTTCTCAAACATAAATATTGATTACAGTTTATCCAACCAGGATCACCTGTAAGGCAAATATACCAAAAAAAAGGGGGTACGACATGCCCTGGTTATTGGTCCAGTTCTTTCAGGTATTCGATCATGGCATCGAGGCTCTGCAGCAACTTTTCACCTTCAAAGCCCACCTTTCGGAAACGGATGTTCCCTTTTTTATCCAAGATCAACGTTGTCGGAATGGAGGTTATTTCCAGTTTACTGCTCAACTTCTTATCCTGGTTATAATAAAATGGAAAGTCAAATTGGCGATTGGCCTGCGCCCATTTATACGCATCGTCCCAGCTATTTCCACTGCCCGAATTGAGCACAACGAACTTCACCTGCGGGTCATCCGCATATTTTTTGTACACCTGATGCAGATAAGGAAAAGAGGCTATGCAGGGCTTGCACCAGGTTGCCCAAAAATCAATGACAACGATCTTGCCCGCAAGTTCCGCCTTAAGCAAGGGCTTTTTGTCCATATCAACGATGCTGAGGTCTTCTGGAAGAGGTGTACTGCCGATGATCTTCTGAAACTCCGCGTAATAGCCCTGCTTCCATTGCTTATCGAGCTGCCTAAAATAAGCCTGCCGCTCGGCGGCATTGCCCATCCCCTTTTTATCGAGCGCGCTGTCGAGCAGCTGCCGGATCTGTGGATCAAAAGGCGCATAGCGATAGGCTGCCTCCAGCACAGGTATCGCACGCTCTGGCTCATTCCACGCTTGATACTGCAGGGCAATGGCCCGGAGCAGTGCCGCCGATTTGAGCGTAGGGATGCTTTTGGCAAACCAGTCCTGCGCTACTTCAGTCTGATTTAACTGAGTAGCGATAAGCCCCTGATTGGCCATAAGTTCTGCTTTCACCGCAGCGATTTTATCAGCCTTGGCGGGGTCATGCGCCACCAGATAACCTGTTTCGGGGAAATAGCGTATTAAGCTCACCGGATAGGCCGCCACACTGTCCAACAGGTATAGATTGAGCTTGGATGCATCGTTGAGCAGCAGCTTATGATCCAACAGCAGCTGCACATATTGATTGTAGGCGCGCCATTTGTATGGATCTTGCTCCCATCGGGTAATCAGGGGCAGGTATTTCTTGGCCTGTACGCTGTCGCCATGCCGCACATAGTAGGTAAAAAGATAGTCGTAAGCGCTGCCATAGGCCGCCTCATTATCGGTGGTTTTAAGGGCAAGAAGCTGCCCGATCTTGGCGACCACCGCCGTGGAATCCGGCTCACGAAACAGTTTATTGAGCCGATAGGCTATGCCGATCTTCTTGTTGGGAAACTCGTCGATCACAACCTGGCGGATCGAATCTACTTTTTGATTTTGACCGAGTATCAAATACCCCATGGTCACCTTATTGAGGTTCCCTTCAAAAAGCGGGTTGCTGCGGAATTTCTTTTCAACCACGGCCAAGCCCTTTTTCAGGAGCCGGGCCTGCTGGGTAGGGTTACTTTTCTTCATCTCTAGGACGATTAGCCGGAGCTGGGCCTCGTAGTTGTCGGGATACAAGCTCAGCTCTTTTTTGAGGTAATATTCCTGTTTATCCACGATGCGATCCGATGTTTTATCCTGGACGGGTACGCTATACGATTTCCCCAGGAAATTACCAGCGATCAGTTTCCCCTGTTTATAGACGTAGATCTCATACTGACTGCTATCGCTTGCCCGCTGCACAAATTTCTTGTCCTTGTCGGCGATCGTAAAACAGGAAAAGTTGGCGTAGGGCGGCAGTTTAAAGCGTACACGCCACAGTCCGCCTTCGCGCTGCATGGGCATGCGGCTCGGAAATTCGTAAAAATTGGAGTAGTTGAAGTCCACGAAAAATGGCCCTGCGCCAGGAGCAGCGGTAGATTTAACGGGATCAAAGCTGATGGTCACGGTATCACCGGCGGCTGCTTTTTCCGGTAGGATGCTGACTTGCGCCTGCGCTCCCAGGGTTGCTGGCAGTAACAGCAGCAGCAAGGCCCGTCTAAACTGCAGCGAGGCCTGTTTATATAGCTTAATCATTCTGTTGGAGATTACCATTGGTTAATAAAATAGCACTGGCGATCGGTATTTTGGTATCGCTTTGACTAAAGTCTGTTTTGACCTTCGAAAGTACAGGCAGGGCCCGGTTTGTGCGGACCAGGTCAAACCAGCGGTGGCCCCATTCGCCCAACAGCTCCAGCTGCCGTTCCTTTTCGAGGGCTAGGGCGATAGCTGCTTTGTCCAGCGTTTGTGGCAGCGCAGCGAGGCCTGCACGCTCGCGGATCTGATTGATATCCTGTAGTGCTGCCTGTAACTTATTTTGGTTGAGCCGCGCTTCCGCACGGATCAGATACTGCTCGGCCAGGCGCAGCACAGTATTGTATTCGGCAACCGGTGTCGCTGTGCGCAACTTGTACTTATAGGGCATATAAAGCGTTTTATTGTTTACCACATACGATTTTAACCATTGTGATTTACGCAAGTCGTTCTCCTCATAAGCTGCCACGGTCGTATCATACAGCTGATAGTAACTCCGTGCCGTCGCTACGGCCGGAACGATGCTGAATCCCTCCCAGGTGTTGACGCCTGCCGTCGAAAGATTGACCGTCTGCAGCTGCCAGATGGCCTCTTTGCTCGTCTTCAAAAAAACGGTATTGAGGTCGCGCGACAGTTCGTACCGGTTATCCCCGATGACTTTGTCGGCGGTCGCTTCCGCATCGGCCCAGTCGCCATGGTACAGGTATAACCGGGCCAATAGCGCATCAACCGCTTTTCTATTGGGGCGGGTGCGCTCATTGCCCTGGTAGGTATCCGAAATATCCACAGCAGCCTGCTTCAGATCGCCCAGCATAAAAGCATAGAGCTCTTCCCGGGACGCTGGCCCTTTTCGGTTGTTGGCTTCCAGATCTTTGGTGTCTGTGATCAGGGGCACTTTTTGGAAGAGGTTGCACAGGTAAAAATAATTGAATACCCGCGTAAAACGCGCTTCTGCCGAGAGCTGCGCTTTCACCTTGGTGCTGAGTGCCGAAGCTTCAAGTCCCTCGATTATCTTATTGCTGTGATTGATATAGCTATAGGGTTGCGACCACAGCCGATCGAGGTAAGAGGTTGCGGGACTCAGCCGATTGTATTTGTACTCATCATAGCTTGTAAAGGCCGAGTTGTAATCGTCGGCCAGGCTGGATAGCACGATGCTCATCAGTCCACTGGCAAACTGGTTATTGTAGTTGTTCATACTGGTATAGAGTCCGCCCACGGTTGCTGTGGCCGTTTTTTCGTCACTGAAAGCCGACGCTGCCGCCACTTCTGTCTTGGGGGGATCCACCGCCAGAAATTTGTTGCAGGAGAGGTTCAACAGGGGCGTTGCAAAAAGGCTGTAGATGATATATTTGTTCATGGTGTAAGTCTTTAGTTTTATGATCATTAAAAAGTGAGCTGAACCGCGAAAGTATAGGTACGCAGCGATGGTGTAGCGCTGCTCCGCACCGAACCAAAAGGATTGACATCCGAAACATAAGTACGGTCAAAACCAGGCATCTCGGGATCCATACCTCTAAAGCTTGTCCAGGTAAAGAGGTTCTGCGCATTGAACTGCAGCACAGCACGGTTTATATTGATCTTCTGCGCCCATTTGGAGATGTCGTAACTGAGGGATACATTTTTTAAGCGGATAAAAGAGGCATCATCCCATACCGCCGATGAATAACGGTAGTAATTGCGGTACGCCAGGTTGGCATCGTTGGCGCTGTTGGCGGTTGCACGCGGTACATCCGTCACATCGCCCGGCTGCTGCCAGCGGCGCAATACATATTCATCCAGGTTGCCCAGTGCGCCGATGGTCGTGGCCTGCGGGCCATAACCAATGGAGGGTCCCTCCTGTTTGACAAACTGAAACAGCAGTCCAAGGCTCACATGGCCATAACTCAGGTTGTTGTTGATCCCGCCATAAAACTTCGGCAGCAATGAACCCAGGGTCACATAGTCATTGAATTCGGTGATTTTCCCATCACCATTCACATCCAGGAATTGAGCGATACCTGTTTGCGGATCCACTCCCGTAAACTGAAATCCACGCACAATACGGGTAGACTCGCCAATGACGTATCGCCGTACATCGCTGCTACTTTCAAGATTAGGATAGTCCAGCAGGGTATTGGAAGGAAAAGTCATATTGAAATTGGTTTTCCAGCTGAACTTTTCCTTTTGGATATTCACGCTGCTCAGCTCAAACTCAAGGCCCTTATTTTCGATCAGTGCGGGGGTATTACCAAAATAAGAATTATAGCCTGTCTGCGGTGCGAGCACGATATTGATCAGCTGATTATCCGATCTATTGTTGTAATAATTGGCCGTCAGGAAAATACGGTCCCTGAAAAATCCAAGGTCGAGGCCCAGTTCTTTCTTTTTGATTTCTTCCCAGCCAAAATTGGGATTGAACACCCGCGTCGGATAAAGCCCCGTGATGCTCTGGTAGGCAAAACCTGTGCCCCAGGTATCAAGGTACTGGTAATCGCCGATCTGGTCATTGCCCGTCACCCCCCAGCTACCACGTAGCTTACCGAAGCTCAGGATAGACTGATCCTGGAAAAACTCTTCACTGCTGAATACCCAGGCTGCACCAACCGATCCAAAATTACCGTACTTATTGTTGGGGCCAAAACGGGAAGAGCCATCCCGTCGGTAGCTGAAATTCAATAGGTATTTGTCGGCATAGGCATAATTGATACGTCCAAATGCAGATTGGTAGCGGTAATCGGCATACTGATTGTTGCGGATTGCGAGGATCCCTGCAGCTGCTATATTGTCCAGCTGCGAATCACTCGGGTAGCTGCTGCCATCGAAGTATTTCCCTTCGGTGATCCTTTGCTGCCAGGTGCCACCCAAAAGCAACTTGAAATCATGTTTACCAATTGTTTTGCTGTAGTTTAATTGCGGCTCAATGATATAGGACTGATAATCCGAATTCCCGTAAGAGGCCATTGATCCCGTACTCGTCAATGGATTAAATCCCGCGTTGGGTAGCAAGCGCGTCTGGTCCATACTTTTGAGGTTATAGCCCACATTGACTTTCGCGACCAATTCAGGTAAGATGGCGTATTCGGCAGAAAAATTGGCCAGCAGGGATTTAGCTTTAGAAATACTCGAGCGCTCCATGTAGGCTGCAGGATTCTGTAAGGTCTGCTGAAACCAGTAATAGTTGCCATTTTCATCGTATAAAGGATAATTTGGCGCCAGGTTATAAAACTGTGCAATATCTGTGGGGACCGTATTGTTGCGGTCGAGGTTGAGGTTGAAACTGCTGTTGAGTTTAAATCGCTGGTCTTTGGACTGTGTAGCCAGGTTCAACAGTGCACCGCCACGCTGATAGTTCTTATTACCGGGCAAAGGATCACCCTGGCGGTTGAAATTGGCACTCGCCAGGTACTGCGTATTTTCGTTGCCACCGGAAAAAGACAGCTGATAGGTGGAGAAAGGAGCCGATGCACCATAAAACTGCTTTTGCCAGTCGCTGTAGGCAGACTGATCCCAGGTAAGCAGATCCGGCGCATTATCTGGCGTTGCCGTCCAGTTATCGTTTTTAAAGCCCTCTTTCCGGATGTCCAGGTATTGCTGCGTGTTCAGCATCTTCAGGTTGCGGATGGCTTTACTGGAGCCCACATTGGCATTAAAGTCTATTTTAAGCCCGTTCTTATTGCCTTTTTTTGTTGTGATCAAGATCACGCCGTTCCCACCCCGGGAGCCATAAATGGCTGTCGCATCGGCATCTTTAAGCACATCGATGCGTTCAATATCCTTGGGATTGATCAGGCTCAGCGGGCTTTGATTGCCATTGGCTGCGGTAAACTGGTTCATGCTTTCGTCCGAAAATGGGATACCGTCGATAATGTACAGCGGACTGCTGCCATTGGTCAAGGAGTTGACCCCGCGCAGCTGCACCTGAAAGGAGCTGCCCGGCAAGCCCGAATTGGAAGCGATATTAAGTCCCGCAACGCGGCCCTGCAAAGCTGCCAGGGGATCCAGTACCGGCTGTGTTTCGATCTCCTTGCGGGTGACGCTGGATACTGAACCCGTATTTTTGCGTACCGAAGACGTGCCGTAACCGATAACCACCACTTCATCCAGGTTGCCCGGATCGGCCTCGAGGCTTATTTCCAGGGGACCGTTACCCGCAACCTTCACTTCTTGGCTGCGGTAGCCTACGTAACTCAAGAGCAATATATCCTCCTGCTGCAGCCCATTTAAACTAAAGCGGCCGCTGGCATCGGTGACCGTGCTGGCGATCTTGTTTTTAACACGGACGCTTACGCCTTCAAGCGCTGCACCCGAAGCATTGCTGACCCGCCCAGAGATGGTGGCCTGCAATGATTTGCTGGCCCCTTTGCCCTGGAGCACAATGGTGTTTTTGACAATTTGATAACGGATCCCCTTCGCCGCGAATGCCTGCCGAAGCAGTTCGGGGATATTGGCATTGTTTAAATTGACATTGAAAGGCAGATCGGGGTTAATTTCATGGGGGTCGTAAACAAAGCGATAATCGCTTCGCTGCTCAATGGCTTTGACGAGTTGTTTGAGTTGAACATGGTCAGCTGCCTTGTCTGCCTGCTGGCTAAAGGCATAGCCATTGACATGCATCAGCATCAATAGCAGTGTTTTTACGGATTGTTTCATAGGGTATTTAGATTGAATATTCGTTTGTTTTGGGCTTGGTTAGGGCACAAGGACGAGTCGGTCTTTGTCGATGGTATAATTTATGCCGGCAAATCGCAATATTTTAAGCACTTCGGCAAAGGACTCTTTTTTGCTGATTTTTCCGCTCAGGACTTTATTATTATAGACGGGCGACAGGCTATAGGTAAAATTGTACCACCGGGCAAGATCGGCCAAAATCTCCGGCAGCGGAGTCTGGTCAAATTCAAAGTAACCGTCTTTCCAATTGGATGCATCCTGCAGTCTGTTTTCCTGCTGTAGCTGGAAGGCACCATTCTGCACATTCAGTTCGATGGATTGTCCCGGCAGCAATACCTGCTGAAGCCCCGCATTGCTGACCCGTATTTTTCCTTCATCCAGCTGTGTGGTCAACAGCTGACTGTCGTTTGCGTACAACTTCACGTTAAAAGCCGTTCCCAAGGCCTCGATGCTGGTGTTGCCGACATGAACAATAAAAGGTTTCGCTTTATTTTTTGCCACCTTGAAATAAGCTTCACCCGTCAGGAAGACCGCGCGTTCCTGTAGGTTATATCCCGATCCGATTTCCAGCTTGCTGTCGGCATTTAGCCAGACGACGGTACCATCCGGAAGCTTCATTTTGAATTCTTGCCCCTTTTTGGTTTTGACAGCCACCTTCGCCCCTTTTTCCTGCGCCATATAGGCGGGGCTAAAGGGCTTCTTATCGTCGAGGCTGACCACTTCGTTGCCGATCAGCAGATCCGCCTGGAATTGACCGACACTAAAAGGCAAAGGTTGCGGTGCTCGTTGGGGCTTGGAAAAGAAATATATAGCGGCGCCTGCCATTAAAAAGAATACCAGACTGGCAGCTACCTTCAGATAGGCACGTCGTTGGCGATGCCCCTGCAATACAGCCCCAAAAATATGCTGTTGGAAATACCGGTCTTCGGCTGCCAGATCAAGTTCAGGTATATCTTTTTCATTATTTGTCTTGCTGAGCTGATTGTACCAACTTTCGACAAGTGCCGTTTCCTCGGCATTGCACAGACCTTGTTGGTAGCGCTGCAGTAATTGTTTCGATAAGGGTGGTTTCATAGGTGCTATCCTGTTTATAACTTAGAAGACAGGATGGCGACCCTTTAGTGGTAGAAAAAAATGAAAATAGTTCGTATTTTTTTTCTTAAAACCGTCAACGCATTGGATATCTGCTTTTTGACAGTCTGCTCCGAGATCTCCAATTCTGCGGCAATCTCCCGATAACTACGTTGTTCGAAACGGCTTTTTTTGAAGATCAAAGCCATTTTGCGGGGCAGCTTTTCAATCGCCTGATCGATCTGCGCAGCCAATTCTTTCTCCCGCAGCAATTCGTCGGGCATAATTTCAAGGCTCGGGGCGGCATGCTCCAGGTAATGTTCATATTTACGTCCGACATCCTGGCTGGCGATACGGTTGATCACCAAGTTTCGGGCCGAACGAAACAGGTAAGCCTGATAGGAATGCTCAATTTCCAGTCGTTCCATGCGGTCCCAGAGATTGGCAAATATTTCCTGCACAATATCACGGGCTTCGTCACGATCGTCCAACATGCGGAAAACATGCACATACAACTTCACCCAATTTTCTTCGTAAAGCTGGGTAAACAATTGTCGGACATGTGTGACACTCATCTGCTGGTTTAGTTATTGTTGATGAATCAAAATTAGGTTTTATTTTTAGGAAAGTCAATTTATGATGGATTTATAAACAAACCAGTAGAATAATGCAACAGACCATTGCTCTTAAGATTAACTCTATTCTATTTTCCCCAAAAAAACCGCCAAAAGTTTATATCCTTTTGGCGGTTAGCTGATTTGTATATTTCCCTTGAACTGCACTGTGCTCATGCGATTGACCGGCTAAGAAATTACTTCACATATTTCCAGCTAAACTCTTTTCCCTGGACTTGCACTTCAAGATGTCCGGGTGTCGTACCTTCGAATGTTCCATGCCACCAATTGCCCGAAACCGCTCCTGCTGTGATAAACTGCACGCCCTTTACTTTAATCTCTTCGTACAAATGCATATGGCCCTGCAACACCAGCTTTAGGCTATGTTCCTTAAAGAGATCGAATACCTGTTTTTGGTTTGCAAAGGTGTCGGTAGCCGTATAGCGCCCCTCCAACACCGGATAATAAACCGACAAAAAAGGCACATGTGAAATAATCACTAGAGGTTGATCTTGGGCTGTATTTTTCACCAGATCCTGCAGCCATGCGAGCTGCTTATCCCCAATGACATACTGGTTATCTTTGGTTTCCACACTATTTAGCACAATAAACTTCCAGCCCTTAAATTCAAAACTGTAATACGTCTGGCCAAAAGTCTTTTCAAAGAGCTCAAAGTCATTCTTGCCATTCCGAAGATCGCGCGGCAAGCGGTCGTGATTGCCAATCGCCATATGGTATGGCTTTTTTGTAAGGTCGAAAAGGCTCTTTAAGGACCTGAGGCGCTGCTCGCCCGCCGATAAGTCAGTTGTTTTTAAATTGTCAATATCGACATTATCGCCGCCGCTTAGCAGCAGCTCGACCTGAGGGGGCAAGGATTTTAATCTTCGCTCCACCTGACCAAGTGTCGAATCACTGTGTACATGCATATCCGTTAAAAATGCAAACTTGAATTCTTGTGCACAGGCGGCCTCCACACCAGATAACACAAGAAAAAGAAAAAATAAAATAGCTGTTGTTACACGACGCATTACCATCCGAATATTTGTTTAAGATTATCATTTAAAAGTATTTCGCCTTGCGGTATAGGGCGATAATAAAATTTGGGCGCTTCAAAATTCCCAGTATTTTCGATCGTTTCGACAGTTCCACTGTTTCCATCCGATAAAAACACACCTACATCCTGTCCAAATCGTCCCACACGATAATACTGCAGTTCTCTGCCCAAGCTGTTTTTCTCTTTTACTGCGGGAATAGACGATGAGGCAGCTAATAACACCATATCCGGAATGCCATCGCCGGTCATATCATGTTGTCCCAATCCATTGAAATAGATGCCTTCACGTTTGTTTTTCAACAGTTCGCCCACATTCCAGCGCATGAGGTCGGTAAAGCGAAAGCCTTCAAAAGCAAGTTCGACCCGACGTTCCCTCCGGATCTCCAGTACCAGGTTGCGCTGGCTACTTTCGACATTGGCATAGCGTGCTGCCATAACCGGATCTATACGTTCGCTGACGGTCATATCAGGCATACCAGCCCTTCTGCGTAGCAAATTGATACTACGATCAAGATCAGCCTGTGTAAGTTGTCCCAGCTCTGCTTTCGCTTCAGCAAAATTTAATAATACTTCGGCATAGCGGTACAGCGGAATGTCCAGGTTGTTGCGCGCTTCCAGACTGAGTGTATTTTGAAATCCTTTGATCTGGTGATAGCCCGAGAAGTTTTTGGCCAGCTGCTGCACATATAATCCGGCACCCTGGGCATAAGTATGGGAATAGATCAACTCCCATCCCGGATACGCATAGGTTTGTGACAGGCGCGGATCGCGGTTTTCAAATTCTTTGACAAATGTATTTTTTGCATAGCCTGGCTGTGCTGTATAAAATGAGCCATCTTTCATGAGATAGGCCTGCACAAGATCACGGAGCGGATAATACTCGTAATTACCAAACATCCCTGGCCAGGAGTCCGCATTGAGCACATTGTTGGCATAAAAGCGTCCCAGCACCACCTCCTTGTTATTTTCGAGATTTTCACTAAAAAATAAAGACCCATAGTCCACATCAGGTCTGCCGGTATTATAGATGGTAAAACCACCCTCACGCATCTGCTCATCACTCAGGAGCTGTGCTTTGGTCAAAAAGTCATTTGCCGAGCTTTTCAATTCAAGCTCACTGTGGTATTTACGATAAGTTCCTTCATACAGTGCAAAGCGGCCATATTCCTGCAGCACCACCCATTTATTAACGGTACCGAGTTTGATGCGGGGCTGTACGTTTTGGGCAGCAAACTCAAAATCTTCCATGATTTTTTCTACGACTGTGGCACGCGGATCACGTTTGGCAAATAAATAGTCATTATCACCAACCTCGAGCGCTTTATCTACCCAGGGCACATCTGAAAAACGCTGTACTTTCTCCGCATAGAACCGTGCCCTAAAATAACGAGCCAATCCCTCATAATGCGCTTTCTCACTATCACTGATATTTGCTTTTCCCATGTGCTGCAAAAAGAAATTTATTTTGCGGAGCTGCACCCAGTCCCAGCCGCCCGAGATCGTTGCGGCAGAGGCGTTACCAGCCATAATGGTCTTGATTTCGGTATTGCCCGTTGTACTTGCATTGTCCGAGGTAGCGTCAGCCTGATAGATACCAAGTCCTGAGAAATTATACAATCCATTGATATACAATTCCAGATCCGTGGCTGTATTAAAGAAATTTTCGTTATTGATCGCAGTTTCAGGAACACGATCCAAATAGTTGTCGTTACAGCTTCCAAGCAGGGAAATTACTGAACCCACTAAAGCTATTTTTATATATTTATTTATCATGATAGGCAATTAAAAAGTCACTTGAATACCAGCTGAAAAACTCCGTTGAAAGGGATAAGTCAATCCATTCCCGACACGATCTGAACCGATTGTAGGATTGGTATAGGTATTTTCATTCAACGTCTCCGGGTCAAAATAGCGTTTTACCGCCGACCATTCGATGATATTCTCGCCACTGAGATACACGCGCAGATTGCTGATCTTCGCACGGGAGACTATTGATTTTGGCAAGGTATAGCCAATGGTCAGATTTTTCAGGCGCAGATAAGCAGCATTCAGCAAATAGTTGGTTTGTGGAATAGCCAGTCCCTGAGCCTGGTCAATACGGGTTCCCAGGTTGCGGTCGGCGAGCCAGGACTGCAATATCGGATAGGCCGCATCGAGATTCTGATCTGCAAGCCCAAGATTCAGGTAAGCCTGCGAATGCTTGGCACGGTCGATATCCGAATCACCTTCCGGACGGTAGAAATCGAGCAAGTGCCCATAGAAATTACCATAAGGTTGTTGGTAAGTCCCCCAATAGAGGTAATCCAGCGGATAATAATCGCGCTTGCCAATTCCCTGAAAAAATGCACGCAAGTCAAACCCCTTCCAGTCAGCAGAAAGATCCACACCAAACTGATAGCGCGGTGTTGAGTTACCGATAATTTTGAGGTCTTTGGTATCCCCTAGATTATATCCTTTTTCAATCTTCCCGTTACCATCCTGATCCACATAAGTAGGCCATCCCGGTACGATGGACAAGGCTCCCCAAGGAATAATCGAAGTCTGGTCTAACTTGGCAATCTCAGCTTCATCTTTAAAAAGCCCATTGCTCTGCAGCCCCCAGATCTCTCCCATCTGCATGCCCTCGTAATACTGCAGGATGCTTTTATTGGGGTTGTCAAAGCGTGTAATCTTAGACTGTGAGTCAGACAGCAATAACTTGGCATTGAAACGCAATGGTGCATTGGCCAATTCAAAATGGTCCTGAAAATTGATGGTCAGCTCCCACCCATTGGTCTTTAGATCGGCGGCATTCTCGCGGGGCTCATCTGCCCCCAAAATATTGGGTAGATCTTTGCCCAGCGTCAGCATCCCCAAGGTACGTCTCGAATAATAATCAAAACTAGCTGAAAGCTTATTTTTCAGTACAGCTACATCCATACCCACATTCACAGTATTGACCTTCTCCCAGGTATAGTTTGGCGACACTAAGGAAGGCACCTGAATAAAGATACCGCGTTCACTGCCGAATAAATATTCCGAATCTTTTTTTTCCATCGAAGGGAGGTAGCCGTAGTTTGACACAGACTGATTACCCAGCTGGCCATAAGAGGCTCTCAGTTTCAAGAGATCCAGTCCTGAAACTCCTGACATAAAATTTTCACGATCGATGCGCCATGCCGCCGAACCCGAAGGGAAAAAGCCAAAACGTTTGTTTTTTGGAAAGCGGGACGAACCGTCGTAACGGCCATTGAACTCGACAATATACTTATCGTCATAGGTGTAGTTCAAACGGTAGAAGGCTCCACGTAGTGCATAGGTATCAATTGCCTCGCCCATTTTCATAGTCCCCGTTGCAAACTGAATCGTCGGAAAAGATTCCGAAATCAAACCCGCGCGTTCGGCACTGATAACTTCATAGCGGTAATCTTCCTGGTTGAAGCCCAATACCGCGTTGACCTGATGCCTGTTAAAAGACTGCATATAGGTTCCGTAGATATTGTACACGTTGTAGTAGGAAAACCCTGCTTCACGGTATGCGCCTGTGGTCCCTTCTTTTCGGATATCATCCGGACCGTAACCAATCTCATATTGCTTGGTATACCAATTGCGGTTCAAGGAATTGCGCTGAAAGGTGTAATCGGCATTGACTTTAAATTTATTGCTGAAAAAGCGAAGTTCCGTATTGAAAGTTGATTGCACATCAAGTCGCTTACGGTCACTTTTTCCACCATCGACCATTTGCGCTGCGATGATACCTGCCGAAGAATTGGCCCATGTGCCATCTGGATTTTTATCAAATGACGTTGGAAAAATATTGTAGATATCCGCCAGGCTCATCTGCGATGGTGCAAGTCGGCGTATGCTTCCAATCACTGTATTATTGCCAAATGAAATAAAATCTGAAAGTCTATAATTCACTTTCGAGCGCAAATTGTAACGGTCAAAGTAGTCTTCTGTAAGCTTAACGGGCGAATTTTGTCGGTTGTAGCTGCCGCTGATATAATATTGTACCTTCTCATTGGAACCCGAGATCGACAGGTCATGCGTTTGAGTTGCATTCCAGTCAGATAGGAAGTAACGCGTCCAGTCCCTATTTCCCATATATTCCCAGACTTTGGAATCCGAAGGATTAACCCGCACCCCGGCGATAGTAGGATTATCCGAGCGCTCCTTTGCATATTGGTAAAACTGATCCGAGTAATTGACATTGTCCCAAGGCGTATTGTCTGTTGAGGTTTCCAGTAATCGCGAAAACACATAAGGATCTGTTATTTTATCAGGCATTACCGTCGGCGTATTCCAGGTAAAATTATTGGAATAGTTCACCTTTACATCCCCTTTTCCGGTTTTAGTCGTGATAATAAGTACACCAAACGAGGCACGTGCACCATAAATTGCAGCGGCAGAAGCATCTTTGATGACGGTAAATGATTCAATATCCTGTGGTGCGATGCGAATTAATTCCGCTGCCGAAATCGGCACGTTGTCGACCAGGATTAAGGGATCGCCGCCGTTGATCGAGGTAATACCACGAATATTAATTTTAGGAGCGACCCCAGGTTCGCCTGAATTGAACTGTATATTCAAATTGGGTGAAATCCCTTGAAGTCCTTGAGCCGCATTGGATATGGGGCGGCTTTCGAGCACCTCACCGCTGATCTGATCCACAGCCCCGGAGAGATTGGTCCTTTTCTGCGTACCGTAGCCCACCACGACCACCTCATCCATCTGATTTGCCGCGGCGTCTGTCAACTGAAAAACCACACTCGAACGTTTGCCCGACGTAACGATATACTGACATTCCTCTTTTGGCGATAAGCCGGTATACGTCACCAGAATACAGTAGTTGCTATCCACTGGCAGATTGTTAAACACTGCTTTTCCCTGCTGATCAGCCTGACCAGAGCGCTTCAAGTTGCTGACCTTATTTTTTATGGTCACTGTAGCATTGGCCAGGCCCTTCGACTTTCCATCCTGCACGATGACAACGAGTTGCCCTCCTTGCTGGGCAAAGCCCTTTTGGCCACAAGCAATCGCTAATAGCAGTAATAAAGCCCCTTTGGCAGGCCGTTTTTTAGATAAAGATAATTGCATATTTTTACTTAATAATTGTGCATAGTTGTCCAAGGCTCCCCGATTTTGGGGTGCATTTATTTAATTTTTTTTATTTTTTATAACCTGCTTTTTACGATCGTATAGGTATTTTTTTCGGCGTTAAACTCCAATCTAAGATCATTTGCAATACAGATTGTCTGCAAAATCTGCGCAATATCATTTTCCTGCGTATACGTACCATATAAGGATAATTCTGCGACTTCCTCTTCAGAAAACAGAATGCTTGTACGGTAGAAGGAAGCCAGTGCAGGCAACACTTCTTTAAGCGGCTTATGCTGAAATGTCAACAGTGTTGGTAGGACCCGCTCCGGTGGTTTTTCGGATTTTGCCACAGGTTCCTTTTTGGGCTGCGCAGTCGGTGCCCGCCAGATTTGTCCGGGGCTCAGATAGGCTAACAGCCTTTCACTGCCATTTTCACTACGCTCTTTAATGGAAACTTTTCCGGAGATCAGGCGCACCCTTGGTGTGGCGTATTTGGTTTCCTGCGTTACCCAGAAAGATGTTCCCAAGGCTGTGGTCAGGATATTGCCTGCCAATACGGTAAATGGTCGGGAAGGATCATGCGCCACTTCAAAAAATGCCTTTCCCTCCAATTGAATGGTACGCTGTCCCTTGGGGAAAGGCTGCACCCATGTCAGGCTGGAATGCGCCAAAAGGCGGACTCTGCTCCCATCTTCCAAGTAGATCAGGCTATCTTGCGAAACGCTGCAAGTCATCCGTGTAGATTTCACCGCAATTTCCGCAGCTTTAGTGAATTGTCGTTGTTGCGACCTATCTACCGGATCCCACTCCATAAGATACCAGCTGAAAGAAAAACAAAAAAGAACTAAAGCTGCAAGTTTAGCGAAAAATTGCCAAGACAGCTGTTGGCTTTCCACCTCAGTTTCGGCAGGGAGCAAACGTGCATCAATCTTTTCTTTCATACGATTGCTCGCCAGATCCATATCAACCTGCTCAGCTTTATTTACGTCGAGTTCCAGCATCCATTGCATCAGATGCGCACGCTCTGTGTCTGTCAGCTTTCCTGTGGAATATCGTTCAATCAAATTTTCCAGTTCTCTTTTTTTACCCTGCATACACCTTATAGTTGCAGCAATGGGATGATCGTACCATCCCAAATAGGTTAAGTTTGTATAAAGCTTAGTTTAAGAAAAAATGACGGCGGCAGCGATCGGACATTAGGCTAAAAGAAAAGAAAAAAAGATAAGGACAGAAATACACTGGGATTTAGCTGTTGCAGCTGCATGTGCTGGCGCACAAGGTGCAATGCTTTGCTCAATTGATTTTTTACAGTCTGAAGGGATATGCCTAAGTGTTCCGCAATTTCGTGATTACTGAGGCTCCGTTGGTATTTCAGATTAAACACCATACGCATACGGTCGGGCATTTCAACGACCGACTGTTCGATAGCGACCAGCACATCCGTATAGTTTTCCTCATAACCATCTATTGGAAATAGGTCATGTAAACCATCTTGCAACAGTATACTATATTGCTCGATATGTTTTTCATACACCCCCTTTTTCCTGAAATGCTGAAACAGTTTGTGGTACAAGGCCGAAATGAGGTAAGCCCGCAGTCCACTGTGGATATTGATTGTGTGACGTCTTTGCCAGAGGTCTACAAAGAGATCCTGAACGAGATCCATGGCAACGTCCAGGTCGCCGACCTTCTTGATGGCAATTTGAAGCAGGTGACTCCAATGATGTTCATAAATCTCATCAAAAGCACTGTAATCTGCATTTACCAGACGTGCCAATAGCACGGCGTCTATCGTTTTCACAAGCATACTCTCTAGATCAATAATTCTTCGTCGGCTGTAAAGATCATGCTTTAATACAACTACAGTATTAAGGACAGGTAAAGAATATATTAACTAGAGTTTTGTTCTCAGCGGTACAGGTCAGATCATAATAGTCGTCCCGCATGTTCGCATGGATTATTTTTTCAGTAGGAATTTATACGGTTTTTTAATTTAGACATCCCAAAATCCGCTTCAATTTCAAAATTATCGACTAAATTAGGACACCTTAATTAATTTGGGAGTTTAAAATATATGAAAAAAAATGCTTCCGGCATAAAAAATTTAAAGCAACGTATTGAAAACAAGAACAATGATTTAGATCTTTATCTAAAAGCATTGAATTCTGCCTATTCGGGTATTATAATTACAGACAATCTGCAGTATGATAATCCCATCATTTATTGCAATAAAGCTTTCGAAACCATCAGTGGTTATGCCCACGATGAAATTATTGGCCACAATTGCCGATTTTTACAGGCTCAGGACCGTTCGCAAGCCGAACGTAAGATTATTAAAGAATCCATTGAGCGTGGCGAAGAATGTAAAATTGAAATTCGAAATTATCGTAAGGATGGAACGCTTTTTTGGAACGAACTTTTTATTTCACCAGTGAAGAATGAAGAAGGTCAGGTAACTCATTTTATTGGTGTTCAAAATGATATCAGTGATCGAAAAAAAGCGGAGCATGATCTTCGTGAAGAGAAGTCCCATGTGGAGCTCAAAATACAGCAAAGAACCAAGGAGCTACAAGATAAAGAAAGCTTTCTGTCCAGTATTATTGAAACAGTACGAGAAAGTCTCTTGGTACTCGATGCCAAATATATCGTCCTGAGCGCCAATAGGCATTTTTTAAACTCATTTAAAGTCACCACAGAAGAAACGGTAGGAAAATTATTATTTGACCTCGGTAATCAGCAGTGGGATATTTCTTCGTTAAAAGAGATGCTCACTCAGATATTGCCAACCAATAATCCGGTTATCGATTATGAGGTAGATCATATCTTTCCTCATATTGGCCGAAAAGTCATGCTGCTAAATGCTTATCGTATTGAGTTCGAGGGCCAGTATAAAGATAGGATCCTAATCGCCATCGAAGATATTACTGAAAAGAAGGAGCAGGATCGGCGTAAAGATGATTTCCTTTCGATTGCGAGCCACGAACTGAAGACACCCCTCACAACAATCAAGGGTCTCTTCCAGATCTTGCAGCGATTGGGCACCGAAAACACCGATCCGAAATATGTCTCAACTTTAGATAAAATCACAGCATATATCGATCGCTTGAATATATTGATAGCAAAACTCTTAGATACGTCTAAAATTCAATCTGGAAATCTTGAATTGCACATGGAGCCATTTGAGATCGATAAGACAATCCAAGATGCCGTTGAAAGCATGCGATTGGCGGCACCTGATTCTGACATCCACCTTACAGGAAGTACGGGCATTATCGTAGAAGGCGACGAGCTACAGATTATCCAAGTGCTGAACAATCTGCTATCCAATGCAATTAAATATTCACCCGAGTCGAAAAAAGTTGAAGTTAGCATCCACAGGGTAGCTAATTTTGTTAAAATCTCGGTACGGGATTATGGCATGGGCATAAGCTATCAGGATAGACTAAAAATTTTCGAACGATTTTTCCGTGTCAGCCATATACAGAAGAAGTTTCCGGGCTTAGGTATTGGGCTCTATGTTTCGCATGAGATTATCTTAAACCACAAAGGAACACTGTGGGTCGAAAGCGAGCCGGGAGAGGGATCCACATTTAATTTTACATTACCCATCGTAATCAACAAATAAAGAATATGCAGCCTAAAAAGATAATGATCTGTGATGACGACCGAGGAATACTCGAGATGCTTGAGCTTTTTTTAGAACTAGAAGGATTTGATGTTATATGCGAAATAAATAGCACCCACCTGACGAAGCAATTAATTTCCCATAAGCCAGACCTCTTGCTGCTGGATCTCTGGATGCCAATAATTTCTGGTGACCAGTTGATTAAAATTATCCGCCGTACACCCGAAATTAAAGAAACTCCTATCATCGTGCTATCAGCAAGCGTCGATGGACCTGAAATCGCAGGAAATTTAGGCGCAAATGGCTTTATCGCCAAACCTTTTGATTTAACAGATATCACAGATAAACTTAATAGCATACTGAGCAACTAGCTGGCAAGTACATGGTGACTAAATACACATAAAAGCACTTTTTCTTTAAAAAGTGCTTTTAAGCAGCTGATGGGATCATCCTAAGACAAACGCTTACGCCTAACCTAATTTATCCACGAGAAGTAAAAGATCGTCCAGTTCAAATGGTTTGGCCAAAAAGGCGTCAGCTCCACTCTCAGAAGCAATCTGCTTTCCACGCGAACTTGCAGACATCATGATCACTGGAATCTTTCGATGTTTTTCCGAACTTCGGAGTTCACGAAGGATATCGTCACCTGACAGCCATGGCATTTCAATATCCAATAATATAATATCAGGCTCAATTTCTTCGACAGATGCAATAAGTTCTCTGCTTTTTGAAACTAAATAAACTTCTCTAAATTCATTCTTTAAAGCCAGCTCTAAAACGTTAAGGATGACGGTTTCATCATCACAAACAACAATTTTCTTTTTCATTTTTTGATTGTTTAAAAACACCGCAATGATTGAAAAATATGGTCTTGTGGGAGGAATTTAAAATATAGACCTAAGCTGGGCAGATAGTTGGTTACCAAACCGTTTATATAATCTTTCTTTGAGATACCACAAGATAGACAATTTATTGGATAAAAACCACTATATCACCTTCTAAAAAATCTACCCTCTATCGTTTAAGATACTAAATGCATACGATCTGCTTCAGGCACATCTTTGAAGACGACTGAAAATGTAGTACCGACATCTAATTCGCTTTCTACATGAATAGTTGCGTTGAGCTTACTCGCAATTTGTTTAACAATGGACAGGCCAACCCCCGAACCCTCAAAGCCTTCTGAATTGGCCATTCGGGCAAAGATTTCAAAAATTTTGTCGCCCTCCTTCAAATCAATTCCGATTCCATTATCCTTGATATCATACCGGACCGTATTTCCTTGCCGCATGCTCTTAACGGACACCTGCGGGTTTTGCCTTTTGCTGCTGTATTTTATGGCATTGCCAACAAGGTTCAAAAATAATTGATAGACCAATGTTCTCTCTCCCAAAACAGGTAGTGTTTCGCCCATTATAAATTCTAAATGAGGAACCTTGTATTGTTGTTTGCAATTTTCCACGATATTGACAATCTTGGACTGTGGATTAATTGGTTCAAACACAAAGTCTACATGATTTACCTTTGACATTTGATAGACTTTATCCATCATATCCCGCATCAGTTGCGTCCCATCCAAGATATTTTTCATTGACTTTGCAAGCAGTTCCTCAGAGATGTCTTTTTTATAGAGCAACATTTGTGCAGTGAGCTGTATCGTCGTCAGCGGATTTTTAAGATCATGGGTCAATGTGTAGCCAAAAGTATCAAGCGCATTATTAGAGCGCACCAGTTTCTTGTTCAATTCATCAATCTCTCCACCACGTTGTGCTACTGCTTGCTGAATAATGTGTGTTATATCTTCAATAAAAGCGAGTTCAGAAGATTGCCATTTTTCGGCTTTTCCCTTCGTAATCTTTTTCCAGGCCTCGAAAGAAGAACGTGGCGAAGGAAAGGTGATCTTTCGATCTTCGTCAACCTGCATCACTTTTTCCGGCTTCCCTGCCCAGGTCTCTTCTATCAGACGTTCTTTTCTAAAGACATATAAGTACCAGTTATTTGCGGGCAGAATACTGATGCGCAATACACCAGGATACATCTCAACATCTTTGGAAGGACCATCACACTTAAATCTATCTGTCGCAAAAAACTCTGCATTGGCTATTTGTTTATCAATTTCTCGGAGCATTTTTTTATCAGGCACCTCACCCACCATCATGATTGCGCGGTCACGTTTAATGATTAGCCCCTGCCCGTTCATTACCTCCATAATACGCACGGCATACTTTTCCAACACGTCATACAAGTCGCGCTTGACCAACAAATCACTTTTTAGATCATGCTTCAGCTGCGATAGATTTTTCTGAACTTTTACCTGTTTCTTCTGAAAATCTGCCAAATAATTGTTCACAGCGTATTGTGTAAGAAAGGTACATAGATGGCGCTGTGAAAGATCGACATGCATTGGCTCCCGGTTCTGACAGGCTACAAGCCCCCAAAGCTCATCGTCCACGATAATGCTAAAACTTGCACTCGCCTTTACGCCGGCATTTTTAAGGTATTGCAAATGCATGGGTGAAAGTGCCCGAAGGCTGCAGCGTGTAAGATCGAGAGCATCGGCGCTCCGCCCCATTAGCGGAATCACTTCCTCATTGACATTCGCCGTATGGCGGGCGTGAAAAATACGGTAAAGCTCGCGCGCCTGTGCCGGAATATCGAATTCCGGATAACGGTAATTCATCAACGATTCCAGATCCGCCGTCTTGCTCTCTGCAATAACTTGTCCACTATTATCTTCCAAAAAGCGATACACCATCACTCTATCATAGTGGATGATGTCCTTAATCAATTCAGTCAATGCCTGCCAGCAAGAGTTGCCCCCGCTACGGTCATCTAAATGCTTGGCATAATAATATAATTTGGTGGTTTTGACAGCAAGCGGATTGCAGGCCTCTATTTCAAGATAAATTTTGCCATCATACCTATAGAGACTTAAAAAATAATCGTTAGCATGGATAGCTACACGATCGGCATACCTGGCAAACATGTTGTCTGAAACAGCATGTTCTATGCTTTCTCCACGAAGTTCAAAAGATGGAACAATCCGATGAAGAACATCGTCTACTGTCATGCCGAGTATTTCGGAGTAATCTTCACCTGCAATAGCTACACAGTTTTCACTTACCGCAATACACTTATCGTCTTCAAAGATAAATAAATACCCAAAAGACTGTATATTTCCACACAGGTGAATTTTTTCCTCATGACAATTGATTTCACGCATAAAGTTACTGATCTATTAAATAAAAATATGGTAAAATCAACAGTACTATCCTCCATCAATGCTATCATATGTTACTAAATTAGTAAAATATTCTGACCTATCGAAATTTGCATCTTTCACTTTAAACCCGAAGAAAAACGAACTAAATATCGACTGCTGGCCCGATTTTCGGGGGTGGTATTAACAGTAGATTAGCAGTCTGCCAGAAGGAAGCTCATTCAAACATATCCTGGGTGTGGGTTTATTGGCTGGAATTGGCTTTACCATGTCTATATTTATTTCCATCTGTCCTTCAGCGACGCGCTGCATATAGACGCGCTGCATATAAATGAAGCGAAGTTATCGATTCTGCTAACCTCCCTGCTAGCGGGAATTTTAGGTTATATGGTATTGTCGGTGTTCGGCAAAAAAAGTAGTGTATAAACTTTTAGCAACTTAATAATAGATTTCTATCGGTAACAGTAGGTTTTGTCTGCTGCAGGTAAAAAAAGTGCCTGCATCCTAAAACTCTCTATCGATCTTTATGGAATTTCATAACTAGATATATCTTACCAATAACGAAGCAAAGAATCCCAATTTTTAAATTGATTAAAACCGATCTGGATCTTTACATCGTATATTAAAAAACAAGAATGGAGAAACGCTATGAAACAGGTATTTTTATTATTATTACTAGGATTAGGCTTACTTATGCTCAGCAAATTTGGTTTTTCGCAGAAAACTGATGTTTCAAAATAATTAAAAAACAAGCTATGAACCCTACCGGCGATAAAGATCAGGTTATTTATTTTGCAGGGGGATGTTTTTGGGGTACGGAGCATTTTCTTAAGCAGGTCCGCGGGGTGACCGCTACCGAAGTTGGTTATTCCAATGGCAATCTAAAAAACCCAAGCTATGAGCAGGTTTCCACAGGAAAAACGGGCTTTGCGGAGACTGTCAAAGTCACTTACGATCCGCAAGTCGTTGACTTAAAGCTGCTCGTAGATTTATTCCTAAAGACTATCGACCCGACCTCGCTCAATAAGCAAGGAAACGATATCGGAACACAATATCGTACCGGTATTTACTATACAAATGATTCAGCCATTCCGGTTATCAAGGAAAGCCTTGCCGAATTGGCCAAAAAATATCCGGCAAAAATAGTTGTTGAACTGGAACCCTTACAAAACTACTACAACGCTGAGACATACCATCAAAAATATCTCGACAAAAATCCAGGGGGCTACTGCCATATTGATCCGGAATTATTCGAGATCGCTCGCAAAGCCAATCCTTCTCCCACCAAAGATACAGTTGTGTCACCAACCTACAAAAGAAGGGACAAGAGCACACTTAAAAAAGAACTTACAGCACTACAATATGATGTAACACAAAATCAGGCAACCGAGCGTGCCTTTGATAACGCATATAATGATGAGTTCAGAGATGGCATTTATGTAGATATTACTACCGGTGAACCGCTATTTGTCTCGACCGACAAGTTTGAATCAGGCTGTGGATGGCCCAGCTTTTCCAAACCGATCAATCCAGACTTAGTCGAAGAATTAGCTGATAATTCTCATGGCATGCGCCGGACGGAAGTACGTAGCAAAACTGGCGACGCTCACCTAGGACATGTCTTTGATGACGGCCCTGCCGACAAAGGGGGGCTACGCTATTGCATCAATAGTGCTTCTCTCCAATTTGTGCCTAAAGAAGAAATGAAAGCCAAGGGTTATGAAAAATATTTGCCCTTGCTAGCCAAGAAGTAAATGGTATAGCTTAAAAGGCTCTTAGCAAAAACTGATGCAAGCCTGCATCAGTTTTTTTGTGCGCTGCTATCCCACGAACAGACTGTATTCATACAGCTGTGCTTTTCAAATAAAATCATAAATCCCATTTTTCCATCCCAATATTTTGGTGGAATCCGCATGTAGCCAGTTTTTCAACACTGTTGCATATACTTTTCGAAAATCTTCCGTATACTGGAGATCCCCCTCATTGAGCTGAGTTAGGTCAGGCAAGGCATTGAGCAGTCCCTGTCGTTTCATGCCTCCGGATAGAAAGAAGAGCTGGTTGGCCGTACCATGGTCCGTGCCATTGCTGGCATTCTTCATAAAGTGTCTTGAAAAAGGGTAAAGCCGGATGAATGCCCGCTTCATCCGTAAGGGCCATCGCATTATTGACCGCAATCGTCTGCCGTTCCCGAAAATAAATATCATTGCGTATCGGCACAATAGTATTCAGCCCGTCATTGCCGCCACTAAGCTGCAAGATGACCAACACTTTATTTCCCCTTTCCAGTGCTTCGGGCGAGGACATGGCTTTTAAGAAATTGGGCAGCAGCAGCGATGCTGTTGCGAGTGTACCTGCTTTAAGAAATTGGCGTCTTTTGATAAACATGGTTTCCTATTTACGATTAACAAAGTTGATATTCGGGGATGCTCATGACTTCAATAATAGTTCTACGCCGGCTTCCACCAGCGTAGCTATCGCGCAGTTTCTTACCAAATGATGGCTGCTGCGACAGCAAGAGCTCAAAGGGATCCCGGTCGGCAAATGCAGCCTCGACCCCAGCCCAGTCAATGGATATTTTGGGATTTTTGTAGGCCTTAGCCAGCGCCCGCGACTGCTTTAGACCCGTGTCGAGGTCGTCGTCATTCTGCGCATCAAGGTCTAGCGGCCGCAGGCCGGTCCATATCTGTGGGATCTGCATCCGTAGTAATAAGGTCGAGCTGTTGATCCAGGCTTTTCCCGACGGCCATCCCGCCACATTCGGCGGATAAAGGAGCATCTGCCCCAGCAACTTTTGATAAACAATCAGGTTTTCAGGATTCGCTATTTCCATGGGCAACATGCGCATGATACCGGCCATGAGCTCTACCGGTGACTTTATTTTATTACCGACATTTTTGGAGTCGTAAAACCAGGCTGCTGTAAATATGCGGTCGAGCAATTGCTTGATATTGTATCCAGAATCGTAGAAATCTCTACTCAACGAAACGACGGTGTCCTGATCCACTTGTTCATTGACTAGAAAACGGTAGAGTTTTGCTGTGATAAAACGGGCCGTAGCGGGTTGATCCAGGATAATATCCAACACGGCATTACCGTCAAAATTCCCGGTTTTCCCCAAAAATGTTTTGCGGCCCGAGTCATGAAACTTTTTACGCTCCAGGAACTGGCCATCCTTATTATACGACCAGCCCGTAAATGCGCGTGCAGCTTCCCTTACATCCGATTCGGTATAGTTACCAGTCCCCATGGTGAAGAGTTCCATCACTTCGCGGGCAAAGTTTTCATTGGGGTGATCTTTTTTATTCTGCTGGTTGTTGAGGAAATTGAGCATCGCCGGAGCTTTGGAAACGGCAAACAGCAGATCCCGAAAATTTCCGAGCGCATTTTTCCTGTTTTCTTTTATACCTAAATAACGAATTATTTAGCTGTGGTTGCTTACAGTAAGGTTCGATTTAACAAACATTAAGCTAAATTAACAAAGTGACTACCAGCCCGAAACTGCGACTTTAAGTTGGCCGCAATATGTTCTGCCTGCTTTTTTCATGAGAAACCGATACATTTTTAAGTTTGGTCCCCTTACATCACTTTCTCTACTAAATCATAGAGATCATCAAGTTCAAATGGCTTTGCCAGAAAAGCATCTGCTCCGCATTCGTCGGCTACTCTTGGCGCTCTAGCACTAGCAGACATCATGATAATGGGCATGTGGCTATATTTTTGCCCTGTTTTTAGCTCGCGCACAAGTTCATCACCGGTCAACCAGGGCATCATTAGGTCGATAATCAACAGGTCAGGTTGCGCAATTTCAATGAGTGCGATAAGTTCCGTACTTTTTGATGTGCTGATCACTTCTATGCTGTCACTTTCTAAGGCAATTGCTAATACATCTAAAATAAGAAGTTCATCATCGCAAATGACTATTTTCTTTTTCATTTTTTTCGAATCTTTAATACGTTTATAGTTTCATAAGATCGGCCCTAGTGGTTATACAATAACCGCGTAAACCATTATATAGCAGACTTTGCATCTTATAAACTGTACACTATAGACAGCCGAGGTTCCACTATAGTTTTAATAAAGACGAATCAAAATCAGTAATAGGATTTATCCGTACTAATGCATCTTTTCTTCGCTGTGTACGCGTGTATTTTCTATTTTTAGTCTATATTTGTACGATCGACAATTATTAACATTTCTGATTATACACATGAACACACGCGTCCTATTTTTATGGCTATTGCTAAGTTTACCTATCTTAAATTTCGCCCAAAACTGCAATTGTGAATCCAATTTTTTGTGGGTAAAAAAAACGTTTGAAGAGAATGATGCCGGTTTTCAATACATCATCAGCAAGAAAGGCCGGGATGCTTATGAATTGCACAATGCGCTATATCTCAAAAAAGTAAAACAATTGCCCAATAATCAGGAATGTGCTACATTGCTCAATCAATGGATCCGTTTCTTTCGTAATGGACATATCGGTGTAAATTATATTGGAAAAACAAAGAAAGCCGAAAAGGTTACCGAACAAAATAAGCCTTCTATTGAAAAGGACCTAAATCCATTAAACGCTACAAAGCCATTTTTCGAAAAATTAAATGAAAACACGGTTTACCTCCGTATTCCTGATTTTGAAATATCCGAAAAGAAGGCGATTGACAGCCTTATATTGGCCAACCGAGCAACCATCTTATCGACCGAAAACTTTATTATTGACGTCAGAAATAATCCAGGTGGAAGTGATGCGAGTTATAGTAGTCTTATCCCCTTCTTATACACGCAACCGATTAGAACCGTAGGTGCATTATTTTATTCGACTGATTTAAATAATCAACGCATGTTGGAGCTGAGTCAAAACCCCGATTTTGACGAGGAGTCTAAAAAGACGTTCAAAAACTACTACGAAAAATTGCAGGCCAATAAAGGTGAGTATGTTGATTTATTCAATAAAAAAGTAAACATAACCAAGCTGGATACCATTCAGCCCTACCCCAAAAACATCGGAATCGTTATCAATGAAAATAACGGGAGCACGACAGAGCAATTTCTATTGACTGCCATGCAAAGTAAAAAGGTAAAATTGTACGGTCGAACAACAAAAGGGATGCTTGATATTTCTAATGTAAATATCGTTACATCACCCTGTGGCGATATTGAACTGTATTATGGATTATCTAAAAGTTACCGTATTCCGGACTTCCCTGTAGACGATATCGGATTACAACCGGACGTCTTTATTGATAAAACCATTGATCCTAAGAATTGGCTAAATTTTGTGCGCGACCACCTCAATGGAGAATAGAATTAAGATAAAAAGTTTAGTTACATATATTTTTTTTTGCAAGCTGCTTTACGATGGGTATTCCGATGCCTGAATCGCCAAATTTTAGCGTCGGATCCATAAAAGAAGGTACATTTGCGTTAAAATTGTCCGGACGCCGGCTAGGTCATCGACTCAACTTGGCACATCCTGTTTCATATTTTTTTTGTATATTATCTCACTATGAAAATAGTAGACATCACAAAAGACACTTTAATCAGTGCTCAGAAAGAAGGATTTACCGTATTAATCACCAAATTTAATTCCGATCCGTTAAACCCAACCTGGATTGTCGACAAGGTTGAAAAAGACAAAATAGAAGCTAGCAAAAAGGCACTGAGCGAAAGCTACCAGCTATGCTATTCCCTTAAAGAAGCTATTCTAACGGTTGATAACCGCCCCTTTATTGGAAAATTACAGTTAAGCCATTAATAGCGTTTGATCAGTCCATAATGCCATACGCAATCGAAAGACTGTGTTCTTTAGCTCCCCTCTTGGGATGATGCCTAACAAAACAGGATTACGAATAATATACGTACGAGCAAAGGCAGCCAGAAGTGGCTGCCTTTTCCGTTTAAAGACTATTTTTTCACTCCTGTCAACACCTTATCGAGCAATTCGCTCAGCTTAATTAATTCCTCTTCCGACAGGCTTTTAGCCGCTTCTTTGGCCACGGTTTCCCTGAAATTCTCCGAATTGTCGATGATGAACTTGCCCTGATCCGTTACGCTCAAATTGAAAATACGGCGGTCGGCCGAGGACTGCTGCTGCTCAATGAGATTATTAGCGATCAAAAATTTGAGCTGTTTGGAAACTGCGGGCGGACTTATATGAAAGGCCTGCGCGATCTGTTTTACGATACAATGATCGTGACGGTAAATATATTCAATCATATTATAGTGGGTCGCTGTTACACCATTGATGTCGCCCCTATTCATATTGGCCAAGATGAAGCATTGTAAATCGGTAAATACTTCATAAAATTTGCGTTCGGTTTTGTTCATCACCCGTAAAATAGTTAACTTAGTTAATAATTACCAAAGTTAATGATTATGGAACACATAAACATCATACACGCCCGGCAAAATAATCTCAAGAATATTTCTGTACAGATCGAAAAGAAAAAGATTACTGTTTTTACAGGAGTCTCCGGTTCGGGCAAGTCGTCTTTGGTCTTTGAAACAATAGGTGCTGAAGCCCAAAGGCAGTTTAGCGAAACACAGGGCAGTTTTATCCGAAACCGGCTGCAGCATATCGGCGTTCCTGATGTCGACAAAATCGACAACCTGAATGTCCCCATTATCATCAATCAAAAAAGATTGGGCGGCAATGCACGCTCGACCGTAGGAACGGCCACCGATATCTATGCTTCCCTCCGCCTGCTTTTCTCGCGTATGGGGACACCCTTTGTAGGCTATTCAAATGCCTTTTCATTCAATAATCCCTTAGGGATGTGCAAGGCCTGTGAAGGGCTGGGCATGGTGCAGACCGTAGATGTCGATCGCCTTATCGACAAGCAAAAATCGCTGAACGAGGGGGCCATCCGCTTTCCGACCTTTCAACCGGGTGGCTGGCGCCTGACACGCTACACCCAGTCAGGCTATTTTGACAACGACAAAAAACTGAATGATTATACGCCGCAGGAATGGGAGCTCCTTTTGCATGCCGCCGAACACAAACCCAAACATCCTGCCCGGGAATGGGGTAAAACGGTACAGTATGAGGGCATTATCCCCCGCATTGAGAAAGCATTCCTCAAGAAGCAATCGAAGGAAATCCTGAGCCGAAAAGAAGCGTTAAGCCATACGATCATTACCAAAACTTGCCCTGTATGTAAGGGAAGACGGTTGAATGATACGATTCTGTCCTGCAAAATAGCAGGAAAAAGCATTGCCGACTGTACCGCGCTCTCGATCGATGAGCTGCTGGAATTTGTTGCTTCTTTACATTCCAGCACTTTTGATGTCATCCTTACCGAATTGAAACATAAACTTCAACATATCGTCAACATCGGTTTGCAGTATCTGACCTTGGATAGACGTACAGACACCTTGTCGGGCGGAGAAAGCCAGCGCATCAAAATGGTCCGGAACCTGGGGAGCAGCCTCACGGATTTACTCTATATTTTCGACGAGCCGAGCATCGGCCTTCATCCAATGGATTTACAGAACATCGCCGCAATTATTAAACAGATCCGCGATAAAGGCAATACCGTATTGCTTGTGGAGCACGACCCCGATTTGATCCGCATAGCCGATCGGGTCATCGATATGGGACCAGCGTCGGGAAAAAACGGTGGCGAGATTGTGTATAACGGTACGGTTGCAGGACTAAAAACATCCAGCGGAAAAACAGGCCGGTACTTTGCCAAAGCCCCCCAAATTAACAACGAGCCAAGATCTGCAGCGGGATATCTGGAAATCAGGCACGCCAATCTGCATAATCTGAAAGACATCCAGGTCAAGATTCCCCAGAAGGTGATGACGGTGGTTACCGGCGTGGCGGGCTCCGGTAAGAGTACGCTTATCAACAAAGTGCTGCCCAAATTTTATCCAGAGGCCACCATTATTGACCAGTCGTTATTTTCCACAGGTGCGCGCTCCAACCTATTGACCTATTTGGGTTTATCGGATGCGATACGTGCACTGTTTTCAAAAGCAAATCAGGTATCCGAAAAATTGTTTAGCCGAAATAGCCTGGGGGCCTGTGAAAACTGTAAAGGTATCGGTATCGAAAAAATTGATCTGGCCTTTATGGATGATATTGAACAGACCTGCGAAGTATGCGCTGGCTCCGGTTTTAAGCCCGAGGTTTTAAAATATCATTACCACAGCAAAAATATTGTTGAGGTAATGGATATGACCGTCGCAGAAGCCTATGATTTTTTCCCGGACAAAATCTACCGCCAGTCCTTTGACATGTTGCTCCAACTCGGCCTGGACTATCTGACCTTAGGGCAACGGTCGGACAGCTTTTCGGGTGGGGAAAGACAACGTCTGAAACTGACCAAGGAACTGAAAAACTCCAACAAGATTATCGTGCTTGATGAACCCAGCACAGGCTTACATCCAAACGATACCGAAAAGCTATTAAACTTTATCAATAACCTGGTGGACAACGACAATACGTTGATCGTTATCGAGCATAACCTCGATGTCATCGCGCAGGCCGACTGGATTATCGATATTGGCCCTGGAGCAGGCAAATATGGTGGCACCGTGGTGTTTACAGGAACAGTTGCCGATTTGCTCCAGGATAAAGTCTCGGTGACGGGGTCATGTCTGCGCCAACATCTCCGTAACGGCCCTACTAACCCTAAGAAAGACGAGAAGAAGCGGACATTTTGAATCGTTGAAATACCCTATAAATTCAATTTGATGGCTGGAGTGTCTTAAATACGCACTGTAACGTATAAATCCGCTATCCGCAAAGTAGCCAAACGAATGGCGCAGCACATCCCTTCCCTAAGTAAGTGTCTTCGAACGGGCGCTGGCTTTTTTGATAGATTAAAAATTCGAAATTATGCTTGCAATGAATTACAGGGGCCCCTATCGCGTGCGCGCAGATAAAAATGCCCCATTGCCAGAAATCCTCCATCCGCAGGATGCGATTGTCCGGGTACTGCGTTCCTGTATCTGCGGATCAGACCTGCATCTCTACCATGGACTGGTACCCGACACCCGGGTAGGCTCTACTTTCGGTCACGAATTTATCGGTGAGGTAGTTGAGGTCGGAGCGGCAATAGAAAATCTGAAAGTGGGTGACCGGGTGATGGTCCCTTTTAACATTGCCTGCGGCAAATGTGCTTTTTGCCGGCAGGAATTATACGGCAACTGCCATGAGTCGAACCCCGAAGCCACCGCCGTGGGTGGCATCTTTGGCTATTCGCATACCGCAGGGGGCTATGCCGGCGGGCAGGCCGAATATGTGCGGGTGCCCTATGCCGATGTAGGCCCTGTGGTGATCCCCGACTGGATGGACCCCGACGACGCGGTCTTGTTGACCGATGTAGTGCCTACAGGCTATCAGGCGGCCGAAATGGCTGGCATACAGCCCGGCGATACCGTGGTTGTATTTGGCGCTGGCCCTATCGGTATTATGGCTGCCAAGTGCTCCTGGCTGTTTGGTGCAGCACGCGTCATTATTATTGACCAGGTGGACTATCGGCTTGAATTTGCCGAACGCTATGCGCAGTGTGAGGCCGTCAATTTCCGGTCTATAGGCGATCCTGTTGTTTTTATCAAGACAATTACCGATTCGCTGGGGGCCGATGTGTGTATTGATGCCGTAGGTTGTGAAGCTGCCGGAAATGCGATGAATACGCTTTTAGGAAGATACATGATGCTTCAAGGCGGATCTACTACAGCACTTCATTGGGCAATTAACAGTGTAAAAAAGGGCGGCATCGTGTCGATCGTCGGTGTTTATGGTCCGAATAACAGTCTGGTCCCGATAGGCAATGTGCTCAATAAAGGGATTACGATAAGGGCCAATCAGGCCTCGGTGAAGCGGCTTTTGCCAAAACTGATCCAACATGTACAAGACGGCATTATCAATCCAAAGGAACTGATTACACATCGGGTTCCACTGGAGGAAGTGGGCGATGCCTATCACCTTTTCTCTTCCAAATTGGACAACTGCATCAAGACCGTGTTAATCCCACCATTGGCTTCAACTTAAGATATTTTATTATGATAACAGATCAAACAACACCCGAAGAATTTATCAACGATAGAAAAGGACATTATAGCTACATCAAGGGCTGGGGGATCGATTTTGACCCCAGGAATGATCCGACCTTCCCCATTAAAAAACGAAATAACGAAGAACACCAAGGATATGCCTGGCAACGGCCTCCACTACAGGAAGAGACGGTTGAAATACTCAAATCTGTGGAAAGACCCAATCTGACAGCAGTCTATGGTACCAGCAGTCCACCAAGCGGCCTGAGTGGCGCAATTCGGCGCATCGCTTTCAAATACAGCGAATCAAGCTACGGACGCTGGCTTCCACTAGTCCTGGCAGACCGCGTCAATATGCTGGAAGGCGTGGCACAGGATATCGCAAAAGGCCATCTCCCTAATATCGCCAAAGAACTCGGCCTAGGCGCTGAATGGAAATTTAATAAAAAGGCCTTTATCAGCAAATCTATTGTGGCCGGTCTTGCGATTGGGTTGGTGGCCTATCAGTTTTGCTCGAAAAGAAAAATGAAGTGATCGATCCTATCCCATTAATCGATCCTCTCCACGAGCTGTTGGCGCTGAAACGCTGTCGCATGTCGACTGCGCGACAAATACCTGCGCTCGACGAATAGCAGTACAGCATCTCTCGCCCGAAAATTAAACGGTCGATGTAAGTGATTGAACACAAACAGAGAGTCACAGGAAAATGGTTCATTTTCCTGTGACTTATAACAGCTTAGCTTCTATCAGTTCAACTGGGATTTTCTAAATTCCAAGGGTTTCATCCCCGTCTGTTTTTTAAAAAGTCGGGTAAAATAGGATGGGTTTTCAAAACCGAGTTCATACGCAATTTCAGCGACACCCTTCTCCCCTAGACGCAGTAAATTCTTGGCTTCTGAAATCATAAAAATATGGACCAGCTCCATGGCCGTCTTGCCCGTTTCCTGCTTGAGCAGGTCACTGAGGTAGCGTGGCGACACAAAGAGCTGATCGGCCAAGAAGGCCACATTGGGTAAGCCGCTTTTGGCTAGCAGGCCCTGATTGACATAATTGCGAAGCTGATCATTAAACCTGGATGCTGTTTTGCCGCTCACCTGCGCCCGATCGATAAACTGTCTTTTGTAATAGCGCTGCGCATATTTCAGGATCGAAGAAACATGGCTCAGCATAATTTCACGGCTGTATTCATCGGGATTATTCTCGTATTCGTCCTGGATTTTTGCATAGAGCTCCAAAATTAGCTGTTCTTCTTTCGGGGAAAGATGCAGCGCCTCGTTCACCTCATAATCGAAAAAACTGTATTTTTCGATTTCCTTGAAAAGTTCATAGCCATGCAGGTAGTCTTCGTGGATCATCAACATATAGCCCTCTTCTTCAAATTCCAGGTTTTTCATCTCGATGATCTGCCGGGGTTTTGCAAAGAAAAGACATCCGTTATCGTGATCGTAGCGCGTACGCCCGTACATTAGATTGCCGGATTTGATTTTCTTGAACGCAATCACATAACAGTCGGCGGTAAATTCCCTATCCCCCAACTTACAATCGGAAAGACAGCCGACCAAGCTGAAGAGCGGATGCTGCGGCGCTGCCCAACGATTGCCCAGATGAAGTTCTGTCAGGGTTCTATAATGTTGCATCGGTTTTCATTTTATCAAAGTTAAACAATATTCTACCGGAAATAGCGGTTTTTTAATGTCCGTGCGCTGCAATGCTGACCTCTTTCCAGTGCTGGATATCTTCAAGCCTTTGCGTATACACATCATTGATTACCTGATAGGCAATTTTACCGAACAACAAACGCTTGGGCGGATTTTCACTGTCGATGATGTTTAGCACAGGCTCTACCGTAGCTTCAGCTTTGCCCCAGGTATCGGGGTTATCACCCGTCGCTGCAAAAGCTGCACGCACGGCATCATAATCGGTAATATCCGAAGAAGTCTGCACCGCAGATGCTCCTGCCCAGTCTGTCGCAAAACCGTTTGGTTCAATCAAGGTCGTTTTGATGCCTAAGTGCGCGGTTTCCGAACCGATGGTTTCGATAAGCCCTTCTACGGCAAATTTTGAGGCATTGTATAAACCCAATAAAGGAATCGTAGTTAAGCCAAGGAAACTGGAAACCTGAATAATATGGCCGCTCTTTTGTGCCCGCATAATCGGCAATACCGCTTGCGCCACCCACAGGGATCCGAAGAAATTCGTTTCCATCTGATCACGGGCCTGCTGCTCGGAGGTTTCTTCGGTGGTACCAAATAAGCCAAATCCCGCGTTGTTGATCAGCACATCGATCCGTCCAAAATGATCTTTGATCTTGTTCACAGCGGAAAAAACAGCTTCGCGGTTGTTCACATCCAATTCCACTTCGAGTATATTGTCGCCATAAGCCGCTTTCAGCTCTGCTAATGCAGCAATATTTCTTGCCGAGGCGGCTACTTTATCGCCGCGTTGCAGTAAGGCCTCAGCCCATAATTTTCCAAATCCTTTGGAAGCTCCTGTTATAAAAACTATTTTGCTCATTTTTTATTCTTTTGTTTATACAAAATTACCGCTATTGGTACGGGGAGACTAACTCATTTGAGCTAAAGAATAGCACAGATTTACGGCACGCTACTCGACGCGGATACATCTATTCACCACCAGGAGTTTATACGCTTCACTTACCTGAGGGATGCTTCACTATTCTCCTTCGTATGAAATTTGTTATCCTAATTAGCAATGAGATTTATATCTGCTTGAGCAATTGCTTCCACATTGTCCAATACTTCTTGATAATCCGTCGCATTGAATTCGTGCACAGGACCTATAAAATCATGTTGAATGATCGTTACTCCACAATATTCCAAAATGCCTTTTTGTAACTGAACGAGTCCGCTGGATTTATAAACATCTTGGTACACTTCCAACGACATATCGCCAGCCGTAGTGATGATATGTCCTGTTTTTCCTTTTAGCAAACCTTCAGTTGGTTGATTTTTATGACTTCTAAAAGTAATTCCCGGAAGAAAAGCTCTATCAATAAATCCTTTCATAATCGAAGGCATACCCAACCACCAGATGGGATGAATCCACACCTGATGATCGCTCCAGTGAATATCTTCTAAAGCCTTCAACAGATCAGGTTCAAGTTCCATTCTTTGCCGATAACCAAATTGCAAATTGGGATTAAAATCTAATGTTCCAATATGAATATATCGGACTTCGGCCCCTAGATCTAGCGCCGTTTTAATATACCGATCTGCAATGACTGTGTTGAAGCTTTCTTTATCGGGATGTCCGTTTATAACGAGTATTTTTATCATTTCAATATATTTATGATGTACTTAAACAAGGCTATCTGCTGTTCGTAAAAGTGATTGCACTGTACGAACTATCCAAGATAGCTTGTGCGAATTCTTTATCTATGTTTTTTATAAAGTGACAACCACTTTCCCAACAGTTCGTCCCGTTTCTATTTGCAAATGTGCCTGCGCCATTTCATCAAAATCGAACACATGCGAAACGTGTGGTTTTAATATACCTCGCTCCAAAAAAGAAGCTATAATAGCCATATCTTTTTTACTGGAATATACCGCCATAAAATAGCAGGCATGAAGTTGCTTTTCCTTTGCTTTCTGTTCATCCTCTTTTGTGTATCCTGAATTTAAGGCTACAATGGTTCCGAATGGCTTTAATACTTGTACGGATTTTTGAAAGTTAGCTCCGCCAATCGACTCAACTACAAAATCAAGATCGTGTAACACTTCTTCAAATGGCTTCATTCTGTAATCAAAACATTCATCAGCTCCTAATCCCAAAACAAAATCCCTGTTTGGGGCAGATGCAGTGGCGATCACATAGGCTCCCAAATATTTGGCAATCTGTACAGCAAAGTGACCAACACCACCTGAAGCGGCGTGAATTAATACGCGATCTCCTGATCTCAATTTTCCATAACTATCAAAAGCTTGCCATGCTGTTAAGGCAGCCATCGTACTAGCCGCTGCTTCAATATGTGTGATGTTTTTGGGTTTTAGCGCTAAATGAGCAATTGGAGCTGCCACGTATTCGGCGTAACCTTTTCCATGACCTACAAAATTGACCATACCAAATACTTCTTCCCCAACTTTAAATTCAGTAACATCTGCTCCTACCGCCACAACTTCTCCCGAAATATCCCAACCTAAAATTAAAGGATCAAAATGTACTAGATCTTCTGCCAAAGGAGCTTGTCGATTTCTTACTTTATAATCTACTGGATTAATACTTATGGCTTTCACTCTGACCAAAACCTCATTAGCCTTAATTAAAGGCATTTCAATCTCTTTGTAAAGGAGATTTTCTGTATCTCCAAACTCTTTTAAAACTATCGCTTTCATTTATTCTTACGTTGAATTATACAAAATTAGCCCTATATAACACCTTTTAACAGGTATATATCGAGTACATTTGGGTATATTTGCATTTATGGCAAGAGAGAATATTTCTAAATCGCTGGAGGTCTATTATGAAAAAGTAAATTGTTGCCCACTTCGGGATCGACAGTTTAATTTTTTTGAATTTGTATATGTACTATCTGGGAATGGTGTACATGGCATCAATGGTAATGAACTTCCGTTTGAACCCGGTGATCTTTTTCTTATCACGCCAAAGGATTACCATTCTTTTGATCTTGGCAGTATTTGTGAATTTATGGTTATCCGTTTCGGAGAATACTATGTGCGAGAATATCAATGGAAAAGTATTGATCATATCGAATGTCTGTTGCACAATGCGTCGGATTTAGCTGGATCTGTGTTGATCAACCAGGATGATAAGAAAATGGTTAGCTCATTGATTCAACACATCCAACAAACGCTGATCCAGGAATCTGTATATACGGAAGATCTGGTGCGGCATTTAGTCAATGCTTTGATTGTCATTGCTGCGAGAAATATTGCCATTATTAAACCCAAAAATATAAGTCCACATGCAGACAATCGTATCTTGCAGATATTGGATTATATTCAAGAACATATTCGTTATCCAGCACGTTTGACAATCGCTGTCATAGCGGAAAGATTCGATCTTTCTCCAACTTATTTGGGTAGCTATTTTCGTAAACAATGCAATGAATCCCTTCAGCAATATATCTCCTCATATCGCATCAGGCTTATTGAACATCGCTTACGTTTTAGCGATAAAAGAGTGCACGAAATAGCGGATGAATTTGGTTTTGCAGACGAAAGTCATATCAATAAGTTTTTCAAACGACACCAAGGAATGAGTTTAAAGCAATACCGTGATTCAGCTATTAAAGTTGCTGATTGATATCAATAAAGCGCACTGCAGGAGTGCGCTTTACTCAGTTAATACCATCAAGTATCATTTTCGCCCCTTATTGTTCCATCTACCAATCATACGGCTTGTCAGAAAACTGACAAGGGTACCCAGCGCGCCTGTCAATACCGTCTGCGCTACATCGCCTAGCGAAATGCTAGCCCAGATGGGACATAACGTACCACCTAGGGCTGAGATAAATTATTACCTTATTTACCGATCAGTTTCAGTTGTTCATGGAATTCTTTAAATGCGATTTTTCCAGATGCAAATTGTACCTCTAAAACAAATTTCTGCTCATTGGCCGACGATTCACGTCTATAAATCTTTTCCAGCAATTCGTCTTCATCCATTAAAGCTTCAGTCACATCTGCTGCATTTAAAAATGCGCGATAGTATCTAAGCCCGAATTTTCTAACTGACTTCGCGTCGAAATGGATTTGGTCTTCGTTGGCAGTCAAACCTTTTGCGGTAACGAAATGACAATTACTGTGTGATGCTGCATATTCCTATAAGGCGTTATTAACTAAATAATAATCATGGAAATGTGCCCCGAACTGCCCATGGGGCAAAAAATCGCCTATTCCACCAATAATAAGGGGAACATCAGGAACCTCTAACTGATTACGTAGCTCATTGACAATAACATCAAATTTATCGACATATTTTGCGGCCAGTTCTGCAGATGAATCGTTTTCTCCCTGGTGCCATAGAATTCCCGATAACTTACTGCTGCGCTGAGCAAGTTTTGCCTGAAAAATAGCATGGTCAAAAAGTTCGCCGCCGACCTGCCAGTCGTTCAGGCTGGTACCGCCATCGGCACAAGGGATAAGGCCGATTTCCTCGCCAATGTTGTCTGCATGCCACGAGGCAGCGAAAGACGATGCAAGCCCAACACCGGCCATAGGCCTGTCGTTGTGTATTGGTTCGGACATTATCTGCCAACGACCATTACGAAGCATTTTTATTGATTCATTAATTATTGGAGGTACGGAATTTTGATTACCACGGCCCGCCATATTTGATTGCCCTATCAGCAAAAAAGACTTTATCATGTTATTATATTTAGTAGATTATCGAATACCTATACTGCGGCTGAAAGACAACCACGCAAATTTTTTGAGATCATTTGGAGCAACATCACCAGAATTTAATGCCTTTACACTTGTCCTTGCCATGCTCTCAAAGAGATGTCTGATCCAGGGAGCTGATAAACGATTGTCTATAATATGTTTCTCCTGCAATTCAGGAACCATGGCGAACCATTTTTCTTTTGTTCGTTCATAAGCCAATATTTTATCTTTATCCATGTCTGCAACATCAACATGCTTCTCCTCCAAAGTGTGTAAGAAAATATACTTTACGCCGCAGTCAATAGCAGCATGTAACATCGCCTCCAATTGTTTGATCGGATCATTATCGCTGTTGAAGGCTGTTACCATAGCCTGATACCAATTTTCTAGCATGTCGGCATAGCAGGCTGTTATAAGAGCCTCTCGGTCTTTAAAATATCGGTACAAAGTTCGCTTGCTTATTTGAGCAACTTCGGCTACCCTTTCTAATGGCGCATGAAAATCCTCATTTAAAACTTCTACAGCACTATTTATTAATTTGTGTTTATTCATTTGACACAAATATATGACACATGTCTCAAATTAGTGTCAAAAAAAATGAAAAAATTATTTTTACGCTTATCCTCAATTTATTGACAATACGGCCTGTGCCCCCTCGATAATAATGCGAAAAAATTTGTTTCCATCTGATCCCGAACGAATTCCAAAATTGATAACAGTACAATATGTCGAAGCCCTACAGAAGTTAGGCGCACCCGTAGATACGCCTAAATTACCGCCGTTCATCGCTTTCGTTTGCCCAACTTCGCCAATAATCTACTCGTGGCGAAACTGATCAAGGTGCCCAGCGCCGCTGTCAAAGCAGTCTGCAGCACATCGCCTAGCGAGATGCTGGCCCAGATGGAGCAGAGCGTACCGCCTAGGGCTGAGATACGAATATCATTCCATTTCATCAGCTTCGCTCCTTTCCGTATGCTGCTGCATTGCCTCGCGGTCAGTCAGGTTATCTACCCGGTCAATCGCGGCAGCGTCCCGCTCTTCGTGAGTGGGCAGAGCGAAGAGTTCCTCCTTTTCAGGTGGAAGTTCAGGTGGTGGCTTTTCCTCTTCCATCACTGTTTCCAATATCCCCAGGCCTACGGCGATATATTTCAATATATTGCCCACCTTTCCGGGCCATTTAACAGGCGCCGCAAGAACCACTTGCAGCACCTGTCCTATTTTGTTTAAGTTTTTTTTCATAATTATTCTTTTACTCCGTCAAACCCTAGTATTCGATCATTTAGGAGGACAAAGAATTGAAAGCTAGCATTCCGCTTCCATCCCATACCTTTTGCTTCGATAATTAGGAAGGGCCAAGAATAGAAAATATAGCTTTCTGACTGTCAAGCTTTGACGGGATGACACTAAAGAATGCAATGATCTATTCCTCCCCCCATCACTCCTTATTTATTCGAGCAATATAGGAGGACAAAGAATTGAAAGCCAGGCATTGCGACTGCCTATCGCTGACGCAATATGACGATAGCATAAGTCACTGTCCGAGCAAAGCGAGTTTGATTTATGCAGTCATATTGCTAAGAAGATGGCACAAAGGAATGCAGCGCAAATTCATGTCCTCCAAATTGCTACCGAATATTCAAATACACTTCATCCCCCATATCCCACAGGCTATACACCAGCGCTTTAAGTTTTGCTAAAGCCTTACCACTGTAATCCCCTGTGCCTTCACCCGTTAAATTCGTCACCGGGGCAATGCAGCCCTGCAATTCTTTCAACGCATTATTGGCCGCGTGAATTAGAATTGCTTCACGGCCGAGCACTATCGGGATGCCAATTTGTTCCCCATGTTTGGGGTAACGCCGTTTCTCCAGCTTGTACCGACCTACTGGAATACAGCTGATACGAGGGAGGTTGTTACGATCTGGCAATTCAATGGTATTGCAGATATGCTCACCCCGATAACTGATACTTCCATTGGTTCCCTGTGCTCCATACTTTCGTAGGAGCAGCAGGGTGTGTTGAACAGCCATATTAGCTAATGGATAGTTTGCCCAGATAGAAACTCGGTGAGGTTTTGACACCATCCTGATGACCGGCAAATACCCAGCCTTCCAGTGTGTCACCCGAGTAGCTAGCAGGCAGCTTGAAACCCAGGCTTGCTTCCTCCCGAGTCGCCGACTCTAGGATACTAAAGAAATTCTTGTTGCTGTTGTACATCAACAGAATAACCGAATCATCAGCGAAAGCGTTAAACTTGTTGAGCTCCGGCTCCCATGTCAACATGATCTCCTGCGGAAAAGCTTCCGACCATACCACGCCCATCAGATTGGCCAACGAGCCCTTGGAAATAAGAACCTTCGCATAATCTATTTCCCATGCCGGGTAAGTGCCTTTGATGCCCCCATAGTTCATGAGGTATTGCAACGCCTTGTTGTATCCTGTTGCTTTACCCTGCAATTTGTCCGAATAGCCCAGGTTGAGTAAATCCTTGATCGGCGAAAGAAAAGCTACCGCCGTTGCGAATTTTGTCCGCTGTGCCACTTGTCCTTCACTCGCTTTTTTGTTTGTAATCTTGGAGAGCGAGCGGACATAATCCACACCTCGCCAACTACTTCCTATTACACTTCCCACTTTCCCAGAGTAGGCCCCGTGTATACCTTTTAAGAATCTTGCCATGTCTATACATGTTTGATTGATAAATAATTACGACTGTCATGAGCAGCCTTTGTTTTGCTAGCAAGAGCTAAATTAGTAGGACTTTTTTCAGTAGGCGAACAAGTACAGGGAATGATATTATACGACAGGCAGTGCTGTCATTGCCTGTCAACTTTAAAGAATAGGCAGATGCTCGGCTGTCCTTTGGGTCGTTATGGGATTTCCTTCGGGATGTATTCGGTACAGATTGCAGACAGCTTCGACACAGCCTCGGCTGCTGTTCGGGAATTGTTCGGGTGCTGCTCGGCTGGGAGTCGAAGCCCAGTCGAAGAGTTGCCGAAGCTCACCCGAAGGAGCGTCGAACATGTCCCCTAGCTGTGTCGGAGCAGAGCCGAACGACAGCCACAGCGTTTCCGAACCACTGCCGAAGCATACCTACCTCAAGGAACTGAGTTCGCTAGCTTGCTGAAAATTAAAAAGGAGCCGAAAGGCCCCTCATTGACAATTAGCTAAATCCGCCCCCTCCGCCTACTCTCGTCCAGTTGCTGGTGTAAATCCGACAGGTAATAATAGTGCCGCTTGCCCAGCTTCCTCGGCTTGAGCTTTCCTTCACGGACCAGCCGGTAATACTTCGATTCTGAAATACCCAATTTGTCGAGCACATCGGCGATATCAAGCATATGATCCAGGTTGGTGGCTGTATCTTTTGTTTCAACAGGAAGCTTATTCATCTCTTCCGCTATATGCTTCAATATCGCTTGCAGTAAGGAGGTTATGACCTCCAAAAGGTCACATATGCGATTCATTAAATTTAACATAACCATGCTATTAGAAATGCTGGTTGCCGAAACGAGCCTATCGTCCAATTGGGATTGAACCGGGAGCCCCACTACCACAGCGTTAAACAATACATCCATTTTATGCCAGATCAAATTCTTCTTCCAGTGTCCTTTCATCCAGCGTCTTTACTATTCCCCAAAAATCTTTTAAGTTTTTGCTGAGATCACGCGAGGGTGTGACTAGCATCCTAAGTTTATCTTCTGGCAACCATCGTTGCAGTTTTTCTTTAATTTCAGCATTCAATTCCAGCTTTGTAGGCTGATCTACTGGCACACGAAAGTATAACATATTGACGTATACCTTGGCCCTTATTTTCACTAACCAGGGATTTTCACGTAGCACTTTTGTCGTCACATCTATCCGACAAAACTTACCGTCATGCAAATAGACATCAGCCGTACGTTGTTCTTTATAGATAATCACCGCGTTCAGACATTTTATTGTTGTACCGTCTGTCGGTTTTTCATCCTCCCATTTCCGCAAGAGATATACCATCAATGCTAGCCGGTCCCGATCGCGCTGCCATAGACTGAACAGTGTTGCCTGGGATTCTGCTTTTGTCAAAGACGAGAGATCCAGCGTTGTCGTCTGGCCATTATCCCAGGAGAGCTGCCTTGGGCTTTTAACCAGCTGTTCGGTCACATGTTCACGGGCATCTTGATTTTCACAAGTTCCGGATCCCCCTTCCAATAAAAGTAGCGCCTGATGTTGATCCGTCTGGAATTTCGGTGCCCGTAGATGAATCGTCATCTGTCCAAAGGGTAGCCAGTCCAGCAATACCCATTTTGGAAACCGATGTACAAACAGTATATATGCGGCGACGATAGGAAAGAAAAACCAAAAATCTGTTGTCAGATACCATCGCGAAAGCAATATTAATCCTGGTCTGTCAGGCAGCAATACCTCCAGCACAACTCCGTGAAGAGCCAGGATAACACAGGACGAGAAGACTATATAAATTATAAAATTTAGTTTGGTATTTCTACTGAACCGCTTCCGGAGTACCAAAGCCGTATGCATATAGCTGATCAGCATCGCGTAGACCAACAGCAGCAAAACCGTTCCGATCCATACCGCCATAAAGCGCTTGCTATGGATACGGTCAGCCATCTTGCTACCCGCGGAACCTAAATTTATGATCAAAGAAAAGATGAAGCAAAAAAAAATATATAGGGAATAAAAAAATATTCGATCCCATCGACCTGATACAATTTTTAATAAAGACGAAAACAAACTTTTTCGTTGATTTAATTTATCCGATCGCATCATGCTTACAAATGGGTTAGGTAATAGGCTTTACAAAAAGAACTTATCTCAAATTTACAAAATTTCTTCAAAATAACACTTATTGCTCTATGAAACATTCCGTCAAAATATACGGAATCCTGTCATATCTGATCGAAACACTTGTTTTCCGTGGTTCTAGCCGATTTATTTGTGGTTTTACATAACAGCAAAAATATGAAAAGAACATTTGACCAAGCAGGTGTTAACGACCTGCAACAAGTTGTATTGACTGCCAATTATGCCGACCGTCTTGCTATGATCAACTTTGTCATGAGTGACTTTGAAGGCTTTATGCTGGCCTATTTTGATCTCCGTCTCAGCCAGATTCAATATCTGAACACCATGTCGCTCGCACTCAAAACCGAACTTAGCATCGGGATTGCTGATAGTTGGAACAACAATCTAGCGGTTGATTTTCAAAAAGAAAGCAGCTCAGTTGATGAGGACGAGGATACACCCAAGGATATCATCCTTTCACGATACAATTCATCCAGTGATTTACCTGTTGCGAACAGCTTGTTGCCGACAGGTTATTTTTCTATCCGCATTGTTTATCGGAATGCAGCACGTAGCTGATCCACGTTTCCCCGAAACAGACGTGGCATATTCCCCAAAATTAACAGCTATATGCAGACCGAATCATTCAGGTTGATAGAAGCAGAAATGGATTTTGTGAGCAAGAGTACGCTCACAAAATCCTTTCATCAGCGGCTACCCGATAGCCGAACCAGACTGCTCTGCAATCAACAAATTAGCATCTTTGAGGAGTATCTAGAGACAGGAAATCTGGAGAGCTATTGCTACCAACTGGAGGTGAGCAGTGCAACAACAATTCGCTTTGACATACGCAGCCCGCAGACACACCTGCTCTACCATCTCGCAGGGCGTGCTCCGATCCATTACAACCAGCCACAGGTCGATGTCGAATTTATTTTTCGTCCCCAACATGGCGCATTTTTTTATGCCCCTGAGACGATAATTGCGCTAAAATTCGAACCTGGAAAGTATCATATTCAAGGATTTACCCTCCCGCTAGATCTGCTGCACATCGGTGGTGTGCCTGGCTTTGAGTATCTAGCCAGCCTTATCGCTGCACACAAAGGCAAACTCGCACAGTACCGTGTCAGTCTTGATTTTGCGGCTATGGAGCAAACACGACGGACATTCTCCGAACTTACGGAAGAGCTCAATAAAAAGCCCCTGATCCCTAAAAGCATTATCCTCCATACGATTCAGGATCTGCTCCTTTTGAGCAAAAATAAGATGTTGAAAGCCGCAGGGCTGCTCAACCACCAAGATCTTTTGGTCGAACAGGCGCGGGAACTGATCAGTAAGCGCATCGCTGAAACCGAGGAAATGACATGGATAAAAGATATCGCTGACAGTCTACATATACAAGAAGATCAGCTCAATAGATACCATATGCAACGCTATGGAGAAACCCTGTTGCAACACCGTAATCGAGAATTGCTAAAAAAGGCAAAACACTTACTTTGTCAGGATTTACGCGTACACCTTGTGTCAGACTTATGTGGCTTTGGCCAAATTTCAAGTTTCAGCCGGTTTTTCAAAAGTGAGAGCGGACTGTCTCCAAAAAAGTTCCAATATCAAATGCGCCCTCCAAAAGACAGCAGTTAGCAAGTAGATTCGCGGGTTTTGTCAAATCATCCAACGGACTGTGTCAAATTTTGCGCCCCGGCTGTATCTAACTTTGAATTATGAACCATACACCCCTAGGACTGGGTGAATTTATAAACAGAAAAGTATGATCAAGCAAGAGCATATACAGCGTACAGAACGAGTCAGGATGCATTCTTTAAACGAGAAACCATTCGCCGCGGATTTGAGAACCCCGCATCGGCCATGGCCTTCACAGTTGGTGCAGCGAACGTATGCTGGCTTGGCCAAGATAAAGCTTTTGCGTCAAGCAACCTGCTGCTGTGCCGGCCCTGTACGCGACCGGCATGGACGCAGGTTTACCACATTCCCGTGTGTCGGTACGGTATAGCAATAATCAAAAAGGACTGGCACAGTGCGGCGTTTCGACCAGCTCCGGCAGAATCTGTGACACCGGATACATCTTGGGTGTAGCTGATTAATGAACAAGAATTGACTAATTAGAATTTTGCATTATGGCATGGTTTCAATTAAATGCAGGAGGTAATCCGACAAATCCGTCGCATTACAATAGTGTTACGACACCTTCCTGTAGTGGATCAACCAAGATTTGTGCTGTCAATGCTACCGACAATGGTAGTGGACAACCAGACTTAACAGATTCATTAAAAAATGAAATGATTGTAGCGCTTCAAAATAATAGTCCTTCCTCAAACGTAAGATTGAGAAGTACTCCATAAGAATGCTGCATAACAAGAAGCAATTTATTTTAGGATAAATATGCTGTAAATAAAGCGGGGGAAATAATCCCCCGCTTCTGTTTTTGGGATCTTAATAGATTTATCTCTTAGACACCACCAGCACTTCCATCTCCCGCTCTCCTTCAACAAATTTTAGCCCCTGACCCTGCATCTGTTTATTGAGCTCTTCCAGGTTAGTAAAATCGCCCAGTTTGATCCGATCTTTTTTATTCACCTCATCATAGACTGGCGGAAATAAGCCACTATAGTCTACTAAAAATGTCAATACACCGGTCCCCTCCATGCCCTGTCGTCCATCATTCGGATCAGCGGCAGCGCGAAGGCCTGTCTCATCCTCCTGAAGAATCAGGCAAGGTATTCTCCGTTTTTCAAAGCGAACATCCAAACCCAAGAAAAGATTTAAATCATTTATTACTGCATGCGTCATTAATACACTATCCATCGGTATCGAACTCTTCCGCTCGTAGCAAATTCCATATTGCGTAAGCCATTTTTGAATCCCGCCTGTATTTTCGGGGTAATCCAACACATCCCTATTTACGTTATCCCAGATGATACGGTTACTTCCCAAAAGGTATGTCGGCTTTTTGATACGGCTCAACAGGGCCTTATAGGTCCGTAAGATACCATTGTTGGAAAGTGTAATTTTTGTTGTACCAGCACTTGTCTTCGTTTCCTGGATACCTTCCCATTGTGGCCAGTCTTCTGAATAGCCCTTGAGTACAACCGAAGCAATCCCATCGCTGGCATTGTTTTTCACATCAGAGAGCTGCATATAATCATCTTTCAGGGAAGCCTTTATATGATCTTTACGCAGCAGTTCGTTTATTCCATCTACCGTTATAAAATCACTAAAGGTAACAGCACGGACGATACCATTCTTTACGACGGCCACATGGGGGACTCCAGCATGCGGAAATAGCGCTTTGAGCTGTTTGTCATTTATAATCGTCGGCAGGATGGCGTCCTTTTCTTTCAGAAACTTGTTGTTCTGGTAAAATTTTTCGATGGTTGCCCTATCCTGCCAGGTGACCATATAAATTTGCACTTCAGCTCCCAGCTTCTTTTGTAAGGCTTTGAGCTTGGGCATACTTTCGATACAGCTGACGCAATAGGTATCGAAGAAATCATAGATTACAACCGACGGTTTTTTACTCAGCTCCATCGTGCTGCCGATCAACTCAACTTTATTTAGCTTTGGCATTTTGTCATTTATCTTTAAGCCTCTACTCTGCCCAAATGCATTGTTTAAATGCAATAACACCATTATGGAAAACAAAACTACTTTCATTATATTTCTTTTCATTACTTCTTGATTTATATTATTTTAGAAACTCACTATTAAATATATAATACCCGTTTAATCACGGGCATTCTGCGTCATACCCGACTCTTGGATGGCTACTTGGGGAATCAATATTGCAAACTTTTTACTACCAGGCTTCAGCGTATATGACTTTCCATCTAGCATCCTTGTCAGTGTCTGCGCAGAGCTTGCCTCTTGATTGAGCCTTTTTAGATCTGCCCAGCGCAGCCCTCTAAAAATTAACTCTTTCCGCCGCTCTAGCAGCACCTCATTTAGCAGCGCGGTTGCATTGGCACTTTCGAAAGGACTTATACTACCCGCCTTATAGCGAACTGATCTGAATGTATTTAGGTCGTCGGTTGCCAGATCAAGCTGGCCGAGGCGTGCGGCAGCTTCTGCCCTTGTCAAATACATCTCGGCCGTTGTGAGGCCCACGAATATTCCCGATAGTGAATTATCGTACGAACCTTTGAACACCATCCCATTGCCCGTCTGTCTGAAAAAGAGGCCTCGTCGCAGATCATTTGTCGCATAGCTCCTAAAGAGCGCCGTATCCGCAAGTGCATAGCTATGCCCCAAGGCATAGCTGGAAGAACTCGTTGCCGGAAAGAGTACCTCAGCATTGAATCTTGCAAACGGCAGGCTGGCAGCAGCATTGAGACTATTATAGTTTAACAGCACAGGCTGCAGGGCTAGCGCAGAATCTGCATATTGAAATGCCCGCTCATTATCTTGCATGCTCAAATAAAGTCTGGCCAAGCCAGCGTAGGCTGCTGCCCTGCCGGGCAAACCTTTATTTTCTGCCTGTAGAGGCAGATCACGTGCTGCGAGTGTATAATCTTTTATAATCTGAAGACAGGTTTCATAGAGCGAAGCCCTTACCGAGCGCTCCCCCAGGTTCGGCGAAAGCTTTATCGGCAAGCCGAGGGCTTCTGGCGCAGTGTCCTTGTCGTAAGGCGGTGTAAACACCTGCATCAACTGCTGCATAGCAAATGCCCGATAGAAATGCGCGCCCGCATTACATATCTTCCATCGATCACCTGAATGATCCGTGATCTCCGCCAATACCGATATAACCTGATTCGCTTGGTAAATAGCTTTATAGGGGCCCTGCCACTGGTTAGTCGATACAATCGGTTCATCCGACCATATGTATACATTACGTTCGTCAATATCAGAAATAGCCTTCCATGAGGATGAAGTCAGGTAATAGTTGTCCGCAGCCACTTCTCCATAACTGGGATACTTGGTATTCATGGTGCTGTAATCATTGAGCAGCAGCTCACAGTCTTCCAATGTCTTGGGGATAACCATTTTGGCGTCGGGCTTTAAATCCAAATAGTTGTTACAGCTCGATAGCAGCAAGAATGAGGAAACCATCCATTTAAATAATCTCTTAAACATATTCCTTTAATTATATATTTTACAATATGTTATGAACAAAAAAATATTCAATACGCGATTTTTTGTTTCTAAAACTTTAAGTTAACACCGATTGAAACGGCCAAGGGGTCAGGGCTGCTCCTGCCAAATTCAGGATCTATTCCCAACTTATTAGCCCGCCATAGTGTAGCGATATTTGCCATATAGGCGTATACCGAAGCACTTTTATATTTAAGTCGTTGCAGCGATGGTAAATGATAGGTTAGCTGAATATCCCTCAATTTGATGATCCCTGCATTTTCTACGAGTGGCGAAGATGCTTCGTAAAAGTAATCTGCATAATAATTTGCAGGATATGTAAATACCGGTACATCAGTAAAAGCTTCATCTCCCGGTTTCTGCCATCTTTTTGCATAATCTGCATGGCCTACGCGATCTGAGATCAGCCTGGTATTATTCAATGTACTTCGCATAAATACGTGCCCGAGCTGAAAAGCAATATTGAACGAGCATTCCACCGGACCCCAGCTCAAATTATTACGTAAAGAGCCAAAGTAGACGGGCATTGCCGTACCATGATTATCCAGGTCAAATACCGTCGTATTGTTAAAGATCTGGCTATAATCCTTCGAAATCTCACCATTTACGTAACCTCTAGCTTCCCCTGTTTCGGGGTCAAGGCCGGCCCATTTGTAGGCGTATACGGTATACAGGTCCGCCCCCTCTACGGGCGTCATCAAATTGCCAAATGCTCCACCGATAAAGTTGGAGGCCGTCGGATTAGCGATGTATGACTTAGCCACTTTGGTCCGGTTGTAGGCGAATACAAGATTAGAAGACCATTGCCAGTAATTCTTTTTGATATTGACCGAATTAATGGAAATATCTACTCCTCTGCCATGCAGATCGGCACTATTGACAACGAGGCTATTAAAACCAGATGTCGGGTCTATGCGGGAAGAGGCGATCAGATCTTTTGGCCTTTTATCATAATATTCCATTGCTCCGCTCAGCCGATTATGGAAAAAAGCAAAGTCCAGCCCCAGGTTCAATGTACCGACCCTTTCCCACCGTAGACGGGGATTAGGCGGCGATTGCATGGTAGCATAGGGTTGCCCAGTGATAAAGTGTGGTGTTGTCTGAATATTGATTATCGGATAAGCCGAGGTATTATTATTCACATTGCCATTATACCCATAGGTAGCACGCAGTTTGAGGTAGTCAGTCGTTTTTAACCCTATAAATGATTCTTTTGACATCACCCATGCTAGTCCGGCAGACCAAAAAGGCTGTCCTTTACTATTGGATTTCACCCCAAAGAGGTTTGAACCATCCTTCCTAAAACTCCCTGAGAGCACATACCGATCCAAATACGTGTAAGCAAGGTTGCTGTAGTACGAGCGATACCGATTGGTCAATTTAGTAAGCACATTATAGTCCGGTATGGTCAACTCTCCTGCCATCCCATTCAGATAAGGATAATTGCGCGTATAATCGACGTTGACATAGGCATAAGTCTCGGGGTTAAAACCATAATAGGCATTTGATGAAGCACGTTCAACATTTTGCCTAACCTCGGCTCCTGCGATCATATTCAGCCGATGCCTACCTGCAAAGCTCCGATCAAATGAAAGCAGTGCCCTACCCTGATGTGCCTGGCCTAAATGATTGAACGGCTGATAAAAATCACCTACTGGCACCGCAAAGTTTACCTTTTCGTCATCCCAAGAAGCATAATAATTGATCATCTCGCGCATGCTGATGCTGTTTTTACTTCTGTAGGTTTCTTCAAGACCATTATTATTCCGATAGCTGTAATAGAGCGAAGCCCGCAATCCAGCTATGATTTCATAGTTTAGATTAAAGTCGAGTACCACCTCTTTGTTTGTCCGCCGGTTATACGTTTCATTTAATTCAGCTAACGGTCTATAATTCCAGTCCAGGAGCCGACCTCCGGCGACAGTATCCCGGAACATCGGATTCATGCCTACGGTCTCAACCTGTAGGGGCTTACCGTTCTGATCTGCTAGTTGCATGTAGGGATAGTTGCCAAAACCATTACCCAGGCTATTATATTCCAATGGCGCATCACTCTTTCGGTTTCTATTCTCAACGTACTGAATTGCCAATTGCATATCCACCGTTTTAGATGGACGATAGACGTGACTACTCCTCAGCGAAATCCGATCATTGCCGTAAGTCACCACTCCACCTTTATTTTTGTCAAAACCTATAGAAAATAAAGAGGCTACTTTAGCACTTCCCCCACTGAGTTGGACGTTGTATTGCTGCTTTACTGCATTTCGATATATGTATTTATCAAAATCATTCCGCATATCGCTGTTGCGCAGCCGATCGATCTGTGCAGTAGCTTCCTGTTCCGTAAGATTTCCTTGCTGCTGTTTTCGAAGGATCTGTACCGCGGGGCTAAAATTATTCCAGATATCGTTAAACATCCAGTCATAGTAACCCTGATCGAAAAGAGTTTTTTCTACATCAATAAAATCCGAAGAATTCATCTGCGGTTGATAGTATAGATCAGGTTTGGCAGCTATTGTCAGATTCGAATTCAAAGACAATTCAAAAGGACGTTCGAGCACACCTTTCTTGGAGGTGATTACGATAACGCCATTTCCAGACTGTGCTCCCCAGATTGAAGCGGCTGCAGCATCTTTGAGCACGGTGATGTTCTCAATATCATTGGGGTTGATATTATTAAAGTCACCCTGATAAGGCATCCCATCGAGCACGATCAAGGGCCAACGATTGGGGCCGATTGTGCTATTCCCACGGATGTAAATATTTGGATAATTGCCGCGCCCGGCTGCAAATGTCTTGACGGAGGTAATACTAGGTACAACATCCTCCAGCCTGCTTATAAAATCTGTGGAAACCTTGCGATTGAGTAGCTTGTTGTCCACAAACTCAAAACTCCCAGTCGCCCTTTCTTTCGGAATCTTTTGGTAACCCGTAGAAACTATTTCCACCTCTTCCAATTGATTCTCTATCGGTATCAATTTCACTTGCAACGATACCCCAGCAACATAAGCCAGTTCTAATCGCCTGAAACCCATGTGGGAGAATGCAACTGTGCCTTTAGAATTGGAAACTGCTAACGAAAAGGAACCATCATTTTTGGACGAAGCCCTACCCTTTTCACCTTGCAACTGGATGGACACCCCTTGGATGGGTTTTCCGTCTACCCCCGATAAGACCTTACCACTGATAGATAACAGCCCTTCCGCCCCGCTGTCCTTGCGGGGCGTCTGAGCTGATAAACTAAACATATGAAAACTGAACATCATAAGGAACAGGATTAGAATTGTCCTTATGCTAAACATTCCCTTTACACTCTTTGGCATCGGCACAGGGGTACATGCCGACATCATCTGCCTCAAGCTATATACTATACAATCGAAGGGGTGCTTTTTACCCCACGTAAATGGTACTTTTTTAAAATTATTATTTGCGGCATCCTTTATAGCTGCCAGATATGCTACCTTATCCAATAAGGCAGCCATCAGATTTGATCTGTGTTTCATCTGCTTATTGTTAAAGGTTAGTCTGTAATTCGTCCAAAAAACTCATGGATCCGCTTGGTGATCTCCAGCTCATCCAAACTAAAACCTGTTGTTTCTGCGTCTGAAAAATCTAATTTGCTCATGTCCACATAGTCTTTATGCACGTGGAAATAAGCAATCAGTACAGCTAATAGGTCGAAGCCGAACACATGCTTTTGGCAGAGTTCTATTAGATTTTCATTAGGCCAGCGGTCTGCTGACTTTTTAAGTAGTAAAGAAATGGTATTCTGGATGGTACGGATATCATACTTTTTCCAAAAATCAGCAATCTTATCCGTGGGATCATAGTTCTGATCGTGTACTTGATATATGGCTAGCTCTAGCGCTAGCACATTTGAATATTTTTGGTTCATTTTATAGGTTCAATAAAGATGACTGTAACCCCCGCTCAATATTGTAAAAAAGAGCATAGCTTCCCCAATTGCAATTTTTTCGCATTAAAAAGGGTTGTCATTTGCAGTATTTTTTAAATACTGCTTATCCAACAAGAAAAAATTAACAGATCCGCAAAGCGCCCTCAAATTGGTTACAAGTCATCATTAGGGGTTATTATGGCGCTCCCTCTCGGAAAGAAATAAAAACCCGACCTACTTAGTATAGAATAACAATACACAATTATAGTATTTAATTTTGTTGTTTAGAAATAAAAGTGCTACATTTAAGGTGTTCAAAGTCTCGTAAGAGCAATTTTATTAATTACACAAAATTAAAGGGTGTAGTGTTATGAATACAGATCGGGAAAACCTAGTCTAAGGGCCTTTCTAGTGTTTACCTGTTCGGCACGAACTATTTTGCGAATGCCGCTATCCCCTATTTTGGTTTTATATGGCTTAACTAATTATTCTGGAGCGCGGATAATCTTGCTTATTAAAATCGAATTGGAAAATTCAGGGCTCACCTCCTTGAGGTAAGTTCGGTGTTTTTGGTGGTTTTTGAATCGTTTTTTCATAATCCATTTTGGTTATAAAAACGATGACACTTTAAGGCTATTGGAGAAGGTTGCTTGTTAAAATCAACGGAGCGAACTTCCAAGCTTTGCACGTGGCGCCGTCAAGAGCCTCTAAGACCAAAGTCCTAGTTCCACAAAGTCTGACAGAAAGTTCGCTCCAATGAAATGTATGCAAAGATACAAAAATCAATGGAAAGCGAACCCCGTGCCAACCTACGTGGAAAATTTGACGGCTTTCGTGCGTAAGTGACAATCGTTCGTGTAGGGATTTCCCCTACCCTGTTTCGCATGTTACAATACAAATGTAATAATAAATATATAAAATTCAAATTTTTCGATTAATTAAAATGGATAAATCTGTACCTATTTACAATGCTCTAAATGAGTTCGTAAAGATACTTTTAAAGTATATGAAAAAATTCGGGCTGGAGACTGTTGATATAGCGTTTCTTTCCTCAACTAATAGATCGAATATCGACAATTTGGTAAATCTTAAAGGAAGTTTGGAATTACCGAGGATGGAAGCTATTGCTCAATCATTTAATTTACATCATTACCAATTTAGTAATCCAACACAAGAAATTCCTAACTATAGTTCTCTTCCCGAGAGGACGCAAAAAAGAATAGAATATAGAAAGAAAAGAGGTACTTATGTTCCAGAATCAAAAAACTCGTCGACAATAAATGATAAAATCACAATAGTGCTTTCTTTTTATAACCAAAACGATGAGTTTCTAACCGAAAATATTGTTGAGAAAATAAATACTGTAGATGCTGATTCAACCTCTGACACTACAATTATAGGAGATAGACTTGCTAAATCTTTTACTACATATGTGAAGAAGACAAATAAACCTTTTAATGAGAAATCTGGAAGAGGTCCTAAACCATTATTCTATAAAATATTATCTGCAGTCGACGCTGATGATCTTAAAAATGCTATCAATGTTTTAGGGGATTATTGGTTTGAAAACTGCTCTAAACTTTTTAGCCAAGAAAAGGAGATTGAGAATAATGGCCAATAGAACTATAATTTTTGGAGAAATTCCTAATATTCCAGAAGGCCATTGGTTTGAAGGTAGAAGGGAAATGATGCCGACGAGCTTTCATCGTAACTGGGCAGCTGGAATTGATGGAAATGGTAATGAAGGCACTGCTGCAATCGTCTTGTCTGGTGGATATGAGGATGATGAAGACAACGGTGAAGAAATCATCTATACTGGCGCTGGTGGAAACGACCCGAATACGAGTAAGCAAGTCAAAGACCAATCATGGAAAACGCCTGGTAATGCTGGCCTACGAAAAAGCCTGGATGAAGGCCTACCGGTTAGAGTTATTAGAGGATATACCCATAAATCTGCTTACTCTCCTGAAAAAGGATATACCTATGGGGGATTGTATAGTGTCGTCGATGCTTGGGAAGAAGTCGGAAAAAGCGGTTTTAAAATCTGTCGCTTTAAACTCCTTTATATAGGAACTAGCGAACTAAAGAAGACAGCTGAAAAGGTCGAGCTAAAGATTTCTAACGAAGCTACCAAAAGAAAAGTAGGTTCTATCGTAAGAATCATAAGAGATACTAAAATAGCGCATGACATTAAAAAGCTATATGATTTTAAATGTCAGGTATGTCAGTTTGCTTTGCCTACCAAATCAGGCCATTATGCCGAAGGCGCACATATTAAACCTCTGGGAACACCGCATAATGGACATGATAGTTCAGATAATATCCTCTGCCTTTGTCCTAATCATCACGTGATGTTCGATCGTGGTAGTTTCTCGATTAAGGATGATCTAGAATTAATTGGGGAGATTTCAGGTATGTTGTTTCGACATCCCTCCCACAAGTTAAATAATAAGAATCTTAAATATCATAGAGAATCACATGGCTATCATTAAAGTTGTTTGCGGGATTATATTCAAAGATAATCTTGTCTTGATTTGTCGACGGAAACCAGAAAAATCTTTAGGTGGCTATTGGGAATTTCCTGGAGGTAAGGTGGAGGAAGCAGAGTCTCACGAAGATTCGCTAAAACGCGAATTAATGGAAGAACTTAATTTAAACGTGAATATTAAAAAGCACTTTTTTAATACAGTTCACCATTATGAAAAGATCACAATTGAATTGATCTCTTTCATTTGTGAAACCGAAAATATAGCTACAGAGTCTACCGATCATGATCAGCTTGAGTGGGTAAAGGTTGATGATCTATTAAACTGGAAGCTTGCACCCGCAGATATTCCGATTGTGAAAGCTTTGATTGAAGAATTTAAAGGCTAGAGATCGCAAACAGTTTTAGAAATAATCCAAAACACTAGATATAAAAACGTCCAAAATGATATTTAAAGATTTCTCAGAAAATGAGCTCTACCTATTCATGAATGGCAAACTAATCTACAAACGATGGTTGGACACGGGCGTGTCAAAAGTGTTCGACGTAATGGCATATGACAAATATACCCTTGTCAGCATAAAAGAGCTTGGAAATGAAAATGGATTGTTTATAGTCAAGGCAAGAATAAAGCTAATACCTACTGAAGATGGTGGCCGAAAAACAGGTATCATCTCAGGTTATCGACCCAATCACGTTTTTGAATATACGTCAGAAGGTAAATTACAGCGGACTTACATAGGTGATATAAATTTTGAAGGTGAGGATCTAATGCCTGGTGAAGAAAGGATTGCTACTGTTCGCTTTCTCCTTATAAAAGAGCTAGAACAATATTTGACAAAAGGCCGTAAATGGTGGCTACATGAAGGACCTAAAATTATTGGAGAAGCAGAAGTGTTATAAAGGATAAAGAGAAAATTAGCACATAACATGTCTACAAAATTCCAGATTAACGATCCCAGTCTCGAATCACAATGGCGAGCGATTATACTGTTTGGCAAAAACTCGGCAACATATAAATTTGCCTTTGCCAAGGCAATGATCGAGCTACTGCCTTCTGGCAAATCGTCGTTGTCATTGGAAGATTTAGCAACGCCCTTCTCCAAGAATATTGTTGATCATTTACGGAAAAGTGATAAACAAGGTAATTCTTCTTCTAGCAAATTCTTAAATGCTTGTCGCGATTTTATTGCTGGTCGTATCAATGAAGATCAGTTGATCCAAACGACAATTAAATTCGGTTTTGTTAATGTGGTCGATGCCTTTCAAAATGTAAATGGCGACATTATCAAAGATCCTTTTTATCAAAAGAACTATGCTGACGGCAGAAAAGAGATCATTCTTACCGATAATATCTTTAAATTAAAGGAGGCGCTACAATTTATAAATTTGGAGCAAGAAGTTGATGCAAGATGGAATCTGGTCGAAACGGCTTGGAACCTCCAAATAAATCCCAACCTATTAGAAGTCAAACACGATTCTGTAAAACAGGAATTGTTTGTTGATTCATTTATGCGTCGTATTGATATTACTTCTGTAAGAGATGCATTAAACGGATACCAAAAAGGCAAATGCTTCTACTCCTACCAAGATATATTTGTTAATAAAGGATCGGACAACATCTGTGAAGTGGATCACTTTCTACCGCATCTTAATAAAAAAGCTCATACAGCCGAGGAAGCAAATATCAATGGCATCTGGAATTTGGTTTTAGCTGATCCAAAAATCAACAGTGATAAAAGTGCAAGGGTACCACATCGCCAGTACTTAGAACGGTTGTATAATCGAAATGAGTTTTACATAGAAAGTAAACATCCTCTTGCAGAAACAATTATAAATCAAACAGGCAAGACAAAAGAAAAAAGACGTATCTTTCTGCAAGCGCAGTATAACCTAGCACTCTCCTATTCCATTCACGAATGGGAACCTTGGATTGAACTGCCAGGAAATTTTTAGCCATGAGTAGCATTAAAAACTTTTTAGAATTACCAACAGATAAGCAAATCGGAGAAACACAATATTTCTTCCTTCTACGTGATGGTTTTCCAGTTAGCCCTGGTCACACACTTATAATAAGTAAGGAACTTCGTACAGATTATTTCGAGCTGACTCCTATAGAAAAAGCTGACTTGGATAATGCTATTGGCCTAGCTAGATCTTTAGTTGAGGCAGAATTTGAACCTGATGGTTACAACATCGGCATGAACTGCGGTGAATCTGCCGGCCAAACGGTATTTCATTTTCATTGTCATCTGATACCACGCTATGTTGGTGATATGGAAAATCCAAGGGGTGGTGTTAGGCATGTGATACCGGGTAAAGGAAGTTATTAGATGAAGTGATAATATATTATTTTATCGATATTTCACTATGGTAAAGTTTTACAAATTATAGAATTTAGCAAAACTAATTTTATATTTTACTTTCTTTTTACCTTAATTAAAGTTAATTTACGACGGGTCTAACTTATCCAATTTCTTTAGAATATTATATGGAAAATTTACATTTTATAGGTGACGAAAGTAAACTCAAAGACGATCAGCTAGCAAATATAGTCATTGAAGAGATAAATAATTTTTTCATTTTAAAAGCCGATCCAAATTTTTTCATTTACTATAATTTCCCTTTTTACAGAGGCGAAATAGACGACGAATTAATTCAGGCCCATGTATTATTAGTATCAAGGAAATACGGTGTGATTTTTTTTAGATGTTTACTAACTACTGAAATTAATACAGTTGAAGTTAACAAATTAGATAATTTGGATAATCATATACATTCGAAGATATCTAAAGTAAGCGATCTCAGAGTGGGCCGAAGAGAATTAAAAATAAATGTAACTCCAAAGTTTTTTGTTGAGAAAAATAATATAGACAGAAGCCCTGATTTTGTAAATAAAATTGGGATTAGAAATGCTATAGAAGAAAATGCCAAAATTGAGCTCCAAGAGAAAGAATTTGAAATTTTGGTATCTGCTATTGAAGGGTCATATTCCTTAAAAACAAAAAAAGAAAGAGTAATAAATACGCCAAGTGTTGGCCCCCTAACAAAAGGTGAAATACTTAATATCATTCAGGCAGAACATTCAGTTTTTGACATAGAGCAAAAAAAGGCAGCTCTAAATATCATTGACACACCACAGAGAATTAGGGGATTAGCAGGATCTGGAAAGACTATCATTCTTGCTATGAAGGCAGCTTTATACCATCTTCAAAATCCTGAAGCAGATATTTTGTATACCTTTTATACCAAAGCTCTTTTTGGACATGTCCACAATTTAATTGAGAAGTATTATCGAGAATTTTCAGACAATAATCAACCTAACTGGAGAAAAATACATATTCTACACGGATGGGGTGGGAAAGATTTAAAAGGTGTATATTCCGATATTTGTGATTCTAATAATCTAAGAAAGATACCATTTATTGAAGCTAGATCGTTTAATAGTAAAAGCCCTTTTGAACATATATTCCAAAAATTGGATGAGGAAGAAAATCTGAAAACAGAATATGACTTATCATTAATAGATGAAGGTCAAGATTTTCCGCCATCTTTTTATAGAGTGATTAGAAGGGTAACTAGAGATTCTCGTATAGTTTGGGCTTATGATGATTTCCAAAATATTTTCGATGTTAAAATGCAAGATGAAAAACAAACTTTTGGAAAAGATAAAATAACTGGATTATATCATGTTGATTTTTCTAGGAACAACCATTTATTGCAAGATATTGTGCTTCATAAATGCTATAGAACTCCACGTATCCTTCTTTTAAATGCCTTTTCATTGGGGCTTGGCATTTATAATGATAAAGTATTACAAAGGCTGGAAAACAACAAACATTGGGAAGACCTGGGCTTTCAAATCGAACTTGGTGATTCAAAAGACAATTCAAATATGATAATTTCAAGACCTTTGGAAAATAGTCCAAAAAAATCTAATGAGTTGTTAAATAAAGATGTGATCAAGCTACATATTTATGATAGCATATCTGATGAATGTGAATTTGTTGCAGAATCAATAAAGAATGACATATACAATCAAAATCTGCGTCCAGATGATATTAGCGTAATTGGTCTTGACGGTAGACATATAGAGACTTATTTTAATTATCTTGAGGAAATGTTAACCAAAAGAGATATAAAAGTTTTTAACCATTTGAAAACTTCCTCCAATAATAAAGTATACTCTTACGATGATTTTGTAACCCTTTCTACTCTCAACAAAGCAAAGGGAAATGAATCAGGTATGGTTTACATCGTTGGGACTGAATATGGTTTTATTAATAAAGATTACATTGTCGACAGAAATAAAATCTTTACTGCAATAACTAGAAGTAAGGGTTGGGTAACAATGACAGGTTATCCCGCTTTAAGTCAATGCAAACAAGAAATGGAATCACTAAAAGCAAACGACTATAAGTTAAAGTTTAAGCAGCCCAGTGAAGTAAGCACAAGAAAGATTCTTTGGGGCATTAATGAGCAACAGACCATATTAAATAATATCTCAACCAGTTTTGAGCACCTTTATAAATTGGGATTAAATAAAGAACAAATTATTGAAATGATCAAGAATCTTGATAATAGAAAATGATTAGTAAGCCACAATTTGAAGACTCCTTAAAAAAGGGAATAAAATTCTTGCAGGATCTAAAGCTATTTAAAGCAAAATCTGTAAAATTTGGATGTGAAGTTAGCAAAAATTTTAAGGAAGTTAGCACCTCTAAAAATTTTGTCAAAATCTATGATGTAGCGACAGCTAATAATGACTTTGACATTATCCTTTCAGACGATTCTATATTTCAAATGAAACATGAGAAGGACATTTTAAGATATGCTTTTTTACAAAATCCAAGAAGTTACCTAACCCTAGATGAATTTGCTGAAACAATTTTTGATTTAGACGAGCTTCAAAATATTTTAGAAGTTACTGAGAAGGAAGAATTTTATAGTTTATTAGCTCCTGAATATGAAAAATACAAAGAGACAGAAGATAGATTATCAAATTTCAACTATTTTAGATATGATTTTTCAGAGTTAGGCTATTCTCCAAATTTACATTCTACTTCACATTTTCACATTGGAATGATAGATGATGTCAGAATTCCTGTAGCAAAGTATGTTAGCCCAGCCAAATTTATTAAGTTTTGCATTAAAAATACTTATTATAAAATTTATAAGGAGCATTTCAAAGATTCTACAAAGCTTTCCTCTTTTGTTAGTAAAATAAAATCGGATTGCATCCCTTTAAGTGCCGACCATTGGAAACAAAGCGAACGGGACGAATTGCATTTATTTTAGAAATTCTATTTTGAAAATTGTCCAATTAGTTGAATAGCATCTGTTCTAAACAATGATTTATATTGAATTAAAAAGTGAGTTTTAAGTTTTTAATCCACCAGTGACATAGCTAGCGTTGCATCTCCCTTCCCGGCGATGATGTCCTACTGAAATCCGTATGTTTGGCTTTTGGGGGGAATCTAAGAAGCGGACAATACCAATTGCATATTCCGGAGTAAATTGACCCCATGATTCCGGTACGTTGCACTGGAGTATATGCGCAATTCCATTGAGTTATCGCATGCCATTCCGGCAGATGTTGACCCCTTTATAAGATTTAGATGAACTTATTCCGTCCTCCTGTATCCTGAATTTGTAGTACAGTTGCCCCTCAAGATCTTTAATTTCAGAGGCTGTTTCATACTTCCCAAATTTTCCACTGCAAGTCTTAATTACGCTTAAAGCAGCATCGCTCTTTCCTTTTTCAAAGAACCTGAGTGCATTTTCATATGTACCGTTGATGTAATTTTTTGCATTCAGTATATCGTCATTAAGCAAAAATTCCAATGTTCTGTTCTGGGTTTCTGGCAAGCTAAAGCATCCATAAAATACTGCGAATCATTGATATACCATTGGTCGCCGTTTTTCTCATAAAACTGGATGCTTGAGAGCAGAGCCAGGGCAGGAAAGTCATTTTCTTTTTTATATTCTTTTTGAAGATACTTCATAAAGATATCATCAAAAAAATCCGGACTAAGGACAATACCCGTCTTTCGAATGATACCGATATCCTTTTCAAACTTTTTCTTTAATCTCCGCGCAAAGAAATACTCCTGGTATCTCCGGTGCTGATAGATATACGTATCATTGTTCTCGTCCCCTACACTTTTATCAAAAAACGTATTTAAAATATAGCTTGCAATCGTGTTGATGTCCTTGAAATCTAGCTGTGGAAACTCCCTGCTTAAAAATTTGCCAATGGCAGAGTGTTTAAATCTATACTGCTATTTTTTTAGAGAAACGGTAAGACAATTTGTCGTTGATCCTAATGATCTGTCTATCCTTCGGAATCAGCAGGTTAAGATTATCAAGGTCTTTCCGGTGCTGCTCTCCTTTGAACAGCCCATTGATTTTCAATTCTAAAAGATCAATGATAGTCGTATTTTCTGTAAGATCATCGATGGTATCCCATAGCAGTTTGACAAGAAAAATATCCGTAATTCCTTCAATAAGTTTATTATTCTGCTCGTTAAGCAGATGAAGACTATCGGTTTTTTCTTGTCATCTTTCTGATGGAAATATCGTTCAAGATCCATAAAAGTCAGTTCATTAATGTCGTAAGTCTCAAATGCTTCAAAATATTCATTGATCGTTAGCTTGTTAAGGCTACCCCTGCGGCAGGAGATTAAAATTTTATCCGTGCTGCTCGCTTCTGAGAGCCTTTTTACAAACCGCAGCGCGAGCTCAGCATGAAGATTGTCCAGTTCGTCCAATCCATCGAGGATATAGATAAAACGGATATCTTGATTACGTACTCGGTAATCTTTCTGACGTTGCCTGATAAGGTTCTCTAGGCTGTCGGAATAACAATCCTTAAGATTGACCAGCACAGGCAAAATATGATTGTAATCAAATACTCTTCTTGTCTCAAACAATTTGGCAAAACGCTCTTTCCAGAACCCGCATTTCCTGTCAGCAGTGAAAGCTTGACGATAAGTTTGAATTCAGTCAATTCTTTACCAGGAGTGTAATTCTCATTTTTAACTCTAAAGGAATTCCAGTCTATCTTATTCATCAACGTATTTTATAGGTATCAGGGAACAAAAACAATGGCTATTTGCTATCAATTGCAAATTGATTCTTTTTAACGACAATTCTTACTATATAATATCGCTAATTTAAAAATTATAGCGAGGTATAAGTTATCTACCCCAGAATTGCTCCCATTCAAAAACCCTTCATCAATTTTGAATAAAAACGTTAACTTTTTATAGCTTTTCGAAAAGTTGTTTAGATATTATTCTATCGATATTTGATCAAATAGAAAGCTAACGCTTTTTGCTTAAGGTTAGATAGATAACCGGCTAATACAACGCGGCCTTCTTGTATTAAAATATCCAATGATGAAACCACAACATTCAGCCCTTGCAATTACGATCTCTGAGCGGATTACTGAAATTCTCGATATAACAGGACTCACCCAGACGGAGCTTGCTATTGTCTGCGAATTGGATCCAAGAATACTAAAAAGCTATCGCTCTGCAAACAGAATATTTACTGTTGAAAGTATATTCAGTATCTGTGTAGCTATTTCGGTCCCCCTAAAAGATTTTTTTGACTTCGGCGTTCCACTGGAAATTGATCCCGGTATTATTTTGTCACTGCGTGAACGATCTTTGAATGAAACTATTGAAGTCCGAAGCCAAAGGCAGGAACAAGAAAGGAATTGCATTATTACCCGCTATTTTGACGAGCCAATAGAATTGAATCAGATAATCAAAATTATAAGAAAGGAATATGGACTGCCCATTACCGCTTTTAGAGCATATGACTTGTTAAAAAGGCACATTGGCAAGGGTACAATAATAAAAGAATATAAGACACGAACAACGCAGGAAAGAGAGTCATTTCAACCGAAGGTTTTCCAGTTTCAAAAAAATTCGAACCAGAAATTTGACGACCTGATTTAGCCGTTTTTCCATAAAATTCTAAGAATCACTTTCCAAATTGGCAATTCACTATCTCTAATTATTTCTTTGATTAAGCATATTTTGAATAAAATTTAAATAATGTTAATTTGAGAAATCTTTTTTTCGGACAATGCACTGCAACCAGTTAAGCTTATAGGATCTGGGTAATCAAGGCTATAAACTCCATTCTATCAATAAACATCCATTCGCTTTTCAAACTTATAACAACTCTAAAAAAATTGCGATTCTACGGGCAATCCTAGGAATTAAAGAGTCTGAATAATATATCTTGGTCACACTAGAATTAAATTTGCTGTTTGTTTTCAAAAACTTACTAGTACGGATTAGGGAAAACCGGGACTGAATAAGTTAGATCAAACAGCCCATTCCGCTTTTGATTCAGATTTTACTTTCTAGCGTAATAACGGCTGCTCCAAACTCAGTTTTTTTCAGATTGTCCCCATATATACAAAGTCCATGCTATCAAGTTCCCTACTAATGTTCTTCGAGCTTTCGATGTGGTCAGCAGCCATTAAACAATGCATTATAGTAACAATTAATTGCGTTTATTTATTTTAAATTTTATATTTTACAATATAATATTCAAAAAATAATTAGGGCAAATCAAAAATTATTAATGGAAATACAAGAAAACGATTTTGAGTGTATCTTTTCAGAGCTTCTGGATCAAAGTAAAGTGTTTACAATTAAGTATAATCCCAAACCATTATATTACAAGGAACATGCTTTTATGGATTATACGATCGTCGGTGTAAACGATTGTGGAAGTGAATGGGAATTTAAAGCACACTATAGAGCATTAATTAAGGCTGGAATGTCTAAATTATCATTAGCCCTTGAAAAAGAGAGTCATGATGGGAAGATTGGCCTTTTGGAATATATATATGAAGAATTTTCAGCCTTAAAAGATTACGTTGTACAAAAAGAATATTCCGATGAGGAAACAGAATGGGGACCGGAAAAGCTCCATCGTTTTAGTGCGTTTCAACAAACTGCTTTTGTTGATAATTCTGGAGCAAGACCTCGTCAATCTCTTTTGATTGAACGCAAAATCGAAGAATTTGCAAAAGCTTGGGTAGAAATCATTGACGAGGGTAAGCAAAAGCTAAATTTTTTAATTAACATTTACGAATCTATGCCCAAGCCGCCAGAGACAGTTAAGGACAAGGATACCATAATTCTTTTCTATTCATGGCAAACAGATAATCCAGATACGCGTTCATTTATTTGGAAGGGAATCAGGGAGATTGAAAAAGCATTTGAGAAAGAGGGAAAAAAACTAAAAGTTGAATCAGATATGCGGGAAACCTCTGGAAGCCAAAATATTCCAGCGACTATTTTTGAAAAGATCGAAGCATCCGATATATTTTTGGCAGATGTCAATATCGTAGCAAAAAGTTTGACGAGAGAGAATAATTTCAGCCCCAACCCTAATGTAATGATTGAGTTAGGATTTGCAGCAGCAAAGTTAGGGTGGGATAAAATCATTATGGTAATGGATACGGAGCAATATAAAATTGAAGACCTTCCTTTTGACATCAGGCAACGCAGCATTCTTTGGCATACCGGAAAAAATTTAGATCAGCTTACTGGGAAATTGAAAGGTTTTATCTCTGCCATTGCTAAAAAAAAGGTATAGGATTTACAGATGTCGCTATTATTAGGCTAAATTTCTTTTATAATAAAATGTAATCAATTTACAATAGATTAGCCGATATCATGGTAATTTAGAAAGTATTAAGATATCGGATTCCCTAACTTTCATTGTAAAAATAAAATATCAAAATTCATGATCAATGAAATTTCATTACGTCAGTTTAATGCTTACTGTTATATTCGTGATCCTCGATCTTCTCAATTTTTAAGAGAGGTAGCGTGGTTCGAGGCAAAAGGCAAAACTTTACTTGCGGTAATTGTAGAGGAATACATAGACTCTGAGTACTCATATTTAATTCTTGCTCGTGACGACCGAAAGGTATTTCAGGGTGTAAAACTTGCAGAAAGATTTTTCAGAACTAAAAAACGAGCAATTTTAGAATGTAAGATTGCTCTTGAAAAATATGAGTTTCCCGAAATAGAACCGAAAAAAAAGAAAGGAACCAAGCGGGCGAAGCCTGAGGAATTTCTTGTTCCTCAGGTTCAGAAAGAAAAACTTCATCCTTACTATCAAATTCTATTAAATAACGAGTCCTATACGCCAGCGAAGGAGCTGATTAATGAAATAGTTTACAGTCATCTTGATGTCGATGGGAATTATATTAAGGATTTTCAAACAACTGGATTTGATGCTCGCTTGTGGGAACTGTTTCTTCACACATTTCTTTTGAATTCACAGTTTACCATTGACACTTCCTTTAATGTCCCTGATTTTTTGGTATCTTACTTCGGAAAGGAATTTGCAATTGAGGCAGTTACGGTTAACAAGAGCCAAAACTTTGATGAACCTCATCCTAAAAATGCTGCGGAAATCTTTTTATTAAGTAGAGATTATATGCCGATTAAGTACGGAAGCTCCTTAACTAGTAAACTGAACAAAAAATATTGGGAAAAAGATCAAGTTAAGGGTAAGCCATTTATCCTAGCTATACATGATTATCATATGCCGGCGACGAAAGAAAATTTTGGATCTATGATATGGAGCCGCACAGCCTTAAGTGATTACTTATATGGTTTGAGAATGAAATCAAAAATTGATAAAAATGGTAATATTTGTTTTGAAACCCACACAACACAATACAGCGTAGAACCTATAAATGAAAATATTATCTCTCACCAGTGGAAAGATAAATCTATTCCATCCAACTTTTTTAGTCTTCCAGACAGCGAGCACGTCAGCGCTGTGCTGTTTGCTAATAATGCTACTCTTGCAACATTTAACCGAATGGGAAGGTTGGCAGGATTAGGTCTTGAGAATGTAAAGATGATCAGAACAAGTACATTATATAACCCCGATCCATTTGCTTCTGAAGCTATCCTAAATGAAATAGATATCGATGATCCATCATATGAAGAAGCTTGGGGTGATGGAGTTATGATGTACCATAACCCCAAAGCCAAATTTCCTGTTGACCCTGGCTGCTTTCCGGAGATCTCACATACATTCCTGGATATTTCTAAAGGTCAACTACATGGATCAACTCTACCATATATGCCTTTTGGTTCAGTTACAGAAATATTTCTTCCTAAATCCTAGAATAGTTTTGGATTATTGTCAGAAGCATTCTAATGTCTCCCCCATACTTTTAAAGAGGAACATTGATTTAAAGACTATGCCAATTTGGAGAGATTTAAATTTAATTTTTCGTTTTGTAAAGGAATGGACATTACCTGTCTATATTTTGGAAAATGAAATGGCGCAATGATGATCATTGATGGGAAAATTGGCTCAATTAAAGACGCAGGCTCTTTTGTCCGGATAAAATTTGCAAGACTATCAATAACTTTTGATTGCTTCAATTGAAGTAGGCCCCCCATTAAAATTAGATATGAAAAAATCCTCCGTTTTGGGTTTGACATTTCCCTTGTGCCAATCATTTGCTAATAATTGGTTTAAAAGCAAGTAATTGGAGTAAGCGTACGAATTTTGATATAAAGGATTCAATTCATCTGAATCTTTATGGATTTTAAAATCAAACTCATCGATTTGTATGCCATATTTATTTTCAAGTGAATGATTTTTTGGAACACTTACAAACCGAACTACCGTTCATTTTTCCAATCGACAGAATCAGAGAATTTCTTTTTACCTTCTTTACTCAGAAAATTAACTAAAATAGGTACAAATGCTTCAATATCGTCTCCCTCCAAAGAATGTATCATTCTTAAAACGAAATCGTCCCGTTCTGAAATATTTTTATTTGTCAGCAAGTTATCAAGCTGTTCAAGAGCTCCATCAACTTTCTTTATTGGAGACAGATCAATTTCTTTATTGTTTCGTAAATCCTGTAGTTCAGCTTTTAGATTAGGATACTTATCACTTAATTTAACGACATTTTCGGCTTCGCTTTTTAAAAATTTTTTCAACCTATTGACCTCTTCATTTTTACTGTTTAAGTCACTCGTGAGTATAGAAACTCTTTCATTAAGGTCTTCCAAAGTACTCGTTTCTGATTTAGCCAACTCTAATTTTGCACTTTCTCTCGCTAGCCTAGTCTTTTCCTTTACAACAGAAATCTCTAGATCCACTAAGCTTTTTTCTCTTTCTAATACAATTGATTTATTAATACTGGATATATAGTTTTCAATCCTTGGTAACAGAAAAATATAAAAGATTGTCGCAATAGTAGGCAATATCCATGCATAATAGTGATTTAATTGAGACTCTGCTAAGGTAATTCGTTCGGATGATGGTAAATTAGAAACTATCAATTCATATAAAAATTTCCAATTTACAATACACCAGGAAATAATGAAGCTTCCAATAATGCTATTATTTAGCCGAGCCTTTACGGGGTCTAATAATTCTTTGATAGTGTCCATAAATTCGATTGGTTAATAATTTACAAATAAAGCAAAAAAGCCCGAGACTTCACAACGTCGAAGAATCACTAACCACCTATAAACTTAGATAATTAAAAGAGTAAATCAATTTTCTCACCTTATTTGCGGATGATATCTCTACTCTCCTCCTCACATAGGATCTGTAGTCCAATTCTCAAATGAGGAGGTTTAAAAGTCATCATCCGTGTAGTTTACTCATAGTAATTGAGTTATATAAATAATTTTTATAAAATGAACAGTTGAATAAAAATCAATAATTATTCCCTCTTTTCTAAAATGTATTAAAGCTTCCCTAAACGGCAGAAAGCCCATTATCATCGTATGGAGTAGAAATACTATCCATTCACACCAAACCGCTCAAGATGTTACGGTGTAACGCTCGGGTAACTGGACTCTACACATCTCTTTCCATAAAAACTAAGTTTTTAAAAATAGATAATTGAAAATGAATTACTAATTTTAAATAGAATGGAAACCTATAATTAGCCAATAGTAGCTCGATAATAAAAAATTTCTATTAACCAAAATTCATGGAAAACGACACAAGTATTGAAAATATACAACAACTCATTGATCTAGTTAATAATGATCCAAAAGATCACCCGCTAAAAAAAATGGGAGTGTTGTTTGCCGCTGCTATGAATGACTGGCCAACCCAAAATCAAACTAACATCAATGAATTCGTACAAGAGTTGCAGAATTATTTTGGGACACCCGTTACCAAAGACATTATATTTAATAAAGCTACAAGTCTTTCTGATGAAGACGCGTGGCGGAAAGAATCAGCCGCTTCCCTATTAGAATTTTTTGATCTCGCTGAAACACAATATCAAGAAAAAAATCTCGAACAACTCATTGAAGCAATTATCAAATACTACCAGGAACCTTCAAAAATCGCTGATCCGATTAATCTTGTTGAACAATTTGGACTATATGACGAAAAGTTGGATTTATCCGGTTACCAATATCCGAGTTTAGATCTTTTCCCGCCCCAATTACACCCCTTAATTGAAAAAATTAATAAACAGGCTGCGGAGTATAAACTTCCAGTCTTATTAAATGGTGAAGAAAATCTTACCTTTCAGGAACTATATGAGCACCCAAATCTGCTATTAGCTGGTACGATTGCTTCTGGTAAAACGCAGTTTATCTACAATCAATTGGTAATGTGGTTGTATAAATTCCATCCAGCACAGTTGAAAATGGTCATATGTAAAAGCAAACCAATTGACTACACTGCTTTTACCAAACTTGAAAAACATTTTATAGCTGCAGTACCCGGTGATCAATCTCCTGTTATCGATCACAATAAGGCTCTTCCGACGATTAATGCATTACTAATTGAATGCGAGCAAAGACAAGAGTTATTCCAAAAAGCAGGTGTAAAATCAATTACAGATTATAATAATAAATTTGTCCATAGAACACTCGACCCATTACTAGGTCATCGTTATCTGCCTGACATCGTATTAATAATGGACGACCTGCAAACATTTTTAGATGATGATACAATAAGGTCTCTTATCGTATTGACGCAAAAAAACTTGTATACAGGAATCTATCTATTGGCTGTAACAAGCCAAATAATGGCTAGAAATATTTCACCACAGTTAAGAGCTAATTTTAGTTTCAGAATTGGAATGAAACTCATGTCCCAAAATGAATCTAAAAAGATATTGGACCGTATCGGTGCGGAAAAACTCACGTCCTCGGGACAGTTAGTCTACGAACGTGGTGAAAAACTAATTAAAGGCCATCAACCTTATTTGGATTACCTATACTTATCATCAATCTGTGAGTACATTGGAAGCCAGCGCGGGTATCCCTCTCCTTACCTCCTACCTGAATATCGCTTTGCCGAAAATATACCGGTGCTATTTGATCCAAAAGATAAGGATCAGTTCTTTGAAGAAGCTGCTCGATTGATTGTGATGTACCAGCAAGGATCTACATCATTAATACAACGTAAATTAAAGCTTGGATACAACCGTGCTGGTCGCATAATAGACCAGCTAGAAGCTGCAGGAATAATTGGTCCATTTGAAGGAAGTAAACCGAGAGAAGTTTTATTTCCAGACGAATATGCGCTGGAACAATACTTAGAAAAACTTGCAGCAAATAATAACCTAGAATATACTCCTCCAAATATATACAATAACTCAAAAAAGATTATAAATACACTTATCGAACCTGAATTGTCTATGAAAAAAATTGACGATTTAAAACGCGAGCCTATTTACACTGAAAATAAACCAATTGTTTCTAAAAAAAATAAGGGTAAAGTATTCGTATTCCTCCTTATTGTAGTTGTTATACTTGCTTTTTTCTATTGGATGGGCAAACAGTAAACTCGATGCACTCTGATTTGACTGTTACGGTAAACCGTAAATATTACCAATTATAAGACGCTATTTTTGTTACAACAAATTATCTATTAATAATGCGTAAACATTGCTTTTATAGAAAAACATTGATAAATTAGAAAATAGGATTATTGACCTTACCGACATAGTTTAAAAACCTCATTGTCAGTAAAATTGCAGACATTCAGTATAAAAGTTAATGGGAACCTTTTTTATAATTTTGATTTTTATTGTGATTGCTATAGCTGCCTCAAGTAAAAAAAATAAAAAGAATCAACAGCAGCAATATTATGCTCCGCCAAAGCCTCAAGAGCAGCCAACTGCAGCGGAAATGAAGAACGCGAACTTCTACTATGGTGAGGGTTGGCGTCAATACTTAATCGCGCACCATGGTAAGTATGAATTGTGGCCACCAAACTTTTTTGAAATTGCTGCCCTTGCTTTACGTAAACTTTCCATCAAGGAAAACTATGATCTTAAAATCCATTTTAATCATAGAGATGGATCTCAACTGCTTTACAACCTTACTTTAAGGCTATTAAGAAATCGTCAATACACTAGCGAGAATGTATGTAAAGCCTATAGGATAGTGATTGATACAATTCAAAAACTGCCTGTATCATCGCCAGCACCTCCCATTCCTAGATTTAGTGAAGAGAAGTCCGCTACTGCAATCTTACAAGATAACAAGAATGTTGTTATGAATAACGTGATATCAACAATCCAACCATTACCTAAACCACAAGCAATAAAGAGCGACGAGGAAACCGCTGATGATAAACCTTCCAAAGTAGAAACTCCCATTCAAATAGAAGATAGTAAAGCTGACAAAGAGCAACAACGTGAGATTACGTCTATATTGGATTCTTTAAATGCGAAAAATATATCGGACGAAACACCCAATGATATTATTGACGTTACGGGGCATCAGGAAGAAATTATATCAACTCAAACCTATAATATAGATACTAGCACAAGTACCTATTTTGAACCTTCTTTAAATATTGAAGAAGTATTAGCAAAATTGGATAATTCTAATCTTTTTGCAGCTCAAAAGGAAAGTCCAAGCGTACAACCAATCCAACACAGCTATTCGGAAGGGTTTGAGAATAATTATAACTATGAAGACTATTTACTCGGCAAGCGTTATAAAGATAAAATGGGACTTTCAAAAGCTCAAGTAAGTCTAGTCAATAAGCTAAATGGAGTAAATAATGTTTTTCTAGAAGTTGAGGGATGCTGTATAGAGACGATTACCCTCTTTCTGAGTTGTGAAAAAAAATTAAGAGCTAACCTCACAAAAAAAGATTCTAACCTGAAAAAGGAAATCGAAAACCTTGTTGAAAGTGCGCGCAAAATCTCAAGAGTAACGAAGGAAGGTGCTTGGATGTTTGATAGTTATTATAATCAAAAATATGTAAATGACATAATCTCGCAGCAAGTGTATTACACAATATTCAAAAGAGCCGAGATTTTAGTAAGGGAAAATTGGGGACATAAACGAAAAGTATCTGGTGAATTTGCTCAAACTTTTACTGGTCTAAGCGATATTTTCGAGGATCGAGTAGGCTCTGATGTGAATACGATTTTGGAAGGCCTAAAGTCCTCCATCAAAGATCCAGATCTAGCGACTGAGATCGAATTAAATAGGATGAATACAACGCGTTGGAAATCCAAATTTGATATTTTAAAGCATGATGTAAACCAAGAAAATATAGTCGAATTTGGACAGGAAATTCATACGCTTTTTGAGCAGAATCAACTAAACCCTTCTGCGGAAAACATTTACTATGAAGCGTGTAAAATAGCCTATACCATAGATAAAAATGAAGCCATAAAACTTTACTTACATTATCTGTACGCTGATCTCCAATCTGATAAAATTGACGACAAACAGCTCACAAAAACAATCCACAAGGCACTTTTTAAAAATGATCACCACGAACAGGCTTTTAACGATATTATACAACAATTAAAAGAAGATCGTAATCTCGCTTCAGCAATTGAAAAAGTAGATTCTATATATGCTCCAATCCGAAGAAAAATAGAATTGAATATCGAAGCGATCAAAACCGTTCAGGAACAGGATAAAAATACAGTTCAACTCTTAAACAACTACCTTCAAGATGATGAAGAGGTCGTAGAGGATGTACCAGTTGTAAATAGCAGCGAAGTTGAAAGCTCGAAGACGGAGGTAAAATCTACCGAGATTGAATCTGATCCCGACAACTTATTTGTTGACGAGATTGATCTATCATTAGATCAACGTGAATTGATCGGTTTATTTACAGCAAATAGTTTTGAACTGACTCAAGAATACCTAGCGAATTTTTGTAAAACGAGAGGGTTAAGGTCTGGCCCCATGATCAACGATATTAACGAGATTTGTTATGAAATTTTAGATGATACGCTGATCGAAGAGCGTGACGAAGAATATTTGGACATGAATGAGGATTATTATAAAATGATTATTAAAGCATGAAACTAGCAGTAAAACCTAAAGAAGCCACCGCTATTATTAATTCATTACTTAGCGGTGTAGTGCCAAGAATCGGGGTACAACATATTACAGTAGGACGTTCGGATGAAGTGGATGCATTCATCAAAGCACTAGACGATGTAAAAAATGGCCATAGCATGGTTAAATTCTGGATAGGTGACTTTGGATCAGGAAAATCCTTTATGTTACATCTACTCAATACGGTAGCATTGAAACAGAAGTTTGTGGTGTCAACAGCAGACTTCACGCCGGATAATCGCCTATATTCAAATGATGGGAAAGCGCTCGTGCTTTATACGGCTATCATGGATAATATTGCCATACAGACAAAACCAGAAGGTGGCGCTTTAGCAACGCTACTGGAAAAATGGATTGAACAGGTTGTCGCCACTACGGCAGCGGAAAATAACCTCTCCCTTGTCCAAATACGGGAAGAACAGTATTTGAACCTTGTAAAAAACAAGATTATGCAGTCAATTAATGAACTGACTGATGTTGGTGGATTTGACTTTGCGAGTGTAATCATGAAATATTACGAAGGATATATCAATGATGACGAGCTACTGAAAAGAAATGCGCTAAGGTGGTTAAAAGGTCAGTATAAAAAGACTGAAGCACGTCAAGACCTTGGCGTCCTTGAGGTGATCAACGACTTGAACTTCTACGACATGCTCAAAAATTTCACAGCACTATTTGTCAGTATGGGGTACAGTGGTTTTATGCTCAATCTCGATGAAGCCATCAATCTTTATAAGATCTCTACATCGACAATGCGTGAAAAGAACTATGAAAAAATCCTGACGATTTATAACGATTGTTTCCAAGGTAAAGTAAGTAATTTGTTTATCAATATAGCGGGTACACGTGAGTTTTTGGAGAATGAACGTCGTGGTTTATTTAGCTACCAAGCATTGAAATCAAGGTTAGAAACAAATAAGTTTGAGACCCTTCAAATTCGTGATTTCGCACAGCCTGTGATCCGATTAATGCCTATCGATCATAACGAGATATTTGTATTGCTTAAAAAACTCAAAGAAGTTTTTGAATTTCATTATAAATTGGAAGTTGATTTTTCCGATAACGAGATCCAAAATTTTATGGAGGAAATATATAATAAGCCTGGTGCAAGTGAATTTTTAACACCGAGGGAAGTAATACGTGATTTCCTGAATATTTTGAGTATCCTGCGTCAAAATCCGGAATTGGATAAAGCCGCGCTGTTCAGCGATATCCAGATCAAAGATGAACGCCCAGTTGATATATTATTAGACAGTATAGAAGAACTATAGTATGGCATTTGAACTGCTCTCTGAACCAATTAGACGTTATGTAAAAGATAAGCGTTGGGAAAGTCTAAGACCAATACAAGCGGCTGCAATCGAAAAAATCATGAAAAGCGATAGCAATGTCATATTGGCAAGCAGAACGGCTTCCGGTAAAACAGAGGCTGCCTTCCTCCCTATCCTTTCCAAAATAAGTCCGCGTAGCGAGAGCGTTCAAGTCCTTTACATTTCTCCGTTGATCGCATTGATCAACGATCAATTTGTGCGCGTAGAGGATCTGTGTAGTTATCTAGATATTAAGGTAACAAAATGGCACGGCGAAGCGAATAGAACGGCGAAAGAGCATCTGATTAAAGAGCCGAACGGTGTCGTATTGATTACTCCAGAGTCTTTAGAAGCAATGTTAGTCAATAAACCTCAAAACGTTAGCATATTATTTAACGATCTGAAATACATTGTTATTGATGAGATTCATTCGTTTATAGGCACAGACAGAGGGATTCAGTTGAAATCGATATTGCACCGAATTCAAAAGTCCGCTAAGGTGACACCTGCTATCGTTGGTTTATCAGCGACTTTGGGCGATTTCGAAGAAGCCAAACGTATGACCGGTCGGCCAGATGCTACGGTTGTACTACGGGACCGGACCGCTAAAAGCATGGTTACATCTTTCCGTTATTTTGAGAGCGGGGCAAATCAACTTTCTTTGGAGTTGCTCAAAGATCTCTACAAAGAAACCTACAACAGTAAAGTTTTGGTATTTCCAAATAGCCGTGGACGTGCTGAAGAAGTTGCCGTCAAGCTAAAAAGGATTGCCGAAAAAGTAAATGGACATACCTCATACTACTCACACCATTCATCTGTCGATCGGGAGTTAAGGGAATGGATTGAACATTTTGCCAAAACAAATACCTATCATCCATTTGTGATATCATGTACATCAACACTAGAGCTTGGTATCGATATTGGTAGCGTGGAAAAAGTAGTTCAGATCGATGCTACGCATTCTATTGCATCCCTTATACAGCGAGTAGGTAGAAGTGGGCGGAAGGATGGACAAGCAAGTTCTTTGTTGTTATATGCAACTGGAAAATGGAGCCTGTTACAATCATTAGCCTGCTGGGAACTTTATAAACAGGAATTCATCGAACCGCCCTTTGTAGCTTTAAAGCCCTTTGATTTATTTGCACATCAACTATTGGCAGTAGTCAAGCAGTATAGTGGCTTACCCATATCGATTTTAAAAACCGAGCTCGAGCAAAACTTTGCATTTAAGGATATTACGTCCGAAGAGTTTGATGATATTTTAAGCCATCTGATCGAAACCGATATGCTCGAACAATTAGGTAAAGAGGTCATCATAGGACTCGAAGGCGAGCGAATTGTCAATTCGCGAGATTTCTATTCAGTATTTGCGACTGAAATACATTTTAAAGTCCTACATGATGGCAAATCTATCGGAGATCTACCCTCCTCCTCTCCGATCATGATCGAAGACAACATTTTGTTGGCCGCAAAGATCTGGAAAGTGGTTGATATAGACTTTAGAAGCAGGAAAATATTTGTAAAACCTACGAACGATGGCAAGCCTCCGATCTTTGGTGGTGAGCCCGGCAATACACATCCATTAGTGAGGCAAAAAATGCTCGAATTGCTGATGACTTCATCCATAGATCCTGAGCTTGATGAGCAATGCCGTGCGATATTGGATGATATGCGTCAGGTGTTTAAAGATATTCCCATTGAGAGTTTGGAAGATGACCGTCCGCTGTTTTTCGGAGAAAATTCCTATAAATTTTATACCTTCCAGGGGTCAAAGATATTTGATACCTTAAAATTTATTTTATCAGCTGCAGGCTTAGAATTCCGGCATCAAGACGCATCAGCATCTATTGAAATAGATAAAGAGCAAGGATTTGAATGGTCTGCACCAAAGCTGCTTGCCGTATTTCAGGATTTGGATCAACATTTAGCATTTCGGATTGATACCAATCCTGCTATATTAAGTTTTGCAAAATGGGCTATACTACTTCCAAAAGATAAACAGATAGAGCTCTTAAAAAGTCGAAGATATGATTTCGACGGAGCATTGAAATTTATAAATTCTGTTCGATGGATGTATGCTAATACTGATGATGTCGATATCGCAAACTTTGCTTTAGACGCATAAATTAAAGCTTGACTGTTATGATTATTTCGCACGTTATTCTTGTAGAGATTGATACTGATAGCTCGACTATAGCTTTAAAAATCAAAGACCTTAAAAGTGTAAAGTTTGATTATTATTCTAACGCAAAGTATAATAAAAGTTTTGCTGTCTGCACAAACAGCAAACATTTAGCGTTAAGCATAAAATCTGGCATTGAGGCCTTGATTTTAGATGATATAATTAACGACTTCAACGGAGCCATTTATAATATATCGGCTCTAAGCAAATTAGTTCGAGGATGTAATTTTTATAAGTCCGAGATTCCGAGTATTGAAATCATAAAGAATATAAAGACCCTAGAAAAAGTTGAGATACCTCAAATTGATACCTACAAAGGCATAATGGAATTTTATGATAATTGCAATCTAGTAATTGCTCAAATCGACGAGTTGTTATATAATGGTGCTGAATTTTCTAAAAATAACCGAAAAGAACAACCATCTATTATTCACAATCGAAACTTACCTATTTTGGATCAATTGAATTTCGATTGGGTATATAATAAAGACAACGATATCGTTTTTGATAATATTGGTCTTGCAAGATGGAGACGCGAAGGGCGGTTCCCGGAGCATAGACGACTTATTGAGATGAAGTATTTTAGATAAAAATCTAACCGATAAATCTTTGATTTATTAAATACATCTAATTTTAAATTATAAATAACAGTTTAAAACGACCTAAATAAAAATGAGTATCTCTAAGCCAAAAATACATATCGATGCCACAGCAAAAGATGTGGAATTATTTAAGGAAAAGTCTGAATTTGAAATCTGTAAACCAGAAATTTTTAAATATGGCGTGATGGCAGAAGAAGTACCAGACCATATTGAAGATTCTGATTTTGATTATTTACAGTCTAAAATTCCTGCCTATGAATTACTACATGATGATTTTATTAGCGTTCAAAATAACAGGATTGAAAACCTTTCAAAAGACGACAGAAAACAAAAGGTTATTTCTGAAATAATAGGTGTTGCATTTGGAATAAAATATACTGTTGAACTCCTACAAGTATCTCCAAATATGTTTAAAAAAATAGGAATTCCAACTAAAGGAAAATATCTGGATTATTCTGTTACACATATGCAGAAGAAGTATGAATTGGAAACTAAGGGAACCATTGGAAGATATTACAGTAGGTTTAAAAATGATATCTTAAAGAAAAAAAAGGACTCCAATTCGGATAATGTTTATTTGAAATTTGGAACAATTGCAATGATTAATTGTCCCAGTGATAATAAGGAATGTAGATGTATCATTGTTGATGATCCTCCAAATGAAAACAATAATAATTTAGATGAAAGTAGCTTACAAGTACAACTCTTAAACTACGGGCTTTTTCTGAGCTATATACTAGATTCAAAGTATTATAATAAATTTATAAAGCCTTTAAAAATTGGTAAGATAAAAAAGGTCAAAATAAATAAAGGAAAATTTTTTGGGAAATATAGTTTTTTTGGGAAAGACTATTATGGAGAATGCTTTGATTACAGATTAATTAGAGAAGATTTAGATACTCTAAAGTATAATGATGATCATAATCAGGCCTTCAAAGAAAAAACACAAAAATTCGGAGTAACAAAACTTTTTATAGGAGTTGAGGAATCCGTGGTTGATGCAATAAATTCAAAAGACTTGGCTTTTTTTGACAATTATATCAGCGATTGGAAATTAATAGAAGAGTTTAATATTACAAGATTTCTAGACAGAGACGGTATTCTCATAATAAAATCGAAAAATGGAGAAGATAAGGAGCTCGAGAAAATCTTCCCAGAAGAAGAAGTTCTTAAAAGATTAGGATACTCAAATAATCAACAACTAGGATACGCCCATGAATGTGGTGCTCCATGTAGGAGTCGAGAAAAGAAAGGAAAGCCTTGCGAAGTTAAAACATATAGATCTGCTTGTCATTTTCACAGATAATTAAAAAGCATTTTTCTTTTATATCTGCGTTAGTTATATAATGAAACTAACTTTATTGGGCAGAAACTCAAAATACTGTAGAAAAAAATGGATTAATGCTACTTTATAAATTAAAAAGAACTTTCAATGCGATAGATAATCTTTGCTTCAATACGACCTACATGCTTTGAAAAGAATATCAAGTGCACTCAAAATCTCGTCTAAATAAAGAGTTTCACTGCGAAATACGACTGAATTATTAAATGAATTGTAGCCTCTATGAGTATTTAATGGGGGTAGGCTGAAATGAAGACTCCTTAAAGACGGATTCATCGACAAATCGACATATACTCCTTGGGAATTGTTTTCAAACCATTCTTCGACACGCTCATCATAATGCTCAAAATGATTTCGAAATTTGCGACTGGCAAGAGGATTATTATCTTCAACTCCAAGCAATTTCCTCAGCTTTTGCCCGCGTAGTTTGTATTTTTGACTTGGCCATAGAATTTTTGAAACATTTCCAGCAGCTACAAGAATAGACTGAATCGAACACCAGGTTTCAACGTTGTCAAATACTTCGTGTGTAGCAAGTAGACGTTCCGCTGCTTTTTTGGCAATTTGAGATTGCAAGGAAATTTCCCCTATTAAAATCATTTGTTGAAGTCCTGTCATATATATTGTCTCTATACTAACTTTAATGAACAGCTTGGCTCCTACTTTCCCGCTATTTTTTATTCTTTTTCTTATTGCCTAACTTATGCTGGATGGACATTAGAATATCCTGAAGATCTTTTTTTCTGCGATAGGATAGACTGAAATACTTTTTGCTAAAAAAAATGATCTTGAAAATGCCGACTACAGTTATATAAGACAATATCGACTTTAAAATTTTAGGTGCAAATAATGAACTAATACTCATTGGAGATTGATAAATCTCTTGGAAAACATTGATTAATAAAGCAATAAAACCTCCTCTTAGGTGACTTGGATAATCTTTCACAATCATCTTTTCAAGATCATTATTTAACCTTTCGTTAGCCGTGTGTAACAAATGGATAGAGCAACAATCCATTTGTTTTAATAGGTGAATTATCGCTTGCTTCCTCTTTTGAAGCAAAAGGTGGTGATTATAGCCCTTTTTATACCCCTGTTTCCTACTCCATCGATCTTCTCGTTCTTTCCTCACTCTAAATAAATGACTAAAACCATAATAGGCAAAAATACTGGTAAGTGAAATAATAACCAATTGCCACAAGAATGGGAATGGTCCCCAAGACGTGATATTGAGCGAAGTGAAGATAAAAATATAAAGAGAAATAAATGGTATCATTTCTTTTTTCTTAAACTCCTTCTGGGTCATACCAAGACCAACTGAGGCATATGAAAGTTCATCTTTTAGCTTCTGTTCACAATCATTAATCAATGTTTCAATATTAACTCCATCCGCCCGAGAGTTCCCTCTCATCAATTTATTTTTTTTCATAATTTTATTTAAATAATTAGTTATTATAAATATACGAAAGAACTTCTATTCTATAATCACCGGTATTTATCTACGCTAAATTTTCATCTAGAAAAGATCCCTCCTAGTTTAACTTGATCAATTACAAGGCTACTTAAGTGCTATTGTTTAGATATATAGTTCGAAATTTCAGCAGATGATAGATATAGTTGGTTATCGGAAGCAATAAACAAGTTAATAAAAAGCCCCCCCTTGTTAACTGTCAAGGGAGGCAATGTTAGCTAGATGTCCGCTTTGGCTAAATGTTAACCGGCTTTGGGCTTCGATCTAAATCAAAGGTCGTAAGATTAGTTGGAAGAACTGTTGTTCATTTCTTCAAAAATGTTGTTCAAAAGTTAACGGCTATTCATAATTTTCATTCCGGAACAGCATTTGTGGCATTTGCTTCAAATGACAATTATGAAAAACTTGAGCGAAAAGTTTACACACTTCAGGTATAAGGAACATCCCGGAGATTTATTCCGTGGTACAGTGATTGTACCACTACCCGATCCTTATAAAGACCAGGAGAATTTTTGGATTTGGTTTCACCCTTGTTTTCAAACAAGTCAGGATATAGCAGACTTAAATGATCTTTACAAGTATCTAGATGATGAATGGTTTGATGACGATGTAATGGAAACTGACGACTATAAGTACTATAGCACAATGCCCAAAGATCAAATCCGATGGTGAAACATAGAGGTTAGCAGATGATTTATCATCTTTGTTTAAAAAATCTTAATAGTTATCGTGAGAGAAAAATATTTTCCATAAAACATTTTTTGAATTAAATTTTGCATATTTGGAATAAGCCAAAATAATTATAAACTTAAAAAGACAATCATTATGAAAAGTAATTTGACATTCTTCTTTTTGTTATTTTTCACTTTAAATTCTTATTCACAGAATCGATCCAAATTTTATCATAAAATAAAAAGATCCGATATTGAATCAGAATATCTAAAATTAATCTATAAAGAGGGAGTTCTTGAGAAAAAGCTTAAAATTTGCAGTAAATATCTCAAGGGAATAATTTCTCTTGACAAAGGCATTCCTGTAATAGATTTTTGGACCATAACATCTGACAATCAATATCCGGATTCAAATTGCATAACAAACCAAACACCTATTCAGAATGGTGGCAGGTTCGAAATTGATTTAGAAGCTAGAAAAAAAATTGGTGAACCAACCAAAACGATTAAGGTTCCATTTCGCGCTTGGACATGGGGGGTAGGTACAACACCATTTAGGTTTCGACCAGAGAACGATTATTCCGCATCAACAATATCATCGAGTTTGGGTGTTAGTGTAAACTATGGTCGAACATTTGGTTATTCCAGAATAAGTAATAGAGCACTAAATAACTATTCTATTACCTTGGGTCCATTCATTGGACTCACTTCTGCGGATTTGAAAAAAAGTACGGTTAAAGATCCCTCTATTTGGACTATTGATAGGACAAACGTTGCACTGTCTTACGGCGTAAATGCAATTTTAGCAAGAAATAATTTTGGATTAGTTCTATCATTAGGCTTCGATAATAATTTCGGTACTGATTCAAACAAATGGAGTTATCAAAATAAGCCTTGGTTTGGAATTGGCATCAATACCGGATTAGGAATTTTCTAGCAATAACAACGATCAATCGAATTTCTAATTTTAACAAATACCATTTTTTAATAACAATGTTATGAAAGTATTAGCGGTTTGTATTGGTGTCAATAATGCATCAGATTTTAAGAAACTTGACAACGCGATCAATGACGCTAAATCCATTGAGAATATTTTTAAATCCTTTGGGTATAAAACCCTATAATATGAAGATATTGATATAGATACATGGATAGATCTCATAAATGAATTAGCCAAAAATATTAGAGAATATAGTTGTTTTATATTTTTTTATGCGGGACATGATATTGAAGTAGACGGCGAAAATTACTTAACATGTAAGGAAACAAGTCAATCACAAGATTCTAAAGCATATTATGATCGAAAATCAATTAAATTATCTGAGGTTTTAAATCTAGAGAAAGCAAATTTAAATATCACAAATACTTGATTATTTGTTGTTAGCATTTTATGCGTTTTTAAAATTAAAAGCCTTCCTTAAAACCATTAAGAAAGGCTTTTGGCTAGATTTCAGCTTGAGCCAGAATTTAACTGACTTTGAGCTTTGACCTAATTAAGATCGGACATATTATTTTGGATTACAATTATTCATTTTCTTGAAATGCTGCTTGAGTCATGACCAATTGTTAGTAAAAGATTTAGGTAGCTTGCTGTCCAGCGATACGCTGATTAATTAATTCATCATTTTGCGAAGCTTTAATCGCATTGACCAAAGGAACTAGATTGGTATTGATCCAAGTAGTCAACCCGGCGACATCAGAAGCTGTAGTATTACTTAGGTCAGGTTGAGTGATATTCGGCAGTGCTACTGTTTGATTTACTATTCCCTTTAATGAGGTAGTCGCCATCTGCATCATATTTACCCAATTCACGACGGATCCCACCTTATTCCCCAAATAGAAAAGAGCATTTCCCCCACTGTATCCAAAGGCCAGGAATGTTTTTGCTCCAGTAGAGGAATCCGTATATTGGATAATACTTCCCCGGCCATTCGGCGGATAGTTAACCAAATTCGCTCTTGACGAATCCCAGTGTAAGAATACATCTGAATTGCCATAAGTGGTATCGGATGCAATATCTAATAGATTCGACCCTGAAGGCGTGCCTATAAGCGTTACATTGTTGATATTTTTAGATCCGTAGTATAACATAGTTACACGTAATTTTGAGTCGTTCACTCTTTGTAACTTGAACACTGCACCATACCTCAGAGTAAACGTATTTGCTGTAACCGCAACTCCTATTGCTTCAACTTCGGTAAAACCGCTCTGTGAACCCAAGTTTAAGATAAAAGTAGCAGCATCAGCAGCTTGATATGAATTAATGACAATTGCCTCAGTAAATCCTCTTCTTAAAACCCTTAAAGTAGTGTTGGACGCCGTTGTGTATATAATGTCTCCAGATTTGACAGATTGAGTCGCCAAACTGGTTTTAAGCGAAGCTGTGGCTGTAGAGGTCGTTTTTATCGATGTCCTGACAGAATTGTTATTAACAGCAAAAGAGCTTTGTCCATCTTCAGTCGCATCATAGTCAAAATAGTTATAATCAATATTAATATTATTCAGATAGTTATTAGGGCTCATTAACATTTCTGCGTACATCATGAAGGGTCTAAAAATTGCACCCGTAGCAAATATCCGTTTATTAAATCCAAAATTCTTAATGTCAATATTTGTAATGGGTTTATTCAAAGCAACTAGATTTCCCTGCTGATCTTTAAGAATATTTTTAAAATAAACGATACTTGTTTCCCCATCGCCATCAGGTGACCACTCATCTATTAAAATATTATCTACTCTAACGGAAGATTGGTACCCTTCAAACCAATTGGACAATTGAACGGGGGCCACATGGCACTTATTGGCATAATAGCTGCCAACATGCACATAATTTTCAGGATTTTCACTGACGTGCCCTAAGCCCTGAAAATGAAGTGATCCTGTCAGAAATGAGTCTATATTTTGCACAGAACCGATTCGTATTTTAAGTTCATTGGATTGCGAAGCAAATAAAGACGAATAGCCACACTTTACCGCGGTAATATTGTCAACCACTCCGCTAATAGTTTGAGTGGAAGAATTGGGTTCAAAGTCAATTACAGCCTCTGGATCCGCCCCTTTTATATCATAACCCTCCAAATGTTGCGCATAAAAGTTGTTACAACTTATCACGGATATACCTTGTCTTCGACAGGATTCAAAATATGTTTTACCTAAAAAACTGACATTCGTATTGTGTTTGCTTCTATTTATGTTTCCTGCTTCGTTCCCTAAATAAATCCCATCACCCCAAGCTTTGTCTGCACGAAAATCATGAAATTCGATATTTTTACAATCCGTTACTTCTATACAGTGCCCCCATTCTCCCAGATCGTTATTTACGACTTCAAGAACTAAGTTTCCGTTCTGTACAATTGTACCAATAGGCAGACTCCCAGCTTTATAAAATGGACGAACAGCAGCACTTATGCCTGTTTGATTTACCTTAAATCCCATTCGGTGTATATAAATATAGTCTCCCAGCGTAAATTGGGTCAAACTCTCCCATCTTTTCCAAATACTATTATTTGGTGCGATGTGTACATCAGCATCGCCAATGATATATCCATTCACTATTTTAACGTTCTCAACTTTATAGAAGCTCCAACCCGCATAACCACCTGAACTGTTGGGTATAATCTTTAATCTTGCGCCTGTTTCAAAATATACTGTCTGGTTTGATTTCTGAATAATACCTCTCGTATAGTTGTTGCCTGAAACCGATTGTGATACCGCATCAATCATAATAGGATTTATGGTGTAAGGCACGATATATCCTTCGGCCTTATATCGCTCAACTGCCAATACCGCATTATTAACTCGAATGGTATCATTAGCACTTCCATCCTGGATACCGAAGTATTTCAATGAAACCATTCCACTAAAACGATGTTCGAGTTTTACGTTCCCAACTTTAATTATACTGCCTCCGTCATCAGGTCCTGGATCTTGGTTAACTGGCACTAAATAGTAAATAATTGGTGCAGGAGTATCGCCCTTTTCGTGGTACCCCAATAGCTCTACACCGGAATAGATTGGATTGTTCCCTTTTAATCCATCGATTTCGTCTGCAGAAAGATCCTTCATATCCTGCATGGTGTTTTTAATTAAAAATTGATTTGCCATATTTTTTTGATTTAAATGATATAGACAAAGGTATGGTAGTAACAAGGGCCATCTGAGTGAAACCGGCGCTTTCTAAGCGGTATGGGAGAGATACCGAAAAGTCTCAAAGAACAATTGATTCGGGGAAACCACAACCGAGTTAATCTTCAGACAGACAATTATTATTAGGTAGATAATTTTTATAAAAAATTGAAGCTTACACAGGCTTATAAAAGCACGCAGATAGATCACTTAGGTTAAGGCAACTAACGGTCTAAATGGTATGTGACCGAAAAGTTAATATTTATAACAGTAAAAAATGGAACTGTAAAAGAAAAATAACTTCCCCCACATCAGTGGGAAACTCTCCGGAAAAGTATAAATATCCTTTATTATAGCATAACAATTAAATAAAGCCCTATAGCATAAATAATTTATTGACAATTAGAGAATTAGACACTAATAACCGTAATTGGAAGCAGAATTGTGAAAATAAACAATACTGAAAAATAAGGATCTAGGAGGTATACCCGACCATATAAAACAAAATAAATTATCACCAAAAACATCACACAGATCAATAAAAGAAATTATACAATAACAATAATTAAATAAAAACAAAACATTACTCTTGAAAAAAAATATTACCTTAGAAAGCAATATCAACACTACTAACAATAGATAATTTTCAAATAAAGAACGTAAAATTCATGAAACACAAGTACATCGGGCTATTTATGCCATTATTTTTCGTAGGCTGCCAAAAGGAAATATTACAATCCCCCGAAAACGCCGCAGATAAGGTGCTCAAAGCTAATTCCAATTTGAAGACTTCCGTAGGGGACTCAAAATATCGTATGCTAGGATTTAGCTATGACGCGACCAAAGAATATTTAGATAAAGACTCTTACCGAAGGGTTGTCATTGATGTTGAGAAGCTTTCGAATGACTTGCAATATTCCGTTATAGTAAACCCTGAAACAGGAGGAACTAATTTATATTATTACGGCTATTCTTCTAATGATTATTTGCAGGATATAATCAAACAAACAAATGTTTCAGCTAAGGTAGATCCAGGAACTAGCGCTTTACCGAAGTTTTTTACTGGAAATATAACTAGCAATAGCGAGTTAACTACTAAATATTCTTATTCCACAAAATACGCTTTTGCATCCATAGATGTGTTAAAATATGTCAGCTCGATGCGAATTGAGGAAACGCCTACAGTGATGTCAAATTATGTTACATCTAAGTTTATAACAGACTTACAAACACTCAGCGCAGATGCATTTGTAGCGGCCTACGGTACCCATGTATTAACAGATATCACTCTTGGGGGTACACTACGTGTGTTGTACAAAAGTTCTTCTACAGATCAATCAAACACCACAAATAAAAAGAATACTGTAAAAGCCGGCTTCAAAGCAATGTTACCTAAAATTGGTTTAGGATTAGATGTAGATAAGACTGTTACCACAAATGAAACGTTGGCATCTCAAAATGTGGAGCAAAATTTATATATTAAATATAAAGCCGGAGAAGGTGTTGATGTTACTTATAACCAAGGAAAGGATGCTGTATTTCCTCAAGTAAACAAGGGAAGTTGGGAAAAATCTGTAAACGTAAATAATGCTGGATTAGTTAAAATCGATTGGGACAATACATATCCTATTTACGATTTTATTCCGGCCTCTTTTGCAACTAAAAAAGCTGAAATAGTTGCAGCAGTAAATAGATATCTAGAGAAGAATAAATTGCAATCTCTTGAAGTAGTCCCAATTTATCAATGGTATAATACTCGGAACGGCATCTATGCGTACACGGCGAATATCAATGGAAATTTCGGTGCAAATTATGTAAATCATGGTATAGTATTCTGGACTCCAAAACAAGCAACCAATGAAACTGTTCCAGTTAATCAATGGTATAATACCAAAACTGGCGTTTATGCCTACTCTACTAACCCAAGTGGAAATTTTGGTGCAAATTACGTTAATCATGGAACAGCCTTTTCCGCTTATAAAAGCAATAATAGCGATCCTGAACTGGTATCGATAAATCAATGGTATAATACGAAATCTGGCGTCTATGCTTACACGTCTAATTTGAGTGGAAATTTCGGCCCATATTTTGTTAATCACGGTGAGGCTTTCAAAACATACAAATAGAATATTCACTATGTAATTGCATTAACATAAAATGTTAGCCAACGTTGGGCTAACATTTTATGTTAAATTCGAAAAGCCAAAACTACCTGCTTCCAATTCTTTTCGTAAAAACATTACATCTTCTGCGCCAAAGGCCCCTCTTTAGTGACCAGACTAGACCAACCAGGGTTTGCACCTGCGGTAAGTTTCGCGATCAACCTTTCAGATAAAAATATCCTAGCTACTATTTCTTCCCCAAAATCCCAAGTGACTTCAACAGGCGTCCAAGCGTCGAATGGTTCAAGGTTTTCTCCAACAAATTCCGCAGGATTTAAAAAGGGATGATTCTCCTCTATTTGCAATTCTGGCTCACTCGGAGTTGGCGCTACATTGTATAGCCACACATGGGCAATAATATTTTCACCTTCTTTCCAAAGGTAGGCATAACAGACCTTATCGTCATCTTCGATAAATACGGCGAACTCAGGGCGATCATCTGATACATATTTTGTTAAACTTCCCATAGAATATCTAATATAAACAAAAAACTTTCCTCTGGAGAACTGAGGAAAGCTTAAAAATTGAAGAAAATTCACCTTATAAGGAGAATATCTTGTTTACACGATAATGTTAGGTGGCTTTCCAATAGCTACATGTTGCCACTAAGTGTAATATTTTTAATTGTATAGCTTGATGTCCCACAAGAATTTGTTTCTCTTGCCCTAACTTTAACAACCATAGTTGACCCAGAAGTATTAGGATTCACAACTTTTATCTTAAATTGAGTTTCGGAGACTGGAATTAATTCAACATCTCCGCCAAGCATTAGATTATATTCAGTAATTGTATTAGCGGCACTCTTCGATACAACATAATTATACTCTCCAACTGTATTTATTTGAGATGCGCCAGAAATAGTAGGTGCAGGAGTGCCGATAACTATTTCTTTATCAAAAGTTTTCCCTTGTGTAGTTGATCTCAACTTTACTACACCTGTAGCACTACCGTTTCTTGTTAGCTTCCATTGATTATTTCCTAAACTTGTTAGCGTTGCAATATTTGCTCCATTTTCAAGCGATACTGGCTCAGGTCCTCCAAAGGTATATATTCCCTCTGAGCATAGTACTGAAGGGCCACTCATGATTTTAGTTATCAACGGTGTATTAATACTTTTAACCTCATTGATAGTAGCACCATTGCGATTAAAAAACTCCCCTACTATTTGGCCATCAGTTTGAATTGTTGAAGGTATTTCAATTACATGCTCTCGATATGGGCTTTGATTCAATCCATCTGCAACAAAATAGAGTATTAGTTCATCTGCTATTACATAGGTATTTCCATTGGTGACGTATTTTAGCCTCAACCACGTAAACTCCCCATATTGATCACTTTTACCTTTATCATTTCTTGAAATCCTGGCTAAAATTTTGAATTTATAATTATTATCAGTTGACGAGTTATAAAAAAGTTGAACACCACCATTAATAGTAGTTACATTTGGTTCAGCAATAAATTCAACATTCACACCATATTTCTCAAAATTCCCCTGTGCAAAGGTTTTCAAAAATAGAATTTGCGAAAAAAGAATATAAATTAGATATCTCATTATTTTTTAAGTATAATATAATCAGAAGGTTCAACAAATAGTTTGTAATCAGCAATGTAGAATTGCTCTTTTTCTTGGTTGAAAATGAATCTTTCTTTTGTAAAGCCACTGTATTTTTCAAAAACATTCATGATGGAATCTTTTGGATAAACATGCCCAGCAATTTTAATTGTTTCAACATTTTGATGTTCAGGCTCGACAACCCGATCTTTTTTACACGCACCAAAGCCTAGCCCCAGTAGCGTAATAAATACTAAATATCTTTTCATTTGGTAATATAATTATCTTGGAAGATAGGTAAAACACCTATGAAGAAATCTCCTTATTTTTAATTCTACACAAAAGTGTGTCAATAAAGATGTCACCCTTCATACGTCTTGTCATCTATAAGATGGTGAATTGCTTAAATCCTGTATATAGGAATGCGAAACGTTCCCCCTAACTAAGAGGGGAAACGTTTAGAAAATTAAACCGCCAAAACGCCGGCAGTTCGTAATTTTGTTTTAAGATCACGAAGCTCAGTTAAGATTGCCAGCATTTCAGATTGCATATACGTCGTACTCGGATCTGCTGCAGAATTTGCCGCGGCTGCAGCTTTTCGCATAGGAACAAAAGCCAACCATCCAACATTCCCAGAACCACTGTCTTTCACAAAAATACTATCTGACGAAGACGATCCTGCACTGTTAATGTATATACTCCCAACTCTTGCAGAAACAATTCCCTCTGGAGAGCCATTTCCCCCCATAATTTCACTGCCATTATTGGAGCCTAATACCAAAGGCCCCCGAAAATAGGACTTGCGCTGACTTTCAGAATATATATTCCAGTTTCCGACCGGAACTGTCCCACTCTGTGTATCAATCATTATATTGGCGTTGGCAGCGCTACCGATATTTGACTCAACAATGTAGTTTGCCGCAAATTTCTGAACAGTTGCAGAATTACCTTTAACCGCAACGCCTGTATAATTTGAGACCAATAGTGGATACGACTCGTTGTTATCCGAAACTATTGATTGCACAAAATGGTTAACATTCCGAGTAGAATCAGCTTTAGAAAAGGAAGCGATATTTTCTACGGAGGTTTTTATAGACTCAGGCAAGAAGCCTACAATTGATACTAATTTTCCAGCCTGTACAGTATTTCCATTGAGCGCGAACTGTCCGTCTCTACACACGAGTGCGCTTTTTAAATCTCTGACCAGCACGCCTGTATTAATGCGTTTTGTCTGCCACAAATCTTCAGTACTTAGATTTGATAAATCCACCATACCCCCATTAAGAGAAATATTTACGGCGTATCCTGTGTTTCCTCCTATAGCTCTTGCATATCCTGCTATATTGACATTGTGCGATTGATGGATTGTTATACCATCAATTTCACCGTTAATCTCAGAGAAAAGGCTTGTTACATTTAATGTAATTCCCTGGCATTTGGACAAAAAGATATTTCCAGATTTGTTCTCTTCACAACCACAAGAAAAAAGCGAGTGCCCCAATCCTTCTTGAATATAATAGCCATACCCAGTATTTGAATCTGATGCACAACCAACGAGCGAAATGTAGGCTCCGTTGATTATCCTCACTCCATCACCTCCGTTTGAACTTGTGTAGCAGTTGTATAATGTTAACGATGTACTACTCGAAGATTTATTACCTATTGTCATTGGGATATAGATACCATGTCTCACGCATTGGGATATAAAAACGTTCTTAATTGATGAACCTACAAGCGCTACGGCAGTAATACCGTCATATGTTCCCTCAATGTAAATATTTTCAACCATTAACTTCATGCTGTAAACAGTAGTGGAACCGAAATCAAGCATAATAGCAGCGCCATTCGTAGCAGGGACAGACGCATCCTGCCATATCGATAAATCACTTATTTTGATTTCATCTTGTATATATCTACCCTCATCACTGTATTTTATTACTGAACCAGGTAAAAAAGACAGAAGTTGAGTAGATTCAAGAGATGCTCCTTTGATATTCAGTCCCCGTTTCAAAACAATGGTATCTGTTATCTTATAACGCCCCTTTGGTATTTGAATATTAAAACCGTTTGCAAAGCCTTTAGGACTTATTGCAACCGTATCTTCACTGTTTATGGGCGCGTAATCGATGGTCTTTTGTAGGGCAGATGTATCATCATGCAGTCCATCGCCTTTGGCTCCAAAATATTTGACATTAAGCTCTCCAATAAATTGATGTTCTAATTTAATATCTCCTGTTTGGATAATACTGCCACCATCATCATCTAGAAGCGTAGTACTCAAAAAATAGATAATTGGAGCAGGTGTATCCCCTTTCTCATAATAGCCTAACAACTCCACCCCTGCATAACAGCCGCTCTGTAATAGCGTAATTTCACAAGTAGATAGACTTCGCATATCTGCCATTGTGTTTTTAATTAAAAATTGATTTGTCATTTTCTTTTGTTTTTATGTGTATAGCAAAAGTATGGTTGCTACGATGGCGATCTGAGGAAAACAAAGTATATGTAAGCGGTATGTGGGATATACCGAAAAGTCTGTTAAAGGGTGATTTTTTTATTCAATTGAGATGAGGCAACCGGTAAAAGACATTTTTAGTTGGTAGCAGGATTCTTTTCCTACCTGTAACGCATAAAAGTCTAACATTATAACGGAGGAGCCGTTATTCGCTATTTTGAAATAGAGATAGAAATTTCTGAAAAGGTGTAACCAATTCCTAAATTTCTTAATTTAGGGAAATAACTAAACAATGAAGATCTCCATTTAAATAAAGACCAAAAGCTATGAAATACCTTATTTTACTTACATTGCTCTTAATTTTTAGCAATACTTTTTCACAGGAAAAAAATATCAAAAAAGAAAAATGGCATTGGAACAACAACAAAATGAAACAGGATACAACAGCGGGATATTGTCAGGTTTTAAAAGTTGATAACGTTCTTTATATATCGGGCGCCGTAACTACGGATCTTTCCCCTAAAGGAATTCAAGCAGTTTACAATGATTTAAAAGCATCTTTGGCCAGTTTTGGAGCAACATTTCAACATGTAGTGAAAGAGAATTTATACACGACAGACATTGAAGCAATAAAGAAATATAATGATGTCAGGAAAAAGTTTTACAATAATGACTTTCCTGCCGCTACCTGGATACAAGTACAAAGGTTATATATGTCAGACGCTAAATTAGAAGTTGAATTGATTGCACACTTACCTAAATGATGTAACTCCCTTTCTGATAGTTTTGGACTTTTAAATAGTAAATAATCTCGATGCAGTTAAGTCAAGTGTTAATTCGACTCATAGAGATGGCAAAGCAGGTACTAAATGCAACTAATTTTTAATTGAAAGAAACTAATTAACAAACAAAATGAACATTGCTATGCTTAAAACTAAGTGCCTTATAATTTGGTTGGTCCTTATCTCCCTATTGTCCTTCAATAAAGGATTTAGTCACACCAAATATTTCCTTTTTGAAGAAGATAGCAAAGAGTTTACAGCCTCGTCCTTTAGGTTAAACACCTATCCGCTATATAAGATTAAGCGTGAAGTGCATATTTTTAATGTAATGAGTAAGGTACAAACGTTTATTGGTAATAAGGGTATATATAATGGACAACATGATTATAATATCATGCTATTTTCCATTCTACCTGATTTAGATGGTTCAGAAGATTGGTATGAAATCAACCCTGATACTGTACGTTCTTCAATGATTAACTTTAAAGATCTGGAAGAGCTTCATAAAAAAAATACGTTATCGTACTTCAACACTACTGTGAAGCAAACAACAAAGTATTTTAATGCGTATAAGCTAATTATAAAAAAAGGAGATACTTATTATGCACCAAAATATTGTTTGTTACAGTTTTATGCAGTCCGCAATCGTCCGCAAGCTTTTACGAATGTCTATGGGACTATCAATACGCAAGATTCGGCCTATAGTGTGCTTCAATTCGAAAAAATATTTAAAGGCGCTTATCCTAGTTTACAATTCCCTTTATATCGGATAGGTGAAGACCCGCTTTCCTTTTTAGATTGGTCCCGGGACAGAAGAGAATATCTATCAAAAAAAATCACCTTAGCACAGCATGCAACGGGATATCAGTTTTGGACCTATGTAGATTGGACACAACATGAGTATAATTATGATTTTGAGCGAGGAATTGATCGATTTGTATATGCTCCGGAAAAGGGAATCATCGGGGGCTCATTTGACTTCTATTTTTATTACCACAGAAAAAAGCTACCCATAAAATACACGGATTTTCTAAATAATATCAAGGAGGAAAAGGTGATGATCGCTGAATAATCTAATTTTAATGCCAGCAAACAGCGGTAAAAAAATTGTCTGAAACCAATATTTACTTTTTCAATAAAAAAAGTAACCTTCCTTCTTACGTGAAGAAGAAAGGTCACAAACAATTTTCCATTTGGTTTCTACAAGAAAAATGTTTATTTATATAAACTGTTATTCGTTCCAAGTTAAACGGTTAGCTCGCTAAAATTCCTGCGCTTCGCAACTTAGCTTTTAAATCTCTAAGTTCAGCTAGTACACCCTGTGCCTCAGCCTGGGTATAAACCGTGCTTGGACTAGGTGCCGAATCCATAGATGTAGCAGCCTGATTAACGACTCCTTTTGCGGTCGTTGTTGCATTACCATTGTCAATTCGCACCCAGCCTGTATTACCAATTGTGGATTGTTTAAACCAAATTGAACCTGGAATCAAGCTCCCTCCTGATTTAGCAGACCGGATGTATATTGTTGAGGGATCAGCTGTAACGTTACCTTCTGGTATAAGCTCCCCGCTCATAATTACATAACCTGCCTCATTTAAATTTGACACCTTAATAGTTCCATTATTAAACAAGCGTAACCGATCTCGTCCCAAAAAATCTAGCGAGGTATGAATTGGATAATTTGGATTATCTGATGCTTTTTGTTGCAACGTAATACCACGATCTAGCTGATAAGTCAATTCAGCCAAATTACTCTTTGAGTCGACATTAGTTAAGTTCAATTTCGTCGATTTCAAATATGGAAAATGGGAGCCATTTTTTGTAATTATTGAATTAGCTCTACTGCTGTAAAACAGGAGCTGTGGCGTGAAAATAAAACCAGAATAGATAGGTATTAATTATTACTTTTGACGACATTACTCCTACTGCATCATGATGAGCTATCTGCATAAAGTTAAACCAGTCGATCAAAGATTCCACGAATGGGTGGATAACATCAACAAAATTGAAAGAATTGATAAATCAATAATTGCGTTCAATTTCGGGCTTTTCGAATCTAAAGAGGGTTTCACCATGTATCTCACCGGCTCCAAAATATTCGATAAAGATGATGACGATTGGGCTGCAAATATGGACTTTGAACCTAAACAGAAATATTTTTCATTCGGTAATGAGTTGTTAAAAGATAAAGACTGGCAGGATATTTTAAAATGTGCTGAATCGTTAGTCCAATCGTATGTAAAATCCGAAGATTTCAAAACTTCAATTTTTGCCCAGGCGATAGCAATAACGTTGGGATTTGATGATGGCGAGTTAACGATAATAAAATCTCAATAACTATGGATCTTATCACAATTCTTAACTTTATTTGAAAAAAAGATTCCAGTTATAAGGAACATAACTGGAATCCATAGTTTTTATTCACATACTTATTGGGACTGCCCCGAAAAAAATGAAAAAGTTTTTTACTTGGTTAATGTATGTAGCTGCTTTTTTTTCTGTTATTATTATATTGTCGTTTATTTATTTGTCTGTTGACCCATTTCGTAAACAAAAACAAAGAAAACTTTATTATAAAAGGATCGAAGAAATAAAAACACATAGGAATCTTTACTGACAATTATATTGTAAAAGTTCTACATCTTCTGCGCCAAAGGCCCATCTTTAGTGACCAGGTTAGACCAACCGGGACACGATCCTACGGTTAGCTTTGCGATCAATCTGGACGCTAAAAATATCTTAGCCACTGTTTCTTCTCCAAAATCCCAGATTACCTAGACAAGTGAACTCGCATCAAATGGTTCAAGATTCTCTTTGACAAACGCTGCAGGATTTAAAAATGGTAGATTTTCCCTTTTATGCCATTCGGGTTCGCTCGGCGTAGGAACGCTATTGTATAACCATATATCTCCTACTATTCTTTCCTCATTCAATAAGTATGCGTAACAAACCTTATCGTCATACGGCGTAAGGAGAAAGCCTGTCTTTTCCGTAACGTCGGGCCACTCCAAGCGCTGCAGCACAAAATCGGCATAGCCCGACTCGACAAGCTCGCGAAAGGAACTTTTGGTGACTTGTTCAAAGGGATTGTACAGCATAGGACTAAGATAGGAAAGTCATCCATTAATGCAATGGTTTTATAATTTCAATACGATAATAAAAATGTATCTTAAGCTTATCAAAATCTATTGTAAAATATGAAGCAGAACAAATATGACGAGCAGACATTTCGATTGAATTGCTAACAAGCCAATGATAACCGATAAAACAGCAATTGCGGCACAACCATCGGAAGGGTGAGATTTATTTTTTTACGAGATTTCCATCTTTTAAGATCGACAATAAAAACGTAAATAGTTCCGAATCTTAAAATTCGTTTCATCGCCCAACTTTCGAAATGTAGAGGCAGCTTTTTCCTTTTGATCCGTCAATAAATACGCAATTCCAAGGTGGATAATATAATCGTGGTAAAATACATTGCCGTATCGCTCCATATCAATTTTTGTGTCTATACCCTTTTCGTATTCAAAGATTGCTTTTTCAAATTCCGAATTCCCAAACCATTCTTCTCCCTGTTGATAGGCTCGATAAACTCTTTTGGTTTCAGGATCAAAAAACTGATACATTTTAAAAAAATTAAAAGGTAGTGTGATCAATAAATCTTTCCCCGTATAATTTTTATAAAATTTACTGCAACGTTCTATTGATTTTATGACTTGCTGCCTGATGTCATCTTCTTCAATGTTTGAAACAACAATATTTGAAATCTGATTACGCCGGTCAAGGATAAACGCGGCCTTCATAAAGTAATTTTTGGATGTTTTCTTTTTCAATAGTGGTGCCCCATTCGTGATAAAAGAATTGGGATCTATGGTCCCATTATCGAATACTAATTTGGAAAGCGTATTTGCAATATATAATTCTCTACCCTCACTAAGTATGCGTTCTTCTTCAAATTCAGGATATTTTTTAACAAAATCGTCTCTCTTTAAAAAATAGAGTTTGATTTCAGTACCCTTCTCAATAACTGTCAAATAGCCATCGCTGAATGTATAACTTAGCTTCATATGACCCAGGTCGATCTCGTTATCGCCAATGTATTTCGCGTCAAATGTAAAAGCTGATATCTTCATCTTATTCCGACTTATTTCATAGATAACCTCATTGGAAAAATAGGGATTATCTAGAGGAACAAGCGAATTTTGTTCAGTCAGCGCAAAGTCTAAAACCCATTGACCTAACAATTTATCGCTTTGTGAAAACGATGGATAAACGAATAGCAGTGAGACTAAAAAAATAAATAGGATCTTCATGTAAATTAAAATGTTATATGGCCTATGGCGTAATAAATTTACATATTGATATCGAAACAGACAACAATAAAATTGACGATCTGTACTAGCGTTATGAATATTATTTAATCACATTAATCTAGCTAATTTTTACAAAAGAAGAAACCAATATTGTGTTAAGCTGATAAAGGAAGCTTTAATGGGTAACTTTTATTAAATTTAAAATATTATTGTCATCGGATACGCCAATGCAAATTTCCGAACATTATCCATACCAAATGAACAAAATAGTAAACGTTGTTAAAGGAGATATCACTAAGGTCGAAGTCGATGCAATCGTAAACGCTGCAAACAGCTCCTTACTTGGTGGTGGCGGTGTAGATGGTGCCATTCACCGAGCGGGTGGTTCAGCTATTCTGGAAGAATGCCGAATGATAGTAGCTAGACAAGGGGGCTGCAAAACGGGTGAAGCAGTTATCACCACAGCTGGCAATCTACAGGCTAAATATGTCATCCACACCGTCGGTCCTGTTTGGAACGGCGGCCAAAAGAATGAAAAGAACCTCCTGGCAAATTGTTACTTCAACTCTCTTCGACTGGCTGCGGATAATAACTGTACAACAATTGCTTTTCCGAATATCAGCACAGGTATATACAGATTCCCGAAGGAATTGGCTGCCCAAATATCGATTAAAGCGATAAATCAGTTTCTTGAATCAAATACTACAATCAAACTAATTACAATAGTTTGTTTTGATGATGAAAATTTTCAGCTATTCAAACAATTACTTTGACGATAGGACTATGCTTTTACCATTAAAAAGCCTCCCTTCCCATGACTAACTGTATCGGCCAAATACCCATTACAGATTCCGAGTAGTGCAAGATGGTAAAGCGGAGAGCAGGACTCTTACAATTGGTATTCTAGGAGACCAGCAATTGATTGCATTGCTAATTGTACCGAATATTTGTATCTTAGGTTAAATACAAATATTACAATTATGTCATCCAAGATTTTCCTGCAATCTTTACAAAGTAAATTAAAAGGCGGTAACGCCCGTTCTATTCATTTAAATGCATTGCCAGGAAGGTTGGCCACACGGTTAGACCTGCAGCAGCTCGACCTCATTGAGGATGGTCTCGCCAAATCATTTTTGGATACCTTGTTGACCAAAGCAAACTTTGAATTTAAGATTTCATTTGATAAGATAGACCTCAATGAAAAAGATGCGGAGACTCAAAAGAAACTGACAGTCATTTCTAAACGACTGAACTCCATTATCATCGAAAATGAGGATTATTTTAAAGAACATGGGATGAAAACCCTCGGATTCGGCTATCCCATTCTTATAAAAAGATCTTCAAAAGACCCCGCTAAGATCATAAAAGCCCCATTGTTTATTTGGCAACTAGAGGCCGTTAAATCTAAAAACAAAGTCAATGAATGGTCGTTTTTGCGAAATAAAGTGGTTCAAGCAAATGGAAAAATAGTGGATTCAGATATTCACCCGATTAGTATAAACGAAGTCCTCCTTTCTTTTATCAAAAGTGAAGATGACATCACACTGCCCAGTCTGACCAATGAAGCCTTAGATGACGCACTGATTGATAGCAACGAATTAGTGAACGCTTGTGCTGAAGCACTGGAGGCACTCAATTCGAATAGTAAAGAGCAGATACTCGAGGTGCTAAGCAAAAACTTTGAAACAGCTATCAATGTATTACCCGAAGCATCCCAGATAGATGCCATCGCCAATAACAAAGCTTACATTCATTTTGGTGGTATTTTTGGTTTGTTCAGAGCGCAAAAAGAAAGTATTATTACCGACATTTCCCGCTTATTGGATCGCTTCGATGCCTTTGAATTTGATGAGCTTAAAGTGGAAAATCTATCGACAACACCTTTCAGCGCCGTAGATACAGACCCCAGCCAACAGGCTATAATAAGTGCTCTTGGAAATGAACCGAATCAAATAATACAAGGCCCTCCAGGGACGGGAAAAAGTCAATCACTAACTGCATTGATCACAAATGCACTTGCCAATGGACTGAAATGTCTTGTCGTCTGCGAAAAGAAAACAGCTCTCGATGTAATTAAAGCAAATATCGAACGTACGAATCCTCAGATCGGCGCTCTAGTCGGTGTAATTGATGACGTAAACGATGCGCGTGAAGCGATCGTTGATTCCGTCAGAGATCGTCAGATCGGAGTTCCGTTTCACATCTCAGGAAGGCAAGCCCAAAACCAATATGATGCGATAAAATCAAAACTCAAAGAATCAGCTGAACTTATCAATGCACAGCATGCTGCCTTAGCTCAAACGGTCTACGGCGATAAGAATTGGCCGCAGATCGTCGGACGGTATTTGGCTTTATTAAAACACTTTAATCAAGTACCGCTCAAGAATATTATACCAAAAGAGGATTTTAATTTTGCTCAGGATCAAACAGAACTGGAAAGGACACTTGTTGTTTTAAAGCGTAGCCATAATTTATTTAAGCAATCGCATCAGGTCCATGCCATATTTAGACCATTGGCAGACGATCTATTTATAGATCAACAGGTTGGGCCATCGCGTGTAAGAATTGAGGATTTTGTTGCATACGCTCATAAACAGCTACCAACTATTGAACAGCTTATTGCCGAACTTCAAGTGAGTGGGAAGCGGTGGGCTGACGATTTTTTGAGCGGCATCCCTGCAATAATGCAGCAGGATTTCAAGTCCTATATGGCATTTTGTCTTGGAGATTCAGTGAAAGAAGAGGTATTACCATCCACTTTTCCTCAGGAACAGCGAGTCAACGAAATTGTCTTAGGATTACAAACAGTTCGGATAAAAGCGCAACAATTTTTCAAGCAATATGAGGATGCTTTGCAACAACATTATAGCAGCTATCATTCATCGCTAAGCAATGCAATATCAACTTATCTCGCCTACGCTGAGTCAAGCATTGCGCAATATGGCAATAATTTATTGGATAATAGTAGTGGTGCAAAATTCAAAACAAGTTTGTTGAGCATATTCTCGGGAAAGCATAAGCAGATAAAACAAACGAGGATCGAGTTAAAGAATCGCATCGCGCAGGTAAGAGCAGCCCATGTTCAGAAAAATTATATTGAACATCAATATAACGATCATTTGGAAACGACTGATTTATCTATTTATCTAAACAATATCGAGGAACTCCGACAAAAGACAGCCGCTTGGAAAGAGCAATACCCGCATACGATCAGTAGCTATTTGTCTAATATTAATGATCATCATTTTCATACTAAACTGAGTGAACTAAAAGCGCAAATAGCTCCCCTACTTCAAAAACTGGATAGCATCGAGCAAATGCTAATCGCTGATTATAATATCGTTCCAACGACTCCTGTTACTGATATCAATGGGCTGATTGAGGCAGTACCTTATCTAACTGAAAGAGTAACTTTTCAATTAAGGCATTTTAATAATTTTCGTGACTATTACGCGGCACGCGCTGATGCCTATCGGAGTCTACAAAACTCGTTTGACGATATTGAAAGTAACCAGTTAACAGGAAATATAACAAATGGGATATTTTTGCCGTACACAAATCTTCAAACCGCACAGGAACAATGTGATAAGATTAGGCATACCGTCACAACGTTCGGTGAACATATGAGTGATTTCCGTATCTATCATGAGTGGAAATCATTTTTTCTTTCAGTGGACGAAGCGCAACAAAGGCTTATTACCAGAATCAGCATACATCTTAAAGATCATTGGGCTGAAGCATTTGAATGCTGGTATCTGTATTGGGTACTCACGACAAGTGAGCCACAGGAATTGCCAAAAAGTGATTACCAATTACAACAATATCAGCAGCACAAACAAGAGTTTAACCATGCACAGCTGAATAGTATTATTGCCTTATGGACGGAAAGGCAAGCTGACGCCGTCGGACATTTTAAAGCCAGAGGACAAAACATCAATAGTTTGTTTAACAAAAAGGGATCGAAGGGAATGCGCCGCAATTCACTCCGCACTATTGTGAATAGAGAATTTGAACTATTTACAGATTTTTTCCCGGTATTGTTGGTCAATCCATCTGTCTGCAGTTCTATCCTACCACTGGAGGAAGGAATTTTTGATGTGGTCATATTTGATGAGGCAAGCCAGTTGCGTCTCGAAGATACGTACGCGGCTCTGATCCGAGGAAAGGCTAAAATTGTTTCGGGTGATAAGCACCAGATGGCTCCCTCCTCTTACTTTGAAGGAAGTGGAGCGCTACTTGACCCGATTGATGATGAGATAGAAGATTCGGAAGACGAATTTTCAGATCGGACTGCGCTACAAGCGGCTCAGCTTAATCTTGCGGATAGCGAATCGTTACTAGCTTATGCTGTAGACAAGGGTTTTGTAGAGTCTTACCTAAAAGTCCATTATCGCTCAAAACATCCGTATCTTATCGACTTCTCCAATCATGCATTCTACGGAAATAGGTTGATGCCTGTCCCGGCGAAAGAGCATTACACGCCTATCGAATACCTACAAATTGACGGATTGTATGAAGGTCAAGTAAATAAGCAAGAGGCATTGAAAGTGGTCGAATTGTTACAACAGATCATGAAGGATGCAAAAGATAGTATCCCAAGCGTGGGTGTTGCTACATTCAATATCTACCAACGTAACTTGATCCTGGAGGAGCTGAGTGCAGTTCGTCAGAACGATTCTGTATTCGATAGTTTAATGGCGCAGGCGGGAGATTCATTCTTTGTTAAAAACCTCGAGAACATTCAGGGCGACGAACGAGATATTATCATTCTCTCAACGACATTTGGACGAAAAGCCGACGGTTCGTTTAGTCAAAACTTTGGTCCGATTATACAGGGTAAAGGACATCGCATGTTGAATGTAATCATTACTCGAGCGCGGTCGAAGGTATATCTATGTACCTCTTTCCCGCAGGAGTATGTTGGTCAGTACCCAAATCTTATCCAACAAAAGGGCAATAAAGGCCGTGGAATTCTGTACGCTTACTTTACCTATGCGAAAGCGGTAAGTGAGGGGAATGACGAATTGCGAAGGGGCATTCTACAGCTGTTGAGTCAGTATTGTACAGATAAACTGTATGAACCAGCGGAATTTAGCTTGGGGTCTGAGTCTCCATTTGAAGATGAAGTATTTGAACAACTTGCACAGCATATCGGTGCAGACCGTTTAGAACAGCAGCATTCCGTAGGCGGTTTTAGGATTGATATCGTTGTAAAATCAAAAATAAGCCACAAACCACTCATCGCAATAGAGTGTGATGGCGCAAAATACCATAACAGTCCTGAAGCTTACGCTTGGGACAGCTTCCGCCAGGAGCAACTTGAAAGACATGGATTTATATTCCATAGGATATGGTCGATTAAATGGTGGGATGATGCCAATGGAGAATTCAAGCGACTACTTGATTTTATCCGTCAACAGGATGAGGAAGAGGCAAATTTAGGTAATCATGTGCATGCCGCAACGAGAATCAATATAAATGATAATTAGCGTTGAATGAATAATCTAACTATACCAAAAACAACACATATGGGTTGAGTCAAAATTTTAGCATTTCATATATGTAGAATTGTTATCGGAAGCTGTCCCATTTTTATTAGTGGAGCAGTCAGTTCTTGTCCTATGGCAAGTGATAGAAAATGATTGAACTTGTATATTCGAACTACTAGTGCGGCTTTTTATTCATAGGTTAGTAGAATTCATCGTTCCCACCAAGTACTTGACCAAGTACCCTACTTTATAAACAAAAGTTCTTTCCCGCCACGCTTGCGTGCTGAGAAACCGATAATGGTCAAATCCTAATACGTGCATGTATTCGTGTGCATAATGACCCGCCAAGGCGGCTAAATCATTGGTGGATGCCCAATGTTCTAATGCTGTTGGACAAATAGCCATAACTCCATCTCCAGCGCCATCAATGCCGATTGTCTGATTCCCAAATATGGATGGTTTTTCACAATTATCTTTCCATCTGGAATCTCTTCCATCTAACTCCAAGGTCCTGACCCAAAGGTCCACTATTCCATCAGTTGCTAAACTATCTTTTGGAATGTTTTTTTCATGAGCTTTCATTATTATCCCATAAAGCTGCCCCGTCGTATAGCCCTGTGTCTTTTCAGCTTTCATGGCCTTAATACCCTCTTTAAATTCATCGGAATTCAGTACCAGCTCAAATGCCTTAAAAGCTTTTTGGGCAAATTCGGTATGCTTTCCATATCCGGTTACAGAATGGACCTTAATTGTTATTTTTTGACTCAAGCATAACTGGGATGACAATAGAAATCCGAGGAATAGAATGATTTTTTTCATAAAAACATAATTTAAAAAAAGTTATAAACTAAATACACGCCGCCCCAATAATGTGTTCTTTTCAAATCAGTTTTTAATTCGGAGGTGCGTCCTGAATTAATCGCCCATGTAATATCCAATGAGCGGTAACTGCTAAATGGTATGTGGCATTGTATTCCCGTATTCCATTCAAGAATCCAGGGATTGGTTTGTTTCCAGGAGAGCTTGTGAACTGATGACCTAAGTGGTGTACCGTGCAACATGGTATTATAGGCTATGAATGTTGGTCTTGCTGCTGCAAAGAAATATAATTCCCACAGGTCCTTTTGCGCATTTTCAACTAGTTGATTCATGTTTCCTAGAGGATTGAAATTCTGAACCCATTTCCTTGAATCCAAGAGTCCCATCCTCATCGTTGCCATACCATGGACTTGGGTATAATATCCGATTGAGCTACCAGCGCCAACTTTAAAATTAAAATAAGAACGTTCCGCGTGTTCAATTCCTGGATTACCAAAAATCAATTTTTCAAAATCTGCAGCGTAAAGGAATACGGGAGAAAAACCGTTGGCAATTTGATTATGCCAGCCCTCGGGATTATAAGGGGAATGCGTATTATTATCATTCATCAATTTGTGTATCCCGGTTTGGACCCATTTTCCAATGGGAAGGCCCAAGGCACCAATATTTAGCTCCGTTTGAAAAGCAACTCCATTTTTAGGCTTTACATATCCCCTCCTGGTTGATAACCCTAATAGAAAGGCATAGGGCCGATCATTGTAAACCGGGTCTTTGGCTCTAAGGTCATCAGGCGTAAACGCAACACCATTGACCATCCATGAAGGGTCAATAGGCACCACATCATTATGCGCTACATTGGTTTTCCCTAGTATCCATTGATCCAGTTTTGAAATTGGATAAAACAAAGGAGAATTGATATAATTTGAATTTGAGAAGCCAAATCCTAAACCTAATGTATAATTTTGATCTGTGGCAGAGGGAAATAACTGGAGCGGATTGAAATCTTCATCTAAGTACAATCGAAACGACTTCTGATTGCTTTGCTGCTTATTTGCCCTTTCCTCCTGGCAATAACTGAAAAAGGAGATTAGCAAACAAAAAACTGTGGTATATAATTTATTTGCGATCATAAAAATAGATTAGAATAATAAAGGATAATCTCATAATATGTTATAGTACAAAGGAATTAATAAGCTTCTTAGCACTACCACTAAATTTAAATCCCATTTCAGATCGCAACCCTATAGATATAATTCTAGTATTCTGAAATGAATTATACTTATCTGAATTTAAGAGACCGCGCCATTCTATATATAAATAAGTGGGCATTTTTGATGTAATATTTGTTAGCTTGGTTTGTAGATTTAAATTCAAATATTGTATATCTGTCGCATCCTTACCAAATATGGATCGAAAAGCACTACTGGATTCCGAAATAGAATTATGCCATCCATAAGTATACTGTACACTTAGGGTGAATTTATCTTTAAATTGAATTGCACCGATGGTGCGAAGATTATGCTGAGCAACGGTTACAGTAGTATCAGCAAAATTGGAAATCAGTTTGTATCCAAAATTGATGGGTGCAAGCATGAAAGAAAAACCGTCCTGATTCTCATATCTATAGGATAAATCCACTTTAATTCCTGCAACTCCTGGAAGCATTAATCCTGGAATATATGATGAGGAGTCCCGCATATTAATTTGTCCTCCAGCATATGGCTGAATTTCCAATGCAATTTTTGATTTTTCTCTTAACTTCCATTTTTCAATCCAACCATAATTTACAATTGGGGTCAAATTGGACAACCCCTTATTATTCCCTGAAAAATTGAAAGAAAGGAGTGCATTTAAAGCCTGGAATGAAGACTGGTCCTCCTCATCAGCCCCCTCCTCATCAGAATAGAAGGCCAAAGAATTTTGGTTTTTAACTTTTAAAATTGCAACATTTGAAGTTACATGAAGGGTATCAACCTGACTAAAAACAGGCATAGATAAAGCACAAATAGTGCATAATAATAGAACTCTTTTCATAATTTAGATTAATATGGTTTTACACTACTAATCTAATATTAGAAAAATTTAATTACAAAGGTTTTGATGAAAATTAATTCACATATTTTTATCCTGATACTATTTATCAACGTCCAATTTATAAGCATTATAATAGCCTTCCTTATCAGCTGCTAAGAACGTGCTATGAGCTAATGTAAACTCGTATCTTTCAACCGGTTCGGCGTTTGTGCTAATATGCATCGAAAAATTTGTTTATTAATACTAAGTTTGGATGTTCATTCATGATATTTTAAAATATAATTGTAATTATTGTTCGCTGCACCGGGGGGGACACCTAAACCAAACGCCGGAGGTCGCTATCTTCAATAAAACGTTTCTGATCTGCTAAAACAAGAAACTGGTTATAGATATTTTCAAAATTTTCAGCCGGGAAATCTATTTGCATATTTTTTAACCGATCTTTTAATGCTGCACGTCCGCTCCTGGCAGATAAAAACAATTCAGGCAACTTTCCTCCTATGATTTGGGGATCAATAATTTCATAGTTTCTACGGTCTTTCAGCACGCCATCCTGGTGGATGCCGGAAGAATGTGCAAAAGCATTTTTGCCGACAATGGCCTTATTGGCCTGTATAGGATTTGACATCGCCCGTTCCACCATACTACTTAATTCTACAATATATTTTGGATCAATTCCGGTCGCGATACCTAGATTTTCCTTTACAATGAGTGTCAAAATAATTTCTTCTAAGGCAGCATTTCCTGCACGTTCTCCCACTCCATTAATTGTTCCTTCCACCTGAAGCGCGCCTGCCATTAACCCAGCTATACTATTCGCTGTAGCCATACCTAAATCATTATGACAGTGGACAGAAAGAATTGCGTTCTCTTTTTCCTTTCTATTTTGGTTCACGTAGGCTATCTTTTCAAAGTACTCAAAGGGTGTACAAAAACCATTGGTATCAGGAAGATTCACAACTTTCGCCCCCGCTTCAACCACCGTATTGGTCATTTGAACCAAAAAATCATTGCCTGCGCGGCCAGCATCTTCTGCAAAAAATTGTACTTCATCACATTTATCAGACGCATAAGCCACCATTTCATAAGCTTTCGCCAAGATTACTTCACGAGTGGTATTAAACTTATGTTTAATATGAATGTCCGATGTCCCAATTCCCAGCTGAATCCGTGCCACCTTAGCCGTACTCAAGGCCAAAGAGGCCTGTTCAATATCTTTCCTATTGGCTCTAGCTAATGCACAGACGGTTGCCCTTTTCACCAATTTACAAACCTCTGTGACTGCCTTGAAATCTCCGGGTGAACTTATTGGAAACCCTGCTTCTATCACATCTACCCCCATTGCATCGAGTTTTTCTGCAATTTCTAATTTATCATTCAGTGTCAATTGGCAGCCCGGGCCCTGTTCTCCATCACGTAAAGTAGTATCGAAAATCTTAACTTGTTTCATATTCAACTTATTGTTATAGATCAAAAGTACCAGAACTATAAAATTTAATATATTTGAAAATAAAACAATTGTTATTCAATAATGCCAAAATCTACCATCCCCTTCGTTCAATGTGCCAAAAACTTCCGCGATGGCACAATTGAATTACGTACCTATGGACAGTTCAATACAGAAATGCATGCTCATGAACAAGTACAGGTACTTAGCCCAACAAATGGTACCCTCTTTATCTATACAGAAAAAGCCAGCTTCTGTGTACCGAGTACTTTCTTTGTATATATTCCAGCACATGTTCCGCACAAACTCATTTCCCGCTCACAGCAACTGTCAATAAAAACCATTTTTGTCGATATGAACAATATGCACGAGGACGTTAAGGTGTATCCATCAAATGAATTATTGAATCATTTTTTGCTTTTTGGCCAGCAACATTGGAAGTTGAAAGACCACGACACGTTGACAGCATCTACCTTAGAGGCCTTTAAGTCTATGCTCCCGATACTATTGGCAAACCCGATCCTGTTGCAAATTACGCCTGCAAAAAGTGAATTGATGATCCAGGTATGCACGTATATCCTCCAACATCTCGACAATAAATTGTCAATAGCTGAGATTAGCGTTAATTTTTTTCTTTCGGAGCGGACACTTTTTAGACAGTTTAAGGAAGAAATGCAGATCACCATATTCCAGTTCATAAAACAGCATAGACTTCTAAAGGCGCTTCAATTATTGGAAAATAAGGATATGCATATCGCTGAGATTGTTTATCAAATTGGGTATGAAAGTGTACCGAACTTTTCCAATCTATTCAAAGAATATTTTGGACTATCACCACAGCAGTATCGGGCGAGACTATGCAAATAATATTATTGAATATATCTTCTACCTACTTCCGATTCGAATCGTGAAAACGTTACATCTTCTGCGCTAAAGGCCCATCTTTAGTGACCAGGCTAGACCAACCGGGACACGATCCTACGGTTAGCTTTGCGATCAATCTGGACGCTAAAAATATCTTAGCCACTGTTTCTTCTCCAAAATCCCAGATTACCTCGACAAGTGAACTCGCATCAAATGGTTCAAGATTCTCTTTGACAAACGCTGCAGGATTTAAAAATGGTAGATTGTCCCTTTTATGCCATTCAGGTTCGCTCGGAGTAGGAACGCTATTGTATAACCATATATCTCCAACTATTCTTTCCTCATTCAATAAGTATGCGTAACAAACCTTATCGTCATCTTCGATAAGCACCGCGAATTCTGGGTGATCGTTCGATATATATTTCGTTAAACTTCCCATTGAACACTGATTTAAAACAACGAAGTCTGCACTGTATCACTTCCCAACGGCGGCAATCCTTCCCAGTCAAATTGCTCGTAACGATGCTTTCCATCCGGGCGGTTTGGATATCCTCTCAACGTATACACCGGATAGTGCTTCAGCCTATCATTGGACATTTCAAACAGGAAAATTGGTGGCATATCATCCTCCTGAATATCCTCGATCCATTGTCGCTCGAGATCCTCTGGTAAGAACAAAGGCATCCGATGTTTATTGGGCCCATCATTATGGATATTGGCCATCACTTCATTGGCTGCTCGTGTAAGCATCCCAAAGGAACCTACGCGTTCCACTAGGCCATCCTCATCCACCGTCTCATGCCACTGGTACAAACCTGGTAAATAGAATAGATCTCTCCCTTCCGCACCAATAAAATAGGGTACTTTCTTTTTCCAGCCCTTCACCGCTCGATGCTCAAAGGTACCACTGACCGGGATAAGGCAACGTTGCTTACGCAAGCGATACCAATAGGATTTTTTATCTTCCAGAATACGTTCGCTACGTACATTGATCATATTGCGCCGGCGATCGGCCTGCAGCTTCGGATCTTCAATATAGGTAGGCAATACCCCCCACTCCATCTCGGTCAAGGCAAGCTGGCTGGAATCCTTATCCTTATACAGGATCGGATACTTGGGAAAGGTAATGGCCTGGACGTTTTCCAGATAGTCATAATTGTAATCCAATTGACGACGCTCATCCCGCAACTGCGGAAAGGTCTTTTTGATAATCTCAATATCGGTATGGAGGCTAATATCCCAGCACATAATGGTATCCTTTCTTCTTTGGCATTGATACGAATATACACAATTTGTGCTGTAAATAAGGATTGCCCCAAGGCAAGAAAATGATTGCTTTTTGGTTCGGACCGGATCTGATTACCGAAGAATCTCAATAGCAAATACTTTCTTTTGGGTCTGCCCATCGGTAATGTTTGCCACTACCCGACCATACTCTAGGGAGAATAAGATGTCGATGGGATTTTTACGCTGAAACCTGGTCTTGGTACGCAGGTAATTGATAATATTTTTCTCGTAGAGCTTGAGCATGCGCTTGTCCCAGTTCTCCTCCTTAATGCGATTGAGAAAAATCCGATAGCGTGCTCCTGTGGTTAACAGGCTTTCAATTTTATCGGCATCTTGCGGCAGCTGCAGGGCTCTTCCCTCCTTTGCCTCCAGTTGATGGGCATGCCGATCGGCGGCATCCTTATCATCATAAGGTGTGAACAGAAATCCTGTCTTTTCCTTAACATCGGGCCATTCAAAGCGCTGCAGTACAAAGTCGACATAGCCCGACTCGACAAGCTCGCGAAAGGAACTTTTGGTGACTTGTTCAAAGGGATTGTACAGCATAGGGCTAAGATAGGATTTATATCCTAATAGACCTTATCGCTCTCGATAAATACACTACCCGACAAATAGCACTCGGCAACGTTGGCCAGTACATAATCAATGTCAAGAATATTAGGACGAGCTGTACTCCCCTGCCCACAGTACAAGTAAGAGAAAATAAATCACTGTTTGTAAACGTTATATTACTTTAAAACTTATAAAAGAGTACCAATGCCATAGCGGTTCTCTTTGTAATATGAATTTTTCATCCTTAAAAATATAATATCATGAACGGAATCATATTTCAAGGAAAAAGTCTCAATGTTGGGTGTACAGCAAAATTTCTGTTCGAACCCGAAGTAAGTGTAGAAAATGTTCCGGCAATAGCAGCACTTAGCACTGGTGAAAAAGCATATGCTGAAATACTTAGAGATACGACAACGCTGATAACAGTACGAGTAGGTGAATATTTAAATGAAAAAGGAAAGAGTGCCAATGAAACGGCTTCGATGCTCGCCTATAATCATCATTTAAAATCATGGCAGATAACGAAGAACCTTAAAACAAAATAGCGTGTTTTATTTCCAGGAAGACTAAAATTTATTTTCGCATCCTCGCCATTATAATTCGCATACCAAGATTTACCATTTGGGGTTATATGTCGCAATTCTCACTCGATCCTTTTTTCTACCAATTTTGAAGGAGCATATTGAATACGAGTTCATCAAAGCTCCACCCTATTCCCCTTGCGGCAAGCGCTGTTAAACTATCTTGATCCATCCTATGTGCTCTTGATGGACTTCATCCTTAAAAATCGGATCAGTCGGGCTTCTGGAAAAATAGTTATTGCATAAAAAGTGAAAAGCATTAAATCGAAAATTCACACCTGTAAATCGCTAATAATATTAGTAATTTTGTTTTATGAAACTACTTGAAGTTCACTGAATACTGCAATTAGGTCATACTTATTCGGAAGTTCGTAAGGTTTCTAATGACAGCGTCAATTTTTATCATAAATTACTACATAAAAACCACTTTGTGAATCAATTAGAAATTTTCCGGCTCCATCATTAATATTGGTCCGCGGGAATGATGTTTGACTTAAAAAAAATCTTGATGATTTATCTTTGTTATAAATATTTTCATCATCCATATATTTTACGACACCGAATCCTTCCCTAGGATTACCTTCCCTAATATATTGAATATGTCTTAATCTAATTGCGATATTCTCTGGGATTATAATTGGTACTTTCAAATTTTTGTCAGCAAAAAACATTGCATACATATTGCTCACACCATTTTCAACTTGAATAACATTTTTTCCATAAAATGGCTTGATCGGGATCCGGAAATTAAATTTATTTTGAACCGTTTTATTCCCCAAAAGTGTTCTCATTTTATAAGAAATAGGGACGCCAGGCGTCGATGGCGAAAACTGAACACCTTTCTTGATCACCCCTATCAACTCGTCCAATGAAGCTAATTTCTTCACGACCGCTCCGCCAGTACCCATAAAGGCCATCTGTATCTGCGAATTTGCAATTATCTGCTTTTCTTCGCTGGTTAATTGTTTTGAACCGTCGATCAAACCTCCCATTACGGAGAATACTTTATCAAAGGTGGACTTTAAGACATTTGATTCAACACTGCTCTCGACCAATAAAATACCTTTGGCTCCATACACGACCGAGTTGATATATACAGGCGATACACCGCTGGCAACATTTAATTTATCATACAACTCTAGTCCCTCTTCAGGTATGCTCATATCCACGGAAAAATTCTTTTGTGTAAAAGTGGCCACTAGTCCTGAGTTACCGCTGATCTGTTCAGAAGAAGTGGATCCGCTACTTCCCGATTTAAAGAAAATGGCTTTTATATCAACATCAGCACCAAAAACAGTCTTAAGCTCATTAAAATATGTAAACTCTTCAATCTCATATTGAAATGCACTATTCTGCATTGAAGTCATCTTATTATTTTTCATTAATGTGCTGAAAAACTCGGTCGACGACATGACATCGGGCATGAAACTTCCTGTGACTGTTTTTGCAGGAAAGGAAACGGAGACCGACACCGGCTTTGCCTCATATTCTCCATTTCTTTCTGAAAGCGGTATAAAGGAAAGATCTTGGATACTATTACCTTGTATAATAGAGCCCAGATGAAACACATCCAATTTTCCCAACCAGTCAGGCGTCATAATGAATTCGTCGGCAACGCCTTTAATTGTAAAACCTACTTGACCAGGGTCATCCCATTGAGTGCGGTCTGTTACTTCAACTCGTCCAACTTTTCGACGGGGATTACTCCCCATTAAAGGAGATCCAGCTTTCTTTTTGGAATCTTGTTCGTTAAATATATTTTCTGAATGATTATTCAATATATTACTAGACCCCAAAATGGAAATCTCTGAGAAATTGGGCATCTGTAGATTGTTTCTAGGGTCAGTAGTGGAGTGATCCTTGTTACAGGAGGCAAAGAAAGCTGTAACCAAAAATATATACACAAATCTATTTATTGTATAATAATTATTCATTTTCCAATGCTTTAAAAAGTGAGAAATCTTTTAATTTGCGACAGCGAAATGAAATTGGATAACCGGGATTATCAGCGGAAAATGCACCGATATCTTTTACATAGTTGATAAATCCATTATAGCCATCAATCGTAACCGAAGAGCCACCACTTGATCCACCTACCAAAAAAAGACGAATCGTGGAGTTATTAATGATATTTATTTCCGTTGAAGAGAACGTTTCTTTGGTTTTTTTAAAAATCTTCTTTGTCAACTTTTCGAAAATTTTGGTCGTCTGCTCCATATTGTAATCCGTTTCGACCGCTAGAATGCCTTTCTGCCCATATGAAATGGAATTGATATAGACAGGATTCTCTCCTGAAGCTACTAGTCTATGCGCCGCAGCAGTATCAATCAACTCAGTCAATTTTGGTGATGACATGTCAACGGTAAAATTGACCAACTCAAAAGCAGAAACGAATCCATATTTTTTTGTTATTGTCGTCAGCTGATTTGTCAGGCTAGAACTCGTTTTGGAAAACAGACCTCTGGTATTTACTTTATAACCAAATTCCCTTGTAATTTCTTTATAATCATAAAATGGTCGATAATAATAAAGAAATGAGGCGATATCTGGATTACTCAATGTGGTTGACCTTAAGATATCTTGAACCGTTTGGCGATACGTAGACAAGCGTGGCGGATTAATGGTCGCAGACGGTGCTCCACTGATAGACGTACTGACTTTAATCGGTAATTTTGCATATGATCCTAGCGGATTAAATGTGGATTCGCTGAGAATATCGGTGCCGCTGAGAATTGCACCTAAATAAACAATTTCATAATTATTATCCATAACCAAAATGTCAGCAGCGGAAGTATTTGCATTATTTGCTTTTTTATTAAGCGACTTCGTTTCCTGTACAGTCAGTTTGGAATCATTATCCTTTTTGCAACCGACAAAAAGGATTGAAATCAAAAGGGCTATTTTAAATAGCCCTTTTGATGTATGGATGAAAGTTTTACTTTGTAACATCAATTTTAAATATTGATTTAAATATTCCAAAATTCTTAAGATTTCGCATGCGCATCGAGATTGGCCCACCATAAGATTGTGATGTTACATTCGCTCCCGCCAAAATTGCGTTTTTGAATGCTGCATATCCCTGGACTGTCTGTACATATGCTGACCCGGGACCAAATTTCATGTAGATCGTAATTTTGGCTTTATCTAATAGCTCTTTCTGCGCTGCAGTAAGGTGCGTATCCACACCCACAACGCCAATATTTACTCCCGCTTTAAAAGCAACATTAAAATCCTCGTAGTTCGCATCGGTCTCCGCTGTAAAAACACCTATCCGTCCGTAGGTGACCGAACTCACATAGGTGGGTGCGTATTCCGCCTGTAATGCATTTGCATCTGCAATGCTGATCAATTCAGTTTTCTTAGGCAATGACATATCGAGCGTAAAATTTTCTTGTACAAAACGGGCAATGACCCCTGTTCTCTTGGTGATTTTACTTTTACCCCCATTCACAGATGCTTTCACTATTTTCCCTATGTCGACGTTTGCCCCAAAGGTGTACTTCAATTCATTGTAATCTGTAAACTCACTTGAAGTATAAGAAAAACTATTAATCTGTGGCACATTTCCATTTTTTTTCAAAATGTTGCCGACAAATTCCCTTGTCTCGTCCAGGCTTGGATATTCAATTGTTCCAGAAACATTTGTACCCGGAATTGAAAGACTTGCTCTTATCGGTAAAGCATCATAATGCTCCCTGCCGAGTGGGTCGAACTGATAGGACCTAATGATATTTTTGCTATTGAATATTGCACCTGGATAGGCATAATCCTCCGTTTCTGATGAAATGGTTATATTATCAGACTCAACAAAATAGGTATTGCCAAGCCCATTTTGCCAGACGCTGTCTCTAATGATTCCTCCGGCCCGGAGTCTGCTCGAATTTCCTTTCTTAGTCAGGTCAATATTTGGATTTTCGATGATCTTCGTGTTTTGGAAAACTTTTAACAGGGAATCCTCGTTATTTCCGATTTCATTTTTTAGACTCGAGTTGTCTTTTTTACAGGAATAGAATCCCAATACCCCTGCCAGGAGTACAAGACTTAATTGACTACTTTTCATTTTAGTTTATATTATGTATTAAAATTTTATTTCTTTTGTAAACTGAAGGGTTTTGAAAGTTTCATCATTTAAATTGGATGACTCTAATTTATATAAAGCGGGAACTCCTATATGGGGATATTCGTAAGTCTTTGTTTCTGGGGAGCGAATTGCCAAGGCTAGATAAGCATCTATTTTTTCTACGGTGCTAGGCGCATTTCGTATCAGATCTAAATCCGAAGATTGATAGCCAATAAGGTAAAAATAAGCGTGTTGTTTGTTTAAAAGATTCTTATCGTCAGCACTTAAACTCTGCGGGTCTAAAGATAATTTAGAGATGATAGGCTTAATTTTTTCAGGGCCATCCACGACCATATAAGCACTTTTTCCATATTCTATTTCTGCTACCCTGACAATGTTGCCTCCAGTTAAATTCGCCGTAGGGAATAGTTTCTTGAAATCTTTTTCCTCTGCATGTGATTTGATATTAAATGTCGGTTTATAACTATAGTATAGCCAGCCCGTATTTTCCATCCTATTATAACGTGAATCAGGGATGGCGAACTTCGATTTTATATCCACATCTCCGCTAAAAACAAGACGTAGATTCTCAAATTGCTTAAAATGATAAATATAATCCTGATGGCCATAGTAATTTACCGGGCCCTTGTCAACAAACTTATCTTTTATAAATTGATCTAGATCCTGTCTGCTCGCAATTTTTTGATACGCGACGGGATTTGAATTATAACGATTAAATCGCACATAAGGAATATAGGAGGCAGACTGCGATTGATATTGGGTCAAATTAAATTCTGGAAAATCGTTTAAGGAAACAAATACATTAAAATAAGGTTGTTTTAAATAATTTTCAGAATCATACGAAAAAGCATAATCTGCTGCCTTCTTAAGCCTAAATCCGATAATTTCGTTCTTTTTTTCATTCCATAATGTATCGGATATCCAACGATTACTAAGCGCTGCCATTCTTTCAAAATCATAAACACTATAGTCTATCTTCTTACCTGTACTATCGACGATAGGTGGCTTAACTGGCATTGGACTTTTACTGCAAGATGCTGATCCTAAAACTATAAAACATGCCGCAGCAATTCTGGTATTTACAATAACCTTATTCGATATGATCTTTATCATTAATTTTAAAATTAAAAATCAAGCAAGTCAGCTTGCTATTATTTGAATACGTTTTCTTCTATCAAGCATTCTATTGAAAAGGAAGAACATATTTTAAAAAAAATACTAAAAACCACTATTACATACAGAAACTTGATTCACAAATTTAATTATAATTTTCTTTCAATGAAATGAAATATTCAATCCTACACTTTTGTGTAATAAATTTTTAAATAAAAAAAGGTTTATGTTAATTTTTTAAATATTCTATAACAAAAAGTTAACACAAAGCTGAAAACAGCTAATATATTGTTGACGAGGAAACCATATATGTATTCTATCTAACAATGAAAAATCATCAACTTTATTTGCAAGTAACCTGTGCAATAATAGAACACGCCAATACAATACCGATCTGCCAACGATCAGCTTCGATGAGGTGTATTTAGGCGGTATGTGGGAGATACCGAAAAGGGTGAGGTTTGAAATACAAAATCCCACGGATATAATATATTCTTTTTAAATTGTAGAGGAAATCGCTAAAAACAATGAAATCAGTTTTCACCTTTAATACTGGAGACTAGGCTGCTCTTGAAATTGGCAATATAGAAAAGACTGTCACACTCAACATTTCCTTTTTTCACGATTCGTTGAAAGAATTGGCACAATCTGCCATTGAATTAAGAACTAAAGTTGACAAATCAGTTGTTTTTATGGATGAACCTGGTGAGCATAAACTTATTCTGAAAAAAAATGGCACCAGTATTTCCTATGAACTCCGATGGTATAAAGCTTGGGCTAGTTGGAACCTCATAAGTGAAGATAATTTTGAGACCATACTTTCGGGAACTGCTACCCTGCCGAAATACATTAATTTGGTACGGGAGAACAGGTCGGCAATAATCTTGCGTCCTCTAAACAGTTAAACACGGGGAGCTCGCTAAAATGGAAATAGAAAACATTAGTTCAGCTTATAAAGCTGATGTCGTCAATATCGATGTCCCCTATAAAAACATTCAGGGCAACAATCTATTAAATAATGAAAGTGAATCACCAGCAGAATTTTTCGATTTGGTTTCGCCCCTTTTTCAAAAGTCGGGAGGTAACGGACTTATATGAATCGATCGTCACCGTTCTTCATTAGAGCAATAGCTTTAATCCAATAGAGATATTACGCCCCGGTAATGGAGCTAGATATTTGAGTATGGAATTTTGCGGACGTGCTTCAACATTCAGCAGATTATTTCCGGAAATAAAATAGACAAATTCATACTTTTTTAGATTCCCCTTGTAACCTAATTGACCAGATAGCAAGGAATAGGCCGGCATCGGTGGCTCAATATTGATATTTTTGCCTAAATAACGCTGTTTCAGATACCGGTCGAAATTGGCGTTCCCAAAAAACTTTTTATATTGAAGTAACGCGGATATTCCATATCTACTGGTCGGTAGGTTGGGCATATAATCTCCTTCGGCCCATTTGCGCATACTATCATCTGATGTATTTATATTTTTGACAAGATCGGCGAACGCATTTAATGCGAGATGACAACCGGCTGCCCACGCATAGGTATAACCTCCTTCCAACTCCCAACCCTGGATCTCGGTGTCTGAAGCACGCCATTCCTTAACCAAAAAACCACCAGAACGGGAAATGCCTGTATGAGCCAAATAGAGATAATTTTTAAAGAAGCTGCGGTAATGCGTCGCCGACAGTTTTAATCCAGCATATTTTATCCCTCCGGATAACTCATAGGAATTTGAGCTTTCCTTGTTAAGTCGATCATCTCCATTTTCTTCTACCAGGATCGCGAAATGGTCGTTCCCTGCATAAAGTTCATTGACCCCTGGTGCTCGTTCTGCGTGAGAAAATGTAGCCTGTAAATAGGCAATGTCAAAAATAGAATAGTTGATATCTCCCGAAAAGTGGTTTAAGCTAAAATCCCGAGCCAAAAGCTGTCCCCCGGCCATCCCCCGGCTCCGCTGGTAGGTAGGATCGCTCAAAGTACGTCGGGCAATCCAGTCATGCCGGTAGCCCATATGAAGGGTAACTGGATTAAATTCTATTTTCTGCAACGTAAAGATCCCTCCTTCCCAACTCAGATTATTGGGAATATACCGCCGATCCCCCTCGCCCTTTAAGGCTACAAATGAAAAATCAAATCCACTCGTCCCAGACCAAAAACGGGTAAACTGATTCGTTATCTCCGATCGAAGCGCATGACGCTCGCTATCAAACTTATTGACACGGTACCTGCCCAAGAGCTCCCGGTCGTCCGACAACTCACCTCTATAACTAAATTTAATCTCCGAGATCAACTGTGTGTTTGGCTTAAAAGCAGATTCTAACTGCCAGGCATAGGAATAAGTGCGTGTATTGATCGGCTCATATATGGGGGTCCAAACTGTGCTGTGGCTATGGACAGGCTTGTTGCGCTGTGCAAAACCAGGAATACCATAATAGCTTTCAAGAGCGTAAAGCCCTAGACCTACTCGAAAGTTGTCTCTGATATAGCTGGCTCCTGCATTGACAGCGCTTCTCTCGGCATGACTATTGGGCATCACTCCGCGTTTGACAGGTAGGTAATCTGTAATCCCATGAACGACTTCGGTGTACATTGGTGTGTTGGGATCCTGCCCAGCGATATATTTGTCATTTTGAGGATTTCGGACTTTTGCACCATTGATAAATGAATAATCTTCAAAGGTATACAGGTCGGCCTCCGATAAACCCCACTTTGGATTGCCCATGTTATCGAGCACAAACTGACTTAAATAGGGATATAGTGTCAGATTTCGAATCGTCTCGCGATCGACATTTACCTGTGCCATTGCAGCTGTCAAATGATCGATCTTAGGATCATAAGCAATAGCTGCCTTTGTGTTGCCCGGAATCTTAAGGTCTCCGTGCCTGAGCCTCATCGCGCCGATATGCCCCGCCCAGTATTTTCCAAGGTTTGCATTGAAGGCCAGCGACTGGCTATTGCCACTATTGGTTCCTAACTCCGCACTGGCCTGGCCTGCAATCTTCTGTGGCAGACGGGTCATAGGAATGGTGTTGTCTTTGAGATTGACCGCTCCACCAATCGCCTTTCCTCCGAATAATACAGTAGCAGCACCCTTGTAAAGTTCTATTTCGCGTAGATTGTCTATATCGAAATTGGGATTTAGGTTAGGACTGATTCCCGACAGATCATTGACCGAAAGACCATTGGAAAGAACACCTATCCTGCTACCACTTAGGCTGCGTATCATGGGCATACCAGAATTAGGACCGAAAGAAGCGTTTTGTATCCCTGAAATATGACTCAATGTTTCACCGAGCGTTTGCGCCTGAATACGATCTAGCTGATTTCGATCGAGCCTCTTCTTTTGCCCATGCCCCGGCACAAAGCCAGTTGCCTCTACGGTGGGAAGCGTATAGCTTCGCAACGTATCCACTGATGGTTTGCGCTGTGCATGCGCAATTTTTGCGCTAGTTAACATCACGAGAGATGCTAAAAAAACTTTATTCTGATACCGTAACATAGTATAACCTATTCCTGTTTGAACTGCAAAAATAAAAAAGATAATAGCAAATGCAATCATGTTGCATTAATAATTTACAATTACTACCTTCGTCAAAATTTTACATCATATGAAGTACATCAACACACCAATCGCTCTAGCTGCAGCGCTGACTCTGATGCTCGGTTCGGCATCATCCTGTAAAAAGGAAACAGCCGCTACTCCCACTGAAATCTCACTTTCGTTACCATCGCAGGTCAGTCTACGCTACGGCGAAACACAAGAAATTCATCTTCCGAAAGACCTAACTACAAGTACAGGACTGACATTCAGTTTTGACTTTTCCCAGACTGCAGACATCAATTTGAGCAACGGGAGTAAGCTCAGTGACAAACTGAATCAAGCAATCAAATACGATAGCGAAAAACAAAGCATACAGATTAACAGTGCCCTACTCTATCCAAACGGAGCCCAATCGAGCAGCGCACGCATTCCCGATGATTATAAAGTCACAGTGATAGCCAAAGAATCGCATGGCACAGTGGTAGGAAAAGAAAATTTTTCAGTCAAGATAACGGCTGGAACAATCGCTATCAAAGGCCTAAAAAGCGGCGGCGAGTTACCTTATTCGTATGTATTGTATGACGACCAATCTACTGATTTTGAAATAGATCCTCTAGGCCTATCGATTAATGGCGCTAGTTTCCACTTGGCAAAAAAGGATGGCCAGGAAAATATCGCTTCAATAGCAGATACACATATCAAGTTATCAAAAGATGCTGGCGATCCGGAAAAAAAAGCTGAAAGGTCGTTCGAACTGACTCCCGAACTTAGGAAAGATGGTTTTCCTGTCGCTTCAACGACTTTTAGAGTCATTCTGATTCCACAAATTAAGTTCTTGTTTGGACAATATTATCCCGATCTAAACCTGACAATCGACTTTAGTCTGATACACATCGGTCTTTCAAATGGTTATGTCTCTGCAGCACCAACACTATATCCCGAAAAATATAAATCTGCATTTGAACTGGTTTCAATACAAAAAGATGGACTGCCATTTACAGATAGCGAAAACCTGTTTAGCGTAAATGCCCAAACAGGTACAGTTTCCGTGAAAAAAAGTGATCGTTTGAAAGCTGGTAGCTATAAGGTATCCATAAAGGCACTGACGACCACAGGGCTTGAATTTACGGCTAACCTCACTTTAGCAATGTCTGAAGGATAACCGAAATACCCTGGTTACAGTGATTCTTCCATCGCATGATAAGAGGAATCAAAAAGACCTTTCCGCAATAGCGGAAAGGTCTTTTTAATAATCTCAATTTCGAAATGGAGGTTAATATTGCTTACCCCGAAAAGACAATTAAATTAAATTCCAGCTTCTTTATCAGTAAAAAGCTGTACTTCTGCTTTCTTTTCAATTAACTGTAGCGGATATAGTTCAGGATTATATACACCATTAAGAACCTCGTTCAAAGCGTTTTTCTTGGATTTACCGAATGTAACAATCAGAATATTTTCAGCTTTATTGATGATAGGTTCAGTCAACGTAATCCTAAACATTTCCTGCGGCTTTAGATAGTAGGCATCAACCCATTTTTCCTTTTCCTGTAAAATCTTTTCACCTGGAAACAGAGAAGCTGTGTGGCCATCATCGCCCATTCCTAAAAGGATGAAATCAAAAACACCGTCAGCTCCCAAAACATTTCTAATTTGCGCTTCGTATTCTTTAGCGTAATTTTCAGGCTCAATTCCCTCTTTATACATGGGGAAAATCTGATTTTTATTGACTGGAACTTTATTCAAAAGTACTTCCAAAGTCATCTTAAAATTACTTTTCTCATCTTCAAGAGAAACCCATCTTTCATCTACCCAAAAAAAATGGATTTTCTCCCAAATTATTTTATCGGCATATTCAGGAGTAGCTAATAAACTAAAAATAGCTTTCGGTGAAGAGCCACCACTTAACGCAACCACAAATTTATCATGCTTCTGGATTGCTTTTTTCGAAAGCTCAACAAATGTATCTGCTGCTTCTTTATATAAAGCATCCAGATTATCAAATATCGTAATATTCATTTTCTTTTAATTAGATTTTAAACCCACTGATGTCCCTGCCGCTCTACCAGTGCATCACTGTCATCAGGTCCCCAGTTTCCTGAAGCATAATTTGGGAAAGAGGGGTCTTTGGTTTTTTCCCAGGTTTCCTGAATTGTTTTTATCACATCCCAAGCTTCTTCTACCTGATCGGAGCGCATAAACAGTGTAAGGTCTCCGACAAGTGCTTCCAATAAAAGAGTTTCATAAGCTTCGGGAGTATCGGTCTGACAGGCAAAATTATCGAAAATCATTTCCACAGGTTTAAGCGCTAAGGACAAGCCTGGTTTTTTAGACATAAACTGCAATCTGATGTCCATTTGTGGCTGGATATTAATAATCAATCGGTTAGCCGACAGAAGCGAGGTGCTTTCTGAAAACATAGAATTGGGAAGTGGCTTAAACTGAATCGTTATATAAGAATGCTTTTCTTTCATCTTCTTCCCGGTACGAACATAAAAAGGAACATCTTCCCATCTTTCATTATCCAGATAAAACTTGATAGCGACAAATGTTTCGGTATTGGAATCAGGAGCAATTCCCTCCTCCTGGCGATAGCCATTTACTTTTAGCCCATTTACTTTGCCTCGTCCGTACTGTCCTCTTACCGCATAATGATCTACTTTTTCAGGAGAAATCCTACGGATGGATTTTAAAACATCAACTTTACGGTCCCTGATCTCACCCGATCCAAGTGAAGCCGGAGGTTCCATAGCAACCATACAAAGAATTTGCAAAAGATGGTTCTGAATCATATCGCGCAAAGCTCCTGTCTGCTCATAAAAACTGGCTCTTGTTTCCACTCCTACTTCTTCGGCAACCGTGATCTGCACCGATTCTATATGTCTGTGGTTCCAAAGAGGTTCAAAAATTGAATTTCCGAACCTGAATGCCAAAATATTCTGTACTGTTTCTTTACCTAAATAATGATCAATACGATAAATCTGTTCTTCCTGGAAAGTTTGTGAAAGAAGATTATTTAGCTCAATGGCAGATTCTTTATTGTGACCAAAAGGTTTTTCGATAATAATTCGATCTGTTGCAGGATCAGATGCTATTGATGTATTTTTAAGATGATTTGAAATTACAGATACAAAGTTTGGTGCAATCGACAAATAGAAAAGTCTGTTTCCTCTCATTCCGTACACCTTATCAAAATTCTCCAGTTTCTGATATAAATTCTGATAAGAGCTTTCTTCATCAAGCTGATGCTGAAAATAGCTGATGTGAGCCTGAAAACCAGCCCAATCTTCCTTGGTTACGGTCTTCCTGGAAAAACTCTCCAGATTTTCTTTAATATAAGCGCTGAATTTTTCATCCGTATTTTCGGCTCTTCCTAAAGCTAGAATATTAAAACCTTTGGGCATTCTGCCATCGATGTATAAATTGTAGAAGGCTGGAAAAAGCTTTCTTTTTGCCAAATCCCCTGTTGCACCAAAAATAACGATCGTTGTTGGATGCAGGATTGTATTGTCACTCATTGTTAGGATCTAGTTATTTGGGGTTTGCCATGAAGTATGAAAGACTCCTTCTCTGTCCGTTCTTTGGTAAGTGTGCGCACCAAAATAATCACGCTGAGCCTGAAGCAGGTTTACAGGTAAAGATGCTGTGGTGTAAGCTTCGAAATACCCTAGAGCCGACTGAATTCCTAAACTTGGAATTCCGTTTGATACAGCAAAAGCAGCTGTTTTTCTTAATGACGGAATTTTATCTTTTACAATTTCTGAAATTTCCTGATCCAATAAAATATTAGATAAGTTCTCGTATTTTGAATAAGCCAGATAAAATTTCTCCAATAAAACAGAACGGATGATACACCCACCTCTCCAGATTTTAACAACATCTTTTAACGGAATTTCAAACTGATATTCTTCAGAAGCTTTTACCAATAATGCCAAACCTTGAGCATAACTGATTAAAGTAGATAAATACAAAGCATCCCCCACCTCTTTGATAAACAATTCTGTATTTTCTGGAGTTTTTACTTCTTCTTTAGCATATAATTGAGAAGCTTTTGCTCGCTCATCTTTGTAAGCGGATAAAATTCTTGATGTTACGGCAATATCGATGGTTGGAATAGAAACCCCAATTTCCATAGCCTCCTGGGAGGTCCATTTTCCGGTTCCTTTTGCTCCTGCTTTATCTAAAATCTTGTCGACAAGAAAACCGTCTGTTACATCATCTTTTTGCTGGAAGATATCTCTTGTTATTTCAATAAGGAAAGAATTCATCTCGCCTTCATTCCATCTTTTGAAAACTTCATACAATTGTTCATTCGTAAGATTAGCTCCTTTTCTCAGTAAATCATATGCTTCACTGATTAATTGCATGATGGCATATTCAATACCGTTGTGAACCATTTTAACATAATTCCCAGCAGCTCCTTTCCCCATATAAGCGGTGCAGGGCTCCCCCTTTACTTTTGCTGAAATAACTTCCAGCATAGGCTTCACCAAATTGAAAACTTCCAAATCTCCCCCTGGCATAATACTCGGTCCTCTTCTGGCGCCCTGCTCTCCTCCAGAAACTCCCATTCCCATAAAATGAAGGTTTTTAGAAGCTAAATCGGCTATACGTCTCTCGGTATCTTTGAAATAAGAATTTCCCGCATCAACGACAATATCTTTTGGACTCAGCAGCGGGGTTATGCTTTCAAGAACAGCATCAACCGGTTTGCCTGCTGGTACCATCAAAATAACTTTTCGCGGACTTTCTAAATTCAATACAAATTCCTCTAGTGAAACAGTTCCAACAACCTGTGTACCTGAAGCCACTCCTTTACGAAGTTCGATTACCTTTTCTTCATCTAAATCGAATCCTACGACAGAAAAACCATTATCGGCAATGTTGTAAAGCAGATTTCTTCCCATTACACCCAGACCAATGACCCCGTAATTATACTTTTCCATTCTTACTTAAAGTTTATGTTATAAATTCAAAATTACTGAAATGCATGTCAGTAAAAAAATTATCTAAAATTTTCTTTCCATTGTGACATTTTTATCATCAACTGGAAAATGTCATTAATCAATACGGTGATAAGGGCATCGTTCAACATATAAACTATCGAGGTCCAAATTCTCTAATTTTAATTTTACTTTTGGCTATATGTAAATACATGCTAATCAGTAAACTCTTTCTTTTTCTTTCGGATGTAGTCAACCAGAATTTTTTGCAAGTTTTTAGCGTCATTAAGTTTGTAGAACTCCTCGTCAAATTTGTTTAGCGGATTGTTTTCATAAGATTTACTAAAACCTTCTACCGTACCATCCTGATCTTCGGTTATTTTCGATTTCTCCTTTTCAAATGTGCTGTTTGCCCGCTCGGTCAGATCAGCAAATTGAGTAGCGCCAACTAATTTCAGCGCTTCTGGCAACGCAGCAGCAAATTGACCGCTTGAATTAAAATAAAACTGGTTATAACCACCATTATTTACTTCTCCTTCTAATTGGCTGATCATATAAATTGCTTGTCTGGATTTGTTCCAGGACAAGACGATTTCATATTCTTTGTCATATGCCGGCGATAACTTACGAAAGAGGTTATCATAAACGACTTCCAATAACATGTCATCCGAAGTCGTATCAATAATCTGCTCGGTTAATGGATTCTGAATTGATGGCTTATTATTATTATTTTGCTTAGTATGTCCAGAACAGCCAAATAAATTTAAAATAATTATTATAATTCCAATGGTAATAGTTGGTGTTCGCATTGATTTTATCATCTTTAAATCTTTTTAGTATTCAAATATATACATTGATTTGCAAACAATTTCCTCAGTGGTATAGTTATAAAATGGTTCGACATCCTCTGTATGCACTTTTCAATTGGATTTTCTTTTACAATGAAGTACATTGCAGAAACATTAATGCGACTAAAGAATTATTTTGTAAAATTGGCTAAGTTAATTCTCTTTAAAACAATTTAATATGAAAAATTATATCATTACCGGAATATTTTTGCTTCTGTTCACAAATTTGGCGTTTCCACAATATTTCACCCTAGCTCCAACAGGTTTCGTTTCTAAAGAGAATCTAGATTATACCGTAGTAGAAGTTCCTGGCGTTAAACAGCAAGAACTTTACAATAATGTATTAAAGTCGATCAATAGCTTGTATTCCAATCCCAAAGAAGGCCTGACTTTGGTTCCCGGGCAGGCGATAACTTTAGCAGCTTACCAACAAAGAGGACTTAAAACATCGGGTATTGCTTACTATGATGTCGATTATACCTTGTCTTTTTTGTTTAAAGATGGAAAAATAAAAATCAATAGTCCAACTTTCAGTGCTCAAATTATGAATTACAACGGTACTTGGAATAAAATGAACGTGAAAAAATTTTATTTCAAAGGCAACGGTAGCCCCAAAAATGAGAAAAAACATCAATTCTTAAACGCGTACTTTAATGGGCTGATCAAATCCATTCTTGAAAAATCAACCAATATTGATAATTGGTAATATCGATGTATTTCTTCTCTTCCTGACAATAAACTTGCGAGCTTTCATCCCATTTTTCCAGTTTTAATTCTAGAAATAATATCATTCAACGCCTTTAAAAGACATAATAACGCCAGAATATTTATCGTGATCTGCACCAATATAAGATAAATCAATACCGGATAAATTTTTATTGTTCACAGCTTCTTTAAATAGCGTATAATTCATTTTTTCGATCTTATTATTCCAATCTTCATCCGATGTTGGCTTAATTGATTCCAAATCTTTCATTTCAAACATCGCACGATCCGATATTTTTTTAGACCGTTGGACAAAGATTGTATCTCCTTCTATCTTTAGAATCTTAACCCAACCTGCTGGTAAACCTTGGATGTTATTTCCTTCAGCATCGGTAAAGAAACTTGCACCATATAGTTGTCCTGCCTGTAATTGTTGAGCCGACTTAGCAAGACTTTCTTTTTCATTCCGATATTTCTTGCCATCCATGTTCAGTTTAATACCGTAAATAATAGAGCCGATAATTGCTATCGATGCTATAATCAAATACCCTTTCCAAAGTTTGAAATAGGGAATTTCTAGTGTCTTCTTAAATTTCTTTACCTCTTCTTTTATTTCAGGCGAATAATTTCTTGCGTGGATGACCTGCCCGTACTGATTGACTAAACGAGACATTTTTACCAGACCTCCTCCAACCGGAAACCCTAAAAATTTGGTCGCAGGTGTAATGATACTAAGATTGAAATTCTGCGGTATGGTCTCATTTTTTAATGTTGCAGTGATATTTTTACTTCCTAAAACGTACTCGTAACGTGTATAAATGAACAGCATAAATGGAATGAATTATAAATATTAACGGTTCGAAATTAAGAAAAAATTCCTCCTGTAACAATCCTGTGTCAATTAACTAATTAGTACAGAAACAGATAAATTTATTTGATATCCTACGCGTGCCTTGTTCTAAATACAAAAATGAGGAATTATGCCTTGGTATAATGGAGATTATCCACCATCATATAAAAATCAACCGGTCACCATCCGGGAGAAAGCAACCGAAATCGCAAATGCTTTGCTTAAAATCCAAAGTATGCATTAGTTTCCATGAAGTTTAAGGATGGTGGAACGCTATCCATTACTGACTTCTCCTTGACATGAAGAATTAAATCTTAACATGATACAGACGCTTACGCATATCAACCAATTGATGCTTCAGCTTAACCTGATCTGGCGCTACCGGAAATAAACTGTGCAAGCAGAGCTCTTCAACTTCCTGAAAGAGCTTTTGCGACCAGACAAAAAGATCCTCATAGCTATAGGCGCCATTCTTGATGCGCAGGAGCTCTTCCCTATTGGGACGTTGTATCTGTAATTTCTTTTTGGATACAATCTCCTTTGCCTGTTGCAATAAACGTATGGTATGCATCATATTTTTCGCATCATAACCCTGCCCATGATCCATTGTCCCCTCAAAACGTGCCTCATTGCGTGCTGACACCCAGCTGAAATATTCATTATACGCCTTGCAATAAGATGAATAAGATTCATAATTAACACAGAGGTACGCACAAAGTGTCTGACCCTTTGCGATAGAACTGCACGACACCTCATTGCTATCCAGGTTAGCCACGACGCCTTTATAACCCAAAGTCTGAGTCTGATCATAATATAGGGCATACATTCCCTTTGCATGTCCAATCTTTGCTAAACCACAGTTTTCCTGCTTCCAATGCCGCCTGCTTAGCCACGCGCTTAACGGTAAACTACCATTATCGGCTATGATAAAGCAGAACTCCAGCAAATTTTTACGTTCGTGATCCATCGGATTGTTGATTTTCTTATTCAACCCTTTTGCCTTACGCACCTGTACCATAGCATATTGCGCAAAAGTCATAGCGGCCTCCCGCGTAATAAATTCCTGCATTTTAAATTGCTCCATTATTGGATCTCGGTATACGATGCAATCGGCAGGACTAGCCAATAGCTCCAATACAGTCGGATTACTCTTTGATAGAAGCTCGACGAAGCGACCTAGCTCATAATACACTTCATCATTGCTCGCATTAGCCACTTGGGCAGTATATTGACCACCCAAGTAATCTTCCAGAGGCAGATAAAATACCCCTTTGATATCCGTATCGGAAGATGCGGTGGCCAAACCATATGCCCGGCTGCCGACAACGGCCTCAAACAGGATCAGCCCGTTCTTTCGAAGTTCGTCTATAGTCATCTTAATATAGTTTTAAAGTAATTCTCTAGTCCTTCCTTATCCAATACGGATACGGGAACCTGTTCTACTTGGCTCTCTAAATGTATTAACTTTGTTTCGATATAACTCCTTATGGTAGCTGAACAGCTGAATGCAAAACCTTCATCGACTTGGCTTTTCAACTTCTGTAACTGCATGACTTCGACTTTAACAACATTGGGCAATAATACGGATAGTTCGGCCAATGTCATCGGCGCATAACTGCGATAGGTCATACTCCAGTCTGCCGCTAGTAAAGATCTGAGGATATAAAATAAGCTCTTGAGCTTCATCGTTTCTCGCCGAAGATCTTTCACTTTGCTTCGGACAATCCCAAGATAATGATGGGCGTGCCTACGTGCGTCAAAATAATTTTCGATCATTGTCCTAAAACTTGTTTTGAATCCGTTAAACTCGTGATAGACCACTGGTGACTGAATCCATTCAAATGGGCTCACATTCCTCTTATACATTAAGATGAGTACTTTAAACAGATCCCAGCCTGCGATATCAAGGTCATCGGTTATCGGAAACCGCATTTCGGTAGGAAGCGGAAACAAAAGACTATAGTCCTCTGCTTTTCTTACATAAATAAACCGAACATCGTAATCACTGTCGATTGACGGAAATCCCCAACCTCGACTTCCTGATTCACAGGCGAAAAGTATACGTACTCCTTCGCTCGCTTCTATTTCCATGAGCTTCTTGATGATATATGCTTTCATTTCTTCATGCTTTTTTAAATTTTCATTAACACAAAGATCGATTGCGCTACTGAAGCCTTTTTGCGCATTAAAAAAAGAGCATAAAAACAATGGAAGACCTCTTATTATCAGGTAGATAATTTTCTTGAAAAAATTGAAGCTTACACAGAAATATAGAAGTACGCAGATAGAATGCGTATTACAGTGTTAAACGAAAGTATTATCCCCCATCTCATGCCACTGATATAAGCTATTCATAAAGAACAGCTCATAATCTCCTTCGTTGACAAAATAAAGGCTTTGCCTCTTCTGCACCCAGTTGTAGCATTACTGAAGTCTGGGATGGCGCAAAAGATGGAAAGCGGGATTAGACCAAAAACTGAAAATGAAGTTTTTTGGCACAGATCTAGTACGGAAATAGGAACAACTAATTGCATATGAATTATCTATATATTATCTTCTTTTTTTTAGTTTTCCAGGGCTGTACAATGCGTAAAAGTACAATGACACCTGTCCAAAATAATAAATCCAAAATATACAATGACAGCTCAGTGCAAAAAGACTATATTTCCATTTTAGAAACAATTTTGTCTGACGATTCGGCTGGTATCAAACTGCAACGTGAAGGAGAACGAAGGGCGTTCATTCATAATAAGTTTATCAGAGATTTTATCTCATCATTGCATGACAGGAATTATGTTTTTTACAACGTCGATCCACAGACGCTGATGAAAATACTGGATAACCAGCTCAAAGACTCGCTGGATATGCTTAATCAGATGAACGAAAAGAAGGCAATCATCCCGATTCCAGCCGCTATCAAAGCAGCGTACAATGTCGATGACGCCGATAAATACAGGATGAACCGTAATCAAAGCATTTATTACTTTGATCTTCCCATTATGGGGTATAACCGCAAAAAAGCATACGTGCCGGTTGACTATGTATGCGGTCCTTTATGTGGAAACGGTGATGCATTTCTGCTTGAAAAAGTGAATGGTAAATGGGTAATCGTACAACGATTCTTTAACCTCTGGGTCTCTTAAAAAAACGTGGCCACAATAATCTTTAAACGGAAGATATTCACGCCAAATAACGAAGCGGATTTATAGACTAATAAACCTTATCACTTTCTATAAATACACTTCCTGACAAATAGCACTCGGGAACGTTGGCCAGTACATAATCAATGTCAAGAATATTTGGACGAGCCGTACTTCCCTGCCCACAATACAAGTTCCTAATCCAGGTATCGACGTTCTCTACCGACATCGCCTTCCAAGTAATATTTTGTGGATCCTGAACTTCAACAGGTGAAATCAGCACATTATACCCCATCGCTCGCAGCGCGGTTAATACGACTCGATTTACTTTGACAAATTTCATCTTCAAAAGCTATATACGGTTCTCTTTACTTTGGAACAGTAATGCAGCCCATATAGTTCAAAAAGTCGTTAACTTTGTGCTTAGTCAAAGATCCTACAGCTGACCCCGAACCAAACCGATCGCTTGCAATGGATCACCCCAGCATCAAGGGACTCGCGATCTTATTGAAGAAATGTAATATTTATTTCATAAAATTAGCAAGAAAAAATAAATCACGACTTGTAAACGTTATATTACTGTAAAACTTATAAAAGGGTACCAATGCCATAGCGGTTCTCTTTGTAATATAAATTTCTCACCCTTAAAAAGATAACATCATGAACGGAATCATATTTCAAGGAAAAAGTCTCAATATTGGGTGTACAGCAACATTCCTGTTCGAACCCGAAGTAGGTGTAGAAAATATTCCGGCAATAGCAGAACTTAGCACTGGTGAAAAAGCATATGCTGAAATACTTAGAGATAATACAACACTGATAACAGTACGAGTAGGTGAATATTTAAATGAAAAAGGAAAGAGAGCCAATGAAACGGCTTGGATGCTCACCTATAATCATCATTTAAAATCATGGCAGATAACGAAGAACCTTAACACAAAATAGCGTATTTTATTTCTTAGGAATACCAAAGTAACGACATAAAAGTCTTTAGTGCAATATCTTGAATGGAAGGTCGAGATTCTGAGTCCTGGTTTTTTTTGTATAAAACTAAACTATTCGTTCTTGAAAGTAGTTCATTAATAAACCAAAGTATATATATTATGGCACTTACAACAGGAAATGAAGACAAAGTAACAAAAGAAGTAGAACAGCAAACTTCTAAAATTCCCTCAATTTTATTCTTGGCGGCATCACTTGCAGCGATGGGAATTTCAGCAGCATTAAAATGTTGCAAAACAAAAGATGATAATACAGCTTTGTTCGTCGGTCAATGGGCGGCACCGTTTTTATTATTGGGAATTTACAATAAGATCGTTAAGACTGAAGGACACGATTAATAGGTTTTATTTTTTATGGTTGATTTTAAAGGCTGGTCTTAGGATCAGCCTTTTTTATTTTTTTCAAACTAAAAGTAATTCGACATTGTATTATAAGTACTTTTCAAAAATATAGGTTAATAATAATTAGAGCCTTGGGTTCCCCCCTCAAGGCTTTTTCATTTTTATCAAACCAAGCTGTTAACAGAATTGTCCATTTAGCGTCAATCGTTATGTATCAGTTCAGTTAGATTGATTTAATTGTATGGTCAGGTTTTAGGCCTGGCCATTTTAAACGTATTTTCCGGTCCTTTATGGATCTGTCTATAATTTAGTTAGGGGCTAATCGAAAGATTAGTCCTTTTTTTTGCTAAAAAATGAACTATTATAAATGGATATCGTTATCTGATAGGTTAAGTTAGTTTGTTTTAGTAGTTATAAAGGTCGGTAATTCATGTCGCCGGCCTTTTTAATAAAGTAGTAATTTTCCCTGATTCATTCGATTCTGTTATTATATCCGCTACATGAAATGTTCCCCCGAAAAGTGGTCGTTTCGGGTGGTATAGTATATTAGAAAGTGAATTCGTGACTACCAAGGTTTGATATCTGCATCTTAAATATACAGATGTTCAACATTGTTAAGGAACATCTGTATAAAATTGAAAAATTGATTAGCGTTTCTTTATTCGCTTCGCCTCCTCCCCGATTTTTGAGAAGGATTTATCTCTTTTGCGCCTGTCGTGTTCAGATACGGAGAAATGCCATGATTCCTTTCTCAATTTTAAGTAGCTTTCGTATACACGAGGTTCTAAAAGACCATTGTCTAACGCATTCTTAACTGCACATCCAGGTTCGGAAAGATGAGCACAATTGTCAAAGCGGCAGGAGCCAGCAAATCCAGAGAAATCAAATACATCTTCCAATGTTTCGGGAGTTTCTAACGCTAAACCGAATTCTCTTACACCGGGCGTGTCAATCAAAACGCCGGAACCATCCATCAAGACCATTTCTCTCCGGGTTGAGGTGTGCCTACCTTTCCCTGTGGCGTTACTTGTTTCGGAGGTGAGCAACACTGTGCGTTCGCATAACGCATTGACTAAAGAACTTTTTCCTACACCAGAGGAGCCTATACATACTATTGTTTCCCCAGGCAGGATAGATTCACGTACAAGAACAATGGACTCTGTGGAATGAATGCTTGTGTAAAATACTTGCACGTTGCTGGTAAGGTGTTTTAACGACTCATCTATATCCTGTCGATTAAAATCCAAATCAGATTTAGTGAGTATGAGCACCGGTTGAATATTTTCTTCCAATACCTGGGCCATAAACCGTTCCGTTCGACGGGGATTAAAATTGGCATCCAAGCTCTGAACAATAAAAGCTTTGTCTATATGAGATGCTATTGCCTGTTTATCCGAAATGGTACCACTCTTTCTTCTGTACAATGTGTGGGTACGCGATAGGATATCGACAATTATTCCTTTGTTGTCGTCAAAAGGTTGAAAGATAACCCAGTCCCCCGTGCAGGGTAGCTCAAACGCTGACTTTCCAAAGAGCAGATTGCCCGCCAGCTCGCAAAATAGCAAGCCGTTCTCGGACATGATCTCGTAGTTAGTTTTGTTCACAGCCGAAACACGACCATGAAAAAGATTAGAATATGTAGATTCTTGTTTAAGCTGAAATAGGTCACTATTCCAACCAAATAATGCGAGGTTATTCATTTATTATTAATTTAGAATGATGAAATTAAAATGCTGATTATTGGTCATCCGAATGACTCACAGGTATACCACTGGTAACATGCTTATTACCAGCGAAACGCTAGAAGCAAGACACCCGGAATCAGGCAATCATTCCAATCGCTAAACTATAATATGTGAATAGTTGTTTTTGCATGAACTACAAAGATATGAAAAGTTAAATTGAATAGTAAGGGAAAAATGGACAATGTGTATATGGCTCACGTAGCGGGCTGTTTTTACAAAAAAGCAAACGATGACCGCTCCTCTTGTGTTCAATTAGAAAAAACAATTATGCCCCTGATTTCCAATAGAAAAAATACAAATTTAACCGCCCGCAGGGTGTCTGCGCTGTTGCATCTTATAGGCCTGGTCCTCCTCATACTTTTAGGTAGCTGCCATGAGGATGATAGCCCCGCACCCGAGCAGGCGCACTTAAAAGTGAAGATAAAAACTGAAGGTGATCAGTATGATGCAGTCCATCTCGAGATCCAGCAGTTATGGACCCGCACGTCTGCAGGTGGAGGAAAAATCGAGGCAAATAAAAGGGTAAACATCCTCGGAATTCAAAAGGATAGCATCATCGCGGGTGGACATGTGCCCCATGGCAGCCTACAGGAAGTTATGCTAAAAGTTGCCCCTACAGGAAATGAAATAGTCATAGATGACCTTCCCTATGCTTTAGAGATGCCGCAAGGACAAATTATCGCGGTGAATATCGCAGCCGACAATAAACTTTCTCCGAATGAAAACCATACGCTAATGCTTCATATCAATCTATCAGATTTCATCCAAGAGACTGCAGAAGGTAAATTTGTGATTAATCCCAACCTCACCGCAGTACTGGATTAAAGCGGCAGGTTACTCGCTTCTAGGATCTGGCTTTAACGGCATTTTAGCACAGCGGATCACCTCAATGGAAGGGCAACCATATTCTACGACAACTCTGCCTTCAACCAAATAGATTCCCGCCCCACGGAGCGGATATTTGACCAGGCTCTGTGGGAAATGGACGGTATCAAAAAAACGCCCTTCGGCATCGAGGAAAGTACCGAATTTCATCAGGTCGCCACGCTTGGTCTTCACAAATTTCTCACAGACAAAATCCCCCACAACGCGGACTATTTTCCCTTCATGCAGATAAAGCTCTCTAGCTGGCATATCGCCCCGGTAATCGCTTTTGGTAAGGTCGAAAAGCGTCCCGGTAACGCAAAACCCAATCAGCTCCATTTCGTCGTAATAGTCCTCCAGGATATCTTCTTCTAAGGGTGGCAGTATAGGCTTGCGACTCTCAGTCTCAAAGAGCGCCATACCCCTCGCCACAGGCTTATGCTTGCTCATCATCAGATGCGAAGCCCACAGCAATTGCTTTTTTCCCGTCCCCGTAAAGCGCAAGGCTCCAACACGGATCAAGATAACAACCTGCTCAATACCCGTCTGTGTGCGCTTAACAAAATTTTCCAGACTCGTATAGGTGCCATTCGCTTCGCGCTCTTCGATAATGCGATGGGCCAGTTTACCCTCCAAGTTGAGCAGGCAGTCAAAACCCAGATAAATATCCTTACCCTGAATGGAGGTATTAAAAACGGACTGATTGACACAGGGCAGGCAGATATTGCCGCCTGAAATTCGCGCCTCATTGACATAGACTTTACGATTGTAAAACCCACCATAATTGTTGAGTACCGCAACCATAAACTCCAAAGGATAGTAAGTCTTGAGGAAAAGACTCTGATAACTCTCTACAGCAAAGGATGCGGAATGCGCCTTGTTAAAGGAATAGCCCGCAAAGCTTTCCATCTGCCGCCAGATCTCGCGGCTCGTCTTTTCGGGGTATCCCTTGGCCTTGCAGTTGGAAAAGAATTTATCCTCGATTTCGATCAGGTGGTCTTTGCTCCGGTATTTGCCCGACATCATGCGCCGCAGCACATCGGCATCGGCCATATCGAGTCCACCGTAGGCATTGGCGATCTTCATCACATCTTCCTGATAGACCATCACGCCATAGGTCTCTTCGAGCTGTTCCTTAAACACGGGGTGCGGGTAGATGACCGTCGTGGGGTCGTGATGCCGGCGGATATATTCGCCCATCATACCCGAACTGGCCACACCAGGCCGAATAATGGAGGACGCTGCCACCAACGTCAGGTAATCATCGCAACGCAGTTTGGTGAGCAGCTGCCGCATGGCCGGGCTCTCGATATAAAAACAGCCGATGGTATTGGCTGATTTTAATTGCGTCGCAATATGGGCATCCTGAAAAAAACGCTTGGGGTTGTCGGTATCGATCACCACACCCAAGTTTTCCCGCACAATGGTCCGGCAATCTTTGATATGGCCGATACCGCGCTGCGAAAGGATATCGAACTTTTCAAAACCGATATCTTCGGCCACATACATATCAAACTGCATGGTCGGCAATCCCTTGGGCGGATTGTCCATCGCTGAATAACAGGTGAGCGGTTCCTCCGAAATGAGCACGCCGCTGGCATGGATGGTCCGCTGATTGGGAAAATCGGCCATGCGGTTGTAAACGCTCAGAATTGTATTAGTCACCTCATTTTTGTTGAGCATATGATCGGGCTCATGCACCAGGCGGTCGATCTCGGCCTTGGGCAGTCCGTACACCTTACCCAGCTCGCGCAGGATACTCCGCGAGCGAAAGGTGCTCATGGCGCCCATCAGGGCTGTATGACCGGTCTGATAGCGGTTAAAGATATAGTCGTACATCTCGTCGCGCTCATTCCAACTAAAATCTATATCAAAATCAGGCGGACTCTTGCGCTTGGGATTGAGAAAACGCTCAAAGGGAAGTTTAAGTGCAATGGGGTCAACATCGGTGATCCCCAAGCAATAAGCAACAGCAGAATTGGCCCCCGATCCACGGCCTACATAGTGAAAATTGCGCCCACGTGCGTAGCGGCAGATATCGTCGGTAATGAGAAAATAACTGGAGAAACGCAGGTTTTCGATAATCTCGAGCTCGCGCTGGATGCGTTCGGTTGCCACCCGGTCGTTACGACCATAGCGTCTGGAAAAGCCATCCATGCAGTACTTGTGCAGGAGCTGCTTGTCGTTGTAGCGGTTACCGGTAAAAGTTGCTTTATTCTTGACACTGGTAAAATCAAAGCTGAAAGAACACTGGCCCAGTATACGGTTGGTGTTGGCCAGCAATTGGGGCAAGTCGGAAAATAAGCGCATCAGCTTCACACGAGGGATAAATACCTCGTCCTCGGCAGCTATCTGCTCATCGCCGAGCTGCGAGATCAGCAAGTTGTTATCAATCGCCCTCAACTGCCGATGTAAGGTATAATCGGCCTTTCGGAAACTGACTGGTGCGAGTATCACACAGCGATCAAGAACTTTGCGGCCCATCAGCTGGGCGCGTGTACGCTCGCTGGGTCTGATGCCGATGTATTCGAAATCCCGCAATGGAAAGCCATTGAGCTTGCTAAAGGGATAGATGACAAAGACCTGCTCAAATTCGGGCGCACGCTCTGGTGTAGCGCGGTTTTCTAGATTGAGTTTGGTGCGGTATTCATTGATCTCACGAAAGCCCTGTTCGTTTTTGGCAATGGCGACAAAACAAATCTGTTCGCCGTTGCGAAATTCCATTCCCGCAAGTAGATTCAGTCCAGCAGCGCGGCCCAGTTTAATGAAGTCCAGCGAACCCGAACTATTATTAATATCGGTAAGAACCGCAGTATCATAACCGCCAGCAAGCATGCCCGAGACAAGATCCTGCAGGCTGAGGGTACCAAAACGCAGGCTATAATAGCTATGTAGATTTAAGAGCATGCTCCCCTCCTTTCTCTGGCAGCGGTGCACAGATGGCCTTCATCAGAAATTCAGCCCCATAGCGTTTTCGGATCTTGTCCATGGCTTGCATGAGGTTGACCTCCTCGGCACTGTCGTCAAAGAGATCGGTCTGGTAAGAACCGTATATCAGGCCTGAGAACTTGATCCCAATAAGCCGTATCAGCATCCTGCGGCTATAGAGTTTTTTGAATAGCGAAAGCACCACATCGGTAAGCTTTCGATCCGAATTGGTATAACCGATCTGTAGTTGCTGGGTATGGGTATCGAAGTTGCTATAACGGATCTTGAGGGTGACGCAACTCGTCAGCTTCTGCTCTTTGCGCAGGTCAAAAGCGAGTGTATCGACCATGCTGATCAGCGTGCGACGGAGTACATCCATATCGATAGTATCCTGCTGAAAGGTATTTTCTTTGGACATGGACTTTTGCTCCCGAAAAGGCAACACCAGGGAATCATCAAGCCCATTGGCTTTGCGCCAGATGTTGATCCCATTTTCCCCGAGGACCTTCTGCATGGTGAACACCTCCATTTGCTGTAGGGTTCCGATCTTGGAAATCCCCATATTTCGGAGCAAGGTAAAGGACTTCTCGCCTACCATGGGAATCTTGCGGATGGATAGCGGTGCGAGGAAACCTTTTTCGGTACCATTTTGTACCTGCTTTTCGCCACAGGGTTTGGCCGTACCGGTGGCGATCTTAGAGACGGTTTTGTTGACCGACAGGCCAAAGCTAATGGGTAACCCAGTCTCTCGGATAATACGCTGGCGGAGCTCCTGGGTCCATTTCCAACAACCAAAAAAGCGGTCCATACCGGAGACATCGAGATAATGTTCGTCTATACTGGCTTTTTCGACAATAGGCGTTTCTTCTTCGATAATCTGTGTAACGATACCGGAATAGTGGCTGTATCGATCGTGATCGCCCCGGACTACAACGGCTTCGGGACACATGCGTAGTGCCAGCCGCATCGGCATAGCGGAATGCACGCCAAACTTACGGGCTTCATAGGAACAAGACGCAACTACCCCGCGGTCACTACTTCCTCCTATGAGCACGGGTACTCCGATGAGCTTGCGGTTCTGCAAGCGCTCGACAGATACAAAAAATGTATCGAGATCACAATGTACTATACTCCTCTCCATGTTTTTTCAATTGTATAAAAAAGCCGTCCTTCGGCCTCTCTTAATTTGGTAGCTGCTCTGTTCAAAATTACTAATATTATTAGCAAACAATCAAGAAGGCACAATGGTTTAATTTTTATCACATTCATTGTCAGCGATATAATTTATAGTTGGTCGTTGGCTTAAACAAGATGGCGGATGTGCTGTTTATTACAAAACGCGACCTATGAACGAAAAGATACTCAGCTATTTAAAGCGTGAAGGATTTACGTACTTATGGCGAAAATTTGGCGAGCACGCCTATAAACCCATGAAAGGGAATCTTGAACAGCTGCTCGCGCAAACCAGCACAACTCCACTTGCGGAAGACGATTTATTGTCGATAGACAATGCGCTATTATTGGTAGGCACAGAAAGTGTACAGGACGATTGGATCGTGCTGGTAAAGCAGAAAAGGGGAAAATAAAAAGCCTTGATTCCTACATCGGATCCATCCTCGAATCAAGGGACTCGAGGTAGTTATTCCTTTTTATAGCTATTAAAATTGTCCTGTATGAGTTTTGCAACCAATTGCGGATTTTGGTAGTAAATACCATGTGAATATTTCGGGAGCAGGACAAGCATGCTATGGTCATTGTCTTTTAACAATGCTGCATAGCGCTGGATTCGCAATTCATCGTATTCTTTCCACCATGCCTTAAAATTGATACCCAGATTTAGTTTACGGTCCAGCTCTTCATCCGGCAGTTCAATATTTTTGTTGTAGGATATGATCACTGTAGCAGCAATTTCTTTTTTCAATGGCGGCAATGTTCGGTATTCATGAAAGTATCCTTTTGAAATGGACGTTAGCGCTCGAGCAGCATCAATATGTGCTCCCGCACTGGAATTTTTATTTTTGGACATCTGCTCCATAATAATCTTTGTAATCTGCTGATAGCTCGTTTTACTCTGCGAGACCACTTTAGCATGTTCATCCTCTTGCTCGGTTAACATAAAATCCGTCGGGTCCGAAAATACCAGTCCGCATACTTCATCGGGATACTGGGCTGCAAACAGACGGATGTAAGGGCCTCCCATGGAATGCCCCACTAACAAGTAAGGGGGCTGAATGGCCAAGGTTTGCAAAAGGCCATGTAAGCGCGCCACCACCTGGCTATCTGTCACAATACGGGAGTCGGGTTCGGAACTACCAATACCACTTCTTTCGTACTGAATACTCGCGATATGGTTGGGCAAAAGGGGTAAAATCGGATCAAATGTACCGCCGCCCAATCCGGCTTCGAACACCAAAATAGGTTCCCCCGCTTTGCGGTTGGCAAGATTGCTGGTTTTATAGGCCATTTTTTTTCCCTCAACCATAACCGATTGACTCGTATTAGACTGCGCCGATACAGCTTTCGTAAAAGCTGTGCCTAAAAACAGCAACAGCATTGCTTTGAATAGTTCTTTCATATACAATAAGTATATGGAGGTAAACATCTGTTACACTGGAGCTAATATTTTTTTTACTCCTGCCAAATGAAACGTATACCTTGATGCCGGATATCGATCTGTTGGATTGTATTGAAGAGACGGCAAATTGGAAAATATGTTCCCTCATGTACAAAAAGAAAAAGCCCGCTTGAACAGCGTCCAAGCTACCTTAAAACCTGATATGGTTAGTTACTTTAGCGATGAAATATTTTTGAGTACATAAAGCCAAGTTCCTCGTAAAATATTTTGCCCTGATTACAAATATTTTTTAGGCGAAACAGCATGGGTTTTGATATTGTTATCTCTTAAAGATTAATAAATGTGGAAAGTTTGACCTTCGAAGCTTATCAATAGCACGAATGTCGAACCAAAAAAAATATTACTATGTCATTATTTTCAAACGATTTGAGCAAAGAACCCGTATTTGACGGGATTGGTTACGAACCTTCTTTTTTTTCAAGAAAGACAATGGTTACGACCAAGACAAATTACAGCAAAAAAAAGTACAGCGATGTCAACAAGGACACCCGAAAAAAGATTCTTGTGCTTTGCACAGAAGAACGGTATATGACCATGAAAAATGGAAAGAAATTTTCAACAGGCAATCATCCGGTCGAAACACTCGTTCCCATTCTTCATTTCGAACAGGCTGGATTTGAGGTTGACTTCTACACACCAACCGGTGCTCCTGTAAAATTCGAAATGTGGGCTATGCCGTACGAAGATGAAAACATCGGTAACATCCTCGACAAGTATAATACACAATTTTCAAACCCGCACAACCTACGGGATTTTATAGCTGATACGAACAAAGGATATGTTGACTACGTGGCCGTTTTTATTCCAGGTGGACATGGCGCAATGCTCGGGCTACCTGAAAATAATGATGTAAAAGAACTTATCAAATGGGCAGTAACTGAAGATAAATATCTCTTGGCAATCTGCCATGGCCCGGCAGCGCTCTTAAGTGCTGCAGATTGCGGAGACGCTGAATTTCCCTTTAAGGGGTATAAGATCAATTCGTTTCCCGATGAAATGGATAAGACTTTGCCAGAAAGTGGTTACCAGCCGGGCGAGATGCCCTGGTTTTATGGCGAAAAACTCAAACAACTTGGGGTAGAAATTTTGAATAAAAAAATTGCCGGCGATTGTCACGTTGACAGAAAATTGATTACTGGGGATAGCCCATTGGCGGCCGATAAATTCGGAAAACTCTGCGCAGATGAACTTCTCGCCCATGAAAAATCAAAAGTGGAAAATGGATAGGCGATTTTTTTCAAATAAAAGGCTCCCTTATTAACCGATAAGGGAGCCTTTTTTTGGCTAGATCTCCGCTTGAGCCAATGTTAAACCGGCTTTGGGCTTTGCTCTAATTTAAAGTTAGGTATATTTCTGAATTTCTGCCTATTCTTTCGTTAATAAAAGGGCTATATCCTGTTTTGCAAGCACATGGCCTTTATCGACAATATTGCTCTTGACATATAGAAAACACTGATTATTATGATCGAGTTTGCCAACTATCACCTCAATAGATTTTATATTCAGTTCTCCCATCTCTGCAGGATCCACTTTATTCGGATCTAAAATTAATTGTCCGTCTTTCTTAAATTCTTCGAGTTGCCAGGAGTAACCTGCCCAAGGTCCAGCAACCAGTGTTGTCCGTTTAGCATCCATAATGATCTGCCCTTTGTATTCCAAGCCCAGGCTATCAACCCTGACCCGCTGGTCTTTTAAATTGATGACCACATATTTTAAGTAATCGCCGAAGTCTTTAGGTTCGAAATGGATGCTATTGTCCTTTCGAACGATCTTGAGCTCCATAGCCCCTATTTTATCTATTTTGATAGCCTGGGAGAACTCCATAAAAGTAGCATACTCCGCTTCGCTAATCCCTAGATTTTTGTGATATGGTATAGGCTCTCCGGGTTTTAATTCCTTCATTGTTTTGAAAAACCAATCTTCATTGGCTTTCAAGGCTTGTTTCATTTTCTCAACAATTGCAAGCTGCGATGCATTAGGTCGAGGAATTCCCAACACCGCTGCGGTATAGTTACCTTCAGGAAGTTGTCCGTCAACAAAGTGAATAGCCAACGCATTGCTGTCCACTCCTGATTGCTTTTGTGCAGAAACATGGAAGGAAAATAGGAATGCCGCTAGCACCCAATACAAGCGAAAATACTGGTATAGAAATGTCATGTTCAACGTGTTTGAACGATAAAATTACGGTTTAATGCTGACAATCCTTCATCTTCATCGCCCACGGTTCACCTTTAGTTACCAAGCTGGACCAGCCCAGGCGGCTAATGATGTGTATGATAATTCAAAGCTATTTATAATCCCTTTTTACCGGCTAACCAGTAGCCGTGTAAATAAACGGTACCATTGGTGTTTTCTCTAATAATTTTTCTGAAGAGTTGAGCCGATTTTGCATTACCTGTCAACACGAACTTAGCTTCTTGCCAATCTGGAGTATCGATCACCGGCAGTTTGCCTACCCACTCCTGCTTGTTGGACAAAAAGTTTTTGGAAAATATCAGGCAGTTTTCCAAACCCAATAATTTTGGAACATCTTTGTTCTCTTCCTCTAATTCAAAAATAAACATAAACTGATGCTTGTTCTTCTTTAACACTGGAAGAAAAGAACAAGCAAGTGCTAACGAAGTTTCATCGCCAAAAATGACAAATCTTTGCGTTGTTTTATCATAGTACCTACTTAACGCTCTTGGCTTATACATCACAATTTGATCGCCCACTTTCAAATCCGCCATAAGACGACTTCCACAACCTTTACCATTCAAATAAACGACGAATTCAAACAAGCCCTTTTCAGTATCTGCATGGGAAACGGTATATCTTCGAGCCTCTGTATCATTAATTCTGAAGTCTATGAACGAACCGACCGTAAATTGTACATTTTTTAAATCCCCTTTGAAACAAATCCTCTTCACAGATTTTGATAAAGAGACTGTTTCGACAACTTCGATCAAAGGCAGCTTGGGCGTTAAGAATTCTAAGGTATCAAATAACCACTTTGGTGCACTTGGCATAGTATTTATATTTTGTTCAAAGCAAAGTACAGCAGAACCGATCGTATAAAATAGAACGGAAAAGAGTAGGTATTGGATTAATCGTGGTTTTTGCCCACGAAATGGCCGAGCGTGGTTTACCTCCGCTCGTTAAACATCGCCAGCAAATTGTCAAGTCCACCTTCCGCGTGTAATATTTCGGTGTTTTCCAACGTATCTTTGGTAACTTCGGCCGCCCTTGCCTGCATTTGTTTTTCATACTGTGAAATTGCCGTCTGAATATCCGGAAAATGATCGCTGGTCAAATTTTCGGCCAGCTCAAAAGCATCCTGCATTGCCTGGTTTACACCCTCACCGGCATAGGGCGGTATACGATGTGCCGCATCGCCAAGCATGGTCAAGTTGGGTAATGTGGGCCAAGTCTCGTCCAATGGAAAATAATATTGCGGGCGTGGCATAAACCAAATTTCATTACTTGCAAAAAGTTCATGCCATTGTTCGCTCCAGGAGGAGAACGCGACTTTAAACCAATCAAATACCTGTTGCTTGTTGTTAAAGTCAATGCCGCTTTCCTGCACCCAATTTTCAGGGACTTTACAACCGGTATAAAACGATAAACTGCCCTCTCCTTTTGCACTTAAGATAATGGATTGTCCGTTTCCAAGCGCAAAGACTTTTCCGCCTTTTGTGATTTCCCAAAGTTTCGGTGCGTTTTCTTCAGCCTCGTAGACATTTCCCTCAACAATCGTGATGCCAGAATAAATTGGCTTAATATCGGTTAAATAAGGGCGAATTTTTGAATTTGCACCATCCGCTGCGACGACAAGGTCAGCGTAAAAAGATTTTCCGTTTTTGAAATGCAGAAGCCAGCCATGATCCTGTTCTTCCATTGAAACAAACTGACTGTCCCAGACAATGGTACCCTCATGCAATGCGTTTATTAAAATATCACGCAAAGGGGCACGATCAATTTCAGGACGATCTTCCTGATCCTTATGTGGAAGCTCGTGCTCATCCATTTTGATGATGGCCTGCTTGTCCAACACCCTTAAACGTCCAGCCTCGGGTCGAAAGCTAGCTTTAAATTCATTCATCAAATTTGCCCTGCGAAGAGCTTCCAATCCACTTTCTTCGTGCAGGTCCAGTGTGGCTCCCTGCTGGCGAACTTCTTTATTACTATCACGCTCATATACAGTTACATTTACTCCTTTTAATTGTAAGAGTTTGGCTAGTGTGAGTCCGCCAGGACCACCGCCAACGACTGCCACTTTTTTGTCTTGTAATTTCATATCCAGTACAATTTAATTTTTTTGACTGAACAAAATTAGGTGGATCTGAGCGTTGAAAATTGTATAAAACGCTCATTTTGGTTCTTCAACAGTTCTTTTGGTGAAACACCAGCAAGTTTCTTGACTTCTTTAATAAAATGGGATTGATCGGCAAAGTTTTGTTGTGGAAACAATTTGCCTTCTTTGATGTGCTGGAAGGAAGCACGGAAGCGGATAATATTGCAATATGCTTTTGCCGTAAGTCCGAACTGCTGATCGAAATAACGGTTGATCTGCTGCCGACTCCAAAACGATTGTGCTGCAAGTTCTTTAATTGTAATCGCCCCGTTTGATGTATAAATAAGGTCGAACAGTGTTCGTTTCCTGTTGTCAACTTCACGTGGCAAAAGTGACTGTATTTTTTTTGTAGCTTTCGCACAGAATAAATCAAAGTCATTCAGGTCGTCGGCACTAAAGTTCCAAAAATTAGGAGGCGAGAGGCTTGCCCTGTCCACCAAGTTGGCGATGCTGGTCTGAAAAACAGATTGGATTGCAAGCGGGTTAAAACTGATGGCGTAAGTCTGTCGCAAAGGCGCAATGGTCGCCCGCCCCGGCTTAGTTTGGATGCCCAAAAGCGTCATGTGGAAAGGCTCTGTTGCAGATTGCGTAAAAAATAGATCAACTCTTCCGTCAGGCAGTACCACAACTTCTTTATCACAATCCGATTGATTTTGTAAAAGCCAAAAGCTGTCAACAAAATCCGCTAACGGCCTGTCAGGTTTTACTGCCTGATATTTTAATTCATTTTCCATTGCTTTAGTGAGTTTGTGCGCAATAGCCTTCCCCGCTAAATTCAATATGGCACATCCGGTGAAAAGCCCCACACGTTCAATCAAAATTACGGATTATTGTATAACCACACACGAAATAGATCAAATACCAAGCCTATTCGGATGACGATAGCGGCGATCCGTGTTTTTCATTTACAAATGCTTTAAGCTCTGCCATTTTTCCATCTTCGAATCGCCAAATGTCGCAATAATCGAAATGCTCATATTTTCCGGCCTTATTTCTCAACCGAATTTCTCCGGTCACCATAACAGAATCGCCTTCCTCAATCGATTTTTCCACATTAAAAACTGGTGGTTCCTGATAGAACTCTTTCATATAAGCACGGACTTCTTCTTTTCCATGGAGGATACGATCCCCTACAAAGACCCATTTCGTGTCTGCAGTACAATAAGCTAAGAAGCTTTCATAATCTCCCTTTGCTATAAATTCATTGGCTATCTGTAATATTCTTATATTTTTCATTTTTATCAATTTGTTTTGAATCATTAATTTTTGTCGGTCTACAAGCATTAGATCTTGTGATGGATCAGTATGATACCCCGTTAGTTTATAAAACCACACAGAGGAACATGTTGTTTTAAACGATGAAATAAGATATATTCAATGCTACGACGAACTGTAGAGATTAGGATTTAAGTAGGACATTCGATAATTGTGAATTAGATTTATTCTTTACTCATTGTCGTCGTTTATCAACCATTTTCTCAAAAGCTCCAGCACCGTTTTCTTAACAAAAGGCTTCACTGCAAAATCGTCCATTCCACACGAAATGCATCGTTCTTTTTCTTCCTTAATATTGCTTGCAGTCAATGCTATAATTGGTGTATGCATCCTACCGTCCTCATTTTTCCTAATCAATTCAGTTAACTCATATCCATTCATTTCAGGCATCTGTATATCCATGAATACCAAATCAGGCCTATTGTCCTTAAACAATTCAAATCCCGCGAAACCATCGACAGCCTCTATGATTTCAGCATTGGGAAGAACATTCTGTACAATGGTTCTGGTGAGCAACATACTAAATTTATTATCTTCAATAATTAAAATCTTGTATTTGCCTTCCAAAAAGAGCGTTTCTTTTTCAGCATATTTGATAGATCCTTCATTCAGCTGTAGCGCAGCAACTAATGTTGAATACAGTTGATCTACTTTAACTGGTTTGTTAATACAATGAATAATATTGCTGCTTTCAGCAATAAGGGCTGGGTTGGTTTCAAGCACTGATAACATTAAAACTACGGGCTGTCCAACTCCTCTGTAAAGTAACTTTTCCCTGATTTTTTTTACAGTATCGATACCGTTCATAATAGGTAGATCATTGTCGATAATAATCGCATCATACCGTTCTCCTTTAGTCAACAATTGAAGAACTTCAAATCCGTTATCGGCCAACGAGACATTAACTTTCTTCATCTGCAACATCAATGCAATATTTGCTCGTTCGGCATCTCGCCGGGCGACTATCATAATATGTAAAGATTCTAAAAGTTTCCATTCATATACATCCCCTTTTAGAGATCTCAATGTTATTTCAAAATAAAATTTGCTACCTTTTCCGTGTTCACTTTCCAATTGTAATTTACTGTCCATCATTTTTAGCAATTGGTTGGAAATGCTAAGTCCTAGCCCTGTTCCTCCAAATCTTTTACTTATTGACGCGTCTTCTTGAGAAAATGCTTCAAATATCTTTTGCTGTTTATCCGGTTTAATACCGATTCCGCTGTCCGTAACACAGAAGCGAAGCGTCGTGGAATTTTCGTCCGAAGATAGTACATCAACATGTAGCGCAACACTTCCCTTTTCCGTAAATTTTATTGCATTACTTAAAAGATTCATGAGCACCTGTTTGAGACGAAGTGAGTCAACCCAAACATAATGTGGTAGTGATTCTGATAAATTTACCCGAAAATCTAATTTTTTGGCTTTCCACTGAAAATCAATCAAACTTGCCACCTGAGCAAACATCTCATACAGATCATTTTTTTCAATAGAAAGCTCCAATTTGCCAGCTTCAATTTTAGAGAAATCAAGTATATCGTTTATGATACTCAAAAGAAGATTAGCAGACTGATCAACAATGGAAAGATACTCTTTTTGTGTATCGTCTAGTTTTGTTCGACTCATCAAATCCGTAAACCCTATAATCCCATTAAGAGGTGTACGAATTTCATGACTCATATTGGCGAGAAACTCTGACTTCGCCACGCTACCTTGGTCAGCAAGCTTTTTAGCTTTCTCTAACTCTTCTCTTTGAAGTACAATCTTCGTGATGTCTGTGGCAATGCCAAGATAACCTATGATCTGACCAGAAATATCACGCATTGCAGTAACGGCAAGAGATACATAAAGTTGCGTAAAATCCTTTTTTATATAAATCCACTCTCTTTGCTCGTATCCGTAGCACTCCGCTATTTCGACGAACACTCTAAATTCACTAATCGGATAGCCAAATTCAATTTCAAGTTCCTTCGCGCGATCTCTAACTTCTCTACTGCTATGAAATAATGTCGGCGTAATTTTACCGATCACTTCTTCACTTTTATACCCCAATAAATTTTCTGCGCCCCGGTTGAAAAGGGTTATCACCCCTTCTGCGTCAGTTGCTATGATAGCAACGGCAGTAGTGGCATTCAAAACATCTTCAAGCATTTTCTTAGAACGTATCGATTCCGCTTCAGAGCGTTTACGCTTATCGATATCCTGAAAAGTGCCATATAGTCGAACACATTTACCCTTTTTAAAAGCTGCTTTGCCTAATGCTCTAACCCACAACCTTGTACCCTGATAGGTATCAATCTCCAATTCAAGATCCCATGATGCTCCCGTAGATATTGCGCAATTTATAGCCTGAACAATTTTCATTTTATGTTGAGGATCCTTGTAAAACTCTATTGCTGTTTCAATAGATGGACGATAGTCCTTTGGGACCCCATGAATAATCTTGGTCATTTCAGACCAATCGATATAATCATCAACTAAGTCATACTCCCAGCTCCCTACTCTGGCAACCTGACTGGTCATGTCTAGTGTAGACTTCACATATTCCAACTTACTAGTTAACTGGAGATGCCGGTTTTTCTCTTGAAGTAAATTAAAAACTTCTATACACAATAATGAAAGAAGAGTCCGTTGACTATCCGTAAGCTTGTTGGGGCGTCTATCCATAACGCTTAAAAAACCAACTATTTTTCCGTCGTAACCGATTAATGGTGCCTCATAATAGTATAGTATACCAAAATTTTGGAAAATAACTGAATTGCGCTGCGACTGAGGCTCAGTGCTAACGTCTGGAATTTCTAGCGTGCCGTTGACATCAAACACATAATCGAAAAATACCTTATCGATACTTATATTGCCATCGACATCATGAAAATAAGTCTGTACAAAATTTTGACTGTTATCAAATAAAGTCAACACTGCAATTTCCGTATTACATATTAATTTAGCTTTAAGGAGCACTCCAAAAAGATCTTTTTTAATCATATCAGCGACCAGCTTATAATTATTATCCATGATAAGAGGATGGCTGTTATCGTTTTTGGGGTATCTTTGATTGTGCATAAAGTTGTAATATGCTATAGAAATTTAGTTTATAACAAAACAACAATTTTATTTGAATAGTTTTTTAATAAAAAAAGAATTAATTCAAATTAAAATATGTTAGATAAACAACCTTAAATCGAGAACTTAAGGTTGTTACTATCTGTTATTAACCTTATTTATGAAAAGTATTGTTATAACAATGGACGATTCTCTTTCTTTTGATCTTTATACAAAAATTGTTTATTCATTCTCTAGTTCGTTGATCAGGCGAAATGTCAAGTTGATCCTTGCGCTCATCTTTTGCGTAGATTTTGCGATTCGATGTTCCCATGTCTCCTGCAGATTGCCTTTCATCAACAGCAAAGAACCATGATTCAGTAGCAACGAATACTTCTTATTATGATCGTCCACTTTCCTGAAATCAAAATAGCGTGCTTGTCCCAGACTCACCGACCCGATCACGGGTCTATTGCCCAATTCGCTCTCGCGATCGCGGTGCCAGGCGACTGAATCGTTATTGTCGCGATATAGATTGAGCAAGACGGAATTGAATGTACAATGAAACCGCTGTTCAATCCGCTCCTTCAACGCCTTTAATGAGATAAGCCATTCGTTCACGGCTATCGTTTTTCCGGCCATTTGATAAGTCGCATTTTCGTCGCCATACCAGGCGGTCAAGCGAGGAGTCAATATCGTTCGGTCGTACATTATTTTGGATGTCTGCTGCCAGGGTACTTCTTTCAGCAGGAAATCAAACAACTGATCAGCTTCCTCCTGCATAAGAAAGTCCGGTTCAAAGTTCAGGAGATCTTCCGGAAAAATATATCCTTCATGTTTAAATAAGCTAAGCTGATCCATGGAGTAATGAGCTAAAATTTATACGATTTTCCGAAGCATCAAAAGCCTATGCCTGCAAAGAAAGAACAATCCTCGCTGCAAAGCGTTTGCGATTTTAGGGGAAAAGTTTTGCTGATTATTTCGTTTTATAGCTATTAGAATTGTCCTTTATGAGTTTCCAACCAAATGCGGTTTATGGACGTTATTCAACAATAAAAAAATGGCAAATAGTGAGCTATCGCCATTTTTTTAATCCTGACGTTATTTAACCAGTGTTGCTTCCAGTTCTACCTTCAAAGTTTCAAACAATGTCTTGACTTCCAAAACTGTACTTGTTTGCTTCACTTTATTTTTAGTAAGCCAATCCTGAATTACATCAAAGTTTTCAAATAGCGCTGTAGAATCGGTCGTGTAGATATTGAGGCGAACGAGATGTCGAGCTTCATATCCACTTGATTGAATAACTTTTTCAAGATTTTCAATAGTATGAAAAATCTGGGTTCTCATATCAGCAGTGCTCGATACGCCATCATCACTAATAGCACATTGTCCCGACACATATAAGGTTGAATGGGCATGTTTAATTTCAACAGCCTGCACATAATTTCTGGCTTCCTGCCAGTTCCAAGGATTGATTATTTTCTTTTCCATTTCTGTAAAATTATTATGGAGCAAAGCTCAAAATATTTTTACATTCACCTGTGTGACAAACCTCACAATTAAATAAAATCAAGAAAATAGACGGCTTAATGTCTCCCTGGATACGCCTAGGTAAGAAGCAAGCAACAATTTTGGAATCCGTTGCAGCAAAGCGGGATTTCTTTTGATCAGCTGCTCATATCTTTCCTTTGCTCCCGAGGTTAAAAATGATAAGATCCGTTGCTGGGAACCGATATGCCCGGCAATTGATTTACGAAGGAAAAAGCGTTCCATCTTTTGAAGCCTATTGCACAACCTTTCAAAATTTTCCAGCGACAGACAAAGTAATTCTGTTCTCTCAAGACATTCCAAAGTAAATGAAGCATTTCCGCCCGTGTAAAAGGCTGAAACATCGGTTTCCCACCAGTCTTCCATTGCAAATGAAACAATATGTTGCTTAGCGTCATGGTCTGTATAATAAAATTTAAGAAGACCAGACAATACAAAGTAAATATAGTTTACGGTATCGCCCTCCCTAAAAATACATTCCGACTTTCTATACTGCCGTTGAATAAAACATGCTTTTACCAAGTCAAATTCATCTTCAGTAAGTACAACGACTTTCTCTATATGTTCTTTTAACAGATTATATTTATCTTCCATTAGATTGTAAGTACCATTTACTGCTGATTACAAGTGTTAAAACTTCCATTGTAAAATTGACTAAATGAAGTGTTTTCTCAAAAACGCTGATACAAATCCGCCGCGGAAAAAATAGTGCGGAGAGTTTAAGTATCCGTAAAAATTAATTGAATTGGGCTCTATATTGTTGTGGACTTTGTTTGGTTTTTAATTTAAACAATCTGCTAAAAGATTGCGGTTGTTCAAAACCTAATTCAAATGCAATTTCAGAAACACGGAGAGTTGTGGTAGATAACTTATTCTTTGCCCGATAAATCATTTTATCATGAATGATTTGCTGGGTGTTTTGACCGGTAAGGTTTCGCAACAGATCGCTTAAATAACTCGCTGACATATGCAGCTGCTCAGCAAGATAATTCACAGTAGGAACTCCTCCACTCAGGACCTTATCGCTATTGAAATAATCCTCTAGCAATTGATCAATACGCTCGGCAATACTTGGATAGTTTTGTTTTCGGGTCAGAAACTGCCTGTTATAAAATCGTTGGGCATAATTAAGCAACAGTTCAATCTGGGCGATGATCACATTGTGGCTCATCTCGTCTATACGGTTCTCAAGTTCTTCTTCTATATTTCTGAAAAGTGATAGAATGGTTTCTTTTTCTTTGTTCGAAAGGTGCAACGCTTCATTGGTAGCGTAGGAGAAAAAGTGATACTGATGGATCTTTTGGGCTAACGGATAGTGCAATAAAAAATCAGGATCTATGAGCAGCGTGATCTGTGGGCGAAGTATGCTTTGTTCTCTAGTTTCCTTCTGCTTATCCGTTTCTATAGCAGAGAGAATCTGCTGAGGAGCAACAAAAAACAGACCGCCCTCTTTAAAATCAAATTTGGTATGGCCATAGATTAGTTCCCCTCCGGCATCTGGTTTAAAAGCTATTTTATAATAGTTCAACACATGTGATTTAGGAGGAGCATGACCTTCAAGTGGCTTGTCTACCCCATTCAACAAAACAATTAAGGGATGCTGCGGCGGCGGAAAACCTGATGCCTGCATGACATCGGCCAGCGTATTAAATCTTTTTACGGAATGATTCGATTTTTTGGAAACCATATTATAAAAATTCTAGGTTACAAGTTAAACAATATTCGCTTTTCCTCACAAAAAAGAAAAGCGAATAGATCGCAAGATTGTTAACGACGACATAGATCACTAGCCTTGGGCTGCTTGAGAAATCGCTTTCCAGGTTTCCCATTCCTGGAGACGCTCTGAATAAATTTGACGGATATATGGCAGATCATTTTTACCCAAAAGGAATCGCAACGGTGGGTTTTCAGCATCTACAACAGCAAATAGCGCATCGGCAGTGGCACTAGGATTTCCCCGCTTCATCGTTTGTAAATTTTTCATCACCTGACTTTTCAAATCGTCATAATCCGGTAGCTTTTTGCTGGCTATTTTCAGTGATTCGGTGCTGCCAAATTCGGTATTGTAAGCCCCAGGTTCAATCAGCGTTACTTTGATGCCAAATGCCGCAACTTCTTTAGACAAACTATCGTAAATAGCTTCAAACGCAAATTTCGAAGAACAATAGTAGCCGATTAGGGGATTACTATAAATGCCGACAGCGCTGGATGTACCTAAAATATGGCCATGCCCTTGGGCTCGCAGTATGGGTAATGCTGCCTGAATCACATGGATAGGTCCGATAATATTTGTTTCATACATGGCTTTTACCTCATCAGTGCTACTCTCTTCAATGGTCCCCACTAAAGAATACCCTGCATTATTGAGCACAATATCCAATCTGCCAAAATACTGCTTGGCTTGGTGGATCGCATTTTGCACTTGGGAGCGATTGGTTACATCCACTTCAAGAACCAAAACCTGATCGCCATACGTTTCTTTTAACGCGGCAATACTATTTATATTACGTGCTGTAGCTGCCACCTTGTCGCCACGTTTCAAAGCGGCTTCTGTCCATATTTTTCCAAATCCTCTTGAAGATCCTGTAATGAACCAAACTTTTTCCTTTTGCCTATTTTCCATTTTTAACTAATATTAATATGAATGCAAAGTTGCTTCTAAAATGGATTTACTTACGTTGCCATAATGAGGATTATCCTAACCAAAATAAAGAACAACGGGCTACTGGAATTTAGTATCATGGTATTAGAAAATTTCTCAACATGTTTTCAAGGCTGTGAAACAGCATTGGGATGATCTAGAAAAAACATTAGTCGTACAGCAAGATGAAGTAGCTAAAGGCAATATCTGCAAAAGGCAACCCGACATATACAATAAATATCCCAGGTTCAAGATTTGCTACCATATACTAAAAAAGGCCGGAATAGTCCGGCCCTGATATATAGTTATGATCCCAATAAGGGATAGTCGGTTTCAAAAAATGCTGGCTTGACAAAGTGTAAATCAGGCCAGCAAAAGCAATCGTCTCATTTTTCGTATTAGGAACAACCGAAATGGAGTATTCGTTTGATCTTTTATAAAAAAGCCGAGCATCTGACTTAAGCCTCTTCCCTGTTACCCAAGAGCGCACTGGTACGAAACCCTTTTAAAATCATACCCTTATGTCTTTTGAAGAACTTGTTGATATGGCTTTCGTCTGTAAATCCAAATTCATAAGCCAGCAAAGCGGATGAGCTTCAGGCTCAAAAAAAACAGTTACATGCCTGTTATTTCATGTCGGTCTATTCAAATGGTCGCGATATGCAGAAAATAGCATCCTTATTGGAAAATGGTATTTTAAAACCACACATTTCGTATGTTTTCGGTTTCGACGAGATGGCAAAAGCTCATCTACAAATCGAAACCGGCCGTACCGTCGGAAAGATAGTGGTTACCTTATAAAACGGTCAGCGATGCAAAAAATGTATCGAGATCACCATATACTATAATCCCTGCTGGTCTTTAACTGGTGGCTAATACTAAGACTCGTCTTTGGTATTTTTCACCAGACCGATACCGGCAAAAAAGAAAATCAAAGCTAATACGCCCACTACCCCTAAATTGGTGTACGCAGTGCTTTTATTGATGAGTTCATAGCCTGTATAAATTAAACCGACAATACCAAGAATAGTCAGTATTGTTCCGAAAAAGCGTTTTACGTTCATAAATACTCGTTTAAAGTTATTGATTTTTAAAAATGAAATTTATTTATAATATTTATCCACTATACTTTTTAGGTTAATCCCTTTTCCCAATACAGGTTTAAAAATATCTCCTTCGCTCTGCATTCTTTCAATCGCATTTAAAATATGAAAATCGCTTATTTTTAACCCTTTTTTCACTTCGTCCCAATGAAGTGGCATAGACACTGTCGCTCCTGGCTTGGGGCGGACAGAATATGCGGCTGCAATGGTCGCATGTGGCCTGTTCTGCAAAAAATCAAGATACATTTTCCCTTTGCGGTCTTTTATGGACCGCTCTAGACTGGTGAATTTAGAAAGCTCATGATGGACTAGCGTGACAATTACCCGGGCAAACTCTTTAGATTGTTCGTAGGTATATTTGCCACCGAGCGGTATATAAATATGAAGCCCTGTAGAGCCACTGGTTTTGCAATAGCTAGTCGCCCCCATATCATCCAATATGCTCTTTGTGACCTGAGCAGCTTCAACAACCTGATCAAACGAATTTTTGTCCGGATCAAGGTCAATTATACAAAACGATGGATTTTCAGGCTTTTTAACCGTACTGCTCCAGGGGTTCATTTCAATGCAGCCAAGATTTGCCATATAGAGCAATGTGGCTTCGTCCTTGCCCACAAGATAATGACGGTCCTTTTCATCTGTTTCACTGTGGTAGAGATAGGTATCTGCCCATTCCGGTGCCGTATCAGTCACGTTCTTAAAATAAAAACCTTCGCCTTCAATGCCGTTCGGAAAACGGTTCATACTCTGTGGCCTATCCTTAAGATAGGGCAATATAAATGGAGCAGCCTGATAGTAATAATTGATGAGGTCTCTTTTGGTTATTCCCTCTTTCGGCCAAAACACCTTATCTAAATTGGTAAACTTTAGTTCATGGCCATTTACCTTTCTGACCTGGGTTTTATCGGTCGGATTTAATAGTGTTTTCCGCGGCCCTTTTACTCTGGGTGTAACAATTTTATCTTCCATATCGTCTACCATTTTTTCTGTAGGAGTTTCCTCCTCGAGAATTACTTTTTTGGCACTTTTATCTTCCCGCATTCCGTCAAACGAAGGATGCCGCATAATACCGTCGCTGGTTAATTCCGCAAAGCTCACCTCACAGACAAGTTCAGGTTTAAGCCATGTCACGGTAGCATGTGGCGGATTTGGCCTGAAACGCGAGGGCTTATTGACGTCGGGCTCTTCAGAAAAAGGTGCTTTATTAATAACAAGCGGTTTAAATAGCTTCATCATTTCTTTTTGAAGCTTAACATTAAAGCCAGTACCGACTTTTCCGGTGTAGATCAATTTTTTTCCTTCATAGACGCCTACAAGAAGGCTACTAAACTGCTTACTTGAATCATCATTCAGTGTATACCCGCCTATGACAACTTCCTGTCTTTTGTTTGCTTTAATTTTAAGCCAGTCCTTTGAACGATTATGGATATGATAGGTGCTATCTTTACGCTTCGCCATAATCCCTTCTAAACCAAGCTTTTTAGCTTCCTCCAGAAAATGTATTCCGGAAGTTTCAAAATGTTCACTGACCAGGATGCTGTTGCCTTTGGGAATGATTTCTTTTAAAATTGCCTTACGCTCGAGCAATGTTAGGTCTTTCAGGTCCTGTCCCTGATACCAAAGGATATCGAAAACGTAATAAACCAGATCGCCATCCGCTTCACTCCGCCAATTTTGGAGCGAGCCAAAATTGGCCGTGCCGTTTCCACCTAAAACAACAACTTCCCCATCCAAGATGGCATCTAATTTCAGCTCCTTCAATTGATCATAGATGGGATAGAATTTTTCATTAAAGCTCTTGTCATTACGGGATTTTAGTTCCACCTCACCTTTATTCATAAAAGCTACTGCGCGATATCCATCCCACTTGACTTCATAGATCCAGCCCTCATCATCAAAGGGTTTATCGACCAAGGTAGCGAGCATAGGCTCGATATGGGAATAGAATCTTTGTTTTGGCGCATTTTTTAAAAGTGCCTGAATATTCGTTTTCTTTTTGGAAGTCGCCGTAGGAACAGCTTCAAGCTGATCATTGATTAGCTCAGATGCTTTGTTTTTTGTTGAACGCTTATCTTTTACCGTACTGTCTTTTTTGATAATATGTTTACCATAAACCTGATCGGGTGATTTTTCCATCTGTGGAATTGTCTTGCCTGAGATCACTGATTTATCTTTTGTTGTAATATCTTTCTCACTGGCATATTTATCGTCTAGTTTCATGAGCAGCCACCCGTTATCTCCACGTCCGTGGGCTTTAACAAGAGCGAACTCTCCTTTTAACTTTTGACCATTGAGCTTAAATTTAAGCTTGCCGGAATAGAGCTGATGCAACAGGTCTTTTTCTTGTTTAGCTACTTCCTTAATGCCACTTTCAGCTGGCTCATACGTCCCTTCATCCCAGACGATCACGGTACCGCCACCGTATTGACCTTTGGGGATCACCCCTTCAAAGTCTCGGTAATCATAGGGATGATCTTCTACCATCATAGCGAGGCGCTTAATACTAGGATCCATAGAAGGTCCTTTTGGCACCGCCCAACTTTTCAGAACACCATCCATCTCAAGACGAAAGTCGTAATGTAAATGAGAGGCATCATGTTTCTGCACAACAAAGCGTAGTTCAGTCCCATTTGGCTGTCCCCCAAACGGTTCCGGGGTTTTCTCTTCAGAACGCTTTTCACGATATTTCGATAGTCCCATAGCTATTTATTTACTTTACCCCCATTTTCTCTATAACACAATAGTAGCATGAAAAAGGTTTAAAATATTTCCCTCAAAATGTTGTTCAACTGTTTATTACTATTCATCATTTTGCTTCACAATAACATCTGCTGTATTTCTACCTAATTACAGTTAGGAAAAATTTGAGCGAAAAAGAACATAATAATCTTTGGATTTGACAGCCCGGGACCTGTTCAAAGGGATTGTACAGCATCGGTTAATATAGCGTTTACTGTCAAATTCTGTAAACAATGAAGCTAATCTTCATGAATTGAATTAACTTTACAAACGACAGCAATTTATCCATCATGAAGTTAGAACTATATCAAATAGATTCCTTTACAGAAGAAATTTTCCGGGGAAACCCAGCCTGCGTGGTACCGTTAAAAGAGTGGTTACCCGATGAGACACTGTTTAAAATTACACGTGAAAATGCGGTGGCGGAAACGGCCTTTTTCATAGATAACGGTGATACAATCCATTTAAGATGGTTTACACCTGAAATTGAAATGGACCTATGTGGCCATGCAACCTTAGCGACCGTGCATTGCCTGGTTAAGCACCTAGACTATCAAAAAAGCAAAATTGTTTTTGAAACGCAAGTAGGTGAATTAACTGTTGATATAAAAGACGAAGTTTATTATATGGATTTTCCATCCAGAATGCCACAGCCTTCCGCACTGCCCGACGTTATTAAAAACTCGCTTAACATACAACCCAAAGAGATTTATAAATCAAGAGATTATGTTTTACTATACGAATCTGAGGAAGAGGTCAGAAACATCCACATTAACAGATCCATTTTTGATCTGATTAATCTTGATCCCGGAGGTGTGGTCGTCACAGCAACAGGAAACGACAGTGATTTTGTATCCAGATACTTTACACCACAATCAACGATCCTCGAAGATCCCGTTACTGGGTCTGCCTATTGTTCCCTTATTCCGTTTTGGGCATCAAGATTGGGCAAGGATACTCTTTTTTCCCGTCAGCTGTCTGAAAGAGAGGGGCAACTTTATTGCGAAAACAAAAACGATAGAGTGATCGTGGCCGGTAAGGCCCGTACCTATTCTCAGGGTTTCATTTGGATCGATTAACGATCATTGCTTTAGAAGTACATCGTTAAAATGCTGTAATAAGAATAAAAAAAAACTTTAATCCAAACAGGAAAAAGCGAAGTGATCATAGCTTGTTAACCGCTTACATCATTTTAATTCACTAAATTTATAATATGGACAATAAGGTTATAGATAAGGTCGCATTGATCAGCATTTCGAATAAAAAAGTGTTGACGGCACTTTCCAAATCAAAATCAAAGCTCTATTTGCCAGGAGGCAAAAGAGAACCTAATGAATCCGACATAGAATGTCTGAAGCGAGAAATTAAGGAAGAACTCAACGTTGAGGTCCAAGAAGATTCGATCCGTTATTTTGAGACCTTCCAAGCCCCGGCCGATGGCAAAGAGGCCGATGTAATCGTGAAGATGACCTGCTATTTTGCGGATTATTCGGGCACACTACAGGCAGCAAGTGAAATCGATTCATTTGAATGGATAACCCTCAGTGATGTTGGCAGAACCTCTGCCGTCGTCCGACTTATATTGGGAAAATTGAAAGAACTAGACCTGATCAACTAGTGCCAACCGGAGCTGCTGCGACTTTAATGTGCTTATGATAAATACCAAGGTGTTTGAAAGTTTGTGCATGGCTCAGTAAAACAGTGAGATAAAGACAAAAAACCTTGAGGGGGGATCTCAAGGTTTTTACTACCTGTTATTAACCTAATTTATGAAAAGTATTCTTATAACAACGGTTGATTTGCTTTCGTTTTATTTTTTGTAAAAAAAGGCGTAGTTAGCTTCTCGAACATGGTTTTACCTTCACCCCCCATGTCCCTTTAACAACGAAAAATAACATAAGCGAAAATTATATCCTGCGCGATGTTTTAATCATTCTACCGCAATAGTTTCTTGATGAATTATAGCCCCATAATGATCTCGCTTGACATATCTATATACTCCTTTCGGAAGGTCTACCTGTAGCGAATCCTTTTTAGAAAGTGACAAGTAAACTGGAATAGCTGTTTTATCCAATTGATATTCCTTTTCATGATAAATGTAAATGGCCGATGTGCCTGATTTGGTCGAATCAGTATTCGGTATACTATAGCTGCGGTTTAAATCTTTTGCTCCAATTACTATTTTATCGCTATTCAGATTATTTGATAAATACAAGTCATAACCATTCAATATCTTGCTCTCGATAACATATACCAAATCATTAACATCGTTAATTGATAAAAACTTAACTTGATTAATTGTGTAAGGGTCAATTTTGCTTAGTTTCTTAAAATATTGAGCCATACTTTTGATTTCTCCCATATCTCCTTCTTCAATATGTCCTCCGCCAGCTAATACGATAAGTTTAACTTGATTTTTTGTAACGATTTCACTTTTTCTAATCAGATTTTTAGCTTGCTGTAGATCTCTATTGATTGTGTTTTCAAAATCTTCATAGCCTATTACTTTTAAGCCGTAAATTCTTGCTGTTCTGATGAGATTCGCCATATTAGGATCCCTGGTGTAAAATCCGCTCTCAACGTTTGGAAATCCCAGCTTATTAATTCGGTCATCATCTTCGGATAGACCTTCTAAAGCAAGGACATTAAAGCCTTCTTTGTAAAGTTTTGGCAGTAAAAGATTGATTAACAAACGACAACGTGGTTGTAAATGATTCTCATTAAACATAACCACTCGATGTTCCTTAATTTTCTCTACCAGTTGGTCAATGGTAATAGCAGTTTTTTCGACTGACTGTTGTTCTTGTTTAGTTTCGTTATCATATTGAACACTTTCACCAAGAAACGAACGATATGATTTTAATAGCTCGTTGGCAAATTGGCTATCTTCATTTTGCAGAACAAGTTTTTCCAGCGTATCTCTTGTAGAGAAATAATTCGCATATCCCTTATCTTTAAAAATTGATTCAGCTAGATTATAATAATCTGGTTCTTGAACGGGCTTCTGCTCGACAAATTTCTCTCCGTAAGCCAAAGAATTGTAGGACGTTTTTATGCCATTTAAAACATCTTTAACACTTTCTTGCATATCGGTGATTTCCGTCCTAACTTCACTGACCAAAAGAAATGAATCTCTGTGGTATGGGATCGCTACACGACTTATTATATTATCTCTATTTTTCTGGATACTACGATAATAAACACATTTATACATAGACGTATCTGCAGTGAACTTTGAGACATCTAAAGAAGTTTCCAAACTGCCGACAAAATACATTGGATTTCTTGTCACATCATATGTACCCCAAAAAACAATATTTTTTGATGGAAATTTTATCTTTCTTTTTCGAAAAATAGACCTGACATCTTTTAAATCTAGATACCTAGATCCAAAGTTTGCGTTCCCATAGAAGTCAATCTTTAGTCCTAAAGAATCATTTGTCAATTGATTCATTGCCCCTGGAGAAACCTTATTTAAGTTAGCTATTGGTATATTTACTGTTGTGCAGCTCGAAAGAAAAAAAAAGAATACCAAAATCTTACAGTGTATACTAAGCTTGGTATGGATCATAATGATAAGATTTTGGTTTAAATATCTATTAGCTATGTTTTGAATGAAGCATTACCTCCCTCTTAATCTTTCAAAGCGTTTCACTCTAATATAATAAAACACACTAATAAAGAAAGTATTTTTTTAAAACAGAATAAAAAGACAACGTATTGCTATTATAATAAATGTATTAAAAAAATCTATAAAAATCTGGACGATCGATTAACCTCTATTTTGTTAAGCGATCGCCATACCATACTTTTTTTTGGAAAGCTATCGAACGATTGAAATTAAATTTTAAACAAGTAATTCAAGATTTAAATTAAATACTTCCCTTTGTTTTTACACAATAATTATTGATCTTAATCATAATATTTTGACGAAAAGAAAGATATGGATTGGATTACACGTGAAAGACCAAAGATCGATAGGATTGCTTGTCCATGGCTGATAAAGCGTTTTATAAATCCGGACGCAAAAATAATATATGCCCCCCCTAGATACGGTCTTTGAAATTGCTAAACAAACGAAGGCCATTCCGTTTGATATTCCTGGTGTAGAATACAGTCATTATGCAGACGAGTGTACATTTGACTATTTCCTTAAAAAACATGAATTAAACGATCCGGCATTAAAACGAATTGCTGCAATTGTTCGTAGTGCGGACACGGATAGACATGATTTAATGCCACAATCTGCAGGTCTCGAGGCGATTTTTTCAGGTCTAGCTTACAATATCAAGGACGACAATCAGCTTTTGGAGATCGGAATGGTCATTTATGACGGCCTTTATAGCTGGGCTCAACACCTCTACCGACTGAAACATAGCAATGAAGGGCCAACTGAGGTTTTGCTCCTTAAAATCTATCACGAACATTTAAATGATAAGCAAAAAGAAAAATCTCCAGAATGGACCGCATTATTGCGGGAAATGATACAGGATCAAATCGATACAAATACAACATTAAGCTTAAATCAACTTTCCGAAGAACTGGATATTAGTTCAAGCTATTTGTCACGCGAATTCTCAAAATATTTTGAAAACTTAAATTATGGTGAGTACATCCGTAAAAAAAGAATAGAAAAAGCTATTGAACTTATGTCTGACCGCTCAATTTCCCTTACTGAAATAGCCTATCTGACAGGTTTTTCTGATCAAAGTCATTTCACGCGCATTTTTAAAAAATTTACAGGAAGTAATCCTTCAGAATATAGGAGGAAATCTTTTAAAAAGTAAGGAATATACAAAATAGTAAAATTTATTCTATTTTGAGATGTTACGTATTGGTTATACTTGCTTTTATAAAGCAGATATTATGAAACCAAACCGATACCACTCCTCTTACCATAAAACTTTTTGTGCAGCGATCATTATTATACTCTTATCATCATTACATTTAAGAGCCCAACAACCGAGCAAACTGGTTGCTTATGTTGGTATAGTAAACCCCATTGCTTCCCTATCATCTGGTACGATAACGCCAAATTTTAAAGATAGCTATCAGGTAGGTATGCCGACAGGTATCAATATACTTAGAGAAGGACACTTGGGATTTTCACTGGAAATGGTTCCCTACATTAAAGTAGCATCCGGGAACAGCAAAATGAGCAATTTCTTGTTCCATCCGGGCGTATTATTTCCCATCGGAAAGGAATTCACATTTATCGCCAGGGCTGCATTTGAAACTTCCGGACGATATGGGCTTACACCGGTATTAAGCAAGGTCATAACACATGGTCAGGCTGGAAAACTTTTTCTAGCAACTCCCTTCCCAGTCCGATTTGGCAATGAACAAAAAATTTCTATTGCTGCTGCTTTTCAATTCGGATATATATTCTAAATCGAATCGTGATCGATTAAAATTCCCAAATGAACAACAATAGTGGTGTTCATTTGTTGCAAGGGATAGTTTATTGTTTATACGTAGTAATATTTTCAAAATATAATAGATCAGGATGAAAAATTTTAGAAACTTAACGTCACGCAGAACGCTATTGAAAATGGGATTGCTCCTAACAGGCAGCGGACTAGTTGGTCTTAAAACAGTTCGTGCGTTTTCTACGACCACGTCGAATACGCCTGATCTAACCGAGGCTGAAATCCAGGGAATTGAAAAGGCTTTAGGAAAGAAAGGAAAATATAATACAAAAGAAGTTACACATAATACCAGTTTTCCCCGTAATGATCTAGCTGTGACCGTCAAAGGTAAGGATGTTCCTATATCTTTTGGCTTTGGAGGATGGGCTGCGATAAAGAGGACCATGGATGGAAAGAGTGCTGTGCTTATGAGTGATTGTGTTCTACTTCAGGAAGAAGTAAATCCCCTTATTACTGCTGCCCTTGAATCAGGTCTGGAAGTTGGGGCAATCCATAATCATTTCTTTTATGAAGAACCCCGAATCTTTTATATGCACATCCACGGAATGGGGGAACCAGTCGAATTGGCTCAGAAATACGCAGCAGCTATCTCAAACACTAAGATAGCTGTTGGAAATCAACCAGCACCACTGAATCAAAAACAAGATCCCGGGGATAAGATATTTAATGTTACGGAATTAAATAAAATTATCGGTCATGAGGCCGCGATAAACGGCTCAACAATCAAATATACCGTAGGACGATCCGATTTAAAAATTATGGCAATGGGAGCCGAAATGACATCATCGATCGGTTTAAACAGTTGGGCGTCATTTACCGGATCCGAAAACGAAGCCTATATTGCGGGTGACATCGCAATGTTAGACCATGAGGTCAATCAAGTTATCAGTACTTTAAGAAAACACCTTATCGAAATTGTAGCAATCCACAACCATATGCTTGGAGATGATCCACACATGATCTTTCTTCATTACTTTGGAGTCGGTCCTTCTAGGGAGCTGGCACTAGCTTTCAGAGATGCACTTCTTGTACTCGGCAAAAAATCGCATTGGCATAATCATTAATCGAATTAATTGATCTATTCGCTCCAATAAGACTTTATTAAACTGATCTAGAATCTTAACCAATACGATGACAACTGAATTATTTGAATTTGAAATTTTAAAGGCTAGCAGAATCAGGTTATTACAAGTAATGGAAACAGTTGATAATACCATATTATTTAAAATTCCAGAGACCTTTAACAATAATATCGTCTGGCAAATTGGCCACTGTATCACTTCTCAGCAGCGGCATATGTACATGCGTAGTGGACTACCAATGCATATATCGCAGGAATTTATGGAAGCATTCAAAATTGGAACGGCACCACATACGTGGAAAAATACGCCAGACATTGATGAAATAAAACATCTATTGCTTTATACAGTAAACCAACTTAGTAAAGATTTAACATCAGGTATATTTGTTGAATACCAATCGTTCAGCTTACCAATTGGCTTCTCCATCAATAATCATATCCAAGCGCTTCAAGCCGCTAACTTTCACGAAGCCGAGCACAGCGGAATAATATTAAGTTACTTAAAACTTCTAAGGCAATAAGATTTTTCCAGTCTTTCTTTGGGACAGTTATGACAGTGGATACGATATCTTGATATGGCTTCAAGGCCAATCGATATTGAATCTACGAAGATATCCATTTTCAGGATGTTAATCTTTAGATAATCATCGCAAAAACTGGATTTCAAAAAAGAGTTTTATACTGTCTATTCATTTGTAATTCCCTACTTGACGAGTCTGTACTGGAAGTTTACGAATTAAACCACGATACACATTTGGCCGCAAATTGCTCAAACTTTCGATCCGTATTTCGCATGACCGGGCCATGACCAAAGCATATCATAGAAGGATTTAATCCTGCTAACTTTTGGAGCGATCTGATGTTTTGCTGTTGATCCGACGTGAATATTTTTGGAGGGAGCCCTAGGCCAGGCACTGTAGTGAGCAGGTTCATATTTGTAGCAGCATCCCCGATTATCAATACACCATCCCGCTCACGGAATAAAGAAATATGACCGGCTGAATGGCCTGGAGTTTCTATGACCCGAAAGTTTCCAATGCTATCATTTTCAACGAGTGTACCATCGACTTTGTGGCCCTGCCCCGCCCAGTATTTTTGTTGAAGTTTTGCTAACCAATGTTTGGGATTTGGATAGTCATTAGTTACCATACCTGTTTCAGTCCTAAAAATTTCATTTTCATGGCAAAGTAAAGGTATTTCAAATTCATCACATAGTTGATCACTACAGCCCTGATGGTCTGCATGGGCATGCGTAAGCACATGTTGATGGACGGGTATTTTCTGAAGGGCTCCCTTCACCGTATTATATGAACTGCGTATCCCACAATCAACCAACACACCCTCTACTATATAGCAGTTGATACTATTTCGTGGCATCAATGGTACATGAAAAACTTCTTGGGCAATTTGATGTAACATAGCTTTTTTTTGCAAAACTATGGCACTCTATAGAAATAAATAAGGACATTTGTCCTATAATACTTTGGCGCGATGTATTTGTCCCTTCGCTCTTGTAAGAGATCGCTGCGTGATGCCCAGATATGAGGCGAGGTCTTGTGTCGCTATGCGCTGAACGAGCTTTGGTTCATTCGAAAGAACATGATGATATTTATCGAGCGCTGACTTATTATTGTAATTCAGGAGGTATTGTTCCTTTTGGATATATTCCCGTTCCATCACAGCTTGTATAACCTTGTTCCAAGAAGTCACTCGACCAAGCAGATATTGATAGTCAGCATAGTTTATCCGATGAATTATACTATCTTCTACAGCCCTGATACTCCTTCTGGATTTTTCCTGAGCGACAAACTCTGGGAATGAAGTTACAAACTCGTTTTCAAATTTGAAACAGGTTATATTTTCTCTCCCCTCCTTGTCGACGGCATATGCTTTTACCGCACCACTGGATATAAATCCAATATGACGACAGGGTTCGTCCGCACGAATAAAAAAATCACCCTTTTTCAAATCGTGTGGTTTGAAGAACTGAACAGAAAAATTCACTTCGTCAGCTGACAGTGTTCCTATCGAGAATAGATATTTTATTAGTGCATCCGTCATATTATCATATTGTGTCTTCTATTGCTGTTCTTAAAAAGCTCGGGGTCCCATACCAAATCCTGCATGCAAAATTAACAATAATCGACTATTGAAAGAAGTTGCTCCCTTTGTTCGGATTTCTCCATTTACCTGTGTCATAATATGCGTATTTAAACGCCCGGATTCTTTTCGCATAGTTGGAGAATATTTCGCGATGATAATTTCTGAAATATCAATATCTTAATATGGAACATTTCCCTTTCTTAGTTTCAAAACAACATCTTGAATTTGAGGCAAGAGTACTAAAATAAGAATGACAAAAATTAAACCTGTTAACATCAGATCATAATAATCCCTAATAGCACGAGCCAATATCTGCTGACTTACCATCTGATTCAAGTAGCCTGAGGATACTATTTTGGACGTATATATATCGCTGCCTGCATTTGCGTATTGTTCCTGAATATCCAATAAGGTAATAGGCAACTGAAGGTTCGTCTCCGTGAGTGATTCCCGAACTTTTTCCCGTACGGATGATTTTGCAAATAATTGAAGTTCGTTGTTAAGCGCCAGACTAGCTGTAAATCCTATGAACCTTGAAAATATACCAATCAGAGCGGCATTGATGGCAATTTTGGAAGGTGCTGACGCGGCGGTAAATGAAACAATCGGAACAAACAACACCCCTGTTGCCGCGCCATACACAAACATAGGCAGAAGGAAGTCGGTTGTTTCACCCTGTACAGAAACAAATAGTATCATATAGGTATAATATACCGCCATCAACCCAAAACCAACAATAATCATCCTGATCAGGTTATACCCCATCAAGACAAATCGAGAAGTGATAAACATACTCAGTGTAGTTCCAGCAATTACAGCAATCCATACGGGAATGGTACTCAATGGATGGTTTCCTAAAATTACTTCAAGATAACCATAGGCTAGCCCAGTACTTCCTTTAAAAATATAAAAGGTAAAAAGAAGCAAAAGTCCAATAACGAAATTCTTTGCCCTAAAAATCTGTAAATTGATTAGTGGTCGCTTAAGTTTTAGTTCTCTGCTAATAAAAAGAGAAAGAATAATTACATTAACTAAACAAAGTGTGCTGATTAATGAACTATCAAACCATCCCAGTTGACGTCCGTACACAAGGATGTATCCTACGATCAAGATAAAAGACACATAAAATAAATAGCCGATCCAATCCACCTGATACAGTGGTATTTTTCTGGTAAACCTGGCCTTACCGTTCATGGTAAGTAAAACAACACTTGTCAGCATAATGACTACAATAACAAATCCGTAGAATATCCAGTTGAAGTCAAAGAAATAAAGGATGACACTGATATAGATGGAATAAAATGGCACCGCTATTTGTATACTGCCATAAAGGAGGCTATAAGCAATCACACGGGCACGTACAGACTGTAACCTTGGAAAAATAAGCTGTAACACAATGCCCGACATTAATGCACAGGTAATGCCCTGCAAAAACTGACAGAAAACAAATAATATCCAATCTCTGAAATAAAAACAAACCACAGCACATAGCACATTTACCCCAAGTGCCAGCAGTAGATATTCCCGTGGTGCGAAATACTTTACAATTCTAAAATCCAGCGCCAGGAAAGCTACGGTTGAACCATAGATAACGACCATACCATATTGTACATCGGTAGCTTGTATTCCGTAAAAGCCCATCGCGGCACCTGGACTTCCGTAAAAGGCAAAACTAAACAGACTCGTCATGAGAATAGCAAATATGACAGACCTTGCCATCCATTCGGATACCCAGGATTTAAAAATTGGTATTTTGTGTACTTGCATTGTTAATTTTTTAAAATGTAAACATTTGCGTTCATTCCGGCAGATAGCTTAGTTAATTTTTCGGGTATATCGATCAGTTTAATCCGAACAGGAATACGTTGGATGATTTTAACAAAATTACCGGTAGCATTATCTGGCGGAAGCAGCGAATACCGGGATCCTGTGGTTGGCGAAAGGGACTCGATAGTACCTTTGAATTCTTCATTCGGAAAAGCATCGACTTCAATAGATACCGCTTGACCGATTTTGAATTTCCCAATCTGTGTTTCCTTAAAATTTGCCATTACCCACTTTTCCTCGGCTCTGTTCACTAAGAATGCCAATGTCTGTCCGGGCTGTATCAGTTGTCCCGCCTGAATGGTCTTTTTCCCAATTTGTCCATCAAAAGGTGCTGTGATAACGGCATATCGAATATCCAACTCTTGCCTTTTGAGAAGTGCTTCTTTGATCTTTATTTCTGCCTTTATGGCATTGTGCTGTACCCTGAAATCATTTAATTTGGATTCAGCGACGTGTAAAGAAGCTTTGGTCTGGTTATAATCTGATTGGGTGATGGATAAAGTAGCACTGATGTTGTCGAATTTTTGTTGTGTGGTCGATTCGTCCGCCAGTAGATTTTTATAGCGGTCAAATTCTTTTTGCTGCTGGTTCAATCGTGCTTTAGCACCTTCCAACTGGGCCTTAATGACGGCAATGCTTTTAACCTGCGTTTCCTCGCTTGCTGCCAAGATCGGTAATTTGGCCTGCGCGCTCATGAGTTCTGCTGACGCAGCATCTCTCTTTAACCCGTACTCGTCCTGTTCGATCACTACAAGGGTATCGCCTTTTTTTACCTGCTGATTGTCCTTATAATATATTTTACGGATATAGCCCCCTACTTTTGCGTTTATCGGGGAAAGATAGGCATCAATCTGAGCGTCGTTGGTCTGTTCATAGCGATGTCCTTCGAAGAAATAAACAGCTGCCCAAATAATAATTCCCACGAAGAATGTGATACCGAGCCATTTGGTTAGGCTTACAACAATTTTATCTGTTTTATTTTTGTTCATGATATTTGTATTAAAGAATTCCGATAATTGCCAATAGCCTGATATGCTTAAGTTTAACGTTTGTTTGTGCTGTTGTCAGATTAAATTTAGCTTCCAACAAAGCATTTTCGGCTTCCAGAAGATCGGTCAGAAGGGATTCCTGGTTTAAGTAGCTACTTCTGATAACACGAGCAGTTTCGGCGGTTTTAATGATATTTTGCTCTGCTGTTTCCATGCTTTCCAAGGCCTGTTTTTGCTGTAAATAAGCCTCTTTTACCTCAAGGTAGATCTCCTCTTTTTTAATATTTGCTTTTTCTCTTGCCTCATTACTGATCGCTTGAGCATGAGCGATGGAATGCTTGCTTTTGTATAGATTATCAATAGGAAACTGGACTTTGATCCCGGTCTGACCAAATCCCCATAGATCATTCGAATATGGATAAAATGAAATCTGCGGATAGGTGTAATTGTAAGTTGAATACAAGGAGATTTTGGGTAACAGCGTCGCTTTTACCTGCTTGACGTTCATTTCGCTCAATTTGACAGCGCTATAGGCTATCTTGTATTCCGGCGATTTGTTAAATGCGATGTCTAGATAATCCTCATAACCACCTTGAGTGATAGCCTTTAACTCGATTGTATCTTGGTATTTTATTGCAAGCTCAGCATCATTTTCTTTCCCCATCAGGATATTGAGCCGTTGTTTAGCGATTTCAATCTTCTTCGCGATATCAGAAAGGCTGAGTTCCAGTTGCGCTAATTTCACGGAGGTTCTTAATACATCGCTCTTTAGCACGGTGCCATTTTTATGCAAGCTTGCTACCAGTGTCAATTGTTTTTTTTCGGCTTCAATTTCTGCAGCAAGAAAATCCTGGAAATGCAGAAACTTATACAGATCAAAGTAAACAGCTGCAACATTGTATTTTATGTTGTGTTTTTGCAGATCGACTTCATATTGTGTACGTATCGCTTCTTCCTTTTTCATGGCGATGTTTCTTTTGTCCTTACCACCATTGTAAAGATTGACGTTCAGGTTGTAACCCACGCTGTAACCATAACCTTTTACAGGCACATCCTGCGGAGAAGAAAATAATCCATTGTCATAGATCAGGAATTTGGAATTGAGTTTTGCATCTCCACCAACAAAAAGCTCAGGCAACAAACGATCTTTCGCTTCCAATATTTCCAAATTGCTCTGCTGAAGATGTAGATCGGATAGTTTCAGTTGACGGTTATTTGTTTCGGCTACTTTCCAAATTTCTTCCAAGCTTAATACCAGCTCATTAGCTATATTTTGAGCATAGACTGATTGTACAAATAGGGTTAACAATAAGCTCAAAATCGGGACTATTTTATATTGTTTCATCGGTTTTGTTTATATATTTCTTTCTTTTTACTAGCCATGGTTTTACAATCTTTTTCAATTCATCAAAAGCAAAAGTTAAATCTACCATTGGCATAAAAGCATAGTTATACCCATAAGCAAACCAGAAAATATGTGCACTGTCACTTCCTTCATCTGAATGATGTAATTTATTAGCAGACTTTTGGTCCTGTGTTTCAAGTTGAAAATCTTTGCGCGATGTTATGATTTTATGTTTCATAATGACTTTACTATTATTACATAGCAAAAGTATCAAGCATGGCGAAGTATCATTTTATATAATTAGCCTAATATTTGTTAAATTTGGCCATATGGAAATTCTGAGCCAAATCATACATATTGTTGATCAAAATCCTGATTCTATCCTGGTGATGCGACAGCAGACGGAACAACGTTTGCCTGCCCACCAGCATAAGAAGGCTCAGTTGTTATTGGTTTATGGGGGGATTGCTTATCTGCAGACTGACGAAAAGGATTTCTATATTCCCTCAAATCATTATATCTGGATACCAAAAAATTATCGGCACAACCTGATGTTCAACACCAAGGACCTGTCTATTATCAATATTTATTTTCCGGAGGAAAGTGTTGGTAATTTTTATGAGGAGTTGGGGATTTATCCGGTGAGTAAGCTGCTGGCAGAGATGCTTTCTTTTAGTGAGAAGTGGCAAGGTAATTATTACAAAGGTTCGTGGGAATTTGAATTTTTAATTACGCTAAAAGGCCTACTATCAAAAGAAAATCTCAAAAAATTCTCCATTCAACTTCCAACAACAGACGATCAAAGGCTCAATACCATAATCGACAGTTTTAGAAATAGGTTAAATGAAAATCTAAGCTTAGCAATGATTGCGCAGCAATCGGGAATGAGTGTTCGTAGTCTCACCAGACTATTCCAGCATAAACTGCACATTACATTTGTTCAGTATTTAAAAATGCTACGGATTATTAAGGCAATGGAATTAATCAACGATACAGATTTGAATATGACTGAGATTGCCTACGAAATTGGTTATTCAAATATAGCGGCTTTCAGCAATAACTTTTATCTGCTTACCAACATGAGACCTACGGAGTTTAAAATGAAGTAAGGAATAAAACTTTACAGTCCGCCTGTATTCCCTTTGATCTGCGCATTATGGTCAGAACTCTGTCATAGTTCAATACCGATAGGCCCATATCAACTGCAATCGCCCCCTAATCCTTGAAAACTAACGGGGTAACGGTAGCTAAAGCAAATTCTTGATCCATGTCAATCTTTTTTTTCGAGAAAAAAAAGAACTTAGTCTATATATAAAAACAAAAGAAATAATATAAACAGATTTAAAAGGAATAGGATGAAAAAGATAGCAATTAATGGATTTGGTCGCATCGGACGCGCTGCCTTAAAAATAATAACAGAAACTGCCGATCTTGAGGTCGTTGGAATTAATGATCTGATGAGTATTGAAAACGCCGCATATCTGCTTAAGTACGATAGTAACTATGGGAAATATGAAAAAGATGTGCGTATCGAAGGAGATACAATTGTGGTCGATGGAAAGGTGGTTAAATATACAAGTATCAGGGAGATTGAAAAGTTACCTTGGAAAGATATCCAAGCGGATATCGTTATAGAGAGTACGGGTATTTTCACGAACAAAGTGGACGCTGAAAAACATTTAACCTCTGGAGCAAAATTTGTCGTCATCTCGGGTCCTACCAAAGATACACCGACAGTGGTCCATGGGGTAAATACCGAAGATGGAAGGGTTTCTGTCTTTTCGTGCGCAAGCTGTACGACAAACAATATAAGTCCAGTAATCGAAATATTGGGCAGGAGACTGGGAATAAAAAAAGCCATACTAAATACCACACACGGTTATACAGCTTCACAGGCACTGGTCGACGCTCCATCAAAAAAAGAACCGCGTATGGGACGGGCTGCAGGCATTAACCTTGCCCCCGCGGCCACGGGGGCTGCAATAGCGACGACAAAAGCACTTCCGCAATACGCCGGAAAGTTTGACGGTATAGCTGTGAGGGTACCTGTTCCAGTAGGATCCATCTCCGATATTACGTTTATTGCAGAAAGGTCCACCACAATCGAAGAGATCAACCAAATCTTGATCGAAGAATCAAAAACTGATCGCTATAAAAAGGTGCTAACGGTAACCGACGAGCCCTTGGTATCTACCGATATTATCAAAAGTCCATTTGCAGCGACAGTAGATCTAGAAATGACTCGAGTTGTCGATGGCGATCTGGTAAAAGTGATGGCTTGGTACGACAACGAATGGGGATTTACCAACCAAATGATTAGACAAATTCAATCGATTTAGCGCAATAGCAACGAAAAACTTAACGTGCGAGGGGTTATCTAAAGGTTATATAGCCCCTTCTTAATACAATTTTATACTTCTTGCAGCCCAGTCAAATAAAGTAAGCAGCATGCGTATTCAAATATTCAACTTTTAAACAAATCTTTCATTTTGTTAAAGTCCTGCTTAGGTTTTTTACAGCGATAGATCGTTAGCAGCACCCAATCTTCGCTACTTGCATAGGGACTATATAATTTTCGCACAGGAACAACTTTTTCGAAAAAAGGACAAAAGAAATCGTCACTGGTATCGTTGTAACAAATGGCAATCGCCGTTTGGGGCATACGGCCTGTCGGTGCCCAGTTATAGAAGCTACCGTGATAACAAAAGGCGTTCGGAAGTCCATATGTACTCTTCATCAGTTCGACTGCACCCTCCTGCGAGTAATGTTTGCCCCAAATAAGACAACTTGCTTTTTCATTCGGGGGTAAACTGTCGTATACTGAGCGTAATTCATGCATACCCGTTTCCCATTTTTGCAGGTCCAAGTTGTTTTACAATTGTGCCAAAGCGTTTTTTACGCGCTCACGGTTTGGTTTAGATACTGGTATTTTCTCACGGTTTGCCAATAGTAAAGTCCCGCCATCTTCCTTAAGCCAACTTTGGATATAAAAAGGGTTTATAAGGTGACTTTGGTGTGTTCGAATAAAGTTGTGTGGAATTAGTATTTCGCTGTATTCTCTTAAAGGTTTTGAAGAAATTATTTTCTCTTCATTTAGTAAGTGAAAAACGGTATATGTATCGTCTGCTTCACAACGTATAATATCGCTAATGAGTAAGTATCGAGTTTCGTTTTGAAAAGCAAGAGCTATCTTCTGAGGCACCCTCTGTTTCGATGTCAACTGCTGAATCAGAAATTCTACCCCGGGATTCTGCACTATTGTACTTACTTTTTTGCAAGCCTTTTCAACGGCCAATTTGAGCTCGTCTATATCAATGGGTTTTAGAAGATAATCTAATGCCGCATGTTTTATGGCTTGTATACCATATTGGTTGTATGCTGTAACAAAAATCACCTGAAAGTCTATTGTTTCAAAATCCTTAAGCAGGTCAAAACCTGTCTGACTCCCCATTTCTATATCAAGAAATACCAAATTGGGTCTATTATTTTTAATTAAGCTCGCTGCTTCAGTAATCGTATTTGCAATTGCCACAACTTCAACATGTGGACAATACTTAGCCAATAGCGCCTTTAAATTTTTGGTATTTGAAATTTCATCGTCCACTAAAATAGCACGTATCATAATAACCAGTTTTTAAAAATTAAAGATACGCATGTCCCCGTACTTTTAGATTCTGTATCTATGAAAATATTTGTCTCTGGATGCAATTCATTCCAAAGCTGTATACGCTCATTGGTTAACCTGATTCCTAATCCGAATGGTGTATGTGCTATATCATACCCTCGACCGTTATCCAATATAGTTATTATCATATCACTCTCCCTCCTCTCAAAATATAAGCTAACCTTTCCACGTTCCTTCAATTCTGATATCCCATGTTTTATAGCATTTTCAACCAATGGTTGTAGGAGCATTGTTGGTATTTCGATGTTATTAGGATCAAGATCCTTAACATCAATCGCATATTCAAAACCAAATCGTAGCTGTTCCATCTGAAGATAATCGGTTAAAAGATTGCGCTCATCCGTGAGTGTATTTACCGATTCACTATCCAGCACATTTCGGGTGAGACGGGCAAATTTGCTTAAATACCTATTTGCATTGTCCACATCATTGTTATTTATAAAACTCTGAATGCTAGCGAGCGAATTGAAAAGAAAATGAGGATTGAGTTGCGCCTGAATCGAGATCAGTTTAGTTTCCGATATTTTTTTATTTAAACTCTCTTCTCGGATTTTTTTTCTATTTCTTCTACGCAGTACATAAATTAGAAGAAAGCTTATAATGCTAAAGATAATAATTAATGATAGAGACCACATGATCATATCTTGCATAGAGAAAGTTCTATCAATTTGTATTTTGACATTTTGTCTAAAACTAGACGATTCCATCTCTTTCTCCGTCATATTCTCTAATTGTGGTCGAATAATGATTTCATATTCTCCAGAATTTTTGAAATTCTCCCGACCTATTGAAATATTCGGTTGCTCTATTCCATCTACAGTGTAAAAACTGTAATTCCAAGAATTACTTTTAAATACAATGTTGCCAGTTTCCTTTTCTTTTACCAATAACGAGTAAATGGAACTGTAATCATTTTTTCTAACTGCAACCTTCAGAGCTGTAACATCATTGTCCAAGATAATTTTCGACGCATCTGTTTTCATTTCAACCGCAGATCTATTTGATCTATCAATTAGCTCCCTTCCAAGAAAGATAATATCAGTTTTTGGGATCGCTGTGTTATATATAATCACGCTTCCCTGTTCTGAAGGATTTTTTTCGTTATATAAGGTTACAGAAATGGTCTTATTTCGGATCTCCGTTATTGGCAATTCTGCTATATAACCAAATAAGCCGTGTTTGTTAAAGTTCAGGTCCTCTAAGCGTCCGGATAACAACGTATTTTTTAAATCATCGACAACAGCAAAGCGATAGTTCTTTATGCCTGAAAGTAGTTTAGTACGAATTTTGAATTGTACCCTATTTCCATTATTGATATAAGTCAGCGCTTGGTTGCTTATGTTGGGAAACCTGTTTGCATAGCTCCTAATTTTACTCAGACTATCGAAGGAGGCACCGATGCTTATTCCTGCAATATCTATACTCCCTAAATAATATTCTACCTTTTTGTCGATTGAATATTGTTCGCCCTTGCTGCTAACCTGAGCAACAATGGGTATCCAAAAGAATATAGCGATTAGTAAAAACGTGTTTTTTTTCATGATCTGCCGTTTATACTTACAAAACTCTATAATAATTAATTTTAAAAAAATGCAAAAACAGTATTGCTCTCCGCTCACTTGGTAAACTATACGCCAGGATCAGGATTTAATCATTTGAGCGCTCATCACAATTACGCTCTTATATCGAAAGGTATAAACACAAAGTCGACATAGCCGGACTCTATCTTATTGTATCCGACCGCATTCGCTTTCGAGAGTCGCTTTGCGATTACGTTGATCCTTATTCGCGCCATAAATGAACCTAATTAGTTGAAGCTCAGACGTGCCTGTCTTGATTCGTAGTAGCCATAACTTGACGAAAGCAATCCTGCTAGATTTTGCGAGTATTTAACTCGGTTACCTTTATATCCGGAGCGCCTATGCTGTTCTGGACATAATCATAAAGACCTCCCCTCCATAAGAAGAATTTTCCAATCAATAAGAGCTTCGGTAAAGAAGTCATTTAGGTTACAATAAGATCTGATTTTTTCACTTGGGTTACCGAGATATCACGGAGATAAGCGCCTTATACAAGTAATAAAAATAGGTATAAAAGCTTAAATATTCAAAGCGGGGAAACTACTCAGTATCAAATTGAAGGATCCCCTTCCCCTCGCGAATTGATTTATAAATACTATCCCGCAGTTTTGGATCTATGTTTTTTTGTTTAATGTATTTTAAAAAACCTGTAATGGTGTCATTATGATGATATATTCTTTCAGCACTACTCTTTTTCAATAATAATCTGTGATTACCAAGCAGATCCATTTCAGTTAATTCAATAGTTGAATGTATAGGTATTGGATCAGATAAGGTCACCTTGAAAGTTGGAACCTTTGATTTTAATAATACCCGATCCACCGTTCCTATTTTTTGATCGTTGAAATAAATATCATTGGGCATGGATGCTATTGTCTTTTCTTCTCTGAATTCCAGAAAATACTGTTTTTCCCTATCGAAATTACACCCCATCAAAAGTACGACCTCAATTAGTATTATTTTTACAGGTGAATATCTCATAATGCGTCTATAAATTATCAGGGATTAAATCTCAAATACTTAAGATTCATTAAAGTCCCCATTTTTAAATTCACCCAATCTTCTGCTTTCGTATGTCAAATACAATTTGACAGCTAATCTTTTCTGTGGCAGCTGGCTTAGGAGTGCCATCGGGGCACCTCCTTTTCATGTTATTGCTCCATACGATTGGTCGGTTACTGCGATGCAGTAACAGGACTGTGTTTACGATCAAACATAACCGGTTTTTCACTACCGTCCAACAGAATTCCTATACCTTGAATCTGACCGTCCACATCGCTAAAGAAGTTAAAGAGAAGATTACTTGGTTCAGGATCTGCTACACCATTTTTATCGACAGACCTTGGGTCAAAAACATCATAATGTCGGTGGATAAGGACAACCTTCTCATAACCGAGTTCACTGTATAGCTTGTTATCCTTAAGCCTTACCTCAATAATTCCATATGCAGGATTCTCAAAAGAACCAGTGTACTGTTTTAAGGAATGGGAAGGTTTCGTCGCTGGAATGGGCAACTTTTCTTCTTCTTTTTTAACATGACGCAGCGAATCGATTTCAGCCTTTTTTTCACCATTCCAATCGATTGGTTCCAAGCCAAAAAGGATATCCGCTATAGAATTTCTGACCACCGTAGGGACCTTAGACACGTTTTGATTGGTTAATACGACAATTCCGAGTGTATCTGTTGGAAAAAATGCCACATTCGCAGAAAATCCGTTAATATTTCCACCATGTTCTACTTGATAATGTCCTCTATAGGAGCCAATCATCCAGCCTAATCCATAATTGGAAAGGAAAACATCTTTGTGTTTGTCCGGTAAAGCGGCATCCATCACCATTTGGGAGCTCGCAGCCTCATTTATATAATTTGCAGGAAGTATTTCTTTCCCATTGAAATAACCTTGGTTGAGCCAAACCTTGAGCCAATTAGACATGTCACTAGCACTGCTATTTATGCTTCCTGCTGGCCCCATACCACTAATATTATAATAATCAATCAGTTTTATCGTGTTATCTTTGGAAAGTGTATAGGGCAAAGAAGCATCGCTGTCCCGTTGAAATGCTAAGAGATCGGTATTAGAACGAGTCATTTCTAGGGGAGTAAAAAACTTTTCCTGTATATTTTGTTCCCATGTCTTACCGCTCAATCGCTCCACAATCATTCCTTGAGCAAGGTACATAAAGTTATTATAGAACCATTTCATGCGCAGGCCTGAACTGGGTTTCATAAATCTGACCCGTGAAATCAGACTATCTCTATTTTTACTATTGAACAGAAACCAAGATAAATCATAGCGGGACAAGCCTGTCCTATGCGCCATTAGGTCTTTAACCACGATTTGATTATCCATCTCATCATTGTAAAACCGTAACGCAGGCAGTAAAGATACCGCTCTGTCCTCAAATGTCAGTTTGCCATCCGCTCTCAACAAACCTAACAATGAAGCGGTAAAAGCTTTGGAGCTCGAACCGATTGCAAAAAGCGTATTCGGTGTAACAGGTTTTTTATTCGCGAAATCACGATAGCCAAATCCCTTATTATAAATTATTTTATCGCCTTTTACAACAGCAACGGCAAAACCCGCCACATGATGATCTTTTAAAACTTGGCCGAGAACAGAATCAATTGCTTTAAATTGATCTTTCTGCCCACCTACTTTCCCAACCTGAGAAAATAGTGACAAAGAAAACCAGGAACAAAAAATAAAGGTTAAAAGGAATTTCATATCAAATTGGAATATATACGAAAATACTTATTCAACATGATTCCCGCAAGCTACTGGAGACATTGCCTTTAATTTTTTTATTCCTGGTTGTTCTTAGGAGGTTGCTGAATTTTACGATAATAATTGGTCTATCAATCCGTAAAATCTCCTAAATTATTCTTTCGTATAATTCGACTTTCCGTTTACATCCACCTGCTTACCTAAATACTTTGGTTTTCTATTTCTCATTACATCCAAAACCGCTTTCGTTACCGATAGTTTTTCTCTAAATGCATAATATTTATATCCAGGGTAAACTCCTCGATCGGCACTATAACCGAATGATTTTATGCCTAATTTATCACCCAGATAAACACATCTATTTAGATGATATTTTTGAGATACCAAAATTGCCGTATCAACATTAAATATATATTTTGCCCGGTACATGGTCGAGTAGCTATCGAACCCAGCATAGTCAATGTAAATTTTAGCGGTATCGATGCCATTTTTCTGACAGTACAACTTCATTACGCTAAGCTCATCGTACTCGTCTCTTCCGTTGTCTCCCGACAACAATATTTTATCCACTTTGTGGTTTTTGTACAACGAAATCCCAGCATCGAGTCTATCTTTCAAATACCTACTTGGCTGATCACCATTGATGCCAGCGCCAAAAATGATGGCTACCTTGGTTCTTGGCACATCCTTAAGTTCAGTGAAAATCACCGAATCTGTTTTAGCCGTTACATTGCTATTGGTTATCACCACAACAACCAGGGCTACTACGCATAGAACGACAACCACTAAAACGAACCTTTTAATCTTTTTCATTAGCTTGATTTGTTCATGATAAACTTATCATTTTAAACACAAATTTAATAGTACAACCAATTGAAAATCGAACCAATTATAATTCGCTGCAGATAAATTATCATTCGTAGGCACTTACAGTCTTTTCGGTATATTTCATTTGGCTATTAATGCTCTAGAATTTAAACATAACCAACATCGCTTTATGATCGGTTGGCCACACACCTTCGGGCAGCAAGAAGTTATCTTCACTATCTTTTTCCTGCTTCTGTCCATACTTTACGGTTTCTACAGGACCGACAATGTTAGCTTTTACTGGTTTCAACGGTTTTTTGCTGCGGTAATAAACATAATCGATCCGATCTCGATCATCCGCTGTGGGTGCCCATGCCAATTTCCCAATGGGAACATCCTTGTTAAAAGCAGGATAGGTAAAACCAGGATGACTGACCGGGTTGGGATATAATTGACGGAAACTATCTATAAATCCGGCTTTTTCTAATAAAACCGAACAGTCCCAAGGAACCACTGCCCCACGATGGTCGAAAAGATCTTTTGTAGCCAATGTCCAATCCAAATGTGAAGGCTCATTAAAATCACCTGCAATAATAAACGATTGTGATTGATCCTCTTTTTCTACGTCGCTCAGGATATCTTGGATAGCTTCATCACGTTTGCTTTTCCGATTAGCCTCAATAATGGTACCTACATCTGAAACAGGACGATCTAACTTCTCCCAGGTCAAACCATCGTAACCACGCGGCAAGTAGCATGCGTAATTTGTGTAGTCCAAGTGTAAAGAATAGCATACAAAAGAACGCTTTCCAATCTTGATCTTACTTTTTAAAACACCGCCCATGGTACTATCTTTTTCATAAAGCGCATGCTGTGATTCAATCGGATATTTGGAAATAAAACCGACATCCAGTTTTGCATCACTGGACTGGCCAAAATAGATTGCCCCTTTAGATTTGAGTTCCGTTAGTATACGCTGAATAAAATCTGTTCCCTTGTAATTGCGGACTTCACTAAAGAGAACGACATCTGCATGCTTGGCAATAATTTCGTCTGCTATCGCAGGAAACCCATTGGGCACAACAGTCCCCTCCTGCCAAATGTTGATCTGCAGTACTTTTACCTCATTTTTTGCCTGAGCGAAGAGTGTATGCCCCAAAAGGGCTATCACTAAAAGCAATATAATCTTTCTTAATTTCATTGGAGTTGTCTATTTCTACTGGAAAGTATTACCGCAACGTTCTTGCCGAGAGCGGTTTCTACCATTATCATATAAGCGAGTTTCTTACTTATTTCTGTAATAACCAAATAATTTTATCCACATTATCAACTCCAACACATTGTCGTTGACTTGCTTCATCAACTTTTTCGCGATTTGTATCGAATTCAGCAGTAGGATACATCCAACGCAACGGCATTTTTGTATTTGTAACATTTTGATCAGCTTCAATTGAATAGCATCATATTTATCAGCATTCCACAATTTATTAAATAGCGAATTATTTAATACCTTAGCCACACAAAGTTTTAGCACAACCGGTTTATGAACATAAAAATCAAGTATCATGAGTTTGAAACAAACGTTTTATAAAGTACGAAGTTCTAAAACAGTTCAGGGAATTCTAATCGCCAACATTTTTGCATTTCTAATTATTGGTATGCAATCTTCATTGCTGCCCAAGGATGCAGGGGTACTTGTTTTTTCTGAGTTTGTGATTATTCCACTGTTGATGGGTATTATCATGGCTTGGTGTTGGAAAGATACTGACATGAGAGGTAAACAAATAACCGCATGTTCTATCTTGGGTGGCCTTATGGCTATCTTACTCAGCTTTATATTCCTAGGTGAGGGCATTATTTGCCTCTTAATTGTTTCACCTCTTATCTTTGGCTTTGTTATCGCAGGTGCCTTTATTGGAAGGTCAATGTTTAAAAAGAGTAATCAAAAATTGAATATAAGCATTGTTAGCCTCTTACTTGGAATTTTTATTGTCGACTCCCTGACTGATCACCATCATGAAAATATGGTCTCCGATGAGATCTTAATTCATGCGAGTCCAACGCAAGTATGGCAACACGTGGTCGCCTTCGATCCCATATCTCAGAAGGAAAACTATTGGCTTTTTAGTATAGGAATGCCGAGCCCCATGGCTACAACGGTAAGTGAACATAAACTGGGCGCAAACCGAAAATGTATTTTTAGCAACGGGTATGTTTTCGATGAGAAGATTGTAAAATTTGACGTCAATGAAAACTTAATTTTTGATATCATTGATCAACCCAAAGACCCTGAAATCATGGGACATATCGATATCAAAAGAGGTCAATTTATATTGAAAGACAATGGAAATGGTACCACTACCCTTATTGGGAACAGTTGGTATAATCTCCATGTTTTCCCGACTTGGTACTATGACCTTTGGGCAGAAAGTATCACTAGGAATGTCCATTTCCGAGTCATGGAGCATATTAAACTTTTAAGCGAGCGATAATCTATGTTTTCTTTTGTGGTAAAAAGAGTTGGCTTTTTAAAGGATATCCCCTTATTAGCCATTCTATTTGATAGTCTCATGAGATTTTGGATGTTCATTGCCAAGCCTGAACTGCTAAATTGGATCGATGACCTGGAAGAAAATGTAAAAGGAATGCCCGGGACGACGATTGGGATACATAAATATGGTGGGACTGCGTTCAATTATTTGGGAAAGGAATTTGCACATGTCCATAGCAATGGTTTAGTGGACATTTTATTAAATAAAGAGCTAAAAAAATCATTGATGATGGAGGGAAAAATTAAGGACCACCATGTGTTTAAAAATTCAGGCTGGATCAGTTTTTATCTTCACAATAAGCAAGATGTTGCCTATGCCTGTTATCTCTTGAAAAAGGCTTACGATCGTGCTAGATAAAAACAGCAGGCTATATTCTTTTAGACAGGCTTTGTCTTCATAAAATGTTCATTCACTGCAATAATTAGCTATCGGCTCTTTATTTTGGCTATCTATGTACTCATTATTAAGACACCATCTAGGTATAAAAAAGGAAGGTCTTTATCTTTTAGATTTAATATCTTTGCTGTATGAATATTGAACAGATCAAACAACCTTTCCTCAAAAAATTCCCTGGAGATTTTTCCAATAACCCTACACAGCGAGGCACGCCAAAAGTGCTATTTGCTACGATTGAACCTGCATGGTTTGAACAGCCTCAACGGATTGCTTTTAACGAAGCTCTTGCTGAGGAAATAGGGCTGGGTAAATTTGAAGAAAAGGATCTTAACTTTCTGGTAGGCTCTCACCTACCCGACAATATTCAGACCTACGCTACAGCTTATGCCGGGCATCAATTTGGTAATTGGGCCGGGCAACTGGGCGACGGCAGGGCCATTCTGGCGGGAGAAATTACCAATGCTGCTGGTAAGAAGACCGAAATACAATGGAAAGGAGCCGGTGCAACACCCTATTCAAGGCGTGCAGACGGAAGAGCCGTATTACGGTCTTCTGTACGTGAATACCTCATGAGTGAAGCCATGTATCACTTAGGCATACCTACCACCAGGGCTTTAAGCCTGGCCTTTACAGGAGAAGATGTTCTTCGCGATATCATGTATAACGGCAATCCACAATACGAAAAAGGAGCCGTAGTGATCAGAACCGCCGAAAGCTTCCTTCGCTTTGGACATTTTGAACTGATGTTTGCTCAGGGTGAACATACGTTATTACAGGATCTGCTTGATTTTACAATTGAAAATTACTTCCCTGAAATTGTTTCATCCGATCAGCAGAAATACAAAGATCTTTTTGAACATGTATGTATCCGCACAGCAGACTTAATGGTAGAATGGTTCAGAGTAGGTTTTGTACATGGGGTAATGAATACAGACAACATGTCCATCTTAGGCCTAACGATCGATTATGGTCCCTATTCAATGCTGGATGAATATAATTTAAATTTCACCCCGAATACTACGGATCTACCGGGAAGAAGATATGCATTTGGAAAGCAGGCACAGATTGCCCAATGGAATCTATGGAAACTCGCAAATACCCTCCAGCCCATCATCAACGATGAAAAGTTTCTTGAAAACACCCTAAATAATTTTGGCGTTTATTTTTGGGAAACTCATGACAGAATGCTCTGCAAAAAATTCGGATTTGATGAACTAAAAGAAGAGGATGAGGTGTTTTTTAATAACTGGCAGAGCTTAATGCAGGACCTCGCATTAGATCATACCTTATTCTTCAATCAACTGGAGAAAACAACACCAGAAACTGATTTACAGGAACATTTCAGCCCGGTAGCTTACAGCGCTTTAAATGAAGAAAAGCTCAGCAGACTGAAAGACTTCATGGAAAACTATCGATCCCGTCTGAATTCAAATGCTATTTCAAAAGCTGAGTCCGTGGAATTAATGAAAAAAACAAACCCCAAATTTATATTGCGGAACTATCTTCTTTACCAATGTATTGAAGAAATTAGTGCCGGAAAAACAGCACTGTTAATGAAGCTAACGCAAGCATTAGAAAATCCTTACCAGGAATTATTTCCGGAATTTTCCGTCAAGCGTCCTTCAAGCTATGACGACACCGCAGGATGTTCTACACTTTCATGCAGTTCGTAGTATGAAATGCCCCGTTCGTTAAACATTTAGGGTGGGTTTAAAAGCTAAAGTTTAGAATATGTAGATTTTCTAAAAATAATCATACACAATAGCCAGCCAACAAGTAAACCTGCCAAGAGATAAGACTCCAGGTGCATATCCTGAAAACTAACACTACGTATATCACTATCCGAAGCAAACTCGGCCCTTTTTAATAGGTCACGTATCTGAACAACTTTAAATTTTAAATAAATCACGCGTATTCCACAAAATATAGATCCTGACGTGCAGATCAATAGTATAGTAAACAATTGATTTCTTACCGAAGATATTTTACAATAATTTTTGACTGACAGATACAGAAAAGGAAGAATCCCAAAAGAGAAAATAAAAATCAGTGCTGGCAAAACCTGACCGGGTAGGCGCCAACTATTATTAAGCAAAGGGCTTTCACCTATTATTTCGGTGGTAAAAAACACCAAAAACCGATCTCTAATAAAAAAGGCAATTAGACACAATACGATTGACAGTCCAATAGCAATGCTGTATTCCTTCATCATTTTCTTTTTCGCAAAGTTTTTTATAGGTTATCGACTTAAACCATTTTCGATATTGCTTTTACATCGTACAATTTGTTTTTTCATTAGCTTAAGTTCCTTTATCTTAGTGTGTATCTGTTGCAATTTAAGATCAAGCACTTCCATTTTACTTGCCTGAGTCAGCTCTTTTTGATACCATGCATCAATAACCTGTTTAATTTCAGCTAAGGTAAAGCCTACAGCTTTCGCCATCTTTATGAACCTCAGTTTTTCGGTTACTTCATCGTCATAATACACGTACTTGTTGGAAGTTACCTCCTTTTTTGTCATGCCAGAAATGAGTCCGCTCTTTTCATAAAAGCGTATAGTTCCAATAGGCATGTTCGCTTCCTTCGCTAGTTGACTAATTAATTTCACTTGATAATCAATAGTTTAAAAAAATAATAAAAGTATATAGTATACTTCATACTTGTGGGTTGTAAAAATACAGTTTAAATTTGTCTATTGAAAATCAATGGTAACTATCAATTATCTTTTATAATGAAAATAGGATATTCCGACAAAGAACTTATTAAACTTGTACCCGGCTTCACAAACAATTTTATTGTAATAAATGGACTATCAATCCATTATGTTCAAGGGGGCAAAGGAGACCCCATAATTCTTATTCCGGGTTATCCAGAAACATGGTGGGCTTACCATCATGTCATGCCAATATTAGCAGAAGACAACCAAGTATTTGTTGTTGAAATTAGAGGGATGGGTAGCTCGGATAAACCGGAAAATGGTTACGATAAAAAGAACATGGCCAAGGATATCTACGAATTAGTCAAGCATTTAGGCTTCGACAGCGTTTGTATTGCAGGTCATGATATCGGTGCACATGTCGCTTTTAGTTTTGCTTGTAATTATCCACAAGCAACAAGCAAATTGATACTGCTGGATACACCACATCCAGACCCAAGCATGTATCAGCTTCCGATGTTACCTATTTTAGGGAGCAGTTATTTATATCCCTGGTGGCTAGCTTTCAACCAAGTCAAAGAATTGCCAGAAAAGTTGCTTGAGGGACGCATGTCAATCGTCATCTCTTGGTTATTCGACAACCTGCTGATTAATAAAGATAGCATAAGCCAATTTGATATATCGGTGTATAGTAAAGCGTATGACAACCAGGATGCCATTCGTAGTTCCAATGCATGGTATCAGGCCATTCCACAAGATATTAAAGATTACGGGAGCTATGATAAATTAGAAATGCCAGTCCTAGCGATTGGTGCGAGTGGTTATGACCTATTGCATCATTCTTTACCGGAAATCACCTGTAATCTAACACTTAAAAAAATTGAAAACTGTGGCCATTTTATTCTTGCCGAAAAACCTATCGAAACTGCCGAATTGATCAAAGAGTTTTTATTGACGATCTAATTTCAGACGAAATCAACTTGTAATCAACCCGCAACGATTGTGTTGGCTATCCGCATAGGATTTTCAGCTTTGGGGATAGTGCTGTCCTAGTTTCAAAATAAAAACTTAAAAGCTATAATCTACCCCAAAACTGATATAACCAGGCAAAAGCTTATATTCGGTGCTGGTATTATAAAGGTCTGTCAATTCAGCATTTCTGAAAAAGCGAGTATTGAAAATATTTTTTGCTGTCATGGTAAATCTTGTCCTATGCTGCCGCAATTCATAAGCTAAGGAGAAATCCGAGAAATAATAGGTCTTGGAATCCTGGCCAAGGAAACTACCAAAGCGATAGGATTCATTCTTTAGATTACACTGTATGTTTTTTCCCATATTCAAAAATACATTCAGAAACCCGCGACTATTATGTAGTGTAGTTTTGCTATCTGAGCGATAAGTAACCGACTGCAGGGCGTAACCTGTGTAAATATTCAACCTGGATTTCCATGCACTTCTAAACGATAGTCCATAATCGTATGTCTCTGTATGGATGCGACGATCGCCCACGCCCACCACCAATGTTTCGTAATCTGCTGTATTTGCACCTAAGTCCAAACGAAAATTTCCTCCTACAGCCTTCAGGTAGTAATTAAGATCCGCCTTGTAATTGCTGCTCTTTTTATTTTTGAGCAATACCTGTTGCACAAGGCTAAAATTGGGGTCTAAACTGCTTTCTGTACCCACATAATCAAACAAAATCTGATGTCCGACCGAGAGGTTCGCAAAAAAACGATCTGTCATACTGCCATAGGTATACATCAGCGTGCCACCAGAACTGCTTAGCGTGGCTAGCTTATCCATTCCTCGAATAAAGTTTCGAACTCCTGTCGTATAATAATGGGGAATGAGCTCGGTAAGCGAGGTATTCTGTTGCTGAAAATAGAGGTCGGTTTCCAGGCGCCCTTTTGGGTGGACAACCCATTTCCCCGATAATCCAGGCGAAAGCAAGAGGTTATTTTTAGGCATGGTTTTCCCAAAATCTGTTAACCTATTCTGTACGAGACCTACCTGCAAACGAGGTGTTAATTCCCATTTATTTCGTTTAAAAGTGTACTTGGAAGTAAAGTTTGTCTGGAATACGTTTAAGTCCATCGCATTAGAAAATCCCGAGGGAGAGACTGCTTTTCCCCCTAACTCATCTGGATTTGACAGCAAATCTAATTCGGTATTAAGCTGTTGCTGCTGATAGGCCATATTGAAAGCCAACTCAAAGAAGTCACCATTTTTTTTTCGGCTTACATAATGCGTAGTGGCACCCAAATACTGTAGATTATTTTCAATATGTTGTTTTACCGCACGGATATCTTCCCCCCCAAACAAGTCTTTATAATAATATTGATCGATACTGTAATCTACTGGCGATTGCTGGTTTATCCAACGTAGAGAGCTGACCAGTACATCCCGCTCCGAAAATTTGTAGCTATAACTCAGATTGTGGTTGGTCAAATACCCCTTGCTTTTGGTCAGTTCCTCACTTTGTACACCATTGAACAATAATGCGCCCAAATCATTTTTCCTCAAAGAACCAAGTGTACCCGAATAGCTCAACAGTGTACGCTTATTGGGCTCCAACTGCAGCTCCAGTTTCGTGAAGTAGTTGTCGATGTTTCTGGTAAACTGATAATCTTCCGTGTTGGTAAATTGGATATCCTCCAAATGATAGTTCTGCACGGTATTTCGGTAAAATGATTTTTTAGTAGGATTTGCAAAACCCAGCCATTTGATTTTTAACTGTGGGGTCGGATTTAAAATGGTATTCAATGACAACAACTTGTCGTTATTGAAATTGGTTCTTTTATAATCAAAACCAGGCAGATTTGGCGTATTATCTATCAAAGTGGGTGTTGTTACCCCTACACCAATCTGACCTGGTTCATCTGGAGAACCAGACTGAATGAGGTGGTTGACGCTGCTTACGGCATCCACTCCGTTATTGTTAGCAGCACCCAAGAGATAATATTTGTTCTTCTTCCCAAAATTCATCAGGTTAGCACTCGCCTGATAATATTTGGGGCCTATGGGAACCACCTGCGCATCAACAGAGCCAAGCCACTGTGCCCTACTTTCCTCCTTAAGTTGCAGATTTAGTGCAATCTTGTCCGAATTTTCGATACCTTTCAGCTGCTTATTATTGGAATACCGCTGCAATATCTGAATTTTTTCCAAGGGACGAACAGACATGCTTTGCGTCAGCAAGCGGTAGCCCTTTTCGAAAAAATCATCCCCTTCCACCATCACTTTTTCCACTTCTTTATTACCTATTTTGATACTGCCGTCGGTACCCACCTGAATACCTGGGATCTTTCGAAGTAGATCTTCTACCGTACGCTCGTCGCCCTGCAAAAAGGATTTCACAGCAAGCTCAATGGTATCTCTGCCCCGACGATAAGCCCCTTTGGAGTGGACAATCACTTCCTGCAATTGTTCCACTCCCCCAGCTGATAACTGCACATCAATTAGCGTATCGACCTGCATTGGTGTGATGGAAAGGGAAACAGACTTAAAGCTCAGCGCCTTGAATAGCAACGTAAATGATCCACTTTGGGCCGTTTGCACATGATATTTCCCCTGACCGTCGCTAAACGTATAAGCCAGCATTTTGTTATCGCCATCACGCCGTAAATCAATACGCACCCCTCCTAAAGGTTTTCCTTCAGTACTGACGCTTCCATGGATAGCAACTTGTCCATATACGGCCATACACAACAGACAAAAGCTGAGTAAGACCGCTATCCGCTTATTGATGTTCCCATTCATACACTTGCTCTACACTGCCCCTAACTTTTTGCTTCTCAACGCTTACGCCTTCCATCATTGGCATTTTGCTGTACATAATGCGCATTTGCTCTTCATTGAATTGGTCGTCTTTCTTGACAAACTCTTCCAGGCTCAATTTGGGTAAAGACTGAATATATTTATCATTTACGGGAATATCGCCAGTATAGGGATAATTTACCTCCTTCAAGTACCAATAGTTCGGATTAGCACTTTCGTTATAGAGCATCACGATAAGGCCTGGCAAGCCGCCAAATTTCGATGGTCCAACAGGCACGGGAATATCATTCGTATAATAAGCTACCAACGTAGTCCCTCGATAAGAGGCCGTTGCCTTATGGCATACATGTTTGCCCAATGTATCCACATCGGTGTAATCCGTATTCCAGACCAGCGCCGGAAATTTGTCCGTCACCAAATAGTTAACACCTTGAATGGAACGGGTTTCTAACTGTTGGTCAGTCTTATTTTGATGGATCACGACCCTGTTATACCTCTTGCCAGAACCGATTGTTATCGAAAATGAAGATGCTACTTCTTCATCGTCGGCATCTTTGTTAAGCTCTTGCTTACGAATTGGCATCGAATCACGAACAGCAATCTTCACTGTTCCATCATAATAGACCGCTTCTTTAAAAGTAGCCATTGCCGATGGAATGTATTCATATACGGCATGAAGCCGCTGTGCAGAAGATAATCTGGAAAGGAACAGAAATAAAAAGAATATATAATATTTACACATGATAATTTAGTTTAGAAAGACGGGGTCAAAGCCCCGCTTTTGTTTTTTGTGATAATGAATAAAAAGTTAGTTGTTTGCAACCCAGTCATGCATTGCAGCAAAAAAACCCGCACAACCGCCAGCTGAAGAAGCATAATCTGTATAGACTGCGCTGCCTAGCAAAACGCCGTCGCTGCTATATATGCTTACCTTAAAATTACAGCGTACAAAGGCTGCATTCGTTTCCGTGGTTTCCTCGGTTACCCGGAGCGTATTGTTGGCCAGGCGCTGGGAAGTTGTTTTCACAGATGCATTTCCATTGACCGGTGTTGTCGCTGTCTTAGCCGAAGCAACAGATGATAGCATAACCACTGCTACCAAACTCATCATTAATCTTTTCATTGTTTTTAAATTTACTTGTTAAACCATGGTATGATTTGATGGCATACCCTTGTATATGACGGTAAAAATAAAGACACATTTAATTATTTAAATGATGATTAAATATCTGTAAATGGTCACTTAGAATTCGTAGCTGATCCGTTACTATTCGCAATGGGCTTGTTCACTGAATAACTAAAATTATGGGGCAAATCGCTATGAGATAAAAACGCACAAAGCCTTACTGTAAAGTAGCCTACCTCTGAAAAAAAATCGATAGAAACAACACATGAAAGATTCCGAAAACCAAGATGTTCACACAAAAAAACCTCTGTTATATCATATTTATATTAAATTACAGTAAACTATAACTAAAAACAGCATTTAATAGCAGCTTTATAAAGCTTCAAAATTTTAAGACGTTTTTACCTACATAAAATCTCTAATATTTTTCTTTATTTCACTTTTAAAATTTATATTTTAATAAAAAAAGTAAACGAAATGTTATCCACAGAATATTATTTTAACAAATATTTTCTGCAACTCAGTGTATTTGCATTTCCATGGGTTGGTTCCGAAGAAATTGCAAAAGACATCGTACAGGACGCATTTATCGTTCTAATGGGCAGACAGGACTTACTGCAAAAGGGAGAGCCCGTCATTAAGAGCTTCCTTTATAGCGCTGTAAAAAATATAGCGATGAATATCAAACGAAGAAATGTGGTATTTGATCGTGTACGGAGCCAATTTAACCCTGACCAGCCGGATGACAATGATATTCTGGATAATTTAATAAACGCCGAACTGATTGGAGCTCTTCATCGGGAACTCAATGAATTGCCCGAAGGTTGTCAACGAATCTGCCGTTTAATCTATCTGGACGGAATGAAGTATGACGAGGTCGCACAGGAACTCAATGTTTCAGTAAACACGGTTAAAACACAAAGGATGCGTGCGATAAACCTGCTTAAAAGAAAATTTCTAAGCCTACTTCTTACATTTTTTACACTCTAACAATCAGTACCTTATAACTAAACCTCCACTTATTTCCATAAACGGATCACCCATTTCAACCGTTCAAGTTATTTAGCTTCTGAATTATGATAGAAACCGACAAAATACTATTAGCAGAACTGATTGCTCTTCTTTTGAAGGATGGTGAGTTACCATCCGACAAAGAAAACCAATTAAAAAATCTCTTACAAAAATATCCAAGCGCAAGGGATAGCTTATCTCGTCGGTTATCACAGACCGACATATATGTTCCTTTTGATCTTCGCACTACTGATGTAAAACAAGAATGGCTCATCACACAGCGTAAATTTACGGCGAAGGAAACAATTTTACAATCAAGAAAGAAATATCTCTTCTTAAATAAACCGTGGTACAAGGCTATTGGGATTGCTGCCGCCCTATTACTTGTCCTAACGCTGTTATGGCAAAGACAACAGCAAGAAAAACCTATAAACTATTTAATTCCGGACAAGATATACGGACATAAAAATGATGTTCTTCCAGGAGGAGCAGGTGCAGTTTTAAAAATTGAGGGCAAAGAAGAAATACGATTAACCGAAAAAAAGGCAATCCAATATTTTGCGCAAGGTATCGAATTAAAAGAAGGACGGCTTATATACCCCGCTAGCTTAGCAGAAAACCTAAAAAATACTTTAATAGTTCCTAAACGATCTACCATGGTATTAACCCTTAGCGATGGGACTAAAGTGTGGGTAAATGCTGCCTCTGAGCTCAGCTATAAAGCAAATTTTGATAAAAAAGAGCGAAGAGTGACACTAAAAGGTGAAGCCTATTTTGAAGTTGCAAAAGATGCACATAGGCCCTTTATTGTTGAAACAAATCATATCAATATACAGGCGATCGGAACAGCTTTCAATGTAAATTCCTATCATGCAAATACGAGAGTATCATTGACAGAAGGAAAACTTAAAGTTAGCAACGATGAAAACGAAATCTATATGAATGCTGGCAGCGAAACGGAAATTGTCGATAAAAAGCTAAAGACTTTTCCATTAGCCAGTAAGGCTGAAGCCACAGCCTTCAAAGACGGATATTTCTATTTTAAAAATAAAGATATGCAACAGATACTTGATGAATTAAGCCGTTGGTACGGAATTCAGGTCGATTGTAAGATCCCATTAAATAATGAACGATATGAAGGTAGCATGAAAAGAGATGTAACGCTGGCGGAACTTTGTAATGTACTAAAAGATTTGACAGGTTATAAATTTACCATTGACAATGATAAACTAATTGTAAACAGATAAACTAATTATAAACAGATAAACTTATTGAGGAGGACTTTGTATGTAAAAAAGCGAAAAACCTAAATTAAGATGATAAAAATGCAGAAGTACGGCAAATACTCCTGCATCAAAATTGAATTAACACTGATCATAAACCATTAATTCTATACCAATTTATGAATAATTTATTTTATTCAAAAGGGACCTTATGTCCCGTTGACAAAGGGAAAACTCTGAACCATTTATTAAAAATGAAACTGACAGGAATCTTATTGGCGACATCCATGATGGGCGCCTACGCTTCAAGCTCCGCTCAGATAACTTTACATGCCCAAAATACCAAGATTGAGACTGTCCTGGAAAGCATTACCAAACAGACTGGTATACATTTTATCTTTAAAGAAGGATTACTAAAAAACGAAAAAGCAACGGTTGAAATCACAGATGTATCACTCGATAAGGCTTTAGATAAAATTTTCAAAAGCACCGCTTTCTATTACATGTTACATCGTGGTACTGTTGTTATCAAGCGTAAAAATGAAGATATTTCTTTGCCAGAACAAAGTACGTCCGGCATATCCAATCTGCAGCAGCAAGTCATAAAAGGAAAAGTACATGATACCAAGGGAAATCTATTGTCTGCTGTAAGCATCCTGCTAAAAGGCTCCAATACAGGAACTTCGTCGAATACGAAAGGAGAGTTCCAACTGACACTCCCCGATGGCAAAAAAGGAACCCTGATTTTTAGTGCAGTCGGATTCAAACAGCTAGAAATCCCGATTAACAATAAACCGGAGCTAAATGTTATTATGGATGCAGATGAAGTGGGGCTTGATGAAGTGGTGGTCGTCGGCTTCTCCGAAGTAGACAAAAAGCACGTTGCATCTTCCGTATCACAAATGGATATGGAGAAAATAAAAAATCGTCCAATTTTTAAAATGCAGGATGCTTTTTCAGGAACGATCCCAGGAGTCACAATGATGCGCGGAAACAGTATGCCGGGAAGTGTTCCGGGTACCATCTCTATTCGCGGAATCAGTACCTTACAAAATGCAGATCCTTTGGTCATCGTAGACGGTATGGAACAGAGCATACATGATATTGACCCGAATCAAGTTAAAAGCATTACCGTCTTAAAAGATGCCGCATCCGCTTCCATGTATGGTTCCCGTGGCGCAAATGGCGTTATCATCATCGAAACAGAACGCGGACAGACAGGACAGTTTAAAGTCGTTACCAACAACTGGTTTGCAGTCAATAAACCCATTGATCTTCCAAAATTTGTCGGAGCCGTTGATTTTATGAAATTGCGGAACGAAACCTTAATCCAACAGGGACAATCTGCGATCTACCCCGAAGAAACAATAAACAAATATGCTTCCGGAGAATTAAAAGAAGTCAATTGGCTCGATCAAGTCATGGAACGAACGTCGACAGCAATGAATAATAACGCAAGTATATCTGGCGGTGGTGGGGTTGGTACTTTTAATTTAATGCTTGGCCATATAAAAGAAAATGGCCTCAATAAGATTGAAGGTACTCAAAAGTTTTCGGCACGTTTCAATACAAATATCAACATTGCCGACAAATTTGTATTAATGGCCGATTTCTATGCGCACCGTCTACAGGTAGATCGTCTTTTGGCAAACGATGATGGGCACGGCCTTTATAAACAGGCCTGGCGCCTGAACCCAACGCAACAAATTTTTTATGATTCTGACCTCCCCGAACACTATATCCTGCATAATAACATCAACCCAATTGCTTCAATAAAACACGGTGGTACAAAAAACAATATGTATGATCGTAGTACCATCAATTTACGTCCCAAATATAACATCAACAGCAATTTCAATATTGAGGGAAATGTCTCCTACATGATTAACAAATCGGCCAATAAACAAAAAAGGTTGACCTATAAGTTCTTTGATGAAAATGGTGCTCCGGCAGCAATTTGGGGAAATGATGTCAATGCCTCGCAAGGTGTTAGTGAAAGCCAGCTCACCGCTCGGATGCTGATTAACTTTAACAAAGAGCTCCGCCAGCACAAAGACAAGATCTATCTAACCGCAGGTTCAGAAGTCATGAATTACACCTTCACCGATTTTAGAGAAATCAGCAAAGCTTCTTTTTTCGGTAAATTAAATTATTCCTTTAACAACCGCTATATTTTAGAGTTGACTGGACGTTCAGACGGGAGTAGCAAGTTTGCCCCCGGTCATCGCTGGGGATTTTTTCCCTCGGGAGCTTTCGCCTGGAACTTACATAACGAACATTTTTTTAAACCTATTCTCGAATCGGGAACAGTTAATAACATTAAGATACGAGCTTCCTATGGACTTATCGGAAACGAAAATGTAGCGCCATACCTCTGGCAGGAATCTGTTAATACCTGGGGCTGGACAATACGTGTTCCCAATCCAAATTTCTCCTGGGAGAAACAGAAGCAATGGAACCTGGGCCTAGACGTCAATGCATTAAAAAATAGACTATCCTTTACGGCAGAGCTTTATCATAAAAATTCATACGATCTTATTTATGACCAATTTGCCGTGCCTCCGCTCACGGGATCAAATAGTCTGGAATCTGCGGTCAACATCGGTGCCGTGGAAAATAATGGTTGGGAGCTGTCAGCAAGCTGGTCCGACAAAAAGGACGATTTTTCGTATACGATTGGTGGAATGCTTTTTGATAACCGCAACCGAATGCTCAAGGCGGGCTACAATGAAAACGATAGATTGATCTTTAAAGGCGATAATAACCGAATCTGGTACAAAGGTGTCCCAATCAACAATTATTATGGCTTCCAGTCTGATGGCTATTTCCAAACGCAGGCGGAAGTTGACGCAACGCCCGCTAAAATGCCAAATTCAAAACCTGGTGATATCCGCTACGTGGATAAAAATCAGGATGGTATAATCAACGATGAGGACCGCAGCTATCTGGCAGACCCTCTTCCCCATTATAACTATGCTATAAATCTGGACTTTCGCTATAAAGGCTGGGATTTCTCAGCATTGGGTCAGGGGATCGGAAAGCGCACGGGCCGCTTGATCGGCCAAGAGGCCTATCCGGTGTATGTTGATGGAAACAGTAACGACCTCGGCGCACCACGTGTCGAATATGTAGCAAACCATTGGAGCCCCGACAATCCGAATAGCCGTTTTCCACGTCTTTGGACGGGGCCAAGCCCCAATACCCTACTCAGTGATGTTTGGCTTAGCAATGCTGCCTTTTTCCGTATCAAGTCTCTTCAGCTTGGTTATACATTTCCTAAAATCGGCAAAAGCATCAAAAATTTTAGAATATATGTTAATGCGCAGGATGTATTCACGTTCACGAAATGGGAAGGTCTTGACCCCGAACGTATTGATGTCGATAGTCCTGGAACAAATGATGGGAACGGAAATTATCCACGTATGGCAACCTACAGTGTTGGACTGAGTGCGAGTATTTTTTAAAACTATGCTAATGAAAAAGAAAATTTTAACCTTGATAATTGCGCTAGCAACGTTAAGTAGCTGCGAAAAATTTCTTGATAAACGAGATCCTACCGCAACATCCTTCGACGAGTTCTTCAATACCGAAGAAGATTTACGTCGGGTAGTCTACAGTAGTTATTTGGATGTTTTTATGGGACCAGGAGAACGTCGCCTGCTCTTCTATATGTTAGATGGTCGTAGCGATAACGCCTATGCTAGAATAGAGACAGACCACCATATGATCATTGCCAATGGCAATATGACAAGCAACGCACGTTTGGCTGAGTACTATTGGACATTATATAATAAACACGTGGGGCGGATCAATACTTACCTCGCGAATATTGACATTCCCTATGTGGAAAATGAGTCGATAAGACAAAAATATAAAGCAATCCTAGAAGCACTACGTATCTGGCATTATTTCAGGATCACTGAAGTTTGGGGTGACGTACCTTTTGTCCTAGTCCCGGTTACACTTGAAGAAGCAATACCTCCAGTAACGCCGAAAGCTGAAATACTGAACAAACTATTTGAAATGAGCCAAGATGTGGCAAACAGGCTCCCTGAAAATGAAGGTACCACAAACGCCTATATGTTCAACAAATACTCCTTCAAAACGTTGGTCATGCGATATGCTCTTTACAATGGACGCTATGAGCTTGCCGCAACCCTTGCGAAGGAAATAATGGACAGTGGCAAATATCAACTTCACCCCCAATATGCTAGCCTATTCAATTATCAAGCAGACAAGACCAATAAGGAGTTTATCATCAAATTTGACATGGAAAGCCACAATAATTCTGCTACAAATTCCTTTCAGCATCTTGCCCCACAATATAAGACCGGAAATGGGCAATCTTATGTCGTTCCTTTGAAGTCTTTGGTTGATAGTTATTGGACACTACAAGGACGTTCGATTGACAAATGCCCCTTACACAGCAAGCAGGAATATGAGCTCAACCCCAAATTAAATCGCGATCCACGTTACACAGCAAGTATTTTTGGGCAGGGCGACCTATTCAACAAAGAAAAAATAGATATTTATGATTCAAAGAGTCTATTCTATTATCAAAACTTACGAAGCAGCCGATCGGGCTATTGGTTTAAGAAATTTGTCGATGAAGCTGATGCATTTCGGACGGGAGGTAATATGTACTTTCCTTTGGCACGCTACGCAGAAGTGTTATTGACCTATGCCGAAGCCAAAATTATGCTGAATAACGTAGATGAATTAGCGAAAAGCTGTATCAATCAGATTCGACAACGTGCAGGACTCGATATGAATGTAGCAGATGTCAATCTCACGGTGAGATCTCAACAAGAATGGATTGACTTAATTCGCAATGAACGAAGAGTCGAATTTGCCGGTGAGGGGCTGCGCTATAGTGATATTCTTCGATGGAAAACAGCAGAAGTAGTTCTTAATCAACCTGCATTAGGTCATATGCGACAAAGTGCGGACGAGAAATCTGAGGTGCTTAAAATTGAAGATAGAAAATTTTTGAAACATCAATACCTCTGGCCTTTCCACGAAAGTAGCTTTCAAGTCGAACCCAATCTGATCCAAAACCCGGGATACTAATGAAACAATAAAACAAGGGTAGCGCTTATACCACGCTACCTTTGTTTTATTCCTGCCGACTGCTATCTTTAGGAATTTCAGGCAATTGCGCACTAGTATGCCCATCAATTTTTTGTGCTGCGGCCATTGAAACTACCAAATCATTCAGCATAGTGCTTGCTGCTGTTGGTGAATTTGGAAGCAAGACCAAATTGCTTCTGCTATTTGCTCCAATGGCATTCAGCGTATCATAATGTTGCGTCACGACAATTAAGGCAGAAGCTTCCTGTGCATTGATATTGGCCGCATTCAGCATTTTTACCGATTCTTCCAGTCCCTTCGCAATCTCTCTTCGCTGGTCTGCAATCCCCTGCCCCTGTAATTTTTTAGATTCTGCTTCAGCTTTTGCAACGGCAACAATTCGTATTCTTTGTGCCTCAGACTCATATTCTGCGGCAGTTTTCTCGCGTTCAGCAGCGTTGATTCTGTTCATAGCATGTTTCACCTGTTCATCAGGATCAATATCTGTCACCAATGCTTTGATAATATCGTAACCGTAGCTTTGCATCGCATCCTGCAATTCACTTTTTACAGCAATGGCAATATCGTCTTTTCTTACAAAAACATCATCTAATTTTGTTTTTGGAACTTCAGCACGCACAACATCAAAAACATACGATGTAATCTGATTTTCGGGATTCTCCAGACGATAATACGCGTCTTTTACATTATCTCTGATTACCTGATACTGAACAGAAACTTTCATCTTAATGAAAACATTATCCAATGTTTTGGTATCAATTATGACATCCAATTGCTTTATCCTAAGATTCAGCCGCTTAGCGATCTGATCCAAAAATGGAATTTTTAAATGCAAACCGGCATGACTTACTTTTAAAAATTTACCCAGCCTTTCTATCACGGCCGCAGACTCTTGCTTTACCGTATAAAATGAAGCAAATAATGTAATAAGTCCAAAAAAGACCAAAATTCCTAAATATAGCATAACCTTAAATTTAATATTGGTGATCTACAAACTTACACGTTTACATTGTCATTCTTCTACTTCTTACATAATTTTTCGATAAAGTTCCGAAACTCGGTTATCCATCCTAAAGATAGCCCAACGCTACATTTTACTGTGCTAGCCAACGCTGTGTTCTTTGCAATCTTGGCATAAGCCCCCCGCGATGTCCTTGCAAAAGCTCACTTTCAAAACGAAGCCGCTGCTATTAAAATAGCTATCAAGGTTAATTGGCGTTTAATATTTATTCTGGTTGGATAATGACATAATGGATAAATTAAAATTCGGTTTTAATGGGTGTACGGATGCGGGTAATTGCTTCGGTAATATATTCTGTATCAAGATCATCCTTAAAATCAATGATAAGCATCAATATAACGTCTTCAGGAGACTGATAGGTAGACAGCAAGCTCCGACTTTCCCTGGCGAGAATAAACGAAACAAAAACCAACAGCACCCCAACAATTACAGAAGCTAATCCATCCAATTCGGGAATCTGCAGGGAATGGCTTAGCGACATGAGGATCATGACAATCAATAGTCCCGCCACTGCTAAAAGAAGTACCCTCAAAAATAAGCGAGAGAATCAAGACGATATAATTCCAGAAAGGATCTTTCATCAATTCGGGCTCCCGTATATGCATCACTCCCTGATAGATGGACAGCGCTCCACCCAAACCGAATATGAGAATAGAAACCACAAAGGACCAAAAATAAAGCTCTTTTCCATAACCAAAAGGATGAGACTGGTCGGGCGCCTTTTTACTACGTTTCAATCCATATAATATCAACAGCTGATTAGCCGTATCAACTGTGGAATGAATTCCTTCAGAAATCATAGAAGAACTGTTGGTAAAAGATTCGGCGATAAATTTGGTCAGCGCTATCAGTAGATTGGCAGCAAGGGCACTGTAAATTGATGTTTTATTATTGTCCATGATATAATAGCCTCTATTTTTTGCTGTCCGCCATGAAATATTATACTTAAAATTATTCGATACTATTATTTTCAAACTGCCGTCACCCAATTTTTGTTTGCTTTAAATAGCTTCAAACATGGTTTAGCGCGATTTTTGTTATTTATCATTAAGATGACCCGTACTTTTACCTTTTTTAAAGTAGTTTTATATCCATATAATTGTCTTTATAACACCATACGACATCTTTATGAACAGCTCCGAACAAATAGAACAATTACGAATTGAAAATCTCGAGCTCAACAACCGGATTACTGAACTAACTGACTTTATCGACAGTGCATCTCTAGCACTACATTGGGTTAACCAGGAAGGGGTTATTATTTGGGCCAATCAAGCTGAACTTGACCTTCTTGGTTATCGTAAGGAAGAATATATTGGTTTCCCCATTGCAGACTTTCACACAGATCAGGATACCATTTCGAAAATCCTACACATGCTTTTAAATAATCAACGTGTGGAGGATTATCCAGCAAGTCTGAGGTGCAAAAATGGAGATATAAAGCATGTTGTTATAAATTCCAGTGCTTTGATGAAGGATGACGAATTTGTCCATTCGATGTGTTTTACCAAAGATATTACGGAAGCCGTATTTGCAGAAAAAAGAAGAGATAAACTCACAGCAATCCTGCAGGAGAAGGAAGAGCGACTTCTCCTTGCCATCGCCTCTACCGGACTTGGGACCTGGGATTGGGACGCTGCGAAAGGAATAGTTCAACTTTCCCCACAGGCTCAAGAAATTTTAGAACTTTCTGCCCCAATCCAAAAGAAAGAAGCGATGATAACGCTCATCCATCCGGAGGATCAACCCGCTATTTTCCAGCAAATGAGAGGGCTGAGCGAAAATAAAATGGACGGCCATTTTGAGTTTACCTGCCGCATTATAAGACCTATCACACATGGGATTGCCTTTGTAAAAATCACGGGATCGGCTTTCTTTAGCGGCAGCAAAGAATCGCGCAGGATTATCGGAGCGCTTATGGATGTGACAGATCAGAAAAAAGCGACAGAAAAAAGTGCCGAACTCGCAGCCATTGTTAACTCATCCTACGATGCGATTATCGGAAAGACACTAGACGGTATTATAACCAGCTGGAACGACGCTGCGACGAATCTTTTTGGCTATTCAAATGCGGAAATGATCGGTCAGTCCATCCTAAAATTAATTCCACGAGATAGGCATTCTGAAGAAGATTATATCCTGGGGCGAATGCGCATGGGACATTCCATCAAGCATTTTGAAACTGTTCGGCAGACAAAATCAGGCAAATTGGTCGATTTGTCGCTGACGATATCCCCCATAAAAAACGATCTCGGCGAGATCATTGGTGTATCAAAAATTGCACGGGATATCAGCGAAAAAAAGCAGGAAGAGAAGCGAAAAAATACGTTTATATCCGTAGCAAGCCACGAACTCAAAACACCGCTCACCACAGTTTTGATGAGTGCGCAGATGATGCAACAGCATGCAACTATATTTGGTGAAAAAAGTGCCCAGATAGGAACTAAGATCGAATCCCAAGTAAGAAAAATGATGCTCATGATTGCGGATTTTCTAAGTATAACGGAGGTAGACGAAGGAAAATTGCAACTTCACCAAACCATTTTTCAGCTTGACAAATTAATGCGGGACTGTATTAATGATTTGGAAACGAATCGGCACAGCATTGAACTGCGTTGCGATCCTACCGTTCATATTTTAGCCGACTGGCCCAAAATGGATCAGGTTTTTGCCAACTTACTTAACAATGCCATAAAATACTCTCCCCACGGCGGAACGATTATTATTGGCACGCAGATAATAGGCGAAAAAGTACGTATATATGTTCAGGATGAAGGGATTGGAATCGAGCCCAAACATCAAAAAAATATTTTTAAATCATTCTATCGGGTGGATAACCTAAATACTTCTAACATATCTGGATTTGGCATCGGCCTATATTTGGTCGCAGAAATCCTGCGAAAACATGGTTCACAGATACACGTTCAAAGCGCCAAGGATAAGGGATCTATTTTCTATTTTGATTTTCCGTTCACCTACGCTTCAAACTAAATAAATCTATAAGCCTACTAGGTCTACATTCCAGCAGATCTACAGTATTAATATACCGACTAGAGCAGCCCGACCTCACTTTGTCTAATAACTAACTCTTTCTGGGCAAATTGTAATTCGAGTTTTTTCTTGAATTGTTTCCAGTAGGCATGGTCGATTTCAGCAACCATGATTTCATAAACCACATTCTCGTCTTTAATTGGCTGTTTTTTAGGATCGATCCATATACCAATTGCAGGGGCACGCGTATAAGCTGTTATCCCGCCAAAGTCTTTAATGAGCTGCTTCCTAATATCCTGAAATAGTTGAGCGGAGAAGGGTGTTCCCGACGCATCGTAGAGTGGAAGAAAAAGTTCAATTTTTTTGATGGGCTGACTGTTACTTTTTGCTTTTTCTATTGCCTTACATGCATCTTTAGCACTTAGAATTTTCAAAGGCTGGAAATTTTTGCCTTCCTGTTTATTATAATTTATGAAGAACTGTTGCAGTTCATCGAGCACGGTTTCAGGCAATTGGGCGACACGATGAATGTGACCAAAGACGGCTGAAGCCTCTGGCACAACCAAAAACCGGTCATTTTCTACAGTTTCGCCATCTTTATTCTGCTGTATCGCCTTAATTGCACCAATTATTCTGCATTTCAATATACAGCCAGGAAACGTCCCTTGTTCCGAAATAACGATAATATCCAAAGGGTCACCATCCTCTCCTACCGTGCCCGGGATAAAACCGAAATCATAGGGGAAAACTGAGCCCAAAGGAAGGTATTTTGCTAGAACAAATCCGCCACATTTTGGCTCATAGTTGTATTTAGCATTTGAATTTTTGGGTGTTTCAACCGTGCAGAATATGTATTTCATCGTCATTTCTAAAATGGGTTTCGGCTCAATATCGACTTATTAAAACTAATGAGTTTTATAGTGAACAGTAGCATCTACAATTTCGTTTACGATTTTATAACAAATTTAAAGCGTCTAGGTCTTTACACCTTTTGCCTTTTTGATAGATTGCTCTATCCTTCCCAAACGCTTTCTCCAGGCCATGACTTGCGGTTCTTCATATCTTGGAAGGCCATCCTCCTGCATTAATCCCAGTACTTTGGCCAAACGCTGACTTAAGTCCGCTGACCCACCGTTCAGCTTCTTCCATTTGCGCTGATCTTTCAACAGATCATTTTCATAGGCAGCGAGTGCCTTCTTTATGGTACTTAGCTCTTTCTTGTACATTTTCTGCCTATGATATACAATCATGAGCCGATTATATGCAGCGGTATGCAGCTTATCCTTTGCGATAACTGTATGATAGTTTTTGACAGCATCCTCCAATTTGCCTTCGGATTCTAACAATTTAGCCTGTTTCATTAATTCGTTGATAGACAGACGTGCTGTGGATCTTTGATCAGCCATTTCAATACGATTGTTCGAGACCATAAAACGCGGGTATGAGCCCGGATCATAAAGCGATTGCCTTTCCTAGGGAATCTCGATAGAAGGACAAGATTCAGCAAATAATAGTTTGTCTACTGATTACATCCTAACTAGAACCTTTTCACTCCGCAACTATTCCAGCGTTGCTAGCTGAAATTCTTCAGTACGAGGTTAGCATTTTAAACGAATACACAATTGGTTAAAACTAATTCCTGTATAGTTCGGTTTACTTTCTAAAATCTCAAACTTAATCATTTTAAAACTAAGTCATTATGAGCACTATTCTGATAAAAGATATCATTCAGCAATTAAAGGATGTGGAGCACGCCGATCTATGGATCGATGAAAATTTTGAAAAAAAATTAGCTACGGTGACCGAATCATCTGTTTATGAGCGTCCTATCCCAGAAATGCACAGTGTAGCGGAACTGATGTCGCATCTCATTGAATGGCGTAAGGAGGTTCTGAGCCGTTTGAAGGGAAATCCACGGGGACTCGAAATGAACGAAGCTAGGAATTGGCGAACGAATGACGAACTGAAGACAACAGGCTGGAAAAAGCTGTTGGAAGATTTCTGGGATAGTCAGCGACACGTTATTCACTTTCTCAACGGCAAAGACGATTCCTTCCTCGAACAACCCTATAAACATGCGAATCCTGATTTCCCGCATAACCTCAAATACCTCCTGACAGGCCTTATCCATCACGATTTTTACCACCTGGGTCAGCTGGGTATCACTATTAAATTTTTGAAGCTAAAAAACACGTGAATGTAATATGAGATAGTTGCGTTGGTCATTTTTTTGAAACGATACTGTTTTGACCACTGTTTATCTAGAAATCAAAACTCATAAGATCATGAAAAGAATATTTTTGACCCTAGCAATTGCATTTTCTATTGTTGCTGTCCAAAGTTGCGGCAATGCAAATAACGACAGCAAAAAAACAGCGGACAGTATCAACGAAACAAAAGCACCAGAAAACATAGACGATAATAATACGGCAACGACGCCTGTTGCTGTCAGTGAAGACGATGCAAAATTCGTTACTGAAGCAGCGAACGGTGGCATGGCTGAGGTAGAACTTGGAAAACTGGCAAAGGAAAAAGGCCAGCATCTGGATGTAAAAGCCTTCGGCGAAATGATGATTAGAGATCATTCCAAAGCAAATGATGAACTTGCAACACTTGCACAAGCAAAAAATATCACGCTACCAGCCACCTTGGGTACAGATGAGCAAAATTTGAAGGATGAATTGTCCAAAAAGTCGCCCGGAGACTTCGATAAATCGTATATCGAAGATATGGTTAAAGACCATGAAAAGGATATCAAGCTGTTTGAGGACGCTAGTAAAAATCTTAAAGATACCGAGCTGAAAGCGTTTGTAGATAAAACTCTACCAACACTTAGAAACCACCTAGATCATGCTAAAAGTGTAAAAGATAAGTTGAAATAATAGCAAAACACAGGGGCTGGTATAGGATATTGGTCCCTGTCTTTTTTAATTACACCTCAACTGCCCCAACGATACGAAATCCTCCCCTCGGTATTATCGCGCTCCGATCTTTTTTTTACCGAATTGTCTGCTCGCGTTTCTGACGCAATCGCCCCTATATTTGTCGTATTTCCACAGTATTTTCCTGGGAAATCGTAATGATATTTGTCATGTACATTTTAAATAAATTCGTTATGAACACACGTATCAAAACCAATACTATTTTTAAATCATTACTTTATATCATTATGATGATTACTGTTATGCAATCTTATGCCCAAATTAAACCCTCGGCTCAAGGTTTAGTACACCTTAAGGACAGCAAGGTATATTATGAAGTTTATGGTACTGGAAAACCGATTGTATTATTACACGGCGCTTTTATGACCATCAGCACAAACTGGAGTCAGCTCATACCCGAACTGTCAAAAAACAGGAAAGTCATCGCCATTGAGTTGCAGGGCCATGGCCATTCACCCTATTCTGATAGAAAATTTGACCACGCCATACTTGCAGCTGATGTTGCCAAAGTGATGGATTATCTGAAAATTGAACATGCTGCAGTGCTTGGCTACAGCTTTGGAGGGGCAGTAGTCTACCAATTTGCCATCCAGTATCCGAAGCGCTTAGATGAATTAGTCATTATTTCTGCTACCTATAAAAGTAAGGGATGGATGCCGGAAATTAACAAAGCCTTCCAGAACATGAAACCAGCATTATTTGAAAATAGTCCGATGCAGCAAGCCTATGAAACCGTTGCTCCCGACAAAACAAAGTGGACAAAATTTTTGGAACAAATGATCTCATTGGCACAGCAACCATATGATCTGGGAGACGCAAATATTGCCAAAATATCTTCACCTGTACTCTTGATTGCTGGAGACAACGACGGTCTAGACAAGATCGAGCTGGTAAAAACATATCAATTATTGGGCGGTGAAGTAGTTGGTGACTTTGGACAAATGCCGAAATCCCAATTAGCTATTATCCCAGGACAAAGCCACGTCAGCCTGATAGGCCAAACTGGTAGCATTTTAGGTTATCTGAATAGCTTTTTAAAATAATCCACACAGCATACACTGTACTTATTGTTTGTCAAACTGTGCCGTCTTACCAATAACATCTGCTAAGGAAACACGAAAATTAAGATAAACAGGCTTTTCATCTGCTGCTGAATATAAGCCCTGAAATCATTTGATTGGCTAATGAATAGCGAATCAAATGATTTTCTCTATATTTAATCACCGTCATGCGACGAACATAATCGTTGACAGTTAGAAGGATAAAAAATGGTTAAACTACATCAATCTTATTACACTAATACAAATACCATATTCCTGGCGGAAGATTTGTTAGGAAAAGTTCTCTATACGCAAAAAGATGGCCTGGTAACAGCGGGTAGAATTGTCGAGACCGAAGCTTACTTTGGCATTATGGATAAAGCATCCCATGCATTTAACGGAAAGAGAACATCGAGAACCGAGCCGATGTACAAGGAAGGTGGCGTCGCCTATGTATACCTCTGTTATGGTATTCACCATCTGTTGAATATTGTGACTTCTGGAGCAGACGATCCCCAATGCGTTCTAATTAGAGGGATTGAACCGTTGGTTGGCATTGACGTAATGGCATTGCGGAGACCTGTGCGACCCGAAAAACCCTCCTTCTCCAACGGACCGGGATCTACAGCTAAAGCTTTGGGAATTGACGCCTCATTTAATAGCGCATTATTGACCGGTGATAGCATATGGATTGTAGATCAGGGAATAAAATACAGTTCAGCACAAATCGGAAAAGCAGCACGAATCGGTATCGCTTATGCTCAGGAGCACGCAGTCCTACCCCTGCGTTTTTTTGTAAAGGACAGTAGATACGCCAGGAAGGGATAACATAATAATGCGGTTTATTGCTGAACTTTCGGGTCAGCCTGCTGTTTTTCTATTATTTTCCGGAATAGGATAAATTCTAAGATGGTGCTGGCTAGATAAATAACGGAGAACAGAAGCAGCATTTTTAACGGGTCAAGAACCATATGATATTTATAAAATCCAACCAAAATATAAATGATCAGTAAGATCAGGCAAACAGCCGGTATTCCCGAAAATGTCAAAAACGATAATCCTTTATTACGGCGAATTTTTTCGATATGATTTAGAAAAAATAGTAAGGAACATAAAATCACCGCGAAAAGATAAATTGTTGAAAAACCCAAATTGACAATAATATCCAGAATAACGATGATTGTCTCGAGAAATCCCGTAGCAGCCGTATCCGTCTCTGCGATAACAAGTCGGTACAGTACAAATAGCGCGACACTTATCAATACATTAACCAACCAAAATCTGAATATAATTTTTCCCATATTACTTCGTATTTTACAATTGCTGTTGCTGATTTCTTGGTTTTATGAATAATATAACCGAAATAACGTTTTGTTTATGCATTGATAACTCCTTCAAGTACGCTTACAAAGATATCAAATTATTTTCTGGCACTGATACACGAATATAAAGTCAATCTCGGCGAATAGTAATTATTATGCCTTCCAATAAGCCTAACAGCAGATAAAAACGGCGCCAAAATCCACCTTGCTTATTTTTAACTTTTAATTAACCATCCGCTAGAATTAAGGGCTTAAAAAGAGCCCATTTTTGGAGGCTGTACAGATCAAGCACAGATGAAGCACATGCTAAGCACAGATAAAGCACGGACATTTCACTGTTCGGGTACAAGGGGTTAGTGCCTTAAAAGTGCTTTAAACGCACTATAAAAGTATCTCTATAGTGGATAAAACCACTGTTTTTTCCCTTCGGCAAGCATACCCAATATTTAACTTAAAGAAAACAAAGCCTCCATATCGTCGCCTACATTCGAGGTCAATAGAGGTAATTTCACAAGCCTTTCCGCCAAATCGTATTTGCAACTAAATTGGTATATTGCGCTGCAATATGGTGTAAATTTTAAATTATCCGAATCTATTGACTGAGTACCCTAAACCAATTAAATTCAAATATCCATGGAGTAAGTACCAATTGCGGGTACTTGAGAAATTACAGGAGCATCTTAAAGATTGTCATTTACATGTCGTGGCGCCTCCCGGCTCAGGTAAGACGGTCCTGGGACTTGAAGTTGCTATACGCATCAATAAACCAACGCTAATTCTCGCACCGACACGTGCAATCCGTAACCAATGGATACAACGGTTTTGTGAACTTTTTCTTCAATCGGATACCGTGCAGTGGGAAGCACATGTAGGGAATTGTGAATTAATTTTTACCCGAACAATTGCTGGTAGAAAATTGATCTTAAAAGCGCGGGTGAAATCATTGGCTGCGCAGCTGGATGAAAAAGTACTGCAGGTAAGCAAGTGGCGGTGAAGAAATAAGTTAAAAAAGAATTTCTCCCATTCTGCAGCCAGCCACTACCGCGGACTTTCAACTGTTTAAAGAAAGTTGAATGAACGCTGTCTAACTAATCGATCAGCGCTACAATTGCTGGATCTTCGGGATCTGTTTTTGGAGGAAAATGCTTGATAAGCCTTCCATTTTCATCGATCAGATATTTCTGAAAATTCCACAGGACAGCAGAACTTTCTACGCCGTTCAAGCTTCTATTTGTTAACCACTGATAAATAGGCGCTTGCCGCTTTCCTTTAACATCAATCTTTGCTGCCATCGGAAAAGTTACGCCGTAATTCCGTTGACAAAAAGCAGCTATTTCGGCATCTTTACCAGGTTCTTGGTCTAAAAAATCATTTGATGGAAAACCTACAATGACCAACTTATCACTAAATCTTTTATACAAGCGTTCGAGTCCCTCGTACTGTGGTGTAAATCCACATTTAGAAGCGGTGTTTACAACAAGTATCTTTTTACCTTTAAACTGCGCAAAATCGATGGACGAGCCATCCAACCCCTTCACTTTAAAATCATATAGCGTAGCTGACTTCAAGGCCATATCTACTTTAACATTACCATTGGTGAATAAATAATAGGCTACACCTGCGGCGACTACCGCCACGATGAATAAAATTATAAAGAGCATTTTTTTTATTTTTTTTTGAAACATGACAATCTATAGCTACACGAAACCACCCCAACATCGTCTGAATTTAGGTCGATGAATACCCTTGGACCTAGGACCAAGGATGGTACATGACAACCTTGCCGACCAACGCTGTACAAGACAAAACGTATGCTGCGAAGTTTTATAAACGGTAAGCGCAACGTTCATCATAGATTAAAGTTACTAAAGAAAGTCTGAATTGAAAATGAAAAGTGCTTTTCTGATCGGATAATAAAACCCTATAAAAAACCGAATCTTCATAACGAAGATTCGGCCGCACTATTAAACTATATAAACCAATTGTGTTCGTTAAAAGTTGACTTATTGTGGGGAGGTTGGTCTATTTGGGTTCAGCGGTATCTGTCCCTTTAGCATCTTTCCACCGTCCATTGTGATCCGGAGATAGTAATCCGAAGAACAAGCAGTCCCATCTTCATCCATGGATTTAATCCCCAGCCCAACCGGAACATCCTGTTGGGTTGCAGCAGTCTTCGCGATCTGATTGGATTCGTTGTACTCATCAAACATAGACACATACATACTCTTGACACCGAGCGAAGTCAGATTATAGAATTGTCGCCACATAAAATCACCATGTTTTCTTTGCCCCTCCTGCAGTGAGCCCGGCAATACACAGGGCTGATAGTCTATGTTATTTAAATTACAAAACTGTAGATCAGCATTTTGGATATGCTGTGCATAATGATCCACGTCTGCAATGGTTCCGATACGTCCTACCATCCAAGGCGACAACATATCAAATGCTTTGTAAACGTCGATGTAGCCCTGCCTCGAATCTCCCCCTGCTTGTGCCAGCCTCCAATGTGTTGGCGTGCCGCCCATGACATAACAGCCTTGGTCGCGAAACCACTGGATCACATCCAGACAGACGGCCGCCGACCAGGGGTGGTTGTTGTCATTAAAACCAAATCCCCAAATACCGACCACAGGCTTGCCATTCTGTTTGGCATAGGCTGGAGACTGAGTATATTGTTTCATTAGATTTAGCCAATCATTTTTTATCTCAGCCTGCATATTAACCCAGGCCGACACATCATACATGATATAAAATTTGACACCGTGTTGCTCGGCGGCAGTTTTAACTTTAGCGGTAATGGCATTGCGAATGGGACCTTCTATCCCTGTGGGATTAAATCGCTGCAATGCCGCCGTGTGGATACCATAATCCTTCATCCATTTAACCTGGACATTGACTGTCTGATCGTCAAATGAAGAAAACAAAGACGCAGGTGAACCATTGCCCAACGCCGGTAAATTGCTGTTGTATTTTTTTTGGTATTCACTATTGTCGGGCCAAGAAGGAATATGGAAATTACCCTGGGACGGCGTCTGTTGCCAGGCCTCGGTCCAGTGCCACCAATGTGTTCCCATGGGAGAATTGTCGCCAGCGCAGGAAAACCAGCCCTGGTATCCCACAGTAATCTGGCCAACAACATCGCCTGTCGCGGAAACTCCATTATTGCCATTTGCCTTTTTGGCCTCCTCTTTCGGGAGCGGTTGCTCCATCATCTTTTCGCTCTTCGAACAGGACGCCAGCAAAGTTGCCAACAAGAAGACCGCACATAATTTTGTTTGCTTTTTAATACTCATAATCAAGTGATTTTTTTTATAAATGGTTGAAACTGGTTTATACATATTGGTTTATTTCAATGCTGGTGCCCATACTGCTTCGCTGTTTTGAAAGGCCAAAAATTTTATTGGGCTTATTCTCGAAATCAAAGTTATGAGGTACCATTAATGAACTATTAACAAGAAATTAATAGCTTCTATAAATCGGTATGAAACGAAAAATTATTTATAAATATATTGGTGGGCCTAAAGCAATTTTGCCGTATATTGAAAAGAAATATTACAGCAATTTATCTATAAAGAAGTATTGATCTAAGCGATCTGATTGGGTTTTCTTTCGAAAAAAGAAAACCCAATCAGATCTAAATGCTGTATATTAAAGGAGCTCAATGGTCGGTTTTTTTGACTACAACTATTTATTCTTTAACAGAAGACCAAAAGTTCATTTGAGTAGTCGTTTTTTAACTCGAATAAATTAAACTAATATAAACACCAATCCGATTTTTTATGAAAATTACGTTAACATTAACCCTTATCATGTTTGTACAAGTCCTGTTTGGACAGAAGTCTTTAACGCCTCAATGGCAATCGGACACTACCCTAAGATCTCCAGAGTCCGTTTGGGTAGATGCCAAAAACAAAGTACTCTATGTTTCAAATACGATTGCCTTCGAACCTAACACAACGGCATTCATCAGTAAACTGGATATGGACGGAAAATTTATCAAAAAAGATTGGGTGACAGGATTAAATGCTGTTTTGGGCATAGGAATCTACAAAAACCGGCTCTATGCAGCGGAAGCATTCGCTAAATCGATTGCCGTCATCGATATAGATAAAGCAAGCATCGTTAAAAGAATTACCATCGATGGTGCTGAGCTGCTCAATGACATTACAGTTGACTCAAAGGGTATTGTTTATGTGAGTGATACGCGACTTGGAAAAGTATATCGCATTGAAAATGAAGCTCCTATGCTATATGCCGAAAATCTCAAAGGTGCAAACGGACTGCTGGCTGTCGGCAAAGACTTGTATGTGTTATCGGATGGTGCTCTTGTTAAGATAGATCAGGATAAAAAAACCACTGTAATATCGAAAGGTATGGAAGGTGGATTGGACGGTGTCGTACAAATTAAATCCCACGAATTTGTAATTTCGGGCTGGCAAGGACTGATCTATCATGTCAAACCTGACGGCTCCAATACGGTATTGCTTGATACACGGGACAAGAAGATAAATGCTGCCGATATCGGTTACGACAAATCTTCGGGTATGCTTTATGTGCCTACCGTTAGGAGTAACAGCGTTCAGGCATACAAACTGGACTAAATGATTTAATGGATATACAAGTAGATGAAGCTTTCCACGTTTACCCCTTATACCAAGTCATTTAGAAAGGCTTTTTTGATTATTCCCTTTTTCGTTGTAATTGATGTGTTTTGCGAAATTGTACAACCTCGTCTAATGTCTATTATTGTCGATGACGGAATCTTGCATAAAGATATAAACTACATTTTGAAAATTGGATTGGCCATGATCGGGTTAGCCATCGTTGCCATCGTTGCCAATTTGTGCAACATCTATTACTCTGCACATGCATCTGTGGGTTTTACGACGAATCTCCGGACTGCCCTGTTTCGAAAAATACAATCTTTTGCTTTTGCGGATACCGATTATTTCAGTTCGGCGTCGCTTACTACGCGGCTCACCAACGACACCAATATGATGCAGCAAGTCATGATGATGTGCCTGCGTATGCTCCTAAGGGCACCTCTTATGATGGTTTTTGCCATTATCTTTGCGGTTTCTATAAATAAGGATCTGTCCATCGTGATGGCCATTGCGTTGCCTATATTAGCCTTAAGCATTTTCATATTATTACGCAAAGGGCTCCCCTTTTTTATCAAGATGCAGCAGGCGGTCGATCGTGTCAATAGTGTTGTGCAGGAAAATCTACTCAATGTGCGGGTGGTAAAAGCTTTTGTCCGCCAGGATTTTGAGAAAAAGAAATTCGACAAAGTCAATTTCGACCTGATGGATGTTGCGACCAAAGCTTCAAGCATCGTTGTCCTTATTATGCCTGTTATGCAATTGGTGATGGGCTTGTCGCTTGTTGCCGTGACCTGGTTTGGCGGACAGAAAGTAATGACCGGAACGCTTGCGCTTGGTGGACTGATGTCCTTTCTAAGTTATATCACGCAGATCCTTATTTCTTTGATGTTGCTCTCATTGACTTTCATGATGATTTCAAGGGCAATCGCTTCGGGTGATAGAATTGAAGAAGTTTTAGAGAAACAGCCTTCCTTATCGGATACGGTGGAAGGTTTCCAAAACAAATACGCTATCACAGCAGGACGAATCGCATTTCAGCAAGTCACTTTCCGGTACAACAAGCAAAGCGAAAAACCCAACCTCGACACGATTAGCTTCGACGTGAGGCCTGCGCGTACCTTAGCTATCATAGGTGGCACAGGTTCCGGAAAGAGCACGTTGGTACAATTAATCCCACGACTGTATGATGTGTCTGAAGGTAGCGTGTTGGTCGATGGCATCGATGTCAGAAATTACCAACTACAGGAACTGCGCGGCGAGATTGCGATTGTCTTGCAGCAAAATCAACTTTTTTCAGGAACTATTTTAGAAAATCTCAAATGGGGAAATGAGCAGGCAACGGATGAGGATATTTATGCTGCTGCCAGGAATGCCTGTGCAGACGATTTTATACGCTCCTTCCCCGCCGGATATCACACGCTACTAGGACAAGGAGGCGTCAATGTTTCGGGAGGACAAAAACAACGCATATGTATTGCCAGGGCTTTATTGAAGAAACCTAAAATCTTAATTATGGACGACAGCACAAGTGCTGTGGACATCTACACCGACCGGAAAATACGTGAAGGTTTAAAAAATTATCTGCAGGATACCACACAATTGATTATTGCACAGCGTATTTCAAGCGTCATGCACGCCGACCAGATATTGGTCATGGAAGAAGGCCGCATTGTCGGTTCCGGATCACACGAGGTACTTCTGCAAACAAATACCATCTATCAGGAAATTTATCAGTCCCAACACCTGCAAAAAGAAGAAGCCTAATGAGTACCTCAAACAAATCCATCCCCGTGAGTTTACCCGGTCCCGGAAGTTCAAGACGCATTAAAAATGAAAAGCCTCAACAGGGATTTAGGGCTCTATGGCGATTGATGCGCTACCTGTCTTCGCAACGGCTGATGCTCCTGCTGATTTTAATTTCACTTTTGCTGGGAACTGCGGGAACACTAGCGGGCAACTACCTTTTACGGCCTGCAATCAACAATTATGTACTTAAAAAAGATATTGTTGGTCTAGGACATATCGCCCTCGTCATGATCGGAATTTATATCGCTACAGGAATTTTCAACATGTTGCAATACCGGCTGACCATAAAAGTTGCACAGAAAACGATTTCCAACCTCCGAAATGAGCTGTTCGACCGCATGCAGTACCTACCTTTGCAGTTTTACGATACCCATCAACATGGTGATCTGATGAGTCGCTTCACCAATGACATGGATACCGTAAGCGACGCCCTAAATAATAGCATTACACAACTTTTAATCAGCTCAATTACCTTGTTGGGGACACTCGCCCTCATGCTGTATATCAGCCCTATCCTATCTATTATTGCATTGATCATGATCCCCCTTATGTTATATCTGGCGAAACTGATCATCAACAAAAGCAAGCGTTTTTTTGCCGCCAACCAAGCTGCACTCGGCAATGCCAATGGCTATGTAGAGGAAATGATCAGCGGACAAAAAGTGGTGAAGGTCTTCGGGCACGAAAACGCCGCCATCGAACAATTTGAACAGCTTAATCAAGTGCTCCGGGAAAAAGCAACAAAGGCACAGTTTTATTCTGGCATGATGATGCCTTTGATGGCGAATATGAGCACCATTAACTACGCGCTGACTACCATCGCAGGTGGTATTCTAGTGATCACACGTGGATTCGATTTAGGTGGATTAACTGCATTTTTACAGTATGCACGGCAATTTGGACGGCCTGTCAATGAGATTTCCAGTCAATACAATAGTCTACAGGCAGCGTTGGCGGGCGCAGAACGTATTTTTGCCGTTATTGACACGGCTCCTGAAAGTGAAACCGTCGATCCGCAGCCAATGCCGGCACCGGTGCAGGGCCAAGTGACACTATCGCATGTAAATTTTGGTTATGTACCCGAAAAACAGGTTTTATTTGATATCGACATCGACGTAAAACCAGGTCAAAAGATCGCTTTTGTGGGTAAAACTGGTGCCGGCAAGTCGACAATTATCAATTTGCTGCCTCGCTTCTACCCTTTGCTATCCGGGGATATTCTGCTAGATAAGACATCGATTTTTAAGCTGGATCGCAATGAACTGCGTAAAAAACTATCTATTGTATTTCAGGACACCCATTTGTTTACCGATACGGTTATGGAAAACATCCGGTATGGCCGGCTCAGCTCAACAGACGATGAAGTGATAGCGGCAGCGAAGCTTGCCGCAGCGGATAGCTTTATCATGCAATTGCCACAAGGATATAAAACCGAATTGACCAATGATGGAGCCAATCTGAGTCAGGGACAACGGCAGTTAATTAACATCGCCCGAGCAACTATAGCCAATACGCCAATCTTAATATTGGATGAAGCGACCAGCTCGATCGATACACGAACTGAAATCGCTATTCAGGAAGGTATTGACCGGTTAATGCAAGACAAAACAAGCTTCGTCATTGCCCATAGACTCTCGACCATCAAGAATGCCGACGTCATCTGTCTGATCGAAAAAGGGAGAATCGCAGAGTTCGGTTCGCATACAGAATTGCTAAAGCAAAAAGGTAAATACTATCGTTTGTATATGGGACAGTTTGACTGATCATCCCGAAGCTTTAACACCCTACTTATTTCGTGAATACTGTATTTATTTCGTGGCAGAGGATCTTTTTTGAACGGTACAGCGGCTTGCAAAATACGAGATCATCGATTTTCTGAAAGATGGCTACAACATTCTGACATTTGGATACATCTGCCGTCAACTTTACACAGAACTTTGTCTCAAGAAAAAAAAGATTATGAAAGTATTTATAACTGGAGCTTCGGGCTTCATAGGTTCAGCAGTTGTTCAAGAAATGATCGATGCGGGACATCAAGTATTTGGTTTAGCACGCTCAGAAAAATCAGCAGAAATAATCACCAATTTAGGTGCTCAGGTAATCCGTGGCGATCTTGTTTAAAACAAAAACCAAACTTTCGCCCCTGGAATTTCGAGCGGGCTTTCACTAAGTTAGTGAAAGCTAACCGTGACCATCGAATGGCCGTTGGATTCAGTAAAACGGTCCATCTAGGTATGGACATTATAATTTTAGGGGCGGAGATCAAAAAATAAACAGCAGACCAAGCAATAGTATTATCCGGTCTGCTGTTTGAATCAACAAAGCTTATTTTTCTTTATGATCTTTAATTGTATCTTTAATCGCTTTCGTTTCTTCGGCGGTCTTTTCACTTATTTGATCTTTATACTTATCAAATTCATTTGAGACCTTATCAGCCACATGGCCTGCTGTTTCGCTAATCGAGGATGACACATGATCATACTCTTCTTTCACTTTATCGGCTACTTCTTCGAATGTGTGTTTTGCCTGTTCATTGAGGTCTCTTGTTTTTTCCTTGATTTTTTTCCGCGTTTTTTTTCCACTATTCGGTGCCACTAATAGACCGACCAATGTACCAACTGCTGCACCCGCCACCATTGCGAGAAGTAATCCCGTTGAATTATTTTTTCCATTGCACATCTTTAAATTCTTTAGACAATCGTAATTAAGCATATATTTCAAAATGATTATGTTGTTAAACTTCTACAAGATCTAACAATAAAAGCAAAAGATTAGTTTGTCATATTTTAAATAGTGTACAACTAGATTACAGCATCACATGAATCGAAAGGCGCTAAAGATGATCGTTCGGGAACGGCCCGGATCAAATAGATCTACTGGATTCGATTTTTTAGTTCTGACCCCAATTCAGTGTTAATTTTCTTTTGTTTGAAGTATTGAAAAATGACCGCAATAATAAAAAGCACAAAGAGGACAAGAAGGGTCTGTCCAATAATTGGATCATTTATATCCTTTGCCAAGGGATGTCCGACCGGAACTCTGGTAAAGGTCTCATTAACAGTAGGCACCAGCGACAAGAAGAAACTAAATGACCATAGAAAATTCTCAAAATACTGAGACTTCGTACTACTTTTCTTCGTTGCGTGTAGCCAATAGGCTACCGTGACAAGAACCAAGATGAAGAGTGAAAAAACATGTCCAGCATTGAAGCCGCCCTGTTTCGAAATTCCTAATGCCGTAAGAGAAGTGATGGCTGTCGCATAAAAATATAACTTCCCCGATAATATTGTAAGATTGATCTTACCATAGCTGATAAATCCTAATACAGCGCCTAAAAGTGCTGTAAGACCAATAACTGTGTGGAAAACTCCTAAACCTGATAAATTCATTTTTTCTATTTTTAACGTTGATAATTTCAAATAAATGTTCCTGTAATGTAAGGTCGTTGTCACGCTTTCACGGTACAGTCCATGGAATAACTACCCTTTAATGAAACACTACAAAGTTGCAATAGAATAAGGAAAATGGTTTTTTGATTTCGTTCAAAGATTTGATGTTTTAGTTCAAAAAACAGGACTACAATCTTATTGGAGAAAACTTGGTCCCCTCGATCAAAATGGAATACTATATACAAGTCACCATTGGTTTTTAGTTGCTTTTAAGCTGTCGACGATAATTTGTTGGCGATATGTGGTATTTGTCACTAAAACTCTTTGTAAATGTTGCGAGGTCGTTAAATCCACAGTTAAAGGCAATTTCGGAAACACGCTGATCGGAAACTAAAAGGAGCTCTGCCGCCTTTTCGAGCTTCTTATTTTTGATATAACTGGCAGGTGTATCCTGATATAATTTGGCAAACTCTCTTTTAAATGAAGAAACACTCAGATTATTCTGTTCCGCAAGCTGCTCAATGGTCAATTGGGAAAAGAGATTGGCTTCAATGATCTGTTTAAAAGAATAGGTACTTGAAGAAAAAAGCTGTGATAATATCACCCGTATGACCGACGCGTTTCTCGTTTGGGACAGGAGCAATATAATTTCTTTTAATTTGAGCACCAGTATATATTCATTGATCAATGAAGGATTTTCAAAATAAAACAGCAAGCCTTCCACATATTTCTGGATCAGAAAATTATTGTCAATTTTTTCTTTTGATTGGTTTGAAATGGTATTTTCAGGTTCAAGCAGCAACGAGGGCAACTCTCTATCGTAAACTTTCTTCAAGGTATCTGGATAAAAAGTGACGATTAACAGCTGACAATCACGCGTTGGATTCACATCGTGGATTCGTTTTCCAGAATTAATACAATTCAGCAATAAGGAATAATGCTTCGCAATAGTTAGCTCTTCGTCATTTGCCTGGTATTGCATCTCCCCTTCCAGCACATAGAGGAAGCAAGCCTGTTCCGCTACTGGAAATTCAAACGTAAATGGTGCCTTCAATGCAATTTTTTGCATCATCGGTCTTCCAAATAGCTCATATTTTTTGTAATCATTTACCATTGTACCGCTCAATTTCTCAAATTTAACGATTGAGTTCCGTATAATTAAAATGACGGTTGTGCAATCGAGTCTTATTTTTTAAAATTCCGTTAAAATAGATTCTTCCAATCGATGTATTTTAAATTCGTTAAACACCTGTTAATATTAGTCTAAATTTACGTCTATTTTAACACCAAGATCTTTGCTGCTTGCCTTTAAAACATGATCTACCCAAATACATAACATAGACTGTTTTCCAGGTTTGTTTTGATCCCAGTCTTCTTTCCAGACAATGTCTATTGTTTTCCCGTGATAGGCTAAGTTTCCGAGGTAAAAATAATCCATTTTGCCAGCAGGTATCAGCGGCTGAACCTGAAAGCTGTTGTGATGGGATGCCTTAAATCCAATGAGATCCGCTATGATTATGTCTGGATAGGTTGAATGAAAATAATCATTCTGCCCGCCAAATTGCTCACCATCACTTGGTATATACCATTCACCGATATTTGGGTGGGCATAACCGTGGAGCCGTGTAAGCTTCATAATTTGTTCGTACAGGGTCTCTTTGTCCTGGGCAGTGATTTGATTTTTATAATTTCTTAAATAGTTGCTGTATGCTTTATAGACGACTGAGTTTTGAAAAGGCCATCCTCTGCCGTTCCAGGCATAAGCCTGCTCATTATAATAGGGATGTTGTCTTTCGGCCGTGCTCATTCCTTTATGGTTATTGAAACCTTTTTCGGAAGTAAACATCGCCCAAGCTACCTCATACATTTTATTATCCGCATGCGGTATCATATTGAAATACCAAGGGGTATAACCAACGGATTCCCGTACCCGCGCTTCGTAATCCCGAACACCATAAGCATTGTCACCGGCTGTCAAGGTATTAAAAAAACCATCATCTGAATTCCAAAGTGTCCCGAGAAATTTCTGCTGTATTTCCTGGCTTCTGACCATATAGTAATCTGCTTTCACCTTATTCGTAATCGAAGGATGCTGTTGCTGTTCCAGTCTGTAGAGATTGTACAATGCGTTGGTATTTCCAAAGGAATAACTTCCAACGGATGGGCGCACCAAATAAAAATCAGGATAACCTTTGGTAAAGGCCAATGGAAAGTCTTTCGCCGCAGTCGTATTTGCAGCCTTGTCTGTCGTCCCCCAACCTAAATAAAGATCTCTCCATGTACTATCGGTATAAATAGCATAAGGTCCTTTACTTGCAATTAAGCCAAGTACCGCCGAAAGGCTGAATTCCATACCATCGTACAGATCCAGAATTTTGTACATGCCGTTGGTCTTCGCATCGGGATTTTTCACAGTGAATAGGCTATCCAAAAGGTACTGATGGTTCTCCATCGCGGGAAGCATCTTTTGCGTCCAGGCCTGATCGGGATGAATTTTTAAAAATGATTCAATACCATCGACCATCCAGCTGGAAAAATGAACACTTTCGGGCCTGCTCAAATAGGTCAAAAAATTACCGTTTTCCCGTTGATTTAATTTGGAAGCTGATCCAAGCATAAAATATTCGGCATAAGATCGAAGGTATTTTGGATCACGAAGCCAACGTACATCGTAAAACTGATGCGCTGTTGGGCAGGTAATCGCTCCACTCAAGGATCCCCAGGCGGGATACCCGAAAAATTCTGTTATAACCCAATATTTCTTTGAATCATGTGGATCGTAATAATCCCGAAGATGCTTGCTGATCATCCACCAACGATAATTATACACGCGATTTAGGGTATCGTTGGAACTCTCAAAATACGGAATATTATTGACTAAAAAGTCTTTGTTGTTGGATTCGTCAAAAGCTCCGTCCGATTTTGGCCGGTGCTCGAAAGCATTGAACTCCTTTATATTATCTGTTAGATTATTTTTCGCCACTTCCTTTAAACGATCAAGTTCAAGCTGATATATCGACTCCTGCTTCCCAGAAAATCCGCGGTTACTCGAACAGGAAAAAAGAACACCTAGAACCAAAAAGGCTGTGCTGCTTAAAACAATAGAATTTAAAAAAACGTAACGATGTTGTCTTTTCATGTGGTTATATGGAATAGAACTGGAACAAAGACCTAATCAACAGAATTTTTATGACAATTAAGCATGGTGGAACAAATCGACGTAAAATTGATACAATGTATCATATTGCAACAACCGTATTTATATAAAACTCAAATATTCCCATTTTCACATAAAAAAGTATCTTTTTCATATTCTTTCTACTGCTGTTCTAAGCTACATTTGTTCCATAAGTAAACTTGACTCAAGAGAAGTAATTGCCGAAATGAATGGAGATGCCTATCTCATCATTTTAAATTTCTGAATTGATTCGATAAGAATACTGTAAAAAGAATCCTACAATACTACACTGAAAAACATTTTGTGGAACGACGCTGTCGTTCCACATTTTTAATTTATTAAACCGGTCTTTACCCCACCTTCTACGGCAGCCACTTTAGCTTGCTCGCCGGCTTTTTCATGCTTAGTCTCCGGTAGTTCCTTCCGTTGTCATTTTAATTTTATGGATTGTACCATCTGGACGGTAATTTAGGGTGTCTATGCATATCGAACGGCTAAAACTGCCTCCATCTGGATTAATTCCCCCATTATGGTAAATGAAATACCATTGGTTTTTAAAAGGGACAATTGCTTGATGGTTCGTATTGCTGTTGCCTGCTATTTCATTCAGAATTCCTTTATAGACATAGGGGCCTTCGATCTTATCGGCCATGGCATAAGCGATCTTCTCCGGAAATTCCGTGGCATAACTCAAATAGTATTTTCCATTGCGCTTGTGAACCCATGGTGCTTCCGTAAAAGCTAGTCCTTCAAAATTCACCTGTTTTATTTCGCCATCAATCTCAACCATATTTTCTTTGAGCTTTGCGTAGTAACACTCGCGGTTGCCCCAGAAAATCCAGGCTTGACCATCATCATCAATAAAAACAGCTGGATCGATACAGGCCCAGGAATGGGAAGAAGCAAAACAGTCTTTGTTGGTCAATAAGGGTTTTCCCAATGCATCGCTAAAGGGACCTTCGGGTCTGTCTGCGACAGCAACCCCTATTCCGGACCAATTGGAACTGATGTACCAGTAATATTTTCCATTACGTTCGGTAACATGTCCCGCAAATGCATCGCCGCTTTTTGCCCAGGTAAAATCACTTATGCGCAAAGACACGGGATATTCCGTCCAATTTTTTAAATCCGTTGTAGAATAAACGATCCAGTCTTTCATCTTATAGCCTTTCTGACCTCCTGCAAAGTCATGACCTGCATACAACCAAAGTGTATCCCCCTTAACTAATGCTGCCGGATCGGCCGTAAAATGATGCTTAATAATCGGATTTCCCTTTGCGGTAAAATGATACCGGTCATCCGCAGCCACAGGAGCTAGCAATTCACCAGGTACACCGCCCCATTTATTGTTCAGAAGACGAGACTCTTCCTTGCTGATTGAAATCACACTTCCATGTCGCGGATTAAAATTCTTATGAAAAGGTTCAGGTTTTGAAGAGAAATTAAAGAGATCATCTGTGCGCTGAAATTCGTATCTTCCATTCGCATACAAATCGTACATCAAGATATAATCGTTTGTTCCATTCAACTTAAAAAGGCTAGATCCTTCGACAACAACAGACGTGTCTGCGTAGGCATCGAGATACCGGAAGTCTTCTCTCCATGGTCCTTTTAAGGATTTACTTGTCGCCTGCTGAATTCCATTTTTTACTTCTTTTCCGGCAGCATCTTTTGTATTACCCTTAAAGAAAAAATGATATAGCCCATCTTTATAGACAATGTCGCCATCAATACCGCCAAATTTTGGACTGAACAATAAAGTAGGTTCCTTTTCAAAGCCACTAAAATCTTTATTCGCATAGGCCGCATAAAAATCAAGTTTATCATTCTCATGCGATTTCACCGTAAAATACACCAGGTATTTTTTTTCAGCCGGATCGTAGATCGTCTGTGGTGCCCATACCCATTTTACGTTCTTAAATTTTTTAGGGTATAACTTTGCCAGGTCAACAGTATTGTGTTTCCAGTCCGTCAGATTATCAGATCGCATCAAAATAATACCCGGATTACTTCCCCACCCATTCTTTATCGTAAACATATCAGTTGCGACCATATAAAATGACTTTTTGTCCTCTCCCCTAAGGATGTGCGGATCACGAATCCCTCCCGTTTGGGATATATCCGCCGATGACAAAATAGGTTTATTGTTATTTAATGCAACCCAGTTTTGCGCATCCTGACTGACTGCAAATCGCAATTGCTCTTGTGTATTTTTATCCCCCGAACCTTCAAAATATGCAAAAAGATAACCCGCCGCCTTATCTGCATTGTATATTTTTTGCGCTATGACATTGGTAAAACTCATTAATGCAATACTCAATACCCCTATTTGTTTTAATTTCATGTTTGATCAATTTTTAGGTTTTTCTAAATGCTCATTTGCCAAGTAAACCTTCTTTATTACACCTTAACCATGGATTATTTAATGCACAAATTCCAAATTATCTTGATCGAAGGGATATTCAACACAAATTTAAATTTGCTCAAAAACACTTTTCCACGAAGCTGTAGAAGAATACGATACGAGGTTTACTTTTATTAATGTCAAATATACATTTATTATTTAAATAGGCGATATTTTTATGGTAAGTACCGTTTAAAACGGGACATTTTCCAGGGGTAAAAGTCTTGAATCCGAGATTGCTGCAGTACGATGCCCTATAATCTTCATATACGCTGGATTTTGTTCAAATGAAAAAAAATCGGACACACTTCGCTGTTTGATCAGCAGACAAATATCCCACTGCTCCTGATCGGGGCCTATCAGAAACTGGTCACCATGCCCAACAAAAAGTAGCTCACCGCCGCTTTCTTCCACAAAAGGTTTGGCTAGCTTTATATAATTCATGAAAGCATCGTATCCCGAAATTTCTTTGATTGGCGCAATCTCCGGAAAATTAGTATAGTCCGCGATTTTCTTCAACTGAATTAAATTGAGATTGACAATGGGGCCTTGGATATTTTTCAATGCCAGATTCCTTCCGGCTTCATAACTCGGATACAAATACGTCTTTCTTGCCATATCAATAGATACTTGTTGTTTCACTCACTTTACTCTTCAACTCAGTTGCAGCATGATGTATGACTCTTTTATAATCAATGATTTTGTCGTTTTCAAATGGAATAATAACTGCATTTTCAAACAGGAAATTTCCCTCGCCCAATTGGTTCCAATCCGCCTGTAAGTTTTTATTGTCAAATTGCCCCATGTTTAACATAAATCTGATTCTGTTGGAAAGAGCCGTTAAATTCAGGCTATCTGCGATATATGTTTTATTTTCGGCCCTATTGTAAATTGTTAACACTCCCATCAATGGTTTACTGTCCAAGAATTCGGCTTTCAATTGCTTTTTATCTATTTTGTTCATGTGTTTTTAAATTAAAATTATAAATCTCCGCCCAATGACTTCAATTGCGCAGCAAAAATAAGGAGATCTGTTACGGCCATTCCGTCCAATAGCTTATTGGCGATGTGCTCAGCTGTAACAGTCGCCTCCTTTAAAATTCGATCACCAGCCGCCGTAAGCTTCACATAACTGACCCGGGCATCTCTATCATTGTGCTCTTTTACAACAAGCCCCATCTTTTCCATGGGGGAAATAATCCGTGTAATTCCTGAGGCTGTTAAACCGGTACTTTCAGCCAGATCAATTCGCCGTAGCCGGTTACCGGGAACCTGGCTTAAAATATGTAGGATCATAAAGTCTGTCAGACTTAGTCCATGCAAGCTCAACCCATCAAACTTTTTGGTGATGACAGATTGAACTTTTACAATGTTCAGAATCGTATTAATCGCGTTCATAGTATTATTGTTCTTGTTATTTGCATAATACTTGACAACTCAAGTATTATGCAAATATAATAGTTTTATTTAAATGGCCGAATAGAATAAAAGATTCTTCCAACAGCGCGGTTACACGACAGCGCAATAAATCTATTTACCTTACGAGAGAAGTTGGTTGGTATAAAACTACACTTAGGTGTAGCCTTGATTGACATAATCTATAATATTTTTGGACAAATTCTAATCGATAGGAGGCTAAAGCCAAAGATTTTCAGAATATGGAAAGGAAAGAATCCTCAAATATTAACAAATTTATTACCTATAACATAGTATAAACATGACAAATTGCAAAAACTGTGGGACAGATATAACGCTGAATTTCTGTCCGAAATGCGGACAGCCAGCGGTCCTTAAAAGAATTGATGCGCATTATATCGTCCACGAGATTGAACATGTCCTTCATTTCGAGCGCGGCATCTTGTACACGATTCGTGAACTCATTACCACACCCGGAAAAAATGTAAAAAAATATATTGCCGAGAACAGGAGTCGCCTGGTAAAACCCATTATTTTTATCATCATCACCTCGCTGATATACTCTGTAGTAAGCCATTTTTTTCATGTAAACGACAAATATGTGAGCTATTACGAATCCCAACATTCTACTACGGGTTCGATATACCTCTGGATCCAGGATCACTATGGTTACGCCAATATCATGATAGGATTGTTTATCGCTTTTTGGGCGAAACTATTTTTTAATAAATACGGTTTTAATTTTTTTGAAATTGTCATCCTGCTGTGTTTTATTTTGGGAATCACGATGTTGATCTATACTATTTTTGCATTAGTTGAAGGTGTAACACATACAGGTGTTATGGTACAGGCTAGCATCGTCGCTATGGTATATAGCGTTTGGGCTATTGGACAATTTTTCGACCCCTACAAAATACCCAGTTATTTAAAAGCGCTCGCTGTTTATATTTTAGGTTATCTGTCATTTATTGTTGTCGTCGTTATTATTGGTCTATCGATAGACTTAATTTTAATGAAAAGATAGGTTATCCTCCTTTTTCCGTCCTTGTGAAACCTTTTAAAATAACATGATGGGTAAGTTTGCGCTGTAAACTTACCCATCCTATTACTCGTTGCCTGTTACAGATTATTTCTCAGATATCCCTGAAAATTATCTTGAAACTGAAGGCCGGACCCCAGTCTATATTTACTTAATTTATTGTTGAGGGTAAGTCCCCATAAAACGAATTCAGTCAGAAAATGGAGATCTTCGGGTTTCGTTTCCGGTTGGTATTGCTGAATTAAAGCATGGATAGGCTTCACTTGATCCAAAACCTGCCCGTACGCCAAATCGTTGAGTTCATCAGATAATTCGATTCCTTCTGATTCCGAAAACCAACGAACAATATCATCGTAGGGATAACGCTCGTTTTCTCTTTCCAGTTTCTCAATTTTTGGGAATAAAATCGGGAAAAGGCTTTTAATCGCGTTTTCTATCAGCTGCACTGCAACGACACCCGCTCCTTCTTGCTCGCCTTCATAAACGAGCTCAACTTTGCCGGTTATCGCAGGCACAATACCCATAAAATCACTCAGCCGTACTGCAGTTGCTTGTTCCCCACTTCGGAGCATGCGTAATTCAGCGGTACTTAATAAGTTTTGAAATGCTGTAATGCTCATACGCGCACTCACGCCGCTCTTTTCATCAACATATTCACTATTTCGTGCTTCAAAGCTTATCTGCTCAATCAATTCCCTAGCCAGCTCCGGGACATATATCTGCTCCTTCTGGGCCGCTTCCAAGTTCGCCTCCTGCGCAGTAATTGCCTTTGCGATCTCAACCGAAGCGGGGTAATGTGTAAGTATCTGCGATCCAATGCGATCTTTCAGCGGCGTCACAATACTTCCTCTATTGGTATAATCCTCCGGATTCGCTGTGAATATAAATTGTACATCTAACGGCAAGCGTAACTTAAAACCGCGGATCTGAATATCTCCCTCCTGTAATATATTGAAGAGGGCTACCTGGATTCTAGCTTGAAGATCAGGTAGCTCATTAATGACAAATATAGAACGGTTTGCCCGAGGAATCATACCAAAATGGATCACCCGATCGTCTGCATAGCTCAGTTTTAAATTTGCGGCTTTGATGGGATCTACATCACCGATCAAATCAGCTACTGTCACATCAGGCGTAGCCAGTTTCTCCGCAAAACGATCACCTCTACCAAGCCAGCTTATCGGTGTATCGTCGCCTTTCTCCTTCAGCAACTCTATCGCATAACGCGATATGGGGTCAAACGGATCATCATTAATCTCTGAACCTTGAACCACAGGCACATATTCATCCAATAAGTTGACCATGAGCCTAGCGAGACGTGTTTTCGCCTGACCGCGAAGGCCCAAGAAATTAATGTTGTGTTTGGAAAGTATTGCTCTTTCAAGTTCTGGAATTACGGTATCTTCATAACCATGTACCCCATTGAACACGGTTTCACCCGCCTTTATTTTTGTAATCAGATTCTGACGCAATTCTTCTTTTATTGTTTTAGGTTTATAACCCGAAGTTTTTAATGCACCAAATGTTGTAATCTTCGTGTAATCCATATATTCTTATCGTATTCTTTTTTTTCGATTTTCTTCGTAATCCTCAAAGATCATTTCACCTAGATCCCCAAGTCCCGTGTAATAAGCCTTCCCTTGATTTGAAGCTGTAAACTCGTCGACAAATTGCTGTAGATAAGGATCCGAAGCAATCATAAAGGTTGTAATTGGTATTCCCAACTTTCGAGCCTGCGCAGCCATACTATAGCATTTGCTGGTGATAAAAGGATCCAAACCCATAGGATTCTTATAGTAAGTGCCGTCCGGCATATTTAAACAGCTCGGTTTCCCGTCGGTTATCATAAAAATTTGCTTATTCGCATGCCGTTTTCGCCTTAGCAAGTCCATCGCTAGCTTTAAGCCCGCGACAGTATTGGTATGAAATGGTCCAACTTGCAAATAAGGCAGGTCTTTTATCGCGATAGGCCATGCATCGTTTCCGAAAACAATGACGTCAAGTGAGTCTTTCGGGTAACGAGTCAAAATAAGTTCTGATAAAGCCATCGCCACTTTTTTTGCAGGAGTGATCCGATCCTCGCCGTATAAAATCATACTGTGGCTGATATCGATCATCAACACTGTACTCATTTGCGACTTAAACTGTGTATCTTCTACGACGAGATCATTTTCGGATAAGGCAAACTCACCTATCCCATGATTGATCTGTGCGTTTTTCAAGCTCTCCGTCAAAACTATTTTCTCCAGGCTATCTCCGTACTGATAGTTTCTGAAATCGCCCATATTTTCGTCACTCCGTCCCTGGTGATTAGTTTTATGATTGCCTGATTTCCCTTTCCTCATTTTCCCAAATATCTGGTCCAAGGCATGCTGACGCAAGGCTTTCTCCAGCTTTGAGGTAATATCTACGCCACCTTCACCACCAAACTCTACTTTTTCCCTGATATAACCTTTATCCTTCAGATCCGTAATGAAATCGTCTATCGTATAGGCTGGAGTCGTCAGTTTGAACTCTTTATCCAATTGCCTAAGCCAGTCAATGGCTTCATCAAAATCACCAGAGGTATGGGTAATCAGTTCTTTGAAAATGTCAAATAATTTATCAAAAGGCGTTTGAAACGGCTCTTCATATTGTTTGAAGAGAAAACCTTTCCTTCGTTTCGTGCTTTTCATGCATTCCTCTTATTAGTATGAAGAAGCTATCCAACTCCTGTATCGGATGCTTCATAGTATGAATTTACGAAATAATAATTTTTGTGCGCACCGTACATCCATTTAACTTCAAAAACTGGCTATAGTATGACGCATCAAAAATAAGGTACACTAAAATTAATAGCAGTCTTGTTTACTTAGCCCGATTTTTTTGGGTGATAGCATAAAGCGCTATTGGAAAAGCGTAAAAAGCCACAGAGAATTGGCATTCTCTGCGGCTTCTTGATTTGGTTATTCCAAATAGGATAGAATTACCTGAATAAGTAGTAGCTTAATAGAGCAGTTCCAAAGTCGGTTTATTGGCGGCAGCTTCCCTACTACTAAAAGACATATCATTTGTAGAAGAGGCCGCAGCTGTATTTAAAAATAGAAAGGATGCTTTACGATCAGTGCCGGTCAGCAATCTATTAATGGCCGAAGTGACGTCGATGGTCTGTAAACCTATCCCAGAAATAGGAATTTTACCGACAAGTACAGTATCCATTGGTGCATTGTTCCAATTAATGCTATTTTCCAACCAAGATGTCGTGGAGGTTGTATAAATATTAATAGTACGTTGTGGTGCTGTATTCACTCCTGCAACATACATTTTTAATTTTGCCGAACTCACTTTAGGTTTAGTAATCATCGAAATATCAAATTTAGTATATGCTTTACGTGCGTAAGATGTAGCGTCGGATTTGATGACAAGATCAGCTGTAGTTCCATAATTTGTACTTGCATAGGTACCGTTGCGGACATAGGCATCGGCAAGAGAGCTTCCGGCATTGGCTACAACAGCATGCTGAAACGCTCCAACGTCTGGATTACCCAATGGCAGCGCATTTCCAGCGAAATCCTCGCCTCCATTGTTACTTATAAATACACCGGCATTAAGGGCGGCCGAACTGGAACCGACATCATAACCTTTTGCAGCGTCAAGGCCGTTTCCACCGATTGGATTGACAAATACCGGATCTTCATAGAAATTGTTGTTCCGCACGGTAGTTCCCCAGTTCAATGACGTAAATGTACTCGACGGGAATAAACAATTATTGTTAAACTTCAGTCCGTTATCGGCTTGGGTAGACAAACTACTAATGGTCGAGGTCGTGTAAAAAATATTATTTGAAAATGTTGCATAAGGCTTTCCTGAACTTACGCCATTCATGACGTTAAACAGGCTGGCGGTTGGATTTTTGATATAGAATACATTATTATAAATCTCACGGGAATCGTATGTCGTTTTTTCGATCAAAAAGAGCTTTTTTAACCGTGTTGTACCGATATCGTTAACAGAAACGTTATAGCGAACTTTAATATTCTTAGACTGGTTCATAAAAAGCATAAATCCGCCGTTGTTATCATGCGAATAATTGTATTCGAAAATATCTCCATCGGTTACTGAATTGGTATCGTAGCCATCGGCATCGAACGCGACTCCATCGTTAGCGCCCCCGCCTGTCATACCGTAAACTTCATTATAAGCCACCAGCGTATTCAAGCTACCAATTGTCCAAATACCCGCATAATTTTCAGAGCCTGTGTTCATACATGCCTTATAGACCGTATTGTGTGTGATTTTACTTCCTCCCGTCACGCCGGACATAACGATTCCGTCGCCGTAGATATATTCAATCAAATTGTTATCGATAATAATATCTTTTGATCTTGCTGCCATAGCCCTATCGCCAGTGGTCCTTATCCCTTCAACGGAACAATTGGCTACGTGGCAACTTTGTACCAAAGCACCGTATATTTTACCGTCTAAGATAATCCCGCCAGAGCTTTTGTTATAATTGGTCTGTCCATCGATCGCACCATTGACGTCGTGAACATAACAATTTCTAACGGAGACATTGCTAATTGCTGTTCCTGCAGAACTGCCTCCAACCACGCGGATCCCCGTAGCAGCATAACTTGTTCCGCTTGGGATTGTATTTGTCAGTTCGAGGTTATTTACCTCAAAATAAGACACCTTATTGAGGTATAGTGCATTTGATCCGTTTCTCTTTCCACCACCGTTGATAATCGGACGAACATCGCCGCCATATTTATCTATAATAATAGGAGCTTCAGCCGTTCCTGAATTTTTCATATGCAACGTGTCATTCCATACGCCACCACTCTTGAACAAAATACGATCACCAGGGCCAAAAACCGAGGCATTAATTTTGGCCAGCGTTCTCCATGCTGCAGTTGTGCTCGTTCCTGTGCTATCATCGTTTCCGCTGGGATCTATATAGTAAGTATTACCTATACTTGCTAGATTTACCTTCGCTTTTGTTTTTAGTGATGTCGGAGAATCTAGTTGAACAGACTTTTGGCAGCTCAATAGCCCAATGATTCCAATAGAAATCACCATCATAAATTTTCTCATAATGCTGTTTTTAGTTTATAAATGTTATAATTCTTGCAGACGTATTCCTTATTCCAACGAATACGAATTGTATAATTTGATTAATAACATTAAATTATAAATAACTTGCCAACCACAGGGGGTAAAATCTGAAATAAAGAGGGGTAAAATTTTAAAGGCAGGTCAACATGTAACCAAAATAAATCAATGCATCTTTTTATGCTGACCTACATCGATATAGAAGAAAATTTGATACTTTTAGCTAATAACTACAGCCCTGAAGAACAATACGATATTATGGAAATAGATCAGTATATCAATACACTTTCGGAAACGGAGCAAGAGGTCATCCGTCAATTCCGGAAAGCGATAACAGAAAATGACAATACCGTCTCTGAGAGCTTCGGAAAATTCATGTCAAACCCTAATGCAATTAGCTTTAATGAACAGGGCGTATTTAAATACGGGCTAACAGTCGCAAAGAATTACATTTCGTTCCATTCCTTGGTTATCTATACTAACCCCGAATTGATGGAAGAACTAAAATTAAAATTACCCAAGGCTAAATTTCAAAAAGGCTGTATTAATTTCAAAACATTGGATGAATTTCCCGCATCCGTATTGGCAGAACATATTCAGGCTTCATCCAAAATAGATTTTAGCCCCATGATAAATCGTTATTTGAAAAAGAAATAAGTACCTGGTCAATTCCCAGCATTCTATTTATTCACTTTTACGCGCAACAATAGCATAGACCATCGGAATTTTATTTCCCAAATGGGCTATTCTGAATTTTTTAGGATCTAGTTCTGTCATGTTTTTAAAAATGGGATAAGGTGAATAGTCAAATTCGTTCAGGTCTTGAATGTTTAGCCCATGATGAAGTAAAGCTCCAACGACCTCACTCATACTATGATTCCAGGTAACATAGGACTGCGAAATAGCTGCATCTTTATCGGCATAGGTTCCCTGCTCGGTTTCAACAATTGGAGCAACATTAAAATAATTATAGCCAATTTTGTCAAAATTATCATCGAACATCCAAACAACTGGATGAAACTCGACAAAAACAAACTTCCCTTTCGGTTTCAAGAAACGTGAAATTATTTTCCCCCATTTATCTAAATCCGGTAACCAAGTAATCGTTCCATAGCTGGTAAAGACCAGATCAAATTGTCCGTCAAGATGATTCTCAAGCTCATACAAATCACAACAGATAAACTGTACATCTGCATTCGTTTCTTTCGCAATTTCTCGGGCACTTTCAATAGCCTTGTCGGATAGATCAACACCAGTAACTTTGGCACCAAGTCTACTCAAAGAAATTGTATCCTGTCCGAAATGACATTGTAGGTGTAATATTTTTTTTCCGCTGATATCACCCAATAACGCCAATTCGATTGAATTTAGCGAAGTCTCCCCTTTTAAAAATCCTGCTAGATTGTAAAAGTCTGATTTTAGATGTGTATCTGTTCTATTATTCCACGAGTGTTTGTTTATTGCGATGTAATTTTCTTCTGGATTCAAATCGTTCATTTGGTTTTTTATTAAACGGTTAATTAACGACTAAAGTACACTAAAAATTGAATGCTATCGGATTCATCTTTTCCCCAATTTAAAAATAAGTGTTTTAAGAAATTAAGCTCGGTAAAAATTATCATAAAGGTTCTCTATATTTAAATCGATTATCCAATACATCCAAGTTTAAAAAGATGATGTATGAATAACACCTATTTACATGAAGAATAAATGACGATAAAAATATATAGACCAAAGAGCTTACTTCTAAAAAAATATATTGAATGCTTCTATGTACTTGAGAAAACTCACGAAGAAAAAGCGACGGCATATTTTACGTTTCCGAGCATTTACACCATAGTGACGATAAGTGAGCAGACCAAAACTAAGGTAAGCCCAAATGAGGTCATTACGAAGCATTGTCCGTCCAATTCGATAGAAACAAACCTTGTATGCAATTTTAATGAACCTGTTTTAGTGAGTTATGAGGGAAAAATAAATGAAATTACCACTTACTTCAAACCTCTTGGGATAAATGCTTTTATACCCAATGATTTAAGCTATTATAACAGCGGAACATTTCCCGATTTTAATCCGCACCTGGATTATAAAAACGCGATGACATCTATCCTTTCCATTGATAACCAAGACGAGCGAATCAAGGCCTTAGAAGAGTATTGGATATCAAAATTTTGGCTATTTGAAAATGCATTGCTCGAAAACATAATCACCGAAATGCTAGATACAAGTAACCTCAATCAATCGATGTCAGAATTTTCGCTAAAAACAGGAAGATCGAGAACAACCATAAATAAGCAATTCGATCAACATATCTGTAAAACACCTTCCCAATTCAAAAAAATCATTAGATTTCGAGCTGCGATTCAAAGTCACCTCGAAGATGGCAACAAAATAGGTCTGTCTTATAACCTGGATTATTTCGATCAGTCCCACATGATCAGAGATTTTAAAAAATTAACAGGGTTTACACCAAAAATTTTCTTTTCCAAAATAGCTGATCTTGAACGGGACCAAATAAAATGGATTTTTATTTAGCAGGTTTACAAAAATACAATCACACTATTTTATTAAACAGTAACATTGCTCCATAATTATTTATACCATACGCTATGAAGCTTTTAATGTTACTTATATTTTGTCCAATTTTTCTTGTGGCACAAGAAAAAACATCAGCCAAACTTGCCACCTATATGCAGGCACAAGCCGATGTAAATAATTTTAGTGGAACAGTTCTTGTCACGAAAAACGGTGCGATTTTATTAAAAAAAGCCTACGGTTTAGCAGATTATGAATGGAGGATCAAAAATACGATCGATACGAAGTTTCAGTTGGCATCGGTCACAAAACAATTTACCGCGGCTGCTATTTTACAGCTCGTAGACAGCGGAAGATCATCGCTAAACGATAAACTCAGTAAGTTTTTCCCCGATTATCCAAAAGCCGATAGTATAAGTATCCACATGTTGCTGTCACACACCTCAGGACTTGCTATGGGTTTCAAAGAAATCGCATTAAGTAGTATAAGTAGCGATTCTGCTTATGCCGCCATCAAGAAAATTCCTTTCGAATGCTCACCGGGAACGAAAAGCGCCTATAGTAATATCGGTTATTATTTGTTAGCAAAGATTATTGAAAAGGTCTCAGGTGAGCATTACGCTTCTTTCTTAAAGAAAAACATATTTGATAAAGCTGGCATGAGTAACACCGGAGTCAGTAATAATGATTCCATCGTCACGAAAAAAGCAAAAGTATATTACCCTAATGCAGAAGGTTTTATCCATAATCCCCATATCAACTGGGAGATCAACCTGGGCCACGATGGCATTTATTCAACCGTTGAAGATTTAGCCATTTGGGACAAAGCACTCTATGGAACAACGATTCTATCGGCAGCGATGAAAGAAAAAATGTTTACACCATATAGCGCTGAAAATTGGGGCTATGGATTTATCATCAATCCATTTTACAATCACGGACATTATTTGATTGCACATGATGGCGGATTCTTTGGTACAATGACTTCTTTTAATCGATTTACTGAGGACAAACTCTTTGTCACTGTCCTTTCCAACAATGGCTCCCCCGCCCATATCATCGGGTATGGACTGTCTGCGATTGCGCTGGGTAAAGAAGTAGAGCTTCCCTATAAACATTATCCCACCAAAATAGATACGACGCTGTACGATAACTATGCAGGTGAATATGGGAAAATACATATATTAAAAATTACAGGCAAACTCTACTATAACGATGCGGATACTGAACTCATTCCCGAGTCTAAAACAAAATTTTTCAGGGCAGACGACAACGACAGAACAATCGAGTTTGTTAGAGACAAAACAGGAATTTACAATTCCCTTATTTTAACAAAAGGTGGCGTTAAGGAAGTTTCCCCAAGGACCAATAAAAATTAATGAACCCATATGCATGCTTTTAGCATCAAATGTGTAATCGACTCTTTGAAACCTTAAAGAAAAAAATTAAATTACGCCCTTATCAGTCCAGTGTTAAATAGTATACAAACTATCCTAAATTATAACATCGTGCAACAGACAGATCAAAATCCGGAGAAAGCTAAAAAGAGTCCTTTATTAAAGTCTTTTTTCGGATGCCTAGTGTTTATGGCAGCCTATCTCATCAGTTTTTTTATTTTTGATGCAGGCAACAATGTGAAGCTGAATTATATTATTTTTTCGCCGCTTGCATTTATACTGAGCTGGGTATTTTGCTATTTCTATCTGCTGTTAAAAGATACCAGTACTTTGAAATATTATCTACTGGGATGTATGCTGATAGCCGGTACAATTATATATACAAATGGTATTTTTGATATCGATATTAGGATTCAAAACTTCTTTCACTCGTCGACACTCCCGAAAAAATACGGGCAATATCTCGATATCAATAACACCAAAAATAGATTTGGACGACATGAAATCATTCTTTTCAAGGCGAGTAGTAATCCTATTGATCAGTTTTTGACAAAGAACAACGAATTAATCATCCATAGTTTGAGCAAGGCTAAAAACGCTAACGATGCAGAACCAACCATCCATATGTTTTATAAATTGGACAAAAACGGCAAGCAGATCGATCAATATTCTTACACACAGGATGAAGATAAGGATACAGAGATTCTTTTCGAGGGCTATCTGATCAACATAGGAAAACATTACTTTCGTAGCTGGCCATTAGATGGTGATACCACAAAAAACAGCATTGAAATACGCAATGCCGATCTCAACTGGACTGCGGATCAACAACGCCAACAACTAGATGATATCGATCGTAAAGCACAGTATTTTCTTTCTGAGCGAATCTATGATTTCGAACACAGCAATTCGAAAAGCTACTCAAAAAAAACGTATTTCATGGACGGTAAATGGCATATATTCTGTGAAAATATATCGGATGATGGTAATTTAAATCTGCAAACTGTGTCTAGAGGGCGTACAGTAAATGACCTTTTCGGACACTGGGACAAGAATGAATGGGTCACGAATCATTCCCCCGCCAATATTCAATCGGTTTATTACCAAAAAATCAGGCGTATTCGCAATCGACAGGATTTGAACAGCAGAAAATATGAGCAAGGCGATCGTTGGCAAGGTTGCCTTTTCTCACACCTTGTTGTCGAAAACGACACCTTAAAATTTAAAGATCATTTATATCTTGATGAGGAGTGGCATTGGTCTCAGATTGAAATCAATGGTAAGAATATTGGAGCGCTGACTTTTGAGGATACGGAACAATTTCATAACTATGGTTACTACTCAAATGCGGCTTTAAATTACCAGCTTTTCACCAGTCGACGCAATAGGCTTTATTTGATTAAAAGAATAGATCCTTAGCTTCATCCAGATAAATTAGGAAAATAATAAGCAGACGAAATGCGGACTTGCTTTTTGCTATCCAAAATAATGACTATATTACATGAAATGAATTTTTGTAGAAATACATCCAATTTGATAGCCATTGGATCCTAGTGAAAATAAAATTCTGATATAGAAGGAAATAAAGCATATGAACAAAAGATATTTTTTCTACTTCATCCTCATTATCACCTTGTTCGCCTCGTGTGGTCTTATTCATAACCTTCCTGATTCGGCATCTCCCAATACTGGTGTAGATCCCAATTTATGGTATTCATTTGTGGATCAGAATGGAAATTTCTACCCCGATAATTGGAAGAAAAGTTATGGCATCCCCTCGAATAAAGCTGCTAGAGACCCTTATTCACTGATGAAGATTGCCACCGACAGAGGCGACCGCGAACAGTTACTTGCTTTTGAACGCGGTAACATGCTGCGTCTGTCAAAACGCATTGCACAAAAAAAACGTGTGTTCATTTTAGTTCATGGCTTTAATGCCGATGAAGAATCCGTTGTAAAACAATATAAATATATTGCCGATCATATCGTTACAAATCCCAAAACCGACGAAATTATTCGCTTTTATTGGGATGGTTTACGATCAACCTCTCCGTTTCGATCTGCAAAAAACTGGTTTTCCGCAGCCTCCTTTAGCCAGATGGCCGGTGAATTTGGATTGAGACGTATACTGAATAATATGGCCGATAAAGATGTCTTCATTATCTCTCACAGTCGTGGAGCATCTGTGGTGATGAGTGCTATTTCGAATCCGGAATACAATAGTTCTTTTTCTGCTCAGGCCAAAGACATTCATAAGGTCGATATCGAGCGGGCAAAACCTTTATTGGAAAACAAAAACAGGATTACCTGTATTATGTTGGCGCCAGCCATAGGGCTTTCCGAATTTCAGTATACCGATACAACAACTAACACCAAAAAATTTGTGGAACTGAGCTCCCAGGTTAAGAAAATACATATCACCATAAATGGTACGGATAAGATGTTGAAGAAGTTTTTTGGATTCTTATCGAATAAACTTAATCCAACAGATCTGGGATATAAAGAGGAAAGTTTTAACGCACTTAAGAAAAATTATACCATCTTTTCGATGACTGATTTCACAGGAATGTCAAGCCATGACTTTAGTCGTTATATCCGAGATCCCAAATTCAAACAGATGCTTCGGGAGGAATCCATCCAAGTACAATAAGATGGTCACTCGTCTAATTAAGTCAATAGGCTATGAATCGAAACTATTCGCTCAAAACGGCCATGGTTACTTACGGAAACAGGCAAGCGCCTCTTCCCATCCCTCAGAACGAGGCTTGGGACTCCGAGAGAATCTTTAATAATTCCATCTCTTTTGATTTCAACAATATCTTCCAAATGAACTAATTCGCCAGCTGCTATGGTATGTATAAAATCAGGGGAAACGATGGTCTTCGTATAATACCTTTTTCCTTCGCAGATGACTTCTCCCCTCGCCTTGCAAGAAGATCGTTCATGAACTGAACACCGCAATTTCAAAGGGATGTACTTTCTGATTCCTGTCTGTCTATTCCATATTTTATAAGCAGCCTCTTTCATGCTCCATAAGAGCCAAACAACAATTTCGGGGTCTGGACTGTTCACAATCAACAGTTGTTCCTGCTCATCAAATAGTTTTGAAACAAAGCCCCTACGCCTCCAATTACTCTCTTTTCCGGACTGAACCAGATCGATAATGTCATTACCAATCATTTTTCTTGTAACTTGCTTTCGATTATTTCGACTGCGGCTCCTATATTAAGCATACGCTCCATGTCAGAATTTTCAATAACGATCCCAAATTGATCTTCGATATCCAGTACAATATCGACCAAATTGGCTGAATTAATTTGTAGATCACGCATAAAATCAGTCTCTTCAGTAAGCTTTCCGAAAGCTTCTTCGTTTGTTGTGTAGGGTGCTATAATTGGTTTTAAAGCACCGATCAATTCTTCTCTCTTCATAAATTTAGTTATCAAATTTTTTAAATATTAAACAGGCATTTACATCTCCAAACCCGAAACTTGCCTTGGCTATAATTTGGGGTTTGACATCAATTTGATGTATTGATACTCTTGATGGATCTATCAGTGCTGCGATCTCGGGATGTAAATCAGTACAATTACTGTTTCCGAATAAAAATCCATGAAATAACTGCAAAACTGTGGCCACGCATTCTATGCTACCTGCCGCGCTGAGACAATGCCCAGTCATTCCTTTTAGCGAATTTATCCATGGAAAATCTTTCCCTTTACGCCCAAGTGCCTCGGTCCAGTTTTCTATTTCAAAAGCATCTTTGGCTGTTGCCGTTAGATGACCGTTTATAGCATCGACATCCCATTTGGAGACGCCCGAATTGTTTAGGGCCTCTTGAATGCAACGGCGTACAGCATCAGCGTTTGGAGCTGTCATACTGCCTGTTCCCCGTTGTCCTCCAGAGTTTACTTGGCCGCCCAATAACTCGCCATATATAACGGCATTGCGTGCTAAGGCACTTTCCAAATCTTCCAGTAATAGGGCTCCAGCCCCACTACCCGGGACGAACCCTGCGGCTGTTGCACTCATTGGGCGCGACCCTTCCGCAGGGCGGTCATTATATTGCGAACTACAGACACGTAGTGCATCAAAACCGCCCCAAATATAAGGCCCACTATCTCCAGTACTGCCTGCCAGCATGCGTTTTGCTCTTCCGGACCGAATCCGGTCATATGCCATTAGAATTGCTTCAGTCCCAGTAGCACAGGCCGAGGAATTGGTGGTCACCTGATTTCCGAGGCCTAGTTTCCCACCTAAATATGCACTGACACCACTGTTCATTGTTTGCGCCACAACTGTACTACCTAGTCTGCGGGTTTGTAGCTCATCAATTTTATAAATACTCTCGCGAAACTTATCAATACCTGATGTACCTGAACCAAAGACTGTTCCGCTATCCCAATCGGGGGCCGGATTTACGGCAATAGGAAGACCTGCATTTGTCCAGGCCTCCATTCCAGCAATGACTCCGTACAAGATGCCTGTACTATTAAAACCTCTAAGCTCAAGTTCAGTGAAATATTGCCTTTTAAGATCATCTGATATTTGCGGCATTCCAGCAATCTGGCAGGAAAACTGTAGTTTTTCCAGCTGTTCATCATGTCTAATACCCGAAACGCCACCTTTGATGGCCTGAGTAAAGGCAGACACCCCCACTCCATTGGGCGCAACGACTCCTAGTCCAGTAATCACAACTCTCTTCATAAATCCTCCGTCATCATGCCTGCCAATATCCCTTTACAAACTTCCTGTCCGGCTTCATTCTTCATCGTAACGGCACACTTTAGTTTGCCAAACCTAAAATATATTTTTTTTGAAAACACGGTGACTTTCTCCTTTGGATATACTGGTTTTAAAAACTGTATTTCAGTAGAAGTCAACGCAATAGACGAGCCTTGCATTAAGTCTTTATTAAGCAGAAAGATTCCCAAACAGGCCAGACCTATTTGAGCCATCGTTTCGATCAGAATAACTCCCGGGGTAATCGCTCTTTCATAAAAATGGCCGCGATAAAAGTCCAGATCTTCATCAAAAGTATAGGTACCTGCAACACCTTCGTCATCGACATGAATCAACTCATCGACAAATAAAAATGGGGCTCTGTAGGGCAATTTCGCTAGTATAGCATTCAATTCCATTGTTCAAAATGAGTAAGTTACCACTGTAATAAAACCCGCTGTGCTGAAAATCCCGGACCGAAACTCAGCATCAGCCCCAATTCACCGGCTTGAGGCTTACGTTTCATAATACGTTCAAGGACGTAGAGTACCGTGGCGCTCGACATATTACCATAGTCCGCTAGTATAGCCTTAGTATCTTCAATATCTTTATCAAATTCAGCAAAAATCTCCTCGATTGTGGCTACGATCTTTTTCCCGCCCGGATGAAAAATCATGTAATTAATATCTTTAATTTCCAGCTGGTTCTTTTTCAGGAATGGATGTATAACTGCATCAAAATGGGACGCAATCACATTGGGCACATCCACATCCAGTATCATCTGCATACCAGTGTTGGTCAATTTAAACCCCATAATGTCCTCCGCATCATAAAAATGATACATCTCCTGATCAAGAATTACAGGTCCGCAATCTTCCTCACAGGATGAAAGCAGACAGCAAGCTGCACCATCGCCGAAAATGGCGGCACTGACCATATTCGACATCGATAAATCTTCCAGCTGAAAAGTCGCTGTTGGCGCTTCGACGGCAATAACCGCAGCACGTTTACCTGGGTTTGCCTGAAGAAAATTTTTAGCATAAATAATACCTGAAACACCGGCAACGCAACCCATTTCGGTAACTGGTAACCGCACAATATCCTGTCGGAGTTTCATCCTATTAATAAGATACGCGTCTAGAGAGGGGATCATAATTCCAGTGCAACTGACTGTAATGATATAATCCAGAGACTGGGGATCCCAGCCCGTTTGTTCAAGGGCCTGACGAAGTGCTTGCTCCCCTAGGGCTATCGCCTCCCGGCAATACACATTGTTTTTTTCTTCAAAAGATGTCGCCGTGAAGACTTCGATCGGATCCATAATCGCATAGCGCCTGTCCACGGCGGCACCTTCGAAAAGTTTCTTGATTTTCTTAATAAAACGAGGTTCCTGTCCATGAAGCCAAATATCCAATAGCGGAAGAATATCAACGGTAGTACAAGAGTATTTAGGGAGTTGCTTGGCAACATTTATTATTTTAACATTCATATATTGAAAATTATCCACTGGTAACGAAAGGCCCATTTCCATTGGATGGTGTAATGTTCTAACCGTAATCCCTTTGCGAATTGTACAAGCTCAATCTTTTTAAACCCGCGCAGTATGGAAACAAGTCCATCCACTTTTGTCATTCTATTTAACCTAAAAACAACAGCAATAGTTTGAAAAAGCCGGTAAGCCATTTTACTCCTTTGTAAATCGTTTATGACGACCCCCAATTTTGATACGTTGACCAGGCTATCTAGCAAACGAAAAATCGCTTCATCGTCGAAATGATGTAAAGTAAGCGTACACAGAACAATGTCATACTTGACATCTTCAAAATTCGCTTCAAAGATATCTGCACACAAATAGGATATATTGGTATAATCTTTCGACAGATCCCTTGCACAATTTATTGTATACGGATTAGCATCAATCCCGAGCAATGAAAGCTTAATATGATGTCTATTGCCATAATCGCTTAACATGCGAAGCATGTCCCCATTACCACAACCGATATCCACAATGGTTATTGTTTCATTCTTGTAGCCGGTTGAAAGCAATGTTTTCACACCATTCAACGTAATGCTATTTCCGCCTAGAAAACGATTAATCTTTGCAATTCGATCCAGCGTGACGCGAAGTTCGTCGCCCTCCAGCCGAAAATCGTCCATGATCTCATTCTGCGATGTTCTATATCTTGTGTCTATCCCCATTTTATTGAGCTTGCATTTCCATGAGTTTGTTTTATCATCCAACTTAAGATTTTTGGAAAAAATATCGTAGCCTTCATTAGAACCGCGGTACCTATTTTATAACGCAGTACACCCGACAGAAGTCGTCCGAATAAGAGCCGTCTTTTAAAGGTTCGATTCCATTGATTCATATAGGACTGTTCCAATTGCTGGCGCGAATCGATATGACCATGGAAATAGTCCACAATAAGCTCGGAAGCCATTTTTGCACTATGTATCGCCATCGCCATCCCATTTCCACAGAATGGATGAATAAGACCGGCCGTATCACCAATCATAAGCATATGGTTTTCTACCGCTGATTTCTGATCAAATGAAAATTGACTTATTGCAAGCGGCTTGTCAAAAAGTAGTCTACTCTTTTCAAAAAAACACTGAAGATGCCTATTTTTAGACAACACATACTTTTGATAATCACCTATATTTTTATACCTCTTGAACGTTTTTACATCGGCCAGATAACATAAATTTATCTGGTCATCTTCGACCTTAGAAATACCACAATAACCGCCTTCAAAATGATGCAAGGCAATAAGGTCATTCGGAAAATCGCCCGAATAGTGTGCTTTAACAGCCATCCACGGAGAGGTTTTTGTTATAAAATCGCGGGATAAGAGCTGATCCACATTGCTGCGTTTTCCATATGCGCCCAGTACAATTTTTGATCTTAATACCTGATCTTGAAATGAAACAGCAAATGTATCATTGCTAAAGGATACGCCTGTGACGGTCGCAATAACAATTGTACAACCCGCCCCTTTTGCTCGCTGATATAACAGATCATCCAACGCGTAACGACTGATGCCAATTCCACCCAAGGGTAACCTGACCCTATTCATCTGCCCACCTTCTGTCGTGAATTCAAGCTCCCGAATATGTGTTGGACAGAGCGATTCGACATCCACTTGTAGCCAATGCAGATAGGGCAAGACTTCGTTCGAAACATATTCGCCGCAAACCTTATGACGAGGAAAATCATGTTTTTCGATTAACGTCACGTTGAATCCTTGTTTAGACAGATGCAATGCACTTGTAAGTCCAGCCAAGCCGCCACCTATAATAATCACATCAGGGTGTATTACCATATATCCAAGTTTGTTCTATATGAGTTTCATTTACAAAAAATCAACGTTACAAATCATGCTTCGGTCTCCTACATTGGTTGCCCCCGCTATTCAACAGACGATTCTTAATAAATCTGTTCACGACCTAGGATTTTCCTGCACAGTACAATATCATCCATCCGCTTTTATAAAAAGTCTCTCTGATAACAGCCCTTAGCGATAAATGGTTTTTATTTGACCGTAAATAAAGAAGGCAACTATCTGGATTTATATTCACGGTCGACAAACATTTTATCCAGAAAAAGATACCTGTTCCGAAATTCTTCAGCAGAAGCTTTCACCTCGGTATTCAAATTCAAGATATTCATTCGCTGATCTTTTGCTGTTGTTTTCGGCCAGGCTGGAAGTCCTTTTCCATTTGGATCACCCGTCTTGATAAAATTAACAAAGTACTGCTGACCAAGTTTCGAAACCTTGTAATCATCTTCTGTCCAGGCAAAAACATCATTACTCTGCAGATTTCCCAATAAATATTCGATATCACTGGCATGGAAAGCTCCCGGTAGGGGCTGTGGGCTTTTTTCCTTGTCTTCTTGTGTAGATTTCTTGCTAATTCCTCCGGCAAGCCCGGTTTGTGCATCACGATATGCCGGTTGCATGGGTGGCCGCGGTTTACCGAATATATAAACGAAGACTGGGTTACCGCTATTCTTTCGTTGCAGGTCAAGCCATTTCCAAGTACTATACGCAATAAAATTATCGCTAGCTAATGCAGTTGCCGATTCAATGACTTCTGCCTCGGTCTTCCCTGGATACTCCTTGAGCACTTCTTCAGCTTTAACACCAAACTGTGCTCTTACCAACTTCTCATAATTCTCCGGAGATGGGTAAGATTTACCCATGTAAGCCATATACGGAGCTTCCGTGGAAGTCCAACCGGCAAGCAAGGGAACCTTAGATTGCTCCCCGGCTTCAAAAATAGCCAATGGAGATCGCGGCAAAAAATAGCCATCAACAATCAAACGGGTAGTGAAGGCTCCTGGCTCGCTGGCTTTATCTAGAAGTTCGGCCGCAGGAATTTCACGCAGTTGATCAAGACCTGTTGCATTTACCCGCGATGCAAATGCAACACCCTGTTGTTCCTGCTCAGTAATAGAGGCTGTACCATACCGTAAGTTAAAGACACTTCCGCTCTGACCGATAGCACGCGTAAACAACCCCTTGGATAGCGGACTAGTCATTTGAGCGGAAACAGACATACTTCCTGCCGACTCGCCACCGATGGTGACCGCATCGGGATCACCGCCGAATGCAGCTATATTTTTTTTGACCCAAACCAAAGCTGCATGCTGATCCAGCAGTCCATAATTTCCTGAAGCATGTTTCGGTGATTCCTCCGTTAATGCTGGATGCGCAAAGAAACCAAAGATACCAAGACGATAGTTGACAGTAACGACAATAAGACCTTCTTTGGCAAAACTTTCACCATCATAACGATTTTCAGATCCATCACCAGCATTGAAACCCCCGCCGTAAAAATAAACTAAAACAGGAAGTTTGCCTGAATGAAGACTCTTTGGACGCCATACATTCAGGTATAGACAGTCTTCACTGATCCCCGGCGACCGAAATCGCATATCCCCATAGATCGGTTTCTGCATCGGAGAATAACCAAAATGATCTGCTTTACGGATACCAGACCAGTGTTCAGCAGCTTGCGGTTCTTTCCATCTTAGATCGCCTACTGGGGGTTTTGCAAAGGGGATCCCTCGGAAGGACTCGACCCCGCTTGACAAGATAATCCCTTCTAGCACCCCCTCTTCAACCTTTACCTGTGGCATTTGGGCGAAAACAAACGATGCAACCAAAAGCCCAACAACTGTAAAAAAAATCTTTTTCATCATAACATTCATTTATAACTCCATGGTTTTATTCTTAAAGTTAAAATACAAAATAAAATCTATACCGTCGTGATAATCTGACATTTCAGCGCAAAGACTTAAAGAAAACTTAACCAATAGACAAATACCTGCAGCAGCCGGATGCTTGCTTGCTTGCTTGCTTGCAGTGATCAACGCATTTAGTTGGTCAGCCAAACAAAAAGTAGCATAAGCCATTGGACAAGAATACATGTCCAAAATGGCTTACTACTTGCTGTGGTCAATATTTCGAGTACACCAATAAACTTTGACCTTATAATAGCATAGAAGCTAGTGTTATTGTCCAAATCCAAAGAATCAAACTTCACTTTGTTCAGACCAAAAATGACAATGCGTCGCACCCAAGGGCTCTCAATTTTGGTATTTTTTACGTCATTAATCAGTTTAAGTTTCGCAAACGAATAATCAGCGACATTTTGTATTACATCGGGCTGATTTGATTGAAAAATTAAGAGTACTTTGTCAAATGCCGGAAGAATGAGATCATCCTGCCTTTCCTCCACGACAAGACTTGCAATCTTCGAAAACACATATTTGTTGCTGAAAATAAAAAGTAATACAGGTAGCAGGATCAATCCAATCAACCAAAGGAATTTAGCCACGGCTTGTACAGGACTGACTGTCGAAAAGAAAGCTTCATGACTAGCATTAAATTGTAAACTACCAACCACCAAATAAAGTAAAGTCGAAACAATAGCCAGCAAATAATATTTGACTAAAGTTTTCGTCCCCAATACGCTCAATTTTTTTAAGTACGATAACTGTGTTTTCATCTTGTTATAATTAATTACCCTAATTTAGCATTATTCGCCAAACATTGATCAGTAGGTTTAATTCTCGATTGTTTTCATTTTAAATCCGCCAGGAAAGAATTTTTATTCGTCATCTCCTTTTCTGCCAACCGATTTTCTCTACAGAAATGTAAAAAATATTTGCGTAGCTAAATAACTACATGTATATTCGTAGTCAAATGACTTCAAAATGAACTTAAGACGAGATGTTTTCCAAGCTATAGCAGATCCAACAAGAAGAGCGATCTTACTTCTTTTGGCCTCACAAGCCATGACTGCAGGTGCAATTGCAGCCAACTTCAACACCGCAAGACCGACAGTTTCAAAACATTTACAAATATTGACAACATGTGAGTTATTAAAGTCTCAACAAAATGGACGTGAGATATACTATCAACTCAACCCAACGAAGATGAAAGAAATTGCAGATTTCATCGAACCTTTTCGTCAAATGTGGGATGACAGATTCAATAAATTGGAAGCTATTATGCAAAACTACAAGAACAAATAATATGGAGGTAAAAACCAACGTACAGGCTGAGGATAATAAACAGGAGATTGTCATTACAAGAGAGTTCGATTTACCTGTTGAACTGCTCTTCAAAGCATACGAGGATCCCGAAATTTTTGAACAGTGGATGGGAACCAAAGTCCTAAAATTGGAAAATAAAACGCATGGCTCCTATGCGTTTGAAACTTCCCATAATGGCCAGGTCATGTTCAAAGCAAATGGAACGATACACGAATTCCTGCCCAATCAACGTATCACACGGACGTTTGAAATGGAAAACAGTACATTTCCCGTACAATTGGAATATTTAACATTTGAAAAAATAGGTGCAGAACGTAGCAGGCTTCACATCCATATTATATTTCAGTCGGTCGCGTTTAGAAACCAGCTGCTACAGATGCCTTTTGCGCAAGGAATCAATATGGCGCACAACAGATTACAAGAAATTCTTTCCAAACTTACCTAAAGCACTACATGATGAATCCAAAAATTGAACATTTTTTTGAAAATGCGACAAGATGGAATGAAGAATTCAATCTGTTGAGAGAAATTGTCCGTGGCAATAAAACACTGCAAGAGGATTATAAATGGATGCACCCTTGTTATACATTTGAAGGTAAAAATGTCGTATTGATACACGGGTTTAAAGAATACTGTGCACTGCTATTCCACAAAGGTGCATTATTAAAAGATCCCAAAAATATATTGATCCAGCAAACCGAAAATGTTCAATCGGCCAGACAGCTTAGATTCACCACTGTTGAACAGATTGAATCATTACGAGAGGTGATATCGGCATATATTCAGGAAGCCATCGAAATTGAAAAATCAGGTAAGAAAGTGGACATGCGAAAAGCTACTGATTACCCTGTACCAGAAGAATTTAAGCGCGCCTTACTGGAAGACCCTTTGCTCCAAAAAGCCTTTCAATCACTTACGCCTGGTCGGCAAAAAGGGTATCTATTCTACTTTAACCAGGCAAAACAAGTGAAAACTCGCGAGGCAAGAATCGAAAAATACTACCAGCATATTCTCGATGGAAAAGGTGTCGATGACTAACATATTTATTACAGTTTATTCGCGATATAGTAGTCTATAAAGAGTAGATTTGTCTACAATCAAATAGACAGAACTAGACCAAGACGAACGATTATAGCAATTATCGTAATCCGGTATACTCAATTCGTCGACTCATATATCGCTGAATTCACATGAATAAAAAATTAGTATTGCTCCTCTGCGGCCTCTTGCCCATTTTTTCACAAGCACAGAAAAAGAACAACGCAACACAACGCCCCAATATCGTCTTTATCCTGACGGACGATTTCACGGCCCAGGCATGGGGCGTATACGGTGGTATTTTAAAAGATTTTATCAAAAATCCGAATATTGAAAAATTAGCCAGTCAAGGGGCGGTGCTCAATAATACCTTCTGTACAAATTCCATTTGCACCCCTAGCCGTGCAACCATACTGACAGGACAGTACAGTAATAAAAACCAAGTTTACACACTTGAAGATGCTTTGGATCCCGATAAGGAAAACATCGCTAAGGATCTGCACCATGCAGGCTACCAAACTGCTGTTTTTGGAAAATGGCACCTAAAAAAGAGACCAAGTGGATTTGACGATTTTAAAGTTCTACCTGGACACGGTGTTTATCATAACCCGACTTACCTCTCTAAAGACAATTGGAATGATAAGGAAGAGGCTGGCACACCTTACGAAGGCTATGTAGATGATATCACCACAACGATGAGTCTGGACTGGTTAAAATCACGCGACCCAGACAAACCCTTCTTTTTAATGTGTCATTACAAGGCGACCCATGAACCCTTTGATTTTGCTGAGCGATTCAAAGATTACTACAAAGATGTGGAGTTTCCTTATCCTCCTACATTTTTGGACTCAGGAGCAACCACGACTGGACGCTCTTTTGAAGGTCAACCCTTGGAAGAGCTTGGCCGCCGCTATGAGCAAGCTTCGGTAGGCCCCTTTTGGACATCTTATCCTGAGCTTCCGTTTTCAACAAAAGGAATGGCCCCTTTGGAAGCCCGCAAAAAGATCTACCAAAAGTTCATCAAAGATTATCTCCGTTGCGTCGCTGGGATCGATGATAATCTGGGAAAAATTATGCATTACCTTAAAACCGCAAATTTGGACGAAAATACCGTTGTGATCCTGGCTTCCGATCAAGGTTACTTCTTGGGAGAACACAATTTCATGGATAAACGTCTCATGTACGAAGAATCACTGCGCATGCCTTTTGTGATCAGCTACCCCAAAGAAATCAAAGCAGGTAGTCGATTAGACGACATGATTCTAAATATCGATTTCGCTGCGCTATTTGCAGACTATGCCGGCATCAAAAAACCCGCTTACATCCAAGGCGAAAGCTTCCGGAATAACCTCAAAGGAAATACATCCAAAGCATGGCGTTCTGCCCTATATTACCGTTACTGGCAACATGCACCAATACGCCCTGCCCACCTGGGAGTCCGTGATGAACGTTACAAACTGATTTATTTTTACGGACAGCCCTTAGAAATGACAGGTAGTGACTCCAAAACAACAGCACCAGCCTGGGAATTCTATGATCTACATCAGGACCCCATGGAAACACACAACGCCATTCTAGACAAAAAATATGTCAAAGAAATTGCCCGGTTGAAGAAAAAGCTGACTAAACTAAAAGCCGAAGCAGGCGATGATGATGCAACAAGACCCGCTTTTCAGCAGGTCCTCAAGCAAGAAAACTTAACTGTTAAATAAATGGATGATATGGACCTGCTGCCAACCATCGTCAACTCAATTATAATAAAAACGGGGATCCAGCTTTGGATCCCCGTTTTTATTAAACGACCTCTGTTAAACAGCGGTATATCCACCATCAACTAAATAGTACCCTCCTGTCATAAAGGAGGATTTATCCGAACTTAGGAAAAGAACCAGTTCAGCGACTTCTTCGGCCTTTCCCAAACGTCCAATAGGGTGTTTACCGATTAATGCATTGATATGCTCTTTATCCAACTTCGCCAATAACGGGGTATCAATGTAGCCGGGTCCGACCGCATTGCAACGAATATTTTTTTGACCATATTCTGCACCAATGTTCTTTGTCAATCCCACAACAGCATGTTTGGCTGCAGTATAGGCACTTGACATTGGAGCAGCAACAGTACCGTGAATGGAAGCCATATTCACAATAACTCCGCCTCCATTTTTTTCCATCGCCTCCAGCTGATATTTACAGCCATAAAATACGCCATTGAAATTAATATCGATGACTTTTTTCCAGCCATCTAGACTATACTCTCCAGTTAGGGCAGCCTCTCCCCCAATACCCGCGTTGTTACAGGCGATATCGAGCCGACCAAATGTTTTGACTGCAAAAGCTACCAACGCCTCATTGTCAGTCGGAGATGAGCTATCTGCTTTAAAGAACGCGGCCTCTCCTCCCAGAGATTCAATTTGTTTTAATGTTTCCTGGCCCGCTTGCTCATTGATATCTGAGACAACGACCTTTGCTCCTTCTTTACCGTAAGCCAGTGCAACAGCCAGTCCGATCCCCGAACCAGCCCCCGTTACCAAAGCTACTTTATCTGCTAAAATTTTCATAAGTTATAAATTTTATGATAAATACAATTTACTAAAAGCAACGCGGAATCAAGTAGAAGCGGACATTTACTTCATTTAAAACGAAACTAAAATGACATTTCTCGGCGGATTAGTTCTCTAGCTGCGGATATTTTTTATATAATCTATCCAAAAACAAACGCCCCATCAATTGGAGCTTGGCTTGCGTTTCAAACATACCTGTACCTGGAGAAATAATACCATGCGGCATACGCTGAACAGTGCCATAATACATGATATCGAGCCCATTTCCATTGAGGTCAAGATGCATTTTCTTAGGTTTCAAGCCCATAACGGAGCCCATACGCGTTACCTTTTCAGCATTTGTAATCTGCGCAGTTCGTGCATTGAGCAAGGTTTCATGATCGAAAACCAAATGGTCTCTCACCTCCCCCTCATCAAAAAATACGTAATGCAATTCGTTGTTGCTAAGCACCAGATAAGAAGCGTTATCCCGTTCATTGTAACGAGCCTTTACTCCTACAGCCGCCCAAGCAACAGTCTTCGCTGCTGTCGCCGCAGCCGAAGCAACTTTATCCCCAACCGTTGCAATATACGCGCATTGCGTAAAGGCGTCGATTGGAGCGCCGTTCAATTGTTTTCTTAATTCGCTAAATTCATCATTTAACAATTCATCTTTTACACCTGGGGCTAGGCCAATCCCGGATTCACCTTCATATTTTTTGGCCGTTTCCTTTTGCTTTTTCATCATCATAAGAGAAAAAAACACGCAAGCCACAACGATAACAGCAAAAATGCCGATGTACAACATCATAAAATAAAATTTAAAATGGGTTTATAATTCAATAAAAATCCAAAAAAGGAACAACCTAGTTAGTTTTCCTTTTTTTTAATACAATCGGCTACAAAAATTTTGCCAGACTAAAGAATTTTATCCGGGTAGTGAATATTATTTAATGCGGTTTGGTGCATATCCACCCAAATAGCGCTGTTTGACTGCTGTATAAGCCAATTTGGAGAACTTCGCATGTCGGCATCGGCATCATTATTATAAACGGCTGGAAAATCAGACTCTTTGGCTCGAAGCAAAACGACGATCGTACCTGCCATAAGCAAAGGAATATCACCCAACACGAGATTATAAAAACCATCTTCAAGCAATCCTGGGCTAAATCGCTGTAAACTGTCGTAACTACGCTCCAATTTGCCAATCAATTTTTCCAGTTCATGTGGGTAGTGAACCTCAACATATGACTCAAACAGCCTCGACCCTTTGTCGTAGGCGCCTGCTTTCATGAGGTTGAGTGCTTCGTTTCTATACACCTGCAACCAACGATCTGACCCGAGATCATGATATTCCGCTGCCGCATCTTTACCATCCCGTTTCAGGGCCCAAAGTTTAAGCTGCTCAAGCCGCTCTGTGGTTTCCATTCCATTTTTTTCCATAAGACTACCGCTCCCGTTCCCTAAGCTCTAATTGCAATAGAATATCGCGCTTTTTACCTTCAATCAAAGATAAATTGCCAGCAACAAAAACGCCTTTCTGTCCTGATTTTTTGCTGATACCATATACGGTTGATTCATCATCAGGATCTGATGCCCCTTCGTAGCGAAATAAGTAGTCAATTTTATACTCATCAGCATGAGCCAACAAATCGTCAAATTCGATATTATAGTCTATTGTGTAACCTAAGTTGTTTAACTTTTCCAAGGCAACACTTGCAGAGGAGTATCCATGCATTCTTTCCATAGTTGATTGTTCTAAACCCGATCTAAATTCTAATTTTTATAATTTATTATAAAACGATTGACAAAAGGGTTTTGTTTTCCGCAAGTTGAAATAGTTTATTCAAAATCATATGTCTACTTTTGTGCTACCAAACACGATGAAATATGGCAAATCTAGCAGCACCAGCTTATCAGCATACACCTCAATTGGCATTTCAACGATTACTCGATGTCTTATATACCTTACGGATTGAATGTCCTTGGGATAAGAAACAGACCATGGAAACCCTTCGCCATTTGACGATGGAGGAAATGTATGAATTGACCGACGCCATTTTGGAAAAAGATTATCCCGAAATAAAAAAAGAACTTGGTGACGTCTTGATGCACCTTGTATTCTATGCCCGCATTGCCGAAGAAGAGGGACAGTTCAATATCGTAGACGTACTTAATGCAATCTGTGATAAATTGATTACGCGGCATCCCCACATCTACGGTAACACTAATGCCGATACAGAAGATCAGGTCAAATCCAATTGGGAAACAATCAAGCTCAAAGAAGGCAACACATCTGTTCTTTCCGGTGTCCCGAAAGGTCTGCCCGCATTGGTGAAGGCGTATCGTATTCAAGATAAAGTGCGCGGTGTCGGCTTTGACTGGGAAGATAAGAAACAAGTATGGGAAAAAGTAGAGGAAGAACTGGCCGAATTTAAAGCTGAATTTAATCTAGAGACAGCACTTCCACTGGATCAGGAAAAAGCGGAAGGGGAATTTGGCGACCTGTTATTCTCCTTAATAAATTATGCACGGCATATTGGTATCAATCCTGAAAATGCTCTAGAACGCACCAACAAAAAATTCATTGAACGGTTTATCTATTTAGAACAAAAAGCCGCTGAAAATAAGCAACAGCTGCAGGAAATGAGTTTAGCAGAAATGGACGTTTATTGGAATGAAGCTAAAAAATTGAAAAAATAAAGCAATTCCTATAAAAGGCGGGCAGCGACCGAATTTAATTCGACTTTGTCAAATTTATGCGTAAATTCGCAGCAATATGGAAACAGTTGTTAGCGGTATCAGAAGTACCGGAAAATTACATTTAGGAAATTATTACGGCGCATTGAGCAATTTTGTGAAAATGCAAAACGAATATAATTGCTTTTTTTTCATTGCGGATTTACATTCACTAACGACCCACCCCACTCCTCATGGGCTTCAGGGAACGGTTCGCCAAGTTATTGTTGAATATTTAGCAGCAGGAATAGACCCTGAAAAATCGACTATTTACGTTCAATCTGATGTTCCAGAAGTCGCGGAACTCTATCTATACATGAATATGAACGCCTATCTCGGCGAGCTTGAACGCGCTACAGCTTTTAAAGATAAAGTTAGAAGCAATCCCGACAATGTTAACGCAGGTTTGTTGACCTACCCCGTCTTGATGGCCTGTGATATCTTGATTCATCATGGTACAAAAGTCCCTGTAGGAAAAGATCAGGAACAACATTTGGAGATGACGCGGACTTTTGGTAATCGCTTCAATCGCTTATATAATGTAGATTATTTTAAAGAGGCATTTGCGTTCTCTTATTCTGACAAATTGGTGAAAGTTCCCGGACTTGCAGGACAGGGAAAAATGGGTAAATCTAACGGTGAAGCTGATTGTATTTATCTATCGGATAGTGAAACCGTAATTCGTAAAAAGGTGATGCGCGCAGTATCGGATTCAGGCCCGACGGAGATGAACCAGCCTAAACCTGAAGCGATCCAAAATCTTTTTGACTTAATGAAGGTCGTATCTACTGCAGACACATTACAGCATTTTGATGAACTCTATAACAAATGTGAAATTCGTTATGGTGATTTCAAAAAGCAATTGGCCGAAGATATGGTCCTTGCCACCAACGATGTCCGCTCCCGTATTGAAGAAATATCAAACGATGATGCATACATTGCTAAAGTTGCAAAAATGGGCGCTGAAAAAGCAAGCGAGTCCGCACGTAAGACCCTGAAAGAAGTTCGTGAGATTATTGGTATTAGAAGATTTTATTAAGCTAGAAATAATATGCACATAGCTATCGTTGGAAATATAGGTGCCGGCAAAACAACATTAACCGAAATGTTGGCCAGTCACTTTAAATTTGAACCTCAGTTTGAAGCTGTAGACAACAACCCTTATCTGGAAGATTTTTATTCGGACATGAAACGCTGGGCTTTCAATCTTCAGATTTTTTTCCTCAACAGTCGCTTTAGACATATTGTAAAATTGCAGGAAACCGGCATTGATATGATTCAGGACCGTACCATTTATGAAGATGCTTATATCTTTGCCGAAAACTTGTATGATATGGGCTTAATGAGCGCACGTGATTTTGAAAACTATAGTAATATTTTTCAAAGCATCATCCACTATATCAAACCGCCGGATTTATTGATATACCTCAAAGCCTCTGTCCCTACCCTGGTGAATAATATCCAAAAAAGGGGCCGTGATTATGAGTCTGCAATTCGTTTGGATTATTTGTCAAAGCTAAACGATAAATACGATAAATGGATCAATAATTACAAAGACGGTAAGGTCATGATTCTCGACAAAGACAATCTCGATTTTACCACAAACCCAGAGGACCTCGGAAATATCATTCAAAAGATCGAAGCCGAATTATTTGGATTGTTCGAATAATTGCGACATCAAAAAGCCTGTAAGTCAATTGATTTTACAGGCTTTTTGATAAACGCGCATTTCCTCAGCCAATGATAAAAAATAAAAAATGAAATTTTTAGGTATTATTCCTGCCCGATATGCATCGAGTAGATTCCCTGGAAAACCGCTAATCGACATCGAAGGAAAAACGATGATCCAGCGTGTCTACGAACAGGTCAAAAAATCAACAAAATTAAACGAGGTTGTTGTTGCTACTGACGACCAACGCATCGCACAGACTGTATGCTCTTTTGGTGGCGAAGTCGTCATGACCGCAGCACATCACCAATCGGGAACAGATCGTTGCGCCGAAGTCATAACGAATATAGGAGGCTATGATGTTGCCATCAATATACAGGGTGACGAACCCTTTATCGACCCCGCACAAATTGATCTTTTAGCAAGTTGTTTTGAAGATACCACTACGCAGATTGCGACCTTGGTCAAGGAAATTACAGCAGAAGAGGAACTATTTAATGTAAACATACCCAAAGTTGTCCGAAACACCAAAGGAGAAGCCATCTACTTCAGTCGGCAGACCATTCCTTTTTTAAGAGCTGTGGAAAAAGACCAATGGCTACACAAGCAAACATTCTATAAACATATCGGAATATATGCCTACCAGGTAGATACATTAAAAGCCCTGACACAACTTCCTATTTCTATGCTAGAAGAAGCAGAAGCATTGGAACAGCTGCGCTGGTTAGAAAACGGGTACGCCATTCAAACGGCAATTACAACGCATGAAACTGTCGCTGTGGATACAAAAGAAGACCTCGCTAAAATATTAAGACTATTTTTCAATAAATAGTAAAGCTTACCGGTGTTCGGTATAGTATAACGACCGGACACCTTCCAATAGAACCTGCTTATCCGAATCACTGAATTTGATCATCTGCTCTTTTGCTCTGATCAATTCATCCAATTGCAATTTGGTACTCACACCAACGAGTGCTGTAGCAACAGCTGCGTTAGAAAGCACATAAGAAAGTGCGACAATCATATTGTCTTTTCCGATACGTTTGGAAAGATTTGCCAAGTTTCTCACGATATGGGCCACCTCTCCCGAACTATACTGCAAGAAAGGTTCAATAGGTTTGTTAATGAGAACACCTTTGGCTAATACGCCGCGTACGACGATACTTACCCCCCGTTCTTCCAATAAGCTACTGATTTCTTCTTCAGGTCTTCTATCCAATAAGCTGTATTGCATCATAACTGAGGCCATATCAGATTTGGATAAAAATGCCTTAATAACATTTGGGCGAATTGATGAAAGACCATAAGCACGGATTTTCCCTTGTTTCTTCAACAACTCAAACGCTTCAACAATCTCCTCTATCGGATCTTCTATCGTACCACCATGTAACTGATAGAGGTCGATGTAGTCCGTTTTTAAACGTGACAAGGAACCTTCCACAGCCTTGATAATATAGTCCTTTGAAGCCTTCCAATCCCAACCTGATCCATCTGCACGCCAAAGGTTACCAACTTTCGACGCCAACACAATATGTTTGCGAAAGCTTTGCACACTTTCCCCAACGATCATCTCATTTAGACCCTTATCGTAGAGATCAGCCGTATCGAAGAAAGTGATCCCTTTCTCGTAAGCTTTTTGGATAATATCTTTCGATTGTTTGGACTGATTGCTTTTTAGCGACATACAGCCCAAACCTATTTCCGAAACGATTAAGCTTGTATTACCTAATTTACGTTGTTCCATCTGCACCAATATCAAGCAATTCTACCTCAAACACCAATGTGCTGTTTGCCGGAATTTCACCTGTTGCCCGTTCGCCATACGCTAATCTGCTTGGTATAAAAAATTTATACTTTGCCCCCTTGGACATTAACGGGATTCCAATCTGCCAACCTTTGATCACCTGACCCAAGGATAGTTTCAATGGCTCCTTACGGTCATATGAGCTATCAAATTGCTTTCCATTCAATAAGGTACCTTTATAATGCACTGTTACCTCATCGTCACTTTTTGGTTTTGGCCCTTCGGTTTGACTTAGAACAAGATATTGAATCCCCTCAGCTGTAGATTTCATCCCAGCAACCTTTGCATTTTCGGCAAAAAATTTATCTTCTTCAGCACGGCTAGCAGCCTCTTTTTTAGCACGAACGTCCATGATCGCCTGTTGGATAACAGCTCTTCCTTGCCCCTCTTCCAATAGAGACTTCTCTCCTTTCAGAACATCCGAAATTGCTTTTGCAATGACATCTGACTTCAAATAATCGATCTCAATAGACTTTAGGGAATTTCCGATATCGGCACCAAATGCATAAGACACAGAATCGGCCTTCGTTTTCAGTTGATTTGTTGCACTTGGTTTAGTTGCGACGACCTTCTTCTTTGCCGTCGTGTTCGTTTTTTTTTGTTGAGCAAATCCTGTGACCGTCGTCAAGGATAATAGGGCTAATGCGATATACTTCATGTGTGTTTAACGGTGCTTCTGCACGATTTCATTTATAATTTCTTGCGTGATATTAGGGTAATCAACGTCAACCCTAGATTTACTGTTGAGCCAGGCTTCTATCGCCAGCATGTTCTTCTGTTTTAAACTCGAAATTACAGGCACTCCCATCTCTTCCAATGACGCTGCATTCAAATGCTGCTCATACTGGTTTTTCATTGGGATAACTAACAGTTTCTTTTTCAAATATAACGCTTCTGCCGGTGTTTCAAAACCCGCCCCACATAAAACTCCAGAAGAAGATGCCATACTATCAATAAAAGATTGGTTATTGATCGGCCTTATCGTTACATTTTTCATGTCAAATGCCTTTGAATTGTGTTTACTAAAGACATCCCATTTCACGTCCGGAAACTTCATCAAATGCTTTAAAAGATGCGCATCGTCATATGCGGGGAGGTAAACCGTGTAATGTCCCTGATCGGTGACATTTAATTCACGAACAGCATTACGGATAACCGGTGGATAAATGTTCTTGGCGTACCGCTTGAAATGGAAACCATAGGAATGGGTAGACGGAGCATAATTTTTCATGATAAATTTGCCCAACATGTCACTATCTTCTGGTTTGGGGCTCGATGGGTCTAAGGCAGCGATCTGATGGCTCAAGCCAATGCATTCTAAATCTTTTGAATGACAAGCCCAAGCAGAGATCGGTTCAAAATCATTGATCACCAAATCATAGTTTTCGATGGGCAAGCTCTTAATTTCATTCGTAAATTTGCGGATCGTCGAACTCATAAAAGTTTTCCACAGGTCTACCCCGCCGGATTTACCGAAGATAAAACTCAGCCCATGATAACGGTATTTCACTTCAAAAGGTAATGATAGATCCGCTTGAATTCCACTAACCAAAACATCAACTTCCCCTAACTCCCTCAGACAGGGGACAATATCCATTGCACGGCTCAGATGTCCGTTTCCTGTCCCTTGTACGGCATACAATATCTTCATAACGACTGCATTTTGTGTCGGCAAATTAATCAATTTTAACGAGTATCAATATTATTTTATTGTTTAGTTATGTTAAGAAAATATAAATTAACATCAATAAAAAATACAGTTAATCCATTTTTAATTTTCCTTTATGTATATTTAATATCAACAATTAATTAATAGCCAGTTTGATACCCCATGAAGTCTCTATTTTATCAGATGCTTTGCATAGTCGCCATGCTAATTTTAACATCGTGGGGATTTTTTGCGCATAAAAAAATTAATCATTATGCCGTTTTCGCCCTACCAGCAAAGTTGGCAAAATTTTATAAATCCAATATCGACCTTATTACCGAAAAAGCGGTCGATCCAGACAAACGTTGCTTCACAGATAGCGCTGAAGGCCCGAGACATTTTATCGATATGGAGGACTACCTTAAGGAAAGTACAATTGACACCATACCCCTACATTGGTCACAAGCCAAAGAAAGATTTCAAGAAAGTCAATTGTTAAAAAATGGTATAGTACCCTGGCAAATCAACCTTACCTATCAAAAGCTTGTTAAGGCCTTTCAAGCAAAAGATTATAAACGGATCATCAAACACTCAGCAGAACTGGGTCATTATATTGCAGACGCCCATGTTCCATTGCATACGACTAAAAATTACAATGGACAGCTCACCAATCAACTAGGCATACATGCATTCTGGGAAAGCCGCTTACCGGAAATGTTTTCCGAAAAATACAACCTTCGCGTCGGAAAAGCGAGCTATATCAAAGATCCTCTACAAGAGGCCTGGGTTATTGTTTACGAAAGTAATCGCCTTGTGGATTCTGTCTTAACGATTGAAGCTGGTCTCGATAGTCAATTTAAGGCATCTCAAAAAAAATCATTTATTGAACGAAACAATCAATTGGTATGGACCTACTCTGATAATTATGCCAGAGCCTATCATGAAGCCATGAACGGTATGGTAGAAAGGAGAATGCAAAAAACCATCTTACGTGTTGCCTCCTATTGGTATTCCGCCTGGCTCGAATCTGGCCAACCCGATTTGACCAACATCGAAAAAATAAAAAGCACCAACAAGCAAGATCACATCGATATAACAGGGAAAAAGCGTATCGGTCGAGAAGAATGGATGTAAGAAGGCTATAAAACATCATCCGGACTACCAATATTATTCACACCGGACTATTTGTTTTTTAATCTGCTAAGCTACTTTTGCAGCGTAAAATCTAGGAAAGCATGTTGAATAAGAATATTACGTTAACAAAACTTGCATTAGTACTGAGTATTGGAGCTGCGACTGCGCAGATTAAAGACACAACCGCTTTGGGTGAAGTCATCATTAATCAAAATCGCTTACAGATCCCTTTTTCAAAACAAAGCAAGAACATCCAAATATTGACGCAGGAAGATATACAGAGACTACCAAATCGATCAATCAACGAATTGCTTAGCAATATCCCAGGAGTTGATATTCGCCAACGTGGACCATTCGGTTCGCAGGCAGATATAAGTATCGACGGAGGCTCTTTTGAACAGACAGCGATCCTACTCAATGGTGTTAAAATCACCGATCCACAGAGTGCCCATCACAATATGAACCTTCCGGTTCCGCTGGAGGCCATCGAACGTATCGAAATCATTCGAGGACCAGCATCCAGAATTTTCGGCATTAATGCGCTAACCGGCGCTATTAACATCGTAACAAAAAAAATTGAATCAAATCAAATTAGTGCCCAGGTGTATAGTGGTTCATCATTCAAAGATAATGAGCAGACAAGTGCAGGCAAGTATTATGGTAAAGGCGTTCAGCTTGGCTCACAGTTCTTAACCAAGCAAACAAGCCACGGTTTATATTTTGGCCACGAAGACTCCAATGGGCAACGATATAATACAGCCTCTAATAATAATAAACTCTATTATGACGGGACATATCAACCGAATACAGCCAATATGATAAAAGCCAATGTTGGCTATATCAACAATCAATTTGGAGCCAATGGTTACTACGCTGCACCGAGTGACAAGGAAGCGTATGAACAGGTTAAGACAGCTTTCGCTTCCCTGCAGTCCAAGCATCAATTAACACAGGCATTTTCCATCAGTCCACGCCTCAGTAATCGCTACAACGAAGATGAATATTGGTATTTAGGCCGAGAAACAACGAAAGGTAGATCCAAACATTACAGCAACGTCTTTGGAGCAGAAATCAATGCTACATTGGAGCAAAGTTATGGTACATTTGGCTTAGGATTAGAAAGTCGATTTGAACGTATCAATAGCACCAGTATTGGCGACCATAACCGGAAGAATTACGGCGGCTACCTGGAATTCAAAACCGAGGCGATCGAAAAACTGATGATCAACTCAGGTGCCTACATCAATTATAACTCAAAATTTGGCTGGCAGGTATTCCCGGGTCTAGATTTGGGCTATGATATTACCGAACATTGGAAGATTGTAGTCAACGCAGGTTCTAGCCAACGTATCCCTTCCTTTACGGATCTTTACACCAATCAGACAGCCAACGTCGGAAACCCCACACTGAGCTCTGAAAATGCCTATCAGATAGAAAGTGGTATAAAATACTTATCCAATCGAGTTATTGCGCAAGTGGGCTATTTCCATCGAAGGATAAACGATTTCATTGACTGGCAAAAAGAGGATGCCACTACAGGAAGCGGAACGGTCATTCCGTGGAAACCAATAAATATTGGAAAAAATAAAATTGATGGATTCAATGCTTCATTCCGATATAATATCAATGATCCCAGCGCAACGACACGATACTTTACAACGCTAAGTTATAATTATCTCAACCCAAGCATAACATTAGCAGACGGGATACTATCCAAATATGCTATTGAAAGCTTAAGGCATCAAGTTATTGCCAACTTTACCATAAACCACAAGAACTGGATGTTCACTTCTGCAAACCGCTTTAATGAGCGTATCAGTTACAAATCTTATTTCATCGCTGACGTAAGAGGATCGTACCAACTCCAAGACTTAAACATCTTTGTGGATGTTCAGAATATATTTGACAAGAGCTATATAGAAGCTGCCGCCGTTCCTATGCCCGGTCGTTGGTTTAGTATCGGCGCAAAATATAAACTGAACTATTAAACCCGATTAAATGGCAAAATCGGTTCTCTTCCCATTTCGCCATCAATTATAAAAAAGTCCCAAATGGAATGACCATTTGGGACTTTTCATTGTGTTATTGCCACATCGAAGCATGTACCATGCCCTATTTAAGAAAACGCCAACTATAAAATAAGTTACTTTTTCTTGGGAAGAACAGATAAAATTCCTCCAATTAAATGTTTTTGGAACTCAGGTTCGTCATAGGACTCATCGGTATGTCCAAGCCCGGTATAGAAGACTTTCCCTCCATCGTAGCTCTGGGTCCAGGAGATTGGATGTTGATCCCCCATTTTTCCTCCTTGGTAGCTTTTTTCATCCAAATTCATCAACACATGCAATCCGTCCTTCACATCCTTGAAGTTATACCACTCATCCTTGTGCCACCAGATCGGATCGAGGTGCTTGGTGGCCGGATGTTTTCTGTCCAGCACATCAATTTTGGCTTTTTGTACAGCAGGATGAGACGCAAAATACGCCCCTACAAGGCCGTTATACCATGGCCAATCAAACTCAGTATCCGTCGCTGCATGGATACCCACAAACCCTTTTCCTGATTGGATATACCGCACAAAAGCTTCCTGTTGCGCATTATCGAGAATATCGCCGGTTGTGCTCAGAAAGATAACGGCGTCATATTTGTTCAATCCCTGATCGGTAAACAGAGCTGCATCCTCCGAATGATCAGATTTTATTTTTTCTTTATCAAGCAATTGCTTAAGTACCTCTGCACCCTTTTCGATGCTTCCGTGTCTAAACCCTTTTGTCTTGCTAAAGATCAATACTTGCCTTTGTGCCTGAACAGCAGCTGACATCCCCAACAGGAGAAACAGAAAAATGAAGATTCTATTCATGATATAAATGGTTATTATGATGATTTAAGTTTAGGTTTACTAATTTCCGCAACGAAATTGCGATAAAAATAGCTGTAAAGAAAAGCCGTGCATTCTCCCGATACACGGCTTTTCTGTTTTATTATGGTGTGATAAGCTCACGGTAAAAATCAAGACTTTCAATAATATCTTCCTCAGAAACGTAGATATCATATTGACAACTGCCAATTTGGTCAAGCAATGCGAAACCAATCTGATTGGACAAGTTTTTCTTATCGTTTCGCATCAGATCCAACAGGGCTGTATCAATGGAAGAATCAAATGTGTAGTCGTTGAAATATTTTCTAAAAGTTTGGATCAAATCGTTTAATTCATCCAAAGGCAAACCATTCAATTTATGCGATAGGTACCCCTCACAAATCATTCCTACTGCAATAGCTTCTCCATGTAATAAAGGTGAAGCATCGTTCAACAACGAGTAGCCCTCAATAGCATGACCAATTGTATGGCCAAAGTTTAAAATTTTACGCAGTCCTTTTTCTTTCGGATCCTCAAGGATAACACGGTTTTTGATCGAAACAGAATGTTTGATCAAAGAATTGTCGATTTGATCGATCTCCAATGTTTTCACTCGCTCATAGTAAGCCCGATCGAAGATCAGTCCATGTTTAATTACTTCAGCAAAACCTGAGATTAACTGACGCTGATCTAGGGTTTTCAAAAACTGGCTTGAAATAAATACTGCTTGAGGTTGTGCAAAAGTTCCAATAATATTTTTCACACTGCCCATATCAATGCCGGTCTTACCTCCTACCGATGCATCTACCTGGGAAAGTAAAGTCGTCGGAATTTGAATAAAATCCATCCCTCTTTTGAAAGTTGACGCTGCAAATCCCCCCATATCGGTGACTACCCCACCACCCAGGTTGATCATCAACGAATGCCTATCCGCTCCGAAATCGAGCATATTATGCCATACGCCAATACAGAAATCAATATTTTTATTTTCCTCGCCAGGATCTACTTCTATCACGTCATAATTCGCCAAATTGGGTAAGGCCTGCTGAAATAAGGGTAAACAATTATCCAAGGTGTTGGTATCCACCAAGACGATGATCTTTGAGTAACTGCGCTCAGCTAAAAACGCCTCCAAAGAGGCCAACGTATCATCAAAATATACCTGATAGCCCAAACTTTCTATGACTTCCATTCTACGATTCTTTAAGGTTTAAGTTTTCTATTTACCAATATTGTTTAATATTACACCAATTTTATTTGCATCCCATCAAATTCAACAACATCTCCTGGTCGCAATTTGAGCCTTTTCCGGTAATCGACCTGCCCATTATACTTTACATACCCTTCCGCTACAACCCACTGAGCCATAGCGCCATGCTCCACCCAATTTAAAGCTTTAAGTAACTGTATGAGCTGGATATATTCGCCCTCGATTTTAAATTCTTGCATTTCACAAAAATAGTGGTTTCACTGAGGAATACAAGAATTATCATCGTTTTAATGCTTAGTAAATTGCTACATTTGCCTTATTGCAAATAAAGATTATGATTGAGAATTCTGAGCCCAAGACATTATCCTTTGATAATACAGAGATTGCTTTTAAAAGTAAAAGCGATAAGGATTTGGAAAGAGCGTATTGGTTATTCAAAATAATAGCGAATAACTTCTTGACAAAAGTAGGTCCATCCATGACCAACTTTGCACTGAACATCGGATTACCTATCCAGGGTATCATCCGTAAAACAATCTTCAAGCATTTTTGTGGCGGAGAGACTATCGAAGGTTGCGAAAATGCGATCAACGAATTGGGAGAGAATGGTGTAGGGACAATATTGGATTATTCCGTTGAAGGAGAAGAAACTGAAAGTGCATTTGACGCTTGCTGCAACGAGGTATTGCGCACCGTAGTCGCGGCCAGTAAAAACAAATACATTCCATTTTCAGTATTTAAACCAACTGGATTAGGCCGATTTGAACTGTTTGAAAAAGTCAATGCAAAGGAAGCCTTGACAGAAAGTGAACAGGCAGAATACCAACGTATGTTGGATCGTACCGATCGCATCTGTAAAGCTTGTCATGCAGCTGGTGTAAAAGTTTTAGTAGATGCTGAACATTCATGGATCCAAGATGCAATTGACGATATCGCTCGTGAAATGATGGAAAAATACAATATGGAAAAACCAATTGTATATAATACTTATCAATTGTACCGTAGTGATAAGTTGGCATCTTTGAAAGCTGACTTTGAATACGCCAAAGTTAGAGGATTTCACATGGGTGCTAAGATCGTTCGTGGTGCCTATATGGAGATCGAACGTGCTCGCGCTGCGCAAAAAGGTTATTCCGATCCCATCCAGCCAAATAAAGAAGCTTCCGATAGAGATTATAATGAAGCTATTGAATTTATCTTGGACCATCTGGACAACTTTGGACTAATGGCGGGTACACACAATGAGGACAGTAGCATGCTACTTGCAAAGGAAATTGACAGACGCGGTATCGACAGATCAATCGACCGTATTTACTTTGCACAATTATTGGGTATGTCTGATAACCTGAGCTTCAATTTAGCTGCACACGGCTACAATGTTGCTAAATATATGCCTTATGGACCGGTTAAAGCGGTGATGCCATACCTTTTCCGTAGAGCACAAGAAAATACTTCAGTCGCAGGAGCGACAGGTCGAGAGCTCGGCCTTTTGATCAAAGAAAAACAAAGAAGAAAAGCTAGTCGATAACGACTAGCTTTTTTTATAATTAGCGGGCATCAAGTCCATCTACTCAAGGAGCTAGTCTCAAATAGCTTCCAAGAAACATCCTACTTTTAAAAAACACAAAAGCATACATATCGCCCACCTCCCCTCCATACTTTTGAAACAAGCTAATTACAAAATCATTCCATATTCTTGAAACTATTATTTATGTTTGCAAACTTTTCCCTTAAAACAAAGTTCATACTGGAAGGGTGCTCCCCCGGAGCTTAAAAGAATACGATTTGAAATGGAAGAAAAACTTAGATTATTTGATCTTGCACGTCAACAGATGGGCAAATACCCCGATCTTGACATATTTGCACACAAAATAGACGGCAAGTGGAACCACATCAAAACGGCAGATTTTCTTGAGCATGTGGACACTCTTTCCAGAGGTCTGATTGAACTTGGCGTGAAACCCAACGAGAAAGTTGGTCTCATTGCTGGCAGCAGTATGGAATGGCATTTGATTGACTTTGCAATCCAACAAATTGGTGCAGTCGTGGTGGCCATCTATCCAAACATTACAGATACAGACTATCAATATATCTTTAATGATGCCGAAATAAGAGTGTGTATTGTCAGCAACAAGAGCCTCTATGACCGCCTGATGAATCTAACCGATTCAATCTATACATTGAAGTATATTTTTTGTATCGCAGATCAGGAGGGAACACGCAGCTGGAAAGAAATTAATGATATAGGCCTCAATTGCTCCCTAGAAAAACTAGCCGCATTACGTGATCAGGTTAAACCTGAAGATCTCGCTACCCTGATTTACACTTCCGGAACAACGGGTAAACCAAAGGGAGTCATGCTTTCGCACAACAATATCTTTTCCAATGTATTGGGTGCTGCAGAAATCACCCCCTGTAAGGCGTACGACCGCGGACTGACCTTCCTCCCGCCCTGCCATGCCTACGAGCGTATGGTTTTATATACCTATATGTATCTTGGCTTTACGATCTATATCGCAGAATCTTTTGATAAGATTGGTGATAATCTGAAAGAAGTAAAACCTCATATCATGACCGTTGTCCCGCGTATTCTTGAAAAAGTATATGAGAAAATCATGAAAACAGGCCACGATCTCAGCGGTTTCAAACGAAAAGTTTTTGACTGGTCGGTTTCAGTAGCGGAAGAATATGATCCTAACCCAGAAAAAAGAAGCTTTGCCTATACTATGAAACTAAGGCTGGCCAAACAACTTGTCCTTAACAAGTGGTATGAGGCCTTGGGGGGCGAATTACTTACTGTTGCCTCTGGATCAGCTTCTCTTCATAGTAAACTAACACGTGCTTTCTTAGCCGCAGGAATTCCACTATATGAGGGTTATGGCATGACCGAAGCTTCACCACTCATTTCAGTCAATCATTATATTAAAGGTATACGCATAGGCACTGTTGGCCTTCCTGTCCGTTTTGTTGAAATAAAACTCGCTGAGGACGGAGAAATATTAGTAAAAGGCCCGAATGTCATGATGGGATATTATAAGAATAAGGCCGAAACGGATAAAACTATTATTGATGGATGGCTGCATACCGGAGATATCGGAAAGTGGGAAGATGAAAAATTCTTAAAAATCATTGACCGAAAAAAAGAGATGTTCAAAATTTCGGGTGGAAAGTACGTTATACCACAACCTATCGAAACCAAGCTCGTTGAATCTAAATTTATTGAACAGGCGATGGTTATCGGTGACGGGATGAAATTTGCTTCTGCCTTTATTGTACCAAACTATGCACATTTATTGGATTGGGCCAGAACAGATGCTCCTGAACTTGCAACCATGACAAAGGATGATTTTCTGACTGACCCTGCAATTGTAAAAAAAGTCAATCAGGAGGTACGTCGTGCAAACCAGCATTTTGGTAACTGGGAGCAGATTAAGAAACCAATTATTTTAACAGATGAATTTACTATTGAAAATGGGGAGTTAACACCAACCTTGAAAATGAAACGAAAGGTAATTCTCGAACACCATCAAGAAGAGTTCAACAACCTCTATCAAATGGAGATGGATTAAGGGTCAACAGATCAAAATTTTGACATAGCACGCTATATTTATACAAGTAAAACATGAAATTATTAAAGGATAGAATCCTTCATGACGGTAAAAGTCTCGCAGGAGGCATACTTAAAGTAGACAACTTCATCAATCATCAGATGGACCCCGTATTGATGAAATCTATTGCGGTGGAATTTGTCCGTCGTTTTGCAGACCTCCCGATCAATAAAATCATTACAATTGAAGCAAGCGGAATAGCCCCAGCGATTATGCTTGGCTACCTTTTAGAGCTCCCGGTTGTATTTGTAAAAAAAGCAAAACCCGCTACCATGGCTGATATGTATGTAAGCCAGGTACATTCATTTACCAAGAACCGAACCTATGACATCTGTGTCAGCAAAGAGTTTCTTACGCCGAGCGACAATGTTCTTTTTATAGACGATTTTTTGGCCAATGGGAATGCCGCTTTTGGTATGCTCGATCTCGTTAAACAATCGGGGGCTTCAGTATTGGGCATGGGATTTATTATCGAAAAATCCTTCCAGGAAGGTGGCAAAAGATTAAGAGAATTGCCCGATTTAAGAATTGAATCGTTAGCGCGGATAAAGTCGCTTGAAGTGAATAAAGTCAGTTTCGACGAAGACTAGCAAAAAGAAAAGCCTCATCTTCCTAAAGACTGAGGCTTTTTTATTCAAACAACAAGATAAATTCTTTCTAATCCCAACGGTAGTCGTTGTAAAAATCTTCAGGATGTCTGCTAATTGCAACATCTTTTACAATCCGGATATTGGCTGCTCCCAAGTTGACATTCAACATAAATGAAGGTACGTTTGCTGAAAAATTCCAACGGCCATTGCGCATATACACGTAACCTCCTCTGTAAGGATCGTAGAATGTTTTGTAATCTCTAAAGTATACATGGTGTCTACTATCGTAACGATGTGCACTTGCCCAGGCCGGTGCTCCATGACGGTATCCTTTTCGGTATGACTTAGCTACTTCTTTATGATATTTACGGTCTTCTTTTTCGCGTTTTTCTAAATATTTTCGATATTCCTTATCCCTTTTCTCTTCATATTTCCTACGCTCTTTGTCCTGTTTCCATTCACGTTCATTTCCACGATGTTGAGCCGAAGATTGTTGAGGAGCGATTAAAACCAGTCCTCCAATTGCCAACGCGAAGTATATCATCTTTCTCATAACAGTATAATTTAAATTTAAAAATCAATTCCACTCCGCCTGTGTTCCATTCTTTTTTACAAGCGCTTCTATGGGTATGACTTCAATGTTTGAACAAAGGTTTAATCGATCAAGATGAATTTAATTTGTGCTGCAATATATAGAATCCATTACTTCAATTTAACGTATCTTTGTACCATGTCAAATACGGGATATATCACTGAAGATACCATTGTTGCATTAGCGACATCTTCCGGAACAAATGGCGCTATTGCTGTCATACGCGTTTCGGGCCAAAATGCCATAAAAATTACGAACGAAATATTTAAAGGAAAGAACCTACTTCAACAAGCATCACATACCATCCATTTTGGAACCATACGCGATGGCGAAGAGATCATTGACGAAGTATTGGTCTCCTTATTTGTAGCCCCGAACTCCTATACGAGAGAAAATTCGGTGGAAATATCAACGCATAACTCCAAATATATTATCGAGCGCGTTGTAAATTTACTGATCAAAAAAGGAGCACGTGCCGCCCGTCCGGGAGAATTTACCCTACGTGCATTTCTCAATGGCGGAATGGATTTATCCCAAGCAGAAGCAGTTGCCGATTTAATTGCATCCAATTCTGCCGCCTCACATCAAGTAGCCATGCAGCAGATGCGTGGCGGCTTTTCCAATCAGCTTAAATCCCTTCGTGAAGATCTCATTCACTTTGCTTCACTAATTGAATTAGAGCTTGATTTTTCGGAAGAAGATGTGGAATTCGCGAACAGGGATCAGCTAAAAAATCTGATCAACAAAATACAGGTTATTGTTCAAAAATTAGTGCAATCTTTTGAACAGGGTAACGTCCTAAAAAATGGTGTTCCTGTTGTCATTGCCGGGAAACCTAATGTAGGAAAATCAACCCTATTGAACGCTTTCTTAAACGAAGAACGTGCCATTGTTTCTGATATTGCAGGGACAACACGCGATACCATTGAAGATGAAATTAATATTCATGGTGTCACATTCCGATTTATTGACACAGCAGGTATACGTGAGACGGCTGATGTTATTGAAGCAAAAGGTGTTGAGCGTACCCGTGAAAAGATGAAACAGGCACGATTGATCATTTACCTTTTTGACCCTACACAGGACAAAGTTGAAGAAGTACAAGCTCAATTACCGGAAATCGAGCGCCTACAAATTCCATTTGTTACCATTATCAATAAATCAGATTTGCTTTCTGAGGCACAAAAAGACGTTTACAATGTCCTTAATCCGCTTTACATTTCAGCGAAAGAACAAATTGGTGTCGAGGAACTGAAAGACGAGTTGATCAATCATGTACAATTAGGAAATTTAAATACCGATGATGTTATGGTCACCAATATCCGTCACGTAGAAGCGCTACAAAAAACAGCAGATTCACTGGAACGCGTTATATATGGCATTGACAATCCTGTCACTTCTGATTTTCTAGCGATGGATATCCGCCAAGCGCTATATCATCTTGGTGAAATCACGGGAAGTGTTTCGACAGACGATTTATTGGATAATATCTTCTCGAAATTCTGTATCGGCAAGTAAATCATAGCCTTAATGATCGCGTTATACAACAAAGAGCAAGGTCCGACCATGGTCGGACCTTGCTCTTATTAGTGAAAAAAAACATACAAATCCAGAGCAGAGCAGAGCCAAGAACTAATTGGCTTCAAGTTGAATATCACCCGAAATTAGTCCTTCGCTTTTTGCCCTTACCTGTATTTTGCCTTTGTTTTTGCTCGTGACAATCGCCAAGGCTTTACCATGAAAAGCATTGCGGGAAGCAGATTGGAAGCTCGTCAGATCCGTCGTATTGCCATTGTCTGTCGCCACAATTTTTGCACCATCTCCCTCCACCTCAAATTCGATTTTATCGTCTGCATAAGGAACGATCGTGCCAAACTCGTCCACGATATAAGCATGTACAAAGGAAAGTTCTTTCTTTGCCGAATTGAAAGTCACATTTTCTGCAAACAATTGTATACGATGCGCTTTCGCTGCGGTACGGATCGTTTTACTTAGCAGTTTCTTGCCACCTTGAAACGATATTACTTCAATCTCCCCTGGTTTGAATTCAACAGCTTTAAATACAAGGTCGTACCGATCTGGGTCTTTGGACTGCTCCCTTATCCTTTTACCGTTCAGATAAAGCTCCACCCGGTCAGCCTGATTAAAATATACCACGATATCTACCCGATCACCTTGCTTCCAATTCCAATGAGGTAATACATGTAAGACCGGCTTTTCTGTCCAGACGCTTTGATACAGATAGTAGACATCTTTCGGAAATCCAGCTAGATCCACAATACCAAAGTACGAACTTCGTGCCGGCCAGGTGTAGGGTGTTGGTTCGCCGAGATAATCAAATCCTGTCCATACATACATGCCCGCAATATGGTCGTACTTTTCCATCAACCTCAAGCTTGTCTGATGATTTGATCCCCAAGGTGTAAATACATTGTCGTAAGCCGATATGTTCCTGTCTTTGTTCCCGCCAGAAAAGGGAATATCCCATCGTTCTGGCCACATGCGACTAGAATCATATGGCACCAAATCATACGTTCCGCGGCTTTCCAATGCCGAAGTACTTTCCGTTACGATAAACTTCTTTTCAGGATGATCTTGTGGGAAGCTTGCCCATTTCTTATGGTTATAGTTATAGCCAATCAAATCTACCGCCGAACTCATCAGCACTGGATTGGCTTTGGAGAGTTCATTATTGGCAATGGTGGTCGGACGTGTGCCATCCAGACTATCGACGATTGCTGCCAGCGCAATCGGAATCGCTGCACCATCAGCTTTGGAATGCCATTGCTCCCGCGCTTCATTGCCCAAGCACCATATAAACAACGACGGATGATTCCGGTCCCTTTTGATATGGTCAACAAAGTCCCGCTTGTACCATTCGTCCCAATATAAATGATAGTCATAGGGATTTTTGCGCCCTTTCCAGACATCGAAGGTTTCACTCATCACAACAAAACCCAAGCTATCGCAGAGATCCAAAAACGCTGGCGCCGCAGGATTGTGTGATGTCCGTATTCCATTCACCCCCATTTCTTTCATGATGCGAAGCTGACGTAATGCTGCAGATCGGTTGAATGCCATGCCCAAAGCTCCGAGATCACTATGTAAACAGACCCCACGGATTTTAAGCGGCCTCCCATTGAGCATAAAGCCCTGTTGCTGATCGAAGCTAAAATTACGTAAGCCAAATTTCGTAAGCTGTTCATCTACAACCCGACCATCAACAATAAGTTTAATCTTTGCTGTATATTGATAGGGATTTTCGATACCCCATAAGATGGGATTTTCGAGGACTATCTGCTGATCGAGGGGATGCAGACCTGCCTTGAGGGCGTTCAACGTAGTACGTTTACTCGCTAGAACAGCACCTTGAGCTGAAAGAACCTCTGTCAGTAGCGTAATCTTTTTTGATTCCTCAAGGTTATGCTCAATTTCCAGAGAGAGATCCACGACAGCACGTTTCTCACTGAGCTGCCCAGCTCTTATGAAGGTACTGTTCGTTCCTATGCTGACTGGATTCCGGCTGATTAATTTGACATCCCGATAGATCCCCGACCCCGAATAGAAACGCGAATTGGGCTGATTCTTATTGTTTACTTTTACTGAAAGCAGGTTTTCCCTACCATCCCAGTATAAATAAGGGGAAAGCTCATATTCAAATCCGATATAACCATTGGGTCTTTTTCCTAAGAAATGCCCATTGATCCAGACCTCACTGTTTTCGTATACACCTTCGAATGCAATAAATATCCGTTGCCCTTGCTCAGCCCGAGCCAGTTTAAACGTTTTTTGATACCATCCTACGCCACCATCAAGGTAAGCAGCCCCGCTACCTGCGGGACTGCTTTCTCTAAATGGCATTTCGATACTCCAGTCATGTGGTAGATCGAGCTTTCGCCAGCCCTCTACTTTTCGTCCATTGCTATATTGCTGGCTGCTGTCCCGTTTAAACCACCAGCCCCCATTAAAATCAATAACCTTTCTGGACTGTCCACTTAAAGAACCCGCCGTTGCAAATAACAGGATCAGTATACCTATTATCCGGCTATACCTAGTATCAACTAATTGCTTCAGCATACATTTATGGGGTCTTATTGTTATTCTTGGCATCTTCGGCCAAACTCTCCTTGTAGGTCTTGCTGATAAAATTAAAGGTCAGCATGGCCGCTCCGTCATTCGAAAGCACGGGATCTCGCAATACGGCTAATTGCATGGTATTCTCGGTCAGCGACATAATACGGACATCGCCCCAGTCGACGACGATTCCATCTTGTGGCTTTCCATGTAAAGGCGACGCCCCAGTCATACGGATGGTTTTCTTTTCGGTATCAATGTTAAAAGTCCCCTTCTGGACTTTACCTAGCATGGCATGATTCACGTTGATGTTTGCACCGCCTTTCAGGTCAAAAGTCATACTTCCATAATTGCCTGCCGGCATCAGCCAGCTATTGCCTTTCCAATCGGGCTCCCAGCTCCAGCTATCGCTGTTTAGGGGCGCAGCTGTTTTGTTGATGCTTCCCCACCAGTCACCGGTACCGTAAAAATACAGCGGACCTTTAAAGTAACGGGAGATACCGTCAGCATCTAGATCGAGATACCAGGTTTTCTCTTCCCCTGCCCCGCCCGTCAGTAAGGTCCAGGTCTCGTCACTGATAAATTCGGCATACATCTGATCGATTTTAAAGGTCACAGGCTCGCCGTAGACGATGCCACCACGCGTCTCGACACCAAATTTTACCGTGTAATCACCAGGGAAAGGCATTTTCAAGGTCACCTTTTTTTCCTGGCTCCGTCCCTGTGGATGCTCCCATAAAGCGGTGTATCTGGGATCCATCAAACTCGTTAAATACACAATATTGGGATTATTGGCATCATGTTCAATGGTAAACGCTTTACCCTTCTCCAACTGTGCCGATGTGACATCGATGTCCCCCAGGGTATAATTCTCCGGAGAACAGGCTCCAAAGAGTACCATCGCCGCAAAAAAGCAGATGGCATAGGTGAATATCTTTTTCATGTTTGTCTATTTATAATTCAACTAATAGTGAGTCCTCGTATACTTGTGTTTAGTTCCATCCAGCATTTTGTTTCAGTACACCATTGGATAAGGTAATCTGCTTATTGGGTATTTGCATAAATCCTTTCGTTGTCAAAAAACGCTCTTTAGTCACGATGACCTTCTCGGGTACAGATCCACTTAGCACATCCTCTGTTGTTTCTAGTGTTGCGGCGGCATTATTCAGCCCCTGCCGCAATACATCCCAATAGCGGATACCTTCAAAAGCAAATTCAAATTTTCTTTCTTTCAGAATATTGTTTTTTGAAACTGCTAGCGACACAAAATTGGTCTTATAAGCTCTTTTTCTTACCTCATCAAAGTATTTCTGCGCGTTTGCGGAACCGAGTTCTGCCGCCATAAGCAAGACATCAGCATAGCGGATGACAAAGTAATCCTGGTCTTGGGACAGTTGCATATCCTTATCCCCACCTGTATTGGTGGTCCCATCCGGCAATGCCGTGGGGGCGTATTTTTTTATGGTGTAACCTGTATACTCACGCTGGTCTTTGAGGTCAAATCCAGTGATGTTCTCGCCATCGATATCAATAATTGAGGCGGTTTTGCGCGTATCCATGTTGTCAAACTCATTGAAAAACTTTTTGCTTACCGTACATGCCCCCCATCCTTGGCCATAGGGCGACCAATTTTTTCCGCGCAAGCCCAGAAAGACGACCCAGCGGTTGCCATCAACATAACCGTTGTAGTTCGATGTATTGTTGAATTTCTGTGCAAATACAACCTCTGCATTTCCCTTGCCGGCATATTTGGAGATATCTAGTGTATTATTGCTTGCATTGGGGATATAACTCGCTGCTGGCCACAGATTTTTGAAATCAGCCACCAACGCAAACTGGCCGCTACCGATAACCTCTTCCAGTCCCGCCAGGGCTTCGGCTTTGGAGACACCGATATCCTCGCCACCATAATAACCTGAATAAAATAGATAAACACGGGCTAATAGCGCTTTTGCTGCAAATGGAGTAGCCCGGCCATCATTGGTTGCCGCAGCTGACTTGGGGTAAGCTGTGGCTGGGATATTGGAAGCCGCAAATTTAAGGTCTGAAACAATCAGTTGATAAATCGCTTTGGGATCCGACTGTGGAATATTCTCATTGGTCGGGCTCGTTAGCAAAGGTATGTTTTCGAATAGACGGACGAGATCAAAGTACATGGTCGCCCGTAGAAACTTCGTTTCCCCTTCAATACGTGCCCGCGCTGTTGTGTTGCCTGAAAAATCAGTGCCATCCAATTTTCCCAAGAGTGTATTGCAGCGAAAAATTCCCGCATAGTAATCAGACCAGGTACCATCAAAGATATTATTGTCCGATTGGGACTGCGCAATATCAAAACGGTCTATTGCCTGAAATGATCGACCGTCTGTTGTACCTGTTCCGCCAAAACAATTGTCGGCGGCCACCTCTGCTGTCAGATAGAAAGATTGGCTCCCATTGGAGGTTGTGCGTTGATAACCATCATAACAGCCGACCAAAGCCATGTCAGCATCGGCTATGGTTTTATAAAAATTGCTTTCCAAAACGCTTGTCATCGGTTCGACATCCAAAAAACTGGATGAACATGATCCTAAGATTAAGGACCCAAATAACATGGAATGATAGATATAGCTCGTTTTTTTCATGATTTCTTGTGTTTAGAATTTAACATTTAGGCCAAATAATACAGTCCTTGGTCTTGGATAGTAACCAAGGTCGATACCCGACACCCAACCATCGGTTCCATAACCGATCTCGGGATCCATCCCATCATATTTGGTGAACGTGAACAGGTTTTGTCCTTGAACGTAGAAGCGGATCTGATTAGCATACTTCCATTTGATCAGCTTCGATAGATCATAACCTAAGGTCACATTGCTGATCCGAAGAAAGTCTCCATCCTGAATATAAAGGTCTGAAAACTGCCAATTGACATTCGTTTCCGTAACACGGGGAATTGTACTGGAAGTCCCCTCTCCGGTCCATCGGTCTAATATTCGCGTGGTATAGTTTGCTTGTTTATTGGCATGATTGCGGTAAGATTGTACAATTTTGTTTCCCAGGGAACCGTAGGCATTCACCGAGAAATCAAATCCTTTATAATCCAGTCCAATATTAAATCCATAAGTAAAATTAGGCATGCCCACACCCAGATTTGTCTTATCCGAGGCATTAATAATACCATCACTATTCTGGTCTACATATTTCACATCGCCCGGTTTCACATCCGCTTGAAGGATACCTTTCCCGGCTGTTTTCCAGGCGTCGATCTCGGCTTGGTTCTGGAATAGGCCGTCTGTCTTATACCCCCAGAAGTAGCCAATGGGTAGACCATTTGCAGCACGATAAAATTCTTCCGAATTATCGTATAACATGGCTGTCTGTCCATGGATAATGCCATCTTCAGTCGGAATCTGTCCCACCTTATTTTTGTTATAGGCACCATTTACCCCAAGACGATACTTGACTTCATTGATCTTATCCGCCCAATTTAGGCCCAATTCCACCCCTGTATTCTTCACGTCACCGCCATTGATAAAAGGGGGCAACGTTCCGGTTGTCGCCAAAACAGGCGCTGTAACCAGCCAGTTCTTGGTCTTTTTGACATAAAAATCGGCCACAACATCCAGGCGGCTGTTCGCAAATTTGGCATCAAATCCAATATTAGTCTGTTCGGAAGTTTCCCAGGTCAGATTCGGATTGGATAAACGGCTCGGATAAGCCCCGGCGATATTATTGTTACTCGTTCCAAAGACATAATGTGCTCCGGGGTTGGACGATGTAATTCCTGTTGAGGTACTGATGGGTGCCGCATATTGAAAATCAGCGATATCCTGATTACCCACTTGCCCCCATGAAGCACGGAGTTTAAAGAAGTTTACAGCCGCTAAATGTTCTTTAAAAAACTCTTCGGAAGAAATGACCCAACCTGCCGATACCGAAGGAAAATATCCCCAGCGATTGCTGCGCGAAAATTTAGAGGATCCATCTGCACGCAATGTAGCATTCAACAGGTACTTTTCCTTATAATTATAGCCCAGCCGTCCAAAGTACGAGACCCTACGGGTGATGTTCTCTGGCTTTCCAGACACCGTACGCGTTTCGACGACGTTCCCTTTTTCATCCAGGTGCGCCTGGCCTGTGGTATTGTCCAAATAAGCATGTGCAAAATCATTGAACTGCGAAAGCAGATTCCAGTTGGATCCTGAAAGGTAAGTTCCCTGGTAACGTAGCGATTCCATACCGACCATAGCCGAAAAACGATGATCCGTATGGATATCAAAGTCATAGGAAGCCGTATTTGTCCAGGTCAGCGTATGACCTTTGCTCATGTTCTGCGAGGTTGTTGTATGATCTTGATTGTAGGTGTAGATAGAGAATCGATACATGGGCGTAAAACTTCTATATTCTGAAGCATAATAGTTGAATCCCAGCAATGACCGGATCTTCAAGCCTTTGATCGGTTCGATTTCCGCAAAGATATCGGCCAATAATTTTTGACCATCATTGGCATTGTTCGAATTGGTCATCATCACCCCATATGGATTGCTGTCCCCATTGTACCAAGGTGAATTGGAGGTATCATTGAAAGGACTTCCGTACAAGCCATTGTCCGAGTACACCGGTGACAAGGGCGAAGTCGCAAAAGCACCGCGCAGCGTATTACTGTACTGATTGCCGACACTGATGCCTCGATTTTTGATGTAGTTAAAGTTGAGGTGCTGACCTATTTTCACAAAGTTATCGAAGAGTTTATGTTCCGAGTTCGTACGGAAACCATAACGCTGATAGTTGGAAACATCTTTACCACCGACAATCCCCTCCTGACCAATATAGTTCATCGATAAGGCGTAGGTGGATTTTTCATTGCCGCCAGTCAGGGCAACATTGTAATTGTCCATTTTTGCATTATCCTTAAACATGTAATCCATCCAATTGGTATTGGCCAGACCGTCCATGCTGTTAAAATCAATAACCCCAGCCCCCGAATTCAGCGATTGCTCATTCATGATCAGCTTGTACTGATCTGCATCCAGCAATTTTGCTTTACGCGAAACGTTCTGAATGCCTGTATAGCCATCAAACGACAGCACATTTTTTCCCGCAGCGCCCATTTTAGTGGTGACCAGAATAACCCCATTGGCAGCCTGCGAACCATAGATGGCGGCCGAAGCCGCGTCTTTCAATACGTCGATAGATTGGATATCGGCCGCATTTAAGACCGAAATATCCCCTCCCGGAACGCCATCGATGACGTACAAGGGGCCTGAATTGCCAATTGTTCCCAGTCCGCGGACGACGACCTTCATATCTGCTCCCGGCTGACCGGAAGTTGATGTAATGGATACACCCGGTGCTTGCCCCTGAAGCGACTGCAGCGGGTTTAATTGATTACGTTTCTGCAGTTCTTCACCCTCTACCTTCAAGTTGGCTCCCGTATTCAATTTTTTCTTTTGTACACCGTAGCCGATAACCACCACCTCTTCGAGATCGGAAGCTTGCGGCTGTAGGCGGATCACCATATTGGGACCAGTAATTTTAACTTCCTCCGTTTTGTACCCTACGTAAGTAATGGTCAATATAGTCCCTGTGCTGGCCCCAAGAGAAAACTTGCCCGACTCATCGCTACTCGTTGAAATCTTCTGATTCTTTACGCTGATACTCGCTCCCCCGATCGGCAATCCTGAATCAGCCGAAACAACCGATCCCGTGAAGGATTGTGCCCAGACCAAAGAGGTCACACTGGTCATGACCACGACGGCCATGCCCCTGCTCAACAATTGTTTGCTTATCATATGTCTTGATTTATAAATTGGTTTTTTATTATTTTAATTTGATCTGCAAAGCTTTACCTGAATAGGTTACCTCTATTGGTTTTGCTGGTGATACATCCAGTCCAACGGCGTTGCTGTCGCTGACAAAAATGATATTGAACTTTCTTTTGGTCAGCATGCCGTCGAAATCCCCCTGACGGCTGGCCAAAGACAGTGTTTGTGCAGAATTGTCATAGCTGAAATCAATGCGGCTATATTTCCCTTTTTCATAATTATAATTGCTGCCTTCGTCTTCATAAAGTGAAAACTGACCGTCTGCTCCGGCATAGATATAAAAATCCAGCACATCCGGCTTTTTCTCGGCTGTATATTGCATGACAGGTCCAATGGGCAATATTGCTCCGGCTCTGACATAAACAGGGATACGTTCGTATGGTGCTGCAATAAGCAGATCCTGCCCGCCTGCTACCATCTTGCCATTGTATAGATCATACCAGCTGGCTCCTTTTGGAAAGTGTATCTTACGTGAGGTAGCCCCTTTTTCAGTAACTGGACTGATAAGCAAGGATGGTCCCCAAAGGTATTGGTCGTTGCTGTCGAATCCATCTTTGTCCTGCGGGAAATCCATCGCAAGTCCACGTATCATCGAGTAGTCTTCAAAAAAAGTCTTCGCGGCAAGACTATAATTATAGGCCAGTAATTTATACCGTAGATTAATCGCGTAGGTCATGCTTTTATAGGCCGGATGATCCACAGGAGCGATATTATACGGCTCGCGGTAGGGATATTGTCCATGCGCCCTGAACAAAGGCAAAAATGCCCCGTATTGGTACCAGCGGCTATTCAGCTCGCGCCACTCTTCCAAGTCCGCCGTATTAGGTTTGTGAAACCTATTTTCAACCAAAAAGCCTCCCGCATCCATTGTCCAATAAGGTGTACCGGACATCGAGAAATTGATACCCCCGGCAATCTGATCTTTCATGTCATGCCATCTCGAAGCAATATCGCCGCTCCAGGCCGCCGCCGCATAGCGCTGCTGCCCTGCAAAAAAGGATCGCGTCAGAATAAACACCCGTCTGTTAGGATCTGTTTCACGCTGGCCCTCGTAGATACCCTTGGCATTTTGCAAAGGGAACACATTATAGTAGCGAACAGATGATCCTATAGCTGGCTGAAAGACCGATTTACGCTCGTCCAGATCAATATTGGAGTGAATATCTGGCTCACTCGCATCCATCCACCAGGCATCGATCCCAATTTTGAAAAGATTGTTGTCCAACAATTTCCAGAACCCATCGCGTGCCGCTTTGTTGAAAGGATCATAAAATGTCGAGGTATAGCCCTTTCCGATCCAATCTTTACGGCCGTCATAAATATTTCGCGGATAGATCCATTTGTTTGCTTTAAATTCTTGGTATACCGATGACTCTTCATTGATTTTGGGCCAGGCCGAAATCATGATCTTAAAGTGCTGATCATGCAGCTTCTTCACCATGGCCAGAGGGTCTGGAAAACGCTTTACATCAAATTTTTGGCTCCCCCAGTCGTTTTCAGCCCAGTAAGACCAATCCTGCACAATATTGTCGATCGGAATCTTACGTTTGCGAAATTCAGCCGCGACCTCCTCAATTTCCGCTTGTGTCTTGTAACGTTCTCTGCTCTGCCAAAATCCAAAGCTCCAAATCGGCATAATCGGTGCCTTGCCGGACAAGTGGCGATAACCTGCAATGACCTCATCCATTGATGCGCCCTGTACAAAGTAATAATCAATGGCATCTCCAGCTTCTGAATTAAAGGAAAATACGTTTTTACGCGCTTCTGGAATGGGGCTCTGCCAGTTTAAGGTAAAATAAGATTCCCCTCCATCTGGTATCCATTCCATGCGGATCTGGTGGATCTTATCTTTCTGCAGGTCCCTTTCAATCTCAAAGGTACCTGCATTCCAGGATTGCCGCCAGCGGTCGGCGACCTGCTCCCCGTCAATCCAGACTTTCATATAACCCGAATATTTAAAATGCAGCACATGTTTGCCTGTGTAGGGCGAAGAGAAGCTTCCGGCATAGATGACCTTGCTTTCGGCCAGATTTACGCCCTTTGGAAACTTATGCTGATCTGTTAGGTAGCCATAGTCAATGATTGATTCCGGTCGGGATAGATAAACCTCTTCGCCCTTGTTCCGATTTACATAGGTTGCTGTGAGCCACCCCGGCTCTCCCTCTTTTGACTGCAACTTAAAAGAATTTAAGGGCAATAAGGGCCTTACGTCGCCCGCTTTTGTAATGGAGTAATTGTGCCATAAAATACCATAGTTATTGGTTGACAGTAAAAAGGGTATTCCGATTTCTGTATTATATTGCAGCAGTGAAACCTGTTTTCCGCGGTTATAGTTCATCACTGCATTCTGATGTTGGCCGAGTCCATAGATCCCTTCTTCCGTATTGACAATAAAGTCCTGGTTTATGTGATAAAATGCATCACCTTGATAACTATTGGCTAAAAAAGAACTTGAATTCCGCTTTGCTTCTTTCAAGATGGATTGCCCCTTAAGGTCAAAAAATTCCACTTGACCATTCATCAAGGAAACTACGGCCTGCATATTGGCCGTTTGGACATTTACTGTTGAGTCCGTCGAACTTACTGTGAGTGATTTTACTTGCCGGCGCAGTGAATCGACGATTACTAAGCTTGTTTGTCCTGGTAAGGCTGCACCAGCCGGAACAGCTGTGACACGCACGATCTTGTCGGTCACGACATCCAAATAAATATCCTGATCAATGGAGGTCTCCGAATTTTTGAAGCTGACCTTAATACCGGAAGGCATTTTTTCATAATGAGCTTTATTGGCTTGGCTAAATCCCTGCTGCACGATTGCGAAGAGCATCAAACCACTTAAAGCGTACGTTAAGTTGCGCATTTAAATAAGATTTATTGGTTATTATATTCCCTTGGTTATTACGCGTCCTTTCCTATTGAAAGAACAGATCAAATATAGAATGCAACCGGTTGTATAAGGGGTATGTTTTGTTAACTTTTAGGGGTTATTTTGTTAACTTGTATGGGAATACTCGCAGGCGATATTACCTATAAACCTTTTATTTACAAGCTTTTTCGATAGAAAGACGGCAGGTTACCAAATGCAGATTTAAAATATTTGCTGAATTGTTTCGGATTTCCGAATCCTACTTCATAAGCAATTTCAGCCATCGATAATTTCGAGTTCTGAACCAGATGCATGGCACGTTTGAGCCGAATATGTCGGATGTATTCCATCGGTGAATAGCCTGTGATGGCAAGCACCTTTTTATAAAGCCCTACGCGCGTGAGGTTCATTCTTTTGGCTAGCAGTTCGACAGAAAGCGAAGAGTCGCTGAGATCCTGTTCAATTTCCATTACCAGCGCACGGATAAATTGTTCATCAGCAGATGCGATATCGGGCTGCGCCAGATTAACATTAATCTGTTTTTTATACCGTTTTACCATTGTCTGTTGTTGATGGAGTATCTGCGCTAATTTTGAACGTAGCAGGTTAATATTAAAAGGCTTGTTGATATAATCTGTAGCACCCGACTCCAAGGCTTCCAGTTCAATTTTCTGATTGACTACGGCCGTTACAATCAGCACAGGGATATGGACCAGCTTGGCCTGGGCCTTTATAAACCGGCAAAATTCCAGTCCGCTTTCTCCAGGGAGGCTGAGATCGGTGATGATCAGATTGACCTGTTGCTTGCTTAGGATCAATTTTGCATCATTGATGCTTTGCACAGCGTGGATTAGGTAGGCTGAACTCAGGCTCCGCTCCAGGTAATGGAGGAAGTCGATATCATCTTCGACCAATAAAATAGCGGGTTTATCCTGCTTATTGCTTTCGACAGGATCGACACTCGCTTCGGCCTTATGTATGGGTAGCTGAACTTTAAAAATCGTCCAGTGCACATTGCTGCTCAGCGCGATAGTTCCGCCCAAGAATTCGACATAGTCTTTAACAATAGAAAGCCCGATTCCCGTACCCTGATTCAGTTTTCCATTGGGCACATCCAGTTGCATGTAACGTTCAAATACGCGGGCTTGTAGGTTTTCGGGAATCGCTGTACCCTGATTTTGAACTTCAATACGCAGCATCTTTCCTGTTTCGTGTTCAGTGACTTCGGCATTGAATGCCACAATGCCGGATACCGGGCTAAACTTGATCGCATTTGACATCAGATTGAAAATAATGCTTTCCAATTTGTTTTTGTCAAACCAGGACAGATAGGTGTCTGGAGCGATATTGACCTGCAGCGAGATCTGATTGCTATGCGCTATCCCGGCAAAGGCATCAAGCATTTCGCGGATAAATCCCATGAGGTCCCCATACGCTTCGTTCAGCTCAAGCTCACTTTTCTCCAATTTTCTAAAGTCCAGCAGCTGATTGACCAATTTAAGCAGACGGTCTGCATTCTTCTTGATTAAGTTTAGGTCGGCTTTTTTTTCTGGATGCTGCTCTTCATCCAGCAGCTGCTGCGCTGGAGTTAGAATCAAACTGATCGGAGTTCTGAATTCATGACTTATATTGGTAAAGAAACGTGTTTTCAACGCATCCAGTTCCTTTGCCTGTGCAGCCTGTTCCTGGGCGAGGTAGAGTTGATTGCGCGTCTTGACACGTAGTTTTGTCAAATAAAAATAAGCCCATAGGACGATCAGTACCAGGCTGGCATAGAAAAGAAAGGCCCAAGCCGAACGCCAAAAAGGTGGCTGTATATCGATTGTTAGGAGCAGCACGCCCTCAGACCAGCTATTCGAATCGATGGCGTGCCGAATATACAAATTGTAGCTTCGGGTGTCTAGATTGGTGAAATTGGCGCGCATGGTTGCCGGTTCAAAATCAAACCATTCATCACTTAGACCAGCAAGCTGATATTGGTAGAGTCCATTATGCTGTTGCAGGTAGTCAAAGGTAGAGAACTCCAGCGAAATGGCATTGAGGTTGTAAGGAAGACTCAGTTCTTTAAGATTATTCAGGGCTTGATCGTAAATGACCCGGCCCGAAAATTCCTCACCTACGGCTATCCGCTTGTTAAATAAATAAAGATTGGACAAAAGCGGTAAGACCAGTTCACTTTCGCTGCTAATTTTCTTAGGGTCGATAAAATTGAATCCCTTTGGCCCACCAAAGACAAGTCTTCCGTCCCGCATTTTTAAAGCGGCGTTTTCATTGAATACATTCCCCTGAAGGCCTGATTCCCTTGTAAAATTGCGGATGATGAACTTCTCGGCCTGCCCTTTGCCGACAATCGCCGACAGTCCTTTGTTTGTTGAAGCCCAGATTCCCCCCTGATTATCGACCAAGAGCGCCAGGATCGCATCGTCGCTGAGTCCATCCTGCTGTGTGAGATAGCTTACTTTTGTACCGTCGATTACATGCAAGCCCTCTTGTGTTGCTACCCAAATACGACCAGTTTTGTCCTCTTTAATATCATAAATCAGATCATTCATAAGTTTCATGGGCGAACTGGATGTATTCATATAGCTAATCTTGTCGTCGGGAGCCAACAATGCCAAACCTGTCGCTGTGCCGATCCAGAGCCGTTTTTTTGAATCTTCAAACAAGACAGAGATATAATTGCTGTTAATGGTTTGTCCCTGCCGAGTATACGCTCTCGAAAACTGTTCTGTCTTTTTATCAAACAGGTACAAGCCAGCACTTAAGGTTCCTATCCAAAATCGATGTTGACTATCCTCGTAGATCTCCCATACACTATCGTCGTTCAACTTTCCAGGTGCCGAATCACGGTGGAAAACCTTAAAACTTTTGCCGTCGAATCGACACATACCACCTCGATAAGTTCCGATCCACAGCTTATCTTCCGTATCCAGCAATAAGGAAACAATCACGTTGCTGCTCAAACTGTTGGGATCCTGAGGATCATGCAGGTATTGCGTGAATGTTTTCTGACTGATATTATAATAGAGCAATCCCCCACCGTTTGTCCCGATCCATAGATTACCCTTTCGATCCTGTACAAACTTATTGACATCGTCAAAGGGAAGCGATTTAGGAAGCCCTGGATAGTTCCTGATTAAAGAGAATAACAACAGCTTGGGATGATAATAACTGATGCCACCTTTATAGGTTCCCGCCCATATGATACCTGACTTATCCCGATATAAAGCCGTTATGCTATTGTAAGGTAGGCTCCGTAAATCATATTTATCGTTAGCGAGGATCTGTACACTTTTTGTTTTTTTATCATAAACATTGATCCCACCATGATCAGTTCCTAGCCAAAGATGCCCTTGATCATCTTGCACGATATTACCTACAAAAGGATTGGATAGTTCTTTTTGGAGATGTTGAATTGATCCATCTTTCGGGTCAAACCAGTATACACCGATTGGAATATCCTTTGAGAAGATCCATATCGCCCCATCCTGATCGGCAAATAGATTATAATTTACCAGCTTATTGCTGATCGGCAATAAGCTAGTTTTGGTACTTCGCAGTGATTTCGTATCAATGTGACCCAGCAGGCCATTTTCGTAGATTACCCAGATCGTCTGCCCTTGCCCAGCTATCACATCGGCTATTCGGTTGTTTTTGGTCAACTGCGGTACAGTACGATAGGTTTTCTTTAGGCTATCGTACAAGATCAGCGAACGATCGCTATACAATAATGCGAAGGTCTGCCCTGCCAGCTGTCTTATCGTATGTACGTCTTTGACGGGCAACTTTAAGCGGGTCAGTATGGAATCAAGCTGCTGGACGATAATGCCTGAATGCTGATCATACACATTCATCCGGTTGCTGGTACGGATCCATACATTGCCTTCTGGTCCCTCAAAGATTGCGGAAATCGAATTTCCACTCAGCCCGGTACGTTTATTGGCGGAATAGCGAAAATTTGTGAATTGCGCTCCATCAAATCGGCTAAGGCCAGATTCGGTACCAAACCAGAGGTAATTGTACTTATCCCTGAGTGCGCAATTGACATGATTATGGACCAGGCCCTGGTCAGAAGTTAAGGTTTTAAACGCATACGTATTGACCTGGCTCCAAACTGAAGATTGCCCTAAGAAAAGGAAAAGAAAAAGTTGGAGATACGCGTATAAAAAAGACTTAAGCTGCTGCATTGGTTATCATCTCCCCAATGATACAAAAATTGAGCAAATACAGCAAATCAAGTTGCTATTAATATAAGCTTTAACATGGTCTTTTGATCGTTTCATCATTATACAACACGCACTATCACCTCTTATCATATTTCCAATATAAAAAATGGCATTATTGAGACAACTATTCTTTATCCCCCTAACCATGTTACCACATTGCGATCACGTTCGTAAGTTAAATCGGAATAATACCATTTTTACAGGGATATAGCAGGGGGTTAACAAGGGTTTACCCCTGTTATACCCCTGTTAACCCCCTGTTACCCCCCAGTTAAACCCCTCCTACTGGTTGAACTCGTATAAATTAATTGATACGTTTAACCACTCTAAACAATCGTTAAAATCCAAGAAAGAAATTGACTTATAAGGAAGTGATGGAAAACGTAAAAAAAAGCGAAACAACGCTACATAGAACGTGCAATATTAGTTATAAAAGACAAAAGCTAATGCTATAGGCCTGATTCATTTCGATAAATGATCCCTTTACTGAAATTGTTTAGGCCTATCTTTTTCTGCTGCTCTTGCGGCAATCTCATCAATGCGTTTTTTGCGGGTATCTGGTCTTTTGGCGAGAACAATCCATTGCAACATCATTTTTTTGACGGATTTACTCAATCCAAGAAAATAATCTTTTGAACCAGCATAATGTTGAAATGCTTCATCCAAATCCTCGGGAATAATTAATTCTTCCACACTGTCCAAAATTGACCAAGAGCCATTTTCTTGTGCTATTTTTATAACCTCATGCCCCGCTGGAGTCATTAGATTCGCATCGATTAGTTTTTTAACTTTTTCTTTGTTAATTTTAGACCAGGTACTATTGGGTTTTCTTCGGCTAAATAACTGCATGAATGAATAGGCATCAATCGGCCTCCGTGTGCTATCAATCCAACCAAAACACAATGCTTCATCCACAAGTTCAGTCCAGTTGACCACCGGTAAATTTGATTTTTTAGTATTACAGATCACCCAAATTGATTGTGCTATATGATGATTGTTTTCGAGCCAAAATCGCCATTCTTCTTTTGTATTCAGGTAAATAGTGACTCTCTCCGCCGAATTCTGTTTGATCATTGATATAGTTTTTTAGTCCTTACTGGTATGGATAAAATTTGTCTATTGTGAAAATACGTTTTTTTTGAATACTAGTCATCCATGTTTTGCAGAACAACAACGACCAGCTTGTCCTATTGACAAACTCAAATTAGTCAGCAGCATTTTCATTCTTAAATTTTAAGAATATATCTTTTGGGAACTAATAGAAGTATTATGAGTAGAACAATCTGTATGCAGATTACAAAAAACAAAATAGTCTGAGTTCGAAAAGCAAGTTCAGAGACTCGTTTTGCGTTTCTGCGCCGTAAATCGATCTGATTTTTCAGCACATGCTTTTCACAGCTATCAATATCAGCCCGCTGCTCTATTTTCCATTTTTCCTCACTCGCCAGATGATCACTTTTCGTAGGTGCCAAGTCGATAGCGTCGAATAGCGTAAAAAAAAACCAGCAACAGCCAATAATGGTAATTGAAGTCAAGCTAATCAGGATTTTCTTTATCATACGTATTTATTTTTGCATTTCGTTTCAAATAATAAGCCCTTAAAAAAATTACAATCAACACAGCTGTTAATCCCGAGACCAGAAAAGACGAAAACTGGAAAATAGCTTCACCAAACGCTTTACTGTCGCCAAAACACTGTACGGAGTTTCCCCATATATCAGTGCCCATAGCCCCCCTCATAAATACATTTCCGACAAGCCCAATATTCGGGAAGTATAATTCCGAGATAAATTGGTAACAAAATACCATAACAAGTAAGCAGAATAATTGTTATTGCACGAATCAATTTCATATGATCTATATACCTAAACCTTTTATTCGTTAAACACCACAATCGCCAATTTACAGTTTTACAATAGCTAAAAAATCGATAGTTTATATGTGTTGGCAATCATTTATAATTCGTTAGTGATCCATCAATTTACACAAACGTTTGTGTATTCAATTTACTTGAATCTCTAATTTATTCTCAGTATACTCGTGATAACATTATAATCAATTACCCAGAACAGTGGTTCAAAAAATAGACTAAACAGACAGCAAAGCAACATTACCGGAATACGGACTAATATATTCTTAAAGCAACATATTTTAAAACGCTAAAAAAATGAAACAGATTGGCTTAAAAATCAAACAGGAATGGAAGTTTCTTTCCATATTCGTCATCTGCTCTTTACCAAGCTTATTCAGCATGGCACAATCCAACAGGCCGGTTCTCCGTATCGGTATCATGGCCGATATGCAATACGCAGACAAAACAGACCACGGTAGCCGGTTCTACCACAATTCTTTAATGAAAGTCGATACCGCTGTAGACTTCTTTAATCGCAATAAAGTCGATTTTTCATTGGTTCTTGGCGATCTTGTCGACGAAGGTCCAAAAGATCTACCTGTATTGTTAAAACATCTCTACCCTTTAAAAAAACCGATGTATTGTCTACTTGGCAACCATGACTATGTCAGCGTATCTAAACCAGATCTTCTGCACACCACTTTTGGGATGCCAGCTAAATACTACGCATTTACAAAAGGGAAATGGCGATTTGTTTTCTTAAATACGAATGCGCTCAGTGAATATGCCACAACGCCCAATTCAGCAGACCAACGTGAATGGAAAACCTTGGTGGGTAGCCTACAGGCAGACGGAAGGAAAAATACGCAACCCTGGAATGGCGGAGTTGATCATAAACAACTCCTATGGTTGCAAAACGAACTTGCCCGAGCGCGGAAAAATAAGGAGCATGTGATCGTATTGACACATCATCCCTTATTGCCAGAAAATGGTTATGAAACACTCAATAATAGGCCAGTTCTTGATATACTCTACAAATTCCCAGAAGTTAAACTGGTACTTTCCGGTCATAATCATAAAGGCAATTATGTGATGGTAAACAATATTCCTTTTGTAACCATGGAAGGTATGATAGAAACACCTACAAGCAATGCCTATGGTCTTTTGGAGCTTTATCCGGAAGAAATCAAAATCAAAGGCCAGGGTAGACTCAGTTCAAGAGTTTTTAAATTATCATCCAAATAAGGCTCAATCGGGCGATTAAAAAACTCGCCATAAATGAAATTTAAATAAAACACCCCCAACAGCGAAAGCCGTTGAGGGTGTTTTTTATTGAATGGGTTTAGTGAATACACTATTCTAAGGTTGGATTAAATGTTCCGCCCCAATCTTTATTCTGCTTGATATTCGGATTTTTATCAATGACTGATTGTGCTATTGGAAAGAAATAATAGGTATCTGGTACCAGGTTCACTTTGTTTCCTGTACTTGGCACCTGCAAGACACTATATTTAAACTGATTCTCTTTCAACGTGTATGTTTTGGCCAATACATTTGCATCTTCCAGTTTCATTTCAGTTCCATTAGCATTGATCGCAATAGCTTCAACTCCATGCTTTGTCGTATTGTTTAGTATATTTAACTTACGTAACCGTCGTAAATCCCAAAAACGATGTCCTTCAAAGCAGAACTCAATATTACGCTCTGCTAAAATGGCTTCACGCATTTGCTCTTTCGTAGTCGCTGCAATACCATATTTATTATCCGCACCAGGTTCTATACCCGCTCTTTTTCTGATCTGTGTCACCAAATCTAAGGCTGTCGCAAAGTCTCCGGTTTCATTTGCTGTTTCAGCATAATTCAACAGGACTTCGGCATAGCGCATCAAGACAAAATCCACATCATACTGGGTTTCCACTTCGGTCTGTTTTAATGATAATTTAGAGTTTTTTAAGATAAAAAATCCACTATATCGATCCAAATTGGAAGAAGGTGTTTTTGCGTTAGGGTTTATACCAAAGTCATCTAAAGCCGGAGCAATACCTACAGAAGTGTATTGTCGTTTGCCGGTCTTTCCTGAAACCTCATAAATCTTGGCATTCCACACAATGGATTTATCAAAACGCGGATCGCGGTTTTCCCAATAGGATTGCAAAAATTGATCTTCTGTCTTATAGTATTTGCCCGTTTGATCGGAATAAAGCTTTCCATCTTTCATTGGAAAAGCTTTTACAAATTCCCAGGATGGAACGGAACCCGCTGGCCCTCTACTTTCGGAGCCGGGTCGTACGCCATTATCCCAATTAGCAACTTTATTTGGATAAGTATTAATCACAGCAAAAACAACCTCTGGTCCTTTTTCAACCAGCGCAATATTGGAATAATCTGGAGTCAAACTATAGCCATCCGCTTTAAGTTGCTCATAAGCCAATTTATTCGCAGTGTTGGCCTCCTGCCAATAAGCATTTCCATAAGGATTGGAGGGATTAAACTGGGGTGAAGCTTTATATAACAATACTTTCGCTTTAAAAGCTGCCGCAAAATCACCGTCAACCTTTCCATAATCTGCCGTACCCTTGGCAATCGTTTTTGGCAGTAAGGAAATAGCCTGATCCAAATCTTTGATCATCAGATCAAAACACTCTTTTGTAGAATTGCGGGGTACATTAAGATCATCATTTTTTAAATCTTGAGGTACCGTAATATAAGGGACCCCACCATGAATCCTGACCATATTAAAATACATATAGGCACGGAGAAACAAAGACTGCCCAATCACCGCATTTTTGAAGTCCGCTTTTAGCACAGTACTTTCACCAACTTTCTGTATCGCCGTATTAATTTTTCGGATGGTTGTATAGTCCCAGGATTTGTAAGAACCGTTGTTGACGGTGACCGCATCCAAGGGGAAAGCGATGCCAATTAGTTGTTCCGAATTTCCATCCGCACCAGCGTTCCAGTTGCCAAATAGTGGATATAGATTGGCAAGATAGCCGTTGACTAGATTTGGATCGGCCCATACCTTGGCTTCATCCAGCGAATTGAGATCATCAATGTCCAGCACATTTTTACAGGAAGACATACACAGAGCCAACGCTATTAAAGGATAATATATTTTTTTCATCTTTTTTTCATTTAAAATTTAACATCAAGTCCAAACGTAAAGGTTTTCATGACTGGATAAGAATCATACAGCTTTTGTTCCGGGTCATGGAATTCTTTCATCGGCGAAAAAACAAACAAATTGGTTCCATTGAAAAACAGGTTGACATCTTTTACACGGATCTTCTCGGTCATGCTTTTCGGCAATCGGTAAGACACGTTAACATCGCGTAAACGCAGATAGGCTCCATTTCTTATCCAGAACGACGAAGGAGCTGCACCAGACTCAGCCCAACCAGAATAGCCTGTTGGACGAGGGTATTTCGCATTGGTATTATCTGGCGTCCAGACATCGGAAGCCCAAATCGGGTAATATGGACGGAAAGTATCGCCATGCTGACGCATTCCACCACCTTCTTGATTGCTGATCATCCGATCATAAGCAAGAACCCCCTGAAATAATGTCGAGACATAGAAGCCTTTCCAGCTCGCATTGAAGCCAAACCCGTAATTGATGCGCGGAGAATTATTGTCTGACAATAACTGCAAATCGTTATCATCAATTTTCCCATCCGGACCTCCTGAGTAGTTCGCCCCTTGAATATCTTTATATAAGATCATCCCAGGAAAAGGATCCCTTCCGTAGGTCTTAAATCCTTTTGCTTTCAGTGCGTCGGCTTCAGCCTGTGTCCTTACTAAACCCAGTGCCTCTAAGCCGATAATTCTATTTTCTGGCCGCCCAATTCTGGAACGAAAGTTCTGCGGTTGGCCGGCAGCATACGCCGGTTCCTCGTCAATGATATCCCAGCGGTCTTTTGCATAACCCAGATTCCCATTGAGCCCATAGGTCACCTCGCCCACCTTATCATTCCAGTTCAACGAAATCTCCCCGCCTTTGTAACTTCTTGCGGCATAGTTTTCAGGAGCAAGTGCGCGACCATAGTTATCCGGAACTTTCAGTGATCTTGGTCCTAGGATGTTAGTTTCCTTGCGTGAAAACAGATCTAGGCTACCGGTCAGCTTATTCTTAATAAATCCAAAATCCAAACCGAGATTGACGCTTTTAGAAGTCGTCCAAGTGAGGTTCTGCGTCGGTGTTGCACCATACGCAATACCATTGTAATAGCGATCTCCGAACATATAGCCACCAGAGCTGTAATATTTTTCCAGATAGCCAAACTGACCGATTCGATTAGCATTTACATCCAAATCATTACCCGTTGTACCGTAAGAAGCTCTGAACTTCAAGTCTGATATCGTATTCTTTATATCCGTAAAGAAGTTCTCGTCCGATACACGCCAGGCTGCCGAGACTGAAGGAAAAAAGCCCCACCGTTTATCGCTAGGAAACAAAGGTGATCCATCGTAGCGGAAAGAAAACTCCGCAATATACTTATCTGCATAATTATAATTAGCACGCCCAATCACGCCGCGTCTTGAATCAATGGTTTCATTGGCAGTTGTCGACCTAAAGTTCCGATCTGTAGGATAAATAAACATCTGATCCAGGGCTGTAATCGGATTCTCTGCCCGTGAAGTAACGTACGTCCCTCCTTTTTTGGACTGCTCATAAACCAATGTCCCATCGACGGAATGTTTACCAAACTTGCGGCTATAGTTTAAAAACCAGTTTACCTGATATTCCCACAATCGTTGTGGGCTGTAATCCATGAAAGGCTGACTCTGGCTAAAAGTAAAGATATTGATATTCGCTTCCGAAGGCGGGGCCGGTATAAAGCGGTTGTCATTTGGATTCAGTGAAGTAAAGGTGTAGTTTTTTTGAAAGCTCATATAGCGCTTTCGCATATAGTCACTGGCAAGATAACTCCCCACAAGTTTTGTCGACAGACCTTGTACCAATTTATCCAGCTTCAAGTTTAGGGTCATAATAGGATTAACCTGCCGCACTTTGCGGTCGATATAACGATCACCGATGACCTGGTCGATCACATTCCATGCCTGCCAACTTCCCATAGGTGTCTGTACGGGATAAGCCGTTGGTGTATTGCTCGGTGTTCCGTCTGCATTCAGGTAAAACGGATACATCTTTGGCCAGTTGAAGGTAACACGGTAGAAATCGGATACATCAAAATCATCATCATTGGAAGATGTGCTAAAGGGCCAAAAAAAGCGCTTCGAATTAGTCTGGTTGGCTGAGATATTAAAATCCATGCTAAAATCTTCGGTAATCTGCGCGGAGATATTGCTGCGCAAATTGAACTTCTCATGGTCCAAAGATTTATAGGATCCATTTTCTTTGCGGTAGCTCAGCAAGCTATAATAAGTAATTTTGTCGCCACCACCATTGACCGATATGGATTGCCGATGGGTAAATGGATTGCGCCAGATCACATCATTTGCATTGTAATTTTTATCCTTGAAATAATCAAACTCTTTTTGTCCATTTGGGATGGAAAGACCGCGAAATTCGGCGACCCTGTTTTGATAGGTGAGTTCATCTTGTGCAGTCGTTAAATTCGCAAGAAGTTCCTGTGTTGGCGTATTAAAAGTATAATTACTTTGTACATTAAAAACTGGTGCTTGCGCTGTTCCTTTTTTCGTCGTCACAACGACAACGCCATTACCCGCCCGGGTGCCGTACACCGCGGCAGTCGCTGCATCTTTTAAGAAGGTCATTTGGTCGACCTCGTTCGCTTCAAGCACATCAAATGCAGCTTTATCGCGGACCACACCATCAATTACATAAAGTGGCTCGGCAAAACTCCCCCGTATACGCAAGCTCGACGATGCTCCAGCCATCCCCGAAGTATTGGTGACATTGACCCCCGCTGCTCTACCGGCAAGTGAATTGGAAAGATTTGAACTGGGGATATTTTTTAGCTGTTCTGCATTGACGGTAGCGACGGAACCGGTGATATTCCCTTTCCGCTGCTTACCATAGCCAATGATCACGACCTCTTCAAGCGCCTGATCACTCGAAACCATAACAACACTGATGTTGCCTGCGGAAACGGCTACCTCCTGTTTTGTAAAGCCTTGGTAGTTCACGACCAAAACATCACCACGCTTGGCCCGAATAGCAAAAATACCTTGTTGATTGGAGGATGCTTGAACGGATGTTCCTTTGACGGTGATGGTAGCGCCGGCTAATGCCTGACCTTTCTCATCTTTGACGATCCCTGTAACCTGATCTTGATCGACAATAGCATTGATCGGATCCAGATTCAGTGCGTAAGAATCAGGCTGACTAAACAGCAGGCAGAGCCCCAAAAGGCTAATGGGTCTCGCCTTTCCATGAAGAAAAAAATTTCTCATCATAATTACAAATTGGTTTAAAATAATAAAGAACCCTTAGGCTCAACTTTGGTTTATTTACTTAGCCTGCTTTTCTTTTTGTAAAAAACAGCAAAAGTGGATTAGATTGTCTACTAAATTTAAAAAACAAATTCTTATTTACGAAATTAACGTGATTTTTTAATCCGAAGTTCACATAAACGTTACATGCTGAAATAGGGAATGGAAATGGCTGACACAGCAGTGCCGATCTTCAGGTAGAACACCTAAAAACTGTGGTGAATACAGGGGTTTAAAGTGGATTTATACCCCTGTACGAATACTATCTAGGAAATTTTGTTTTGAGGCAAGCCGAATACGATCAATGTAGAGACCCCGAATGGGGCTTAAAAAAATGAGCCTAAAACTGTAAACTAGCGTTTAAACAAAATTGTCTACCGTTATATGTTGGAAGCACAACATAGCTCTTTTTCGAATTCTGTAATCGACTGTCTACCAAAGGGAGCAACCAATAGGCGATTTTAGTACTTAAGATACCGACCCCAGCTCCCATAGCGATATCCGAGAACCAATGCTTGTCGTTGTACATCCGCAGATAACCGGTACCTGCTGCAACAGCATATCCTGCAATACCGTACCAAATTGACTCCTGTCTATATTCCTGCCAAAGCAGTTCGGCACCAACGAACGCAGTAGCAGCATGCCCCGAAGGAAAGGAATTATTCGCTGAACTATCAGGCCGCCATACGGGAATGGTGGATTTCATAATTTTCACGGTTGAAGTCATGATAATATTAGAAACCGCTGTCGTAAACAGGCGTTGTTTAAGGTTATGTTTGGCAGGCACCCCTACCGCGTCCAAAACAAATACTCCGGCAGTTCCAGCAAAGCGGGTGAAATCGTCCAACTTAATTTTTCGGCTAGTTCCTCTCGATACGCCGTCTATAATGTCTTCATCTATCCCCTTTAAAAAAGGATTTCCTTTGGCAACGACACCATAGGTGATCAGTCCTACAGGAACAGCCAGTTCCTTGTAAGGAACTTTCTTAAAAAAATGAGATCCGCGGCTCGAATCCGACGGTTGTTCCGACAGAATTTGGGCAATTGAGGTAGCCGGTACTACAAAAAGTGAAACCAGGATACAATAAAAAACAAAGTATCTTTTGTAAGTGCTCATTTTATCCGTATTTATTTTATCGTGCGCAAAGATAATATTAAAATATCCAGTAAAAAAAGACAACGGGCATTGTCAACTCGGAAACTAAGCATCTTGCATCCACCTTCGTCAGAGGGTCAGCTTCCCTTATACCGTAGGGCGAAAGCGTAATCGGCACATGAAGATGTGTCTGCTCAAAAAGCGTAAACAAAAGTCCGCTGTTTCATGAATTGATGTGAACAGCGGGCTTTAGATTTAAAATTTATGTATGATCAAAGTCCTATCGTCACACCATTGGCAATGACCGCATCTTTTTTCACAACAACAATCCCATCACAGATCATATGCGTATCAAAATCGCCATCATTCAAACCCGGTCCACCAATGATACGAACGTCATCTCCAATTCGGCAGTTCTTATCCAAGATTGCGTTTTCGATATAACAACGTTTACCTACACCTACCGGTGGTGGCTTTTGTGTATTTCCCAACTCCAATACTTCTTCCAACTGCTCATAGTAATCAGTTCCCATCATGTAGGTCGATTTAATAACCGTTCCTTCACCAATACGGGAACGTATCCCAATAACAGACCTCTCCAGTTTATCGCCATTTAAAATACATCCATCGGCAATTACCGTATTATTTAACGTTGTACCCGAAATTTTCGAAGGCGGGAGCATCCGCGCACGTGTATACACGGTTTCATTAAACAAATTGAAATCCGGAATATCATCTGTCAATCCAATATTGGCATCAAAAAATGATTTGATGGTCCCGATATCGGTCCAATACCCATCAAATTGATAGCTCAATACCCGAAGTGCTTCGATAGCATCAGGTATAATTTCTTTACCAAAATCCATCCCCGGGTTGGCGATCAAAAGGTTGCGCAATATGTTTTTCGAGAAAACATAAATGCCCATGGATGCCAAATAATGCCTTCCCTGTTTATGCAAAACCGCTGAAACCTCTGAGGTCCAATTTAATACTTCATCCTTATCGGGCTTTTCGACAAAGGCAGTAATTTCATTCGCTTCGTTCGCTTTTAAAATACCAAATCCCGTAGCATCTTTACCATTGACTGGTATCGTAGCGATGGTAACATCGCCTCCATTTTCAACATGGAAATCAATCAGCTTTGAATAATCCATTTGGTACAACTGATCACCAGACAATACAAGAATGTAGTCGTAATCGACATTAAGGAGATGCTTCTGCGTGCGCCTGACCGCATCAGCGGTACCCTCAAACCAACGATCGCCCTCATTGGTCTGCTCTGCAGCCAAGATGTCGACAAAGCCCTTACTGAAAATGCTGAAATTGTAAGAATTTTTGATGTGTGTGTTCAAAGAGGCTGAATTGAACTGCGTCAGTACGAAGATCTTATTATAGCCTGAATTCAAACAGTTCGAAATCGGAATATCGACCAAACGGTATTTTCCAGCTATTGGAACCGCTGGTTTCGAACGCTGTTGCGTCAATGGGAAAAGGCGCGACCCTCGACCTCCTCCCAATACAAGGGAAACTACTTTGTGTATCATACCTCAATCCATTAATTGGTTATAAAACTATTATCTTCAAGAACAGGGACCTGATCAGGTTTACGCTCGAGATCCTTTAAATTCAGGTTTAAGAATCCTTATTAAATTAGCAATTTTTCGGATAAGAAGCAAACAGCAATTTTGATCATTGATTCTTTTTACAATAAAGTAATCCCCGAAAAACGAACAGAACCATTCTTAATTTTAACCGATTAAAAGACGATGATTACAAGTCCGTGTCTCCCGTAGATTTAATATCCAAATAGACCACTGAATAAAAAAAGGCAGTAGATATAACCAACAAGCAATAGATTAATGCCTATTTGCGGATATTTCTTTTGCGTAAATAACCATAGGATCTCAATAAAGGCATAAATGGACAAGGGTGCCGCAAGACTGACTGTCATAAAATAGAGTAAATATCCTGCTCCCAAACCATCATTCTGTTGCTTAAGAATCAAATATGGGACAAGAAGTAGCAGGAAGGCGATACAAACCACAGAAAAGCGGATAAAAAAATGTCGTTTCAATTTTCTATCTCCTTTAAGAGGTTTGTAGACAAACATAGTTAATCCTGATATATAGACAGTTAATAGCAAATAACCGATATAGTGATGCGCGCTCTCCAAACCATTCCAAACTTGGTTAGCATACGCAAGACCAACAATTAGAAATAAAACAATAAATAAGACTACTTTAATATAATTCATCTAAAAACACAGGGTACTTGCCCTACTAGAGTAATTGAACGCTATAAATTTTAATATCGTATGGAACGCAAGTAAATTACAACACTTTGCTCCTTTTCGATAGCTCCCAAAATTGAAATTAGATGATCAACTTCCGAGAGGATAGCTAAACGCAATTTTCATTGGAGAGAAGCACGCTATTGACCTAATATTTATGTAAATTGCTAAAGTATATAGAACAAAATAGCTATGGATTCTTCACTATTGGATGAGAACTATTGGGATGAACGTTATAAGACCAAATCGACAGGCTGGGATATTGGCTACGCATCCCCTGCAATCATCAACTATGCAGCGGGGTCTATTGCTAAAGATGCGGCGATTTTAATTCCAGGTTGTGGAAATGCGTACGAGGCGAAGGCTCTCCTTGCCATGGGATTCAGTCAAATTACCTTACTTGATATCGCCCCAACACTCGTTGCAAAGGTAAGAAGGGAATTCGAAAATAGCCCTAACATCCAAATTCTATGTCAAGATTTCTTCCAGCACCAGGGCCAGTACGACTATATAATTGAGCAAACCTTTTTTTGTGCACTGGATCCTTCATTACGGCCCAGCTATGTACAACAAATGCATACTTTGCTCAAGCCTCAGGGTATACTGATGGGTTTATTGTTCAAACGGGAATTTGCACAACAGGGACCACCTTTCGGTGGAGATCAAACGGAATATCAACACTTATTCAAATCTAAGTTTGACATTTTACACCTGACAGATTCCACCAATAGTATTCCCCAAAGAAAGGGAAATGAACTGTTTTTTGAGCTGCGCAAAAAATTGTCTACTTGTCCGGCATAACCCGATAAGTGGGATCTTCCACGATATTGACCTTCACAATGTCTGCTGCATCTTTTAGCAGTGAGCGACAATCCTCACTGAGATGCCACAATTCGATCTTTTTCCCTTGTGCGGCATAGCGTTCGGTAATTTTGTTAAGCGCATCCACAGCGGACATATCCACCACACGACTCTCCTTAAAATCTAAAATCACACGGTCAGGATCTTTCAAAACATCAAATTTATCCAAAAAATTAGCTGTCGAACCAAAGAAAAGCGGTCCATAAATTTCATAATGCTTGATGCCCTCGGCATCCAAATATTTTCTTGCCCGAATGCGCTTTGCATTGTCCCAGGCAAATACAAGTGCGGATACCACGACACCAATAAGCACCGCCAGTGCTAAATTATGTAAAACCACCGTAATCGCTGCGACAAGAATACCAACGAAAATATCTGATTTGGGAAATTTATTGACAATACGCAAGCTCACCCATTGGAAGGTACCTATTGCCACCATCATCATCACACCGACCAGCGCTGCCATTGGTATCTGTTCAATGAAAGGAGCACCTACCAAAATAATCACTAAGATGGTCATGGCTCCAATAAAAGAAGAGAGCCTCGTGCGTGCACCAGCATTTAAATTGACCAGTGTTTGAGCAACCATAGCACATCCACCCATTCCTCCAAAAAATCCATTGATTGCATTGGCTACCCCTTGTGCCATGGATTCGCGGTTTGCATTTCCTTTGCTCGCGGTTATTTCGTCCACCATATTTAGTGTCAAAAGCGATTCCACCAACCCCACTCCGGCCATCACCAACGAATACGGAAAAATCAGTTGCAATGTTTCCCAGCTCAGGGGTACATTGGGTAAATGTAAATGGGGTAATGTCCCACTGACAGAGGCTATATCTACTACTTTTTTGGTATCAATTCCTAAAAGAGAAACCAAGCCAAACACAACGAGAATAGCGACTAAAGAGGCCGGGACTGCCTTTGTGACCCGAGGAAATCCAATCACGATCAACATCGTCAGTAGAGTGAGTCCCCCCATGATGTATAAGGTACTTCCCGACATCCACTCCACCCCCGATCCTGTATTCTCTTTAAATTGGACCACTTGCGCCATAAAAATAATGATGGCCAGTCCGTTTAAAAAACCGTACATCACAGGCTGCGGAATTAAGCGCACAAATTTCCCCCATTTAAAAAGTCCGACCAAAAATTGTAGAAGCCCCGCCAAGACGACAGCAGCAAAAAGATAATCAATACCGTGACTTGCCGCCAGGGCCATTAAAACAACCACTGTTGCACCAGCACCTCCAGAGACCATCCCTGGCCTGCCTCCCAAAACGGAAGTAATCAAACCCATTAAAAATGCTGCGTAGAGTCCCGTTAAAGGCGGTAATCCAGCCAAAATAGCAAACGAAAGTGATTCCGGAATCATCGTCATCGCGACCGTTAATCCTGCAAACAACTCATTCTTAAGATTGATCGATTTTATATTGAATATTTCAAAGGTATTGTTCATTTCTAATTACTTGAACAGGATAATTGCTGCAAAGGTACTAATCGCACAAACACTTTTATCCTATATTTGTTATTCTTTACAAATTTTATCGCAAAACAGTATGTTCATTTCGATCAAACAACGCATTAACCAACGTCACTATAGTCTCTTTATATTTATCTTTTGGGTGCTTGTCCAGCTCGGGAATATAGGACCAAGTAAGGCAGCACTCCTTCCAGCAAGAGACTCTTTAATGAATTCAGATAGCCTATTTCGAGCGACATCAGTCGAAAAAAATCACTTGTTCCACCGCGAGCAGCCAAAACCATGGAACAATCATCGTATCAATGTAAAACAAACAGACAGTCTATTTGATTACCAAAAAAAGAACTTCTTAAGGGCGGGAATTGAGTGGTTCTCCATCCAGGCTATTCCTGCCTCGGTTAATTACTTCATTCGAAAAGATCCTGTTTCCCATATTTCCTTTAAAAACTTCTTTAGCCATTTAAAACTGTCTGCCTGGACCTGGGACGACAATCTTTTTGCAACAAATCAAATGGCGCACCCTTATCACGGTCAGTTTTATTTCAATTCGTTCCGATCCAACAACTATAGTTTTCTACAATCAACAGCTGCAACCGTAGCTGGTAGCTATATCTGGGAAACTGCAGGTGAAACCGAACCCCCATCCATCAATGATATCATCAACACAAGCTTTGGGGGTACTATTTTAGGTGAAATGACCCATAGACTATCGCATCATATTCTTTCACGCCCAAGCCTAACTAAAGGACAACGTAATAAAAAAGAACTACTGGCCATGCTGATCAATCCGATAAACGGACTCAACCGACTGCTCGATGGGCGCTGGGGAGATAAGGTCAAGGGAGCTGTTATCGACAGTTCTTTAGTGCACACCGAAGTTGAATTGGGGCTAAGACGGTTTGATGCCAAAGAACATGACATCTTAAATAAAGGAAAGAATGACGTATATGCACGTATCAAACTGATTTACACCAACAATGATATAGACAAAAAGAAACCCTTTGATGACTTCTTCCTCAATTTGGAACTCGGATCAGATGATAGTTCCATTGTCAATGCGGTCAATGTCTATGCTTCGCTATATGGAAACCGTATTCTCTCTAATTTAACAGGACGCCACCGTGGTATCGTGTCTGCACATTTCGACTTTCTGCGCAATGAAGCTTTTTATTACGGATCCCAGAGCATCAATTACAATGTCTTTTCAAACTTCAACATTGGTAGCCGTACCAAGCTGACAACCATTCTTGGTGGTGGTCCGGTGGTATTGGCCGCTGTACCTGATCCCTACCTCCATTTTGGTGAAAGCCGCACATACGATTACGGACCCGGAGCTGATGTTAGGGCTTCGGCCACATTGAGCACATTAAACCGCTTTAAATTTGGTGTAGATTATCGTGGTGGATATTTTGTCACAATCAGTGGTAACAAATCCCACCATTTTCTTCATACGGCATCCACGAGTGCTTCAATGCGTATCTGGAAGAACTTTGGCGTCAACCTTTACTCTGGTTACTTTAGATTGGAAGGTCGTTATCAAGACCATAACAACGTAAACAAAGACTATCCTTTTGTCCGTATAGCCCTAGCCTACAACTCTGAATATTAGCTATAAAAAAAAGGCTTAACGCATTTGGTTAAGCCTTTCTCATCAATTTGTCCAATACTTCTTTAACGCTTCCTTTAAACGCGGGTCGTACCCGTATATATCCGGATAAGTGACAATTTTACCTTCGTCATCCAACCAAGTTGTATAATAGGTGATATAAACGGGCATCTGCCGTTTTAGTGTTACCCAGCGAGACTTTGAAATGGAATCTGTCGTAATTTCCTTCGCAATTTTTTCGGCCTGTTTTTCATTATTGACAAGATAAGAAGCCAAATCCACAGGTTTTTCTACACGCACACAACCATGGCTGACCGCCCGGTTGCTTTGCCCAAACATTTGTTTTGCCGGCGTATCATGTAGATAAATAGAATAGGGATTCTCAAACAGGAACTTTACATTCCCCAATGAATTATCCGAACCGGGATTCTGTTTGAAACGAAAATTCTCCACAGAATCCGAATTCCAATTGACAGTTGTGGGATCCACTTGTTTACCTTTGTAATAAGCCACCATATTGCGCGACGCCAAATAGTTTGGATTATTCCGAACACTTGCCAATAATTCTTTCTTAACAATACTGCTTGGAATATTCCATACCGGATTAACTTGCATGGCATCCAACATCCCCTGCATCACAGGCGTCTCATGGTTCTCACCTTTCCGCGTATATGCCGGATTGTCTGTTTCACCCACACACACATTCATTAGTTGGCTTGTCTTCCCTTCTTCCATGATATGTAAACGCTGTTCAGGTATGTTCACAAATACATATTTCTCCGGAAAAGCATCCCCCATCCAGCGCAATTTTTCCAATACCATTAACACCTGGCTTCGTTGTGCACTGTTTAGATTCCCATTTTCCAACAAATCTTGAAATCTAGTATAATATTGATTTTTAGGCTGTATATCGGCCAAGACGTTTCCGATTTTCACGCTGTCCAACAAGTTGACAACTTTGCCATAGCTCATACGTTTTTGAGGAACGAAATACCTTCCATAAAGGCGTTTGGGATTAACCACACCATATTTGATACTGCTGATATAAGCCACGAGTCCATCAGTGCTCAATAAGTCAAGCTTCGCCAATAAAGGATAAACTTCGGCAACATCTTTGCCCTTCAGTTTTCGAAGCGAAAACAACGTTTCCTTAATCGCAGCCGTATGGAAATAACTGGTCCGAATACCATGCTCTTCACTTCGCTCAAAGTAAGTAATCATAGTATCGATACTACCATCAAAGAGATGTTCGGCAATTAAAGTCATCCCTTCAGTAGAATCCGATAATTCCTTCATCCAGCTTGGATTAACCAATTGGGATTTTTCCTTAGCATACACGTCACGGAAGACTTTTACGTAAGCAGCTGTGTCAAAATCCTTATAGGACTTATTTTCAAACTCCTTCGCCAGCACATCGCCATAAGTTGGAGGGTTATCTTTACAGGAAAAAAATACTACTGAAACAAATGAAATAAAAACTAAAAATCGTAACATATTACAAATCGTGAAAAAGAAATGGCTTCGCAATAATGAAGCCATTTTCTGGGGACAAAGATAAATAATTCTTATGGTCTAAAGAATCTTACCTGTCATTGAATCACTACAGAATCAATCACTGTATTTTTTCAGAAAATCTTCCAGCAATTCCACCATATCGGTATTGCCCAAAAAAGCTGCTGATCGCTGGTGCAAAGTTTTTGGCTCAATAGCTAGTATACGCTGAGATCCATTCGAAGCTTTACCTCCGGCCTGCTCGATGATAAAAGCGATTGGATTGCACTCATACATCAATCTCAGTTTCCCATTAGGGTGTGCAGAAGTCGTTGGATAAAGAAAAATGCCCCCTTTCAGGAGATTACGGTGTATATCGGCGACCATTGAGCCGATATACCGTGACGCATAGGGGCGTTTCGTTGCACTGTCTTCCATTTGGCAATATTTGATATATTGCTTGACGCCGTTTGGAAATTTGGAATAATTTCCCTCGTTAATTGAATAAATTTGGCCCGACGCCGGAATTTTCATATCGGGATGGGATAAACAAAACTCGCCGATCGATGGATCCAATGTGAATCCGTTTACGCCCTTTCCGGTTGTGTACACCAACATGGTTGAACTACCATAGATCACATAACCTGCAGCGACCTGTTTCGTTCCATGTTGTAAAATATCATTGCTATTACAAGAAACACCCGTATCAGAAATTCGTCGATAAATGGAAAAAATAGTCCCCACAGATACGTTGACATCAATATTGCTTGAGCCATCCAGGGGGTCAATACACACAATATATTTGGCATTTTTGGAAACCCCTGATTGGATGTAAACTGGATTTTCATGCTCTTCTGAGGCAACTACACAGCATTCGCCCCCACTTTGAAGTGCTTTGATAAACTGTTCATCAGCGTAAACATCCAGTTTCTTTTGTCCCTCGCCCTGCACATTAACCTGGCCTGCATCGCCTAAAATATCAACCAATCCCGCTTTATTCACCTCTCTATTTACAATCTTTGCTGCAATTCCAATATCCCGCAAGAGTCTAGAAAGTTCCCCTTTAGCATACGGAAAATCGGCCTGTTTTTCAATGATAAATTGACCTAGTGTAGTTATACCACTCATAATATTGTTTTATTGGATATTTGTTGCACAAAGCTAAAAAAGTTAAACAAACTTTAGCAAATACATCCTTCTCATATTTAGCATTTTAGCAGACTAAATACGCAATCGATTGCGCTAAGTTTTGAAAACTCTTCTTTGCTAAAACGATTATTAGCTATTAAAAAAATAATAAAAGGTGGAAAGCAGTGGATAAATTTCAAATAGCGACGATTAGAAAAAAAACAATAAATGCTAAGTATTTGGTAATTTTGGCTAAATATTCTGATACAATGCAACAACTTATACAGCTCATCGAAAAGGAAAAATTGGGAAGCCAATTGGTAAAACAGCACACGTTGATCATAGATGATAAACAGGTCGTTCACGGCGCCCTATTCATGGTCAAAACCACAAAAAAAACATTTAAATTGATGATTCCAGCGCCTTTTCACGAAGCAGTTTTGAAAGAGCAGGTAACCATCAATACATTGATCAAACATCCCCAAGTGATGCTATTAGCTTAATCAACGAGATATTCCAAGCCCCATAGCTATCCCCAAAGCAAACAAAACATAGCTCGATTGTGTTTATCATAGCGTGATTTCGATGTTTTTCACATCACATTCCGTCTCCCGAAGACTATAAAGCTGGCTCGACCTAGAAAATGGGGGCAAATTGAAAGCATATTATCAACGGGAAATTTTACAAAAAAACCCGGTAAAAGTGTAAAAATCACCTCGATATAACTTTTAACTTTAGGCAATAAAGACAACGCTATGCAACACCGCTATACACTTTCAGGAATGTCCTGTGATGGATGTAAAACAACAATCGAACATGCATTGAACAAGTTACCTGGGGTTCATGCCGAGGTGACTTTAAACCCGCCAAGCATCACAATAACATCCCAGAAACACATTCCGTTACAGCAATTACAGGAAATAATATCCAAATTGGGGCCATATCAAATCGGCGAAGCACATCAGCATACTTCCGAAGTTCCCTCCGATCAATCCATGGAAGTTCCGCCTATCCATAGCGAACAGCAACACAATCATTCCGTTCAGTCAAATGCTATAATGCATCAGTCACAAACATTAGCTACGCCCGACAAAGCACATCATAGTACGTCTGCAGATAAATACTATTGTCCCATGCATTGCGAAGGCGATAAGCTTTATGACTCACCAGGAAGCTGCCCCGTATGTGGCATGAACCTGGAAAAAGTCCCCATGTTAAAGACAGACCTTCAATATACTTGCCCAATGCATCCTGAGATTGTACAAGACCATCCCGGAAATTGCCCCATATGTGGTATGGACCTTGTGCCTATAGCCAATGGTAATAATGCGGACGACGATCATACCTATCGTAATCTTCGAATGAAATTATGGGTCTCCATCCTATTTACTGTCCCCATATTTATACTTTCCATGGGTGAAATGCTTCCGGGCAACCCGATCGGTAAAATCATTCCGCCCAGCTGGTCGGGATGGATACAACTGGTTTTATCTTTACCGGTTGTTTTTTACACCTGTTGGTCTTTTTTTCAACGTGGCTGGGTATCTTTCAAAACCTGGCGCCTTAATATGTTTAGCCTGATTGCACTTGGTGCTGGAGCTGCGTTTGTCTATAGTTTGGTAGGTCTATTTTTTCCGCAGATCTTTCCTGACGAATTAAAAAATCACCATGGCTACATTGCGCTTTACTTCGAGTCCGTTACCGTCATTCTAACGCTGGTATTGTTAGGCCAGGTGATGGAGGCTAAAGCACATTCCAAAACCAATTCAGCGATCAAAGAACTGATCAAGCTGAGTCCTTCCGAAGCTACGCGCGTGGAAAATGGAATCGATAAAAAAATAGGCATAGATCAAATTCAACTTGGTGATATACTCAAAGTAAAACCCGGTGATAAAATTCCAGTCGACGGACAAATTACGGATGGCAACAGCAGCATCGATGAATCCATGCTGACGGGTGAACCTATCCCGGTAGAAAAGCAGGAAGGCGATCATGTCAGTTCAGGAACCATCAATGGCGACCGCAGTTTCCTCATGAAAGCAGAGCGTATTGGTTCGGACACACTCTTGGCTCAGATTATTCAACTTGTTAATGATGCCAGCAGAAGCAAGGCACCCATTCAACGGTTAACAGATAAAGTATCCGAGGTATTTGTTCCGATTGTCATTATCATTGCAATTTTGACATTTCTTACCTGGTGGCTCTGGGTTCCTTCTGCTTCCTTAGCGTTCGGCTTTGCCAATGCACTTGCCGTACTAATTGTTGCCTGCCCCTGTGCCTTGGGGCTCGCGACACCGATGTCCGTCATGGTTGGTGTCGGCAAAGGAGCCAAACATGGCATCCTGATCAAAGATGCAAGTGCACTGGAAAAAATGAACCAGGTCGATGTGGTACTAACAGACAAAACAGGTACCATCACCGAAGGAAAACCCACCGTCGATGATATTCAACCAAACTCCTCCAGTAGCAAAGACGAAATATTGTCTTTGGCTGCCGCTTTAAATGCCAATAGCACACATCCTTTAGGTCATGCTATTATTGAAAGAGCAAAAAAAGAAAACAGTAAAACAGAAAATAAAGTTTCCGATTTCGAAAACGTAGCGGGACAAGGAATCAAAGGAAACATAAACGGAAACAGTATAGCACTTGGCAATCAATTGTTGATGGAGTCTATCGGTATAGCAGTTCCACACGATATGAAGCAGATGGCTGAAACCGCTCAGTCCAATGGAAAAACGGTGTCTTTCCTCGCAAAAGATCAAACCTTATTGGGCTATTTTAGTATTTCAGATCAAATCAAGGCTTCATCGAAGCAGGCAATTCAATACCTCCAAAAACATCAAGTCGATGTAGTCATGCTGACTGGAGATAATGTCCATACGGCAAAGGCTGTGGCGGATCAAGTCGGCATTAAGCATTTCAAAGCCAATGCCTTGCCCAAAGATAAGTTGCAAGAGATTCATACATTACAGCAACAAGGTCATGTGGTCGCGATGGCCGGTGATGGTATCAATGATGCCCCTGCCCTTGCTCAAGCCGATATCGGCATTGCTATGGGTACGGGTACTGACGTTGCCATACAAAGTGCTTCTTTGACTTTGTTGAAAGGAGACCTGACCGGAATTGCCAAAGCAAAAGTACTGAGTCATAAATTGCTTCGTAACATTAAGGAAAACCTGGGTTTTGCTTTCGTCTATAATATACTCGGAATTCCTTTGGCAGCCGGCCTGCTATATCCATCTTTCGGAATTCTCTTGTCACCCATGATAGCAGCTGCCGCAATGAGTTTTAGTTCCGTTTCGGTTATTTTGAATTCTTTGCGCCTAAATCGTGCAAAGATCGATATCGATTAAAAACAGATATTCCCTATATTCGCTGCTACAATAACGACATATAGCTTACAGTAACATGCGTAATATCTTTTTAATCTTAATTACGGTTATCATCACAGTTGTCTGTGTCAAGAACCCGCAATCGGTGCAGCTCAATTTTCTCGGGGAATCACAAGTGGCGCTATGGAAGCTGCTATTGGCCTTTTTTATTGCCGGAATTGTCTTTGTATCGCTGCTAAAAACCGGAAAAAAGAAACAGCAGGTACACGAACAGGAGGAAATAGACGAATCGGAAGAAGAAAACGATCACAAAAAACCTCAATTATCGGATGAAGATCGAGAATTCCTCTCCTAAAAGAAAAAATAAACCACTAAAAATGAAGCCCTAAACAGCTGTAGCGCATTTTTATGGCACAAATACTTGCGTGGAATAGGGATTAACCCTATCTTTGCATCACTTCAAACAAGGAACGGTAGTTCAAAAACAAAGAAGTAAGATTCCGTAGCTCAGCTGGTAGAGCAATACACTTTTAATGTATGGGTCCTGGGTTCGAATCCCAGCGGGATCACTAAAGAAAGCTAATCGCAAGATTAGCTTTTTTTGTTTTAAAGCTATTAGGATTCGAAAAAAAGTTCGGCCGGGTTCGATCCTTTCGAGGCTCAGCAATATTAAAAATCACTATTTCCATTGATTTTTTTACAGAGCTAATTTAATAGCTTTGTTAGGCACATTAAATAGCACAACGGATGAAAAATTGTATTTTACTTCTTTTAACCTTTTTAAGTATCCCTACTCCGGCCCAAGATAAATTAGCTTCATCAGATTTGGCGTATCCTGATTTAATTCCGACACTCATGCAGAACAGCTTATATGGCTACTCTGACAAATCGCTAAACATTAAGATAAAAGCGCTTTTTGAAAAGGCAGAATTATTCGAGGCTGATTACAATTTCCAACTTTTCCATGTGAATAATCCCGAGATCATTAAATATGGAACAAAAGATTATGCATGGGTATTATTCAATGGCGAACGCTACCGCATCGATAAAAAAGGTACACGAGTATATAAATACAATCCTATCGATTTTAAAACAGGTGAAACAACAATTTATCTCTACAAAAATTCGACTGTTTATCATAGCGACAGTATAGATCAAAAAACGCTCTTTCAACACATCAAAGATAACCAGAGCGGAAAACAACTATTTCCGGAAGAGCAATCCATTCAGGAATTTCGCATAAAAAATAAGGAGTTGATGGAGGAAGGAGTTAAATTGATTTTCCGTCCTAAAAGAAAAGAAATACCTTACGTAGATTTTACCAGTGAGAACACTTTACTAAAGGGAATAAAAAATAGTGAAACCAATCAGATCGTTGTTAAAGCAAAGTATGCGAATATCGAGGAACTTTACAATAATCCATTACGTGAGCAGCAGTATCCACTGTTTATTGGCTATCGCGGTGACCTCGACAAGGAAATCTATGTCGGCTTAAATGGAACAGAGTATTACATCAAAGACTAGCATAATAATTATTAATTTCCAATTTACAATTCGTTAAAACACTATTGCAGCTGTCATTTCACTAACTTTGCTAATAAGACAGATCAGCATGTACAAAAACAATTGCCCCAGATGATAGAAAAACTCCTCTTCGAAATGAATACTTATGCTGCGCTCAGTGCAGAAACAACAGACATTTTGAAAACTATCTTTCAGGTGAAGCAGTTCAAAAAAAATGAACATATTCTACGTGCTGGAGAATATGCCAAGTACTATTATTTTATCTGCAAAGGATTATTAGGCTATTATAAATTAGACGCTGATGGTAATACCATCTATAAAATGTTTTTTGAAGAAAATAGCTTTTGTGCTTCTACCGCCGCTATCATCGCAGAAAAACCGAGTACATTCAACATCATTGCACTCGAAGATGTGGAGTTGATTCAGTATTCTGCCAAGGCTTTCCGTGAGCTTGTCCGGACAAAGCATGATCTAGCACTCTTTCAGATAGCTTATCTGGAAAAGAATTGGGTGGTCAAAAAAGAACCACTTGAAATCGAGTTGAAATGGGAATCTGCGAAGGAACGTTACCTTGAACTTCATCAGAATCAAGTGCTTTTCAAACGCCTCAAGCAGCATCATATTGCCTCCTATCTTGGTGTAACACCCACGCAATTGAGCCGTATCCGTAAGGAATTAAAAGAATAATTCCATCAACATCTGTATACGTTTTTAAAGATTATACTCTTGAATTTTGCCTTATAAAGCTAAAATTTTAAGCTATGAAAACAGTATACACCCTCCTATTTTCTGCCCTTAGCCTACCACTGGCGGCACAAAAAGTCGTTAAGACAAAAATCCATAGTGCCAAAATGGACAAAAACATTGAAACCATTATAATTACGCCCGACATGAAAGACGGGATCAATTATAAAACAGTTTATATTCTCCATGGTTATAGCGGCAACCCCACCCGTACAGTGCAAGAAGACATTCCCGACTTAATCCAAAAAGCAAAAACTTTTCAGACTATTTACGTGCTACCAGATGGAAATTTCAATTCTTGGTACGTAGATAGCCCCATCGATCCACATTCACAGTACAGCACCTTTATCGGAAATGAGCTAGTCAATTACATCGATCATCACTACCCGACGCAACAAAACCGAAATGCGCGCGGAATACTGGGCTGGAGCATGGGTGGCTACGGAGCATTGCATATCGGCATAGCCTACCCACAAACATTTTCGATCGTCGGAAGTTCATGCGGCGCACTTGATTTTGACCGCTTCGGACAAGCCTACCAGCAATATCAGGTAGACAAGGTATTGGGCGATTTCAAAAATCTGAACGATGTAGACCGCATCTACAGCAACGAAGATAAAATGAAGCACAATAAACAACGCTATATCCTCGATTGTGGAACGGAAGACCTGCAAATGCTGGAAATGAACCGTACATTCCACAAGCATCTGACCAACAAAAACATCGAGCATCTTTACATCGAATCAAAAGGCGGACACGATACTGCTTATTGGAGCAAATCACTATCACAACAACTGGCTTTATTTCAAAACTACTTTCAACATGAAGGACTATAAATCGACACTCTATGTTGCTGCAGGCGCTTGCAGCTATGGACTCCTTGCAACAATTGTGAAATATGCAAACCACTTAGGGATACACACAAGTCTGTTGACTTTTCTGCAGTTTATGTTTGGTTTTCTCTTTTTGCTGGCCTTTAATCTGTTTTCAAAGCGTAGTGCAAAAGAACATAACGTTATCAAATTTTCATCAAAAATAAAACTGATGGTATGGGGCATTTCATTGGGCCTAACAACTACACTTTACTATCTCTCCATCCAATATATCCCGGTATCTGTTGGAATTATTTTACTGATGCAGTCTATTTGGATAAGTTTAGTGGCAGAAGCAGTGCTACTGAAAAAGCTCCCATCAAAAGGTAAACTAGCAGGAGTGATTATTGTTTTGCTCGGCACGACCTTAGCAACCAATCTATTTCAAAACAATAATGCGCTTGATTACAGAGGAATAATACTGGGGTTCGGAGCGGGAATAAGTTATGCGCTGGCAATTTATGCTTCAAGCACAGTGGAGAAAGAGCTGCCGAGTTCGGTACGAAGCCAATTCTTGGTCTTAGGTGGACTGCTGCTCATCGTCGCATTTTGGAACATGGATATTATTCGGTATATACAACCTAACGCATTACCCTGGGGATTATTGATTGCCATTTTTGGAACGATTCTTCCACCCTTACTATTTACAAAGGGAATCCTGAAAACTGGAATAGCGATGGGAAATATTATTTCAAGTCTGGAAATTCCCGTTTCTACCTTATCTGCCATGTTGGTTCTACAGGAAGATGTATCGGGATTCCAATGTTTGGGCATACTCCTTATTTTGATGGCTGTCATTATAATTAATATTGGCAAGCCGTAGTAGCCAGCCAATGATCAAATCTATTATACTGCCATAAGATCAGGCCCCACACCGGGACTATGGTTGCAGCCATGTGGAGCATTTCAAATAAATTGGACGCTCCGCCAGCTTGGATCAGAAAGGACAAAAACAATAGGCTAATAGTAGCGGGCAATAAAACAAAGGAAAGTGCCCGTGCAAGCCTACTGCTTCTGAATTGCTTATTTAAATTTAGAAAAATAGATATCGTACCAATCGCAATACAGAGTGCTACGAATGAAAGCAACGATTCTGTAAAAAAGGGCATGTAGCAACGTGCTCTTTTTGCAGCCCCATTATTTGCCTGAAGTATGGCTGTAAGGACAAAGGTCGTCGATACACTAAACCCTATAATTCGCAGAAAAATAAAACTTAGCTTTCTTTTCATCGGCACAATATTTTAAAATAAACAAAACCGCGAATAGGCCTGAACTTCTCGTCCCCTCCTATTTTCCCTTAATAAATTTCGACCAGGCCCCTTCCGAGCGCCTCAATTCCAAAACCGAATTCAAGGCTGACTTCTCACATAGCATAACTGCTAAACCCGCGTAACCTTTAAACGACAAGAATCTTTTTAAAGATGCAAATTAATCCTTGAAAGATAAATGCCAAAGCACTATTGGACGTGGTCCTGACGATATTGGACGGATGGAGCTTAATGTTTATCGGCATGCTACACCTGAATATTTTTTCATTTTTTTACTAAGGTTTATCCTTCCTGTTACGTATCTATCTAAAATTATACACCATGAGATTGACTGATGATATCAAACAACTAATCATAAAGTACATCGGCGACAACTTAACGTCGGATGAAAAGACCGATTTAAAGCTATGGTTGGACGAATCAGCAGAACACCGTATTTTTTTTGAAGACCTTTTAGATCGCGATGATTTTATCAATGATTTAAATCAATGGAGCCTACTCCAGGCCTCAGATACGATGAATTGGAACGAAAGGTTAAAGACAAAGACCCTAGAAACCATTCGAACCTCCGCCATTAAACCATCTCCTATAAGAAACCTAAAGCGTTTGCTACCCTACGCTGCAGCTTTAATAAGCCTAATTTTAGGTGGTCTGATGTATTTCATAGTGGTAAAAAAACAGGCTACACCGATCAGCGATCGAATGGTCTTAAATGATGTAGAAGCACAGAACAACAACGCTGAAATACGACTTTCGAATGGCAAAGTACTTCAGGTATCGAGTCAGAAAGGAGCCCTGGTTTCAGGGGATAAATTGACCTACGAAGACGGTACTGTTCTACAAAACGAATCTTTAAAAGAAGATCTGATGGCCACAGTTAATACCCCCGCCGGCACAATGCTGAAACTCCAATTGGAAGATGGCTCGGAAATTACACTCAATGCGAAAACAACACTCAAATACCCGCTTCATTTTGCAAAAAACAAACGTGTTGTTGAAGTTGACGGTGAAGCCTATTTCAAAATTGCAAAAAATAAAAAGGTTCCATTTCAGGTCGTTTCCAATGGACAGCTCATCGAAGTCACCGGTACCGAATTCAACGTAAACACCTATTCGAAATCCCAAAGTAGTACAACGCTTGTGGAGGGAAGCATCAATCTATCCGCGCAAGGGCAAACGTTACAGCTCACACCCAACCAACAAGCGCTCTTAGCTTCGGGTCAACTATCCAAAAAAGTGGTCGATCCCGCTAACTACATCGCATGGCTCGACAATAAATTCTATTTTAATGAAACGGACCTTCATACTGCCCTACAATTGATCGGTCAATGGTATGACCTGCAAATCATCTACACGCAACCGATAAAAGAAACACTATTATATGGCGAAATTCAACGTACGAAAAGTCTATCGGCAGTCCTAAAAATTTTGGAACGTAGCCATATTAAATTTGAATTGATTCAAGAAAATGGCATCCGTAAACTCTTTGTTTCAAACTAACCAATTATCCATGAAATAACCCAAAAACAACAATTATGAGAAAACCAACCTAAGGAGATAAAACGAGATACTAAAAAAAGCCGACCAATGCTACGAACATTAATCGGCCATAATAGCGATCTCCATTTTTGACCGATTTACCCAATCAGTTTAACAATAGATTATATCCCTAATTCAACAAATTTATGAATTTTAAATTTCTTGTTCATAGAAATCGAATTGCTGTGAACATCCCCAAGCAATGGAAGACCAAAATGAAACTGAGCGCATTTTTTACTCTTGCATGTGTTGTTAAGCTGTCTGCAGCCAGCTACGCACAATCAATCACGATTAACGCCAAAAAAATGTCATTGGTGCAGGTACTACGTACCATCCAAAAACAGAGTGGCGTCCCCTTTCTATTGAATGGTAAAGAACTTGCTGAACTAAAAATTGAGGCGCAGGTTCGCAATATGCCTTTAGAAAAAGCTGTACCGATCCTCTTAAAAGGCCAACCTGTGGATTGGAGTTTTCAGGATAATATGCTTGTCGTAACGAAGTTAAAAACAAACCACCTATCGTATGACCTTCCAAGCAATTACGTCTTAGTGCAACAAAACCGCACCATCAAGGGAAATGTTCACGATAGCAAAGGAACCGCGCTCCAAGGTGCAACAATTATGATAAAAGGTTCGACAAAAGCAACTACTACAGATGCAAGTGGTAACTTTCAGATTGAAGCAAATAATAACGCCGTACTTGTCATTAAAATGATCGGCTACCAAACCAAGGAAATCCCGTTGGCCAACCAGCTTTACCTCAATATTGAACTTAGCCAGCATATCGACGCATTGGAGGAAGTCGTCGTCGTAGGCTACGGTACGACAAAAAAGAAAGAACTAATCGGTTCGGTTTCCCAAGTTGATGGGAAACAACTCGCCAAACGCTCCGTTCCCCAGCTTGCTCAGGCCCTCACAGGTCAAATGCCGGGCGTGACCGTCATACAGCGATCTGGCCAACCCGGGGCAGCAAACAATACCATACAGATTCGTGGTGTGGGATCATTCGGCGCCAGTACCGACGCACTTATTTTAGTTGATGGTATCCCCACCAATTCCTTTAACGATATTGATCCAAATGATGTTGCCTCGATATCGGTATTGAAAGACGCCTCCTCAGCAGCCATATATGGAGCTAGAGCCGCAAACGGCGTTATTCTGGTAACAACAAAAACAGGCGCAGCTGGCGGAAAATTAACGGTCAATTACAATGGTTATTATGGGATCCAAAAGCCAACAGCATTCCCCGAATTTGTCAACTCTTGGGAGTACGCTTCCTTACTCAACGAAACCACAAGTGGTGGCGGTGGTTATACGGCCGAAGAAATCCAAAAATTTAAGGATGGCTCAGATCCTGACAATTATCCCAATGCCAATTATATGGCAAGCTCATTTAAGTCGCAAGCAACACAAACAGGCCACAATTTAAATATATCCAATACCACAGATAAAATACAATACACCTTATCTGCTGGTTTTTTGAATCAAAAAGGTATTGTCATCAAAAACAATTTTGACAAATACAATGTCCGCCTCAATCTCATATCAAACCTCAATGACAAGCTCAAATTAACGACGCGGGTAGCAGCAATTCAGACCGAAACAGACGAACCGGCAGCACCGGCAACGCTCGACTTCTCCCGCATGACGGATATCATTTCTCAGGTGATTCGCTATCCCGCCATATACCCTATTCGGTTGAGCAACGGTGACTGGGGCGCAGGAAATAACCTGAAAGGGACACCCGTATCTTTCCTGGAGAGCGAATCCTTCTACAAAGAAAAAGTATCCAATATCTCGGGAAACGCAAGGCTCGATTGGAAACCGATTTCAGATCTGACCTTATCCGCTATTGGCGGGTATACGCAGACGAATGGCCGTACAAAACTTTTCAGAGCTTCGCAACGGATCAACAATTCCATAATTCTGGGCCCCTCAAATCTGAACCAAAGTGCGCCCTACGACACTTACAAAACTTTTCAAGCTTTAGCAGACTACACGAAGACTTTCGGGTCGCATAACCTGAAAATATTAGGTGGTTATTCTTTCGAAAAAGGCTACAGCGAAGGTTTAAGCGCTTACCGCCAGAATTTTCCCAGCAATGATCTTACCGAGTTAAATGTAGGTTCACCAGATGGGCAACAGAACGCTGGGACAGCCTCAGAGTGGGCATTAGAATCATTATTTGCACGCGTACAATATAATTATGCCAAGAAATACCTTGTCGAGGGTGTTGTTCGATACGATGGGTCATCCCGTTTTCCAACCGATAAAAAATATGCGACCTTCCCTTCGATTGCAGTAGGTTGGTTGCTGAGTGAAGAATCGTTTATAAAGGACCATTATAGTTGGATCGACGAATTGAAAATCAAAGGATCTTATGGGGTACTTGGAAACCAAAATATTGTCGGTAATATACAACAGCGCGTTGTCTCTAACTACCCATACCAGGATGTTTTAAATCCGGGTTATAATTACCCTTTTGGAAATACCATTTCTCCAGGGGTCGCCAGAACAACAATTGTTGACCCTACGCTACGCTGGGAATCAACCCGAACGGCAGATGCGGGCATGGAAGTGGCTTTATTTAAAAATTTATTGACATTCAGTAGTACATATTATAACCGATATACTTACGATATTTTGGTGAGCCCAGGTTCTAGTGTTTCCAAAGTTTTGGGGTTTGAAGTAGGCGTACAGAATTCTGGAAAACTTCGAAATAGTGGCTGGGAATTCACCTTGGGACATCAAAAGAAGTTGAACGAATTTTCGTATAATGTGAATCTAAACTTCTCTACCGTCAAAAATAGAGTCGTCGATTTGGGTGTCGGCAATATCAACCAGCCAAATGGCTTAGTTGGAAATGGTTCAACCCTATTTATCGGTTACCCCATACAGGCTTACTATGGCTACCAAGCCGATGGCCTATTTATCGATGCTGCTGATATTGCAAGCTGGGCCAATCAAACCAGCATCAACCCAAAGCCACAGCCAGGCGATATTCGATACAAAGACATTAGTGGCCCCGACGGCATACCTGATGGAAAAGTAGATGCCACATATGACCGAACTGTGATCGGATCACGTATCCCCAAATACACCTACGGGATGAATATCGGGATGAGCTATAAAGGTTTTGACTTAGGAATACTTCTTCAAGGTGTAAGTGGTGTTAAAGGCTTATTGGACAATTATGCTGGATTTGCGTTGACACAAAACGGCAATATCCAACGCTGGCAAGCTGATGGCAGATGGACAGCAGCAAATCCCGACCGCAATGCGGTTTACCCAAGAATTGAACAATTGCCAAGCACAGGTACTCCCAATACACTGCTGTCAGACTACTGGCTTTTGGATGCGAGCTACTTACGCCTCAAAAATATGCAATTAGGCTATACCATTCCCAAGAACACCCTTGCAAAATGGAAATTGTCAGGCCTGCGGATCTATGCAAACGCCGAAAACCTATTTACCAAAAGCAATTATAGAAAAGGCTGGGATCCGGAAATCAATTCAAGCGGCGCCTACTACCCTATTATGCGCAATTTTACATTTGGGGTTAACCTTAGTTTTTAACCGATCGATAAAAAACCATGATACATAGCACACACAGACATATAAAATTGGCCCTATGCATTCTTCTTGCATCAAGCCTGAGCATCAGCTGCAAAAAACAGCTGGAAACCAATCCGCTTGATAAATTTGCAAACGAGACTTTTTGGACCAGTGAAACGAATGCGCAATCAGCGCTGACAGGATTATACAAAGCAGAAATCCAAATGAACTCCCTCGCCGAATTCAGCCCCACAGACTGGTGGTCCTATAACGGGCTACTTTATCTGGAGTTTGCTTCGGACAATGCCTACGATAGACGTGGTGATAATTCGGTTTTCAACAAGCTATCCGATGGAACATTAACGAGCAATAACGGCAACTTAGACAATTATTGGCAGTATACCTATAAGAAAATCGCCCGTGCAAATTATTTCCTTGAAAATATTGATAAGACGCCGATTTCAGCTGAACTACTCGCTCGTTTCAAGGCAGAAGCGCGCTTTATACGTGCCTGTCAATATTTCTACCTCTCTCAATACTGGGGTGACGCTCCCTTGGTGACCAAAACCTTAACACCCAATGAGGCAAACCAGGTATCCAAAGCAAAAAAACAGGAATTGGTTACTTTTGTTGAACGTGAATTACAGGAAGCGGCAAACGACTTACCGAGTTATGGCAAATTGACTGCCGCAGAACGGGGCCGCGCAAGCAAACAGGCAGCCCTCGCTTTCCTGGGACGCATCCAACTGGCCGAAAAAGCCTACGCCGACGCGATCAAAAGTTATGAGCAGATCATCAATGCCAATGAAAACAGCATTGATCCCAACTATTCAGGCTTATTTAATGGAACCAACGAAACGAGCAAAGAGATTATTTTTGCCACGCAGTATCTTGTTGATCTCGCTGGAAACGGTATGTTCCAACACAATTTTCCCGCAGTCGCTGGGGGTTGGCATCTCCATTGCCCGCTTGGTAGCCTTGTAGAGAGCTATGGTTTCACCGATGGAACGGCATTTTCGTACGATGATGCGCGATATAATGCGCAAGACATCAGCAAAAACCGGGATCCGCGTTTAGCCTTCACGGTGATAACAAATGGAGACCGCTTTAAAAATTTAAAATACACCTCACATCCAGATTCCACATTGTCTATTGATCAATTGACAACAACAAAACAGGCAACACGCACGGGCTACGGATTGCGCAAGTTCAACGACGAAGGCTTTAGTGGAAACTTACAAAACTCTGGAGCCGATGTTCCTATTATACGCTACGCCGAAGTCCTCCTGAGTTACCTTGAAGCCAAACTCGAAAATGGTGATCCTATTACCAGCGACCTACTGGACAAAACTATCAACGCTGTCAGAAAAAGAAGCAGCGTTAATATGCCAGCCATCACCGTCCAAAGCAGTAGCGCACTGCGTTCGACCTTACGTAACGAAAGACGTGTCGAACTTGCACTGGAAGGACTCCGTTATTGGGATTTATTACGTTGGGGTATCGCAAAAGATGTACTAAAGGGCGATTTCTATGGGGCACCATTCCCAGGTGCGAAAAATCTCCGCATAAAAGCAGGTGGAAACAAAGATCCTTATAGCCGATGGTACGTAACCAGTAAGGCCTTCCGAGCTGGCCAAGATGAACATTGGCCAATTCCACAGAATGAAATTAATATCAATCCAAATTTAAAATAGTACCTTGGGTATCGTCAATTGTCAAACGATACCCTTTAAACAAAATTCAACGTATATGAAGAAGCCACTATCTCTAGCGTTATTACTCTCCGCGAGCCTTTTTGTTACGCTACCCACCGTTAGTTTTGCCCAAAAGGCAAGTAAACCGAATGTCATCTATATTTATGCGGATGATCTTGGTTTCGGTGATTTAAGTAGCTATGGTGCCAAACAAATCGAGACACCCAACCTGGATAAGCTCGCCCGGAACGGCGTCCGATTTACCAATGCACATAGTACATCGGCAACTTGCACCCCTTCCCGTTTTGCATTGATGACCGGGACGTATCCATGGCGCCAGGAAGGGACAGGCATTCTGCCCGGCGATGCCAAACTAATCGTTCCTACGGATAAAATTACATTACCCAAGGTATTTAAACATGCCGGCTATGCTACTGCCATTGTTGGAAAATGGCATATGGGACTCGGAAATCAGGTCCAAAAAGACTGGAATGCCCCCATTAAACCCGGGCCTAATGATGTAGGCTTTGACTATTCATTCATTTTTCCTGCAACAGCAGATCGCGTCCCAACAGTGTTTCTTGAAAATGATCAAGTTGTGGCCGCTGAAGCCAATGATCCAATTCTGGTGGACTATGAAAAGAAAATTGGGAACGACCCTACAGGCAAAGAACACCCCGAACTGCTCAAAATGCATTCTTCACCGGGTCAGGGCCACAATCAGACTATCGTCAACGGTATCGGAAGAATCGGCTACATGAGCGGCGGAACACGTGCCAGGTGGGTGGATGAAGAAGTTTCCACAACATTTCTCCACAAAGCCCAGGACTTTATTTCCCAACATCAAAACAAACCGTTCTTTCTCTATTTCTGCTTGACAGAACCACATGTCCCACGTATGCCCGCAACACAATTTAAAGGGAAAAGCAAACTCGGCTACCGCGGCGATGCTATTCTGCAATTGGATTGGACCGTCGGACAAATTCAACAGCAGTTGCAGCTCTTGGGACTTGACAAAAACACGATTATAATTTTCAGTAGCGACAACGGGCCCGTTCTCGACGACGGCTATATGGATGGAGCTGTGGCCCAACAAAATGGCCATCTACCCGCAGGCCCACTACGCGGTGGCAAATATAGCATCTTCGAAGGCGGAACGCGCGTGCCCTTTATCGTGAGCGGCAAAGGTGTTGCACAGGGGAAAGTTTCCAATGCTTTGATCAGCCAAATAGATCTGTTGGCAACAAGTGCCCAATTATTGGATGTTCCACTAAAAGCAGATGAAGCAAAAGACAGCGCCCCACTCTTGAAAACCTTAACCGGTCAAGATAATAAGGGACGTAGCAGTATGGTACAGCATGCGCAGACACTGGCTATCGTAAAGGACGAATGGAAATATATTGCACCCAGCAAAGGTGCCCCCTACATGAAACTAACCGATACTGAAACAGGAAGTCTTCCGGAAGATCAGTTATACGATCTCAAAAATGATATCGGCGAAAAGAATAATGTGGCTTCAAAATATCCAGAAAAGGTCGCTGAACTCAAGCAGTTATTGGAAGGAGAACGTAAAAAATGAAAATAAAAGCTGGACTCGCCCTCATCCTCCTCGGATGGGGGACTCTTTTTGCACAACAAAAGAAAAAGCAACAAAAATTGCCCAATATTATATTTTTTTATGCGGACGATTTAGGTTATGCCGAAACGGAGCCCTATGGACAGCGATTGATCAAAACACCCCATATCCAACAGCTGGCACGTGAAGGTCTACGTTTTATAAACCACTATACAAGTACGCCTGTCTGTGCCCCCGCCCGCTGCATGTTATTGACGGGCAAGCATGGTGGCCAATCCTATATTCGCGGAAATTATGAATTGGGCGGTTTTGCAGATAGTCTCGAAGCTGGCCAGATGCCACTTCCTGAAGGAACGTATACCATGGCTCACCTATTTAAAAAAGCCGGCTATCAGACCGCAGCCATTGGAAAGTGGGGACTTGGGATGAATAATTCCACCGGAAGCCCCAACAAACAGGGATTTGATTATTTTTTTGGCTACCTGGACCAAAAACAGGCCCACAATTACTACCCAACTCATCTTTGGGAAAATGAAACAAAATATCCCCTTCAAAACAAGGAAAAATTTGTACATACTCCTTTAGATTCCAGTAAGGCCACGGCAAAGGACTTCAAGCAGTTTGACGGTAAGGAATATGCACCTGAACTAATGACAGCGAAAGCGCTGGCTTTTATCGACAAAAACCGAAGTAAACCTTTTTTCTTATACCTTCCTTATACTTTGCCGCACTTATCACTACAAGTTCCCCAGGAATATGTGGATAAATATAAGGACCTCTTCCAGGACAAACCGTATTACGGACAGGACGGCTATACCGCTACCCCCTATCCAAGAGCGACCTATGCGGGTATGATCACCTATCTGGATGACCAAGTCGGTACGATTATGAAACATATCAAATCATTGGGAATAGATGACAATACCATTATTCTGTTTTCCAGTGACAACGGAACTGGTTTTAATGGGGGCATAGATTATCGCTTTTTCCGCAGTGTCGATTCGCTTAGGGGATTAAAAATGGATGTTTTTGAAGGTGGTATCAAAGTTCCGTTAATTGTCAGGTGGCCAAACCATATCAAAGCCAATGCTGAAACGGACCTTATCTCGGCCCAATATGACCTCATGGCAACCTTCGCACAGCTGGTTCAACAAAGCCCCGGACACAGCAATGGGCTCTCCCTCCTTCCAACCTGGCTGGGTCAGAAGAATCAACAGAAACATCAATACCTCTATTTCGAATATCCAGAAAAGGGCGGCCAGCTCGCCATACGCGAAGGACGTTGGAAGGCCGTCAAACTCGATCTGAAGAAAAACCCCAAAGCAAAATGGCAATTGTTTGATTTAACGACAGACCCTTGGGAAGAAAATGACTTAGCAGCACAATACCCACAGATGCTGCGACATTTTGATGAAATTGTTCAGCATGAACACCGACCTGCCCATATTCAGGAATGGGAAATTGTAGCGAATAAGATGATTAAAAAATAAATCGATTTCTTTCTTCATTTTTTAATCTTAAAAAACTTGGGTTGTCCGGATTGAATCATGACAACCCAAGTTTTTTATGTAATTTAGCACAGCAATCCACAGCTGGAGTCCTAATGTGAATGTACCTATTGAATGACGTATCGAACATAGAGGAGTACAACATGTTCCGAAGGCCAACGTAAAAGGATCAATAACCAAGTATGCAGCAAATAGAATCATACATCAATACACTAAAAGAAGGTGATGAAATGGCTTTATGCTTTTTTATGGATCATTTTGGTCATTCGTTACGCTATTTTGCCTTTTCCTACCTCCGCAACAAAACCGACGCCGAAGAAATTGTCTCCGATGTTTTTGTTAAGTTATGGAATAATCGACAAAAGGTAGAGAATTATGAAAGCCTGAAAGCCTTTCTTTTTATCGCTACTAAAAATGCCTGTATCGATATGCAAAGAACGACGCAATTCAAAATACGGAAAGAGGAGCTCGATATTCTTCAGCATATGTCGGTTCCGGAAGACGATGTACTCAAGAAAATATTCCGGACAGAACTCACCGAATTGCTGCTTGCTGAAATAAATTTGCTCCCCAGACAGCAGGCTCAGATCTTCAAGCTCAGCTTTTTGGACGGCTTGAATACCGAAGAAATTTGTGAAACATTAAACACAACCGCATCGACCGTCTATTATGCAAGGTCTAAGGCATTATACGCATTAAAAGAAAGGTTCAAATCTAAAAAATTTGAATACCTCAGTGTTCTTATGCTATACGCATGGCATGCCTTCAAAGGATAATTAACTCCCTTCAATTTCCTGCATCCGACCCCTAGATAGATCAATAGGCTATTCACACAGCATCCCCCCTAAGGTTAACCACCTTCAGGCAATACTTCCCGTCCAACGTTGGAACGGTTTAAAAAAATACAAACAGCTGTTTATCAGTAAACTAAGAAAGCAATAATTTTAAAAAACTAGAAACAAAAAAAAGCTTAGCATTCGGTCGGGCGACCTGCTAAGCTTTTATAAATACCTCTTTGTAAGAGGCAATCAACCTAAACCTAGGACAAAGATAGTGCTTCAAATGATATAAACAAAAATTTTGTTATATTTTTTTTCAACTCCCATAAATTTGTTTTAGCATAGCAATGACAAAAGGAATAGTAAGTGTACAATGTACACTACAATCTTTTTGCATTTTTCAACAAGCTTTTTTTTTGGTAGCTTCGCTCAGCGCCTCCCAACCACAGTATTTAACTCGTGCATTATTTAAATTTACCATGGAATGGGCGATTCCTTCTTTGCTTCGTTTTATCAAGCACTCTTATTCTTTAAAGGTTCAATTGGATGCATAAACAGGGTCCGAAATGATGGATTGCCCTTTTTAAAGATCCTTTTAACAATCGCTATAACGATCCTGCTAGTTTGAACATCAAGTCCAGTTTCAACTAGCATACGCCTGACTTATCGCGACAGTATTTGTGCGACCTTAACAATCATATTTCATTTTTTTATTTAGTAACTTTGGAAACAATCAAAAATAAAATAACATGTTTACTGGAATCATAGAAACCTTAGGAAAAATAGAAAATATCGAACAGGAGAAAAGTAATATCCATTTTTACGTCAGTTCTGCTATTTCCAATGAACTTAAAATAGACCAAAGCGTTAGTCATAATGGCGTTTGTCTTACTGTAGTAGGATTAAACAATGATCTCCATAAAGTGACAGCAATTGACGAAACCCTACAGAAGACAAATCTGGCTCAGTTAAAGGTGGGCGATCTGATCAATCTGGAACGCTGTACTTTGGCAGGCGGAAGATTTGATGGACATATCGTTCAGGGACATGTAGATCAGACTGCGCGTTGTATCCAAAAGAAAGATGAAAATGGTAGTTTTATTTTCACCTTTCAATATGATGTTTCCAAACAAAATATCACCGTAGAAAAAGGATCCATTACCGTAAATGGTATCAGCTTGACAGTAGTCGATTCTAAAGACGATCAGTTCTCCGTTGCCATCATTCCATATACGTTAGAGCATACCAACTTGCAGCAGGTTGAAGTGGGGAGCACAGTCAACTTGGAGTTTGATATCATCGGGAAATATGTCACGAAGATAATGGCTTTGCGCGCTTAAAAAATTCACTGTTCTTCCTTGGGTTTAAAGGTAATCCAAGGAAGTTCATCCTTACACGCTTTATTTCGGGTCCTAACTGTATACTTGATTTATTCCAAATAGTGCCCCTGACGGATCAGTAATGCGCGATATTTATTGAATACACTCGATTTGGAAACAAAGCCCATATATTTATTTTCGTCCCCTAAAACCGGAAGTATCCACGTATCGTCCTTATTCATTTTAGCCATCACGATTTCCATGTTTTCGTTGATCCCAACGGTATCATTTGGCTTCTGCGCTAATTTCTCAAAGGTGGTATCTCCCCCATCCACTTCGCCCAATAAGACTGAAAATAGAAACTCACTATAAAGAAGTCCCATAAATTTGCCCTCATAATCAACCACGGGAAAGATATTGCGTTTACTATGGATGATGTCTGTTTGTCGACCTTTTGGTGTTTCGTCAGGGCGTAAGATCACAAAATTAGTTTCCAATACATATTTAATCCGCATCATACTTAACACGGATCGATCCTTATCTTCATAAGAAATCAGATCGCCAGACTCGGCCAATACCTTGGTGTAAATGGAATGCTTTAGCACGGCTCGATTAATCAAATAAGAAATGGAACAAACCAACATCAATGGAACCATTAACGTATAACCTCCGGTCACTTCAGCAATCAAAAATATGCCCGTCAACGGCGCATGCATAATGCCGCTCAACGCACCGGCCATCCCCGCAACCACAAAATTTGGCACATTTAACTCGGCTATTCCGGTTAAGTTTACACCATACGAAAATGCAAATCCTAATAATCCGCCCATGACTAAACTTGGTCCAAATACACCACCATTTCCACCGCCATTTAAAGTAAATAATGCGGCAAGGGACTTTCCAAATAAAGTCAATATCGTATAACCCAGGACGACTAATCCCATATCTTTATAGTCTGAAAACAAACTGTTCTTAACAATCGAGTTAAACTGACCATTCAGAATCTGCTGAATGGTAATATAGCCCTCGCCATACAGTGCCGGGAATACAAAAATCATCAGACCTAAAGCAATTCCACTGACCCAGACTTTATTATAGGGATTCTTAATCTTAGAAAACCATTTACCCACACTTCTGGAAACACGTGCAAAGTAAATCGTATAAAGCCCAATCAACACGGCCAACAAGAGGTAAAATATTAAGGCCGAAACCTGCCAGTCGGAATTAAATGTACTGAATAAGGGTTCATTATAAAGCACACGAGAGACAACAGAAGCCAATGCTGATGAGATCAGCAAAGGAATGAACACGGGAATTGAAAATTCTGGAAGCAAAATCTCGATGGCAAAGATCATTCCGGCCAAAGGGCTGTTGAATGCACCTGAAATTCCTGCTGCTGCACCGCAAGCCAATAACATGGTAACTTCCTTATACTGCAGTCCAAAAAAACGGGCGATATTAGAACCGATAGAAGACCCGCCCAAAGCAACTGGTGCTTCCAAACCACAGGAACCGCCAAAGCCAACGGTTATAGCTGAGGTCACTACCTGAGAATAAATATTACTGGGATCCAATCGGCTGCCTTTCCGACTGATGGCATAGATAATGGGTGTAATCCCATGTTCCATCTTCTTCCCTTTTAGAAATTTGCGAACAAAAAACACGCTGAGCAATATTCCGATCAATGGAAAAATTAAGTAAACTGAGTATTTTACTTTCCAGTCGATATCATCTTGTATTGTCGTTGCAATAAAATGGGTTAATCTTTTCAGTACAGATGCCATAATACCACCGACAATTCCAACCAAAAATGCGAGTATAATGATAAAGTTCCGATTCGAAACTTTCTTCATCCGCCATTGATTGATCTGGTCTATTTTTTTAAAAAAACGTCTTTTGAGGTTTCCCATATCGTTCTATTGAAAGCTCAACACTTCCTTCTTCTTTTTTGTTTTGAATTTATCGGGTACTACGGCCAATATTTCTCTTTCCAGCGCCTGGATGGCCTGTCTCTTCACATAGTTCTGTGTGGTCACCAATGATATCTCCCGCACCGGTTCTGGTGATTTGAAATAACGGATTCGATCCAATTGCTCATCGGAATAATCCCAAATCGACAATTCAGGTAATATGGTGATGCCATCGTTGATATCGACCATACGTTTTAAGGTCTCTACGCTACCGGTGTTATATTCAAATCTTCCTGTAAGATCTTGATTGTGTTTGTGGTGACAAATATTAAGTACCTGCCCACGCATACAATGCCCCTCATTGAGCAACCAAAGTTTATCATCGGCAATATCATCGCCACTCAGTATTTTTTTCGGAAACAGGGGGCTATTGACTGAGATATAGGCGACAAAATTTTCGTAAAATAAAGGCGACTCCAAAATCCCAGGGTCATTTAAAGGAGTAGATAGCACACCACAGTCCAAAAGTCCGACCTTCAATTCATGCACAATCCGTTCTGTGGTATATTCCCATATCTGCAATTGTAGCTTCGGATATTTTTCCATAAATGTGGTCAGCACATTCGGAAGTAAATATGGTGCGATTGTCGGGATAACACCGACCCTTAGTGTACCCTCAATTTCCCCTTTTTTATCCTGTACAATCTCATTGATTTTTCGGCTTTCCGTCAATACCATTCGAGCTTGAAGAATAATTTTCTCGCCGATTTCTGTAGGAACAACAGGCTGACGGCTCCGGTCAAAGATTTTTGCCCCTAAAGACTCTTCAAGTTTTTGTATTTGCATGCTCAACGTAGGTTGCGTGACAAAACATTTTTCTGCAGCTGCAACAAAACTTCGGTAGGTATCAACAGCTATAATATATTCCAATTGGATTAAGGTCATCTTACTATCTTTAAAGCACAAAATTACGATTCCTGTCGTAAACCAATGTCAAATCCTTTACAATTAAAGTCAACAGGGGTATTGGGCCTGCTGATTATACAATAAATACCTTGCCAAAAAGATCCTGTATATCCACTATTGTTACATTAGTTCACATAAAAAATCGATTTCATCGAAATGCTTTTCTTAAATTTGGAGATTTACAACAGTTGATAGTTAAAATCCTATGAAGTTTATAAATCGTACGACAATTGCACTAGCTTTATTCTTAACCATGGCAAACAGTCCTTATAGCAAGGCAAATCCTGATGAGGGAATGTTTCCATTGAGCGAATTAAATAGAGCTGGATTGAAGAAAGCCGGATTAAAGATCAGTGAGAGAGACATCTACAATCCTGGCCAGGTCGGACTGGTAGATGCCCTGGTTCAAGTCAGTGGATGTACTGGATCGTTTGTCTCAAACCGTGGTCTGATTATTACCAATCATCATTGTGCTTTTTCTGCCGTTCAACTTGCGAGTACAGCAATCAACAATTACCTAAAAAACGGTTTTGTCGCACAAAATCAAGAGCAGGAAATTGAGGCAAAAGGATTAAAAATAAGAATTACCGATTCTTATGAGGATGTTTCCGCTAAAATATTAAATGCTGTCGCCAACATCAGCGATCCAGTGGAGCGTATCAATACGATCAAACGTAAACAACAAGAACTGGTTAAACAAGCTGAAAAGGAAGATCCGACGATTAAAGCTGAAGTATCGGAAATGTTTATCGGCAAAAGTTATGTCCTATTCCGTTATAAAACAATTGAAGACGTTCGTTTAGTTTATATTCCACGTCAAAACATCGGAGAATTTGGTGGAGAGACCGATAACTGGGTATGGCCACGCCACACGGGAGATTATTCTTTTCTGAGAGCTTATGTCGGCAAAAACGGAAAATCTGCACCTTATTCTAAAGATAACGTTCCTTACCAGCCCAAAAAACACCTTAAAGTCAATCCAAATGGTGTACGGGAAAATGATTTCACCTTTATCCTTGGTTATCCCGGAAAAACATTCCGACACAGACCAGCACAATATATTCAATATCAACAGGAATATCTTTTGCCTTACGTATCCAACCTGTATGATTTCCAAAATAAACAGATGGAGGAAGCAGGAAAAGACAATACCGATATCGCCTTGTCCTTGGCAACACGCATAAAACGTAATGCGAATGTATTGAAAAACTATCGTGGTAAACTCAAGGGCTTACGAGGAATCGACTTGCTATCGACAAAAAAACAAGAAGACGAAGCACTGGCAGCGTTTATCTTAAGTAAACCCGAATTGAAAAACAAATATGGAAGTCTACTCGCTGATATTGATGCCTATTATCAGCTCAGTGATCAAGATGCCCTGAAAGAACTTTGGATCAACAATATTTACAACAGCACAAGCTTATTGAAAGTAGCTCGCGACCTAAACGTTCTGAAAACCAACTTAGCCAAGGAAAAATCATCCCAGGCGGCCAAACAGCTTTTCGATTTAAATATTGAAAAGTTAAAAACAGCACTTAAAGAAACTTACGAAAGCTACAATAAGCAAGCTGATCAGCGTATTTTCTCCCGAATGTTGGAAGATGCCATTGCATTCCAAGGTAAAAATCAATTGGCCTCCATTCAGAAATTGCAATTTAATACGGCTACTGCACAAGAATTTGCAACAGAGATTATTCAGAACAGTAAACTTGGCGATCAAAATTACATACTAAATACTGTCTTGGCCAATGCCGATGCACTTCAGAAATTTGACGACAAATTATTGGATTTCCAGGGCAAATTGAACAATGATATTGTCCAGTTCGCTGCTGAACAAAAAAGACGTGAAGGGGTACTGAACAAATTAATGGGCGATTATGTCGCCGTTAAGGAAATTTTCCAGGCCAAGAACTTTATTCCTGATGCAAATTCAACCTTACGTCTGACTTACGGGCACATCAAAGGCTACTCGCCTGCTGACGCAACCTATATGAAACCGTTTACAACAATCGAAGGGATTATTCAAAAAGGAAATCTTGGTTTAGCAGAATTTGACTATCCACAAGAAATCAAGACAGCTTACCTCAACAAAAATTTTGGTCCGTATCTTCAAAAGGATCTGGGATCCGTACCGGTCAATATCCTATATGATATGGATACCACAGGTGGAAATTCAGGATCTCCAATTATGAATGCCAATGGTGAATTAATCGGTGTAAATTTTGACCGTGCTTACGACGCAACAATTAATGATTTCGCTTGGAACGAGAGTTACAGCAGATCCATCGGAGTCGACATTCGTTATGTCCTCTGGGTTGCCGATAAAATTGACAACGCGCATTTTATCCTGAAAGAAATGGGTATCTAATCTGGTCTAAAACAAGGCGCAAGAAAGCCACTGCATCGAGAGATGCAGCGGCTTTTTTTGTTCACCACGCTATTTCCGATTCGCCCGGCGGCGTGCCACTACGAACGAAGAATTCACCGTAAATCAGAACCTATTCATCTAACTCAGAATAGCTTCGCGTACTATTTTGCCCCTTGGAGCAAAGAAGAGAAAACAGTCTTCAAACGCAACAAGCCTGTTGTCAATATCTCCCTCGAACAAGCAATGTTGAGGCGAATAAAGTCATCACTCCCCTTCCCGTACATCGCACCTACATTCACCTGCACATGCGCTTCATCCAATAAGAGCTTTCCCAATTTTCGACTTGAAATCCCCAAAGCGGCGCAATCTACCCATACAAGATAAGTACCCTCCAAAGGAAGCACATGCAAAGCAGGCAGATGTTCGTTCATAAAGCCTTTCAAATACAGATAATTTGCATGGATGTAGCTTAAAGCCTGATCCAACCATTCCCCGCCCCACTCATACGCAGCGATCAAGCCCGTAATGGCAAAGGGGCTAATGCTACTGATCTCATTAGCTAAGAAAGCCTGTTGCACCTTCCTCTTGAGTTCAGGATCGGCCACGAGGACTGTAGCGACCTGCAATCCCGCCAAATTAAAGGTTTTACTCGGTGCTACACAGGTAATCGAATTCGCCAAAAAGGCTGCACTGATACTTCCAAAAGGAATATGTGTATAGCCTTCAAATACCAGATCGCAGTGAATTTCATCCGAAATGACTAAAACTTGGTGTCGCAAACAGATTTCACCAAGACGTTCAAGCTCAGCTCGGGTCCAAACTCGCCCAGCCGGGTTATGTGGGCTACATAAAATAAATAACTTGACTTTCGGATCACTTGCTTTATGCTCAAAATCCTCAAAATCGATCGTATACTCGCCATTACGATAAATCAGGTCATTGGAAACCACCTGGGCTTGATTGCGTTCTATGGAAGAAAAAAAACAATGATATACAGGTTCTTGCACCAAAACCTTATCTCCGGGTGATGTCAATGCGCTAACCAAAGCCGAAAGCGCCGGTACCACACCGATAACTGGAAGTATCCATTCCGGTTGAAGTACAAATTTATGTCGCCGTGAGGACCAGCTCATCACTGCGCTGTAAAAAGCAGCTGGAATCGTAGCATAACCATATACCGCATGTTGAACCCGTTGCGCAAGTGCATCCACGACTGGTTGTGCTGCTGGAAAGTCCATATCCGCAACCCAGAGTGGAATCAAATCGGCATAATCATGTTGATTCCATTTGACCGAATCGGTACCACGACGAACAATCGTTTTGTCAAAATTATAGATCATACAGCAATTTAATTAAAATTAGGAGGCATTTGCAAAAAAAAATATGATAAAGTAAAAGGGGGTTCAGATCGCACGATAAATTACCTAGTGAAGGCTAATATACATAACAAAACTCGCGGACATAATAGACAACATGCAATAAAAAAATCCAGTATACCTGGATAAGCAGAAAGCGCTATCTTTACAGAAAATAGCATAACAACTATGGCCAAAAACAACTTTTCATTCCGTGCCAGATTAAAGAGTTTTCACTATGCTTTCAGTGGGTTGAAAACAGCCTGGCAGGAAGAACATAATTTCAGGGTGCATTGTATAGCGGCCATTATGGCCATACTGCTATCCGTTGTGCTTCACATCAGTACCCACGAATGGATTGCTGTACTCTTTGCCATTGGTTTTGTATTCGTCTGTGAGTTGTTAAATACTGCATTGGAAAATATGGCTGACTTTATCTGTCCAGAACATAACCCAAACATCAAAAAGATGAAAGATGTCGCCGCAGCGGCAGTGATGATAAGCAGCATCACCGCGCTATTGATCGGCCTATTAATTTTTACCCCCAAGCTGATCTCATTGGCCCTTCGTTACATTTTCTAACGCGAATTTCTCATCAAATGCAATCTTCTTCGGATCAACAAAAGACATTTTTCCAGCTTTCTCCTCCATCGCACCATAACCTTCCATTGCACGAGCTTTAGATAATTTAAATATCACCTGGCGGACCGATTCCTGTCCCTCAGAAGAAAAAGTATAATCGGCCGTTAAAATGTCCCCCTTCAATACACCATCAATATGTCCGCTATTACGATCTTTTTCCTTCCAGGCATAGCTAAGATCACCCTGTACCTTTTCTCCATCAACAGTGATTGACAGTGAAATGGTATCGCCATTTTTAAGGTACTGATATGTACTCTTTCCACTAAGAAACCCCGCGGTATCCAACGGTTGAGTAGTTTGAACAGTATCATTGCGTTTCGTTGAAGTAACTTGTTTTTTTTGTTCCTGATGGCAGCCAGCACAACACAGCAACGCTATAAATCCGAAATTGATTATTCTCATCGTCTATTTTTTGTTTGATCGTATAGATAGCAATTCAAAAGAATTTTTGTTTTAAATAACTACCATTTAAAATTTTCAAATTCAAAAAACAAAAAGCAAGCGAATATTGTTTATAAGTTAGATAACAGTCTACTATTTTAGCACGATATAAGCTATTAAAAATAAACAATTTAGTAACAATAAAATTATCGTAGGCTTATTGTAAAGCTAATTTTTATTAGTAAATTGTACATTATAAAATTCAGGAATTCTTAACCAATATTAGTATGAAAGATGTAAGCTTTAAGAAATTTGATAGTGGATGTACATCACTCACAAAATTGTCCATTGAAACAGACTTGGCTATTATTGTTAAAGAGCAAGTTACGATTCCTTCCGAATCCAAAATTGAAAAACTCAGACGCTGTAAAGAAGAATTACTTAAAAGCCTTTGGTTTGTTCAACGTCAATGTTGAGATAACATTTTCCTTCAAATTTCGACTATCCGCCGATCAGCCTCTTATGGTCTGACCGCCACACATTCAAGTCACTTTTAACACAAAATAAGCCCCTCTGCTTTATGCTTTTTGGGGCTTTTAATATATTCAATAATTCGATGACGAGGGATCAAAGCGATTTCAAATGTTTATAATTAGACTTAATGGTATCCCACACCTCTTCGAAATTACCCGACAACATTAATTTTGCCATACTTTCTGTCATCCCTTTCATTTGACTGAAGGATATCTTGGGTGGCATAGCCAATGCATTGGGATTGGTATATAGATCAATTAGGACAGGCTCATCGACAATCCCAAAAGCCTCATGGATAACACCATCCACCTCCTGGGGTTGAGTCACCGTAAATGCACGTATGCCCATCGCCTGGGCGATCATCGCAAAATCTGGATTGACCATATTAGTTTCCTGATCTTTAAGACCTGATACCTGCATCTCCAATTTAACCATACCAAGTGCACGATTGTTGAAGACGATGATTTTGATCGGTAAGTTATATTGTTTTATTGTTGCAAGATCCCCCAACAACATGGATAGGCCTCCATCGCCACAAAAAGCAATAACCTGGCGCTCAGGATGTGTCAATGCAGCTCCAATAGCCATTGGCATGGCATTAGCCATAGAACCATGATTGAAAGACCCCAGCATGATTCGATCCTTTCGCTGATTAATATAACGTGCTCCCCAAACACAGCACATCCCGGTATCAAGCAAGAAAATAGCATCATCACTGGCTTTCTGATCAATGGTATGAGCGACAAATTCTGGCTGTATTGCGCATTCGCTGCCTGAATCCTCCACATACGTCATGAGATCTTCCTTGACCTTTTCATAAGAAGCAAGCTGCTTCTCCAGAAATTTCGTATCCGAACGCGCTTCTACAAAGGGCAATACCGCTTTTAAGGTATGCTCAATATCGCCAACAAGCCCATAGTCTACGATGGATCTACGCCCTAGCTTTTCACCTTCAATATCAATCTGGATAATGGTTTTGTTGGTCGGTATAAAATCCTTGTAAGGAAAATCAGTCCCTAAAAGTAAAATAAGATCGGAATGATGCATACTTTGAAATGCTGAAGCCATTCCTAGAAGTCCTGTCATCCCGATTTCATTGGGATTGTCGCGTTGGATATCCAACTTTGCTTTAAATGAATAACCTACTGGCGCATGGATCTTTTGTGATAATGCTACAATTTGCTGCTGTGCTTTCTTGGCCCCCACACCACAGAACAAGGTTATCTTTTCTGCTTGATTGATATATTGTGCCAATCGCCCAATTTCCATCTCCGAAGGTCTAATTTGCGGCTCGGTAAAAAACACCTTCGTTGAAGTATTCATTTGAACCGCTTCCATTTCTGATACATCACCAGGTAGGCCGATAACTGCAACATCCCGTTTAGAGATAGCCTGTTGTAATGCATTTTGCACCATACGTTGCACCTGCTCCGGCCGAGTGATCATTTGGTTGTAGCAAGAACAATCATCAAACAGTTTGATTGGATTGGTTTCTTGAAAATAATCGGTTCCAAATTCGTAGGTAGCACATGTTGATGCGATCACAAGCATGGGTACACGAGTCTTGTGTGCTTCATAAACACCATTGATCAGATGCACATGCCCAGGCCCACTGCTTCCCGCACAACAAGCGATCCCGTGCAAATCAGCTTCTGCCGTTGCAGCAAACGCCCCCACTTCCTCATGCCTGACATGTATCCATTGCATCGTTCCATCTGCATGAACAGCTTCGTTGAAAAAATTTAAACTATCGCCCGTTACGGCATAAATACGCTGAATTCCCGCATCCTTTAAAAGACCCACAATCTGGTGTGCTACATTTTTCATACTTATACTATAATTTAAGATTTTGTGATAGCGGCATCGTGCAAATTATATTGCCGCTATTTAATAACAACAATAATGTAGCGTAATGGTTTGGGACATTAGCTGAACAGGTCTGTCGTTTCCCAAGCGTATAATCTGGTCGAATGTGCAATAACAGCCTCAATTGGGAGCAGGTATATACTGGGCTCAAATTAAAGCCAACAATTCGCTATACTTGAAATAAAAAGAAATTGTATTCAACAAAAAAAGCTGTTTCAAATTCATTGAAACAGCTTTTTTAAAATGATAGCTTGGATAAATCCTTAGTTGATTTGTCGCGACAACTCATCGACAAAACGCTTTGCATCATTGAGATCTTTATTCCAGTCCGCATAGCGTTTTGCGGTATTTAATTTTGCAATTTTTGCATTTAGCTTCGCTAAGTTGGCTTGATCTTTTGACTTCTCCAACTTGGCTTTCAGAATGCCGACTTTGGTATAATCCTGAATACCTTCCAACATACGCTCGTAACGGATAGAGCTTCTTCCTTGCGGATAAACGATATAGGTGTCTCCTGCCGGCCACGTACGGAACCTTGAATCATGCAGTGGATCCTTCACCCAGGAGTTGAATGCCCAACGCAGTGCCCCATCGAAACCTGCCGCCAGCGCATACCAAGCCATATAGGTGGATTCTGCTGGATCCGAGAACGTAAATTGATTTGGAAATTCGTCCGAACAGCACACATAAAATGTCGTGATATATCCTTTTTTACGTCGCTCAATAAGATCGTTCTGATCAAAAGGATCGCCAGCGGCGACGCTGATATCTGTACTCTTATGATAGCGTTGGTAGCTTTTGTGATTATCAGCAAATGCAACACCAAATTCGGGCGCTACTTTTTCCAACAAGGCGATCGCTGGATCCATTTCTTCCCGGCCTCTTTCATCCATCGCAATATTGGTAATCTTTAACCAGCCCTTTGCGGTAATGTGCTTACTAAAATCCTTTAAGAAAGGCGTCCATAGCTCCTCAAATATTGCTGTACCGGGTTTTGCAATCACATTGACCAGTTCATTTTTGCTCTCATCGAAATAATGTACCTCGTTGTTCCATGGCAAAAGCGAATAGCAATTGATCTGTTTGTTGACCCCTAGATCCATCATAAAGTTTACCCACCGATCAAAAACAGTATAATCATAAGCCCAGGAACCGTCTTTGGCCTTCTTCCAGGTGATCATATCCGCATAGGGATCATAGGTCTGTACGTTCCACGCATCCTTATTTAAAGTCGCTGTAATCACTTTTTGCCCAGCAGCTGCAAGCTGTTTCATGGTCGGCTTCAACGCTTCAAAATGTTCATCGCTCCACATCTTCACATTATTGACCCGAGCCACAGCAGAAGGATGCTGCCATTGGTCCAAATGATAAGTCCACTGCGACGATGGCGGCAGCACATGATTTTGAACATTGACGATAAGCTGTAATTGCTCTTTCACCTTGCCATTTTGCTGAACCGAAATTGTCGTTTTATATTGTCCTGCGGCAGCTTCCTTGGGAACCTTTACGGTAATCCATACAGGACGGACTTTCTTCGCTTCAAGGTCATAGCTTTTGAGATCATCCAACATATCTGCCGAAAGAGAAGCTTTAAAATCTTCTGGCTTACGATGGCCACAGCCACTTGCAAATTCATCAGTCATGACATAACGAACAAAACGCGCTTGTACCGCATCGCTGCCAATCACCTTGCCTGTTGTAGATTTTAATTCACTTGCTGATACAGCGACATGCGCTGTGGCAGCACTGGTCCATAACAATACTTGCGCCGATACTTGTTCACCTTTCCAGGCATCTACAGTCGCCGTACGTTGTGTTGTCAGATTTGGATTGACAGATTTGGGGTAACGTTTGTCTATCGATACAAACGAAGCATGTAGGCCGGCTTTAACATTCGACCAGTTGGATAACGTATCCTTTGTCGGATCGGCCATTTCAGTAAATGTTGTCCCTGTAGCAAAACGCTGCTGGGAAAATCCCGGATTACTGCCGCAAAATAGCATACAAGCCAGGGCAATAGAAGAATAAATTGTAGTTTTAGGCATAACAGTTATAATTAACAAAACTTTAGCGAAGCGATGATCTTCTTTCCAGCCCAGGAGCAGGGTGCTCGCAGAAAAAAGGCAAACAACTTCTGTTTGCCTTAAAAATAGTAAAATTTTATTTATCTATAACTAACTTTGTTCAAAAATTTCAGAAAGTGCTTTATACAGTTCAGGATGATGGGTCTTGAATTTCGCTGGGTCCTCAAAGAAATATTCAGACGCAACTGCAAAAAACTCGGCTGGATTGGTCATGCCATAGACATCAATATCAGATTTATTCGCCTTTATTTTGGCAATCTCTTCCCGTATCAGATTCATAAAAGGAATGACTGAAGCTTTATCCATCAGATGTGTTGGAATGCCATCCACAGTACCATCGGTTTTATCGATCAAGTGTACAAATTCATGTATCGCTGTATTCTGTCCATCTTTTGGGTTCCTAAAACCATACTCCAATGCCGATTTGGACAATATCATTTGTCCGTTCATGGCTCCCTCACCTACCATTCCCATTATATTTCGGTCAGCATGGCCTTCAAATTCATACGCTGTATTGAACTGGGAAGGATAAACCATAATATTGGTCAAATTGGGATAAGTCCATTTCTTAAAGGCAAATATTGGGATAATTGCACTGGCGGCAATCATCATATAATCTTTCAGCTCAACCGCTACGCCCACACCTTCAATTTTGACTGTATCCAAAAATTTTAAACAGCGGGTTTCAAATTCCAATTTATCCTCATCGGACAGATTGCGGTAATAGGCAACTTCTTTTTCCAGAATTTCCTTTCCTTCATCGCTTAATACACGTTTAATGGCTTTGCTGTTTTTGGCCGTACGATTTAACAGGTAATAAACAACATAAATGGTTACTGGTATAAGCAGTATAATAAATAGTTTTCCTAACATATTAGTTGATCTGTATCCATTTGGGATCCCGAGCCTGCAAATTACGCAAAAAGCCTTTAAAATGTGAGGTTCCGAATAAGATTAAAATCTTTTGCTGTGGGGCGTCAGCAACTAATGATGCCAGGTTTTCTTCCCTTTTTTTCATGACAAATTCTTTATCAAATTTGTTCTTTAAGGCTGCTTTGATCGGTTTACAGGAATAAGGTTCTTGGAGCGGTGTTTTGTAATCACAATCATCCAGTTTGATCGTACCATACAGGTATTCAAACTCGTCAAGCAATTTATTTTTGGGAATATCCGCATTCACCGCCGTTTCATAATTCACCAGGAAAAAGGAATAATCGGGCTGACTGATGATTCGTTGCCCCAGTTTACGGTACATGGGCGCCCGAAGAACCCGGGAGGTATCGCCCGGTATTTCAATACATTGCTGCAGCCCGAGCCGATTGCCTGTAAGTTTTCTAAATTTGCGGTCATACAGATCACGTTGTGCCGCACTATCCACCTGATAGGCGATACTTTCATAAAAAACAACATAGCCCGAACGTTGGAGGGAATCTACAGCGCGCTGAATTTGATCATAGTACACCCGCGTACCCAGATGCCGCATTGGAATATAAACGACTGATCGATCGCCATGGCGAAGCTCGAATTTTCGTGAGGCATCACGCAAGACACCTGTACCTTGAACCATCAATGACGTTTGGCAGCCCAAAAGAACAAACAACACAAAACAAAGGGAGATAATCTGTCTCAATCGCATACTATTCATTATAATATCTATTCTTTGCTAGCAAAGACAATACCATCTGACGTTAATTTGCCGGTATTAGGCAAATTTTGACTTCAGGTAATTACTTTTCAAGATACTTTTATATGAATAACATGAAATGATAACAATATATTATCTCCCTTGTTCTATAAATTTTATAAGCTTGTCAATCCTATTGTTGTTCCATTTGGAATTACAGCATTTTTTTTGATAACAACAATGCCGTCACAAATGGTATAGGTGGGGTGATTGGCGTTCAGCAAATGAGGTCCACCATTGATCCGGACATCGTTGCCGATACGACAATTTTTATCCAAAATAGCATTCTCAATATAACACCGTTCTCCAACACCGACCACAGGTATATTTTTACGCTTTGCTTCCTCCATATCGACGAGATCCTCATAATAATCTGATCCCATCATATAAGTACCGCGCACAACAGATCCTGTACCAATCCGTGAACGAACGCCCACGACGGAACGGTCTATTTTATCAGCTTGGATAATACAGCCATCCGAAATGACCGAATTGATTAATGTTGTACCCGAAATCTTAGAAGGCGGCAACATCCTTGGACGGGTGAACACCGTATTTTTATCAAACAGATTGAAGGCCGGAATATTATCGGTCAAACCAATGTTGGCTTCATAGAAAGACCCTATGGTACCGATGTCTGTCCAATAGCCCTCAAATTGATAGCTAAGCACCCGACTTGTATCAATGGCATCGGGAATAATTTCTTTACCAAAATCCATTCCGCGATTCTCTTCAAGCATACGTTTCAGGACGCCTTTTGAAAAAACATAAATACCCATAGAGGCCAGGAATTCTCTGCCCTCACCCTTTAAATGATCGCTCACTTCTGAACTCCAGTCTACCAGCTGCTCGCTATTCGGTTTCTCGATAAAAGAGGTGATATGATTCTTTTCATCCGATTTCAGTATACCAAAACCGGTGGCATCTTTGGCGTTTACTGGTATAGTCGCAATGGTCAGGTCGCCTTCGTTTTCGACGTGGAAGTCAACCAGTGCATCAAAATCCATTTGATATAGCTGATCCCCTGATAAAATCAGTACATAGTCATAATCAATACTCGCCAGCTTCCGAAACGATCGTCGCACGGCATCGGCCGTACCCTCGAACCATTTGTCGCCATCGTTGGTCTGTTCAGCAGCCAGAATATCGACAAAGCCCTTGCTAAAAATACTAAAGTTGTAGGTATTCTTAATGTGGGAGTTGAGCGACGAAGAATTGAATTGTGTCAACACAAAAATCTTGTTAAAACCCGAATTAAGACAATTCGAGATGGGAATGTCCACCAAGCGATATTTCCCGGCAATGGGAACTGCTGGCTTAGACCGTTGATCGGTCAATGGATACAGACGTGAGCCCCTTCCTCCGCCCAAGACGATAGCTACTACATTATGACGTGACATATCAAATTACATTAATTGGTTATATAGACTTATATACTTCGCTGCAGATTTATCCCAAGAAAAATCCAACTGCATCATTTTACGTTGATTCTCCTCAAACTGCTTTTTACTATCGTAAAAATTTATAGCCCGAACAATCGCTGCACTAATTTCAGTGATTGTCAGACTATCAAAACCTATACCGTAGCCATCATTTTTCAGATCGATTACCGTATCTTTTAATCCCCCCACCTGATGCACGATCGGCAATGTACCGTACTTCATAGCATAGAGCTGATTAAGTCCACAGGGCTCAACACGGGAAGGCATTAAAAGAAAATCCGCACTGGCATAAAGCCAATGGGCCAGATTTTCATCATAACCAAAGAACACATCAAAATTATCAATTCCATCATCGACGAGTGATTTCACACGTGACTGGATCGCTGGGTCTCCGGCACCCAGTATAAATATACTTAATCTATCGTGATATTTCTCCGTCAAATCCAAAATTATCTCCGGAAGTAAATCCGCTCCTTTTTCTGTTGCAAATCGGCCGATAAAAACAAGTAACGGTCGATCTGGATTGATTTTATACTGCTTCGCCAAAGCCTCCTTATTTTTCAACTTTCCGGAAAAAGCTTGTACAGCATCGTAATTTTCTAGCAAGGTATAATCAATTTTAGGATCCCAGATTTCCCAGTCAATTCCATTGACAATACCGACAGATTTATTTCGCTCATCATAAAACAGCTGCTGCAAACCATTTGCTTCCACATAAAGCTCTTCCAGATAACCTTCGGAGACCGTTGTGTACGCATCGCAACATTTAATGAGGGCTGCAAGCGGATTAATTAAACCATCCCAGTCCAATAATCCCCATTTCCAACTATCGAAAGCGGGCAACAGAATAGCTTTACTCCAATGCGTCCAGCCCTGATACTGCCCATTGTGGACGGTGGCCACCGTTTTAACGTCGGCAAGAAAGTTATAGTCATTGCTATACCTCATCAAAAAAGGCATTAAGCCGACATGATGATCATGGCAATGCACAATATCAGGTACTATATTTTTATCCTTAAACCACGCCAAAACAGCATGTTGAAAGGCGATAAACTGCTCGCCTTCATCCGGATAACAATATACCTCCTGCCGATCGAGTTTACCTGGAATCTTAATCAGGTAGAGCTCAAATCCAAGTACCTGATGATCTTCCTTATAAACACTGTAGCGCAGCAATTCAGATCCTTGATAAAAAGTACCTTCATGAACTAGGCTAAAAGCATGATCCCTAACAAAAGGACGATCATACCAAGGCATGACAACCGCCGCCTCCCATCCCAGTTTGGTTTGGTATTTGGGCAGCGCGCCCACGACATCCGCGAGACCACCTACTTTGGCCACGGGATAACATTCTACACTCAAGTGAAATACGTTCATTCTTCTTTTACAGCATGAGATTTAATAACAAGATTTTATACAGGGATACGCTCGCCTTGTTTAATGGGATTGACTTCCTTTACCGCTCTCTTCCTTTTCAAAATATATCCGCCAAGCGGAGGTAAATGAACTTGAGCAGACTGTACCTGGTTCATCCAATGCAGGTGTTCACTATGAATGAGCAGCTGATGTATTCCAGAACCGAAATAGGTCAAATCATCCGAATTCAACAGCACTTCCCATTCACCAGCGTAAGGTAAACCAATACGGAAATGTTCCCGAACAACAGGCGTTAAGTTAAGTACAACAACCGTATCATCCCAGGCGTCAAATCCCTTTCGCCAATAGACCACAACCGAATTTTCACGATCACCAGCATCTATCCATTCAAAGCCCGAAGCGTCAAAAGCCTTCTGGTAAAGACTTGGTTGGCTCCTATAAATCGTATTCAGGTCGGCTACAAATTGCTTCATACCCTGGTGTGGCGCAAATTCCAAAAGATGCCAATCAAGCGATTGGTTTACATTCCACTCCGAAGTCTGCCCAAATTCTCCGCCCATAAACAGCAATTTTGTTCCCGAAAAAGTATACATAAAGAGATACAATGCCCGCAGGTTGGCAAACTTTTGCCATTCATCGCCCGGCATCTTATAAATTAATGAATGCTTTCCGTAGACAACCTCATCATGTGACAGCGGTAGCATAAAATTTTCATGGAAAGCATATACTGTCGCAAAGGTCAGTCGATCATGATGATAGCTGCGATTAATCGGATCCTCTTTAAAATAATCCAATGTGTCATGCATCCAGCCCATCATCCATTTCATTCCAAACCCCAATCCACCAGCATAGGTTGGGCGACTGACACCTGGCCAGGAAGTCGATTCTTCCGCGATGGTCTGCACATGTGGGAAATGTCCGTAGACGGCCTCATTCAGTTCTTTTAAAAATTGTACCGCTTCAAGATTCTCATTTCCACCAAACTCATTGGCAATCCACTCGCCTGCGTTTCGACTATAATCCAAATAGAGCATAGAAGCAACCGCATCGACCCGAAGTCCATCGATATGAAAACGATCCAACCAATAAAATGCATTACTGATCAAAAAAGAACGCACTTCATTACGTCCGTAGTTGAAAATATAGGATTGCCAATCGGGATGAAACCCTTTCCGGGGATCTTCATGCTCGTATAAGCTCGTCCCATCAAAACGATAAAGACCATGTGCGTCACCTGGAAAATGTGACGGAACCCAATCCAGCAACACCCCTATCCCGGCGGCATGCAGCTCCTCAATCAGATACATGAGATCTTGTGCCGATCCGTAGCGTGAACTCGCAGCAAAATAGCCCGTTATCTGGTATCCCCAAGAAGGGTAATAGGGATGTTCCATCAGGGGCATAAATTCTACATGGGTAAAATTCATTTCCTTCACATAGGATACGAGCGCCACAGCGATTTCGCGGTAGTTGAGCAAAGTATCCGGACTTTCGGGATCCCGCGACCAAGATCCTAAATGCACTTCATAGACAGACCATGGTTGATCCAGCCTGTTTTTAACAGCCCTTTCCTGCATCCATTGCTTATCCTGCCACTCGAACCAGGTCGAATGAACAATGGAAGCAGTCTTTGGCGCGATCTCCCACTGAAAAGCAAAGGGGTCTCCTTTTTCAAGTTGTTCGCCAGTATAAGTCTCAATAACATACTTATACGCCTCCCCATTGCCAAGCCCCGGAATAAATCCCTCCCAGATTCCGCTACCATCCCAGCGCACATAGAGCGCGTGACGCGCTTTATCCCAAAAATTGAAGTTGCCGGTTACAAAGACCGATTTTGCATTTGGAGCCCAAACCGCAAAATAAACGCCTTTTTCACCATTGACTTCCAGCTCGTGTGAACCGAACTTTTCGTATAATTTGAAGTGCTTACCCGACTGGAATAAGGCGACATCAAATTCAGAAAATAGACTATGCGGAATTACTTCATTGGTCATGTTTTAACCTTCTATCAATATGTTATCAAATTCTCGTGCGACATTAATCCAATACCGCCCCTTATCATCTACTTGTACTTTTGTCTCAATACCATCAGTCTTCACCTTCTTAACCTGAAAAGGCAAGCCGATTAACTGTAATTTATATTCCTCATACCGCTCCGTAAAAAGCCCATCTTGCGTCTGTTTAATCGACAGGGATTCTTTGAGCCCCGATACGGTAAAGCATTTTTCAAGATAAATATCCTGCTCATAGGCAAAGGTGTCGCCATGATCCGAATACACATACGAACGGGTTACACCTTCAGCGAAGTAAACATTGAGCTGCAGCTCCTCAATTTTCTTTTCACCAGTATATTGCATCACTGGATATTCGGGGATAACAGATCCCCCACGAATGAAAATCGGCATCTCATCAATCGGCGTAGGAACAGTATGTTCTTTACCGCCCACGTAGGTTTCATTATTGAAATAATAAAACCAAGTACCTTCAGGCAGATAGACAATCTTGCTTTTTTGTCCCGGCTGCAAAACTGGGGATACCAATATTTTATCCCCAAAACAGAATTCCTCCTCACGTTGCCAATTGGTCGGTATATGCTGTTCGACCATGGAAATCGGACGTAATATGGGAAAACCATACTTCGTTTGCTCCCAAAAACAGGTATAGATATACGGCAACAACTTATAACGGAGTTCGATAAATTTCCGATTGATCTTTTCCCAATCCTCCCCAAAACTCCAGGGCTCCCGGTCGCGGGTATCGCCAGCGGAATGCACACGCATAAAAGGCGAGAAAACGCCAAATTGCATCCATCGCGTAAATAACTCACCGTCGGGTTCACCCGTAAACCCACCAATATCCGTTCCACAAAAGGACATGCCCGAAGTCGACAAACGCTGTAACTGCAAGGTTCCCAACTTGAGATGTTCCCAACTCGCCAAATTATCGCCGGTCCAGACCGAAGAATAGCGTTGTGTTCCCGCATAAGCCGCTCGGGTGATGGTAAATGGCCGTTTATTTTTATACAATTTCTTTAAACCATCATAGGTTGCCCGGACCATCTGCATGCCGTAGATATTATGTGCCTTACGATGCGAACCCCGGTGCCCGTCATATTGGTGACGCACATCGTCGGGGAATGTTCCGCGGCCAAATACGGCCGGTTCATTCATATCGTTCCAGAAGCCAGCCACGCCATCTTCCACAAGGCCCTGATATAAGGTGCCCCACCATTGACGAACCTCCGGATTGGTAAAATCAGGAAATTGACAACGTCCCGGCCACACAAATCCTTCCATAAAATAATCATCCCCGCGGCGACAGAAATACCTATTTTCCTTTCCTTCCCTGAACACCCAGTAGTTCTCATCAACCTTGATGCCCGGGTCGATCATCACCACCGTTTTAAAGCCATCATTGGCCAAATCGCTGATCATATTCTTAGGATTGGGAAAATACTGCTTGTTCCAGGTAAAACAGCGGTATCCTTCCATGTAATCGATATCAAGATAAATCGCATCACAGGGGATCTGTCGCTTCCGAAACTCCTCCGCAACCTTCCGGACATTCGCTTCGGGATAATAACTCCAGCGACACTGATGGTAACCAATTGCCCACAGCGGTGGCAGGTAATGCGTACCTGTCAGCGTATGATAGCGACGGATGACGTCGATAATATGTGGACCATGGATGTAGTAGTACTGCAGTTCCCCTCCTTCGGACCAAAAGCTTGTTTTTCCCGGATCTTCCGCGGCGAAATCAAAATACGTTTTAAAGGTATTGTCAAAGAATATACCGTAGGCTTCACCATCTTTTAAACCAATATAAAACGGAATAGTTTTATAAAGTGGATCCTGATCGTAAGCAAAAGCATAAGTATCTGAATTCCAGTTTTTAAGTCTTTTACCTCTCAGGTTCAATTTAGTGGCCTTGTCCCCCAGTCCATAAAAAGCTTCATTTTCAAAGGCCACTTTTGTGCTATATACATAATAGCCTCCAAAATCAGGGTTTTCCTCCCAGTGCATCGGCGCCAAATCTGCATTGAACAGTTTACCTGAACGATCAGCAAAAGAAATCAAAAAGTCATTCTTATTGATCTTACAGGAAATAGTATTCGTATGCACCAGATAATGATCTGCCTCTTCCTTGCATTGATGTATACTGACGCGGTGATCTTTCTTGGCCAAGGCATACGAAAAATCCTCCAAAAAAGTCCCTTGTGGAGCCAGCCGTACTCGCACGATCTCATCCGTGACGATCTTAATTTCTACCTTGGCTTTGCCGTCAGAAAAATAATAAGACTTATCGTTTTGATTGTGGGCTACTATCGTTTCAAGGTATTTCTTTTCAATTTTCGGTAAATCCAATACCGGATTATTCACATGATGCATACTCTCCAAAGTACCATCATTTTCCTCCTCATGTAGTGTGGTTTGATTTAGGTTGTCGTCTTCAAGCATAATTGTAATATGTTAAAAAGTTTCTGAAGGCTTAATTCCTCTTTAAGATAGAAAATTAATCCTGCGCTGACAACAAAACACAAAAAAAAATCCCGCCTATTGGGATAGACGGGATTTTTTTCAATACCTGTGGATAAACTTCTACAGCTTACTTAACAAAATGCGCACGAAGCATCCAGGCCATCTTTTCATGCTTTTCCAATAGTCCAACCAAAAAGTCCTCCGTACCATTATCTGAAGTGCCTTCAACCACAGAAATGTCGGCACGAATTGACATCGCTATAGCTTCATGGTCAGCCAACAATTCTTTGTAATAGGACTGACTGTCGGTTTTTTCTGAAGTAGACTCCGTTAAACGAGTCAATTTCAAATATTTATCAAAGGTACCTACCGCATAATGCCCTAAAGTACGTACACGTTCTGCTACTTCATCGATCACTTCAGCTAGTTCATCGTATTGTGATTCCAAAAATAAGTGAGCAGCATGAAAATCCGCACCTTCCACATTCCAATGCGCGTTACGCGTCTTCATGTAGACAATGTGTTCATCTGCCAACAGCACATTTAACAACTTTGCAACTTTTTTCAAGTCCGCATCTTTAATTCCAATTGAAGTTTTCATATTATAATCTTTTGTTAACTATATGTTTTAAATGCTTAGTTAAATTTACCCAAAAATGCGGTAAAAACCAAATAAAAGCCAGTCAAATTCACAACAATTACCTCACCCCACTATACCAAACCAGACTTACATTTCGTATTACTGCAAAGCGTTTGCTAGACTGAAAAATGAAAAGCGAAGGCTGCACCGACAGTGTTCTTTGTAGAAACAGATAAGACCTAGATTGTACCTTAGGAACGAAACATTTTAAACAAAAATCGATCAAGCTATTATTTAAAGCACATAATGTTGTATTTTTGCAGACATCTTTATTTTGAGGGAAAGCTGCGGACAACATGGACAACAATACCTATTTTCACAAATTCAAACAGGATATTTCAGCGATTGAACTTCCAACACGATTTACCTTCCCATTTTGCTATGAACCGCACCCCCTTGCCGTAACCGCCGCAAAAGAACTTCAATATTACATCGAAACACAAGAGGACTGGACCCACAATTTTGGCCTGGACAGCGCCATGGAGGGCCTCGCTATTGGAAAAATGTTCGGTGTGCTGGTTGTCAGAAACCAACACAATGAGCTTGGCTACCTTGCCGCTGTTTCGGGAAAACTGGCCGGAAGCAACAAACACCACTATTTTGTACCGCCAATATTCGATATGTTGGAAGAAAACAGTTTTTTTCTAAACGAAGAGGTGCATCTCAATGCACTGAACCGCAAAATAGAAAGGCTTGAAAATAGTGAAGAGCTAGCAGACACGCAGCGTAATCTTGACCGGTTAAAAAATGAATGGGATAAGTCGCTCGATGAGCTAAAATCGAAATTAAGAATCCAAAAGAAGGAACGAAAAGAAACCCGTACAAAACTGAAGGTCAGTTTATCCGATGCGGAATATGAATTATTGATGGAAGACATGCGGAGCCAGAGTTTAAAAGACAAACAACAGCTTCAGCGCTTTCAATATGACATGCATTTGGCTCTGGAAACAGAGAGTAACCATTTACAACAATTGCTATCTACGATTACCGCGCTAAAAGAGGAACGCAAAACACGCTCAGGCAATCTGCAAAAACAGCTTTTCGAACAATATAATTTTCGCAATGCAAAAGGGCAACGCAAGAATGTCGTCGACATATTCCATGAATTTGACACGATAACTCCGCCTGCGGGATCGGGGGAATGCGCTGCGCCAAAACTGCTGCAATATGCATATGAAAACCAGTTAACACCCCTAGCTTTGGCCGAATTTTGGTGGGGCTGCTCCCCTGCATCTGAAATACGCAGGCACAAAAACTACTATCCGGCATGCCGCAAAAAATGTGAACCGATTTTAGGGTATATGCTCCAAGGCTTGGTCGTAGATCCGAATCCCATGCAGCAGGAAACGACCTTGGATATCGCACTTCCTCAAATTTATGAGGATGAAGATATTATCATCATCAACAAACCAGCAGAATTTCTTTCTGTACCAGGAATATATGTCAAGGATTCGGTCTACAACCGTATTCTTCAACGTTATCCAAAAGCAGGCCCGATTATTATCCACCGCCTGGACATGTCGACATCCGGCCTATTGGTTGTTGCCAAAAACAAAGAAGCGCATAAATTTATTCAGGATCAATTTATTCAGCATACCATCAAAAAAACATACATTGCCTTACTTGATGGTATTATCGAAGCTCCATCCGGCTTGATCGACCTCCCTCTTCGCGTCGATCTGGATGATAGACCCCGACAAATGGTCTGCTACACCTATGGCAAGCCAGCGCAGACAAAATGGGAAAAAATTGCGATAGAGAATAATCAAACGAGGATCAGGTTTTATCCCTTGACTGGCCGAACCCACCAGCTCCGCATGCATGCCGTGCACCCCAATGGGCTAAATACACCTATTGTTGGTGACGATCTCTATGGCAAAAAAGCTAATAGATTACACCTTCATGCCGCTTCAATTACCTTTATACACCCTCGTTTCAAAAAAGAAATGACCTTCGAAATCGAGCCAGATTTTTAATAGCGCTGACTATATCGTTACAAAAGTCAGTAAATAAAGTAGCGGAAAATCATCGCCAAGTCAAAATGTAATGTGAAAATTATTGACCCAAATCAATAATTTAACATAAACAACTCACAAACAAAGACTTACAAACAAATGTAATTCAACTACTTTCCTTTATTACATTACAATAAAATTTTAATTATTCTTAATTTTTTGTTTCCTTTGTTCACTGATTTTTTGATTTTAATACCTATAAAGTCAAAAATAAAGTAGAAACAGGAAAACAATTTTGAATTTTCAAGATTATAGCAATATAATGAGAGCTAAAATAGACGCAACAACCTTCATAACTAAACTCTTTCTTTCGATAACGCTCGTACTAACGGTGTCCATGGCTTTTGCCCAAAACAAGACCGTAACCGGTACAGTTAAAGATGCAAAGACCAAGAATCCTATACCCTATGCTACCGTAGCCGTCGTTGGCGCTCCGGCTTCTGCTGGAACCACGACGTCGACCAATGCAAATGGTGAATTTAAACTTGTCTTTCCAACATCGTATGTAAAAATCAGAGCAAGTTACATTGGGTATGACAGCAAAGACGCTTTTGTTACGAATGATGCAACGCAAACAAAAGAAATTCTGATGGATCAACAGGACAACATGCTGGAAGAAGTTGTTGTCAAGGCCACAAAGAAAAAATACAGCAACAAAGATAATCCTGCTGTCGCACTGATCCGAAAAGTCATCGAGAATAAGGAGAAAAATAGACTTTCAGGACAACAATATGCTGAATTTGACCAGTATGAGAAGATGTCTTTAGGACTGAGCAATCTTTCGGAGAAATTCGTCAATAAAAAAATATTCAAAAACTATCAATTTCTTTTTGAAACGGACGACTCCGCTAAAACAGCCAACAAATATGTTTTACCTGCCTTTATTGAAGAAAAAATGTCCAAGGTATATTACCGTAAAGATCCAAGCAAAACCAAACAGTATATCCTTGGTGACCAACGGGCACAATTTGACCCTAGATTTATTGATAATGATGGTCTGACAGCCTACTTCAATAAACTGTACGAACAAGTTGATATTTACGACAACAACATTTCATTGGTTACCAATCAGTTTTTAAGTCCAATTGCTAATTCCGCTCCTACTTTTTATAAGTTTTTTATAACGGATACCATTAAGACTGTTCAACCCTGGTTGGTCGAATTAAGCTTCTTTCCACGCAACAAGGCCGACATGTTATTTAAAGGTCAACTGTATGTGACGTTAGACGGCAATTATGCGGTGCAGGGCGCCAATATGACTGTGGCCGATGATATCAATCTAAACTTTGTACGTGACCTTCAGATACAGCTTAAATTTGAGAAAGACAGCAAAAGTCGCTTCTACCTAAAAACAAGTACCCTGGGTATCGATTTTTCTTTAACGGAAAAAGGCATGGGGATCCGCGGAAGTCGTACAGTTGATTACAACAATTACAAAGTCGGCATTCAGCGTCCTGATAGTACCTATGATGGTCCATCTACGGTCATTGCCTATAATGTAGAAAATAAGAAAGCGATTAAAACATTGTTTGAAACACAACGTCCGCTTGTCCTTGCGCAAAACGAACTGAATATTTATCATAATATTGATACCTTACAAAAGATTCCTTCATTCCGTTCGTTCATGGATATCGCTGCCTTATTGCTGTCAGGATACAAACAGGCCGGCCCAGTTGAGATCGGTCCAGTCAATACATTCTATAGCTTTAATCCCGTAGAAGGTTTCCGTTTACGTGTCGGCGGACGTACAACAGAAGCGCTAAGCAAGCGTTTCTATGCTGAATCGTATGCGGCCTATGGTTTTAAAGATCAGAAATGGAAATACTTTTTCAGCGGTACCTACGCATTTAACAACAAATCGGTCTACTCCTTCCCAATGCACTACATCAGGGCCTCTTATAAAAAGGATACGAAGATTCCAGGACAAAAACTGGAATTTATTCAGGAAGACAACTTCTTGCTGTCTTTCAAACGCGGTGATAATGACCGTTACATCTATGAGACAAATTACGGCTTAGAGTATAAAAAAGAATTTTTAAACCACTTGGCTATTGGCGCGGCATTCAATATCAACAGACAAACACCTGCTGGAAGCCTTACCTACCAGATGGTAGATGCCAACAATGAAAGTAGACTGTTTAATGAATTGAACTCGACAGAAGTATCCGTAAATTTCAGATATGCTCCACATGAAGAGTTCTATCAAGGCAAGATTTACCGGACACCTATATTCAATCAATATCCGATCTTCACGTTCAATTATACTGCTGGAATCAAAGGATTGGCTAAAGGTGAATACAATTATCACAACTTTAATGTTGGTGCATTCAAACGCTTTTATTTTAGTCAATTTGGATTTGCTGACGTAACAGCTGAAGGCAACTATATTGCAGGTAAAGAGATCCCATTCCCTTTCTTGACAATCCATCGTGCCAATCAGACCTATGCTTATCAATTGAACTCGTATAACTTAATGAACTTCCTGGAGTTTGTTAGTGACCACAATGCCTCATTGAACGTGCAGTATTACATGAACGGTTTTCTGTTGAATAAAATTCCTTTGATCAAAAAGCTTAAATTACGTGAAGTATTTAGCTTCAAAGGTGTATATGGCGGACTGCGCAAGGAAAACAATCCTGACGATCCTAACTATGGCTCAAAGGTATTCACTTGGCAGCACAATGCAGAAGGTGTACAGAGTTCTTATACCTTCGGTTCAGAACCTTATATGGAAGCCAGTATCGGTCTATCCAACATTTTTAAAATATTACGCGTGGACTACGTAAAACGTCTAAATTATCTTGATCACGTCGATGCACCAGCTTGGGGTATTCGTGCGCGGGTCAGATTTGACTTCTAATAGTTTCCATAAATTTATAGTATAATTTGAAGCCCTGTTCATATAAATGACGGGGCTTCTTTTTTTGCCCTAGGCTTCCGCAACATCGGCTCCCCCGCCAACAATTTCTGGACGAAATAGCGGGGAAAGCTTCGTACCTGCTTCGTACCTTATTCGGAGATACAACAGATGTTGTACAGATGTTGATCAGATTCCGACCAGCCCCTGACCAGGAATTACCTGGTCAGGGGCTGGTCAATATTTATTGCAAGATTGTCGCCTTCCGAAGCTGGTACGAAGCAGGTACGAACACGATACGAGGAAAGCCCCACTGCATCAGGCCTGCAGACACAAAAACCGATGGCTTATGAACAAAAAAATCCCCCTTGCATAGTACAAGGAGGATAAAATTAGCATATGACGATGGTTAGTTTTTATGTTTAAATGCATCCACACCACTTTGTAGGAATGCCTTGTACTCTTCTACATTGTAGTTGGCACCACTCTGGGGCACCAGTTTTTTGCCCGTCGGATCGACAATAACGTACAGCGGCTGCGAATTGCTATCGAATGTAGCCGCTTGAAAATCGCTGTTTTTCTTGCCGATGGTATTGATCTTTTTGCCACTATACTTTGAAACAAATTGTTCGTTTGCAGCCAGCTCGGTTTTATCATCCACAAAAAGTTCGGCCATCACAAATTCTTCTTTTAATAATTTTGCTACAGCTTTGTCCGTCCAGACATTCGCTTCCATTTTACGACAATTGACACAATTCCAGCCCGTAAAATCAATTAAAACAGGCTTGTTTAATTCTTTAGCCGTAGCTAAGGCCTGGTCGTAATCATAATAAGGATCAAATCCCTTAGGCGTGCCTCTGTCATGAAAAATTTCAGCATATTTTTTCACCTTTCCATCTGAATGCGCAGCAGCTCCGGCACTTACGCCCGAAGAAAGATCAAAATCTTGTGTTGCCGATGGTGGTAAAAAAGCGGAAATTGATTTTAAAGGCGCTCCCCATAAACCCGGCACCATATAGACCACAAAAGAAAAAACAACAATGGCCAAAATAGTTCGAGGAACAGACAGGAATTTCAGCTCACTATCATGGGAGAACTTGATCTTGCCAATCAGGTATAGCCCCATCAACGCAAAAATAGCAATCCATAGCGACAGGAACACCTCTCTATCCAACAAGTTCCAGTGGTAAGCTAGGTCGACATTGGATAAAAATTTCAACGCTAAAGCGAGTTCCAAAAAGCCTAAAACGACTTTTACACTATTCAGCCAACCGCCAGATTTCGGCAAGGATTTAAGCATCGAAGGAAACATCGCGAACAAACCAAAAGGAATGGCCAGGGCAATGGAGAATCCCAGCATCCCAACTGCTGGACCCAATCGCTCGCCTTTCGAAGCTGCCTCAACCAACAGTGTCCCTATAATCGGTCCCGTACAAGAAAATGAAACCAAGGACAAACTGAAGGCCATAAAGAACAACCCCACTAATCCACCTTTATCCGATTTAGCATCCATTTTATTGACAAAGGAGCTTGGCAAGGTAATTTCAAAAGCACCAAAAAAAGATGCCGCAAAGCCCACCAACAACAAAAAGAAAATGAAGTTGAAGATACCGTTGGTGGAAAGTGCATTGAGTGCATCAGATCCGAATGCGATCGTGATAATCATCCCCAGAGCCACATAAATCACAATAATAAATAATCCATATAACAGGGCTTTACTAATACCACTGGCACGACTCCCCGCCTGTTTGGTAAAATAACTCACCGTCAGCGGTAACATCGGAAAAATACAAGGCATCAATAAAGCGGCAAAACCGCCTAAAAGGCCCGCAATAAAGATACTCCACAGCGATTTTTTGCCTTCTGCCCCAGCTTTGTCTACGATTGTCCCAGCTACCGATTTCATCTGGGCGGAATCGGCTTTTACGGTAGCGGTATCTGGAGACTCCTCAAAGGACAGTGAATCGGGACTTATCGTACCATCCGTAAACTCAAGCCCCTCCAACGTGTTTGTTGTATCCGCTTGGGCAAACATTGCCACAGGCGCAACCAACAACAACAAAAGGATTAATAATTTAAAATTGACTTTCATGTTGTGTTATTCTTAGGTATAAATTGGTTTTTGAATAAATGAAACCCGAGGAGCTAGAGACTCCCCGAGTTAACTATAAACATATGAAACTAAATCTTTTTAAGCACCAAATACCGGATTTGCCAATCTGCAGATCGGTTGAAAACCCGAGAAATCAACGTCCGTACAAAGATACCCTTCTTTTACCGGCTCCTCTTTCACCAAATCGGTACTTAGGTATTTTTTGTTATCATCACAAAGTAAGGTCACCACGACAGCTTCATCGCCCAGCTCCTGCTGTAATTTAATCGCTCCGATTACATTTGCTCCCGAAGAGATTCCAACAGCCAATCCCAATTGGCGCGATAGCTTCTGCGCCATGATAATGGAGTCGCCATCGTTGGCACATACGACCGTATCGAGTTCATCCAAATCCACAATGGCAGGAATAAACTCATCAGATATTCCCTGAATACGGTGTGAACCTACCTTATGCCCTGTAGTTAAAGTTGGACTTTCTGCCGGTTCTAGCGGATGGACGCGGACATTTGGGTTTACCTTTCTTAAGCTTCTACCCACACCCATGACCGTACCACCAGTTCCCACACCAGCAACAAAAGCATCAGCAACTAAGCCCTGTTCTTCCAGTTGCTTGACAATCTCATAACCGGTGGTTTTTTCATGCGCTTCGGCATTATATTGATTCTCAAATTGTCGTGGAAGAAAAACGCCACCTTTTGCAGCAAGCTCTTCACTTAAACGAATACTTCCTAAAAAACCACCTTCTTCTTTGCTTATCAGCTGTATATCGGCACCCATACTGCGAATAATATCGGTACGTTCCTTACTCAGCCAATTGGGCATAATAATCTTTACCTGATGACCAAGTGCTTTACCGATTGCTGAAAAGGCAATCCCTGTGTTGCCACTTGTGGCTTCAATGACAACATCACTCGGCCGGATCTGACAATTCATATACGCTTTGTATAAAATATAAAGCGCCATCCGATCCTTAATGCTACCAGTCAGATTGTAGTTCTCACATTTCACGAAAATTCGTCCGGGTTTACCTTTGTAAGTATACTGTAGTTCCAACATCGGTGTATTTCCGACCAGTCTCCACAGATGTTTGAATCTCTTGTCCAATGCAGGTGACAAACACGCACTTAATAATTCTTGTTCAGCCATTTCTTATAAATGATTATTCTGTTGCAAAATTGACCATTGACAAGATAATATTCAACACATCACTATAATTTCAATAAAAATTAAATTAAAAGACATAAAAACCAATAAATAATTCAGAACAATAGCGTATTTTTACAACCGTACCGAAAATATTCAGATTATGGAATTGGATGAAATAGATGTAAAATTATTACGCCTCCTACAACAAGATGCCTCCATGAGCAATAAAGCGCTATCCTTTGAACTTAACAAATCTATCGCTGCTGTTCACGAACGCGTTAGAAAGCTAAAGCGGTTGGGCTACATCAAAAAAACGGTGGCAATTTTGGACCGCCACAAGATAGGCATTGGGTTAATTTCCTTTTCTCAGGTCTTTCTCAAGGCGCATACTTTTGAAGTGTTGAATGAATTCGAAAAAGAGGTAGCTAAATTTCCCGAGGTGATGGAATGCTACCAAATGGCGGGTTCTTACGACTTTATGTTACGTATCGCAACCAAAGATATGGATGCTTATCATATTTTTCTGCGGCATCGACTGGCCGTACTACCGCAAGTAAATACCGTACAGACCTACTTTGTATTATCGGAGACAAAAAGCGAGACGGCCTACCCCCTTTAATCTTTGTCTTAAAAACCCAAGGAATATTGCTGTCATATGCAATAGCATTATTGCATATGACAGCAATGAAAAACTAATTAATCGAACAACAAGGTTCCTGTCACATTCCAGCTACTAAAACTTGTTCCTTCAGGAGCTCCCTGTGGAATCTGCACCTGCATTGTATGGTCGCCGGCTTTTAAATCCCCCAGATCAATGTAGATTGGTGGTGTTACTGTACCCGGGCACCAATTGGAGCGGCTTAGATCGGATGAAGACAGACCTGTGGCAAAATTGCCTGAAGCTGGGTTTGACAAACGGTACGAGCCACAATCATTACGCCACGGCGTGTATTTAAAGCGTAATGAATTGTCTAGGAAAATGCGATTTTCCTTCGGCACAAACTCATCACCATTGCCCCAGCCTCCATGCCCTGTGGTAATGTAGCGTAATTGCACGTTTTTAGCGTCCTGGTCCAAATGAAACGAAACAGTAAGACCTTTCTCCTTATCAAACATAGATCCATACTCCTGTCCGCCCATTTCCATAACGTTGGTTGTGGTAAATAAAGACATCGTCTTTTTCAGGCTACCTTTTGACTCGGCATCGAAACCCGGATGCACCGTCAACTCCACACTAACCTCATGTCCGTTTTTATCATAATTGCCAATGAAGGCCCCCACATAGACTTCCTGTTCGCTCAACAGACCAGCCAATTCCGTTACGTCCTGACGGTACAGTACCGAATCTTGCCAAACCTTATCCTTTAACTGAAGATAGTTAAACTGCTTAACACCAAAGGGTGTAAAGAAACGCATCAATTCAACAATAGGCTCAAAAGAAGCTGTTTTTACAACTCCTTGATAAGCTTTACCATTTCCATTTTCATACTTAGGCAGGGTACCCATACCATTTTTCATGCCATCCAAAAAGCTCTGCGCTTTGTTGGTCGGGATGATAAAAACTGACCCGGTGCGATCGTAGGCATCACCTTTCGATTGTTCGACCAACTGCACAAATACATTGTCGCTGGTCTTTATTTTTGGGATTCTCACCTTTTTTACCAAAACAGTCCCATTGGCAAAACGCAAAACAGAATCCGACTTTACATCATCCGCAAAACGTATGCGCTCCTTCCGAAAAACAGGTATTTGGATAAAACGATTTTTCCAGATCAGATCTTTATACGAGAGTTCATCGTACAATTTTTCATTTCCTTTTAGCCGCAGTTGATCCGGTATCGTCTTGACCTTTTCTACTTTGGTGGCAAAAGTCCGTGTATTCCCATTGCGGATTACCTCGAGTACCAAACCAAGGTCCTGACCAAGTTCCGTGGGTGCACCTTTTACCCCTAATTTATCGGTATACCAAACTTCTATTTTATTGGAATTGATGCTGGTCTCCACTTTTTTGCAGGGATAGCCCAAGATTGTTTTAATCTCGTTTGTCGTGTTAAATTTTTGCTTCGAAAGTGCGAGCGAATCTTTGGTTAGAATGATTGATCCATCTTTGAGTTTAGCAATTTTAAGTAATGCATTGCCTCCGGAACGCTCCACCACAACCCGTTCGTATGGCGGCGCCAACTGTCCCTGCATTTCCTTCGCTGAACTGACAAAAGTCTCCTTTTCATTGGCATAGACGAGGATGGCATTTTGATTGGCAGCTGTATTCCCATTGAAACTTTGGTTATATTGAATGACATAACTCGACAGCTTTTGCGCCTGCGTCGACAATGACAAACATAAAATAGAGGTAAAAAGAATACTTTTCTTCATAGCATGTGTATTGGTTTAGATGCAAAAATAAGAAAGGCTTTAGGAATTCCTAAAGCCTTTCTTATTTTATGCTAAAACGTTTATTTGATCAACCAGATATCCAAGAGGTAGAATACCGCAAAAATCACCGAGGCATAACCATTGGTTGTCATAAAGTCACGATTGACCCGACTTAAATTAGTCGATGAAAACAGGGTATGCTGGTAAATCAGCAATGCACCGTAAAAGGCCACCCCTAAATAATAAATCCAACCGACAGGCATCAAAAATGCTGGTATTAAAATAAATATAAAAGAAAACACATGCAGACCTTCCGAGACGCGCATGGCTCCCTTCGTTCCCAACCAAACGGGTATAGAATTCAGCTGATTGGCCCGATCAAACGCTTCATCCTGCAACGCGTAAATAATATCGAAGCCGCTCACCCAGGTCAACACTGCGAAGCCATAAAGTACCGGAACCGTCGCAAACTGTCCTGTAATAACCATATATGCACCTATTGGAGCCAATCCTAGCCCTGCTCCCAATACAAGATGGCATAAGGGCGTTATGCGCTTCGTATAGGAGTAAAAAAGCACAACAAAAAGTGCAATGGGCGACAACATAAAGCAAAGAGAATTGATAAAATATGTCGCTGCGATAAAAATAAGGCAATTTACTAACGTAAAAATCAATGCATTTTTAGCAGAAATTTTTCCGGCAGGAATATCACGCATTGCCGTTCGCGGATTAATGGCATCAATATCGCGATCCAAATAACGATTGAATGCCATAGCGGCATTACGGGCCGTTACCATACACACGAGCATCAAAACCAATAATTTCCACGAAAAGGTGTAGTCCGTTGTATGCAATGCCAAAAAGAAACCGATGAAGGCAAATGGTAATGCAAATACACTATGGGCAAATAAAACTAAGGACAAGTATTTTTTCATCTGAACTTGATCTAGCTAAAACTGTTCGTTTCCTTCGGGTTCAGGGCGAACAAATCGGCCATTAACTTCATCAATAGCTTCTAAAATAGGCTCATGCCCCATTTTCTTTTCTGCTGAAGTTAGGAAAATCGGCGGCACCTCTTCAAACCATTGAAGCAATGATTTTTTAAATTTCGCAATATTCACATCGGATTTGACAGTCGATTGCTTGTCTGCCTTGGTAAAAACCAACATAAAGGGTAAACCACATTCGCCCAACCAATAGCAAAAATCCAAGTCTATCTTCTGTGGTTCATGACGGCTATCTACCAATACAAAAACACATTGCAAATTGTCCCGATGGGTAAGATACCTGCGGATGAACTTCTCCCATTCCGTGCGACTTGTTTTAGAGGCTTTGGCAAAACCATAACCGGGCAAATCCACCAGATACCAGGTATCGTCGATGATAAAATGATTGATCAACTGAGTCTTACCAGGCTTTTGGGAGGTCTTGGCAAGTCCTTTCTTGTTGGTCATTGCATTGATCAACGATGATTTACCGACATTTGAACGTCCGATAAACGCATACTCCGGCAAATTGGGTGCAGGTAATTTGTCAACTCTCGTGTTACTGCACACGAATTCGGCTTTTTTCACTTCCATGGAACAAAGGTACGTTAAATGAATCCCTTTGACAAGATGTGTACCGCTTCTATTCCATAAAAAAGCTCCGTCTCCTATTTAATTGGCCAGGGACTAAAATGTCCCCAATTATTTTTAACTTTCACTTCAAACGATTCATCAAACAACTGAGCGCATCCCGAAGATGCACTATGCGGTTGGGTATACGTCTTATTAGCCAAATAAAAGAAGTCCTGCATGCCATAAAAAAAATAAATCTTGTAATAAGAAGTCCAGTAGGTAAAATGGAAACATCACCAAACAAGAAATTTTTCGGAGCTGCTGTAACAATTCAGCTGCTCAAGATACTAATCACATAAATAAACGTCAGTCTTTGGGAAAAAAGGAATATTTCTAACAAACTCAAAGAACGAATTAATTAAACCTTAAAATAGATGTTACTCGAAATCAATCATGTCACCAAAGATTACGCCAATCACCGTGCATTGGACGACGTATCCATTCAAATCCCAAAGGGTAAAATTTTCGGACTATTGGGGCCAAACGGGGCTGGAAAAACGTCCCTGATCCGTATTATTAACCAAATTACCGCGCCCGATTCCGGTGAGATTTTGTTTAATGGCGAAGCGCTGGGTCCACAGCATATTGCACAAATCGGCTATTTACCCGAAGAGCGGGGGCTGTACAAAAAAATGAAAATCGGCGATCAAATGTTGTATTTGGCGCAACTTAAAGGACTTTCCAAGCGAGAAGCCCTAGCACGCATCCAAGATTGGTGCCAGCGCCTGGACATCACATCCTGGTTGGACAAAAAAATTGAAGATCTCAGTAAAGGTATGCAGCAAAAAGTACAATTTGTCGCCACGGTCATCCACCAACCACAATTGATTATCTTGGATGAACCCTTTTCGGGATTTGATCCCGTCAATGCCAATATCATAAAAGAACAGATTCTCCGATTGAATCAAGAGGGGGCGACCATTATATTCTCCACACACCGTATGGAGACTGTGGAAGAGCTTTGCGATAATATCGCCCTCATCAACCGATCCAAGAAAATACTCGATGGTTCCGTACAGGCGATTAAAAAAGAATACCGAAATCAAACCTATCGATTAGAATATACAGCCAATGAAGATAATTTTCTTCTATCCGAAGACAGCCTATTTAAGGTCATCACGTCCACAAAGCACGACAAAACATACAACACTACAATTCAGCTAAATAACAATATTCATATCAATAATGTCTTAATGCGTTTCTTACCCCAAATACAGCTCAACCAGTTGATCGAAATCGTTCCCTCTATGGCGGATATTTTCATTCAAAAAGTTACTCAAGTCTCACCCCTATCTCAAGATCATGCATAAAATACTACTTATCATTCAACGGGAATACCTATCCCGTGTCAAGAAAAAATCTTTTATTGTCATGACTTTTGCCGTGCCCTTGTTCTTTTTTGCATTGTATGCAGGCATGTTTTATCTGACAAAAAAGAGCTTTAAAGATTCACACACCGAAGTCTTTATTTTAGATGAGCAAGGCGACTTTGCGGGAAAACTGCAAAGCAATAAAAATGTAAGTTATACAATCAGTAAACTGGATCTCCAGGCACAAAAAGCGCAGCTGACCCAAAGTGAAGGAAAACAGTCGATCCTTTATATCCCAAAAGATATTTTAACAAGCCAAAGAGCCGAACTGATTACCGGAGGCAAGACCAGCTTTGTCATACAGGAGATCATTAGTGGACAGCTGGAAGAGATCATCCGTGAAAAGGAATATAAAGCCAAGGGAATTGACCTGCAGATTATCCAGTCCATTAAGCCGAAAGTCAGCATCGATGCAAAAGAAATAACTGCCGACGGCGAAGAAAAGAACAGCAACACGGCCATTGCAATGGGCCTTGGTGTCGCTTTGGCTATCTTAGTCTATCTATCCCTGTTTCTTTATGGTGCCCAGGTAATGCGTGGTATTATCGAAGAAAAGAGCAATCGTATAATCGAAGTTATTATTTCCTCGGTCAAGCCCTTTCAGCTCATGATGGGTAAAATTGTTGGAATCGGTATGGTTGGACTGACACAGTTTGTCATGTGGCTTGTACTTACAGGAGGCCTATTTATCACAGCAACGCTACTCTTTGTCAATCCGCAGGACATGCAGGAAGTCGCCGCAAGCCAACCTGGAGCGGGTAATATGAGTACCGTATCAAAAGCTATGGCCCAGAATGATTCCGCTTCGATCCTTACGTCGATCCAAAGCTTTAATTTCACGGAGGTCATCATTTTCTTCTTTCTGTTTTTTATTGCCGGATACCTATTGTATAGTGCTATTTTCGCTGCTGCAGGCTCAGCTGTCGACAACGAAACAGAGGCCAATCAGTTTTCCATGCCCATTACCATGCCCTTGCTATTGACCTATATTCTTTCTTTCGGCGTCATTATCAATGATCCCAATGGACCGATTGCAACATGGTTGAGCTTTATTCCATTCACCTCACCGATCGCCATGCTCGTTCGCATACCTTTTGGTGTACCCCTATGGCAGATCCTGACCTCGTTGACCTTGCTCATACTGACCTTCTTATTGGTAACCTGGGTCGCTGCACGTATCTACCGCGTCGGCATTTTGATCTATGGAAAAAAGGCAAATCTCAAAGAAATCATCAAATGGTTCAATTACAAAAGTTAGTTATGTACTGAACTAATTACGCATGGCTGTCGGATATCCCCGATCTATGTCAGCGCTCAACTAAAAGAACGGGGCCAAATTGCAAGCAATTTGGCCCCGTTCTTTTAAGCCCCCGATTAGGATGCGATCAGATGCAATGCGATCAGCTCCTAAGGACAGCTCAATTAATATCTTAATTTCAATTTTTTAAAGACAAAATGCCACAGCCATATCGGTCCGACAAGTAAAAACTGCAGAAACTGTTGTCCTGTGATTTTCTTCTTTTCCTTTCCCTTACCGATAAACAGCGCGACAATAGATAGCAATGCGATTCCCAAACACACCCAGATGACAGCCGGGCCACCGTTCTTCTGTACGTATTCCAGTTGCACGATAAAGAAACTCATACCCCCGATCGAGAATAATATCGCATAGGACAAGGTTGCAGACAGCTTTAAATAATAATAAATGACAATAGCGATGAAGAAAGAGCCCCAATTCAAAAAGGTATGCCAATTGAGTTTGACCAAGAATTCGAACTGTGGAAATGGAATCATCCAGATGCAGCCCATGATACCAAAAAATAATAATGGTAAAAAGATGGCCTGAATCAGGCGGTTGGTCGGATCCTGAAAATTAGCATCCAGCTCCGCAAAATACTTATCTACGGGACGTAAAGGTTCGACTTCTTGAACTTTCTTCTTTTGTTTCATTCGGCAAATTTAACAAATATTGAGCATGCCTTAGGTCTTAAAAATGATAATATTCCCTATTTTTTGGTCTGCCGTAGGTCATTATCTGCTTTCAGGGCAAACAAACTCGCTTACTCCTATTCTATTCCGTAATATTGCAGCATGAAGTCTTACAAACATATCTTATTCGATCTGGACGGAACCCTGACCGACCCTGCAGAAGGGATTACAAAATGTATTGCCTATGCCTTGGAGTCCAAAGGCATCCATACAGCCGATCTGAATAGCCTCAAACCCTTGATCGGTCCGCCCCTTAAAGATTCTTTCATACATACCTTTGGATTTGGGGAAAGCGAAGCAATTGCCTGTGTAGAAAAATATCGGGAGCGCTTTTCAGCCATAGGACTGTACGAGAACATCCTGTTTGATCGCATACCCGAGCTTTTAACGCTCCTGAAAACAAAAGGGTACAGCATCTATCTGGCGACCTCCAAACCCGAAATATTCGCCCACAAAATATTACAACACTTTGAAATAAATACCTATTTTGATTTTGCGGGTGGAAGCGCTTTGGACGATTCCAGACCGACCAAAACCAGCGTCATCCAATATGTCATGGAAAAGGCCAAACTAACAAATCCACAGGAATGCCTCATGATCGGCGATCGTAAACATGATCTGATTGGCGCAAGGGAAACTGCCATGGATGCTGTTGGCGTACTGTATGGCTATGGTAGCCAAGCCGAACTCGAGCAGGAGTCACCGACCTATCTCATCCAGACAGTGCCTGACCTGATCGAATTTTTCAATTAAAAAATAGGGATCCTAAATTAAAGACAATTTAGGTTGAGTCCATTTAGGTCAACTTGATTCAAGTCTAGTCTATTCAAGTTCAGTCTATTCAAGTCTGGTCTATTCAGATCAATTCCAATACAGTCTATTGACACCAATTCAAGTCCATTCGCCAGGCAAGACACAAGTCAATTCAGGCTAATTCTACTCAGGCCAAGTTTATTGAGAACAGTTCAAGTCAATACCCAAACACCTTGAATAACTGAAATCATCCTGTTGAGGGAAAGCTGTAGAATTCCATAAAAAAAGCTCCAATCATTTTAATTGGAGCTTTTTTTAAGATGGATCCTTGGATCTATTTTGCGTAAGACACCGATCTTGTCTCACGGATAACAGTTACTTTAATTTGCCCTGGATACGTCATTTCCGTTTGGATACGGTTAGAGATATCAGCAGCGAGTATTTCCGACTGCGCATCAGAGACCTTCTCACTCTCCACGATGACACGTAGTTCACGACCAGCTTGTATCGCGAAGGTCTTCTCAACCCCAGGATACGATAAAGCCAAGTCTTCCAGCTCTTTTAAGCGCTTGATATAACTTTCTACAACCTCACGGCGTGCGCCCGGGCGTGCACCAGAAATCGCATCACAGGCTTGAACAACCGGAGATATTAAAGCCGTCATTTCGATCTCATCATGGTGAGCACCAATTGCGTTACATACATCAGGGTGTTCCTTGTATTTCTCTGCAAGTTGCATACCTAAAATAGCGTGTGGCAACTCTGGATTGTCATCAGGCACTTTACCAATATCGTGTAGTAATCCAGCACGTTTCGCATGTTTAACATTCAGGCCCAGTTCTGCAGCCATTGTCGCTGCAAAATTAGCAACCTCACGCGAGTGCTGTAAAAGATTCTGTCCGTAAGATGAACGGTAACGCATACGCCCTACCATACGAATCAATTCGGGGTGCAAACCATGGATCCCCAAATCGATCGCTGTACGTTCACCGATTTCAACAATTTCATCCTCAATTTGCGTCCGTGTTTTTGCAACAACTTCCTCAATACGTGCCGGGTGGATACGTCCATCGGTTACCAAACGGTGTAAAGCTAAACGTGCGATTTCCCGACGTACAGGATCGAAACCGGATAGGATAATTGCTTCAGGTGTATCATCTACGATGATCTCTACGCCTGTTGCAGCTTCCAATGCACGAATATTACGACCTTCACGACCAATAATACGACCTTTAATTTCATCATTTTCAATATTGAAAATTGAAACGGTATTTTCGATCGCAGATTCCGTAGCAGTACGTTGGATTGTCTGTATAACAACCTTTTTCGCCTCTTTAGTCGCTGTCAATTTTGCCTCATCCACAATATCTTTGATTTGAATCATGGCTTGTGAGCGGGCTTCTTCACGCAACGAATCCACCAATTGATTTTTTGCTTCGTCGGCAGTTACACCAGCGATGCTTTCCAATTGCTTAATCTGTTGCAGTTTTAATGCTTCTACTTCCTCGGATTTCTTTTCATTCAGTTCAACCAATTTATCCAATTGCTTTTTCTTGGTATCCACCTCCTGCTTGTCGCGGTTGATGTTTTCCAATTTTTGGTTAATTGACTGCTCTTTTTGTCTTAACGTATTTTCCTTCTGGTTGATGGCATTGTTACGTTGATTGACTTCCTTTTCATGTTCAGATTTTAATTGAAGGAACTTTTCTTTGGCCTCTAACAGGCGTTTCTTTTTAATGTGTTCCCCTTCCTGCTCTGCATCTTTCAGTATGCTATTTACCTTATCCTTGGCTTCCTGTTCTTGCTTTTTAAACAACAAAACCAATAGATAACGACCTATAACAACACCAACAATCAGAGAAATTATGCTATAAATTGCGATGTCCATGTATGTATAATTGTATTATTATGTTTGTTTTTATTAATTATATTCAAATTCCAGTAAAATCATGAATCGTCCGATTCCCCATCTTTGGTATGCACCAATGTGGCGAGCCTGATAAGCTCATAAGACTTCATGACAAAAAAAAACCGCAATTAAATTTAAACAGGTCTCATGTATTATTAAACTTCGTGATTACATAATTAGGCTTAGATTATGACCCAGATGGCTTTCGCAAAATGGCCTATATCTTTTTGCGCCTGTAATATTGAAGCGTTAAGTTTAAAATAGTGACAACCCGAATTTAATTGCGGCAAATTCGTCGTTTAAGCTCTAAATATAAAGAACGTAAATTTATTTTTTAAAGAAATCCGTCAACAACTGATCAAGTTCCTGTACTGAATTTTCCAAGCCCACTTCGTGGTTTTGGGACTGCCGCTCTGCATTAAGCATACGCGTCGCAAATTGCAATACACACATGGACAACAAATCCTGCTTATCTCTCACAGTATAGTTTTCCTGCAATTCCTTTACTTTTTCATTTATCAATTTCGCAGCATGTCGAATTACTTCTTCTTCCGCGCTCTCCACCCGAAGGGGATAAACACGATCTGCGATATTTATTTTTATGGAAATCTCTCCCATTTCTTTGAGCTTTTTAACGTTGTATTAGTTTGAATCCGATAACACTTCTCCCAACTATTTCAACAAACTAATACATTTGTCTATTTCCCGCACAAAATCGTTAATTTTTTGTTTTGTGTCAAGTATTTTTTCATTAATTGCTTCCTTATCCGTTTCAGAATCTAACGTGCGGGCAACTGCCAACGCTTTGACCTTCTCTTCCAACTGCTTGCTCTTATCGTTGCTCGCATCGAAAGCCACTTTTAAGGATTGTACCTCTAATTTAAGCAAATCATTTTCTTCTTGCAAGACTTCGCACAATTGAATTAAATTTTTCGTTTTCTCAACGATCAGATTCATTTGTGAAGACAATGTTGCCATAGTATAAATTGAATATTACCAATTAATGTTGTATCTCTCGTTAACCACGCACTTCCGCGCCTAGTTCCTTCTCAAAATTAACAATTAATTTTTGAACTATCGCATCAATTTGCTTATCCGTAAGTGTTTTTTCTTCATCCTGCAAGATAAAGCTCAGAGCATAAGACTTTTTCCCTTCCGGAATTTTATCACCTTTATACACATCAAACACATTTACCTCCTTCAAAAGCTTGCGTTCGGTCTTTTGAGCAACAAATTGTAGCTTATCGAAGCTCACATTTTCATCGATCAAGAGCGACAAATCTCTGCGCACAGCCGGGAATTTGGAAACTTCTTTGTATTGAATGCTATTCTTACGAATAATTTTCATCAAAACATCCCAGTCAAAATCAGCAAAGAAAACCTGACCTTCAACATCTGCTTTTTTCAAATCTGCGTTCGCGATTGCACCAAAAGAAACTAAACATTTCTGCCCTTTCATATAGTTCAAACCATAGGCGAAATGTGTACTTGTAGCATCTTGTATCTGAATTCCTTCAATTTTCAAGCGTTTGATAAGCGTATCTACAGCCGCTTTAAGGTTATAGAAATTAACCGCGTCTTTTTTGCTGTTCCATTGCTCAGCTTCATTTTTACCTGCCATGGCAAAAGCCAGATGCTGCGTTTCTTTATAGCCTTCACCATCCAGCGCATAAGTTTTACCGAATTCGAAGAACTTCAGGTCAAAGTTTCTTCGTTTTTGGTTATATTCAATCGCACTCAAAACAGAAAAAACCATATTTTGACGCATTGTATCCAAATCCGAGCTCAATGGATTATACAATTTGACCGCCGTTTCGCTATCATCCGCATAATCCAGCTTCGTTAGGGAGTTGGACAGAATTTCACGAAACCCATTGGCGATGAGCAGATCAGCCAATTGATTTAAGACAACTTCCTTATCCGGCTTCTCAACCGTATTTAAAGAGGCCTTAATTTGTGACTTCAACTCGATATTGTTATAACCATAAATCCGCAACACTTCCTCCACAACGTCTACCTCGCGTGTGACATCAACGCGGTATGCAGGCACCAACACATCAAGTCCTGTTTCAGTTTCTGAAGCGACTTCAATGCCAAGAGCGACAATAATGGATTTAATTTCTTCATTTGGGATCGCCTGACCGATCAAACGAACCACATTCGCATAGCTCACGTGAAATGAAAACGGGTTAATCACCACGGGATACTCATCTTTTAGCGTCGATGAAATCGTTCCACCTGCAATTTCCTGAATCAATAAAGCTGCGCGCTTCAAGGCTTCAACCGTAATATTCGGATCGGTACCACGTTCGAAACGGAAAGAGGCATCTGTTTTTAAGCCATGTCTTTTGGAGGTCTTCCGTACAGAAACAGCATTGAAATAGGCCGACTCCAAAAATACATTGGTCGTTTCGGCTGATACACCCGAATGTGCTCCACCAAAAACACCTGCAATACACATTGGTTTTTCAGCATCTGCAATCACCAAGTCCTCTGCAGACAAGGTACGCTCCACACCATCCAGCGTAACAAATTTTTCACCCTCAGTCGCCAAACGAACAATGACTTTATTTCCCGCAATTTTATCAGCATCAAAAGCATGCAGTGGCTGACCTAAATCGTGTAGTATATAATTGGTAACATCGACAATATTATTGATCGGACGAACACCGATAACATTTAATTTCTCTTTTAACCAATCGGGAGATTCGCCAACGCGAACACCGGTAATATTGATACCACTATAACGTGGGCTTGCCTGTGCGTCTGCAACGACCACTGTCGTTCCCTCCGCCTCAGCAACCTTAAATGCAGAAACATCTGCCTTTAACACGTGTGTACGAAAATGTGCCGCAATATCTCTTGCAACGCCTAAATGCGAAGCAGCATCTGCACGGTTTGGTGTTAAGCCAATTTCATAACGGTAATCATCCTGGATATTGAAATGATCTTTCACTAAGGTCCCCACAGCAACGTCAGCTGGTAATTCAACGATACCGGCATGAGATGTACCCAAACCGATTTCATCTTCTCCACATAACATACCTTCGGAAACTTCACCACGAATTTTAGATTTGGTAATTTTAAAAGGCTCTCCGGTAAGCGGATGGCAAGTAGTACCTACTGTAGCAACAATAACTTTCAATCCTGTACGACAGTTTGGTGCACCACATACAATGTGCAATAACTCCGGTCCACCGACATCAACAGTGGTTACTCTTAATTTATCGGCATTAGGATGCTGTTCACAAGTTTTCACTTCACCAACAACCAAACCATCCAATCCACCTGGGATACTCTGCACGACGTCCAAAGCTTCTACTTCCAATCCTGTATTTGTTAAGATCAGCGATAGTTCCTCCGGTGTCGAATCTATATTAACGTGTTGTTTTAACCAATTATATGAAATATTCATCTCGAATCTGATTTGATGCACAAACTTAGATAAATTTGAGTTTATATCCAACGTCAATTTGCCGATCATCGCCGGAAGTCCTGAATTTGAAGATAGCTGGCAGCCCCTATCCTCACCGGCTGTATGACAAATTACCATATGATCTAAGGGGTTGTTGGGCTTCGGCGAACAAACCGACTTGCCACAGGGCGTTTTTCTTGCGCTATTGCTTATGCTTTTTCAGGTTTTCCGCATGGACAAGGTGCTTTGGGCTTTGGTCGGCACATCGTTGGCCTTGGTTCGGGGCAGCTTCGGGACATGGCCTGAACATGGTCGGGATTGCTTCGCCTGCTGTTCGGCCGTTGTTCGGCTCCTTGCCGAAGCGGACCCGAATCTTTCCCGAAGCCCAGCCGAAGCTGTCTCGAAGCGGACCCGAATCTTTCCCGAAGCCCAGTCGAAGCCCAGCCGAAGCTGTCTCGAAGCTGTCTCGAAGCTGTCCCGAGCCGTTCCCGAAGCAATCCTGATCCGTTGCCGAATAGCGTACGGATTTGAACGGACTTGAGCGGATTTAAAGGGAATTAAACGGACTTTAGGCATATACACTCCGCTCTTGAATAAGCAAGCCCCAACACAATTTCATAAAAAAAGCCTTATCAGATTGTACCGATTTTTATCCTTTTTATGTCCAATCTTAAAGACCTATTTTTTAATCAAAAATCCCGTCATTTCCATAAAAATAATATGTAACTTTGTGCTTTAATTTGAAGAACGTTCAAAACAAACATTTATAATGATTCATTTCTTTGAGAACCCATCGAACACTGTATATGGTGTTCAAAGCGTAAACTCTTTATCACAAGAAGACATTACTAAACTCAACTGGCTATTCGGCAACGCCAAAAAACTAGACGACCAAAACCTTAACCATTACTTTGTAGGACCCCGCGCCGCGATGGTTACTCCCTGGAGTACCAATGCAGTAGAAATCACGCAAAATATGGGAATTGCAGGAATTGTTCGTATAGAAGAATTTCAACCGGTACCAGCGGATTTCAATGACTTCGATCCAATGATTTCACAAAAGTTCAGTATGTTGACACAGGACATGTATACCGTCAACATTACACCTGAGCCGATATTGGAAATTGAAGACATCGAGGCCTACAACAAATCTGAGGGCCTAGCGCTAAATCCAGAAGAAGTAGATTACCTCAATAACCTTTCGACCAAATTGGGTCGTCTGCTTACAGACTCGGAAGTATTCGCTTTTTCACAAGCAAACTCTGAACACTGTAGACACAAGATTTTCAATGGTACCTTTATCATTGATGGCGAAGAGCAACCCACTTCCCTCTTTAAATTAATTAAAAAGACTTCTGAAACCAATCCGAACGAGATTGTTTCTGCTTATAAAGATAACGTTGCCTTTGTCAAAGGTCCACGTGTCACACAATTTGCACCTAAATCGGCCGACAAACCTGACTTTTACGAAGAGAAAGCATTTGATTCGGTTTTATCCGTAAAAGCTGAAACACACAATTTCCCGACTACTGTAGAACCATTTTCGGGTGCTGCAACTGGGTCAGGTGGTGAAATCCGCGACCGTATGGCCGGTGGCCAAGGAGCGATTCCATTGGCGGGTACTGCCGTATACATGACTGCTTATTCGCGATTGGAACAAAATAAATTGGACCTTCAGGCAGGAACAGTTACTGAACCGGCAAAGGAACTCAACAAAACGCGGCCATGGGAAAATGCGATGCAAGAGCGTCAATGGTTGTACCAGACCCCGGTTGACATCCTGATTAAAGCTTCCAATGGTGCTTCTGACTTCGGTAATAAGTTTGGTCAGCCCTTAATTACAGGTTCTGTATTGACCTTCGAACATGAAGAGGATGGCCGTAAACTTGGTTACGACAAAGTCATTATGCAAGCGGGTGGTGTTGGTTATGGAAAACTGGATCAAGCGAAAAAACATACGCCGAAAACTGGCGATAAAGTTGTTATCCTAGGTGGAGAAAATTACCGCATCGGAATGGGTGGCGCTGCTGTATCTTCTGCAGATACAGGGGCATTTGGTTCTGGAATTGAGCTTAATGCCATTCAACGTTCCAATCCCGAAATGCAAAAACGTGCAGCGAATGCTGTTCGTGGCTTAGTAGAGTCTGATCATAACCCTATTGTCTCTATCCACGATCATGGTGCAGGTGGCCACTTAAACTGTTTATCTGAACTTGTTGAAGAGACCGGCGGCTTGATTGACCTGGATGCACTTCCTGTAGGCGATCCTACACTATCCGCAAAAGAAATTATCGGTAATGAATCGCAAGAACGTATGGGACTTGTGATCGCCGAAGATGATATTGACACCTTAAAACGTGTTGCCGATCGCGAACGTGCACCAATGTACACCGTAGGTGATGTCACTGGCGACCACCGCTTTACTTTCGAATCAAAAAGTACGGGTGAAAAACCAATGGATTATGCCCTTGAAGATTTCTTTGGCTCATCGCCAAAAACTTTCATGCGCGATAAAACCGTAGTTCGCAACTACGCTGATCTTGCTTATGATGCAGCTAATATTCCAAGCTACTTAAACCAAGTATTACAACTGGAAGCGGTTGCTTCCAAAGATTGGTTAACCAATAAAGTAGACCGTTGTGTTGGTGGCCGTGTTGCCAAACAACAATGTGCGGGTCCATTGCAATTGCCGTTGAATAACGTCGGTGTCATGGCATTGGATTATAAAGGTAAAGAAGGTATTGCGACAACAATAGGTCACTCCCCTGTGGCTGCCTTAGTGGATCCGGCTGCGGCAAGCAGAACGGCTATTGCGGAATCGCTTTCCAACATCGTATTTGCCCCAATCAAAAACGGTCTTGCAGGAATCTCCCTATCGGCCAACTGGATGTGGGCAGCCAATAATGAGGGTGAAGATGCCCGCTTATACCAAGCTGTTAAAGCATGCTCGGATTTTGCCATTGCATTGGGAATCAATATCCCGACGGGAAAAGATTCTTTGTCGATGAAGCAAAAATATCCAAACGGCGAAAACGTCATTGCCCCTGGCACATTGATCATTTCTGCCGCAGGAAACTGTACTGATATCACCAAAGTGGTTGAACCTGTGCTAAACAAAACAGCCGGATCGATCTATTACATCAACTTATCAAAAGATCAGTTCAAATTAGGCGGTTCGTCATTTGCACAAATCATCAATAAATTAGGTACTGAAGTACCGACCATTCAAGATGCTGCTTACTTTAAAACAGCATTCAATACCGTACAGCAATTAATTCACGAAGGACAGATCGAAGCTGGGCACGACGTCGGATCGGGTGGCTTGATTACAACCTTATTGGAAATGACCTTTGCCGATGTTAATCTTGGTGCCAATTATGACCTTTCGGCATTACATGAATCGGATAGCGTAAAAGCCTTCTTTAATGAGAATATCGCACTTGTCCTTCAAGCAAAAGACGACGCTGCTTTCGAAGCAATCGTGAAAGATGCCGGTGTAGACGCGGTTAAAATTGGTCAGGTGATCGAAGGTAATACTGTAACAATTAAAAATCAAGAAGCGGTATTCAGCTTTGATGTAGCAGCAACACGTGATGTATGGTTTACGACATCCTTCCTTTTGGATTCCAAGCAATCTAAAAATGGAACTGCACAACAACGTTTTGATAATTATAAACACCAACCCCTAGCCTTTACTTTCCCAAGTCAATTTGATGGTAAGAAACCAAAAATCGACGGAACTAAAGCACGTCCGAAAGCGGCAATCCTTCGTGAGAAAGGTTCCAACTCCGAACGCGAAATGGCAAATGCCATGTTCCTGGCAGGCTTTGATGTGAAAGATGTTCACATGACCGATTTGATCACTGGTCGTGAGACATTGGAAGACATCCAATTTATCGGTGCCGTCGGAGGCTTCTCGAACTCAGATGTATTGGGTTCGGCAAAAGGTTGGGCCGGTGCTTTCCTTTACAATGAAAAAGCGAAAAAAGCCTTAACCGACTTCTTTGCTCGTCCGGATACACTTTCGGTTGGTATCTGTAATGGATGTCAGTTATTTATGGAACTTGAAATGATCAATCCTGAGCATGAAATCCATGGAAAAATGCTACACAATACTTCAGGGAAACACGAGTCAAACTTTGTGTCTGTAAAAGTTCAGGAAAACAATTCGGTCATGTTATCGACACTAGCGGGAAGTACCTTAGGGGTTTGGATTTCACACGGGGAAGGAAAATTCAACCTTCCGTATGGGGAAGAGCAATACAATATCGTGGCAAAATATGCTTATGAGCAATATCCGCATAACCCAAATGGTTCGGACTATAATACAGCAATGGTCTGCGATAAGACTGGACGCCACTTGGCTACGATGCCACATATTGAGCGTTCGGTGTTCCAATGGCATTGGGCAAATTATCCAAAAGGTCGTCAGGACGAAGTTTCTCCTTGGATTGAAGCATTCGTTAATGCACGTCAATGGATTGACGAGCAAGGCAAATAAAAAAAGAAAAACTCCTTCATGTATGAAGGAGTTTTTTTTTAGATATCCCTTTTGTATCCTGGTTTGTTCATCATTTGATCTAGGGAGTATTTTCCAGAGCCCATGACCATAAAAAAGATCAGCAAAAAGAATACGACTATAGAAAGCCACAATTCGGAATTCAAATAACTAAACCCGTGGGTGATATTAACAAAAAATACAGCCCCTACCAATACCGGAAATAATAGTAATGAGGCTAAACGGGTTTGAAAACCTAAGATAAGGAACAGCCCGCCTACCAAATGGGTAAAAACCACATAGTGAACCGCACCCCATGATGATAAGTGGAAACTACTTTGCTCAATCATGTGTTGAACAACATCCCTATCATTTACGAAACTTACACCTTTGGCAAAAATAACGATCCCTAAGGCTATTCTTAGGTAATCGATCCATTGTGGGTGATGTGCATCGCCCCAATGCTCAATTTTGTGTATCAGGTTCATAACATACCTCCTTTTTATAGATGGTTATAGCCTAATAACAATTGAACAGTAAAAAAGTTGTTTGTATGAGATGATTCACTATCAAAATGTTACGAACAGAATACATAGCCTTTACTACGCAACACTTCTGCTAAAACCAATCGTTGGCAAATGAGGCCCCACGCTGTTTCCAAAATCAATCAATCAATCAATCANNAATCAATCAATCAATCAATCATTCAATCAATCAATCAATGCAACCATAAATTAGGAGAAAAAAAATCGAATGACAAAATCCCAAAACGCGGTTGTCAGCAGCCCCACAACGATACTAAAACCGATCACCAGATTGACCAATTTGGTATTCAGATGGTATTGCTCGGCAATGATCCCTGAGGTTACCAAGGTTGGCATAGCCGCTTCGAATATACTGACCCGCGCAACAGCGCCCTTTACACCAAGTAGTAAAGCAAATAGTAATACCAATGCTGGGGCAAGAATCAATTTATAACTCATCGCTGTACTGATCTGCGAAATCTGTTGTCGCCAACCGTCAAACTTCAACTGTAAACCAATAGAAAATAAGGCCAAGGGTCCAACGGTCGCCACCAGCTTATCAAAAAAAGGCTCGGCAACCGAAAGATCAACCAATTGCGACAGCATTAAGGCTGTTATACAACCGATCAGGGGTGGAAAGCTGACTAACTTTCGAAGCATAAATTTGACATCTATCGCCTCGCCATCTTGGGCATTCGCTCGCAGTGCATTGATAAGTCCAGCTGTAGAAAGTAGAATAAATGTGGTTTGGTCGCAAATAATCGCAATCGGCAACTGGGCTTCGCCAAAATAGGCGATGATCAATGGAAAGCCAATAAAGGACGTATTGCTATAACCAGCGGCCAATTCCAAACTACTGCGCGAACGCTGTTTATAGCTTTTACGCCTACAGTACATTTCCATAAATAACCAACTACCTGCCCAAACGAGGATTGCCGAAAACACCGGAAACAGTAATTGCGATGACCATACAATCTTCGGAATATATTTGAAAGACACCGCTGGAAGGGCAAAATAAAGAATCCAGGTATTGATCCCTTTATGTGCTTCGGCATGAATTAAATTTGTTCGCTTTAACAGCATCCCTGCCGCGATGCAAAATGCAATCATTATAAAATTGACCATGTTTTATTACCATTTTATACGACACAAAGGTGCAATAGTACGGCAGGCAATAACATGTACAAATACATTATTTTTATGTACATTTACGGATATATAATCAGGAGAATAATGCGCAAAAAACAGTTTGAGCCTTTGCGGATCAGTGAATTTATTGAGGATAGCTTTCATTTACCTCCACATGAACAGAATTATTATGAGCTTGTTTATATTCGTTCAGGCAAAGGAACCCATGTGATCAACAGATTTGAACTGAACTATGAACGTGGCGATGTATTCTTAATTAGTCCGGCAGACAAGCATTATTTTAACATTGAAGAAAAGACACATTTTCTGTTTATTTTATTTACAGATACCTACTTCCTGCAGAATAAACGCAATCAAAAGCGCTATGCCTGGATTATGGAGCTGATGAACGACAGGGGATTAAAGGAACGCAAATTGGATATGGGCGAGCATCATCGCCTGATTTACACTCATATCCTGGAAGCGGTCCGACTGTATAGTCATACCACAGTCAGCGAGCGTTCGGACTGGCTATTTGACCAACTCGTCGCGATCTTTGGGCTCTTCAAAGAAATAGCAGAGACGCAACGTTTACCCCAGCAGCATGAACTATATGTTGACCGATCGATTTCGGCTTACATTCATCAGCATATTTTTTCGCCCGAACAACTTCAGGTCAGCCTACTGGCTCAGAAATTCAATATTGCCCCATCCTATTTTGGGACCTACTTTAAGAAGAACTTCGGCAGCAGTTTAAGAGCGTATATCAATACCTACCGGATCGAACTCATCGAGAACAGACTTAAATCCAAAGATTATACCTTGAAACAAATTGCTGCAGAACTCGGATTTACCGACGAGAGCCATCTTTCCCATTTCTACAAACGCGCCAGGGGATTTAGTCCTTTACATTATCGAACTCAGCGGACTAAATAGTAGGCTTTCCAGATAATACACCCTGTATACGCGGAAAAATTGCAATTGAATGGGCTAAATCTTGGGTGGAATGACGCTATAAAACTTCAAGCCCTCAGCTTCAAACTTCTTATACAATACAAGTAAGACATCATTTTTAAAGGCAGAAGCATTGGCAGCAAAATTTACCCAGCCGGAAACACTCAGGTAAATCATCTCAGCGCTGATGTCCTGTATACTGATTCCGCTATCTCTATCCTTGATAAAATGGTCACTACTTTCCATCGCGTCTTTGATCCATTGTTTGGCTTGGTCCAAATCTGCTTTCCGATCGATATGGAGAACAAAACTTGTCTTGCTGTATTCTTGGGATAAGGTCCAATTGACAACCCTTCCCGACAGCAAATCGCCATTTGGAATAATGACATCTGCACCATCACCTGTTTTTAAAACACTGGCGCGTATACCGATTTCCTTGACGCGCCCTTTTTTGTCGGCAAGCTCAATTTGATCACCAACGCGAAACGGCTTATCAAAAACCAAAATTATGCCCGAGACAAAATTATTGATGATATTCTGCATGCCGAGTCCGATACCAACACTCAATGCGCCAATCACGACCGTAAGTTTGTCCAAACTCATACCCAGGGCCGAGATGGCCATAAAGAAACCGATCAGAATAATGGCCAAGCGAAAGAGCGGAAATAAGGTCATCTTCTGATTATAGACCTGGCTGAGCTGACCGTCTTCACCACCAAGAACGATCAAACTAATATTTTTCTGAAACCAATTGGCCACCAACAGCAGTAAAACCGCTACACCAAGATTTCCTAAGGTAAAAGAGATGCTGCCGATACTGCGTACTTTTCCGAAGAATGTTTCGCTCAATGCCAATAAACTTTCAATAAACTGTAAGTTATTTGCCAGGACAATGATCGCCAAAAGCACACAGACAATACGCAGAATTTCGGTGATGATAGCCAAGGTGCGCTGCTCGTTGAAACGCATCCAAAAACCGGAAGTCAGCCGATCTTTTTTAAACTGATTGCGGACATCCGCCTTAATCATATCCGAAAAATACTGCAGTGTAAAAGACTGCACCAGCCCCACAGCACAGGCAATACTAAAACTACGTGAATGCTCCACATGCCCGATAATATTCAGTGTAATTGCGGTCACGTTGAGTATAGCAAAAATTACATAAATAAAATTACTGATATAACCCGGACTATCCGCATTCTTTATACGCCGTTTCGTATAACTGACCAATCCTAAAGCAATCAAATTGAAGGCAATACAAACGATACGTAAAAACAGGTCATCGCTTACGATCATATTGACAAATACATCCAGGATATAGAATACAATAAGGATAATGGCAATTTTACGCTGCAATCCACTCATGCGATGCCTGAGCAAAAACATGAAGATTAACATGATGACCAATTGGGAAGCCTGCAAAATGAAACTTGGTGTAAAGAAGTTTACAAAAGGCAACAGTGTCAGGAGAAAAATAATGGTTTTCCCAACGATCGCATCAATCGCAAGTTTATGTTCAGGATCATTTTGCCGAAGGATATAAGACACCCGTACAATCCAGTAGCAATACCCCAATCCCAGTACAATCAACAGGATACGGCTCGCCCAATCTGTCCGATTCACATATTTGTCTATCGACTTATTGTTACTGTAATTACTCCGGATATTATTTAAGATCACATCTTTAGAGATGGCTGCCGTATTGGCTTTCCATATCGAACTTTTAGCGGTCACGGAATCGGCTTTTTTGTTTCCGCTTTTTATTTCGTGAACGGTTTCAATCCGAATCAGATGACGTTGATTTTTAGCTATAAGTTCATCAATCGTCCGATTGATCGCCTCCAGCGAATCTTGTTTTGCAGCTAGTTTAAGCTGCGCATTGTCGAGATATTGATACGCTCTACTGTGATTATTGGCACTGATATCATAGCGGTTGATCAGCGTTTTGATCTGATCTGCTGTCACATTGAGGCTATTGGAATAATTGCTGATACTGCCTTTAATAGACTTCAGCTGGCTGATTTCTTCATGGATACTATTTTTTATTAAAGCAATACTATCTTTAGCCGATCCAGCATTCGTTGTCAAGTAGCCATTGGATTTTTCATTCAGCTGCGCGATAAGCTCGGCCATGGAAGCCGTACGAATATTGGATAAAAAGTTTAGATTTACTTTGCGCAGATCATTTCTTAGCTCATTCCGCAGTGAGTCATTTCCAACCCGTGTCGAATCCACATTCGACCGTCTACTTAGGCTGCTATGGCTCGCCGTGCGATCGCCTATCTGATTCTTCCGAACCTGAACGGAGTCCTGTGCAAATCCGTGCAGCTGAAAAGCCAAGAGACTTAAGACAAAAATAAAATGCTTGACAATGCCCAATTTCATACTTCTAATTTTGTTGACTTTCTTTCCTGGCAACAGGTAGTCAAATGCCATGGAAACTACAAATTGCAAAGAAAGGACCAAAGGTTTTTCTCCGACAAAAATAACTTATCTCCTGTTAAAATCGAATAGCATCGGAGAGTTTTAGTTCTTCCAGCCGTTTTATTTTATCATCACGATAAAATAAATTCATCGTTTCAAAAGGAATCAACTTCAAATCTTTATTGACGATGTGGACACAAGATTTCTTAACAGCACGAACATCAAAATCGTAGGCGTCCATAAAATTCATAATGATAATGCGGAAAAGATTGTCGTAATCAAGATCAGGTGCGCACACTTCTGGCAAACAGCAAAGTAACTGGTTTACTTTTGGCTTTACCTTATCCACCGAAATTCCTGTGCTAAATATATCCAACAACTGCATCTGAACACCTTTGTCCTGTTCATAGACAATGGTATTGCGCGATTGGTTATTTAATAAAATAGCCGGATCAATATGCCGGGTCAAGGGTATCCGCTCATCGCCTATCTTCAGGATATAACCCATCGCCAACGCATCAGGATTACAAGGAACAGGAATAATATCATGTGGATCCAATAGGGAATATTGATTCAGAATTTCCTGACGCACCTCGGTCAGTGTCATTTTATGCTGCTGTGCATCGGTCGCATTTCGCCCGGCAATTTCCACCGGTTGAAAAGTTACCCCGCGTACACATCGCTGTTGTAAAGCGTACTCCAAGATTTCACCAATTTCATCATCATTGGTTCCCTTTTCTAAGACCACAACCAATGTTGTACTCAGATTGAGCGCATTTAATTTGTCAATGGCCTTTTTTCGGACATCCGTGAGATCTTTGCCCCGAAACTTTTCGAGCACGGATGGGCGAAAAGAATCAAACTGGAGATAGATTTCAAATTCAGGCGCATAGGTGGCGAGTTGCTCAGCAAAACCAGGATCATTGGCAATTCGGATACCATTCGTATTGAGCATGAGATGCTTAATAGGTTTTGTCTTCGCAATGTCTAAAATCTTAAAAAAATCAGGGTGTATGGTTGGCTCTCCACCGCTGATCTGAACCACATCTGGTTCACCCTCACTTTCGACGATTTTGTCAAACATCTGTTCAATCTCTTCCAGCGAGCGATGTCGTCCGTAGTGGGGCGACGACATGGCGTAACAAGTTGGGCAGGTCAAATTACAACGGTCGGTCACCTCAACAATGGACAAGCAGCTATGCTGCTCGTGATCTACACATAAACCGCAATCGTATGGGCAGCCATAATGTACTTCGTTGTCAAATTTCAACGGTGTTTCGGAGGCTTTATTATAATTCCGAATGTTCTTATAATAGTCAACATCCGTCGCAATCAGCGTTTTGAAAAAACCATGATCGGGACAGTTTTTGGTCATAAATACCTGTTCATCCTCGATAATAATCTTGGCACCCACACGCGAAAGGCATGTTGGACATAGGCTAATGGTATAATCGTAGTACGTATAGTTTCTTACTGGCATCGTTCTGATTTCTAGTTCATAAAGGTAAGTCCGCAGGCAAGCCCTCCTGCCAGCATTGCTCCAATTCCGCCCAACAATACTTTAAGCCAGGGATTGACATTAAACTTCGACTCCTTATTACCTGCTTTAATAATCGAGCCGATAATAATAACCAAAAGTGCAATGCCAATCACAATAGCACCTATAGTAAGAAGAAAAAGTCCCAACATCGCGGTACTTTCCGATCCAAATGATCCTTCAAGCAAATACATGATTCCTATTTTTTGATTAAACGTTCATTTTTTAATAAATAAATATAATAAATTATCACCACGATGCAGGTAATTTGTATGGTACTTAGCCCCAAAAGTATAATTGCCCGTGGCTTAATAAAGTCCAAAAGGAAACGAAAACTAAAATAACTAAGCATAAAAAGCTGAAACAACACACCATTTCGATAATTGTATCGTCGTTTAAAAAGTTGGAGCGTTACAAATAAAAGCAGCAAAAATGCGATTTCATACAGCGCAACTGGATGCCGTTTGTAGGCATCGCCCAAGTACATCCCCAATGGAGAGGTAGTGGGTAAACCGTAGGTCTGCTCGAATACACCCGTGTAAAAACATCCTATCCTGCCAATGACAATTGCGGTAATTAAAGGAAAGACCATCCGATCCCCGGTACTTTCTTTTTTACCCATGATCTTTTTCATCCCTTCTACAGCAACCAAACCTCCTGCCAAACCACCGATTATCGTATTATTCACCCAGATGTAGGTCAATTTATGTGTCGCATTGAGCAACTCAGCCGGACGCTCGAGGGACCCGATAATATGCGAGCCGATTAAAGCGCCTAAGCCGGCAGCAATAACAATAAGAAGTGAATTGGTATGCCCTAAACTTTCCTCATCCTTCCACTTGAGCAGTTGGTAATAACGCATCCCTATAAACATCCCCAACCCTTCCATAAAAGGATGTAAGAGAAATGTTTTTCCAAACAAATCTATCGTAACCGGAAATTCAATTAGCACAAGCATAAACAAGTATACGAAAGACGATCAACAAAATGATAAACAAAATTGCTCACCAAGCAGACAGGACGCCAGCATTTAAAAACCAAAAAAGCCAGTCCGAGAAATGGACTGGCTTAAGAATAATTATTTTACGACAGCTATTAAAGCTGATTGCTATACACAAACCGTATTTCCTCACGGAGGTTATAACGCGAAGCCATCACTTCGCCATAGGCGCCTGCAGAACGAATGGCAATTAAGTCGCCACGTTTTGAGACCGGAAGTGGCACTTCCTTACCAAAACAATCTGAAGATTCACAGATCGGTCCAACCACATCATAGTTAATGGATTCTACAGTGTCCACCGCACTGATATTCTCAATTTTATGATAGGCCTGATACAAGGCCGGGCGCATTAATTCAGTCATTCCGGCATCCAATACCAAGAAATTCTTCTTGACACCATTTTTGACATACAAGACACGGCTTACCAAGCTTCCGCATTGCGCAACCAAAGCCCGTCCCAATTCAAAGTGCACTTCTTGCTGTGCTGTACGCTCCAGGAAGCGGTCGAAAATATCAAAATAGGCTTCAAAATCGGGAATTGTATTCCCATCCGGATTTTTATAATCTATCCCCAATCCGCCACCGACATTCAATACACGGATTTGTGTACCGCGTTCTTCAAACCAGTTTTTCCATTCATTGACTTTCACACACAGGCTTTTGAATACGGTCATATCCGTAATCTGTGAACCGACGTGAAAATGAAGACCTACCAATTCAATAGACTCACATTTTTTAAGCACGGCTGCACATTTTTCCAAATCGGCATTGGGCACACCAAATTTGTTTTCATCAAGCCCTGTTGTAATATAATGATGGGTATGTGCATCCACGTTTGGATTGATCCGTAAAGCTACATTCGCTTTTACACCTTTCTTTGAGGCAAGCTCATTGATGACCTCAAGCTCCTGAATGGATTCAACATTAAACGCGAAGATATTTTGATCGAGCGCGTAATTGATTTCCTTATCGGATTTACCAACTCCTGCAAAAGTAACTTTTTTGGAATCAAAGCCACATTCAATGGCTTTCTTCACCTCATTGCCGCTCACACAATCCGCACCAAAGCCGACCGCTTGAATCGCCTTCAATAACTCGTCATTAAAATTGGCCTTTAATGCATAATGAACATGAAATCCCCGTTTGTGCGAAGCAGCATGCGCAGCCTCCAGGGTCTTGTTTAACACATGCAGATCATAATAATAAAACGGCGTTTCTTTCTCTGCAAACTTCGCCGCGATACCTGTATTTATCATATAAAAACCTAATTCTTAAAATAAACGATTGTGCAATGAACGTAATGCTTCAGTTTTATGATCTGAATTCAATAGAATAGAGACGTTAAAGTCTGAACCACCGTACGAAATCATACGAACTGGAAGGTGTTTTACAGCATCAAGTACGCGAGCGGCATAGCCATGGCTATTCAAACCAAAATCCCCTACAACGCATACAATGGTCTGATCACCATCCACTGTTACTGAACCAAAATCTTCCACTTCTTTGATAATATCCGCCAAATTTGTGGTATCATCAATCGTCAAAGACACCGCCACTTCCGAAGTTGTGATCATATCGATTGGTGTTTTATAACGCTCGAATATTTCAAAGACACGGCGCAGGAAACCGTAGGCAAGTAGCATTCTCGACGAATGGATATGAATTGCTGTGATACCGTCTTTCGCTGCTATAGCACGAATACAACCTTTCTGCGCACCGTCTTTACTGATCAATGTCCCTTTTGCATTGGGTTCCATCGTATTCAACAACCGAACTGGAACGTTATATTTTTGCGCTGGGAACACCGATTGTGGATGTAAGATTTTAGCACCAAAATAAGCCAGCTCCGCAGCTTCATCAAAGCTTAGATGTGCAATCGGTGTGGTTCCTTTGACAACACGGGGATCATTGTTGTGCATCCCGTCGATGTCAGTCCAGATCTGAACTTCCTCGGCACGGATTGCTGCCCCGATCAAGGAAGCCGTATAATCTGAACCTCCACGGCGCAAATTATCAATTTCACCAAAAGAATTACGGCAAATAAAACCTTGCGTGATAAATAGGGTATTTTCTGGACTCTGGGCCAAAATATGGCTTAGCTTTTCGCCAATGTAATCAACCATAGGCTCATTGTCTTCATCAATTTTCATAAAGTCCAGGGCTGGCAACAGCACGGATTTTACGCCAATTTCATTCAGGTAAAAATGCCATAAAGCGGTAGACATCAATTCGCCCTGTGCTAAAATAACTTTCTCCTCGATGGGTGTAAACAATTCGTTGGCCAAGGTAGAAATCAGGTTAAAATGGTAATCGATCAATTCTTTACCATTTTTATATCCCTGTTCAGTACTGAAAAGTTCTTTAATAAGGTCTTCGTACTTATCCTTATGCTTCTTGACCAACTCTTTAGCTTCGTCCTTCTTACCTGCTGTGTAAGCTTGACCGATTTCAACCAAAGCATTTGTCGTTCCAGCAACTGCGGACAACACGACGATCTGACGTTCAGCAGGGTTTACAATATCCAACAACCCTTTGATACGTGCTGCACTCCCCACGGAAGTACCACCAAATTTTAAAACTTTCATACTGAAGTTACAATTATTAAATTTCTGTGTGCCAATATAGGCAATTCATGAATTTATATTAAAAAAAATGCGGCACAAAATCATGAAAGTTTTGTGCCGCATATCTGATATGTTATGCGGAAGAATTACTTCTTCAAGTTTTCGATCAGTAGACCGGCCAATTCTTCGCCGATTCTTTCTTGAGCTTCATTAGTTGCCGCTCCAATATGTGGCGTCAATGAAATTTTCGGATGTTTCAAAATCTCCTCACGTGGAGTAGGTTCGTTGTCGAATACATCTAAACCAGCAAATGCTACCTTGCCCGAATCCAATGCTTTCACCAATTCCAACTCATCAATAACGCCACCTCTAGAAGCATTGACTAAGCCTACACCATCTTTCAATAATGGGAACTCTGCAGCTCCAATCGCTGGTTTATCCAAAAATGGAACGTGTAAAGAGATAAAATCTGAAACTTTCAATAGCTCGTCCATCTCCACTTGTTGAATAGGCACGTCAACCTGGATACCACCTGAAAGTGTTATGGTCAACGCTTTTGGTCCTTCGAACAAATCCGTATAAACCACATCCATCCCTAGACCAATGGCGATTTTGGCAACTTCGCGACCGATACGGCCAAATCCAACGATACCGATCGTCTTACCACGAAGCTCCGTACCGGCACCATAAGCTTTTTTAAGGGCGCCAAATTTTGTGTTGCCCTCAACAGGCATTTTTCTGTTGGCATCGTATAAGAAGCGGACACCATTCAATAGGTGAGCAAACACCAGCTCAGCAACGGATAGCGAAGATGCCGCCGGGGTATTGACAACAGCGATGCCTTTTGAACGGGCATATTCTACGTCAATATTATCCATGCCTACTCCACCACGGCCGATAACTTTCAAATTAGGGCAGCCATCAATCAGGGCCTGACGCACTTTAGTTGCGCTACGTACCGTGATTGCGTCATAAGCAAGAAGCTTTTCTGGAAGCTCTTCTTGTGGAATATGCGTTGTATCTACACTATGACCGGCATCTTCCAGCATTTTTTTTCCTAGTGGATCGATACCGTCATTCGCTAATATTTTCATCTTTATAATTCGTTTTTAAAGGTAGCAGTACCATTCAACTCATTGGAAGATCCAATCCCGTGAATACGATACGACCTTTATAATTCGTAATCTAACTAATTATTTATTCGTCAACTGTTAAATTTCAGCAACATGCATGCAGCCTTAGGCTGTATGCGTGTCCTCAAATTCTTTCATGGCATCAATCAACGCATTTACGCTGCTCAATGGTAAAGCATTGTAGATTGAAGCTCTAAATCCACCGACAGAACGGTGACCTTTGATGCCAATCAAATTACGTTCTTTCGCCAAAGCCAAAAATTCAGCTTCCAACTCTGGTGTATCCATCACAAAAGTAACATTCATGCGTGAACGGTCTTCTACAGCAGCAGTACCTTTGAATAATGGGTTGCGATCGATTTCATCGTATAAAGCACGTGCTTTGATGATATTCTCTTGTTCCAATACCGAAACACCGCCTTTTGCTTTTAACCAACGAAGGTTTAACATCGAAACAAAAATCGAATATACCGGTGGTGTATTGTACATTGAACCACCGTTGATATGCAATTGATAATCCAACATCGATGGAAGAATACGTCCTGATTTACCTAAGATATCATCTTTAACAATCACGAGTGTAACACCTGCAGGTCCCATATTTTTTTGAGCACCAGCATAAATCAAATCATAGTCAGCAACGTTGATCTCACGTGAAAAAATATCAGAAGACATGTCAACAACCACTGGCAATGCGGTTTCGGGTTTATCAAAAACCTCCGTACCGTAAATGGTATTGTTGGCTGTATAATGAAAATATGCCGCATCTGTTGGGATGGCATATCCCTTAGGGATATAGGAATAATTTTTATCAATCGACGAAGCTACAACATCTACTGTACCGAATTTTTTAGCTTCTTTTAATGCTTTTGTAGCCCATACACCCGTATCCAAATAAGCAGCCTTACCGCCTTCAGGTAAAAGATTCAACGGCGCCATTGCAAATTGCAAACTTGCCCCTCCTTGAAGGAAAAGAATCGAATATCCCTGAGGTACTGCCAATAACTCGCGTACTAATTGTGTGGCTTCATCTATCACTGCTTCAAACTCTTTGGAACGGTGAGAGATCTCTAAAATTGATAAACCGGTGTTGTTAAAATCAATTACAGCTTCTGAGGCTTGTTGAAATACTTCCTTTGGCAGAATACATGGACCTGCTCCAAAATTATGTTTCATTGATGTTATAGTTTGTTTGATTGCTATTTTTTAACCCTAGCTAAGCAATCCGTTGTTTAAAAACCAAAGGTAAAATAAAATTATATATTTTTCAACTAATCTGTTTTTTTATTGAAAATTTATAAAATTCTAAATGATTTCAATAAAAAGATCGCACAACAAACAGCTAATTCAATGCAAAAAACATCAAATAAGCAACACTTTCCATGCCATATCTACCTGATTATCTTGCAAATACTCCTTAGCCTTGAGCTGAAGATGGGTATTACGAGAAGATTGATCGCCAATAAAGGCATTTAGCAATTCGTAAATTTCAGGGAGACTCGTTATATCATCTACCTCCTGTGGCGTGGGTAAACGGTCGACCTGAGCCAACTTCATTTTTTCGTTCTCCGTAAAAACGGTCGATTCCTTTATAAAAAGTGGCAGCTGATTGTAATCCATAAAAAAGCAGAAATTTTATTCAAATTTCTGCTTAATATCTCAGAAAATAAAATTCTTATATTTTTTCAATAATTCGATCTGCAAATTCGCATGTTTTGACCAAGGTCGCATCATCCATCAAATTGTAAAAATCCACCGTCACAGTCTTAGCCAATATCGTTTCTCCTAAGGCCTTAACAATTGCCGCCGCCGCTTCGGTCCAGCCGAGGTATTCGAATAGCATAACACCGCTTAAAATAACCGATGAAGGATTCATGGTATTGGTATTTGCAAAGCGAGGTGCAGTACCATGGGTGGCTTCAAAGACAGCGTGCCCGGTTTTAAAATTGATATTAGCACCCGGTGCGATCCCTATACCGCCAACCATTGCTGCCAGCGCATCAGAAATATAATCACCGTTCAGATTCAACGTTGCTACAACAGAAAAATCCCGTGGATTCAGCAGGATCTGCTGTAAAAAATTGTCGGCAATCATATCTTTAATCAAGATTTTACCGGAATCCAAGGCCGCTTTTTGCTCTTGGTTAGCAACCTCAGCACCCTTTTCCTCTTTCGTTCGCTCCCACTGTCCCCACGTATAGGTTTTGTCGGCAAATTCCGTTTCAGCAACCTCATAAGCCCACATCTTAAAAGCCCCCTCCGTAAATTTCATGATATTTCCTTTGTGGACAATCGTCACGGAAGGCAAATTGTGATCAATAGCATGTTCTATCGCTGCACGGACTAATCTTTTGGAGCCCTCTTCAGAAACCAGCTTGACACCGACGCCTGTCGTGGCCGAGAAATTGTAATCAATATCAAGCTCATCATGCAAGAAATCCTGGAATCTGTTGGCTTCAGCTGTTCCTGCCTGAAACTCTATTCCAGCATAAATATCTTCGGTATTTTCGCGAAAAATCACCATATCCACATACTCGGGATGTTTGACTGGCGAAGGTACACCCTCAAACCATTTTGTCGGGCGTTGACATACATAGAGATCCAAATCCTTACGCAACGCAACATTCAACGAACGGATTCCCCCGCCTACTGGCGTGGTGAGCGGCCCTTTGATTCCAACCAGGTACTCTTTTAATACATTCAACGTATCTTTTGGTAGCCATTCGCCTGTTTCGTTGAAAGCTTTCTCACCTGCCAACACCTCCTTCCATGTTATTTTCCGTTGTCCGCCGTACGCTTTCTCCACCGCCTGATCAAAAACACGCACTGCCGCATGCCAGAGGTCAGGACCAATGCCGTCGCCGATAATAAAAGGAATTGTTGGAAAATCTGGAACCTGTAAAGTTCCTTCACTTGACATTGTAATCTTATTTGACATAACCTTCAATTTTAACGGACAATAACTATCCCTTATTAAACATATTTCCGATTTCTTTGCTAATTTTTCTAAAGATTGGTGCAGCTTCAACATCTTCATATTCGTCGATGTGCGCATTTTCCACTCTACTAGGAAACACTAAAACAAGATTTTCGTTTGCATAAATACGATCTAATTTCTTTGCTACTCCATCCAGCGAATCCCGATAGGAAACTTCTCCATTTCTAGCCGACACAAAAATAAACATCGCATCCTCCTCCTTAAACGCTTTAAGGCCCTGTAAATTGTCCCAGTTGTCGTAATGTTTGAATGTGACAGGAACAGAATTTTTCAATTCGACGAGATGTTCTTCAATGGCAGCGGCAGAACGTGTATCAACCACAAAAGTGATGGACAGGGATAATTCCTGGGCAAACTTGACCACCTTCTCCAGCCAGTATTCGAAACCAAATTCCGCCTCGCACATCGGTGGTGCAAAAACGACAATCGACTTATTCGAAATAAAAGGTTTTTTAAAATGACATAACATCACATTAGCCGAGGTTCTATTTAAAATACTTTCCGTTTTCTCCCCGACAAACTTATCCATAAAATTGGCCGCACTTGGCCAGCCCAAAACAATACAATTGGCAGAAACCTCTTTTGCCGACCGCGCAACCCCGCTGGCAATGTTTAAATCTATTGTAGCACTTATATTCACATTTGTTTCACTACCCGAAGCATACCTGACCATATTGTCCAGGTTCTTCCGTGCTTTAGACATGTTTAATTGTGCCTGTTCATTATCTTTCACAACGGACACAATATTGACAGGATAGGAACATTTCTTGCTTTTAATATAGGTTGAAAAATCCAAAATCGGCTCCATATTATCCATATTAGCGATAGAAATCAAGATGTTTTCATCTTTTTCCTTTACCACATCAGTATGTTCTTCGTCCTGTTCGCCATCCATAACCACTTTACGTGAGGCATTTCCCGTCACCACCGTGGCGACAATGCAGGTCACCAAAATCAGCAGAATCGTACCATTAAGCACATTCTCATCGATAATGCCGTTCTTATGTCCAACCATAATAACGGCCAGTGTTGCCGCAGCATGTGCACTACTTAAACCAAATATTAGGTTACGTTGACCACGGCTGTATTTAAAAACAATCTGTGTCAGCCAGGCGGCCACATATTTTCCGACGATAGCCACAACGGTCAGTGTTCCGGCAATAATAAGGGCCTGCGGCCCTTTCAAGATCACGCTGACATCGACAATCATGCCCACAGATATCAAGAAGAAAGGAATAAAAATCGCATTACCGATAAACTCGATCCGGTTCATCAAAGCCGAAGAATGTGGAATCAGTTTATTGAGGGCCAGACCGGCCACGAAAGCCCCAATAATCGGCTCAAGGCCGGCAATTTCCGCTAGAAAGGCCGCAAAAAACACAACCGAGAGAACGAAGATATAATTGGACGTCTTCTCACTCCCCAAGCGCTCAAAAAACCATTTCGCGATCCTCGGAATAACACCAAACATGATAAACAGAAAGATAGCAAAGGAAATCGTCAGGGTAATCCAAAATTCATTACCTATATTTCCCTGAGAAACGCCAGTAATTACAGCAAGAATAATCAGCACGGCCGTATCGGTCAGGATTGTTCCACCGATCGTAATCGCAACAGCCTCCATTTTTGAAATACCATAGCTATTGACGATGGGATAAGAAACCAGCGTATGGGTAGCAAACATGCTTGATATCAACAAACTCGGCAAAACACCGTAACCCAATAAAAAGTGACAAACGGGATAGCCAATACTGATCGGCACGATGAATGTCAAGAAGCCAAAGAGCAAGCTCTTATTTTTTGTCTTTTTAAATTCATTCATGTCCAACTCGAGCCCGGCAATAAACATGATATAGAGCAGGCCTATTGTTGAAAAAAGCGTTATGGCCGAGTTTTTTTCCAGCCAATTTAGTCCATGCGGTCCAATAATAACGCCGGATATAATTAATCCTATAATCCCCGGAACCTTAATCGGTCGCAGTACAATCGGTGATAACAGGATAATAAAAAGTACCAGTGAAAATATAAGTACAGGATTTTGTAAAGGTGCTTCGAAGGCGTGGGAAATATGCTCAAAAGTTTTATTCATATGTGCTTGTATACTAGCCGTAAAATATAAATACTTATTTTTCTATACAGCTCGAAAAATAGTTAACAGCACTAAAAATACGATTTTTTAAAGAAAGCGAAGCCTAAAAAGAGCGTTACTTAAAAGAAATGGCTTTAATCGGACTAATTTTGGTAATTAGCATTGACGGAATAAATAAAGAGATCATTCCGATAAACACAACAGCCAAATTGACAAGAATCACATCAGACCATTGAAGTTGAACGGCCACATAGGAGATATAGTAGGTCTTCTCATCCAATTTAAAGAAATGGGTAAAATCCTGAAAAAAGTAAAAACCGAGGCCAATAAGATTACCGATTAACAATCCGAGGCCGATCAGGTACAAGGCACTGTACATGAAGACGCGGCGAATTCCGGCATTGTGATACCCCAATGCCTTTAAAATACCGATCATTGAAGTACGCTCAAGAATGGTGATCAGCAAGGCGGAAATCATATTGATAATAGCCACGACCGTCATCAATATAAAAATGATTTTGGTGTTCATATCCAGCAGTTCCAGCCACTGAAAAATATCGGGAACCTGATCCTTGATATTAATTGCCTGCATATCGATAGGCAACAGATCTTCAACCTTGTTTGTTGTCCGTTCGAGCTGACTAAAATCTTTGATCCGAATCTCATAGCCCCCTACCTCATGATCATCGAGGTTGCTCAGTTTGCGGATGACATTGAGAGACCCGATCACATAGACCTTATCTAATTCTTCAGAGCCTGTATTAAAAATGCCCTTAATGACAAATTTACGTTTGCGTATAGGATCCTGCACGAAATACATAATAAAATCGTCACCGACTTTTAAGAGCAATCGATCTGCGAGATACTTAGAGACTAAAATCTGATTATCGGCATTATCCGATTTAAAGTCTATCATATTCCCTTCCACCAGCATACCTTGAAACGGCTGCTGATTATACAATGAATCGATACCCTTGAGAACCACGCCTTCCACTTCATTGTTGACATTGATGATTCCGGCCTTGGTTGCAAAGGAACTGATGGAATTGACTTGAGGAATTGCCAATATGGACTTGCGGACCTCCGGTGCAAGTGTTATGGGCGAATTTTCGTAAGACTTATTCAGGTCGTAACGTAAAACCAATACATCGGCAAAAAAACTCCGTTGCTTACTGATAATCTCTCCCTTAAATCCGCGCAATACCGCAATAGATATAATAATCGCTGCAATAGCAAGAGCAATGGCACCAATAGTCACCCGAACGATCAATTTTGAGAACGTTCTTTTTCCAGAAAATGCGATCCGATTTGCTAAAAAATAAGGAAAATTCAAGCTTTCAATATATTTATGTAACTTCGCAAAGTTATAAAAATTTGTTATTTACAAAACTGAAATGACAAATTATTAGGTGTTTTTCAGTAGGCTATTCAACGAGGAGGCTCCTGCACTGGTTTAAAGAGTTTTATAAAAATTTTCAAGTATTATGCGTATTATTTTCATGGGTACTCCCGATTTTGCTGTAGCTTCACTTGAAGCACTGATTCAGTCTGGCGAACAAGTTGTCGCTGTGGTTACTGTACCGGATAAACCTGCAGGACGCGGACAAAAAATACATGAATCTGCGGTGAAAATATTTGCTAGACAACATAACATCCCAGTTCTTCAACCTGTGAAACTTCGCGATGAAGCATTTCTGAATGACCTCAAAAGTTTTCAGGCGGACCTACAGGTTGTGGTCGCATTTCGTATGCTACCTGAGATCGTCTGGAATATGCCTAAATTTGGAACAATCAACGTTCACGCCTCACTCCTTCCACAATATCGGGGTGCAGCACCGATAAATCATGCCATCATCAATGGCGAGAAAGAATCGGGCGTAACGACATTTTTACTACAGCACGAAATCGATACGGGAAACATCTTATTGTCGAAAAAAGTTACCATCAAAGAAACCGACAATGCCGGCGATCTCCACGACAACCTTATGGTGGCTGGGGCAGAAACGCTCCTTCAAACCATCCAGCAATTGAAGGCCGGCACTTTGCAGCCTAAACCTCAAGACGTCCTTCTCACCACGGAGCCACTCAAACACGCACCAAAAATCTTCAAAGAAGACTGTAAAATAAACTGGGATCAGCCCACTGCGGAGGTTTATAACTTCATTCGCGGTTTAAGCCCTTATCCAGCGGCATTTACCCTCTTAAATGATAAGGTACTAAAAATCTATCGCACAGAAAAAGAGCTTGCCCATACAGCTACAATACCGGGCACCGTAGAAACTGACAAGAAAAGTTTCTTAAAAATTGCGACACAAGACGGCTATATTGTCATTTCTGACCTTCAACTCGAAGGCAAAAAAAGAATGAATGTAGTCGATTTTTTAAAAGGCTATCGATTTTAACCTTTTTCATCACCACCATCATAATATTGCAGCAGATCACCAGGCTGGCAGTCTAGCGCTTTGCAGATCGCTTCAAGAGTATCTAATCGCAATGCCTTCGCCTTTTGATTCTTGATGATTGAAAGATTGGAAAGGGTAATTCCGACGTTGTCACTCAATTGGTTAAGCGACATCTTTTTCTCTTTCATTATTTTATCCAAGTGAATTAAGATTGGCATAATATAATTTTTATTCTTTTAAATTTATTTAATGTCACTAATAAAACAAAAGATCCATCTTTTTGTTTTATCATAAAATTATCATTTTAAAATAAATTTGAGGAATGCATGGTGCATAATAAATCAGCTGCCGACGAGTTAAATTGTTTAGAACAATAAAAAAAATTAAACCTTTTAGCTCTTTAAATATCAAACAGTTGAATATTACAGCAACAGATAAGAGGAAAAAAAAATATTAAAATGGAATAGTTTTTGATGATTAAAAATTGAAACTCAAAAAAGCCTAACTCATTAAATATGAGTGGCTAGATAATCAATTTTCCATTAATAATTCAAAAATTTTTCGTATTTTCGCAAACATTTCTTAGAGAGGAGAATTAATAAAAATTAATGAGACAGCTCAAAATTACACAATCTATCACCAATCGTGAGTCACAGTCTTTGGACAAATACTTACACGAAATTGGTAAAGTAGACTTAATTACAGCAGAAGAAGAAGTAGAATTAGCACAGCGTATCCGCGAAGGCGATCAAGTTGCCTTGGAAAAATTGACTAAAACCAACCTTCGTTTCGTAGTATCAGTAGCAAAACAATATCAAAATCAAGGTTTAACCTTAGGTGATTTAATCAATGAAGGTAACCTGGGCTTAATTAAAGCGGCTAAACGTTTTGACGAAACAAAGGGGTTTAAATTCATTTCTTATGCCGTTTGGTGGATTCGCCAATCTATTCTTCAAGCAATTGCTGAACAATCGCGTATCGTACGTCTGCCATTGAATCAAGTTGGTTCATTGAGCAAAATCAGTAAGGCTTTCTCAAAACTAGAACAAGAATACGAACGGGAACCATCTCCAGAAGAATTGGCGGATATCCTTGAAACCACAGTAGACAAGGTTTCGGATACGCTAAGCAACTCTGGCCGTCACGTATCTATGGATGCTCCCTTTGTTCAAGGTGAAGAAAACACACTTTTGGACGTTTTGGAGAACCATGATCCAGACACAGACAGTTCTTTGATTGATGAATCTCTGTCAGAAGAAATCAAACGATCATTGGCAACATTAACAGAAAGAGAACGTGAAATTATCGTGCTTTTCTTTGGCTTAGGTTCCAATCACCAATTGTCGTTAGAGGAAATCGGAGAAAAATTCAATTTAACACGTGAGCGCGTTCGTCAGATTAAAGATAAAGCTCTTCAACGTTTGAGACACACTTCAAGAAGCAAAATCTTAAAATCCTATTTGGGTTAACAAGAGATACTTATTAGACATTTTGGCAATCCCAATCAGAAATGGTTGGGATTTTTTGTTCCTAATTTTTTGGCCAATAAAAAAGGGTTGCCTACTACGCAGGCAACCCTTCTGTTTTCCAGGACTCCTGTTATTTAGAATCCGGCATCAAAATAAATTCAAAAAGTCGATCTCTTTTCAAATATTTTCCGGCAACATCCTGCACCGACTTCGAAGTTACCTTCTTCAAATTGTCTATTCTACGTGTATATCGTGCAAGATCAAGATCATTCTGATAAGAACTTGATATATAATTCAGCCAATAACCATTTTCACGAAGATTTAACTCATTTTGTCGCTGCTGTTCTGCTAGGAACTTTTCGATATCTCCATTTTCAGGGCCTTTTTCCTGAATCTTTTTTACTTCATCCAAGGCCGAAGTGATTAAAGCATCAGCCTTATCTACTGCCGAACCAAAACCAATGGAGAAAGCATAACGTGCTTTTGGCAGCTTACTGAAACTCGCCCGAGCGCCCACGCCGTAAACTCCACCTTCTTTTTCACGGAGTCTTTCCAACAATTTGATCGTCAACACACTCTCCAAGGCTTCCATATTCACATTTTCAATTTCATTATAGGTATAGTCCCCATAGTAGGCCAATTGCGTACTTGCCTTCTCCTCTTTGCCTTTATGAACAACTACGCGCTCGCCCTTGCTTGGCTCCAGAATATTTAAATCCTTGTAGCTTTCTCCTCTTTTAAGGGCCGGCAATGAAGCCAGGTAGGTTTCTAAATAAGGCTTGATCTGATTCTCGTCAAATGACCCCACAATTGTAAACACAAAATCCGAAGCATCAGCAAATCGTTCTTTGTAAATTGCCAAAGCACGCTCCCGATCAATTTTATTGATCGTTTCTACCGTTGGGTTTTGCCGGCGGACATTGTTGCCATAAAGCACTTCTTTCACTTTATCCGAGAATACATTATTTGGATTGCTCAACCTATTTTCCAAAGATCCTTTTGCCCGGGTCATGGTACTCTGGAAAATATCCTGATCCAATCGAGGCTCGGTAAAATAACCATAAATCAATTCAAAAGCATTCTTCAAGCCTTCTTTATCTGTACTACCTGAAATACCTTCGTAACGTTCGGAGATATACGGAGAGATGGAGACATCTTTTCCTGAAAGATACTTCGTAAGCTCAACGTTGTTCATTTGTCCAACGCCGCTTGCATCAATTAAAGAAGACGCATTGGAGGCTGAGAAGTAGTCTGCATCACTATAGCCTGATGTTCCACCCGGACTATACGCCATAATCTGTATCTCATCATTTTTAAAGTCCGTAGGCTTTAAGATTACTTTCACACCATTGCTTAAGATCAATTCTTTCGCTTGAACGGCGTCAATACTTTTTGACGATACAACAGTGCCTTTTACGGGCTCTTTTGAAAGCAAGGGAAGATTGGAAACTTTATCTTCATATGCTGTCACGGGACTCTCTTCCACTGCCTTTACCCAGCCCATCACGGTAGACTCAGCGGGTAAGTTGGCCTTATCCTTTTCTGGCCCCATAACTAAAACATCGCGGTTCAGATCGGTATAATATTTTTTCACCAAACCATTCACTTCCGACAGTTTCAAGGTTGGTAACAGCTGTTTTGTCAAACGATAAGCGTTTTCATTACTTAAAGCCGGTTCATCATCAATAAAAAAATTGAGATAACGGTTTACATAGCTATCCGACTTCTTTTTATCACGCTCGATAAATGACATCTCGTTACCCTTTTTCATATCGGCGATGGCACGATCCAACTCCGTCTGTGTAAAACCGTATTTTTGAATGCGCTCAAATTCGGTTAACATCGCTTTAAATCCGGATTCCAACTCGCCTGGTTTAGGCACTACCAACAATGAAAAAGTATTAAGGTTAGCAACAAAATCGCTGATACTTCCACCTGCCTGCATAAAAGGAGGGTTCGGTTGTTGCATCAATTCAGAAAACCGCCCCGCGATCATCTGATTGAACACATTCTTCAACAGCTCGTTTCTGTAATCTCCTACCGTGGAAACCTTTTCTTTTTCGCTTTTGATCAAAATCTGTGCAACAGTGTAGGGCAGTTCCGGATCTGAAATAGCCAAGAACTGGTTCTTGTTTAACAGATCGACCCGATATTTTTTACGCTCCAACGCTTTTTTGGGCATTTTCATATCGGAAAACAATACTTTCACCCTTTCTTCCATCTCCTTGGGATCAATATCTCCAACGATGATCAGGGCCTGTAAATCCGGGCGATACCAGTCTTCATGGAATTTGCGTATTTCTGTGTAGGGAAATGTTTTCAGTATCTGTTCAGTTCCGATCGGCAAACGCTTGGAGTAAAGGGAACCATTGAGCAACATCGGAAAGTATTGATCCTGTAAACGCTGCTGTACTCCTCTTCCACCTCGTTTTTCTTCGAGAATAACACCCCGTTCTTTATCAATTTCTTCGCCATCCAACAAAGCGTCCTGAGCCCAATCGCGCATTACCTGCAAACCATTTTTTAAAAGTTCAGGATCGTCAGAAGGAATGGGCAGCTGATAAACGGTCTGGTCAAAGCTGGTATAGGCATTGAGGTCCGATCCAAATCGAACCCCCGCTTTCTGCAGGTAGTTAACCAATTCATTCTTTGGAAAGTGCTTCAGGCCATTGAAGTTCATATGTTCTAAAAAATGGGCCAAACCAAGCTGTTTTTCATTTTCTAGAATAGAGCCGGCCTTCATACCCAAATACATGGTAACACGGCCTTTAGGCTCGCTATTTTTACGAATAAAGTATGTAAATCCATTTTTCAGTTTCCCTGTGATGACTTCATTGTCGAAGGGTAATTTTTGATTCAGCGCCAAACTATCTTGGGATAGAATCGCGCGCGCTTCCGCAGTTAATGTGGTTGGCATTTTTGCTTCTGCTATATAGAACGTAGCCGGTAATAGAAAAGCTAATGCGAGTGGTTTAATGAATTTCATACAAAAAAATGTCTTTTTTCAGTTATTTTTGCTAATTGTTTTATATTAGGGTAAACGGAACAGGAGATCAATTGTCCCGATAAATCGTAAAATACAGATTAATACTTTTTTCATTATCCAAGGAGGAATCGGGACCCGCTATAAGGGAACGTCTCTTTGTATCACTTATAATCTGTAAAAATTCCACTTAAAAATACAGAATAACTTTCGAAAAGAACAACAGTTAATTGTAATTTTGTTGCAAATGGATTTTGAAAACTGGACTGATATAAAAAAAGAATTCGAACAATTCTTAAAGTTCGAAAGAGGCTTAAGCGTTAATTCAATTGATGCTTACTTAAATGACGTATCCAAATTTCAGATCTACTGCGAAGACAATCATTTGGTTTTAAATACTGTAACGAGAAAAAATATACAGGAGTTTTTGGCTTGGTTGCAGGAGTTTAATATTTCACCCTTCACACAATCCAGGCTGATCTCTGGCCTGAAGACTTTCTTTAGCTTTTTGATGATCGAGCATGAATTCGTCCACAATCCGACAGATCTTCTTCAGGCGCCACGCTTGGCACGCAAGCTGCCCAGCGTTTTGAGCATACATGAGATCGATCAATTGATCGCGGCAATCGATCTTTCTTCACCCGAGGGTGAGCGCAATAAAACGATCATCGAAATCTTATACGGATGCGGTCTCCGTGTTTCCGAACTTGTCACACTCAAGATATCGAACCTTTTTTTAGATGTTGAATTTATCAAAGTTGAGGGCAAGGGAAGCAAAGAACGCCTCATTCCAATTGGTCAACACGCCATTAAACACCTCCGTATCTACTTAGAAACGATCAGACCTCATATCAAGATTAAGGCCGGAAATGAAGATATTGTATTCCTCAACAGAAGAGGCGCCGCATTATCTCGGGTAATGATATTCTTGATCATCAAAGAACTTGCCTTAAAAATCGGTTTACAAAAAACCATCAGCCCACATACCTTTAGGCATAGTTTTGCATCACATTTAGTGGAAGGCGGGGCAGATCTAAGAGCTGTACAAGATATGCTCGGTCATGAAAGCATTACCACGACCGAAATATACACACACATCGATAGGGACTACCTTCATTCCGTTATTACGCAATATCATCCACGGTCGTGATGAATGTCCGATCACCTTTTGCCAGCTCGGCCATCCAAATGAACTGTACTGCTTTATTCAGGGGCAATCGTGCTAGCCACCTCTCATTCCACATGGCCCGCCCGATGCTAAGCATATATGGAAACTATTATAGCATTGACGTAAAAAAATAGAGAATTGACAAAAGCTAAACGCTAAAATACTGACGATAAGATGCCTTAAAAATTGATTGCTAAAAGATATAATTTTATCACAAAGATTGTTTGTAAGATCTAGAAAATAGTATATCTTTGCCAGACGTTCCCGTAGTTCAATGGATAGAATTTCAGATTCCGGTTCTGACGATGTGGGTTCGACCCCCGCCGGGAACACATCCTATTTAACAACAAAGACTATCCTAGGATAGTCTTTGTTGTTTAGAAGCTCTTTTGCAATAACTTGTGTTGCGAAGCCGTAAAAATATTCCGGAAGATGATATTGATTTCATGGTCAATGGCGGCCCCCGAAATTCCGGTGTGTGGATAGAGTCTTATCGTATTTGTTAAGATAGATTCCACAAAATCTCTACTTTGTATCCCTATCTGTTCATAAATCGCTGCATTATCATTTCCATCGTGAAGATTTTCCCAAGAAAGAGCGGCCAAATTCATGATTGCTTCCCTCCGATTAACATAATCTTGCTGAAATTCATCGAGTACCCTAAACGCTTCTTTACTTTCAGTCTTCTCCCATTTGGATTGATTGCTTTTTAACACAAATAGTTTTTCGATTAAATCCAAAAAGCGCTTATACATTCCCGTAAAGTTGGCCAGTAAAGTCAATTCCGCAAAAGGCATAAAGGGATATTGATACAACAGCTCGCGACGTGTACTTTTTGCCGCATCAATCTCAAAAGACTGCCTGCTATCAACGAGAACGTCTTCCAGCGAAAAAGAATGCGAAGCTGTAGCTTCCAATCCAAATGTATCCCAGTCATAGTGAATCAGTACATGATCCCGATCGACAAAAAATGATTTTATCAGCGGTTCACCTTTTTCGTCCAAAACGGGTTTTCCCGCCTCCTGAATTGCGGCATTTAATGTGAAGTGCGTTAAATGTGGCGCTCCGGTAGCATATCTCCAGAAACCACGGAGTCGATAGTGGTCCCCTTCACGCGTAGCAGTACCAGATGCCTGTCCACTACCTCCGAAACAAACCCGATCCGTTTCGAAAATTTGATTTCCTATAAGGGGATCAATAAAACCGACAAACAGATTTGCTCCTGAACATAAGGTTACTGTCCAGGCTAATCCCCCATCCCAATAAGCCAGATCAGCCAATAAACTGAGTCCTTCAGGTACACTTAACCCCAATCCACCTAATGCACGGGGAACCCAAATCTTAAACCACTTCCGACGGTAAATCAGATCCAGTTGTCCATCTGACAACGTTTTCTGCTGAATTCCTTTTGCCTGATTATCTTTCAGTATAGCGATATCTTCGCTATTGAATTGCATATCTTTCTTCACGTATTATTCTCCTCCAATTAAAATACCCACTAAATGCCATAACAAATAAAAATAACGTCAAGCCCGAATAAAGAAACAGCCCTTTATGGATCAGTAAAGGAATTGCCATCAGATTACTGATATTCAACAATATCCAGTTTTCTATCTTCCGCTTTGCCAATAACCACATCCCTGCCCAAGCTGTACAGGAAACTGCAGAATCCCAAAGCGGTACATCAGAATCTGTTAAGTGTACCAATCCGAAATAAAACAACAGAAAACCGACAGCACATATGCCACCTACTATCCACCATTCTTTCGGCTCACAGTGTGTTATGGGCGTAGCTACATCACGACTATATTTCCAATAGATCCAGCCATAGATGCTCATGATCAAGTAATAGAGATGTAGCAATATTTCGGCATATAGTTTCGCATGGAATAATACGTATACAGAAATTAAGATACCAATAATCCCAAAAATGTAATTGATCGATTTATTTTGCCGGGAAAACCAAACTTGTAAAACACCAAAAGATACCCCCAACCATTCCGCAATGGTGGCCTGTTGAATCTGTTTTACAAAAGCTTCGAAAATTGTTTCAGAAGTCATCGCCTTGTTTATTATATCGTGTCATTCATAATAAACCTATGGGAGAGAAACGGCTATTTTTTATTGAAATTAAATCCCTACGCCAGCATTACCTGGATCAGGTATATAAAAGCGATTGTACAAGGAGGTACAATCGCTTTTATTGGGTATAATCTCAGCCGAGAATGACCATGGTCATTCCAAGCACCCCATAAGTATATTTTCTGTCGAATTGATTATTCTATATCAATCAATTTCAACGTTTTGTGCGTACGCGTACGCGTTTCTTTACAAAGTTGCGCATCATCGTTCAATGATTTCCCGTGTGAAGGGATCATTTCACGTAGTTTTTTACGGTATTCATCTGATTTGGCACGTTCAGGGAAACATCTCTTCAACAGGCTGATCATAATAGCCACTGACGTCGAAGCTCCAGGAGACGCTCCTAATAGCGCAGCAATAGAACCATCGGCACTCGAAACGACCTCTGTACCAAATTCTAAAATTCCACCTTTCTTTTCATCTTTCTTGATGACCTGAACACGTTGTCCTGCTTTCTCGATAACCCAATCCTCCAATTTAGCTGTAGGCATAAATTGTTTTAAAGACTCCAGTTTATCTTTTGGTGACTTCATGACTTCAGTAATAAGATACTTCGTCAACGGTAAGTTGTCAAGTCCGGCTGATAACATCGGACGGATATTGGACAATTTGATAGAAGCCGGTAAATCGAAGTAAGACCCCTGTTTTAAGAATTTAGTTGAGAAACCTGCATATGGTCCAAACAATAACGCTTGCTTGCCATCAATATAACGTGTATCTAAGTGCGGTACAGACATTGGAGGCGCACCGACAGAAGCTTTACCATACACCTTCGCATGGTGTGTATTAATGATCTCTTCATTCACACAACGCAGCCATTGGCCTCCCACCGGGAATCCGCCATAGCCTTTCGCTTCGGGTATTCCAGATTTTTCCAACAATAACAACGAGTGCCCACCGGCTCCAATAAATACAAATTTTGCCTTGATTTCTCGCTTTGTTCCTGTCTTTAAATCTTTGACTTCCACTTCCCAGCGACCGTCATCTTCACGTTCGATGTCAATTACTTCGTGGTTTAAGGAAATCGAAATATTTTCTTTATTTTCAAGATTAGCGATCAAATCACGTGTCAACGACCCAAAATTTACATCAGTACCCAGATCCATTTTTGTCGCAGCGATTTTTTCGTCTGCCGCACGTCCTTCCATCATCAATGGAATCCACGATTTCAACAATGCTGTATCTTCGGTATATTCCATCCCTTTGAACAAGTTTTGGGTCGTTAGTGTTTCCCATCTTGTCTTTAGAAATTTAGCGTCTTTTTCACCAAAAACCGCACTCATGTGTGGAATACTACGGATAAAATTTTCAGGTTGGGCAATAATGCCTTTATCAACGAGGTAGGACCAAAATTGCTTAGAGACTTCAAATTGCTCGGCAATTTTCACTGCTTTATCAATCTTGACAGAACCATCTTTCTGTTCGGGGGTATAATTTAACTCGCATAAAGCAGAGTGACCCGTGCCAGCATTATTCCATGCGTCAGAACTTTCAGCAGCCACAACATCCAAACGCTCAAGAATTTCAATATTAACGTCTGGGCTTAATTCATTGATTAGAGTACCCAAAGTAGCACTCATAATACCGGCGCCGATCAGAACAACGTCAACTTCTTTATTTGATTTTTTGCTCATGTTTTTGTGATTGATGCAAATTTAATATAGTTTTTGGTAAACGTCCAAGTCTTTTGTCAAAAAACTGTACTTTTTAGAACCACTTATTCAAAAATACCATTGATTTATTAAAATAATCCTAAGTGAGCAATCGCTTACCGTAAAATTCTAAAAATGTTACCTTAAAACACTCCCCCACTCCAAGATAAACACAGGGGCAGCACACAATGTTTTTCTATTTTAAACCGTTATTTATCGAAAGATTTTGTGTTATAATATAGTTTTAACATTTTTGCAGAACGTCGATAGGCAATAGTGTACACGATGGCTAAAAAATAAGATCATTTATTCGCTCATACTATAGCATCGAGAAAAACACAAAGACTGTGGCATAACCAAGATAAACCTAATGGAAGCGAGTTCATGTATCGTGTTGAATTCCAAGATCAGACGGGCTGTGAGCGAAAGAAAGCACGAGGAAAATGGTCATAAATGCCATAGTGTAATTAATTGAAGAACAAATAACTTATACAGATGAAAATACTTGAAGGAAAAATTGCTTTAGTAACAGGAGCATCAAAAGGAATCGGAAGGAAAATTGCAGAAGTGTTTGCACAACATGGTGCTAACGTCGCTTTTACGTATCTTTCTTCTGTCGAAAAAGGACAGGCGTTGGAGCAGGAGCTTCAGGCTTTTGGCACCAAAGTGATTGGTTATCGCTCTGACGCTTCAAAATTTGAAGAAGCAGAACAATTGATCAATGCGATCGTCGCTGATTTTGGCGGATTAGATATTGTTGTAAATAATGCTGGTATCACAAAAGACGGCCTGTTAATGCGTATGACCGAAGAGAATTGGGATGATGTACTAAATGTCAACTTAAAATCTGTCTTTAACGTTACAAAAGCTGCTTCAAAAATTATGATGAAAAACCGTAAAGGTTCATTTATCAATATGTCATCCGTTGTTGGCGTTCAAGGAAATGCTGGTCAGGCAAATTATGCTGCATCAAAAGCTGGTATCATTGGGTTCACAAAATCGGTCGCTAAAGAATTAGGTTCTCGTAATATCCGTGCAAACGTAGTTGCTCCAGGCTTTATACGTACCGAAATGACAGATGTACTGGATCCTAAAGTTGTGGCAGGATGGGAAGCTGGAATTCCATTGAAACGTGCTGGCCAACCAGAAGATGTTGCCAATGCATGTCTTTATTTAGCATCTGACTTATCGGCATACGTAACCGGACAGGTTCTTCCTGTTGATGGTGGTATGTTATAAAAAATAACAGGCTTAGGTCAAGTTTTCTTACCTTGACCTAAGCCTGTTCTCTAGTTATGTTTTACGACGATCCCGATCTATCTACCCCTCTAATCCGGTTATACTGGACAAAGACACTATACTGCTCCTTCTGTTTACAGAATTTTCTGTCTCCACATACCTGTATTATTAATAATACCAAACATCTTCAATAGGCTTCTGATAAGAAGGAATCTATAGATCGCCTCCAATATTTACAAATTTTCGTTAATTTTGTCGATCAAATTTAAATGCTATGGCGAACTGGAAGGATTTTTTTGAAATTAAAACCGAGGATGATTTTAATCAGCATTGTTTAGATACCTACCAATTCCAGAGCCAGCATTGTAAGGTTTATCGTGACTATATCAGCCTCCTCGGCAGAGAAAAAGACCTTATTCAGCACTATACGGATATTCCTTTTATGCCTATTGAATTTTTTAAGACGCAACAGGTTATTGCTGAAGGAATGGAGGCTGAAATCGTATTCTCGAGTTCGGGTACAACGGGTATGGTCACCTCAAAACATTTAGTCGCTGACCTCCGTATTTACGAACGCACTTTCCGTCGTATTTTTGAAGACTTCTATGGGCCACTGAGCCATATTGCCGTACTGGCCCTTCTACCCTCATACCTTGAAAGAAGCGGTTCATCTTTAATCTACATGATTGATGATCTCATGAAGCAAAGTGAGCAGCCTGAAAGCAATTATTTTCTCTATAACCACCAAGAGCTTTACGATACACTTGTGGCGCTCAAAAATAAAGGCACAAAAACAATCCTTTTCGGCGTAACGTACGCCCTACTCGACTTCATTGAACAATACGCCTTTGAATTTCCTGAACTGATTATTATGGAAACTGGCGGAATGAAAGGTAAGCGCAAGGAAATGGTCAAACAGGAAATCCATAAACTCCTGGAAGAAGCCTTTTCCGTCCATGGAATCCATTCGGAATATGGCATGACAGAATTACTCTCACAAGGTTATTCTTCAGGTCAGGGAATTTTCCATCTTCCCAAATGGATGAAAATCTTGATTCGCGACACCAATGATCCATTGAGCCTAATTCCCATGAATAAAACTGGTGGTATCAACGTTATCGACCTTGCGAATCGTTACTCGTGTTCATTTATAGCCACGCAGGATTTGGGTAAAGTATATCCAGATGGATCTTTTGAAATATTAGGACGTTTTGACCAAAGTGATATCAGGGGATGTAATTTGTTGGTTCAATAATGATCCAACATGATTCAGCACGGGTTTTGTGATGATCCTTTATATTCCCAAATAAATGAAAGCGTAGGTGGTGAAACACATAGGGCAATTAAATTAAAACACCTGTTCATGATGTGTGAACAGGTGTTTTTTCATTCGAAGTATGATCTTTATTTCAGACTCGGATCTTCAAAGGTGTTGCCCGATCGCATATCCCCCGAATCATATCCCTTTTTAAACCATTCCATACGTTGAGCGGACGTACCATGCGTAAATGATTCAGGAACAGCATAGCCCTGTGCCTCTGTCTGTAATTTATCATCTCCCACTGCTTCGGCAGCTTTCATACCGTCCATAATATCATTATAATCGATTTTTATATCGGTATATTCATTGAGATAATGCGCCCATACTCCAGCATAAAAATCAGCTTGCAGTTCGGTCATCACAGAGATCCGGTTATTTTCGCGTTCACTCATTTGCCCACGGGCCTGATTGGTCTTTGGTAATAAACCCACCAACTGTTGGATATGGTGTCCAACCTCATGGGCAATTACATACGCCATGGCGAACTCTCCCTTCGCCCCGAATTTATCCGACAGTTCTTTACTAAAGCTCAGATCCAGGTAAATCTTTTGATCGCCAGGACAATAAAAAGGTCCGTAAGAGGCCTGTCCCATGCCACAACCATCCGTTTGTGTACCACCATCATAAAAAACAAGGGTAGTAGGCGTATAACTCTTCTGCATCTGCTCTTTAAACAGCTTTGCCCAAACATCCTCTGTACTTTGGAGTACAGTCAAGGAGAATTCGGTTAGCCTTTTTTCTTCAGGATTTAACTCACGTGGCTGCCCCGACTGTTCTGTCTGCGCCCCCATATTTTGGGCTTGCTGTAAGAGTTGCATCGGATCTCCACCCATCAAAAATCCAATGACCAAAACAATAATTCCACCAATTCCTCCTAAAGCAATTTTTCCACCACCCGACATTCCTCTGCGGTCTTCAAAATTACCACTTTGCTTTCCTCCTTGCCATTTCATAGTATTTCTATATTACAGTTAATAATCTTTTCTAATGTTGGATAAACACAAATTCGGTACCAATGTTCTACATGAAGTAGATTTATTTGAATAAAAAACTCATGCTACAATTTACATCATAGCTCGCTCATATCATAAATTTACCGGTAAGAAAAGATAGTCATTAGCAAAAACAATGCTTTAAAGGGACAAAAACAGGAGTTATTCCCTCAGTCGTGATATTCGTCATTGTACATCAAAACAAATTTGGCTAAGTTTGGGCTTTCAAAAAAACTGACATGAAATTAGAAGAACAATTACAAGCGAGAGCTGGCGGAAAATGTGAGCTGACAGGCGAAGATTCCACTTTAATTGCTTATACATTACCACCGGAAATAACATCAAATTTGGACAATACTTTACTGATTTCAGAAACATTGGTCAATCAGCTCAACAAAACGGAGCAATTAAATCCGGACGATTGGAAATTCCTTCCAAATGCAATGTGGTCCGAGAACCCATCGGTACAAATTGTATGTTGGCGTATGTTAAACCGACTAAAAAATGAAGGTTGGGCGTCTGAAGCATTGGATATTCTCTATTTAGACGATGAGACACTAGCTGAAGCTAAGAAAACTGGAGACCATGAAAATGACGGCTATGTTTCATTTCATGAAGATAGCATCGGGCAACGACTATTGGAGGGCGACACTGTTGTTCTGACAAAAACGCTTGATGTGAAAGGCTCCTCTTTAAAAGCGACTTTAGGTACCGTGGTTAAGAATATTCGACTTGTAGCAGACAATATCGAACAAATTGAAGGAAAGATTGAAGGTCAAACCATCGTGATTCTGACCAAATATCTCCGTAAACAAAATTAAGATAGACTTTTCGTCTAAATAATTAAGGCTTAAACTGGGGAACTCCTGTTTAAGCCTTAATTATTTAAATAGATACTAGTTGCCACTATTGCGGATAATTCCGCACAAATTCGAAACGATAGTTTGGATGTTGTTTGAGACTATCGATCAAGTCCGATAATAGCCGCTGCCCTTTTTTCGTTTGGTACATATTGTCATGTGTCAAGAGCACAACATTGTTCTTTGTATAAGACGTACCTTTGCGGAGTAAATTCTTCATTTGGGTATACAATTGATTCACCGATAGGTCCGGTTTCCCTGTAACACCATTAATCTTCCACTCACAATCCCAACCAATTACTTTATAACCATTTTGGTGTAGTAGCTCGGCCGTCGAAGCCCCACTTTTCAAATCAACCTTTTTGCGGTCTCCGATATACCAGATATTTCGTCCCGGCAGCCGCACTATCTTATGTGTTAAGCCCAGCGATTGCTCAGCAAGTTCAAAATCTTCAAAGGCCGTCTGCGCATTCGAATAGAATGTACTGTACTTATTATGTGCATGCCAGTAACTGTGGTTGTAACAATCTACTAATGGATTATTTTTATAACGTTCTGTAAAGCCGTGTAACTTCTTACTCATCTTGTCATGATTACCAATCAGAAAAGCATTGATTTTAATGCCTTTTGCTGTCGCAATGGAATCAAGGTGCTGACTTCCATTTAAGGGTCCATCGTCAAAAGTGAGATAAATGTATCGTGGAGAAACAGTATCAGTCAACAATACCGTTGTATCTTTAGCTCCTTTGTAGTCCACATCTTCTTCCATTTTTGTAATGGTGTCTTTCCGTAGCGAATCTACTTTACTTATTGAATCCTGCACGGCAAGTAAACTATCCTTTTTTGGTGGCATAGAGTCAACAGCCCCCACATTTTGCACCTTATTTGTCCCACTTTGATTGCAGGAGTAAAATCCCAAAATAGATATACTTAACCCTACCCATACAACACCCGAATTAACTACTTTTCTCATTACAAAAATTAACTTACCATCACAATTATTTCACAAATACTCAAAATCATCTAAAATAAGCTGATTTCAGTCCCGTGTTGCGCAAAATTAATATATTTTTCATTAATAAAGCTGTTATGTTATTTAATTTATTGTGCATGGCACTCAAAGCGTCATGATTTCGCATGCCTCCAGCGCTACGAAAGCAGACCAGCTGTTATTTCCGGCCAAAAAAAAGGAACCTATGTTGATATAGATTCCTTTTTTATTCTGTTATTCAGCTACTCAATTAATCCCGATGTCTTCCGCCATGACCGTTACCTCGCCCGTGTCCATGTCCCTGATCATTGCCACGCCCGTGACCACCTTCGCGACCTCGTCCATAACCGCGGTCGTTTCCTCTATCGTATCCCCGACGCTCACCCCATGAATGTTCGCGGCTTACCCGACGCTCGCTTGCAAATGAATATCCACCACCATGATGACTGTCTCGAATGGCGACCTGCCTTCCCCGATAACCGCCATAACGGCTTCTGTAGCGATCGTGATGATGCCAAGGTGTGCGATCGTTGATTACTACTTTATGCACCCGATAAAAATCGTAATGTCTATATCGTCTCGGTAAACTTGCTCTTCTTATCCAGCCGCCGTTATCATAATAAACGTAACATCTCGCGGGTACATCGTAATACATATTGTATTCTGGCATATAATAATAACGCGCGTAATCATAACCCGCTGGCCCCCAACTAGGCTGACTTCCAATATTGACACTGATACTCACTTGCGCCTGTGCGGCTCCCGCCGTAAAAAGGCCTGCAATGATCGCCGCCGCATAAAACAATTTTTTCATAAGTAGCTCCTCCCTTAGTTTGTAATTTCTTCTTTACAATACGACAACAAACAGTATGCAAAAGATTAATGTTCAAATGTTAATTTTTGTTAACGCAACAATAAAAACCTCATTTTGAACAGGTTGAAAATAGTGTAATTCACAAAATACCCCAAACCTTTTTGAAGGATCCGTTGTTCAGATTGATAGGACTTTAATGAATAATTACCATGAGTATATATAACGTAGGCATATTTGTCGGCAGCTTGAGAAAGGAATCTTTCAATAAAAAGATCGCACAGTTTATCCTCGACCAGGAGGAATCGAAATTTAGCTATCGCATGATTGATATCGGCGATCTCCCCTTATATAATCAGGATTTTGACGATGCTGGTAACCCACCGGCTAGCTATACCCGTTTCCGTCAAGAGGTCGCGTCCTTGGATGCTGTGCTTTTTGTTACCGCAGAGTATAACCGTTCGATTCCGGCGGTATTAAAGAATGCGATTGACGTGGGTTCGAGACCCTATGGAAAAAATAAATGGGATGGTAAACCTGGCGCAATAATTTCCTCATCAACGGGAGTTTATGGGGGCTTTGGGGCCAACCATCATTTGCGTCAATCACTTGTCTTCGTCAATATCCCAACGATGCAGCAACCTGAAGCTTATCTGGGCGATATCGGCAGCTGTATCGGTCCAAGTGGAACAGTGGAATTAGCAAAAACCAAAGATTTTCTCCGCAGCTTTAAAACAGCATTTGAGCAATGGGCTGAGCGAATCATTCATACAAAAAGGCAGAATTAAGTTCTGCCCTTTTGTATGAATGATCAAATTAAACTAGTCTTGTTCATCACTGAGGTCATAGTTCCAATGCTGTAATTTTTCCTGTAAGATCCGCGATATCTTATTGAAATAGCGCTTTTGCTTATAGCCCATTACCCATTGTACCCCCTGTACAGCATTGGTACAGAAAATCTCATCTGCCCTTTTCATGATTTCGGGGCTTATCTGTGCTTCCACCACTTCTATACCTTCATCCTGTGCCATGTCCATGACTACCCGACGCATCACCCCTTCAATACATCCTTCGGATAATGCTGGTGTATAAAGCACCTTTTCATAATAGACAAAGATATTTGAAATTAAGGATTCACATAGGTAACCTTCCTGATTTAGAATTAACACATCATCAAAAGCCATTTTCTTTTTATAGATGCCAGCTAACACATAAATCTGCGCATTTAAAGATTTAATCTTTGAAAGATCGCTATAAGGTTTTTTGAATTCATTGTACAGCCCTACAATCAAACCGACCTTCTTATCGCGAAGATTAGGTTCTATGCGCTGCACCTGCAAAACAAAACCAGGTTTATTACTCGTCGGACTATACAATCCGCCACCAGATCTAAATACGATCAACCGGATACGAACCTGCTGTCCCAACATATTGTTTTTACGGATTAATTCTTCGGATCTCGAACGAATAAAAAATGCATCGAAAAGGTTTGCATCATCCAAATGAATCAACTCCATTCCTTTTTGTAAACGCTCGACATGAAAATTTAGAAAGCGGATATCACCATCCTTATACAACATCGTTTCGAACAGTCCGTCCCCATAACGAAAACCTCTATTCTCAATGCTAAATATTTCCTGATCTTCCGGCACTACATTGCCATTGAAATTGATATAGTTTGTTGGCATCTTAATTTTGTTCTAAATTTTAATCATGTTCTATAGCCATTGAATTTGCCGCATATCCGCGCCACTTTTCTAAAGCTAAACGAAAATCTTCCGGATATGGTACCTCAAAATACATATTTTCTTTTGTAGAAGGATGAATAAATCCCAATACTTGAGCATGAAGTGCTTGTCGCGGCAGCAATGAAAAACAGTTATCCACAAACTGCTTGTACTTTGAAAACACGGTACCTTTTAAAATCTTATCGCCGCCATACATGGCATCATTAAATAGCGGATGACCAATAGATTGCATATGCGTACGAATTTGATGTGTACGTCCCGTTTCTAATTGACATTCTATTAGGGTAACATAGCCCAGTCGCTCCAAAACTCGGTAATGTGTCACTGACCAACGCCCCTTGTCTTCACTATCATACATCGCCATGATACGTCTGTCTTTTAGATGACGTCCAATATAACCTGTGATTGTTCCGTCCTCTTTTAAATCTCCCCAAACTAATGCAATATATTTACGGGTAATGCTGTGATCGAAAAACTGCTTTGCCAAAAAGGCCATTGATTTTTCATTTTTAGCAATGACCAATAATCCGGAGGTGTCTTTATCGATTCGATGCACTAAACCCGGGCGATCGGAGTTTCCAGGTAGCTGTGGCAGCTGCTGTATATGATACGTTAATGCATTGACCAAGGTTCCTGTATAATTATTATATCCTGGATGCACGACCATTCCCGCCTCCTTATTCACGATCAACACATCGTCATCCTCGTATTTGATATCTAATGGAATGTTTTCAGGATAAACTTCGTTATCCCGTGGCGGATCAGGTAGCACCAATGTAATCACATCATCAGGTCTAACCTTATAGCTCGCCTTGATCTCCTTACCGTTAACCATGACAGAACCAGCTTCAATAGCATGCTGAATTTTGCTCCGCGTAGCATTTTCCACCCTGTTCATCAGATATTTATCAATGCGGAGTAATGCTTGCCCCTTATCCACCTCAATACGTAGATGCTCAAATAATTCCTGTTCTTCCTGATCTTGCGATCCAATTTGTTCTGTCATGCTACAAAAATAAACCAAATGAAACAATTTTCGTTAAATTTGTTTTCATTTAATGTTATGTTGCCGTTCAAAATCCATAGTCCCGAAACTGAATTGTGCCTTCCGGCCTGGGAGAAGAAGCATATTAAAGTAACGCTTAAGCGGGATGACCTCATACATCCGTTTATTTCGGGCAATAAGTGGCGAAAATTAAAATATAATCTGGAAGAAGCAGTGCAGCTAGGGAAAAGCCATCTGGTTACATTTGGCGGGGCATGGAGCAACCATCTTTTGGCTACTGCTTGCGCCGGCGCTACCTTCAAGTTTAAAACAACTGCTTTTGTTAGAGGTGAAGAAGGGGTTAACAACCCTGTTTTAACGATGTGTCGTCTTTTTGGGATGCAGCTTATTTACGTCGACCGCGAATCTTACCGAAATAAAGAAAATTTATACGAGCGTTATTTTGGTCAGGATCCGACGACATTCTATATACATGAAGGCGGTTACGGTATGCTCGGAGCGAAAGGTTGCGCCGAAATCGTTGACGAACTCCAACATGAATATCAGCATATTTTTACAGCCTGTGGTACAGGAACAACATTAGCGGGAATAGGCAATGCTGTCGAAAAACGAGATCTATTTACCCATGTACATGGCGTTCCTGTTTTAAAAAATGGTGGCTTTATTCAAACGGAAGTCGATCAACTTTACCCCAACATCCCCCCGCCTATTTTACACCTTGATTATCATTTTGGTGGTTATGCCAAATCCAACGCCGACTTGCTCGCCTTCGTTCAACATTTTATAGCATCCACAGGAATAATGATTGAACCTACTTATACCGGCAAATTGCTCTATGCCGTGGATGACCTGATCAAAAAGGACTACTTTACCCCCGCCGATCAGGTACTCGTAATACATACCGGCGGACTTACAGGCCTACTTGGCATGTACGAACGTTTTAATTTTCTTGATCTACATCAATAAATAAAGCAGAACACCCCACAGAGACATTTGATTGACATTTCTTCAGCAATTATATTGTAAGTTTGACCCGATTTAAAAATAAATCAAATCGAAAACATGCGAAAACCATGATTTTCCAAAGGTAACAGCGAGGCCAGTATGGGGTATTTTTAACCCTATGCAGCACCTCATAAATTAATGATATAAAGATGAAAATATTAGCATTTGCAGGCACAAGCAACAAAAACTCAATCAACAAAACATTTGTCACAAGTACTTCAAAATACTACAAGGAAGCCGACGATACCATCGAATTGCTAGACTTAAACCATTTTGAAATGCCGATCTATTCTTACGACAAAGAAGTCGAGTTGGGCATTCCTCAATTGGCACATGACTTTGCAGCTAAAATGGATGCCGCAGATTTCCTGTTGATTTCTTTGGCCGAACATAATGGATCCTATACCACAGCTTACAAAAATATCGTTGACTGGGTTTCACGGATTCCTAACCGTAAATTATTCAACGGCAAACCTGTTTTCTTATTGGCTACTGCCCCTGGTCCAATGGGAGGTGCCACAGTTTTGAACACTGCTGTCAATCGAATCACTTGGGACGGTGCCGATATATTAGATTCCTTTTCTCTTCCCGAATTCCACAAAAACTTTGAAGAAGGTAAAGGTATTATCGACCCGACTTTAAGAAGTCAATTAGAAGCTAAAGTACGTAAAACAAAACGTGCACTTGCCGAAAAATTATCCGTTCAGGGTTAACAAAAGATTAACAAATAATCATTGTAAAAACCTCTTTTAATATGTAAATTGAAAACCTATTAAAAGAGGTTTTTTGATATGGCAAAAAAAATATTACTACTTGTAGGAGACTTTGTAGAAGACTACGAAGCAATGGTTCCATTTCAAGCAATGGGTTCTATAGGGATAACGGTAGATGCAATTGCTCCAGACCGCAAAAGCGGGGATGTAGTTCCCACAGCAGTACATGATTTCACTGGTGATCAGACCTACAAAGAATTGCGCGGGCATAATTTCGCAATCAATAAAGATTTCGACCAGGTAAATGTTGAAGACTATGACGGTCTATATATTGCTGGCGGACGATCGGCAGAATATATTCGACTCAACAAACGTGTTTTGGAGATTACGAAACACTTCTTTGAGCACAACAAACCTGTGGCGGCAATATGTCATGGTATCCAGGTGTTAACAGCTGCAAAAGTACTCGCAGGTCGTACATTGACAGCCTATGTTGCTGTAGGTCCAGACATTGAATTAGCAGGCGGCACATGGAAAAATATTCCTGCAGATCAAGCGGTCGTAGACGGAAATTTGGTCACCTCTCCTGCTTGGCCAGGACATCAGGCAATTTTAAAAGAGTTTTATAAGTTATTAGGTATTACTATTACAATTTAAGTGTTTTTTAATGAAGAAGAATAAAAGGTTATGGCTTTTGGTCATACCGATTTTAGTGCTGCTGGGTTTTATTTTAAAAGATAGCTTCAATCAGAAAAGTATTGAAGATTTACCGGGAGGTTTTAAGGAAGTCGCTTTCGTCAGAAATGAACAAAATAAAGGCGGTATCATACGCATCTATGCCGTTACAGTAGGTGACCTGTTGAACGCAGATTATACAGGCTGTCTTGACTTGATGCCTGTCAATGATTACGGAAGCACAACAACGGTGTATTTCTTCGATCGAAGTGCACCTTATCCAACAAGCTTATCAATTGACACACCCCATTTTGACACGACGAAATACAAAGCTATTCAAATTTCCAAAAAGTACGGAAAGAAGAAATAGACGAAATCAAACATAATGACATGTCCCTCAAAGTCTGCTAGACTTTGGGGGATTTTTTTTGCCATGCTATGCTCTACCTTGTAGCGGTTATTTCTAGGGAAGAAGAATGATGGCAAAAATGCACCTTAAAACGATGCTCGAAATACATGAACAAAAAATAACTTAATAATTCTTTAACACAAAAAAGTTCGATTATCCCCTGCAGAGCTATAGTTTTGCTTTTTAAATTTACGTATATTTAGCTATGGCGAAAAAATTTATTCCTAGAGACGTTAGTTGGTTGAGCTTTAATGGCAGAGTACTTCAGGAAGCTGCGGATGAGACTGTCCCTTTACCCTTAAGAATCAAATTTTTAGGTATATTTTCCAATAACCTCGATGAATTTTTCCGCGTGCGTGTTGCAGGTCTAAAACGGGCTATAGACCTCAAAGATAAAAGTGCCAATCAATCCTTCTATGAAGATCCTCAGCTTATCCTAGAAGAGCTCAATATCCGGGTCATCAAGCAGCAAAAGAAATTTGACAGTACCTGGAATCGTATCCAAAAAGATATGGCCAAACAAAATGTCTATATTAAGACCAGTGAGGAACTCAACCCCGAACAACAGAAGTTTGTGAGTGACTATTATCAGGATGACGTAGAATCGAACGTCATTCCGCTGATATTGGACGATGTGCGGCCTATGCCTTATATTCGGGATAAGAGCCTTTATTTGGGCATTGCGATGGGAAAACAGGAATGGCAGTACGAAACCAAATTTGCACTCATCGAAATCCCGACCAGTCAAAATGGACGCTTCGTCCAGTTGCCATCGCCAAAAGATGAAAAACACATCATACTTTTGGAGGATGTTATCAAGTTTAATCTTCCTCTGATATTCTCCTATTTCGGTTTTGATGTATTCAATGCACATGTATTTAAAGTCACAAAAGACGCCGAATTTGACATTGACAATGACATCAACACGACGCTGGTCGAAAAGATAAGCAAAGGGGTAAAAAATAGAAGAAAAGGTAAACCTACCCGATTTATTTTTGATCAAGAGATGGACCATAAATTGGTAGAATTCCTGATCAAGAAACTTAACCTTTCAAAAAAAGACAGCATCATTCCAGGACAAAAAATACACAACTTCAAACACTTCATGGATTTTCCCAATGTGTTTAAATCCTATAATCAGCCCTTGGAACGGACGTCCTTTCCACACCCCTATTTCAAGAACTACGAACGTGTAACCGATACCGTATTGAAAAAAGATGTGCTGCTCTCCTTCCCCTATCATGAATTTAGACCGATCATTGATCTACTTCGTGAAGCAGCGATGGATCCAGATGTGAAAACCATCCAGATTACGGCATACCGCTTAGCCTCGAATTCAAAAATTGCAAATGCCCTGATTAACGCAGCCCGCAATGGAAAGGAAGTCACCGTGATGCTTGAACTTCGGGCAAGATTTGATGAAGAAAACAATTTGGACTGGAAAGAGAAACTTGAACTGGAAGGCATCAAGGTATTGACCGGTATCCCAAATAAAAAGGTCCATGCAAAACTATGCGTCATCAAAAAACGTATTGGAATGAAAACGATCCAGTATGGTTTTGTCAGCACAGGAAATATCAACGAAAAAACGGCTAAATTATACGGAGATTACTGCCTGTTAACGAGTAATAGGGATGTTATTGCCGATATAAATAAGGTTTTCAATTACCTGAGACGTCCTAAGTCAAATCCGGCTGAAATTATCAAAAATTGCAAAAGTCTGTTGATATGCCCAACGGATATGCGCAGGGAACTTCTACACTACATCGATCAGGAGATTACCGAAGCCAAGGCTGGTCGAAAAGCATATATTATTGTCAAGGTAAACTCACTGAGCGATAAAGAAATGATTAAAAAGCTCTATGATGCCGCAACAGCTGGTGTCAAAATAGACCTTATCATCCGGGGAATCTACTGTGCAACAAATCAAAAAACCTTTAAATTGCAAATGAATGCCATTTCAATCGTCGATGAGTATTTGGAACATGCACGTGTGATGTATTTCTACAACGCTGGCCGAGAGCAGCTATTTATTTCCTCGGCAGATTGGATGACAAGAAACTTGGATCATCGCGTCGAAGCAGCGGTCAAAATAACAAGTAAAAAAATCAAGGAAGATTTAAAAGAAATGCTTCAGATCCAGCTCAATGATAATGTCAAGGCCCGTATACTCAACAATTCACTGAGCAATCATTACGTTGAGAATAAAAAGGCGCCATGCCGTTCGCAGATTGAAATATACAATTATCTGAGAAAAAAATTAGCGGATCATTAGTGGGCTGTTGATCAATACGAGCACAAATTGGTCAATAAGCTGAATTCAAGATCATTCTTATCATTACGAACGAGAATAACGTTTTATATTATATTAATTAAGACACAAGTTGTATCTTCATTCCATGAAATTTAACTTGTGTCTTATATTTGCCTTAAGCCTTTCCACGCTTTCTCTCAGTGCGCAGGAAAAGACCATGCCTTCAGATTTTGTATACGTCAAGGACATTATTCCAACAATAAGTTTAGAAATGCGTTATTTTGGTAGCCACAACTTCACCGGAAGGCCAATTCAAGGTTATGAAAAACCAGTCGCTATTTTAACGAAGCGCGCAGCGCTAGCACTGCAGCAGGTCGAGAACCATTTAAATAAAAAAGGTCTTGGCCTGAAAATATTCGATGCCTACCGTCCGCAACGTGCTGTTGACAACTTTAAAACATGGTCCTTAAACACCAAAGATACCATCGCAAAAAGGGAATTCTACCCGCTTATCAATAAGAAGAACTTGTTCAATCTAGGCTTTATTGCCTCCAAATCAGGCCACAGCCGTGGCAGTACAGTCGATCTAACGCTCATTAGCTTAAAAGATCATAAGGAGATTGATATGGGTGGACCTTTTGATTTTTTCGGCGCAGTCTCCCATCATCACTATGCGCATCTGACCGTCCAACAGAAAGAAAATCGGAAGATTTTAAAAGAAGCGATGGCTAAATTTGGCTTCAAAGCTTATGATAAGGAATGGTGGCATTACACTTTGCAAGATGAACCTTATCGTAAAACCTATTTTGATTTTATCGTAAAATAAACATGTCTGTAAAGGAAACTCCCATCAAAAACAAGGGTTTTTATGTCTTTCATTTTAAGGGCAACAAATCGAAACCTGTATTTAGTTCCGAGCAGCAGCAGATTTTAACAAAAGGAGACCTCTATTCGCTCTGTTTAATAAAAAAAGGTGAGACATCCTTCATGATTAATAATGAACGGGTACAGGTTGCTCAAAATCACCTTTTGTTAACCAATCCATCCTCCCGAGTGAATGGCTCTTCGGTCGTCAAATCTTGGGATTGTGAGGTATATTTGATTTTCTTTACGCTAGATTTTAGCTTCAAACTGGACTTTCAAGAAGATTTCTTCGAGGTCACCAAAAAGTCGCTTGCCTTAAGTGACAGTTACATCTGGTCGCTATCGAACCAAGATTCGATCAACTTATCTAACTTATTTAAACAGTTTATTCATTACGACCGACAAGACTCTAGCTACCTTTTCAAACATCAGATTATTAAGTCATTAACAGAAATATTATTTTGTGAAATAGCTCGTCTAGGAAGCCAAAATATGCGAAATACACCCGCTATTCCCTCCCGGAAAAGAGAGATTCTGGCCAATTTTCATTTGCTACTAAAAAAGTCGTTTCATAAAGAACACATGGTGCAATTTTATGCGATGGAACTTGGCATCACAGCGAAACACCTATCGGTGATTACCAAGGAACTAACTGGAAAATCAGCAATAGAACTTATTCAGAACGTTTTAGTGGAGGAAGCAAAATCATTACTTTGCCAGGGGCTTCCTATCGGAGAAATTGCAGTGAAATTACATTTCTCGGATCAATCTTTTTTTGGTAAATTCTTTAAGCGAAATGTTGGAATCTCGCCTAAAGAATTTCGTCAGAATCTCTACTTAAACAAAGTCGATTAAATCGAAGATGCTTGTAAATTGCTGGTCTGCAGCTCCAGTATCCTGCAATTTATCCTCGCCCCAAGTCTGCCCTTTCAACCATAAGGTTTGGCAGCCAACCGCTTTGGCAGGTACCATATCTTTACTATAGGAATCACCCACCACCAATACCTCTTGTGCAGGAAGTCCTATTTTAGTTACACCTAAGGCATAAATGGCAGGATCAGGTTTGCGCACACCGACGACAGCCGACTCCACAACTTCCTGAAAATAAGATAGAATCCCAAAATCATCAAGGACCGATTTTAAATTACCATAAAAATTGGAAACCATGACAATCGGATATTTTTCATGGAGTGAATTTAACAGTGGTTTTACCTCTTCAACCGTATTCTTCGCCAATGAATAACCGTCAAAGGCTATTCTATTCGCTAATGATCGGTCTAAGTCGTACCCTGCAGCAATAAGATAATCAAATTGCACAGTGAGCTTTGCTTCAAGCACTTCCAAAAAATTAAACTGCGGTTTAATAATAGGTTGTAAAGCCATCTGACGTTCCGCGTAGGTATAGGCCTCCTGAAAAGCGTTCAAATTTACGGGAACCTGATATTTTTCATAACCCGACCAGATAACAGCTCCCCAGTGGCCGCCATTGGTGTCTAAGGTTCCACCATAATCAAAAATAATTCCTTTAATATTAAACTTATCCATGTTATTTCTTTTTTACTAAACTCATCCACCCCAAACCGATCATAATCCACACAATTTCCCTAATTCGTGTCACAACACCCATAAAAATACCGACTTTCGCAGGCAATCCTATACTCATTACGGCCATTGCCAATCCACCTTCCCGGGTTCCCAACTGCATTGGAAAGAAAAAAACAAGATTGGCAAATAGGGAAGATCCTGAGCTAATGATCATAGCATCAATAAAATCAATATTGATATCTAAAGCCAAACCAATAAAATAAATCTCAAAACAGCCTACAACGCGTGCTACAAATTCCCAAAAAAGCGCCGTATAGAAACGATCACGACGATTTTGAAAGAGGTTTTTCACCTGTTGATCGACGTCATTCAAAGTTTCATATTTCGTATCCAGTACATCACCCACTTTCTTGCCTACCAAAGGCAGTTTAGACAAGGCTTTCAATAGTGAAACGGTAATTCCCTTCTTATAAAATTTTGTAAATAGCCAAGTACAGATGATAGCCATTACAAAAATCGCAGCACAGGCCACATTGACCATCGTGCTAGCAGGCACAAACCAAAGAATTAGAAAAACAGAAGCGACCCAAAATAAAATATGCGATAGGATGTGCATGACACCGTATAACAGCACAGATGAACCTGCCTTCGAACCACCGACATAGTTTTTAAGCTCCATAATACGATAAGGCTCCCCTCCTAACGCAACAAATGGTGTTATATAATTGATGGCATACCCCGATATTGTCAATTGTAAGACCTTCCAAAAAGGGACGTTTGTCTGTGGCAATTCCGGTTCCTGAATAATTGCCTTAAATGCCATAGCATTCATCCAGTAGAGTACTGCCCAGCTACCAAGTACAGGCAGAAACCACCAGCCAATATTTTCAAGGTTGTTCCAAATCTCATCAATTCCCATTGCATGAATCATATAGGCCAGTGTACCTATACCGATCAGCATAAAGAGCACTTTATAGATTTTGCTACCCATAGGTTGGATCATTTGTTAATTTATCAACAAAATAGCCACTTACCTTTTCTTGTCGGTTACACATATAGATCAATATCGGATTTAGGACAAACATGTCAAAGAAAAAGTAAATCCAAGGTTGGCCGATAAACAACCAAACAAATAGGAAAATCACCCTTGTATTGAACTGTACAATATTTGTATACTTCATCAATGGTTTATTTTGAGTTCTAAAGTCGACCATTAATTGTTTTGGCAATTCGTCTTTATAGCGACTTTTCACTAGGCGCAGTAGCTTTTGCAGTTTTGGCGAAAGCTTTTCCTGGTTTCGTGTATAGCCCATATAGCCATTTAACACAAATTTGCTGAAAAAATTCTTGCGCCAGGACAAGGCATCGTAGTCAACTTTCAAATCACGTGTATTGTCCAGCTCACTTCCAGCTTTACCTTTAATAAAATACAAATGCACGTTACGATAATAATCAGCCATTGCTGACTGAAGCATATGCGATACACCTGCAAGCACACAAAATACCCATAGCCATTGTGGCCACCCCTCGTTAATACTGCGTAAACAGATCGCAATATGAATAGAAGCAAACCAAAAATCGCCAGCAAAACCATCCAAGATACGACCAAAGCGACTTTTATTGTCCGTCATTCTGGCCAGCTGTCCATCGGCACTATCTAGAGAATTGGCAAAAACCAATAAAAGCATGCCGATCACATTAATCCATAACGCCGGGTAATAGAATAAAATACCCGCCGCAACGCCAAAGAAAATACTAATAATGGTTACAGCGTTGGGTGTAATACCAATTTTTGCACAGACTTGCGCAATGCGATAACCTATAGGTCGATAAAACCAAATATCAATTCGTTCCTCGGTATCATTAGATTTTAAAGATTGTTCGAATGCACTCAAATTATCTTCTTCGATTACATTAACTTGTTCTTTCTGCATTGTGGTTCTTTTCAGTAAATTTATGGTAAACCATTTGAGCAATGGCCTCTGCAGCCTCTGCCCGACAAGGCGCAAAACTTGGCCAGTCATTTAAGTCAATAATATGGAAGTCTCCATTTGCATCAATAATCACGTCGCCGCCGTAGATATGTACATCCAGGACTTCTGCCGCACGATTGGCGACTTCTTTTAGCTTGTCGAGATCAAAAGGAAAGTGTACGACCTCATCATTAATTTGTTCATACAAATCATATTTGTGATGATTGTGTTCATAGGGGTAAAAATAAAAAAAGAAATCCGTTCCCCGCACCGCATAAAATTTTAGTAGGTCTCCGGCAAGATGTTCAGAAATCACCGCCTCTTTAATCCCGCGGAGCGCATATTCATTCAAGATATGTTGCGCTTCTTTCAGACTAGCGGCAAAAGTAACATCTTCTTTATGAATGGCGTGAAAGTCGCCACGTTTGATCCACACACCCTTTCCTTTCAGTTTCTCAAAAATAGATTGAATATCGGCAACCGTAGAGATCACGATACTTTTCGGATAAGGAACTCCACCTTCCAAAAGCTTAAGGGTCATATTTTTCCGAAAGCAATTTTCAATTCCAAATCCAGAATTCAAAACATTGACCCCATTATTTTGAAGAGATTGCAACTTTTTCACTAAAGTCTTTGTTCTCCCCATAGTCAGAATATTATCCTGCTTCACGGATGCTGAAGACAAAAATTCATCCTCGTTACAAAGCTCTACCGAGGCACCTTTTTCAGTCAGTTTTAAAACTACTTCATTGAATATGGCGGCATCATTCCCCACATGGTTGGGTGAAAAGCGATTTTTTCGAGTTACGCCTAAAATAGAAATCATATCGCTCATTTTACTAACTAACCTCCTCACTCAAAAATTGTTCTGCGACAACACGATCTTTTAAATGATCAATATCGACCACCTTTTCAAATACAAATGCTTCTACTTGTAAATCGTTTTCCAATAGAGCACGCTGAAAATTACGCATTCTGGAATTACCTGCTTCAACAGAGCTCAACGCACAGTCCATCGCCGCCTGACGAAAGCAGTAAATTCCCCCAGAAACGTACTTCGTTTTGGCGGTTGCCGTATCCAAAAAAGCTTCCACCCGAAGCTGCGAATTGGTGTTCACATAGAGCGGACTCTCATCGTCAACAAAAGGAGTTACAGCCATAAAAGCATCGGCCTGTTGATGTTGCTGAAATGCTTCTAAATAGGCATGAAATTCATGTGGCCTAAAAACCGTATCTGTTGTGGTCAGACAACAGGACGACCAATCGGGGTTGTTTTTGACAAGCAAGGCAAAACTATGCAATGAACTTGCAGTATCTTCCTCTATAAGCACAATAGGTAATTCAAACGTCGTTTTTTCCAAAAACAATTTCAGCTCCGGAGATTGTTTATTGATAATAACATGAACTCGTTGCGCTCCTTCTTTAACAAACACGCGAATCAATCGTTCAATTAATGGAACTCCATGTAATGGTAGCAAGGGTTTCGGTAAATTGAACCCCTCTTTTCGCAATCGAGAACCTTCTCCCGCTGCTATAATTGCAAATTCCATTTCTTCTAATTGCAAAATAAAATCATTTATAAAAAAGCAAAACCCCCGTCACTATCTCAGCGTTCGTAAGCGCAAAAGTCTACAGAGGGTTATATCACAAATCTTCAATACCGTAAAGATGTTGAAGAAAAAGGGGAAAAACTGTTTTTAGACAATTGTTTCCCCGCTCTTATTAAGTTAGCTTATTGAATACTATCGACTAGCTCCTGGTAATAATCCAGTCCTAAATGTGTGATTAAATCTTCACCCATAATGTGACGCAATGTATTTTGCAATTTCATCAATTGTTTGAAGATATCGTGTTCAGGAGGCAATCCTGGAGCTGTTTGAGGCGACTTCAAGTAGAATGACAACCACTCTTGAATACCCGACATGCCTGCACGTTGCGCCAAGTCAATAAACAAAGCCAAATCCAAGGCAACCGGTGCTGCTAAAATTGAATCGCGGCATAAGAAATTGATTTTAATCTGCATTTTGTAGCCCAACCAACCGAAAATATCGATGTTGTCCCAAGATTCTTTATTATCACCGTGTGGAGGATAATAGTTGATACGTACTTTATGGTAAAGGTCACCGTATAACTCAGGGTTCTTTTTCGCATCTAGAATTTCTTCCAATACCGATAATTTAGACACTTCTTTTGTTTTGAAATTTTCAGGATCATCCAATACTAATCCGTCACGGTTACCTAAGATATTCGTCGAAAACCAACCTTCAACACCCAAAGCTCTCGCTTGAAGACCAGGTGCCACAATTGTTTTCATCAATGTTTGACCTGTTTTAAAATCTTTACCTGCAATTGCTACACCATTTTCATGCGCCAACTCAACAATCGCTGGAACGTCACATGTTAAATTTGGTGCACCATTGACATACGGAGCGCCCTCTTTCAATGCCGCATAACAATAGATCATACTCGGTGGAATACGTTGATCATCATTATCTAACGCTTCCTCTAATTTAGCTAAGGTTGAAAAAGCTTCGTTTGTCTCAATATAACGCTCAGTAGATCCACACCATACCAAGACAATACGGTCTAATCCGTTTTTCTCTTTGAATTCACGAATATCACGTTGTACAGCATCTGCCAATTCACGGCGAGTTTTTTCAGATTTGATGTGCGTTCCGTCCAAATTTTTCACAAAATTACGGTCAAACACAGCTTTCATCGGTTGGATAGCCTCCAATTCAGCCTTAACAGCATCCAATTGACCTTGCTCCAATACCTGTGCTTTTGATGCAGCCTCATATACGTTATCTTCGTATACGTCCCAGCCACCAAAAACAACATCTTCCAGTTTTGCTAAAGGGACGAAATCTTTAATTAATGGATTTCTGTTCTCAGTGCGTTTACCCAGACGGATTCTGCTCAATTGAGAAACAGATCCGATTGGTTTTGAAAAACCTTTGTTTATAGATGCCACACCAGCGATTAATGTTGTAGCCACAGCACCTAATCCCGGAATAAGAATACCCAATTTTCCATTGGCATCTTTCACTTGTTGTCCCATATTAATTCTATATACTTAAATTGTTATTTAATTGATGTATTATGATAAAATAATTCTTAAAATTAGCTTAAAAAAACATATTTCATACCACCCCGCACTTAATTTATAAAATCGTGACAAATAGCGATACGAAGCCTATTCGAAACCTTAAGAAATAATCCGAAAATGAATTATTATTTAGTATTCTACTAGTCCATCTAACTGGAATTTAACGTTTTTAGCTAAAGTTGTTAACCCAAAAAACAATTGTCCTTAATTTTACTCAATATATCAAGATTCGAAAACTAATCCAAATTCAATCCAAAAAAAGTTTTTCTTTCTTAAAAATTGGTCAATTTTTCTTTTTCTATTTCCCATAAATATGACAATAAAATTGGAAAATGGTTTTAGTAGCACTAACTTTAGCCTAAAATCTAAATACAGGCAATGAGTCTATCGTTCAATTTATAAACCAACAGCATTTGACCTGCGCATTGTTATTGGATAAATGCTCTGCCAATCGGTAGCGCGATGACAAATTTAACGGTATCCCCTATAGCCTAAGGTGCATAAGAATATCCATAACATTGCAACGAACGAAACCAAGTGTAAAGTAGAGTTTTACACCAAAGAATGTACTGAACAAATAATTATCTGAATGAAAAATACAATTTCGTGCCTAACTTTGGCGCTTTTAAGCGCAAGCCAGTTACATGCTCAAACCGCTGCCGACTCGGCTTATGTTAGAGATCATTATGAAAAGACCGAAGTAGCAATCCCCATGCGAGATGGGAAAAAATTATTTACTGCGATCTACAGTCCAAAAGACAAATCGAAGAAATATCCAGTTTTGCTCAATAGAACGCCCTACACGGTTTCTCCTTATGGACAAAACGAATACAAAAAAAGCCTGGGCAACTTTCCGACGATGATGCGTGAAGGCTATATTTTCGTCTACCAAGATGTGCGGGGCAAGTGGATGAGCGAAGGTGAATTTGAAGATGTACGTCCGACCACCTACAGCAAAGACAAAAAAGCCATCGATGAAAGTACAGATACCTATGATGCGCTTGAATGGCTACAGAAAAATCTCAAAAACTATAATGGCAAAGCCGGACTCTATGGGATCTCCTATCCAGGCTTCTATTCTACCGTTGGATTGGTCAAAACGCACCCGAGCTTGAAAGCGGTCTCCCCACAAGCTCCGGTAACAGACTGGTATATCGGCGATGACTTCCACCATAATGGCGTACTGTTTCTTCAGGATGCATTCACCTTCATGTCAACCTTTGGTGTCCCGCGTCCAAAACCCATCACCCCAGATCAATTCAAGAGCAAAATTCAGATCAAAGAAGCCGATAAATACAACTTCTTTTTAGAAGCCGGAACAGCACGGGAACTGAAGGAAAAGTATTTTGGTGACTCCGTACAGTTTTGGAATGACCTGTTTAAACATCCCGACTATGATGATTTTTGGAAGTCGCGTGTGATCACCAATTCTTTACAGGAGGTAAAACCAGCGGTGATGGTCGTCGGTGGTTTCTTTGACGCGGAAGATGCTTATGGAACATTTAAGACCTATCAATCGATTGAGGATAAAAGCAAAAAAAACAACTCGATTTTAGTCGCGGGACCTTGGTATCATGGCGGCTGGGTTCGTGCAGAGGGAAACTATTTAGGTGATATCCAATTTGAGAAAAAAACCAGCGTTACCTATCAGGAACAATTTGAACAGCCTTTTTTCAAATATTATCTAAAAGATGAAGGGAACTTCGCACCATCGGAAGCGAACATTTTTGTCTCTGGAAGCAATGAATGGAAACATTTCGAACAATGGCCACCCAAAAATGTAGAAACAAAAAAACTATACTTCCAACCTCAGGGGAAACTTGGATTTGACAAAGTTCAACGTACAGATTCTTGGGATGAATATGTCACTGACCCCAATAAACCGGTTCCGCACCAGGGTGGGCTAATCCAAAACCGAACGCGGGAGTATATGGTAGATGATCAGCGTTTCGCCGCTAGTCGCCCTGATGTCATGGTTTATCAAACGGAACCGTTGACAGAAGACCTGACTATAGTTGGCCCCATCAAAAATTTTCTTAAGGTTTCTTCAACAGGTACAGATGCAGATTATGTTGTCAAACTGATTGATGTTTACCCGAACGATGCAGCAAGTTATCAAGGAAAAACAATGGCTGGATACCAGATGATGGTACGTGGTGAGATCATGGCCGGGAAATACCGAAATGGTTTTGAAAAAGCGCAGGCCCTGACTCCAGGAATGGTCGAAAAGGTGAATTTTGAAATGCCAGATGTTGCGCATACGTTCAAAAAAGGACATCGCATTATGGTTCAGGTGCAAAACTCCTGGTTTCCGCTGGCAGAACGAAATCCACAGGTGTTTTTAGCACCTTATACAGCTACCAAAGCCGATTTCCGTAAAGCCACACAACGTATTTTTCACGATGTGAACAATGCCACTTACATCGAATTTTCTGTCCTCAAAGATTAACAGTTAAATTTGAATAATAGCGTTTAAGAGCGAATTGAATAAGGCTACATCAGCTAAACAGCTGTGCCTGATGTAGCCTTATCTTTAATCTTCCGCTACATACTTATCTTCCCCGGCCTTCCATCCTGCAAACAATAAAAGTACGATACTGCCCGCTAAAAAATAGAAGGAGTAATTCCAGGTAGCATCTATTTCGTGCAGCTTACCGAATACCGGCGGGCCAAAAGCTGCAATCAGATAACCAACAGACTGGGCCATGCCCGATATTTTAATCGCATTCGCCGTTGACCTCGCCCGCAGGGTAAAGAAAAGAATAGACAAACTGAAAGAAAGTCCATTGGAGAGTCCCAACAATATGGCGGCAACATAAATTCCCTGAAGTTTGTAATGCCAAAATATAAAGATACTTCCAAACATGCCTATCGCAACAGCCGCTGCCATTAGACGCTGATCCTTCATCCGATGTGCCAAAATAGGCCCAATAAACATTATGGGAATCATGGCAATTTGGATCAAAAAAAGCAACCAGCCCGTATCCTCCGCTGGCATACCATAATCGACCAATACTTTAGGTAACCAAGAAATCAAACTGTAGTAAATTAAGGACTGAATACCCATAAATAAGCTGATATACCAAGCTAATCTTGACCTAAAGATATGTCCGATTCCACTTGTCGCCGGTCTATTTTCAGTGATACCCTGTGATTTCTTTCGGCTTAAAGCATCAAAGGAAACAACGATAAGGGATAACAAGGCTAAAATCACCCAAACCCCCAAGGAACCCTGCCACCCGAGACCAGTCCATTCGCCCAATCGTAAACTAAACCCCGAAGCAAAAGCTGCGGTCAGATTCATTGCTACGGCAAAAATGCCTGTCATCAGTCCAATCTGCTTTGGAAAATTTGTTTTTATATAACCGGGCGTAACGACATTGCCCACACAGATCCCAAGTCCGATTAAAAAAGACCCCACAAACAGCGTTGGCATATTGCCCCAAACCCGAAGCACAATTCCTACACTCAACGCCATTAAACCGAGTAATAAAAAACGGTGCATGCCCAGTTTATGTGAATATCGGCTCACTGCTACAGAACAGCTCGCAAACATAAAAAGAGGTATTGCCGTCAATAGACTGCTTTGAAAACTATTTAATTGCAAATCTTCACTGATTTTCCCCAGTACAGGGCCAACGGCTGTGATTGGCGACCGCAGATTGGTTGAGACTAAAACAACAACCAATATGGGTAACCAGGTCCAAGACACAGCTGCGGATATTTTTATATTTTCTTTCATCATAAAACCACACTATATATGTAAACCAAGCTATACACGTAATGAATGCTTGCAAAGGTATGTATGGAATTTTAATTAAATTTGCCATTAATTTAATTTAAAACGACATGGATCAGACAAATCATACGTTGATAATTGAAGGCATCCAGAAATCAACCTATGTCTGGTTTGAAGAAAACTGGATACACGACGACGAGTTACACAGTCATCGGAAAGGTCAATTGATTTATGTTGAGCAGGGTTTTCAATACCTTACCGTTGCAGGAAAAATGTACCTACTCCCCCAAAATCACGTTGCTTGGATTCCTTCAGGTGCATTACATAAGACCAACTCCCACTCGGAACGCATTAAGCTTATGGTCCTTTTTTTTGATCCCCCACAATTTGATAGCTCACAAGAGCATTTGTTTTTCAATCAGGTACAGCTATTTTCGGCGCCTAAAGTATTACGGGAAATGATTTTATATACCGAAAAATGGTCAAAATTGAGAGAAGAAAATGAACAGGAAAGAGTTTTCCTCGGTGCTTTACTCCATGAACTCCCCTATTTCTGCTCACAATTACTCCGCTTAGAAATTACCCTTCCGCATGAAAGCAGGCTTCAAACGGTCTTAAATCACCTACATGACCATTACACAGAAGCCATCACGTTAGACGAGATTGCCATGCTGTCCAATCTTTCGCTCCGAACTATTGAACGCCTTTTTAAAAAAGAAACCGGAATGACGCTTGCAAAATATCAGCAGCTCCTTCGCATTATCAAGAGTTTGGAGCTTCTGAGCACAAAACAATTCACCATCTCTCAAATTGCGTATAAAGTCGGTTATAAAAGCGTCCAAGCATTTACCAATAGCTTTTATGCGGTGATGAAATATAGACCTTCGCACTTCATGATGGACTAGTTTTGGCGTAGTTACTGGCGGTTTGTAGCTGAACAGCTACAAAATTTAGGACGTTTAAAAAAAATAGTAACGAATATTTGCACAGGTGTAATATTTACACTATCTTTGTATCATCATAATTTAGGTTTATAATTGGTTATTTAAGGTTTTCATTCTCCCCGTTTGAAAACCTTTTTTTATTTATTTTCACCGTCCCTCAAATCATTTCGCTACTCCGCAAACGTAATAATTTCCCTTTTAGACCCAAACAAAAGCAGCTGATCGCATGTTCTCAAAAAATAGCGTTCAAATTAATTCTCAAAAAATTCAAGATATTCTTTAACAATACTGTATTTTTAACGAATATATTCGGATGAGAAAGGTCACGCGAATAGAAAAGAGTTCAAATATTATATTGAAAAAATAATCTAAACATATATGGCAGAACATGGGGATTTGCAAATCGCAATACTAATCGATGCGGACAATGTATCTTATCGAAAGATCGAAGAGATTTTGAATGAAGTCAAAAGATATGGAATTCCGACCATCAAACGCATCTACGGAGACTGGACCAACCCATATGTTGAAAAATGGAAGGATAAACTCCTTACCCATGCAATTACCCCCATACAACAATACAGTTATACACAAGGCAAAAATTCTACTGACTCGGCATTAATTATTGATGCCATGGATATTCTGCATTCAGACCGAGTTGATGGGTTTTGTATTGTATCCAGCGACAGCGATTTCACCCGACTGGCTACACGTCTTCGAGAATCCGGTAAACTGGTCATCGGTATCGGCGAGAAAAAGACCCCCAAACCCTTTATTGCCTCCTGCGACAAGTTCATCTACGTCGAAATTTTTGAGAAAAATCAAAAGAAAGAAACGGTCGCAAAGAAAAAGCAACAAAATCAGCCCAAACCTGCTCCCGTTGACAATCCAACAAGTATTGCCGTATTGGACGAGGAGACTTTGGAACTTTTAAAGGACACGGTGGATGATACTGCAGATGAAAATGGCTGGGCATTCCTGGGTGAGATCGGAAGTCTTTTCAACAAAAGAAAGCCTGATTTTGATGCGCGCAACTATGGATACGACAAGATGTCTCATCTTTTCAAAGCTTACAAAGAAGATTTTGAAATTGAGGAACGAAACACCGACAAATCGCGCATAAAACACTATTACATCCGTAATATTATTAAACGGCCTTTAGCAATGGCCAGCCCAGCTACAGCAGTGGACACCGAGCACAAAACTCCTGCTACTCCTACTCCTTCCGTACCCTCTACAGAAACTACGGAAAAAACTGCAAATCAAAACACCAGAAAGAAAGGGCGGCAAGATAAGAAACGTCAGGATAAAACAAACTCTGAGCCGATACAAAACGAGGCTCCAAAAGTTCAGGAAATTCAGGAACAAAAAACAGAAACGCCCCCCCCTACAGCTGACACTCCGCCCACGAACATGTTGTTTCCTTCTGAAGGTAACAAGATCACTACAGATGACGTAAAAAAATCGCAAATACGGATCACGAAAGAATTTAAACCCCTATTCCCAACCAAATCCCAAAAATTAAGGATTATGATCAACGCTGGAGAATATGAATGTAATTTTACCTATCGCGGCAGAGGGTTTCATGTGCTTAAATTAGGAAAAGATGCGGCGACCAAACTTGGCCTTTCCGAGGGGATACAAATACAAATAGTCAGACTGAACGAAGTTAGCTTTAGCCTTCAAAATAAATCAGTTTAATATCATTCAGCGGAATTATCTTCTGTATCATACGATAATAGGACAACAATACATTGTCCTATTATCGTATTAAAGCCTTATGCAGGAGGTTTGTCGTATTGAAATAACAACTAGCGTCCACCAGCAAATTCCATCGTAAAATGGTAGTTCTCATCGATGGCCATTGGCTTACGATCCACTTTACGAAAATCGCGTGCTTCTTCAGTCCACAGGAAAGGGTAAAATGAAAAAACTTGATTGCCGCTCAGGAGTTTGACCTCTTCGCTCCAGTCTTTCCATTTAAATGTTTCGTAAAACTGTCTAATATCCCCTTTCAATGCCCAAAAAACAAAATCTGAATAACCACATTCCAAACTTTCCCATTGTAAGGTATCTTGTGCGAAATAATAGACCTGTCCAATAGCATCTCCCAGCGCACCGGCATTAATAGCGAAATAACCACCTAGAACATCGTCTGCAATCAGCAAAAAACCACCTTTTTCGCCTTCCTTGTCAAAACTTTTCCCTTTATTCCACTCCATAATCCCTCGGTCCAACTGCGACGAGCCAGAGCCTAAAATACGTAACCAGCCCCCATCGATTAAAATACCACCAGTTTGATGAATAATGGCTCCCATAGGCGATTTTGTGGTAATTTGGGCCCTTAAAAGTTCCTCATCAGCCCGCTTAGGGTTTCGAGGAAGCACTTCATAAGCATTCGTCGCTTCTTTCATCCAACTTTCTACCAACTTCCATCCTGAATTACTTGTATCAATCAGTTCTTTTAGACTTTTCATTTCCTATGTGTTTTATGCAGCGACCAGCTAGTCTACCGTTCGAATTCGAACGGCATCCAGCTATTCATTGTGCCGAAATTACCATAATTCTTTATCGCATCCAAATTACAGCAGACCCAAGAGCAAATCGAAGAAAATATTCTTCGAAAACATACACCTAAAGATTAGGAACCTTGTGTCTATTTTAACTAATTTTAGGTTATGCAACATGAATTAGAAAAACTCAGATACCCTATAGGTCGCTTTGCGATACCCGATGTCATCGACAAATCCCTGTTGAATGACTGGATCAAAACAATTGCCGACTTTCCGGCCCGGTTAAAATCCGAAGTCGGCGATCTAACAGACGACGTACTGGAAAAACGCTACCGTCCCGAAGGCTGGACGATTCGTCAGGTCGTTCATCACTGCGCCGACAGCCACATGAACAGCTTTGTCCGTTTTAAATTAGCCCTCACAGAAGAAGACCCAACCATCAAATTATATGAGGAGAAATTGTGGGCCGAGCTTCCCGACGCAAAAAATATTCCAATAGAAAGCTCGATCAAATTGCTCGAAGGTCTACATGAACGCTGGGTTATTTTGTTGAAAAGCCTGACTGGCGAACAGCTTGAAAGAGGTTTTATTCATCCTGCGACCAAAAGGTTGATTTCTTTAAAGATCAATATTGGCCTCTATGCCTGGCATTGCAATCACCACCTGATGCACATAGTCAACGCTAAAAACCATTGATGGGCATCACATATCGCAATGATCATTTCACTTACAGTCAATAGATCATTGCGATAAATTTATTTTATTGCCGTCACCTTACGATAATGACATCGCCCATATAAAGGCCAGCAATCCGGCGGCAACCAGTCCAATAACACCCGATACCACAAAGGATAGGAAATAATATCCTACCGTCCGTGTTTGCTTCTTTAAACGATGAACAATGCCTGCAGACAACGTATAAAGTGTTCCAAATCCAAAAAAAACAATCAGGATCAAGTCGATCAGAATGCCACTAAAATCTATATTTGCTGATGATAACATAATTTACTTTTTCTTTTTAAACAGTTTGCCAAAAAAGGACGAGCTAGCACCTGAGTCTTCAGACTGATTATCCCATTGCAATAAATCCAGTTCGATATCCAGTTCATTGTTTTTTGCAAAATCAAGCCAATGGACATATTTTTCCTGATTTCTAAATGTAGGATCATTCTTGTAATAATCCAATAAGCGAGCAGTGGCACTTTCGTAAACACCATAGTCGTTGGCTCGTTCAAAATAGTGGATCGCCTTTTTACTGTCCTTTTTAAATTTAAGTCCCTGATCATAGAGTAATCCATAATAAATATTGGAATAACTATTTTCTTTATCCCTTTTCAAATAAACCAATAGACGATCGTAATCCTCCAAACTGTAATAGATAGAAGCTATATTGCTATTGTTCTCAACTAATTTTAATTCAGCTTTCTGATAATAGCTGAGGGCTTTTTCCAGATCTTCTTCGACATAGGTTCCACTTGAATAAAAGTAGCCTAAATTGGACAAAGCATAGCCATTACCCAACTCTGCTCCTTTCATGTAGGCATTAAATGACTTTTCCAGGTCCTTTTTATAGCCGATGCCATACTGAAAGAGGTAGCCAATTGCATTCCATGCAGCGGAATAATCTTTTTGGGCCGCTTGTTCATAATATTGAATTCCTTTGTCCAAATCTAAAAAAGGATTGTCTTCGCTATCAGTATCCGTATAGATATTCCCCAATTCATGCATGCTGCTTTCATTATTCTGGTCAGCAGAAAAGGTAAAATAGCGTATCGCCATTTCGACATCGCCTTGTCGGCAACAGTCCAAGGCCATATGATATAGCGTATAACCATCATAACTGGATTCAAAATTATCGCCCTTCGCAGCCTTCCACCCTTCAAAAAAACGATTACATATTTCAAAATCTTCCCCAGACAATTGATCCAGCTTCTTCAGAAACTGACCATATTGATCTTCCTGAATTACTTCCACACCATCGTAGCCCTTTTTATACAACAGGTCACCTTGCAATAACATCAGATCCTGATAGTGATTAACGCTTGCACAAACATAATCGTAGGCGGAACTGAGTATCCTTTCCACTGCGTCAAAATAGTAATATCTTCCCGCATGGTCTTTCAGAATAAAATAATCCATCACAGCAGCATATACAATTTTCACATAGTGCGTTGAGAGCGGGACCAGCCACACCTTTTCTGCAGCCTGATAAATTCCTCTCCCGATTGCTGTTTCGATAATATAGCAATCCCAGGCGCCATTACCAAAATCAGTCCCCCCTTGAATGGACCGAATTGCCAAATCTTGCAGTACAAAGGCGCGGGCTTCCAGGTCATACAAACGGATGCCGCCGGAATCAGCAAAAAATACTGCGCTTCGGCCATTTCCAGCATTGAGTACAGCAACATCTTTGACCAAGATAGTTCCATCGGGAGACAAAACTGATTTTTTCTTTTTATTATTCAAATTGACTGCATAAAAATCAAACAGTAATTCGCTCAGTGCACTACTGGCAAAAGCGCCAAGCAAAATACCGCTATTGGAATAATAATGACGCAGTTTATTTCCCCCAATCTCTTGATAGATAAATCCATCATAATCAATTTCAAACGGTTTGTCCGCACCGGCAGCATTGAACAGCTGGCCTTGAGCATCGATGATATAATATTGCTGATCTTTCTTCCCCTGATAATAACCGTAAGCAAAATCTTCGAGTTCATCATATTCAAGTGGTATGATTATTTCTCCGTTCCCGACGTTGACTAATCCATATTTTTTAGCTAAGCTCACCTTACCAACCGTTGATCCGGTTCCATATTGGGCTGGCGCCGCCGATGAATAAACACAGGAAATAGTTTCTTCTCCACCCCTATTCAAATAACCGAACAGCTCATTTTTCTGTATGACTGCGATCCCTTCACACTCAAAATTACCAATTTCCTGATAGCTAGCTTCGACCTTCACCTCCCCTTTTGCATTGCGTATCCCCCAAAGCCCCTGATCTTCAAAAAATTGATTATCCAGACGATCAATCGCGTCTCTATTCCACCAGCCTAAGCCATAGTTGCTCCATTCCAGTTCGAGCATCGCTAAAAAAGAAGTATAACCAGCAGACACCAAAATAAACTCAAGCTCAGCTAAGGATTGTTTTTCGATTGCTTTTTCATAGAGCAAATTCTTCTCAAGGATTTCAATTGCAAAATCTTTGGCCTGTTGGCTATGTTTAACATCGCTCATGTTAAATACATCACTTGCGTTCAGCTGGAAATAATCGAAGGGTAAACCGTCCAAAAAATCGAACAGTTTCCCGATAGCTGCCATGGCCAGCAAATCGGAATTTAACCCATATTCATGAATGAGCAAATCATACAACGCACGAAGCTTTCTGACTCCCGGTTCCTTTTCGGAGTAAACTAAGGTACCTTTTGCTTTCGGATTAGCAGCAAATAGGGGTAAAAAAAGGGGTGGAATCACATAGTTCCATTCTCCTAAATAATGAGGGAAGTAATCTTGATCCTTCTTATCTGTATTGTAAATATATATGCGATGAGCCATTTTCTATGCAATTTCCTTAGTATTGATCAATTTCAACAGCATTTTCTTTAGCAAAATTGAACCAAAATCCGTATTTATCCGCGTCTGAAGCCGCTCCATGCGCTCCATAGAGTTGTAGCAAACGATTAACGGCATAGGCGTACACGCTATTTTCATTGGCTTTTTCATAGTAGCGGATCGCTTTTTGTAAGTTTTGCTTTACACCAAAGCCTTCCTCATAAAGAATCCCATAATAAATAGCAGAAAATTGATTGGTTGTATCCTTTTTCAAATAACGCAATAAGTTCGCATAATCTTGCCCTTGATAGTAGATTTCTGCGATTTGAGCATCATTATAAATCCCCGCTTTCTCTGCTTGTTTAAAATAATCTAGGGCCAAGGCATAATCTTGTTCCACATATTCACCCTCGTAATACCAGTTACCCAGGTTGCTCATGGCCTGCGCTTCACCCAGCGCAGCAGACTTTTGATAGGCCTTTAAGGCTTTGGATACATCAAAAGCTACACCATGGCCTGTGGCATATAAAAATCCCCAATTGTTCCATGCCTGCGCATGATCCTGAGCCATGGCCTTTTCATAAAAAGACTTTCCTTTTTCGATGTCCTTCCCCTCGTAGTCATCATCCGTAAAGATGTTTCCAAGCAGATATTGACAGTCCGCACTACCCCGATCTGCTCCGATGCTGAACAGTCGAATGGCATCTGAAATCTTTCCCTCCGCTTCCAGCTTCTTACCATTTTCCAACAGCGTTTCATTGTCAAAATACTGTTCGTAGCCATCGCCCTTACGCCTGATCCACGCCTGATAGAACTGTACAAAATAGCTTTGATCGCGCCCCCGGAGCTGGTATCGCTCGGAATACAAATAGCCATATGCTGTTTCGGGAATCTCGACAACATTTCGATTTAAATCCAAATTAAACAACTTATCCCCTTTGAATAAAAGCAACAGTTCACCTTCGGCCGCTTCTGGTCTTGGGTAATGAAAAGGCGAACAAATATAATCATACAGCGCACTACGGACGTTAAGCTTCGTATCGAAGCAGTACATACCCTGTGCACAGTGTATGCGCATAAAATCCAAAAAGCAATGTTCGATTTTTTGATAGGCAATAGCAGGTTCAAGTAACCATTCCCCTCGATGAGCATCATAAATCCCCTGTCCTTGGGCACAACCAACGACAAAGATATCTTTACGGTACTGCTGTATATGATCGACTAGAACCTGATCAATCGTTAAATCAGCCAATCGGAATAAGCCCTGTTCAAGCGAATAGATCTGCCATCTTTTATTTTTGAGATACGCAATACTTCGATAGTCGTCCAACACTATAATCCGGTCAATTCCCTCATCCAAAATATTACCATCGGGTTGAATGACGGCAATTTTTGACTGTAGCTTATTGGGTTTAATCCAAAAATAGCGATTGGCTAGCGGCTCCAGGCTACCTTCCAAAAAGGTCCCTAAAAACTGACCATCCATTAGGTAATACTTCCTTTTTATCGTTCCTTTTTGCCGGCTATAGAACAACTTGTTATAGTCAAACATAAACGACTCGGCTGCGGGATCTGAAATAATCAATCGTCCTTCAGCCGAAAGGAGCATGTGGCTATCCCCCTGTCTTGCATTTAAAAAGCCATAGGCGATCCAGTCGAGTTCATCATATAATGCAGGTATGCTCAGCTGTTTGGTATCAATATGCAGTACCCCACGTTTCCCTGCCACTTCCACTTCAGCGTAATTGTTCCCATTGATATGTCGGGCATCAAAGGCCTCCACATATTGACATGGAATTAGTATAGTGCCACTCGTATCAATATAACCAAAAAGGCCATCGCGTTCAACAACAGCGATCCCCTGTGCATTGAATTCGAATATTTCATCGTAAATCGCCTCAACCAAAATATCCCCCTTGGCATTCTTTAATCCCTGCTTTCCTACTGCCTCAAAAACTTCAGGGTCTGGCTCTTTCAGAACGTCTTCTTCCCATAAACCCAATCCATAATCAATCCAATCGGTTTGAAGGGCATCTAAAAAAGAAGTATAACCAGACGCTTTCACAAGCGGGTCCAGCGGATCTAAGGACTGTTCTTCGACAGCTTGTTCAAACAATAAGGCTTGCATTTTAATTTCTTCCACCCAATCTTTGGCTTGCTCCACATCTTTTTCCGCATTCATGGTAAAAACATCGCGTCCATCGATCTGCAAGGTATCAAAAGGTAGCGCTTCCAAAAATTCAAACATGTTGTTGACAGGCTCATAATAGCTTTTTTTATAATGCAATTGATACCTATCAGCCAATAACGCATAAAAATAGCGAAGTCTTGCGATCCCATCTTCCTTGTTGGCATAAAGCTGAGAACCTTTGGAACGGATATTGGCGGAAAATAATGGCCGCATGAGGATGGGAATTTCATAATTCCATTCAGCCAGGTAAGTGGGATATGTTTCTTTGGTCCTGAGATTTACATTATAAATATAAATACGATGTGCCATACTTTATTTCTTCTGTTTTTTGTTGTATCACATTGATCCGTTCCATACGACAAGAATCATGCGAATGCCGTAAAAATACCGTATTTATCGATTTTTTCGATTAGCGGAAAACAGGGATTTTTTTCTCCCCCTATTTTCGGCAACTTTGGATTGGATTTTGTAACAGAAAGAACAATGAATCATTTCAAATACAGTTATTATAGCAGTGCATTAGCACTCCTCGCGTTACAAATCGCTTGTCAGGAAAAACCAAAACAAGCTGAAGCACCTGTAAGTTCAAGCAAAGCCATGGAAAAAGCTGCCGAGGATACTGCCCCAAAAAAAAGTATCTCGTTAAAAACTTCCAAACTGGATAGCAACGACCAAGCAAATGCACAAAGCGTACTGGAATCTGACGAAATCACCAAAGCTTATGTAAACTTAAGTGCTCGAGACAGTATGATCCGCTTACATGCCAATATACGTATCGATCATCGCTTCTTTGGATACGAAGAGGCAGATAAACAGGCTACGAAGTTGCTTTTGTTTTCCATCTTTACAAATGATGTGGAACACAATCCATTTCAACTCAAATTGGGTGCATACTATGATACCTCCGACTTAGAAAGTAAAGGTTTTAAACTAAAATATGCTGGCCTAAAGGGCGACTTTGTAGCAGCGAAAATCATAGACGCCACCGATACACCGGTAGGCACCGTCTACTTCGAAAGAAAATGGGTTGAGATTGAATAACAAAAACCGTTTCTCAATCTATATGTTTATGAGTAACAACAATAATTGCGAAAAATAACGATGAAGGTAATCTTAAAGACTATGTTTCTGTCCTGCATGGTATTGTTTTTCAGCTGCCAGCAAAAGAATGGAGCCAAAAAATCAGCTGCCGCATTCAGCAGCACCGCCAGCATAGACTCCATAAAGAAACAAAAAGAGCTAACATCCATATCCGATGATAACCTTTCGCTCTTTAAACAGCTGTATCCTATTGCTATTCTTCGACCGGAAAGCAACGATAGTTTTAAGAAGTATGGCATCGAATTCTCAGGAATATGTTATGCATGCGATCTTGCAGAAATCAAAATGAATAAAAAACAACTGCTTTTGGTCAATGTCTGTGATTCCAATGAAATCTATCAAATCAAAGATTTCACCTATAATTTTCGTGACAGCGGCCTCACGATTAAGACTAAAAATAATGAGTTTTACTTCAAGAAAATAGAGAAAGAGCCCATTTTCGAATTAAAAATTAAGGGGGATTCTCTTTTGTTAAAAAATAAACGTGTCGCAAAATACTACACGCAGAAAGCTTTAGTCGATCAGTTCGAAGTCCATGATTGTGGTGATTTTCAGGGTTAGCCCAAACGCGACTCAGCTTGAATTAGTGCATTAAGACAGCGCTGCACCGGACATTAACGTAAGATCTTAAAAAGACCAGACAGCAATGAAAGCAGACAGAAGCCAATTTCATGGTTGCCTGCTCCGTTCGTTAGACCTATACTTCAAAATAAAAGCCCGATTCAGTAAGTTCTTTATATTTTACCCTGTCAAAACTATAGATCTTTGCAGCCCTGGCACGCCGGTCTTTTTGCTTATCGCTGTGGTCAATCAATAAACCCATGCTGAGAATTTTTTTTCGAAAATTCCCACGGTCAATTGACCGCTGCAGAACGGTTTCATACAAATTGTGTAAATCGGGCAACGTAAACTGTTTGGGCAAGAGCTCAAAACCGATTGGTTGATAACGAATTTTACCCCTGAGCCGTTGTATGGCGGTGTTCAAGATCTGTTTATGGTCAAAAGCGAGATCCAACTTTTCGTCAATACCAAACCATTGCACCGCATCGATATCAACCCCTGCTTCCAACGTATAAGCATCGGGCCTGACAAGTGCATAATAGGCAATACTAATGACTCTTCCGCGCGGATCACGAGCTAAGTTTGAAAATGTATAAAGCTGTTCGAGGAAAATATCTTTGAGACCGGCCTCCTCCTGCAGTTTACGAAGCGCACAGTCGTCGGCGTTCTCATCTTCCTGAATAAAACCGCCAGGAAATGCCCATTTTCCCAAGAAAGGCTCTATTGCCCGTTTGGTCAATAATACCTTAAGCTGGTTTTTATCAAAGCCGAAGATTACACAGTCAACCGTAACAGCAGGTCTTGGGTAATCATATGTGTATTTTTTTTCGGAGGCTGTCATCTGCTACAAAGTTACTTCGGTTGACAATTTGATCTGGATTCCATACTTCTCCTTTAAAGCCTCAAACTGCTGTAAAGTCTGCGCTTCAAATCCAGCGATGGGCGACATACAGTCGATCAATAAGGTGATTCGTGACGTAATCGCTCGATCTTGTTCAAAATATTCCAAAATCTGCACGGTTGATGCTAAAACACAATGACTGGAAGCTTCACCGGCGATGTATATCGCATCGTAATCGCGAATTGCATCGAGCACAGCATGATTTACGAATTTATTATCGTCAAATTCCGCTTTGATAATACCGTACATTTCCGTATTTGGATCTTGCCCCTTATAAACCAATATCGGTTTGACCTGACGTGCTGCACTGTGAAAATAAAGCATATTGGTAAATTGACTCTCCAGCTGCGCCCCCGAAGTCCCTTCCAGACAATGGTATGGCCAGATACACAATTGTTTTTTTCCCTCAGCTTCCAAATGCTGGAGATAATCCAGCGCTAAGGCCGTATGGTCATTCGCAGCACGCCAGATACCATCGCAGACATCGGCATGGCGAATAATGGTGAATGGCTCCGGATGATTTCCCGCACTGTCAAGCCACCAATCGGCATGGAAAATCTGCCTTATCGAGTGGCAATCGAGACTACACATGACTTGCGTTAAGGCCTCAATATTACGGTACATCCACTGCGTCAGACGTTGTACATCGGCCTTTGAACCGTTGACGGCAAGACTACCGATGGATTCCATAAAATCATTTTGGACATCGATCGCCAATAGCAAGGTTCGTTTTTTATCCAAGGCTGCTGGCTGTATATTTTCTTCCTGTGCCAACATCAACATGTTTGGAATATTATCCCTTTTGCCGCTGGCAATCTGTTGGACATCTACAATCTGATCAAATTGTGTTTTTATGTTATTCAGTTTCATAACATCTATATTTATTTCAACGCAGCCTTCATTTCGCAGAACGATGAAGCCATTAAAGCCTTCTTCCAGTGAAAAATCATCTTCACTATAGTACTTTTTTGTCCCTTGTTGCCTGTTATGAAGTGCTTGCGTCGACTTCTCGAACCATTTAAAATTAACCTTTGAATGTAGGCACCGCTGCAAACTTGTGGGCAGATTGTTGTATACGTTTACGAATAATTTCGTCTATAACCGGATCGCCCGATGTACCTTTTAAAATAAACCCATCGATTTGCGCATAGGTCATACCCAATTCCTCTTCATCGGTCTGCCCCTCCCAAAGACCAGCAGATGGACTTTTATACTGAATAGATTCGGGCACCCCCAAATATTTGGCTAAGGTATATACTTCCTGTTTGGTAACCATTGCCAGCGGGTTCAGATCATAGGCACCATCGCCCCACTTCGTAAAATAACCTACAGTAGCTTCGGCCATATTCCCCGTACCAATAACAAATCTACTACCCAATTGTGCTAATTGATACAAATACGTCATACGAACACGTGGACGAATATTAGCAAGGCTCAAAGCGCGGTTAGTGGCGGTAGCTTCTGCGACAAACTTTTCTTGATGAATGGCCAACGCATCCACCGCGGGTTGAATGTCAAATACATGAAATGGAAAATCAAATTTCTGAATAAGCTCCATGGCATGTTGATGGCTTTTACTTTTGTTCATATCACTGCCATACGGCATCAACACCAAGTGGACATCCACCTGTGCCAGCCGGCATAGGCAAGCGACAACACTGCAGTCTATTCCACCACTCATACCCAATACAAGTCCTTTGCGGTCGGCCGATTTCACCTGTTGGGCAATCCAGGATGCCATCAATTGTGCATACTGTGCAACGTTTTCATCCTGGATGAAAAACGGTTTGTTTACGCTATTTTCCATATACTCGAATTGTTTCAGTTCTTAATCTATTCCTTATTTCTTCAAAACGCGTTGTGCGTATAAATTCGCCATTCAGATAACATGTTTCCAGCAGATTTCGTTCACCCAGATCGGCGACCGTTTGCGGTGTAAGATCGTCTATCAAACGAAAATCGTCATTTTCAAAGACCACAGCGACCATCCCCTTTTGCGACTTTTTAAAGTTGCCAGTATCTGTAGCGGGACGTTTCTGTATCGCTTTAAACTCACCATTGACAATCTCAGCCGTCCCTTTTAACGCAAAGCCAAAGGTATCCCGTGTCACATACTGATAGGTATACGAACCTATGCCCAATATGGTATTCGTCGAGGCAAAACCCTTATCCAGCAAACCTTGACAGATCTTATCCGCTCGATCGACTGTAATGGAATCACCGTACACTACGCCAATATGGGGATCCAGCTCCTTAAAGCCTTTGCTGTTGGTCGTACCACCAAAAAGTTCAAACAAACGTTCGACGATACCTTTCTGCACAGTACTACGATCAGATGCAGCATCGCCACAGATAATCTTCACAGGATCGCCACTATCGGGACGAATAACAACCTTCCCCTCCCTAGCCATAATAAGATCTTTCAATTGCGGCAATACATTGTCAACTACATTCCAGAGGTCGTAGGTATCCGATACGATGGAGATATTTCCACTTGGATACACCGTTGTGATTAAATGTCGAAATGCTTCTACCTCTTCCTCTCCGTACGAACACATTACACTGTGCTCCGTCGATGGGGTGTACATCATTACATCACTTTTTGCATGATAGTAGGATTTCAGATACTCCCGAACAGACAATGTAGCAGAGACACCGAAGCTCAACAGATGTCCCCCAGCCGTACGATAAGCCGTTTCAGGAGAACCCATACCACGCATGGAAAAATCTCCGGCCTGCGTAAAGACTTTATTGACGTCGCCCGTTCTCTCGGCAAACCCCGTCAATAACCTTTTATAGCGATCTGCGATTGTCGCTGCAGTCATCGGTGACCAGATAAAAGCCGATAATTGTGTTTCCAGGTAACCCGGAAGCCAGAAAAAATCGGGATGTGTATTTTCAATCGTAAACATTGGTACGCCGACAGGAACCAAGCTTCCTTCCTGCAACGCATTTACCTTGATTGGAAGATACCCCAGCCGATGTAAGTCGCGAATATGTTTCGAATCATGCGTCGCCGCAAACTTCGCGTTTGTATTTTCAAAAACAGTTGCAATTGCCTCTTCGTAAGCCGCCACGACCTCTTCTTCCGGTTGAGCAAAAAAGTTTGCATCAAATGAATTGGTGATTTCGGCCAAGGCTCCCTGTAATCCAAAAAATACAACATGACTAATACCTTCTATGCGAGACATGCGTGGCGTCCAAGTCTCATAAACCCATTCCGTATGTGTTGGATATTGATCCTTATGACACAATTTATAACCATCTGTCCAAAGTATTGGATTCTTGCTCATTGATTTAAACATAACTTTCAGTCGTTAAGTTGATATAATTTATTTTTGGGTGCTCGGTATCCATCATGGAATTGGTGGTAAAGACACTGGTTATTGGTGAATCATCATCCAACAGGGTCCCTTTAAAAATTCGGGCTTCACAATGTGTGACCAAAAGATAAACTGCACTGGCTCCCATTTCTTTCAATATTTTCCCGGCCCAAAGAAATGTGCCACCTGCAGAACAGAGGTCATCGACAATAATACATTTTGCGCCGAGCGGAATATCTCCAGCCTTAAGTTCCATCCCTTCGATCCGGCCTGTTTGTGGATTTCGCTTTTTCTCAAAAACACAGCTATTTTCATAGCCGCTGTTGATGTAACGTGCCGCCGCTCCTTTATCCGGGAAAACAATCCGATCATTGTCCGAAAAATCAAGCTTTTCCATCAACTGTGGCAACCAGTCCAATGCCGGATAAACCCCAACACTGTTCACTAAAAGTTCTAGGGTAACGTGGGAATGCGGTTCGACCACAAACACCTGATCAAATTGCAAACTGTTGATAAACTCCGCCACATAGTTCAATGTGAATAAATCACCTTCTATTTTGCGATCCATACGGCTATAGGGCATATAACGGATCAATAACCGACAAGTTTCAGCTTCGGTTTCATCCAACCGCTTCTTGACAAAAAGCAAGCGGATTAAGTCTCCATCTTCTTGATATGTAAATTCGACAAGGTTGTCTTTTAAGATCAACTGATCAAAATCTTTCACTTTTGTTTCCCCATTTGGAAATTGTTCTGTGACTACCTGTTGCTTATTTAATACGATCATAGCTTTTAATTTTACTTTGTACTATTGAGTATTTTTTACTCAACAAATATGAGGATTAAATTTAAGCGCGCAAAATATATTGAGTACTTTTTACTCATAAAATCACAAAAACACCATAAAACACTATCAATCAATCAAATAATTTAGAGAAAGTTAGTTTACTTAAAATTCATCCCCCATTTCTAACTATTGGTCCTAAAGCTGATCTCCTGATTCACCTATATTAAACCAAGCATACCTATACCAAGTCGTATCTCATAACAATTTTTAGTCACTATTTAGACAGTGATCATTCATTAATTATACAGTCCACACTGAGTCATCACTGAACGAGCACTGAACAATCACTGAACAAGCACTGAACAAACAATGTTAAAAGGTAGAATTTGATAGCTCGCTCATCCCCGTTTGGCTACACGGCATCCCGCTCTCCGTTTGATTGACGGGCAGAAAGAAAAATACGTGCGACAAGACAGAAAAATGCGATGGAAATATGGACTGCACAGGTCCTATAGGAGATGCTCAGGTGATAAAAAACTGCTGAGCGACAGTCTCCATAAAAATTAGCTGATTATAGGGATTGAAATTTTGCGATAAAACAAGATCTTTGTCTATACCAAAGTCAAAAAATTCTTTGTCAGCAAATTTGTGAGCCGGCGGGGGACTTTAGATTACTTTAAGCATAAAGCATGGAAATAGCCAATCTTATCAAACAGGATATTGAGTCAATCTTACAGATTGAATCTCAAGACATCAAACAGTTGGTCGAGGACTATCGCGAAGACTTAATGGATTCGGAAACCTATGACGCCATTGATGCGTACAATATGCTCTATTCGAATATTTATGAAATGTCCGAGGAAGAATACCTCGATGCTTTTCGCACGTTGGGAGAGGCCTATCCGAACTTTGGCAAGGCCGATGAAAATGACGTCCAAAAATCAATCGCTGAATTGGAACGATTAAAACATGCCTTTAATGAACTACAACTCCATACGACAGAAGGCAAACAGCTGCTCGCACTACAATTAGCCGTTTTGGAACTAGATATTCAGGTCTATCGAAAGCTTACCTTGTCGCCGACTACAATGGAGATACAAGCTGAAATCAATTTATTGGAATCCGAATCGTTTGGGTTAACCAATCAGATCAATCAGTTTTTAGAGCTATACCACGATTAGTCATGCGATCATTTTATACCATAAATCGCTTAGGGTTAAAAATAGGTCTTTGCATGCTTTGCTTACTAGCCGGTCTGGCAACATCGTTATTTGCCTACCAAAACAAGATCGTTTTTCAGTCACAGCAGCAGCCGGGGAGCAGAATACCCTTTTACATCACAGAGCAAGGAACACTTTGTTATAATTTGCATGCAGACAAGTTGGGCGTATACGCCATACAGATCAATCTCAACAGGCTCTTTCCCACCGCAACGACAGCGCATCTTCGTTCAAAACATTATGAATTATCAGACAGTACAATAACAATAATCAACTATGCTGAACCAGCTATCTCTATCAACTATAGGATTGCTAACAACACCTTTGTAATAGCCAAATCCTCCAATTGGCTCGCGGACTATCAACCCGAATTTCAATTTATCGCTTTGGACAGCCTCAGACACATGGAGAATTTATTCGACACGAACGATCTGAGCGGCCTCATGCAACTGGAGGTAGCCAAGCTCCCTTTTGAAAATATACTTTTATTTTTTAGTCAGCTGCATGGATTTTCCACAGTAGAGGAATTTAGCAGCAATGCCATTCATCGGATTTTAGAAAAGGGACAGTACGCTATCGCCAAACAGTTTCACCATTTATTTCTAGCTAAAAACAGACAATTCAATGATTTCGAAATCCTGAAGATAGCAATAGAAAAAAACGACATGGATTTTATCCGTAAAACTTGTTTAAATAGCCTGAACCGACTGGGTATTGATGAAATTAAAGCTGATTATAGCTTTACACAATGCACATTACTTGGAAAAGCTATCTTAATAAAAAACAAAATAATCGTAGATTATCTTTTGCAGAACGGTGCAAACGCGGAGAAAGTATACCAATATGAATCCGACGTATTATCTGCTTTTCAACTTGCCGAAAGGACCAAGTCAAAGAAAATCATGAAACTATTTCAATAAGTCATCAATAAAACAATGAAAAAGACATTTATATACCTGCTATCGCTGATTAGCTTGATGTTAGTCACACTGATCTTTGCTGAGCCAATACATGCTCAACCAAAAAAAGTGGCCCCCAAACACGCAAAAGATAATGCGAAATTGCCCCCACTCAAAGATGGTGATATGATCTTTCAGTCTTCCATTTCACCGCAATGTAAAGCGATCCAATTAGCGACGCGTTCTCCGTATTCCCATTGTGGGATTATTTTTTATGAGAACGGTAATCCTTATGTACTGGAAGCCGTACAGCCCGTAACTGTAACTAAGTTAAAACACTGGATTGCGCGAGGGGAAAAGCAGCATTACGCGGTCAAGCGCCTCAAAAATGCAGATCAGGTACTGACCAATTCGACGCTGGCCAAAATGAAATCAATCGGCAAAAATTTTCTCGGAAAAAATTACGATGCTACATTCGAATGGTCGGACGATAAAATATATTGTTCGGAATTGATCTGGAAAATATACCAACGTGGAGCAGGCATCGAAGTTGGGAAGCTGGAAAAGCTGAAAGATTTTGACCTAAGCAGCCCCGAAGTAAAAACCAAATTGAAAGAGCGTTACGGCAACAGCGTCCCGCTAAATGAAACGGTCATATCACCAGCTTCGATTTTTAATAGTGCGTTATTGATCACGATTGCGAATACGTATTAAGCATACCTACATAGTTTTTTATTTTTGAAGCAGAACCGTCTTGCCGCCGTTTAATTTACTTTCTTCGGCGGCGTCTATAAATGCGCATATTGCTAGGGTTTCCTTTTCATCAACCGGACTTACACCCGTTTCCAAAAATGGAAGGATCTTATCCAACAAGGGACCGTATCCCATAAATTGCCCCAAATGGACAATCTGATCTTTCAAAAAAACCGTTCCACCAAAATCATCCTTCCCCTCACGAATGCCCCGAAGTGAGGCAATTCTTCCATCCGCCCAGTTCCCAACATAAAACGAGGTACCCTGTTCCTGAACAGTCTTTACCGAAAGACACCCCGATCCCATCAACGCAAATAACATTTCAACGCCATGAATGCCGTACCAATATAAATCCTTATGTGAAGGTTCCGTTACTGCCGGACAATAGACATCTGCTCCGATAACCTTAGTCCTATCCAATTCCTGAAGACCGGTAATATAACGCAAGGAGCTTGACGAAAAAATAGGGCAACCATACTTTCTTGCAGCTTCAAAAATTTTGAAAGCGTCCGCATAGGAATTCGCTATTGGTTTGTCAATAAATAAAGGTTTCTTTGCTTTAATCACTTGAAGTGCCTGTTCTAAATGGAGATTTCCATCATTTGTCTCCAAAAGTACATAATCTACTTTCTTCAATAGTTCGGCAATACTTGATACGATCGAAACCCCGAGCTGTTGCACTTCCGCTGTAATTTTCGGAATACGCTCGATACTTAAAGGGATCGTTTTGCTTCCATAGGGGTAAGCCGCAACCACCCTGAATTTTCCATAGGGATGATTGCTAGCAGCCGTATTAATCGCTCTTGTAAAAGCAGCAGCGTGCGTAATATCCAGTCCAATGATCCCTATTTTTTTTACCTTCTCTTGCCTCGAGGACAGCTTGTTATTCGCATTAACGGCATAGGATAGTCCAAATGCAAAAGAGGACATCAAGAATTTCTTTCTATTCATTTGATTCATTCAAAAGAGAAATAGCTGCATTGACCAAAACAGCCATGGATGTTTCGAAAGCCTTTTCATCCAGATTGAACTGTGGATTATGAAGGCCATATTGCGTGGTGGAATCGTCGTTATTTGTCCCAATCAACATGAACAACGCCGGATAACGATAAGAATAATAAGCAAAATCCTCGGCCGCCATCCAGATTTCGAGATCTTGTGGCACACTATTCCCCATCGTTTCCGCAATAATTGTTTTGACTTTTTGCGTTAATGCGGGATCGTTATAAAGTGCGGGGTAACCATGCCGTACTTCAACTTCCACCTTTGCACCCAGCGATACGGGAAGCGTTGCCGCTATTTCAGCAACCATTTCCAGCGCCTCCTTGCGCCATACCTCATCCATGGTACGAAATGTTCCCGCTAATTTGACTTCCTCAGGAATAACATTGGCCGCGCCATCTCCAATAAAACGACCAAAGGTCAATACAGACGGTACATCAGGGTTGGCTTTCCGGCTGACAACTTGCTGTAATGTGGTAAGTAACTGCGCGCCGATCATAATGGGGTCAACAGCCCGATGTGGCTCCGCGGCATGGCCACCACGTCCCTTAATGGTGAAATAGAATTCGTCGCTCGAGGCCATAAAGCGGCCGGAACGTAAACCGACTTTTCCAACAGAAACACGAGGGCTCACATGTAAACCAAGCACGGCTTTAATTGTTCCACCAAAAGATTCCAGAATCCCGGATTCCAAAACCTGAATCGCTCCACCAGGAATCTTTTCCTCAGCGGGTTGAAACAGCAGCACAATTTTACCGGAAAACTCCGTTTTATAATCATTTAATAAGGATGCCGCCCCCAAGAGATTAGCCGTATGAAAATCATGGCCACAAGCATGCATGACACCGCTATTCCTCGATTTATAGTCCACATCATTTTGCTCATGTATCGGCAAAGCATCAATATCAGCCCGTAATACCACAATATCATCGCTCGCCGATTTTTGTCCGGTCAGTACAGCCACAACACCTGTCTGAGCGACAAGCTCGAATGGTATACCCAGTTCGCGAAGTTGTTGCTGAATATAGGCACTTGTCTCGTATTCTTGAAAAGACAATTCAGGATGCTGATGGATATGTCGGCGCATTGCAACGATTTTTGGAAAAACAGTCGCTATCTTGGCATTTAATTCTTTCAATATTGGGTCGATCATCTGGATAAGTTTTAAGAGTATAACAGGTCAACAAGTTAAGCTAAAAATAACGTACATAAAAATAGAGCACCAACACCGTTATAATAATCCACCATAAGGTCGGATTTCGAAAACCACGGTAAGCGGCTTTATCCTGATCCGGTACCTGAAAAGAATCGCCCGTCAACACCAGATTTTTTAATCTTGCTTCGGCGACCGCTGGTGTCAACAAACTGACCACAGCACAAGCAAGCATACAAGTCCAGAATACAATGCCTGTTCTATTAAAAAACGGCATTTCAGGTAAGGTGTATTCCAAAAGTAAAGAAAGGGGAATTGTCAGTAAACCTGCTGTTAAAGCACCCTGCGATGTGGTTCTTTTCCAAAATACTCCCATTAAAAACATTGTTGCGATGCCTGGCGTGAAAAGACCATACAGATTCATCAAATAAAGGAAAACCGGCTTATCCGAATAACTGATCAGTACAACCGCACTCATGATCCCGAGTACGATAATAGCAACGCCGGCGCGCTTACCAAAACGGACCGCTTCGTAGTCGCTTGCATTTTTATTAATATACTGGCTATAGATATCCACAGTCAGAATTGTTGTACAGGAATTGATCGCTCCTGAAATGTGGGACATGATCGCCGAAATTAATCCGGCCATCACCAACCCTACCAGACCTTTGGGCAGTAAGGTTTCCACGAGTGTTGCAAACAGCAAATCGGGCTGATCGAGGTGCGGCAGGAATTTTGGAGCCACCAATGCCGGAATAGTAATAATCAATGGAACCAAAAATTTAAGATAGTCACCAAAGATAACTCCCATACGCCCATGCCATTCATTTTTTGCCGCTAATACGCGCTGCACAATAAACTGGTTTGTCGCACAATAAAACACACTGATACACAACAATCCGCCTAAGTACATGGTCCAGGGAAAATCAGGATCAGAAGCAGGATAAAACATTTTCCAATCTTTCGATGAGTCTATGACCGACTGAAATCCCCCTGCTGCATCAATGGTGGCAAAAGTTAGTACAATTCCCCCCAACACCAAAATGACAAGCTGCACCATCTCTGTCCATATCACCGCTTTTAGCCCACCTAATACGGTATATAAACCGGTCAGAATTGCCATTCCAAAAATGCTGTATAAAATAGGAATGCCGAATAAAGCGTGCAGCGACAGACCGCCCAAATAAAGAACTGCCCCAATCTCCACAAACACATAAGTAAACAAGATCAAAATTGCATAAAGTACACGGGTAGCGTTGCCGTATCTCTTTTCGAGGTATTCAGGTATCGTATAGAAACCGTTGCGGATATAAAAGGGAAGAAATATCCACAATAATGCATTAAAACCGATTAGGATCGCGCCCCACTCCAGGGTAATGGCTACAAAACCACGACTATAAGCGGCGCCCATAGCGCCAACGAGATGATGACTGCTGATATTTGCTGCGATGATACTACCCCCGATCATCCACCAGGGCAGCTTATCGCCCGCAAGAAAATAGTCCCGCTTCGAGGCGGAGTTTTTTTTCGAAGCGTATAAGCCCAATACCACTATACCAATAATATACACGGCAAAAATAATGACGTCAATCCAATCGAGTTTCATCGGTCAATAATGTTTGAATTCCTAATTTAGTTTGTTCAATAAGTATTTCAAGACCGCCGCTGGCATAGGGGCTTTGCCACACGGCATAAATATCCTTATCATAAAGCTCTTTCGGTGCAAGGTACCCCACATACCCATTCGCGATATTGATAAAAACGATCGTATGATCTGGAAATTCGGCTCTTACTTCGATTTGATAACAGGAATAAGCTTCGTTGGCCTGCGCCACCAACACAGCATCTCCCATTTTCCAGATCCACACCGGAATAACAGCATCCTCTTGATCGCCGATGGATTTGCGGGTATTATATTTTCGCCAAAGGCGATCTTTCATAACACGGTCCGTACAGCCTTCGTATTCACTCAAAATTGCTTCGGGACTCGGTAGCTTTTTGTAAGGTACTTTGATCGATAATACCCTTTGCTTAAAATCGGTTGAAGCGCGCTGTTCCCGAAATCCCCAACAGGCCAGTGGCGCCCCCGAGATCAAAGATTCCTTAAAAACCCAGTTTTTATGACCACGCTGTTCCTGGGCCAGCGTCGCGAGCACCGCATAGCCCAACTGCTTCCCGTTGGCTTCAACCAGTGCCGGATCTTTTACATACTGTCTCCGCGGAGCCAAATCACCGGATGCACCCTGTAAAAAAAGACAGGGCACGGATAAAGAGCGCTCTACTGTATTCCGCATCTCACCAACAAAATCGGGCGAGAGCAAATCATTCTCGTGGGCAAAGCTGGTTGGGTGGCAGGCATAATTACAAATAACTGCTTTTAAGCTTTCAGTTTCATCATACAACCGCCCGACCAACAAGGTTGTATCCGCTTCTTTCAATGGATTGTAGCCAATCAGATAATGATCATCGACTTTCAGATCGCGGTTGCTGGCCAAATCGCATACACCATAATTCCAGGTTAGGCTGCCGTTAAACAGCCCACTTAGTGCCGTTTCGATGCAATATATCGCCTGTTGTTTGAGGAATTCAAGGTAGGGCGAAATCAGTTCACCTCCAGGTTGTGCTGCATCTGTCGAACAGATGCTTGGCCCGGCATGGGTATGCGACAGCGCAAAAATCAGCTGCGATTCAGCCAGATTAAAATGACTGAGCAGTGCTAATCGCAAATTTTGTTCATCAGCTGCATTTTTCCACCAGCCCAAATCGGCGGTTAGCAGAATTGCGGGCAAGCCATCGCAGGATTGCATAGCTAAACAATGCATCAACAGAGGTTGGTGAACAGCGGTTGCCTGGTCAAATGCAGCTGCACCCCAATTACGGGAATAGATGCCGACCGGTGGAGTAATATCACACTGGCTAAGTCCAAATCGTGCGTACAAGCTGCCGGTCGTTTCTTTCAAGAGGTCTTTCTGTTTCATACATTAGGGTCTAATCAAGGACAGTCCACCATCCATCACAATTGCGGTACCAGTCATATGTTTACAATTGTCCGAACAGATCCAAAGTACCTGTTTTGCAACCTCTTCAGCTTCTATAATCTGACCAAGTGGCACCACAGCCTTTGCTTTCATTTGAAGTTCGGCATTTGATGACCAGACCACTTTGCTCAAGCCCGCATTGACATAGCCTGGTGCAATCTCGTTGACACGAATTCCGTATGCTGCATATTCAAGAGCCATGGCCTGGCAAAGCATACGCAGGCCAGCCTTAGAGACACTGTATGCCGGTAAATTTTGATGTACGGCATGTGCCGCCCAGCTGCCCATAAAAACGATCGAACCTGCGATCTCATTCTCCACAAATGACTTTGCACAGGCATTCGCCAAGAAGAATGAACCGTCGAGATTAACGGCCATTTCATTCTTCCATTCCGCATTGCTTAACGTGCTGAAATCTTTAATCGTAACGCATGCTGCATTCGCGATACAGATGGAAATTGCCCCCAGCTCCTGTCTTATCCGTGTCACCCAGGCGTCCACCTGCCCGGCATCCGCTACATCGACCTGATCATAAAATAGACGCGCTCCAGGGGCATCCAACAAGGGCCATCGCTCGCTAGCCACCTGTGGTTCAAACCGATCCGAGATGCATACAATGGCCTGCTGGGTCAAAAATGCTTCAGCCATAGCCCTTCCGATATCGCCAAGTCCCCCACTGATCAAGACGACCTTATTCTTATATTCCTCCATTATCGCTATTTTTAGACTACCAATCCCCTACACTACCGTCTTTATAGAAGGTTCGCTGCAATATTTCCTGTTGAAAAGGGTGTTTCTTTACCTCTTCTTCATTGATTTCAATACCCAAACCGGCGCGCTTATTCGGAAGGACAATCCGCCCTTTCTCTTGAACCGTAAACCCTTCGGTAACGACGTCCTGACGCCATTCGACGTCCTTATGCACACTTTCACAAATAATATAAGATGGTGTTGCAAATCCCAGCTCAATGGAAGCAGCCGTACTCACGGGGCCCTGTGGATTATGTGGTGCCATAGATACACGGTAAGCATCGGCCAAAGCTCCAATTTTACGCGCTTCAGTCAGACCGCCACAATGTGTAATATCAGGCTGTATAACACTTACGGCGCGCTTTTCGAGCATATCCCGAAAGGCATGCACTCCGATCAAACGTTCGCCTGAAGCAATAGGTGTCGTCACCGCCCGTTGAATCAAAGCAATATCTTCCATGGTCTCTGGCCAGCATGGCTCTTCAAAGAAATACAGGCCATAGGGCTCCAAGGCTTTCGCAAATTGCATCCCCATACGTGGGCTTGGCCGCGCGTGGCAATCCACCATAATATCAATATCGTCGCCGACAGCATCACGCATGGCCTTCACACAAGCTTCAGCATATTTAATGGGACGAAGGCCTTCCAACGACATCGTCTCTGGAACAGCCATCGATTTAAAAGCAGTAAAACCCTCATCAACAGCTTTTAGCGCCAGATCCCCAAATCGCTTGGCATCATCCGGAGCGGTTTCGTAAAAATCTTCCATACGACCACCACCTAAATGACAGTACAAACGAATATAGTCACGTACTCGACCTCCCCACAGCTCATGACAAGGGACATTGTGAATTTTACCTAAGATATCCCATAAGGCGATATCGATACCACTGATGGCCGTACCGCGAACGATACCGTTTCCATGCCAGAAATGTTGTCTATACATCATCTGCCACAGGTATTCAATACGACGCGGATCTTCGCCGATCAACAATTGAGAAATATCCTTGATAGCTCCGACCACACTTTGCGTATGCCATTCCAATGTGGCTTCGCCCCATCCCCAAAGCCCGGGCTGGTCGGTCATAATTTTGACAAAAATCCAATTTCGCATGCGCGCATGGCATACAAAGGTTTCAATAGCGGTTATTTTCATAGTTAGGGTTTACAAACTTTTTATTACGCGTTCAGTTGCCTCCAACGTTCTGTCGATATCATCCTCCGTATGCGCAAAGGAGATACTTCCTTGTTTAATTGGTGCCGGGAAATTGAAAATCCCCTCTTTTATGAGCTTTTTTCGATATTGGGTATCCAGCTCAAAATTGTGGTTATCCAAAATATCATGAAAATTGACTGGCGCATGGTCCATAAAATATGTACAGAAGGCAGATCCTTGGCGTGCGACATAAAACGGTACGCCTAATTTAGGAAATATTTCCTTATATCCTTGCTCCAAACGCGCACCAAGCGCCTCTACGTGCTCATAAACGCGGTGCTCAGCGCTTCCTAATTTTTTCAAAGTCGCAATCGCCGCCGCCGTCGTTAGCGGAAAAGCATTAAAGGTACCGGCAATCATAACGCGCTTCGACTTATCAGGATCCACAAAGTAATCCATATATTTTTTCTTCCCTGCAATAACCCCCAATGGGTAGCCGTTTGCAACCGCCTTTCCGAAGGTTGAAAGATCGGGCTGAATACCACAGATGGACTGATAGCCACCCAGCGCATGTCTGAATCCGGTTTTCACTTCATCAAAGATCAACAGAAATCCATGCGCGTCGGCCATGTTGCGTAAGCCTTCCAAATAACCTTCCTTTGGCTTCACAATCCCGATATTCTGAAGAATCGGTTCCAACAGAATACAGGCAACATCATATTTTTGAACCACATACAGCACACTTTCCAAATCGTTGTAGTTGACAATGTGTACTAAATCGCTGTGATTTTTGGGAACGCCAGCACTCAATGAATCGAATGGATATTCCCCCGGACTTTGATATGAACCCACATCTGCCCGTTGACTGATCACATTACAGGCCACATCGTTATGCCAACCATTGTAGCCCCCCTGCATAACAATCACATGATCACGGCCTGTTACTGCACGGGCAATACGGATCGCATGGTAAGTCGCTTCCGATCCTGTCGTTGTGATCTGAACGCTCTCTACCGAAGGAACGGACTGACAAAAAAGCTCCGCAAACTCTCCTTCGAGTAAGGTTGGCCCAGCCCCCATCAATACCTGCTGTTCCTGCAATGTCTGTAACACGGCAGTATTGACATCCGGGTCGTTATGCCCCAAGAAGGAGGCGGCAAATCCAGCTTGATAATCAATGTAGCTGTTCCCATCAATATCTTCAACCTGACTACCACTTCCTTTGACGAAGCAGATATTAGGATCTGACTTCCGATTTAACGATACCACTCCACCAGGTATCCATCTTGCATTCTCCCGCAGTATTGCGGCTGATTTTTCATTTTCTTGCATGCCTATTAAAAGTTTTGCTATTTGTTATTGTTATAATTGGACGATCACCGCCACACAGGTTGCAGTCATCAATAAGTTGTATTTAAATACATCTTATTTTATGTATACCAAATTACAATATTTTTGTATACATTTAAAATAAATTTTAAAATTTTTAAAAATGAATATTCTCATTGAAGGACTTCTTTTTCCAGAAGGCCCCGCTTTCGACCGGGAGGGTGGTATATGGCTTGTGGAGAAAGAAGCAGGAAATTTAGTTTATTACAAAAACAGTCAGCATTGCAGGATAGCCGTGGGCGGACATCCCAACGGCATCGCGATCGACAAGAAAGGAATAATATGGTTTTGCGACTCACAACAAAACAGCATCCGTTGCTATCATCCCTTCGACAAAACCTGTACGACAATAGTCACGGAAATCGCAGGAAAGCCATTAAAAATGCCCAACGACTTATGTTTTGATACCGAAGGAAACCTATTATTCTCCTGCCCGGGAAATGACCTGGAAGATGGTACAGGCTACATCTGCTGTCTACATAAACATGGTGCGCTTACGAAGATCCACACAGGCCTTTTTTACCCAAACGGATTAGCCTTTGCAGCAGACAACTGCACACTTTTTGTCGCTGAAACGGGTACAAAATGGATCTGGAAAATGCACTGGAACAGCTTGACACAACAGGTGGAGAACATCGAAAAATTCATCGAAACAGGTGGTCTTATTGGCCCAGATGGAATTGCCTTCGATCAGGATAACCAGCTTTATGCCGCTATCTATGGATCGCAACATATCCTATCCATTGATACCAAAAACAAGACGACCGAGAAAATACCTACGCCGGGAAAGAATCCGACAAATTGTGCTTTAGACCCAAAAGGCATTCAGGGACTTATGATTACAGAAGCTGAAAAAGGGCAATTGTTGCAGTGGGACAGCACAAAAAAGGGTCTATTGTAAACAATAGACCCCCTATAAAAATCCAAAAAATATTAAACCAATTCCAAGGCTTCTTGCTCGCCCCGATCCAAATGATGGACCAAAGTGGTATAAGCTTTATTCCAGTCATCCGCTTTCAGCGCATCAACAATAGCGCGATGCTCCTTCTCCGTATCCAGGTAATCTTCCATCTGCCCCATAATAGCCCCGAGCTTCATATGAAATAAGGGAATGTTACTGTTCTTGTAAATAGAAATCAACCTTGAATTGCAAGTTCCCTCAATAATCCGCTCATGAAAACGAACATCCGCCTCGCAAGCACCACCATAATACCCCTTGCTGACCATCTCAGAAAAATCGTTGCATATCAGTTCCAAATCTTCGATAAGCTCTTTACTTTTCTTTGAAAACAGAATCTTTAATGCACCTATTTCCAACAACTCACGCAGCTCACGAATATCCTTCACATCTTCGACTGTCATTTTTTTCACAAAGCAGCCGCCTTTTTCACCAAACTCTACCAGACTCTCGCCTGCTAACCGCATAAAAGCCTCACGAACAGCCACTCGACTCACCGTCAACTTATCCGCCCAAGCACTCTCCACCAATCTCGCCCCTCCAGCCAGCTGACTGGACAAAATTTTCTTACGTACTTCTAAATAAACTTTATAGGCAAGCGAATCCTCTTTCATATTGTATACAATTTTATGCAAAAATAAGAATACAAAATCATTAAAAAAATTTAAACAACGTATTCTTTAATTAATCTTCCCCTCTTGGGCACCATACTGTCTCCCCGGCGATAAATAAATAGTTTCGGCTTTAGATTTCCAACTGGTTGTATGATTCCCTTTCAGGACATTTATATTAAAGCTACTATTTTTTAATGAACTTTTCATATTCCAGAAACCATCTTTCAAACCAACCACAACAACCTCATACTGCTGATCTCCCGGTACCGCAAATTCAATGGCTTCATTAAGATATTGATTTGGTTTGGCCACCACCAGTAAACGATCAGCCACCCTTATGAGGTAATAGTTTGCTTTTTCCTCAGCATACACCGGTAATTTTGAAGAACCACTCTCCGTCATCTGAAAAACCGAAGCATAACTCGCCTGATCACTTTCCTGTTTGGGCGAGACCATAATCCGTGTTCCTCTAGCCTCTGGCCAAGGAGACTTGACCTGATAAAGATCACCAAAAACAAAAGCAGTCGAATCGCCTGAATACAATTTCACTGCACAGTCTCTTAATTGCGGCTTCAGCAAATCAACATAGGTAGCACCAGCGACATTTTTAAATTGACTATGCAATACAAAACCTGTTTCACTTTGTAACGGCTTTTCAAGCGTATTGATCTGCCAGTAGGGCTCAAATTTCTGATCATTGGTCTTAAGCTCGTCCAATAGGACAATGACCGCAGGCACATCCTTCCGCTTCAAATTCAAAAACAGGAAACTTTTAGTATAGGATTTCACTTTAGCGGTATATGCAGCCGTTAGATCCGCATTGAAATAGCTATAGCTCGGCTGAATGGGATCCTTACCAAATGCCGATGCCCTGATCTCTCCGGTATGGTACCAGGAGTCACTTAATACCTCCTCAACCGTACGTGGAAAACGCTGGCTAAACCGAGTACCACCATCGTTTGTTTTGGTCCTGAACAACAGCGGCTCAGCAGGATCACGCACCAAAAGCATACTATGCGCAACCGACCGCTTATTAAAGTTAAAATCATAAGGGGAGCCATAGGAAAGATACAGGCCAAGATCACCGACCTGAATACCATGATGATAGATCTGCAGCGCACCTGCATCGGCATGCTGATGATTGCCGAAATGATAACCACCACCCTTAATTTCTGCAACCACATCGGAACTTCCGTTCTCTTCGCTCCAGCCTGTCCGGGCAACCATAGACCCTAAGATGGGTCCAAAATCCTTTGTCAACGGCATTTTCTCACGGTCAAAATCCGGCTTCAATTTTGGATCATCCAAGAGGAGAAACAGGATTGGATTGTCGGGCAAACCGCCCTGCTTGACAAACTCGGCCTTGATTACCGGATTACCTGAATAGGCATAACAAAGCAACATGGTCTGCGGATTTTTCCAATAAAAATCGGCACTGCTGTTGTACTTTACATTAAACATATCCCCGTCGCGTAACATTTTTCCGTCAGGCGTTCGCATATACAGCCAGTAATACGGCATATCCTTGATGTTATCGTCAAAAACCGGATAGCCAAGCATGCGATAATACAACCAGGCTCCGTGCATTTCCCACCCAAAACGATAGCCACCGTAATCAACACCTTGATTATGGCGCGGAGACTGATACTCAAACTTGCGCATAGGCACCAACTCTTCCAATATCGAATATGAAGTATATTTGTAAGGTACAGGATCCTCATCATATAAAGCAATACTCATTGCCAGCAGATCGCGCGACACCTGCGCCTCATTCCCATGCCCATTGATAATACTTTCGATACCAAAAAAGGGAGGCCAGCCGATTTCCATATCTTGCGCCAGACGCATCATATTTTTATGCAGGTTGGCCTTAACGCGTACATCCAATAAGGAGTAGCACCAGTCGTACACCAGTGCACCCGTATAAATTGCACGTCCCAGCTCGCGTGTAATATCACCATAGGATACATTCCCGAACTCCAACATCGTCAAGTACTGATCCGCCAGTCTGACCGCCTCTTGACCTATTTTTTCGTCACCGGACATGAGGTAATAAAACGCTTTTGATTCAATAGCACGCTCGAGCTTTTCATCGTAAAACATTTCCTTATTCGGATCAAAAATAAATTGAACAGGTTGCTGCGCAAGTGTTTTCACTTTTCCCCAAGCTTCCAGATGCTCCGCCTCTTCCAGCCGCCCTTTAACAAGCGGCAAAGATTCTTTATTAACCCATAATCTGGGATGACCTGCAGGTGGAACAATCTTTGGTTTATAATTTTCCGCTGCAGCTGGTGCAACTGGAGGCACAAAGGCATTCATCGAAACAGCTTTAATTTTAAAATTAGCTGGCAATTGCATGCCGACCGTCTGCTTCCCTTTCCCAAAATAAAATTTACCAAGATCTTGCTTCGCACCTTTAAAGCTGTCGAATACGATCCGTTTGGTCGATCGGGCGGCGCGAACATCAATCATCGCGTACAGCGTCATCATACCTGTTTTATCCGCAGCCTTAATTTTATCCAAATCGGTAACCTCACCTTCTGAAACCAAGGTATAGACACCAGCGGTCGGAACGTCTACCTGCACCTGCAACCTCTGCCCATTTCCCTTTATCGAAGTAATCTTTGCCTGCTGCCCATAGGACACTCCAAGGATCGCCATAAAAGCGACCCCTAGCATAGTACATTTAACTTTAAGCCATATCCTTGCACCCATATCCTTATTTTACTTGCAACCTTTTTACACTGATCTTCATTTCTTTCGTGGTATTATTTACGCTATTGACAAATACATAAGCATTGTATTTACCATCTGCCGTTTGCAGCCATAGTCCTGATTCAGCTTTTAAATTAATGGCAAAATCCGGCGCATCGATAAACGATTTGTCTTTCAAATCCACATCGTCCACAAATACACTGTATTGCAATCGTGCCAATTGTTGATCGCGCACGGTCCAAGCCTTCACGATCTTCGTTTTATTTGTCAGCCCGACAGGTAAGGTGAAGCTCGGCAAATAACTGGCATCCGTCGTGGGAGCAACCAATGAATGTGCATAAGTCACCGTTGGCAATGGCCGGTACAAATAGATCAAATCAATTTTATCCGGGTTTGCTGCAGCTTCCGTTGCTGTATACCATTTTAGATCTGCTACAGAAAAAAAGCAGGCTGCCCCATCTTTCCCGATCAAATCTAAGGCCATATCCATATTACGAATCGCATACGCTTCGGTCTTCAACGCAATTTCCTGCCCATTACTGGACCTCGCCCTGAATGTAAACGTAACCGATTTGCCTTTTGCTGCTGCCGGTATTTTGTAGCTATAACGCAGCGTTGAAGCCGAGGTGTCTTTTGTAAATTTCACCTCCGTGCTATTCCCATTTACTGTCGCGGGGTCGCCAACGACCACACCTACATCTGCCCCCGTACTACTGGTGTAGTACGATTTGTTTTCAAGCACAGTACCCTCATCACCCGCAATGCTAGCCTCCACAGCGATCGATGTGAGCTTCCCCTGATCTGGTAATATCGCCGCCGCATAAGCAAAGTCTATGGTAGCACCAACCACATTTGGCCCTAAAGAGCGCTTAATGATATCGTTTTGCAAACCATCTTTTGCTTTTGGAATTTCATAAGCTTCTTCTTTACAAGAACCTAACAGCAAGAGCCCAAATCCAATGGACAGTAGCCCTATTTTTAAATAATTTGTTTTCATCAGCTTACTTATTTTTGTACTGTCAAATAAACTTTATACGTCTTACGAACCTTTCTATTTCCAGACACAACAGTCCATTCACGTGGCGTATCCAAATTGGAAAAATCTTGTTTTCCTAAAATTTTAGGATCTAATACCGCATCGGTGACCAATGAAAACTGTGGGTATAGATTTTTCAAATCCGTACCAAAGAGCACCTCCACTTTTATGGTTTGCTCAACGGTATCTACCAAGGCAGCTTTGGTCCGTACCGTCTGAAAATCGGCGCCCAACAGTTCAAAACTACTGACATAACATTCCGACCTGGTCGTGATCAACAAACCATCCTCATCCATTGGATAATCATCCTTACAACCGGACAAGCTAACGAACAGCATGCCGATTAAAAATAATGTATATTTCATCTTATTACAGTCAAGTGTTACCATCTTATTTCCAAGGTATATTTTGTGTTAAATTCGGATTCCGCGAACGTTCTGTTTCCGGGATTTGATAGATATAACACTTTTGATAAGTCAACTCAGACTCATTGAAGAAAAAGCGCTCCCAATTATTCCCAAAACTATCCTGGAACCATTTCCCATCACCATAAGGCTTACCAAATACGGTTTCCAGTTTACGCCATCTCCGCAGGTCAAAGGCACGCTGTCCTTCACCAAACAACTCTACAATCCTTTCCTGTTCTATAGCATCAAAAAAAGCATCACGAGAAGCGGTTTTAGCACCAGCAAGCGCGGGCAAGTTACCACGGCGCCTGACCTTATTAACCAAATCAATCGCATCCGCCTGTGGACCACCAATCTCATTGGTCGCTTCAGCATACATCAGATACACGTCTGCAATGCGCATCAAAGGCCAATTGTAATTTCCGTCACTACGTGCCACACCACCATAATTGCGCACAAATTTACGCGATTGTAATCCCGAGAGATTTGTGGTATTATCGGTGAAGGAAGTTTTGTAAGAGACACCGTTAACCGTCACCGCAGCACCCCAAGTTTTGTAGACAAAAGGAATATAACCTGTCGTCTCCGTAGGGCTCATACCCATAATCAGTTCATAATCCCACAACAAAGTCGCTTTCATGCGATAATCGCGATTACGGTACGACTCAGGGTTCACCGCTGAATTTGCTGTTGTACGTGCTGCCGGATTTTTCACTGGATCTAGCTGAACCATCTTGGGCAAGAAATCTCCCGTAATGGTAGATTGATAACGGTCGGCCAATTCATAACGCGGAATAGCTTGGTTCTGCCCTAAAGACACCAATGGCCCAGTCCACACACGTTGATATTCCTCACTCTGTTTTGTACCCACACCGCCATGGGTAAGCACCATGACCATTTCCTCATCTTGACTCAAGTTGCCCGTAGAAGGTATAAACATGTAGTAATAATTTGGGAGCACATCTGCCTTCCCCAATTCACCCCATGAACCTGGGTCACCATTTCTAAACATTTTGATACCAAAATCATTGATCACACGCTTAAAATCCGCAGCTGCCGCCGTATAGGCCGACTTAGCGTCGGCAGCAGATTGCACAAATCCATCCAATTCGGGCCATCCATTTTTCTTCCACGAACCCCAGTACAATTGAAACTTACCACGGAAGGCCAACGCGGCAGGCTTACCGGCACGACCAATTGCAGCCCCCTTATTCGGCAATTTGTCCACAGCGTAATTTAAATCAGCCATAATGGAATCTTTCAGCTGCGCAATAGGCATTCTACGCACCGTATCAGCCTCTGCAGGCGCCGGTGCCGATTTATAAAAATAAGGTACATCGCCCCATAAGGAAATCAGTCTAAAGTAGGCAATGGCACGCAGCAATTTGGCTTCCGCCACGATTGTTTCCAAGGTCTGTTTTACAGCATCAGTTTTTGCTACGGGCAGCAAGCGCGCATTGGTATTTTCGATCACAAAGTTGGAACTGAATATAGATCCATACAATGCTCTATACATTGCCGACGCACCGGAACCATAATTCATCGGACTATTCACCGTTAATGAAATAGGCGCCGCACCGGTATTGTACACCTTCAGGTAATCACCATGACCATCAAAATGATAGTCACGATCAAAACAAGGTCTAAATATCGAATAGTTCGCCATTAAGGCAGCAAGCGCGTCATTTTCGTCCACCCAGAACGTTTCAGAGCTTGGCGTTGTTGTTGGATTTTGATTTAACAAATCTTTGCGGCACGCGGATAAACCAAGAAGCAACAAAGAAGAAATAAACACGATGTTATATATCGATTTCATAAGTTCAAATATTATAAGTCTACATTCAGTCCAACCACAAAACTCTTCGTCATCGGATAGGCATCATTGGTATAGGTACTTTTCTCCGGATCTAAGCCTTTAAAACTCGTCAAAACCGCCAAGTTATCTACCGAACCGAATACACGTAACTTCTGGATCCCCAGCTTCATCAGTAATTCTTTCTTAAAAGTATAGCCAAGCTGCAGATTTTTAACCCTTAAATAAGACATGTTTTGCAACCAAAATGTACTCAAGTATGCATTTGGACTCGTTGATCCCAATGTACTTGGAAGCAATTTAGGATAATCGGCATCGCGATTGTCCAGGCTCCACATATTATTCCACTGATCTTCCGTAATCGCCTGATTTGCCGTCCCTAAAAAATTTGAATTCGCTTTGTTCATCCAAAATTCTTTTCGTCCGGTAGCAGCCTGCAACAGGAAAGAGAAATCAAAACCTTTGTAGTCAACAGAACCTCTAAATCCGTAATTTACCTTTGGCCTACCCAATTGGTAAGCGGGATATGCCACGCGGTCATTCGCATCCAATTTGCCGTCACCATTGACATCTTTCAACAAAATATCTCCCGGAGAAGCCCCCTGAGGAACTGCATTATAGACATCCTGCCAAGACTGCGCAATGCCCAACGATTCGAAAGCATAGATAAAATTATAAGGCATATCAATAAATACCGAACCTCTTTGCAACTGCTCATTCCAAGACAATAGCTTGTTCTTGTTGTAGCCCACATTAAAGTTCAGCATGTAACCCACATCACCTTTTCTATCATTCCAGGTCACATTTGCTTCCAGCCCTTTATTCATCATATCGCCGATATTGCGTCGCGGAGCAGCAAATAAACCCGTCAGATGCATCGATACATCCGAAGGTCTGTTCATACCGATCGTCTTTCTTTCGTAGTAATCCAACTCGGCCGTCAGTTTATTTTTAAAGAACCCAAGGTCCAAGCCCAAATTAAACACACGTGTCTTTTCCCAGGTAAGGTCATAGTTGATCAGTTTTTTATTGATCAACCCCTTGACAACAGACCCTGTTCCTGTACTATTGTCAATCAGATAGTAGGGACTGGACACCAAAGATTGTTTCTGCTCATACAAGCCTACACCACTATTATTACCCAATGAACCATAAGAAGCTCTAAATTTAGCCGAACTCAGGCTAATCTTCTCCTTAAATGCCGACATAAACGCCTCATCTGAGATCCGCCACCCCACTGCCGCGGAAGGAAAAAAACCATATTGATCGCCCGGCAAGAAACGCGAAGAACCATCTACCCGGAAGTTCCCTTCAAACATATACTTTCCAAAGGCTGTATAATTTAATCGTCCGATATAAGAACGTAAACCTTCCGCCGATGATGATCCCGACACATTTTGTACATCTTCAGATGCACCATCGATTTCATGTAAACTAGGATGCAAACGATCTAAGCGACTACCCGCCAAAACACGATTGTTCCAATATTCTTCGGAATACACGGCCAAAGCAGAGAAATCATGATTAGCGCCGAACTTATGATCATAACTCAACTTGAAGTTCAGCTGTGTTTTGTAATTGTTCCGGTCTGTATTATAGATCCCATCATTTGTTGGCACAAGATCCCGGATAGACAATCCTGTCCGGATGTTATACAATTTTGTCGGCATATCTGCCTTCCATTGAAAACGCGTGTCATAATTTAGGGCATAATCCACTTTAGCCTCAAACCCTTTGAACGGCTTCCAGTTTAAATAACCATTCACCAGAGCCTGCTTTTGATTCATGTGGTTCTGGTTGCGCGTCATGTAATCCGCATAAATATTATTGGCCTGCGGGCTTTCATTGTAAGACATTGCTCCACCATAAAAACCGGTCATAGGATCATAAGGCAATATACCTGCTGGCGAGGTAAACAAATCCATTCCACTTGTTGAGTTGGCAGTCATACCATCCTCGTAGTTATACCGGTAATCGGACCAATTTCCGGAGAACCGGACCCCAGCACCGATGGTATTGGTTACTTTTGTTTCGAAGTTAAATGCAGCATTATAACGTTTAAAATCATTATTGATCTGTATCCCCTTCTCATCCAGCATACCCACAGACAAATAGTAATTGTTATTTTCAGTCCCCCCATTAATGGAAACATTATAATTCCCGCTTTGACCATTGCGAAGAATAACATCCCACCAATCGGTACTTGGATACAATCTCGGGTCGATCATACTTAAAGCCAACCATTCGTCGATCGTTCCATTTTTAAAATTGAATGCAGATGCAGCGGTATTATAAGCCTGGGCCCTTTGCGTAGCCGTCATTGCTTTTGCATAATTATTAACAAAATCAAAAGAGCGGGTAGGTTTCACCAGCGATTTGTTGGCACTAAAGGAAATAGCCGTCCTACTGTTTCTTTTACCAGACTTTGTCGTAATCAATACAACCCCGTTGGCCGCTCTGGAACCGTATACAGCAGCGGAAGAAGCATCTTTTAGCACGGTCACACTTTCAATATCATTCACATTCACACGGTTCATATTGACATCGGGCATCCCGTCGACCACGATCAGCGGTCCAGCACTATTGACCGTCCCCAAGCCCCGGATCAAAAGATCCGCTGCATTATTTCCGGCCATCCCTGAGTTTTGACTTACGGCCAAACCGGGAATAACACCCTGTAAGGCCTGCGAGGCATTGGAAAGCCCCCGGCTTGAAGTAGATTGGTCAAAATTGACACTGGCCACTGCACCAGTCAAGTTGCCTTTTTTCTGCTTACCATACCCCACCACAACCACTTCATCCAGCGCATTTTCGCTCGCATCAAGCACCAAAGCCTGCACGTCTTTCCCCGACACCACTTTTGTATTAAAACCGATTAACCGAAATTGAATCTGATCTGAAACCGAACCCGTTAATTTAAAACGGCCTTCTTGATCCGTAACGGTAACAGTTGCATTTTTAAGGTTACGCACTTCCACACCGGACAGTGGCTGCCCTTTGGCGTCCAGCACCTGCCCGACAAGCTGCTGCTGAAATTTAGCTAAACCCGGCGAAGGATTTAGAACATCCGAGATCGGAATCTTTCCATTATTAGGGGAAGAAGGTACATTTGCCAATGCAGCCATCGAAATAAAAGGTAGCCCTACCAACAGGCAACTCCTGTTTATTACATCCCGGATTTTAATCTGCTTTAGTATCATGAATACTCAGGTTAAAGTGGTTAAATAAATGATTTATAAGCTCTTTAGTTTATTGGTATTTTTTAAGAAAAATAATTTTCGACCCCTATGCGATCGCAATTCCTCTTCTTTACTTTATCATAGTGAATACAATAATATATATTTTTTGTATACAATTCAATATTTTTTTCACTTTTTTACAAAAATAGCCCTGCTAACAAGTTCGTGACAAATCTATAATACCACATTTTTGCCCACCAGATTATAAACTAAATCGTATTTACCTTAGGCCGATAAAATATTTTTGTATACAATTTAACTTATTTTTTGTATATTTATTTTTATTCAACTACATTTGACTAACCACATAAATCAAAGGAATAACCGTAGATCCTATATGAAAAAACAAACCTCTATTTGGCTTGTATCGCTGATCCCGCTGCTTTCTTCCTGTTCTTCCGAGACAGAAGGAGAACGTAAACCCATAAATAACATCCAACTGGAGCACAGCATACTAGCGCTAACCAAAGAAGCTACAAAACTCCATGTGCCCTGGGATTTACAATATGACCGGGTCAATAACGCCATTCTGTTTTCTGAAATCGGAGGAAGTATACGAAGACTGGATACAAAAACAAAAGTTGTTACTTTGGTGGACAGCCTGACCGACGTATACCATCAGCGCACCCTGGGACTCTTGGGAATGGCGCTCTATCAGCCGGAACAGCAGCAAGCTTATCTTTACCTTTCTTACACCAGCAAAAAAGATAGCCTTATTTTTTCCAACCTATATCGCTACGATTATAATACGGCAGGCAAGTTGTCAAACCCAAAATTGCTTTTACAGATCCCCGGAAACACGGGACATAACGGCTCCCGAGTTATTGTTTCGACAGACAAAAAAGTATATTGGGCTACAGGAGATGCCGCAAGTGATACCTTCGCACAAGACAGCAGCTCATTAAACGGTAAAATCTTACGCCTCAATCTCGACGGGAGCATTCCCAAAGACAATCCAATTAAAAACAGCTATGTATATGCCTGGGGATTTCGAAACATGCAAGGACTTACCCATGATGCAAAAGGCTTAATTTACACCTCCGAACATGGCGATGCCATCGAAGATGAAATCAACCTGATCCAACCGCTAAAAAATTATGGCTGGCCACAGATCGAAGGCATGATTGACACGGAAAAGGAAAAAGCTATCGCCAAAAAGTCCCCAAGACAGGAACCTATTAAATCGTGGACTCCAGTCGTTGCACCATCTGGTATGGCCTATTACGGTTCCAACGTTATCCCTGAATGGCAACATAGCTTATTGCTTGCGACGTTAAAAAATCAGTCTCTACGTATCCTAAAATTATCTGCCGATGGGCAGCAGATCGTCGATGAGAAGATCCTATTCAAAGATCAACTTGGCCGGCTAAGATCCGTATTGACCTTACCCAATGGGGACATTTATTTCTGTTCAAGCAACCGGGACTGGAATCCACAAAAGGGGTTTCCAAAACCCGATGACGACGTGATCTACCGACTCCGCATTACCGATAAAGCCGTTGCGCCAATGATTAAGCCCGTTGCAGCCAACGCCGTCAGCTCCCCGACCAAAAGTGGTCAAGCCTTATACGAAGCGTATTGTGCATCTTGTCATAAAGCAGATGGAAAGGGACTTACAAACACCTTCCCCCCATTAGCCAATTCATCTCTTGTCAAAGGCGACCCAGCACCTTTATTGCGGGTTATCCTCCACGGACTGAAAGACAAAACAATAGCCAAGGTCAAATACGAGAGCGCAATGCCATCTTTTTCATTCCTGAAAAATGAAGAGGTCATTGAAATTACCAATTATATCCGTACACACTTTGGAAATTCTGCACCTAAAATCAACCAACAGCATTTAACCTCATTACGATAAATCTCATGGAAAATAACCTCGAGCCAAAACCCTCTTTGTTTAAAAATTGGCTATCCATCTTAGGTCCCGGCATCATTACCGCCGCCCTGGTTTTCGGGCCCAGCAAAATGACCATCACATCAAAAATGGGTGCAGATTATGGCTTCGCCCTATTATGGGTTGTCGTCGTCGCGATCTTTTTTATGATGGTTTTCACCAATATGGCGGCACGTATCGGCATTGCGAGAGACGAATCTTTACTTACCTTGATTCGCCAGAAATTTGGTAAAACAACCGCCATCATCATTGGCCTCGGAATCTTCCTTGTCGCAACCTGTTTTCAATCCGGAAATGCCACAGGGGTCTCCATTTCTGTTTCGGAAGCAACGGGGACAAACCCCAAAATATGGATCATCGTTTTTAATGTCATCGGCATTTTACTGTTGTTCTTCAAGTCTTTCTATGCGCTACTGGAAAAACTGATGCTAGCACTTATTATCCTTATGCTATTTGCTTTTTTATCCACAGCCATAATGACAAAGACGTCTGCACAGGACTTTTTCTTAGGTTTTATTCCAAGCCTCCCGCCTTTATCAATGGGTTTAATTATTGCTTTCACAGCGTCTTGCTTTTCGATTGTGGGTGCGTTTTATCAAAGTTATCTTGTGCAGTCAAGAAGAAAACTGTCGTCCAACAAGCAGACTTCGGAACGGCAAATAGTCGGGAGCAGAATCGGCATCATTATACTCGGGATCATGAGTGCTGCCGTGATGGTCTGCGCTGCAAATACCCTTCATCCGCAAGGCATCAAATTGAGTTCTGCCGCTGAGATGGGCCGTGCATTGGAACCGCTTTTGGGAAGCTACGCCTCACACCTCTTTTTTATCGGTCTTTTCGGCGCCTCCTTTTCTTCCTTGATCGGCAATGCTGTATTAGGCGGTTCATTACTGGGCGATACCTTTGGCTTCGGCAACAATCTCAATCACCCCAAAGTGAAACTCTTTATTTCTTTGGTCATGATTTTTGGGTCTGCCATCGCACTGATCTTCGGAAATCTCCCCTTGGAGCTTATTGTTTTTGCCCAAAGCATCACCATTTTTCTTGTTCCCTTTATTGGCATTATCCTCTTTCTGATCGCAAACGACAAAGAAATTATGGGTGCGCTCAGAAACAGCCCACTAACAAGGTTATGGGCAATCCTCGGACTTCTCTTACTCGTTTTTCTTGCTTTTAGTAATTTCTATAATTTAATCAAATAATTCAGACATGGACCATAACAATTTAGCGGAATTGGAACAGCAAATACTTGCACCATCATTAGATCTAATTGAAGATATAAAAAAGATACAAGGTGATATCCTTTTCCTAGGTATTGGCGGAAAAATGGGGCCAAGCATGGCAAAACTAGCCATGCGGGCTATTCAAGCTGCAGGAATAGACAAAAAGGTCATTGGTGTTTCGCGTTTTTCAACCAAGGAACTCCAACAGGAACTGGAAGATCTAGGCATAGAGACCATCGCCTGCGAGCTGCTGAATGAGGAAGAACTCAAAAAGATTCCACAGGTTCCGAATGTCATTTACCTCGCAGGACATAAGTTCGGCACCACAGGAAATGAAGATTTCACCTGGGCAATGAACACCTATCTTCCCGGAATGGTAGCTTCTCATTTTCGAGACTCCAACATTGTTGCTTTTTCTTCGGGTAACGTACTGCCCTTTGTGCCGATAAGCAATGGCGGCGTTTCCGAGGAAAGAACTCCTGAGCCTGTCGGTGAATACGCACAATCCTGCTTGGGACGCGAGCGCATATTCGAGTATTTTTCGAAGAAAAATGGTACACCTACCCTGATCTACCGATTGAATTATGCGGTGGATTTTCGCTACGGTGTGCTCGTCGAAATTGCCAAATCGGTCAAAGGGCAGCTCCCAATAGATTTGACAACCGAAAACGTCAATGTCATCTGGCAGGGAGATGCCAACGAAATTGCCTTAAGATCATTATTGCACTGTCAGTCTCCGGCCAAAATACTGAATGTCACGGGGCCTGAAATTCTTTCTACACGATGGATCGCAGAGCGCTTTGCTGAGCATTTCAACACTAGGCCCATCTTTGTGAATGAGCCCGCCGGAACTGCTTTACTAAACAACGCTTCCGAATGCCATCGTTTATTTGGCTACCCGAAGACAACCATACGGGAAGCGATAGACATTACAGCCAAATGGTTGATCCAAGGTGGCGAACTATGGAACAAAGACACGCACTTTCAAGAACGAAAAGGAAAATTCTAATGAAAACTTTAGACAACAAATTACAACAGTTGCTTTGGGAAGGGACGGTCATTCCGGCGCACCCCCTCGCCCTCCATGAGGACCGCAGCATTGACGAAGCGAATCAACGACTCCTGACCCAGTATTACATAGCCAGTGGAGCGGGCGGAATCGCTGTCGCTGTACATTCAACCCAGTTTGAAATCCGGGACCCTGAGATCAATCTTTTTGAAACCGTGTTGCGATGGGCCAGCGAAGAAGTCGATAAAGCTGAGCTCCAACGACCATTTATCAGAATTGCGGGCATCTGCGGCGCCACAGAACAAGCGGTACAGGAGGCAAACACGGCACTTCAATACGGTTATGATATCGGACTTTTGAGTATGGGCGGACTCCAAAGCTGGACTGAAAATGCAATATTAGATCGAGTCAGAGCAATAGCAGCTATTATTCCTGTTTTTGGATTCTATCTTCAACCTGCCGTTGGTGGCCGTATTTTCTCTTATTCCTTTTGGCAGCAGTTTGCCGAAATCGACAACGTCGTCGCCATCAAGTGCGCCTCCTTCAACCGCTACCAGACATTAGACGTTATGCGTGCTATAGCCAACTCCAGCCGGCGAGATCAAATTGCCATGTACACGGGCAATGATGACAATATTGTCAACGATCTGATGAGCGTGTATAATTTCCCCGTAGCTGGAGAAAACGTCTCCATAGAATTTAAAGGTGGCTTACTAGGTCATTGGGCCGTTTGGACGGCAAAGGCCGTTGAGCTCCTTCGGGAAATAAAATCATACAAACAGAACCCCAATAACCTCCATGCGAGCCATCTCCTAAGCAAAGCGATTGCTGTCACAGACAGTAATGCCGCATTTTTTGACCCAGCAAATGCATTCCATGGCTGTATACCAGGCTTACATGAGGTGCTCCGTAGACAAGGTTTGATGAAAGGTATCTGGTGTCTGAACCCCGACGAAAACCTTTCCATCGGACAGCAAGAAGAAATTGATCGTGTATATAAAGACTACCCTGACTTAAACGACGATGAATTTGTCAAGGAGTTTCTTAAATCTAGATCCCAATAGTCGCTTCCTTTTATAACAATCGGTTCCCTCTCAAAGGTCTCATCACCCGGGCTAGTCATAGCTAACGAGGTGATGGGACCTTCCTTTTTGCTCCAGTTCATATTTTACCAATCAATGACTGACCGGGAGGAATCTCGCGCACAACAAAAGGTTTGATTTTTATAACTTTGCGTCATGACAACTTCTGAAAATATAATTGATTTCTATCAACGGGTATTTCGAGAATCCAATTACCCAATAGGCTCCTCGCCCGAACAAATTTCTCATTTTAACGTATTTTCTCGTGAGCATTGTCCCTTAAAATCACCGTACAATAGAAAAGATTATTTCAAAATATCCCTTATGATCGGCGAGGGTCAACTGCATTATGGCGATCAATGGATCCCTATTGACCGTCCAGCGCTTGTATTTTCAAGTCCGCTTGTTCCCTACTCTTGGGAAACAGACAATCCCGATCAAAAAGGATGGTTCTGTCTTTTTACACAAAAATTCATTCAGGAGGACAAACATTACAACCACAACATCCTCGAAAGCCATTTTTTCAATCCGAGTGGTAGCCCCGTCTATTTCTTAACGGACGAACAGGTCGATCTTTTCAATCACATTTTTCAGCGCATCAATGCGGAACTGCTATCTGATTTTTCGTTCAAATATGAAATTATCCGGAATCAGTTGCAGTTACTCGTTTTAGAAACATTAAAACTAGCGCCAAATGAGGGAATATCACCTTACCAAAACGCCAATCAGCGTATTTCCCATCTTTTCTTAGAGCTACTGGAACGCCAATTTCCGATTGACACCGAAAATTTGCTTCGTTTTAAAAATGCAACGGATTATGCACAGCAGCTCAATATCCATGTCAATTCGCTAAACAGGGCTTTGAAACAAAATACAGGAAAAACCACACAAGAACTCATCGCACTACGCATCACACAGGAAGCAAAAGCCCTCCTCCAACATAGCAGCTGGAATATCAATGAAATCGCTTATGCCTTAGGTTTCGAAGAACCGGCAAACTTCAGTAATTATTTCAAAAAACATGCTGGTATACCACCTTTAGCCTACCGCAATAAGCCTGTTTGATTTTCACAATAATTTGTTTGAATTCTATATCTTTCGAAACAGGCAATGAAGCTACTTTTGTCCACATCATATTTAGCAGGTCAAATAGAAAAAAGTGGCTGGCTGCATGAACGTCCATAGAGACGCGAAATTTAAATAATTACAGGATGGAAAAAAACACTAAACCACAGCAATCTTTTATCCCGACGATACTAGCATTTGCACTTGTTCCGATTACGGGACTTGCGACCGATATTTATCTTCCGTCGATGCCACAAATGGCTCAGGAGCTTGGCTTGAATGAAAGCAAAATCCAGCTAACCCTTTCGCTTTTTCTAATCAGCTATGGTGTTGCTCAGTTCTTTACAGGAGCGTTGGTTGACGCTTGGGGAAGATATCGCATCAACCTGATATCACTTTTCCTTTTCATTGTCAGTTTCTGGATTACAGCAAGCACGCAAGATATTTGGGTTGTTTACCTGATGCGTATCCTACAGGGCATCTTATCGGCATTTGTGGTCATCTCAAAAAGAGCCTATTTTGTGGATGTCTACGAAGGTGAACAGCGCAAGCACTACCTCAGCATTATGACCATCGTCTGGTCAATCGGGCCGATTGTCGCTCCTTTTATTGGCGGCTACCTTCAGACACAATTTGGTTGGCGTTCTAACTTTATGGTTCTGGCCGTTTACAGTGCTGTACTTTTCATCCTTGAACTGATCTTTTCTGGCGAAACAATCAAACAGAAGAAACCACTCCATATCAACTACCTGATTGGCGAATTTAAAATGATGCTTAAAAGCAATGATTTTACGTTCGGTATAGTCATGTGCGGTATATCCTACGGTCTTGTCATGTTCTACAATCTCAGTGGTCCCTTTTTTATTGAACATCAACTGGGCTATAGTGCGATTACAACCGGCTATACCTCGCTAATTATGGGCTTAGCTTGGATGTGTGGTGGTTTTATTGGTAAAGCCCTTATTAAAAGAGCCTTGGTTCCAAAGTTGAGAATTGCCAACTTCATTCAGATTAGCCTGATTTTATGTATGCTGATGGTTTCACCTTATCTGTCAAACCTCTATACATTAACATTTTTCGCATTTGCTGTACATTGTACTGCAGGATTTATTTTTAACAATTATTTCAGCTACTGTTTGGGTAGGTTTCCTTTGTCGGCAGGTATCGCCGGCGGACTGGTTGGCGGAATTACCTACCTGCTAACCTCTTCACTCAGTTACATCACCGTAAGCTTGGTAAACCCCTCTTCGCAGTTTCAGATTGGATTAGGTTATGGCATATTTGCGCTCTTGGGATTGGTCACGCTATCCCTTATTCATAAGTTGGTCAAAAGCCTGTAAGCTATGCCCAGGTTCTTCCAGCGACAAGGCAATATTAACCTGTAGCTGGACAACTACAAAACAATACTTAAAAGTTGAATTATTTTTAAATAGTATTAAAAACAACTATATTTGTAGCATCATAATTTAGGTTTATAATTGGTTATTTAAGGTTTTCATTCTCCCCGTTTGAAAACCTTTTTTTTTGAACAAAAAAACCTTCAGTCTGCTTTCCGGGCTGCTGATGCTGACCGACTCAGGAAGACTCCGGCTTATTCGTATTAATTGCTGTTTTCCTTGACACCGAATTTTTCAACATAGGTACGTGGACTCTCCTTATAGAATTTCTTAAATGTTTTGCTAAAATATTTTGGATCACTGAACCCGACCTGATAAGCCACCTCACTGATACTCAAACCCGTATCATTCACCAAAATATAGGCTGCTTTCTTGAGACGGACCATATTAATAAATTCAACCAAATTCAGTCCCGTTTGTTGCTTAATCTTGCGGTACAAAACAGAGCGGCTCACACCGATGGCTTTGGTAAGATCCTGTACCCCAAAATCTTCGCAGCCCAGATTTTCTTCAACAATCTTCAATACCTGATCCAAGAAACGAGTTCTTTCGGGCAGATCTGTCCCCTCCGCTCCAAGAAGATAATGCTGTACAAATTTTTCTTCCAGACGTTTCCGCGTCTGTATGATATTAGAGATTTTCTGAATGAGGTGCGGCATACTGAAGGGTTTGGTAATGTAATCATCTGTACCGATTTCAAACGCCTCTGTGATATAAGGATCAGCTGTACGGGCTGTCAAAAGAATCACAGGAATATGATTTGAACTGCTATCATTTTTAATCTGCTGCAAAAGTGTGATTCCGTCGCAGTTGGGCATCGTTACATCTGAAATGATAATATCGGGCTGTCTTGTTTGTACCAATTCCAAGGCCTCAATTCCATCATTAGCTTCTAAAACAATATATTTTTTCCGTAAATTTTCACATAGAAAACAGCGCAGCTCCACATTGTCCTCGGCAACAAGTATGATGGGTTTATCTTCATCTGCTGTGGGACGATCAATTGCTGTTTTTGTAACATCCATCGCTGGCACACCGGCATCCGTTGGGTCCGAGCCCATCGTCCCTGCAGTATCCGCTAAGACCAGTAGCTCTTCGATGACGACAGCCCCCTGGGGCAGGTTGATCCGAAATACCGTATTGAAGTCTACCGTTTCCTGTGCCATATTGCTTTCAACAGTGAGTTTTCCACCGTGCAACTGTATAATGGAACGGCAAAGCGCCAAACCTATTCCACCATTGGTAGCCGACAAGCCTTTTGTATTGGCCTGATAAAATTGTTCAAATACAAAAGGGATATCTTTTGGTGGGATTCCACGCCCGGAATCCCAAACGGAAACAAGCAATTTCTCCAAATCGCCTTCTCCTTCTAGCTCAACCTGTATCTTTATTTTACCCCCATTGTCCGTAAATTTAAACGCATTATAAATCAAATTGACAAGGACTTTTTCAAATTGTTCCGGATCTAAAGCGGCAACATAATCAGGACTTACCTTATTATCCAGGAAAAACTGAATATTATTTTTCTCGGCAATAAAGTGAAAATTCTGGCGAATGTTTTCCAAATACGTAGCAAGATGAACCTTTTGGCAAAACAATTTCATCTTTCCACCTTCATGTTTTCTGAAATCAAGCAGCTGATTGACCAGGTTCATCAACCGATCGGCATTTCTCGTCGCATAACCAAGGTGCTCCTGTGCATACGCTGAAAGCGATCGATCGCCTTTTAATTGATTTAATGGTCCGATAATCAATGACAATGGCGTACGGAACTCATGGGAGATATTGGTAAAGAAATTCAGTTTTGCTTCATGGAGCTCCTCCTGTTTTTCCGAATCTATTTGCCGAATCAAAAGGTCCTGTTTCAATTTATTCCGACCGTGAAAAAATCGGATAACCAAAAAACTGGCCGCAGCAAAAAGAAGAAAATAGCCGCTATAGGCCCACCATGTCTTCCAGGGTGCTGGCAGCACTTTAATCTTCAAAACCGTTGCCTTTTCGTTCCATACCCCATCGTTGTTAGCCCCCTTTACCCAAAGCTCGTAGGTACCAGGGTCTAAATTGGTATACGTAGCCACGGGATTGCTCACATAATTCCAGTCTTGATCAAAGCCTTTTAGATAATACGCGTATTGATTTTTCTCCGGATGAACATAATTCAATACACTGAATTCCAGACTAAAAACATTCTGATTATGATCAAGTATCAATTCATCCATCATGGATATATCTTTGGGAATAACAGCATCAATACCTGGGAGAACTGTTTTATTGAATAATTTCAGCTCCGTAAACTGAATGGGGGGAATATAATTATTGACACTTAAACTATCCGGATTAAATAGGGTGAAGCCTGAGAAACTTCCAAAGGCAAGTTTTCCGTCCCGCAACATTGCTGCTGCGTTTTGAATATATTCGTTGCCAGGAAGACCATCGGTCTTCGTATAGGTGCGTACGTGACCAGATAGAGGATCGAAACAAGAAATTCCTGTATTTGTGCTCAACCACAATTTGTTTTTCAGATCACTCAGCATCGCAAAAACATTGTTGATCGGCAATCCATTTCGTTCATTGAACCTTTTGAACGCTTTCTTCTCCGGAAGATAGCGATTGAGCCCACCCATATAGGTACCGATCCAAATCTGTCCTTTTCGATCTTCATGGATACTCACAATATCATTTCCGCTAATTGAAAGAGAATCTTTCTTGTCATTTAGAAAGGAAACAAATTTATCGGTACCGGCTAGTTTTAGATTTAACCCATTGGAAGTACCGATCCATAGATTACCTTTTGAATCCTCTAGCAAAGCGCGCACCATATTGGAGCTCAATTGCTTTCCTGCAACATCAAATGTCTGGAAAGATCCCACTTTCTGGTTTTTACGAAGCACCTGTAGTCCGCCACCGAACGTGCCAATCCAAATATCGCCATTGCGATCCTCTAAGATTGCATAGACATTATTGTTTGCCAGGCCATTACTTACATTGGGATCGAAACGAAAATGTTCATAGCCTTGTTGCCCCTTTCGTCTTAAATTCAATCCACCGTCATAGGTACCTACCCATAAGTTCCCTCCCTTATCTAGACAGATGGACTTCACATTGTTATGACTTAGGCCATTCAGGTTATTTTTATCGTGACGTTCACTAAAAAACGAATTCGTACGCCGATTAAAATAATTCAATCCTCCACCCTCAGTTCCGATTACAAGTTCTCCCATTCCATTTTCAACAAAAGCGCTCACCACATTGTAACTTAAGCTATTGCGTTTAGCTTGATGGGTAAAATTCTGAAAATTGGGAATATCCTTGTCATAGATATTGACCCCTCCAAAATAGGTTCCGATCCAAATAGATCCCCTCTTATCTTGAAATATAGGACGAATGGAATTATTGCTTAAGCTATTGGGATTTCCATCGTCTGCCTGAATAAAAAGCAGTTTTCCATTTTGATAAACATATAGGCCATTGAATGTTCCGATCCAAATCTTTCCATCAACTGTTTTTTTTAAGGACCGTACATCTTGACTGGCCAAACCTGTATGATTGCCCGCTTCAGTTAACGAGGATATTTCTCCTGTATGCTCATTGATAATCCGAATCCCATTATATTTCGTGCCTACCCAGAATATACCTGGACTAACCTCCAATACGGCCTGAAACCGTTGATTAACTTTATTATCTACTGATTTCTCTTTGAAGTAAGTCCGTAGAACCTTTAAACTATTTCCATCTTTCGATGCGGCCTGCATGAGTACAATGGCATCATCAGTACAAAACCACAATCGCTTTCTGCGATCCTCATACACGGTTCGAAAATTACGATAGTATTCTTTTCCCTGGCTTCTTTCAACGGTAATCTCATTGAAGACCAATTCCGCTTCGAGATGCCGGCCCTCTTTAATCTTATACAAGCCTATATTTGTCGCAATCCAAATCTTGCCCTTGGAATCCTGAAAAATCTGATGAACGTTGACATCCATTTTTCCACTGCTACTCTCCACAGTAGGTAAGGGTATACGGATGAAATTGTCTGACGCACGATTGTATAAATTCAGTCCTGTCATTGTCCCTATCCAAAGCCGCCTTTTGTTATCTTCCGTAATCGCTTGAATAAAGTTGTGCTCTAAGGAAAGGCTATCTTGTGGATTGCTGCGGTAAATCGTAAACTTTCTGGCGTCGTACTTATTTAAGCCATCACGGGTACCGATCCACATAAAACCCAAATAATCTTGAGCAATAGCGAAAACGCTGCCCTGAGACAAACCTTCATTGACATCCAAGTGTAAAAAACGATAGTTTTTTTCCTGCGCATGCAAAACAGAAATTAACGCTAAAGCACAGCAAAAACAGCGCACAAAAACACGTAGTGGCATCATAAGGTATATAATTGAAATGGATGATAAAAATAATCATTCCATTGAATAAACACGAACAAGAATCACTTTAATCGATCTTTTAATTGTTGCTCATAAAGCGAGCCGATCGACATTATCCGGTTTTGATTTTCCCAATAACCAGCGTTTCTATTTTTCAATCTTCCAGCTACTTTCTCTCCCTTTACGCCTATGGCAAAATTTTGCCCAGAAGTCCAGGGCTGTTGTACTGCAGCACTTTTGACCGTACAATTCCATAAGACTTGTGTCACCCCAGCCCAACCGTGTCCACTCCCCCAATTACCCCGATCCTGCACATTAATTTCACCATCCGTTACGATTTGATCGTATAAGGTTCCAACAGCCCATCGATGATGTGGACCAATATCCGCATGTGTTCGTTCCGCGCTAGAAAGGCTAAAACGTTCGGACCGAGGGTCCTGGCCCCTGTTACGTAATCATGACGACCTTCCGTCGTATAAAGTTCTTTAAATAAATTAAGCTGACCGTCATTATTGAACGAATACCTCCGCCCGCCTGTAATTTGAGATTTTCCATCCAGACACCGCGACTTCATTACTGTAATCTGTTTGGCAAAAGCACCAAGACTCACCGCCGCATAGCCAAAATAACGCGCTGTGATATTGCGCACCCAACCATTCGTTATTTTATCCATATCAATTGCAATCCAGCCGTGATTTTCGTCCGTATCACTTACAAAATCAGACTCGAACCGTATATTTTCGATCCCAACTTCACTTATACGCCCGTCGAAGGTGTAGGGAATGACGGCCACTTTTGCGTACCTCGGATCAATCGCCATCACCAGGGGATTATCAAAAAATACAGAGTCACCTCGAATGGCTAAAATAGTACGTTCAAAATTTAGCTTGTATTCCCGCGCTGTCCACTGTTTCGTCCCTTCTCTTTTTTCAATCTGGTTCATTCGAAGCGCTTCAATCCAGGCATCGTTCATTTCATACGAGAGGAGGACCTGCTCGCCCACTCTCCATTCCTTCGGACGATCGACCAGAACATAGTTAGCCCCTACAGGTCCATAGCCAGGCTTAACAAACTGTTGTCTAGCCTGATCCACTGTATAATTACCCGTACCGGAAACTTTCAATAAGCTCCGTTGGTGCTGGCCTGCTGCTTTAAGCAGGGTTTGTCCTTCGGCATCCCCCTCACCTCTCAACACCACACCGCTGGCATGAATTTCCAAACTCCCAGGTATAGTGTACAGGCCTTTTTTTAACAAAACAGCACCTCTATAACCGTTTTTATCAGGTGGTTTTGCTGCTACGGCATCGATAGCCTGCTGTATAATTTGCTGATCATCGCCATTTATGCTGGGTTTTACCGTAACCACGACAGGAACATTGGGCAGCTTTTGATCACCTTGATGATAGCCCACATGGCTAAAGTCGGGGATGACGTTTCCCTGTGCATCCGGAAAATAGATCAATTGTCCCGCTGGATTTTTCCGGACCAGATCCGATTGCACTTTTCCGGACTGCAGCTCTTCTTGTCGATGCAGTGCTTCCAAGAAATAATAATCGGCATAACTCAAAGGTTTATCCACTTCGGTATTGGAAGGTTTCGATCCCGTACTGTGTAATAATATAAAACCGCGATTTTTATTTGGTGGCGACATGTAATGGTCTATCAGGTTAGCCAATATGGTCTGTGCTTTTGCACGATAATCTTTTCCTTGGTTGCTATACGTGCTTAATTCCAACAGCCCCGATGCGATGACTGTCGCTGCCGACACATCCCGTGGTTCATTTGGTATATGAGGTGCATCGAAATCCCAATAAGGGATCAAGTCTTTCGGCATATTAGGATGTGTAAACAGCCAATGTGCAACTTTTTCGGCTTGCTGCAAATATTTCGGATCGCCGGTTTCTCTGTAACACATCGTATAGCCATACAGTGCCCAGGCTTCACCCCGCGACCAGGTCGATTCGTCACTTAAGCCCTGATGGGTGTTTTTATGCTGCACTGCTCCTGTTTTCGGGTTGTAGTCTATCACATGATAGGTACTGTAATCCGGTCTAAAATGATTTTTTAGCGTTGTGTTGGCGTGGCTCACCGCGATCTGATAATAAGTAGAGTCTCCAGTGAGTTTGGTTGCTTCAAACAGCAATTCTAGATTGAGCATGTTATCAATGATAACCGGAAAGTCCCAGCGGTGGCTATTGTGGTCCCACGAACGTATACAGCCGACTGTTGGATTGAAACGGGTTGCCAGCGTTTTGGCTGCCTGTACAAGCACCTCCCGGTACTGTGGATTTGCGGTTAAGCGATAACCATTTCCAACGCTACAATAGATCTTAAAGCCCATATCATGGGTCTTACCATTAAATTGCTCCGCCTCGATCGACCTTGTTGTTTCCGAAGCGAGATCCTTCCATTGTTGTTTTCCCGACTTTTCGTAGAGAAACCATAGGACGCCAGGAAAAAAACCACTGGTCCAGTCCCCCCTTTTCACAGCAACCAGTTCGTTATCTGTGGAAAGCGTACGTGGCGAAACCAAGGATGAATCCCTTTTTTTCAAGAGCTGCAATTCTTTATAAAGTAGTTGAGCTTGTTGATCTGCAAGGCCCCACGCTTTTTGCAGCTGCCTGGTACTCTGTGCCTCAACGTGTTGAAAAGCGCACAGAATTCCCGTCAAAAATAGTGCTTTGGCAATGGATGGCCTTTTTAAATTTCGAAAGCGCAAAAAGAGGGTATATCTTCGCAAAGACGTCGCATTAACATTCATGTTATCTGTAGGTTTTTAAGGTGAAATGGTTAAGTTATTTTATAAAGAGCCAGGAAAATCAAAGCCAAATAATCGGGTTGCGAATGGGTAAATTTCGAACAACCTCTTCTTGTTCAGGTGCATGATCAAGCTTTTTCCAAAGCTGCAGATAGTCTTTATTCTGGTAAGCTTCTGCCGAAAATACGAGTGCCGGATGCGCAATTGGCCACTGATCCCAATACATGACATCTTTCGGATACGGCCATTTTTCTTTATCTGCAATATAAGGGACCATAAAATCAACACCCGTTTTTATTGTCCGCCCATCTGACAATGTATACTGCCAAAGGGAGGTGTTGGTCTTGGACAAAATCTGGCAGATCATGGTCATCGCATCCAGATTAAACAACGCGTATCCATAAGGTTTTGTCCGCTGCAATTCTCTCGGAAAACTGCCATTAGACTCCATTTGATTCGGCAATAACACGTGCGCATAGCGATCTGCACATCTGTTGAGTAATACCGTGTCTTGCACCAAACTCGAAAATGCAGCGACCTGCATCACCCAACAGGTACCATGGTTATTGGCAGCATTCATTTCATCGATTCCATATTGATGCGTTGTAAGCCAGCGTAGATAGATTGCAAACCAGCGATGTATGGCATCCTTAGCAGCCTGTGGAAAATTGGGGTCGTTTTCAAATATCTTTACGCCCTGTGCAACTTCCATCAGATGAATGGTATCAATAATGCCTATTCCTCGCCCTGTAAAACGCCCTTGTATAGCCTGAGCATAAAGAAGATTCGGATTCATCATCGTTTCTGCATCCACGAACCAAGCCTTTAAATGGCGAAGGGCCTGCTGTACGTATTTTTTATCCGGATTCAAACGATAGGCTGAGGCCAGTGCCCCCACGATTCGGCTGAAGCGGATCATCGCTTTACGATGTTCAACGAAATTGGCTGGATTAGTCATCCCATCCCGTTGAATATAGGGCGCAGCGGGATCTTTGGGATCGGGCCACCAATAATCGCCTTCAGAATAAAAATCATGAATACCCCCGGTACTCCGAACTGCCTTATAAGCTGTCACAGTCAATGGTTTCTGCTTCATCGCCCACTTGGACTGCTTTAGGATAACAGGGCGCAGCGTCTGGATGATCTCCTGCTCAAAAATACCTTCCTTCATTTTTGCCCTCAAGAATAAAGGGAAAATTGCGATCCCAAGGAGACAGCCCATGACGCGAACAATTGATGTAAATTTCATTTTTCCTGGATTTTGAATTACATTGGAACAATACGGTACCGTTTACCTTTTATGGTCTCAAATTGAACTTCAAACGTTTTTGGACCAGCTAAAAGGGGCAGTTTGGAAGAATCCGCTACCGTATACGGAAGTTGTTCCGGTTTATATAATAGCGCATTGTCTGTGACAGCTGCCTGATTTGATTCGACACCGACAACTTTAACGGGTAAAGGTGTACGCAAACGACAAACACCACCAATATTGGACACGATCATTGCTTCGGTCAATACGTTATTTTTCCAGGCAATATCTACGGTAAAGTTTCCCCTGGCCTTAATTCCTTTTATCGTCCCAGCAGACCATTCATCAGGTAGGGCCGGTAACAAGTGGACGGCTCCATCATGACTCTGCAGCAACATTTCAGTCATTCCCGCCGTAGCACCAAAATTCCCATCTATTTGAAAAGGTGGATGTGCATCAAATAGATTCGGATAGGCTCCGCCACCGCTCATCTGCGCACGGTCCAATTTGGGATCAATAAAATTTAAGGCATCCTTGAGGATTTTATAGGCATGATTTCCATCCTGAAGCCTCGCCCACCAATTTGTCTTCCAGGCCATCGACCAGCCGGTACTCACATCGCCCCTTAAAAGCAATGAACGCTTGGAGGCCGCAGCCAAAGCCTTGTTTTCTGCAAGGCTGATCTGATTGCCCGGGTATAATCCAAATAGGTGGGAAATATGCCGATGCTGGTCCTTTGGATCATCCCAATCTTTAAACCATTCCTGCAATTGTCCATATTGCCCCACCTGATAGGGATAAAGCTTTTCCTTCGCTTGTTCTAGTGCTGATTTAAATTCAGGATCAACGTTCAGTATAGCACAGGAGTGAATAACAGCTGTGAAAAGCTCCCGAATGATCGCCATGTCCATGGTAGAGGCCATGGTCAATTGATATTCCTTACCTGCTATTTTAATTGTATTTTCAGGTGAAGTGGACGGATTGGTGACGAGATATTTATTTCCGAGATCCGCAATCAGCCATTGCAACATAAATTGGGCTGCCCCTTTCATCAAGGGGTAGGCCTTCTCCTTCAAGAACGTTTTGTCACCCGTAAAACGGTAGTGTTCCCATAGATGTGTGCTCAACCAGGCTCCTGCCATAGGCCATGCCGACCAGCGCGGCATTCCTTTGGGATCCCAATCGTATCCGCCCGGAGGGGAAGTTTTGGCCCATAGATCGGAATTATGATGAACAACCCAGCCCTTATCGATATTGTAATTTATCGATGCTGTTTTGGCCCCATTGATAGCCAGCTCATCCATAAAATCAAACAAGGGTTGATGACATTCTGCAAGATTGGTATTTTCCGCGAGCCAATAATTCATTTCTGTATTGATATTGGTCGTGTAATTACTTCCCCAGGGCGGCTGCACATGATCATTCCAGATCCCCTGTAAATTAGCTGGTCTCCCTCCTTGTCTGGAACTGGCAATCAACAAGTACCGTCCAAAATGATAATACAGTGTCAGCAGCCCCAAATCGGCCGGTCCTTTGGAAAACTGTATGATACGTTGATCTGTAGGCAATTTATCATGCGCAGAGGTACCAGCCAGCTCAAAGGCTACTCGATTGAATAGTGCTTGATAATCTTTTTGATGATCGGAGAGTATGGTCTGAAAATTCTTTTTGGAGACAGTATGCATGCGGTTTTTTGCGAGCAGCGTGGCATCTTTACCTTCCTGACTCGGCGACTTATCAAAACCGTTAAAGCTTGTCGCTTCCGTCAAAAATAAAATCACCTCATCGGCGCCTATGATCTTAAGCTTATCCCCCTCTTTTTTTACCACACCACCGATATTCTTTACGCTTACCTGCATCGCAAAAGCCATCCCTTTTCCGCCAATACTGTCGTACACGACTTGTTGGGGTTCATAATCCCTATTGGCGACAAAACTTGGTGCTTTACCCTGCAAGGTCAGCTGATTATTCCCTTGCGCTGAAACACTGTATTTTAGCTTACTGGTTAAGGAAAGGTCGAATGTAATTGATTTTTTCTTGTCGGCCTTCAGTCGAACAACCAATGCTTTATCCGGAAAGCTGACAAAACTTTCTCTTAGGTATTGAACACCTTGATAGGAATAACTGACCTGATTGATCGCTCGCTCCAGATCCAGCTCCCGTTTGTAATCTTTTATCTTTTTTTCGTCCTGGTGAAAATCCAACCATAAATCGCCCATAGGTAAATACCGGGCAGAATAAGGTCCTTGCATTTTCTTCCAAAGAACTGCTGCCTCTTCATATTTTCCAGCAAAGATGGCTTGGCGCACCTGGGGTAAAACCTGCGGGCCGTTTGCATTATTGCCCGCATCGGGTTCACCCGACCATAGGGTATTATCATTAATTTGAAACCTATCTTTACTTAGCCCACCAAAGACCATCGCTCCTGTAGTGCCATTGCCTAGCGGTAGTGCCTCCTCCCAGAGCGCGGCCGGTTGATCATACCAAAGCTTGAGCTGCGGCGAATTGCCTTGTGCACGGCATGGCGCAAGCGACCCCATAAGGCCGAGCAGTAAAAAGAAGTTCAAATGATTCGTTGCTTTTAACATCTTGTGTTATTTTTCTATCGTTAACAAGGTACTTTTTGATCCTTCCATCCGGCCTGATACCACAGCGCTTCCCGAAGGCAGTCGAAGCTTAATCAATGCACGACCATTGTAGGCCTGCACTTTTTTCGACCCCGTAGAAGTGCCTTGGTCGACGATCAACTGACCATCGCCGGTCGAACCAAAATAGATCCAATCCTTTGCATCGAGACAGGGGGTATTGGTATTATCCACAATTTGAGCTTGCACAGTGATCATATCGCCTTCCGTGGCAATTTTTTCCACAAGAAGTTTTGCCGGTTTACCCCACTTTTTTGTCTGATACTGCTGTTCAATTTCATCCACGAGAATTTCCCGGCCGTTTTTCGCGACAGCTTTAATCTGATTGCTTCCTTCGTTCAGTTTCACCATCCAGCGCAAACCTGCCGCTGGAAAATCTTGGCTATTTCTTTTCTTTAGTCCTTGACTTTTGCCATTGACAAAAAGCTCAACCTCCTTGGCATTGGAATACACCTTGATCATTTTCGACTCGTCTTTTTCACCCCAACGGACCGGCCAGCTATGGCCATAAATATGCAACATTGGCTTCTCGGTCCAATACGACTGGAATACGTAGTACGATTCTTTTTTGGTAAAATCCCGTTCAACAACACCCTTCTGATTGACATAAGGCACAGGATTGTCTGGCCGGACCGGAGTTGAAAAATCTTTAAATGGCCAGTAGGCTGTTCCCGTGAGCCAAGGCATGGTTTCCTGTTCCTTTAAGTGCCAATCGATGAGATTACAGATGTAGCTTTCACTCCAATCGCCATCTTTAGAAACGCGTGCTGCTCCACCAATGAGCGACGCATCGCCTGCCCGTTCATCTGTTGTACCATCACCTTTGATTTTAGCTAGAGCACGGTCAGGGTCCTCTGCATGTCGTCTTGCATGACTATCCCCGCCCCACTCCACATGAAGGAAATGCTTTACCTTTTTCATTTCTTCCTCGGAGGCTGCTTTATAGTCGGTATAAACGCCTCTATACCAACCCGCCCAAATGGACGGAGAATAAACATCAACAATATCTTTACAGAAATCACAACGTCGTATCGCTGTTTTCCGGCTTGGGTCCAATTGATGAGCTAAGCCATTGAGTTCACTCATATAAGCTCTTATCTTCGCCTGATCAAACTCCGTAAAATCACCGGGCCAATCATTTTCGTTGCCGAGGCCCCAAATAATGACCGATGGATGATTATAATGCTGTTCAATCATATTGGTTAACATCCGTTTTCCCTGAAGCTGATAGACCTCTCCACCCAATCCACCTCTGCACCATGGAATCTCTTCCCAAACCAAAATACCCAGACTATCGCAGGCCTCAAGCACTTTACGACTCTGCTGATAATGTCCCAAGCGTATAAAGTTTACACCCATCTCTTTCATCAGGGTCATCTCCTGTAAGATCTGATCGTCAGTCATTGCTGCAGCAACTCCGGCATGGTCTTCATGACGATGGGTACCGCGAAGCAAAAGTCTTTTCCCGTTCAGCAGAAAAGGACCTTTTTCTTTAAACGCTACATGTCTAAAGCCAAAGACACTCTCTTCCTTAAATACTTGTCCATTGCTTTTAACCGTGGTAACCAAACGGTACAAGGCCGGTTGATCAGGGCTCCAAAGCTGTGGCTTCTTGACCATGAACTTCCCAAATTCAAGATTTAATGCGCCCTTATTAACCTGTGGTTGCTGGGTTTGCACGATTTTTCCAGCGGGGTCGTAGAGCTGCATTTCGACTTCAAAATTAGTCTGAGCCGAAAATGGCATCAGTCGTCCACGGACGTTGGCTACCCCCTGCCTGCCATCAGCCCCTACTGACGCCTCAACAAATACACGTTCCAAGGCTGTCTGCGGAACATATTTCAGGTTTAGATGTCTGTAAATACCGCCATAGACGTTAAAATCAGACAGATTGGAGGGGATCATTTCTAAATCACGCGAATTATCCACACGAATTGAAAGCGGTATTTTACCCTTTAACTGTTTTTTAAAAGCAGCTGTTTTTTTAAACTTTTCAACCGCATCCGTAATGTCCACAGTCCATTCGTCGTATCCACCAACGTGCTCCCCAACTTTAACGGTATGGATATAAACAGCTGTCTTTTGTCCGGCTCCTTCAAAATGAAGGAGGGTGTGACCATTTAAATAGGGGTTGTCAATCTCCAGCGATTTTCTATACCAACTGGGTCCCTGATAATAATTGATAGCTGGATCAACAGCGTCCAGCGCATTATAACAATGCGGTAGATCTACCTGCTGCCACAATGGAACAGATTCGGGATTACCGGCTCCCACCGGTCTTACAGCTTCCCAGATTCCACCCAGATCGCTCTTTAAGAAATCCCAGCCATGATCAATCCGCTTAACTTCCTGAGCATGGAGCTGAGCAACTCCAAAAGTCAACAACAACGCAACTATTTTATTCAATCTACTTTTCTTCATTATGCTATTCTAGTATCTGCTTTCCATCTTATCGGCCTTACTCGTCCAAAGCTCCAGTTTTCATGTTCTTTGCTCCGGGCCCATTTTCGCGCTTAAATTTGCCTGCTACTTCGATTTTAATCACTGTAGCAACAGAATCAATGGCCTGCTCAGGCACGGCAATCTGAATACCATTGGCATTCGATTTTACCTTTAACACTTGATTATTGGCTAAAAGGCTCGCTTTTACAACTTTATTTTCAATCGGAAGTTCAACTAGGCCATTTTTTGGCCAGTCAAATACCGAGATATACAAATAAGTCCGCTTTCCATCTTCCTTTAGGGTACACCGCCCCCATTCAAATGGCTGTAAAGGACTACTCTTGGTTGCGTAGATCGCTTCACTATTGACTTTCATCCATTTGCCAATTACAGCCAGACGTTCTATACTCTCCTGGGGGAAGGATCCGTCGGGTTTTGGGCCAACGTTCAACAGATAATTTCCACCTTTGGAAGCAATATCAACGAGATTGCGGATCAAGGTTTCGGCAGACTTCCATTTATGATCCGATGTGCGGTAGCCCCAAGTACCGTTCATGGTCATACAGGTTTCCCAATGTTTGCCTTCGAGTTCACTCCAATCTGGAATTTTTTGCTCCGGCGTTTTGGTATCGCCGGGGAAATTAGGCCGTTTCAATCGATCATTCGTGATAATATTGGGTTGTAATGCCAATTGGTCCTGAAGCATATTTGCAGCTTCGTCGGTCATATTGGTTGGCGTATCCCACCATAGTACAGCAATATCGCCATAGTTACTCAACAATTCTTTGACCTGAGGTAAGGATACGTTTTTGATATAGTCACTAAAACTCGCTGTTTCTTGTTTGGGGTCCCAATGGCCATGATGTGCTAGCGTGTAGTCATCGATACGGGTTGAATCTGGATTAGGCCAGCCTTCTCGCATTAACTTACGAGCAGCCGACCCACCAGGGTTATTCCAATCCTGCGCCTGTGAGTAATAAAAGCCAAGCTTCAGTCCATATTTTCGGCAGGCTTCGGCCAAAGGTTTCAAGACGTCTTTGCCATAGGGCGTAGCGTCCACCATATTCCACTTACTCGCTTTTGTTTCAAAGAGTGCAAAACCATCGTGGTGTTTGGCTGTGATAATCAAATATTTCATGCCCGCATCTTTCGCCATGCGTACCCATTCGTCTGGATTATAGGCGATGGGATTAAATTGTTTCGCCATGGCCTGATATTCATCAACTGGAATTTTTGATCGGTTCATAATCCATTCTGCTCCACCACGTGCCTGTTCGTGTCCCTTATAAACACCGCCGAACTGTGCATATACTCCCCAATGGATAAACATACCAAACCGGGCTTCCTCCCACCATTTCATGCGTACACTATCGGGCAAGCGGTTTACCTGCGCATTCAATGATCCCCTCCCTATCACCGTGATGAGGACAATTGACAAAAACATCTTATATATAGCTCTCATACCTAAATCTTTCTTTTTCTTAATTTAGAAACCCGGTGTTTGCTTAAAATTGTCATTACCTAAACTCTTGGCCATGTCTACCTCAGATTGCGGTACTGGCCATAAGGTATCTCTTGCCATAAATAACCGTGAAGCTCCATCCGGATCTTTGGTTTTATCCATCACCTCTTTGATCATCCCCCAACGTTTCAAGTCAAAATAACGTTGACCTTCCAAAGCCAATTCAATCCGCCGTTCATGACGGATAATATCGCGGAATTCATTTTTTGTCAGCGAACCGCTAAACTGTACGAGCGGCATTTTCACATCAGCCCTGGATCTTACCTTATTTAATGCATCCACAGCTGTTTGATCAGGCCCTGCACTTTCATTCTTCGCTTCTGCATACATCAATAAAATATCGGCATAGCGCAAGAATACCCAATCCTGATCGCTTTGTGTCGCGTAACTTGTTGGCCATTTCGATTCGTTGATATACTTTCTCGGTAAAAAACCACCCAACACGCCCTCGGCAACGGGATCAAAAGCGGAAGATGCTGTAGTTCCGCGCCATACACCGCGGTACATAATTGTTGACTTCAACCGTGGATCTCTATTTTCGTAAGGATTTTTAGCATCGTAAACTGTCGATTCTTTAATATCCTTTCCATCGATGGCATAATAAGAATCAACCAGATAACCCAGCGGTTGTATGGTCTTCAGATAAGAATACATCATATCTGCCGGACTATACATATTGGGTGGTAAAAATCGAGCGGAAAACATGATTTCGGGATTATTATTTTGTCCCGGCTTTCGGAACAGATCGCGGTATCCACCCTGATAGATCGAAAACTTGTTTTCATCCATAACAATCTTCGCTGTTGCAGCTGCCTCCGCCCATTTCTTCACCGTCAACAACACCTTTGTTTTGTACCCCAGTGCAGATCCCCGCACAGCATGTCCTTTATACCCTGTATTAGGCAGTTTTTCACTCGCATAATCTAAATCTGCCAAAATCGCTTCGATAATGTTGGTTTTAGGTGTTCTACCGAGCCGAATACTCGCATCGTCCATGCCCAGAGGTTCTAAAGTCAATGGCACATCACCGTACAGATTGGTCAACAAAAAGTAGTAATGGGCGCGGATAAAACGAGCCTCTGCTTTATATCGGTCACGGTCCTGCTGGCTCATGCTTGTAATACGCTCAATATTGGCAATCAATTTATTGCATGCTGCAATGGCCTGATACGAAATCTCATAGCCCTCAGATTGCATGCCACCCGTTGTCGAGGTGATTCCGGATCGCGAAATAATATTGAAGTTATTGGAGGTACTGGACACAAAAGCATCGTCTGAAAGCCCATCCCAAAACATACTTGCTCCACCCCAACCACCACGTGCATTGGATGAAGACGTCGAATTGTATCCTCGGCAAAGAAATTCATAACAGCCCGAGAGTGCCAAATCAGCATCAGTCTGCGTTTTCCAGAAGGTTGACTCCGAAATTTTATCCGTTGGATTTTTATTTAAAAAATCTTTTGTACAGCTACCCAATGCAGCTAAGGCTGCTAAGCTTAAATATAGATATGTTTTTTTTACGCTCTTTTTCATCTGTAATTTTTTTTTAGTTACCACTCGATTAGAATGTGATGCTCGCCCCAAATGCGAATACTTTATTCTGCGGATGAGTCACATAACGTCCTGATGTTGCACCACCGCTTGATGAAACACCACGTTCGGGATCTAAACCAGGGAACTTGGAGAATGTGAGCAGGTTATCCGCCGCAAAATAAATGCGAAGGCCAGAAATACCAGCTTTGGACAAGGTGCTCTGTGGAATAGCATAGCCTACCTGAATATTTTTAAGGCGCAAGAAGGATCCATCTTTTAAAAAGAAAGTCGATGCAGTCCGTACATTATTTGCCGCAGGGGTATTTTCAGCACCCACTATTGGAAGCGATGCATTCGGATTCTCTGGAGTCCAAGCGTTCATCCAGTCGCGAGTGAACGTTCCGCCTTGCCTAAAGGGCACGATTCCCCACTCACTCACAAATATTTTTTGTCCCTGGGAACCAAAGAAAAAGGCTGTAAAATCAAAGTTCTTCCAAACAGCCGTTGCATTAAAGGAGTAATCGAAATCTGGATACGCTCCGGGCACGACAATTCGATCATTATTGTCCACAACTTTATCTCCATTAACGTCAGCAAATTTCAGATAGCCCGGTTGTGCCGGAATCTGTTGCACTGGAGAAGCTGCCACCTCTTCCTTCGAACGGAATATGCCCGTGTTCTCCAAAAGGTAAAAACTACCATAAGGTAAACCTTCCCGGATAATGGTATTGCCCGAGATACGTTCGGCCCCATATTTCATCACCTTGTTGCGATTGGCCTGAATATTTCCATTGAGGGTCAAGGATACCGCTCCAATTTTATCACGGTATTGAAGGCCGAGCTCTATACCTCTGTTACGCAATTCACCATAATTTACGGTCGGTGCAGTCAATCCAATATAAGAAGGGAAAGCTGTAGATGCAGATAAAATATCGGATGTTACTTTGTTATACCAATCGAAAGAAGCGGTCAATTTGTTGTTCCATAAACCGATATCTACACCGAAATCCAAGACTTTGGTACTTTCCCATTTGATCCGGTCATTGGCCATGGCTACCTGACGAGCTCCCTGTTGGAGCGTTTCATCAAAAGGATAAGCAAAAGAGGAATTGTAAACAATCTGATATGGGTAGTTACCAATATTTTGATTACCCAATGTTCCAATGGAGGCTCTTAACTTTAGTTCATTAACAACTTCTTTCAATTTCGGACCAAAAAAGTTCTCATCCGAGACTTTCCAACCACCAGATAATGAAGGGAAAAACGCCCATTTTCTATTTTCAGGGAAACGTGAAGAGGCGTCATAACGTGCATTCCCTTCGAGTAGATACTTGCCTTTGTAGTCATAGTTTAACCGACCATAATAAGACCTCAATGACCACTCATTGGTGACACCATTATTTGATTGTTGTCCAGCTCCGCCACCATCGAGCTCAAGCAGGTCATTGTTGGGAAATTGCAACCTACTTCCGAACAATTTTTGTGTTTTATTATATTCTGCCTGGGTTCCTGCCAGTACTTTCATGTTATGATTTCCAAAAGACTTATCGTAAGTCAATTGCGTATACCCGACTGGATATACATTGTTGTCGTCCGTTACTTCTAAGCCCTGACCACCTACATCAAGTTGTCTGGCGGGTAGGTCATCCGGTTTGGCGAACCACATGTATTGATTAATCACAGGTTTGTTGGTATAGTTTTTTGTAAAACCATACGTCAACCCGCCGCTCGTCTTCCAATCCAGTCCATCCAATATTTTCACATTTAAAAAAATATTGCCTTGCATAAAATAATTGTTCAGCCTTGTAAATGCATTTTCGGCAACTGCAACAGGGTTTTTATTTGGGGATTGAAAAGGATATGCCCTAGACGTATAACGACCACTACCATCTGGTAATACAGGTCCATAAAGTGGTGATTGACTAATGGTAGACAAAAACTGATCTTCACTACCGTTTCTAGGATATTTCCGATCCCCATAATTCAAGGTGATACTTGAACCAAAACTTATCCGATCATTTATTTTAGAGCCTAGGTTAAGCTGTAGATTATACTTTTTAAAAGAAGTCCCGATCATAATATCAGGCTGATTGACGTAGCCCAATATAACGTTGTAATTTGTTCCTCCGGCACCACCGCTTAAGCTTAAATTGTGCGTTTGCACCGGGACAGTTCTAAAGACAGCATCTAACCAGTTAAAATCGGGATATAATCTTTTATCTGTTGCATTTTTGTAGGCATCAATCATCTCCTGGCTAAAGGAAGCATTTGGATTTGTGACACCCGAGTTTTTATTTGCCTGATTATACAAGGTCATGTAATCAACGGAATTATATACGAGGTCTGGAAGAGCTGAGGCCTTGGTAATTCCGACATTATAATCGTAGCTCAGTTGTGTTTTTCCAGCTTTACCCTGTTTTGTCGTCACAAGAATGACTCCATTTGCTGCTCTTGCCCCATAGATAGCAGCTGAAGCGGCATCTTTCAATACGGTGATATTCTCGATTGCTTGGGGATTCAAATTTTCCAAACTACCGGGGATACCATCTACGATAACCAGTGGAGCAGAAGAGGCGCCGTAGGAACCCAATCCCCGTACCTGGAGATTCACATTTTCATTCCCCGCTTCTCCCGATCCTTGGGTAACACGAAGTCCGGGCATGCGACCTTGAAGTAACTGCGTTGGATTTGTAGCGATACGTTTGTTAAGCACCTTTCCATCGACAGCAGCAACAGCACCGGTTAGATTACTTTTCTTCTGGGTACCATAGCCTACAACAACCACTTCGTCAATCAGGCTACTGGACTCCTGGAGTACAAGATTAATGTGATCTTTCTTATCGACCTGGACTTCGGCCTTCTCTTTGCCTACCAATGAAAATATCAGGACATCAATGTCTCGTGCAAGAATCTGATAATTGCCGGCCCCATCGGTTACAGTGCCGTTTTTCACCCCCTTTATCTGTACTGTGACCCCCGCAAGAGGCTCGCCTGTTGAGGAGCTTACTTTTCCGGATATCTTTATTTGCGACTGCGCAAGCACCGCGGGTGCAGACATGCTCATCAACGAAAATAAAAGTAACCCCTTCCCTACCGTTTTGGTTATCGGTGTTATCATAGTTGTTTTGGTTTATTTGGTTATTTAACGAAGTAAATGAACTCAAATATCAAAAATCGTTTACAGCAAAAGGAGTATTTTTTGTTCAAATTAGTGGAATAAATGGCTTCATTCCTGATTTTCAACACAATTAAATGGTTTTTTAAAAAAAAGAAAAATAAACCCCTTGGCAGCTGCTAATTTTTCTTCCAACAATCGATCGGTTGATCTTCAAAATAAGCTAGCGATCTGCCAGAGCATCCTACAACGCTAGAGATTATCAATTTTGCAATAAAATCGATATATTGCCCACAAATCAATTTAAAGTGAGGGAGTCGATGACAACAAAAAAATATAGGAACGTCTATATCTTTTGGTTTTGCAGCATGTTATTTTTTTTACTGCCCGAGGGTTACTGTCAAACAATCATACCCACAGGTACGCCTTTTGTCAAACAATACAAAAAAGACCAATACAAGGCTGGAAATCAAAACTGGTCTTTGGCAGTCGACAAAGATGGTCGTATTTATAGTGCCAATACCGAAGGTCTATTGCAGTTCGACGGACAATATTGGCGCATCTTTCCGCTTCCTAATCATTCCACGGTAAGAAGTGTCGCAATCGGTAAAGATGGCAAGATTTACACCGGTGGAAGAGGTGAATTTGGCTATTGGACTTCCAAACCCTTTGGAAACTTGACTTATCAAAGTCTCTCTAAGCTGGTACAGGACAAAACCTACTTTCCAAACGAAGAAATCTGGAAAATCATTGTAGAAGACCAACGGGTATTTTTTCATACATTTTCGAAATCCTATATCTGGGAAAACAATCGTATACGACAATTAACGGCTAAAGGTGAGCCTTTTTTATTTCCACATCAGCTCAACAATAAATTATTTTTTGAACAGCTGCCAAGTGGCCTGCATGAATTTAAACAGGATAAATTAATTCCTGTAAAAGGAAAAGATGTCTTGAAAGACAAAAATGTACTTGCCATCTTACCTTACGACGCAACGACTTCGCTTATTGCGACCTCGCGAAACGGCCTCTACCTGATGAAAGCCGATGGAACAATCCTACCCTGGGCTGCTCCGGCAAATCAGCTCTTAAGCCAGTCACAAATAAACAATGGCTTATACCTCTACGATGGACAATATGCTTTTGGCACCATCCAAAACGGTGTTATTATCATCAATAAAAATGGGCAGGTCATTCAACATATCAATAAAAACAATGGTCTCCAAAACAATACTGTACTCAGCATTGTCAAGGACAATCAGAAGAATATCTGGGTGGGACTTGATAATGGCATTGACCGCATTGAAATCAATTCCCCATTATCATTTTACACTGATTTTGTCGGAAAAATAGGTACCGTTTATACATCGATCATCTATCAGGGAAAAATCTATCTTGGAACTAATAAGGGCTTATTTTCAAGTGAATGGAAGGGATTGACCAATTACAATTCATTAAATTTCTCTCAGATTCCAAATTCAAATGGTCAGGTTTGGACATTAGCACAATTTGGTGATGAGTTGATCTGTGGACATAATGACGGAACCTTCAAATTAGATAACGGGAAGCTTGAAAAGATCTCTCAGATTACCGGAGGATGGGTTTTCAAACCTATTTTTGGAACAAAAAATATTCTTCAGGGGAACTATACAGGCTTATCGAAATTCACGTTCGATGGTATACACCTAGCGTTCGTTCAGCAGTTCACAGGCGTTAAAGAACCGGTTCGATTCTTGGCGCAAAAAGATAACCATGCCTTTTGGATTGGCGATTGGGGACAGATACAACTACTCGGACTTGATGCGAATTTCCAGCAGGCAAAGATTTTATTTTCCTCCAAACAGGATAGTATCGCTTCAAAGAGGCAATTTACGGGGATTTATACCTTAGAAAATAATCTTGTATTTGCTACAGACAGCGGATTTCTCCAATTCGACAATATTGTGAAAAAATTCAGCTATGCCAATGAATTAAACACAGCGTTAGGCAGCTATAAAAATTCAAATAAGGTCATACCGATCAATACAAACAGCTACTGGTTTATTCAGAAGACTAAAATTGCTAAAGTAGATTTTGACAGTAAGGGCAAATTGCATATTGACTCCAATCTGCTCAGTCCCTTACAGGATCGAATGATGAATAACTATGAAAACATTCTCCCGATTGAAAACCAATACTATCTCATTGGTTTAGATGATGGATTTGCGATCTACCGTCATGCCGATAAATCACAAAAATACAGGTTGCCACTTCCGCAAATAGCGCAACTTGTCAACTTGACAACAGGCCAGGCTATTATCCCAGATTCAGCGTTTAAACTATCATCATCGGACAATAATCTTAGAATTAGCTTTTCAAGTCCATATTATTCGACTTCGCCACTTCAATACCAATATTATCTCGAAGGTTACTCAGACAATTGGTCCGAATGGAGTGAAACTGCCTATCAAGATTTCACAAATCTACCTTATGGAGAGTTTCAAATTAAAATCAGGGCGAAGGACAATATGGGGTCAGTTTCGGAAGTCCAGACATTTTCATTTACCATTCGGCATCCATGGTTTCTTTCTTGGTGGGCGAAGTTATTTTATACACTCGTCCTGATAACGCTCATCTATTTAGCTTACAGGTTTAATCTTCAACGGGAGCGCAAGCGTCAGTTTCAAATACGGCGAAAATGGCTAGAAGAGAAAAAGATTGCCTTGGAACGCGAAACAGAGCAAAAAGAAAAGGACTGGATTAAACTTAAAAACCAGCAATTAGAAGATCAGCTTCAATTAAAAAATAAAGAACTTGCCAATGCGGCACTCAATATCGTTTACAAAAATGAGATGTTGAACAATTTACACGCCGAGCTCAAACAGCTTAAAGATGCTGATGGCAACAAGCTGAGTTCGGATGAATTGAAAAAGATAAACAAGCTTATCGATGATGCCCATAACGACGATCGTGACTGGCATATTTTTGAAAGAAGCTTTAACGAATCACATGAGAATTTTTTCAAGAAATTGAAACAAGAGTTTCCTGATCTCGTCCCCAATGATCTGAAACTATGTGCCTATTTAAGGCTCAATATGTCGAGTAAGGAAATTGCCTCATTACTCAACATTAGTACACGCGGTGTCGAGATTAGACGCTATCGACTACGCAAAAAGTTAGGCATTCCAACAGACAAAAACCTTTCTGAATTCCTGATGGAACGTTAAATTTTCATCACAGACACTACATCATTACCACACACGAGCTTTAGTGTATAAAACACACTAAAGCTCGTGTTATTTCAGTAAAAACAACAACACAAAATACTGATTATCAAAAATATAAAATACAACAAAAGGTAGCCTGAGCAAGCCGAAATTTCATGTAGTAGTGATGTGAATATGTTAAATTTTGGCAAAGTTGTACTACATCAACATATTTGCTTCAGGGAAATAACCAACGTATTTTAAACAAACACCAAAAATTAACGATATGAGGAATCTATCCGCATTATTTTTGACATCCATGGTCGTATCGGTTGCCTATGGACAAACTTCGGTACAAGGAGTGGTCAAAGATGGCACAAGCATGATATCCATGCCTGGCGTCACCATTAGTATCAAAGGGAAAGCAGTATCTACAAAAACCGACGCAACGGGGAAATTTCAAATCAATGCCTCTCCTACCGACTCACTGGTCTTTAACTTTCTGGGTTATCGCACACAAACGGTATACATTGGTAATCAAACGCAACTCAATGTATTCTTAGAAAATCAAAATCAAGCATTGGAAGAGGTTGTTGTTATCGGTTATGGTACACAAAAGAAAGCAGATCTGACCGGATCGATCAGCTCCTTGAAATCATCCGATATCACGAAGCAACCTGCCATGTCGGCAATGCAATCCATCCAAGGTAAAGCTGCAGGTATCAATATTATTGCAAATGAAGCTCCGGGGTCATCACCCAATGTCATTATCAGGGGCTTAGGAACTGCATTATCAGGACGGAATCCACTCTATATTGTCGACGGAATTGCACAAACAGATATTAATAATATCAACCCATCCGATATTGAATCTATGGATGTTTTAAAAGATGCATCCTCCGCATCTATTTACGGTCTTCGGGCGGCTAATGGCGTTATTATCGTGACGACGAAGAAAGGTAAAACCGGAACAACAAACATCAATTATGAAAGCTTTGCGGGTATAAAAAACGTATTGAACCGCGTGAAAATGGCCAACGCTGATCAGTTTAGAATATTTGCAAATGAATACCTCACCTCGACCAATGGGTCTTACCGTTTAGCTGAGAATCAAAAATATAATACAGATTGGTATGACGAATTATTACGTACAGGTTCTGTATTTAATAATGCTGTTAATATTTCTGGTGGAACTGAGAAAGTTGATTACTTCGTATCAGCAAACAATTATACCGAAAATGGTATTCTTGAAGGCTCAAAATTTGTAAGAAATACCATACGCAATAACAACGTATATAAATTTTTAAACAACCGCCTAAAGTTCAGCCAAAATTTAAATCTTACATTAACAAATGCAACACCTAAGCCTTATAGTGCTTTCACCACGGCTTACCGTCAGTCGCCACTTGCGCCCGTTATGTTTGATAATGGCCGTTACGGTTTAGGTCGTGTAAATACAACAACAGGTGTCGCTGGCATTGAGGCCGCACCAGGCCAAGCCATCGGAAATCTAAATTCTATTGGAAATCCAGTGTATGAGGTTTTACGCCAAAATGAAAGAACAAATACGCTACGCTTACAAGGAAGTTTTGAGGGAGAATTTAAGATTACAGATTATCTGAAAATCAATTCGCATATTGGCGGGAATAAATTTTATTCGAAACAACGGATTTTTAATAATGTAAAAGATCAATGGTTAAATGCTAATACTTTATTGAATGAATCTGATTTCATCAAATTAAAGGAAAACAATCCAAAAGCGCTTGATTATGTAGACAACAGCTTGAAATATGAAAATCTAGAACAATTCCGCTGGTCTATCGAGAATTTCTTAACATTTAACAAGAATTTTGACAAGCATCATATTGAGGCGGTTGTGGGGATGTCGCGTGAGAAATACGACATAAACAGCATGAGTAGCCAAACGGGTTATAATGTACCTGAACAAGAGCAATACTGGAATATCAATCTTGCAAAAGGAACAACCAATTATGGTATTGTTGCGCTGCAAACCTCTTATACCCCAAGAGCATTAGCTTCGTATTTTGGACGTTTGCAGTACAATTACGATAGCAAATATTATTTAACGGCAACATTGCGTAGAGATGGATCAAGTGTTTTCCGTAATACAGGAAAATACTGGGGTACATTTCCTTCGGTTGGTTTAGGATGGACGGTAACCAACGAAAGCTTTATGAAAGATGCCAGCTGGATTAATTTATTGAAAGTGCGCGGAAACTGGGGTAAATTAGGTAACCAAGATATCCCGCTAAATGTTTCCACAATTTTAACAAGTCCAGAAAGTTCAAATTACAACTACGTTTTTGGTCCTGAACAGAATATGGTTTATGGAAGCGCATATGGCACTCCAGCCGTAAATCTAACCTGGGAAGTAACCAGAGAAACGGGCGCTGGCGTAGACTTTGCGTTTCTAAACAATCAGCTTTCAGGATCCATTGACTACTATCATAAGCTGAATACCAATACTATTCTTGATGTCACACCGACTTACACCTCTCCATCCGAAAAAAACTTCTATGCGCATGGTGCTAAAGTATTAAACCAAGGTGTGGAAGTGGCCTTAAATTGGAACAAAAGTATAAGTCCGGAGTTCAGTTATACATTCGGTGTTAATTATTCATACAATAAAAATAAAGTAACGGAAGTGGTCCCGGCTTATGACCGTGCTACTGGAGGCAGTTTAAATAATGGGGAGATTACCAAACAGCTTCGCGTTGGACAACCGATCTATGGCTGGTGGATGTTTGAGGCAAATGGTGTCTTTCAAGATGCGGAAGATGTAAAAAATTACCCATCGTTTGGCGCTGCAAAACCTGGCTATCTGAAGTACAAGGATCAAAATGAAGATGGTGTCATCGATTCCCGCGACAAGGTTTTCTTTGGATCATTTTTACCGACTTCAACATATGGTATCAATGTTGGTGTTAATTATAAAGCTATTGATTTTAATGTTTCCGGATATGGTGTCGCAGGCAATAAGGTTTACAATGGTTTAAATAGCGTTCGTTCCAATGCAGGTGAGAACATCGCGTTATCAACTTTTGAAAATCGCTGGACTGGCGCAGGTTCAACCAATGAACATCCCGGTGCAGAAAGAGCATATTGGGCTTCGAGTTATTTCCTCGAATCGGGCGCTTATTTCCGTATCAATAATATCACTGTAGGATACACTTTCAATAACTTATATAGCTCGAGATCTAAATTAAGATTATATGTTACTGCTCAGAATCCATTTATATTTACGAATTATAGTGGTTTCTCTCCTGAACTTGCCGGCGACGGTAGTCCAAATTTAACTTCTGGTATTGAGCTTTCAGCTTATCCAACGACACGTAATTTCTTATTTGGACTTAACATGCAATTTTAATCACCTTAGTTTTGAAGACAATGAAAATTAACAAACTTTAAATAGCAATTCTTCTTAGTGGGGGCATTGCATTGCAAGGCTGTAAAGACAACAACTTCTTAGATGTACCTTCTAAAGAATATGTTGAAGCCGAAGACAGTGAAGAAATCTACACACCCGAGCAATTTGTCAATGGTGTATATGGAATGTTTACTGATTGGGATTATTCTTTCTCTTACATCGGTATCACGGACATGCTTTCCGATAATGCGGATAAAGGTAGTTCAGCGACAGATGCCGGTGGTGACAAGTTAAGTTTAGACGAGTTGACTTACACTTCAACAACGGGTTCCTTTCTTTCCATGTGGACACGTTGGTATAAATCCATAGGGCGGGCTACACAAGCTATTGCATACACAGAAAAATTTGGACTGACAGACGAAGCTTATAAAAACAGATTGATTGCCGAAGCTCGTTTTCTGCGTGCATTGAACTATTTCTATCTTGTCCGCGGATGGGGCGATGTTCCTATCCAAGAACGTGATTTAATAAAAAGAGAACCCGCAGCTGAAGTTTACGCCTATATTGAAGCGGATTTACAATTTGCTATCAACAATCTTCCACTCAAATCTGCTTATGCTGCAAAAGATTTAGGTAGAGCGACCAAAGGTGCCGCACAAGGGTTATTGTCGAAAGTCTATTTGTATCAAAGCAAATGGCAACAAGCTGCCGACATGGCGAAAACTGTCATCACATCTGGAGGATATAGTCTCGAACCGGATTACGCAACAATTTGGCGTTTGGCTGGTGAAAATGGTCCCGAATCATTATTTGAATTTCAAGCAAGGGGCACCTCTATCGCACATGGTATCCAACAATATAGTCAAGTACAGGCACCTCGTGGAGGAGCGGTCAACTTAGGCTGGGGTTTTAATATCCCAAGCCAAAACTTATTGGATGCCTTCAATGCCGAAAAAGACAATATCCGCCGGGATGCCACAATTATTTTCAGGGGTGAAACCCTTTACGATGGCCGTCTGATTGACAATGGTGTAGAAAACCCAATGTATAATGAAAAAGCGTATTCCTCAGCAAATGGAGGTGCCGCTGACGGTGATAAAAACGTACGTTACCTCCGTCTGGGTGAAATTTATCTTATCCTGGCCGAAGCCGCAAATGAGGTTGGCAATAGCAGTGAAGCGCTGAATGCATTGAATACCGTGCGCACACGTGTAAAATTAGCCAACGTAACAACAACCGACCAAGCGCAGCTCCGTCAATTGATCTGGAAAGAAAGACGTCTTGAATTGGCATTTGAACACGACCGTTGGTTTGATTTGGTGCGTACAAAACAGGCAAAAACAGCCATGGCTGCCAATGGAAAAACTTTCCAGGATAAAATGTTGCTTTTTCCAATTCCAGAGAATCAACGTATCCAAACACCAGAAATGCCTCAAAATACCGGTTGGTAATCATTTACACAAAATAACGCAGTTCAAACGACCATAGGTCGTTTGAACATTTTTTCAAGAATTAAACAACATATCCATGAGAAAACGAATAGCATATCCAGCACTTAGCGGTATAGCTTTGGCGCTTATTCTCAGCAGTTCGTGCCAAAACACTGCTAATAGCAGTCCAGACAGTCCCTCAAAAATTGATTCAACCAGCGGAAGCAAGATCAATGAAGATTCGCTATTGACCACTATTCAGCAACATACATTTCAATATTTTTGGGAGGGCGCCGAACCAACTTCTGGTCTCGCTAGAGAACGCATCCATATGGATGGTGTATACACCCAAAATGATCGTAATGTCGTGACCATAGGTGGTAGTGGCTTCGGACTCATGGGTATGATCGTCGCGATGGAACGTGGTTTTATCAGCCAGGAACAAGGCATTCAAAAGTTGAATCACATCATGGATTATCTAGGCAAAATCGAACGGTTTAAAGGAGCTTGGGCACACTGGTACGATGGAGAACTGGGTACAGCGAAACCGTTCAGTGAAAAAGATAACGGTGGCGACATTGTTGAAACGGCTTTCTTAGCGCAGGGATTAATCGCAATTCGGGAGTATCTAAAAGATAAAGGTGATTCCGCCCAACTGATCGCTCAAAAAGCAGATAAGCTATGGAAAGAAATCAATTGGAATCACTATACAAACGGACAAAATGTTATTTATTGGCATTGGAGCCCTAAATTTAACTTCCAGCAAAATCATCCCGTCAGAGGATATGACGAGTGTCTTATTACCTATATTTTGGCAGCCTCTTCCCCTACTTATCCGATTGCACCCCAGGTGTATCACGAGGGATGGGCAAGATCTGGTGCAATTAAAAGCTCCGCTAAAAAATATGACATTCCACTCGTGCTAAAGCACAATGCCAAAGAAGGTGAAGTGGGCCCGCTCTTCTGGGAACATTACTCCTATCTAGGATTGAGCCCCAAAGGATTAAAAGACCAATACGCAGATTATTGGGAAGCGACAAGCAATCATGTTAAGATCAATTTGGCATACGCAGATCTGAACCCAAAAGGGTACAAAGGTTATGGTTCAACGAAAGGTTGGGGCTGGACGGCCAGCTATTCCATCAACGGATACGATGCACATCATCCAGACAACGATCCAGGTGTGATCTCCCCTACAGCGGCTTTATCGTCTATGCCCTACACCCCACATGAAAGCATGCAATTTGCACAGTATTTAAACAATCAGCTCGGCAATAAAATCTGGGGTAAATATGGCTACTATGATGCCTACAGTGAAACGGCAAATTGGTATCCACAACGTTATTTAGCCATCGATCAGGGGCCTATTATTGTCATGATCGAAAACTACAGAACCGGAAAAATCTGGGACCTATTTATGCAGGCTCCAGAAATTCAACAAGGACTAAAGAAACTCGGTTTTACCAGTCCTTATTTAAAGTAGTGGCCTATGGAATCATTTTCAATCCGTCACACGTTGAAAATGGTTCCTTCCACGAAAATAACAGGACATCTGATCAAGAAAACTCAGGGATCATCTTGAGCACTTGACATAAACTTACCCTATTGCGCGGAAAGCAAAATCCACGCGCACAAAAAAATAATACGATGAAAAAAGTAGTAGGTACTTTCCTTCTTGCATTGCTCGCCTGGCATACAAGTCCAGCGCAATCCAATCCGAAAATGGACACATTCATTGATCAGCTTATGGCTAAGATGACTGTCGAAGAAAAGATTGGACAACTTAATTTGGTAACCGGTGGCGAAGCGACAACTGGAACCACTGTATCCACCGATGTGGATACCAAAATTAGAAACGGCCAAATCGGTGGTATTTTCAGCATGAGCACACCAGCGAAAATTCGCAAAACGCAAGAAATAGCCGTCAAGCAATCCCGCTTAAAAATACCCATCATTTTTGGAATGGATGTCATTCACGGTTATCGTACGGTATTCCCAATTCCCTTAGGTCTTGCTGCTACCTGGGATATGAACTTGATTCAACAATCGGCACGTATTGCCGCCGAAGAAGCTACCGCTGATGGAATTAATTGGGCATTTTCGCCCATGGTCGATATCTCGCGCGATCCACGCTGGGGCCGTATTTCCGAAGGTGCGGGTGAAGATACCTATCTAAGCTCGCGGGTTGCAGAAGCCATCGTCCATGGCTTCCAAGGGGATAACCTGGCAGCACATAACACCATGATGGCCTGTGTCAAACATTTCGCCTTATATGGTGCAGCCGAAGGTGGTCGTGATTACAATAGCACGGATATGAGCCTTCACCGCATGTACAACGAATATCTACCTCCTTATAAAGCAGCGATAGATGCGGGAGCAGGAAGTATCATGACTTCTTTTAACGATATCAATGGTGTCCCTGCCTCGGCAAATAAATGGTTAATGACGGATGTCTTACGTAAGCAATGGGGCTTTAAAGGATTGGTCGTAACTGATTACACTGCTGTAAACGAATTAACAGCACATGGCCTCGGTGACCTCCAACAGGTCTCGGCCTTAAGCCTGAATGCTGGCGTTGATATGGATATGGTTGGTGAAGGGTTTCTGACGACACTAAAAAAATCTTTAGATGCGGGCAAGGTCAAAATAGCAGACATCGATAGGGCTTGCCGGTTTGTTTTGGAAGCCAAGTATAAATTAGGCTTATTTGACGATCCCTACCGCTATTGTGACGAAAAACGGGCAAAAACTGTAATCGGATCGGCTGCCAATCATGCAAAAGCCCGGGAAATTGCAGCAAAATCTTTTGTCTTGCTGAAAAATGAAAACCAAGCACTTCCATTAAAAAAAACAGGTACAATTGCTGTAATTGGTCCATTAGCCAATTCAGGTCCAAATATGCCCGGAACGTGGAGTGTCAGTGCTGAATTGGACAAAACAGCCTCTTTAGTGGAGGGAATGAAAGCCGTGTTGGGTAATCAAGTCAATATCCTCACACACCTGGGCAGCAATCTGTTGGAAGATCCAATTTACCAAAAGCATGCAACCATGTTTGGCCGTACCATAACACGCGATTCCCGAAAAGAAGAGGAGATCATCGCAGACGCTGTAAAAGTTGCTCAACAATCCGATGTGGTCGTGGCTGCCCTTGGTGAATCATCAGAAATGTCGGGTGAAAGCTCCAGTCGCTCCGAATTGGATATTCCGAAAAATCAACAGGACCTGTTAAAAGCATTACTGGCAACAGGAAAACCAGTTGTATTGGTGTTATTTACGGGTAGACCACTTACGCTTACTTGGGAAGATGCTCACGTACCAGCCATATTAAATGTGTGGTTTGGCGGAACGGAAACAGGAAAAGCAGTAGCCGATGTCTTATTTGGGGACGTCGTTCCTTCAGGTAAGATTACCGCCACCTTCCCACGCAATGTTGGTCAGATTCCGATCTATTATGCGCACAAAAACACCGGTAGACCCTACGGAAACTCGGGCGATTTTGAAAAATTCAAATCAAATTATCTCGATGTAAGCAATTCCCCACTCTACCCTTTTGGTTATGGATTAAGTTATACGACGTTTACCTATGGTGAAATTCGTCTTGACCGCAACACAATTGACGATAAAGGTACGCTGCAAGCAAGTATCGACATCCGCAATACAGGAAACTATGATGCGGAAGAAACCGTGCAGCTCTATATCCAGGATGTGGTTGGTTCTGTCACGCGTCCTGTAAAAGAATTAAAAGGCTTTCAAAAAATATTCCTCAAAAAAGGAGAGCAAAAAACGGTAAACTTTAACATCAAAGTAAATGATCTCAAATTTTTTGACAACAATCTGAATTACGTTGCCGAACCAGGAACTTTCAAAGTCTACATTGGTCCCAACAGCCGTGATGTCAAAGAAAAAGAGTTTGAATTGCTTTAAATCTATTGCATCTCTATAAAAAAACAAGGCGACACTTCGAAAATAAGTGCCGCCTTGTCTATGTTTAACGATGTCTATGTTTAGTCATTGCTATTTCTAGCTACTCCATATTCCCATCAAAGCTTTCAAACAATAAACGCAATTCCGCCGCTTTTTCTGGATATTCCGTTAAAACATTCGTTCTTTCACTCGGATCCCAGGCAATGTTATGTAGTTCTTCAATAGCATCATAGGGTTTACCCGAAATCTGATTCACTCCGCCTGCTATCCGACGATACTTCCAGTCACCTGACCGAACCGCCTCAACATGTCCATAATTCACCAAAAATATTGGTCTATGTGCTGTTTTTAAATCTTCCGATTTGCCGTTCAATAAAGAATCGATCGCTTGACCATCGATAGATTTCTTCGGCAATGATGCACCGGTCCATTTGGCGATGGTCGGCAACACATCCAAGTTGCTAATTGCCTGTCGAAGAACTTTCCCTTCTTGGGCATAGCCCTTTCCATAAACAATGAACGGTACACGGACACCACCTTCTGTTGTTTCGGCTTTCGACCCTTTGAAGACACCTGCAGTACCCACATGCCAGTTCTTTGTAGCGTGATCGTCAGACATTCGCGATGGATAAGCTATCCAGGGACCATTATCACTTGAAAAAATTAAAATGGTGTTATCGGCGAGGCCTTTTCGCTCAACCGTTTTCCAGAGCTCCGAAAAATTATGATCCAGCTCCTGCATCACCGCACCCAGAGGGCCTGCATTTTGCTGATCTGCAAATCGGTTCTTTTTGTTGGCAAATGCCAAAGGAAGATGTGGAAAATTATGCGCATAGTATAAAAAGAATGGATGATCTTTATCTTGATTTTCAATAAACTTCACTGTTTCTTTGTGATAAAGTGCGCTCAGATCCGAATCGTCGGGTGCCACGACTTCAGGTTTCCGATTCCGGAAGATCTTAATGACAGAGTCGGTCTTTACATAAGGATCGCGGTAATCGTGGCTATACAGCATGCCATAAAAAGAATCGAAGCCTTGCTGATTAGGATGATGGTAAGTTTGTTTATCTCCTAAATGCCATTTTCCGACCAATGCTGTCCGATAGCCTACCTTTTTTAATAATTCGGCAATCGTTTCCTCTTCATCAGGCAAGCCTAAATCTGAGCCTGGACCGATTGGTGCTGGAAGATTATAACGTGAAGCATATCTCCCAGTTAATAAAGAAGCTCTTGAAGGTGTACACGAGGGCGTAGAAACCATAAAGTTTGTTGCTCTCACGCCTTTACTGGCGATCGAATCCAAAAAGGGGGTTGAAATATTCGGACTTCCATAACAGCCAATGTCGCTATATCCGAGATCATCGGTCAAAATTAAGATAATATTAGGCTTTTTTTGCTGGGCATTGGCAAAAGCCACCAGTAAAAATAAAGCCATAGCGGTCATAAATTTAGTGTATCGCATCATAGTTGTATGAGTTAATTGGATTCGTGCCACAAGATAACAATTTTTACCAATTTGGATTCTGTTTTAAATTCGGATTGAGGTTAATTTCCCGTTGTGGAATGGGCCAGAGATAATGCTTTTTCGCATCAAAAACACGGCTTTCAGAGGCTGCTTCAACGACAACTGCCTCTCCGTTATTATTTTGATAGGTGATGCCATACACTTTACCAGGAACAACCTTTTCAGCAGTTTTCCATCGTCTTATATCCGCGAGATGCAACCCCTCAAATGCCAGTTCCACCGTACGCTCGCGACGAACCAACTGGCGAAGTTGCTCCTGATTTGCTTGATTACTTGTTATTGGAAGTTTTACATCCGTTCGTGAATTTCTAATTTGGTTGATGGCATCGTAAACACTGCCATCAATTTCGCCGAGCTCAATTTTTGCTTCCGCATAGGTCAATAATATCTCAGCATAACGTAATAGTATAATATTCAAGCCACTTTTAGAAGGGTTTGCCAAATCCTTTTTATCGATATACTTCTTTATATTGAAACCTGTTGTAGAAGCAATATAGGTGCTCCCCACAGCATCGGCAGTCCCACTATTTGGTGCTGGATGAAAAATTGCTCCATTTGGAAGTGGATCGCCATCCAAAAAAATTGAAAAAGCAAGCCTCGGGTCACGATTTTTATAGGGATTTTTGGGATCATAACCACTATTGGCATCCGTAATTAAATCGCCTTTGGATGTGGTATAGCTATCGACCAAGGCTTTGGTAGGCACATAGGTACTCTGCCCATTTTGTTGGCTATAGGAGGCTAAGAGGTTAAAGACACTTTGCGTGTATATATTCTCCAGAAATTGCTTATCCAACAATACCTCTTTGTTATTTTCAGCTGCATACGTAAACAGATTTGCGTACGAAGGGTAAAGCTCGAATCGTTTGCCATCGATAATCGTTTTTGCTGCCTTTGCTGCTGCTGCAAAACGTCCTGCATATAAATCCGACCGGGCTTTCAGGCCCAATGCGGCCCAACGGGTTATGCGTCCGATATCGTTACTGGAGTAGCTTTCAGGCAAACTTGCCGCAGCCAGTTCCAATTCGCTGTCGATAAAATCATAGATTTCAGATAGCGTCGCTTGTTGTACTTCTCTTCCTTCCTGTAGTGTCAATGGTGCCTTTACCAGAGGAACTGCACCGAATAAATAGGCCAATTTGATATATTGATAGGCTCTTAACACGCGCGCTTCGCCGATATATCGAGCAATCAATGTTTCATCTTTGCTGCCCTCGATTTTACCAACATTCGCCAAAAAGTAATTGGCTGCACCGATTCCTTTATAGGCACTGCTCCAGGTGTTGTACAACCGAGAACTTGAAGCATCATAGGTACCCAATTCAATATAGGCATCCACAGCGAAAGGCTGATTGACATGGGCTATATCCGTCAATGCATCGGAATAGAAGATTTCTGCTCCATCCAGGTCGTTGTAGAGCGCATTTACAGCTAGCTCCGCATCGGCTTGGCTCTTCCAAAATATATTTTCCGACAGGCGGTCGGTAGGTACAGCATCTAACAGATTCTTATCACAGCTAATCAGCATAAGCGAAAACAGTCCGAAACTGAAAATCAGGTTTCTTTTTTGATATAGATAGTTGTAAAATTTCATTCGTTTTCAATTATATATTATTAACAATCACACTACAGCGTCAAATTGACGCCCAGTGTATAAAGGCCGGTTTGCGGATAATATACCGCTCGTCCAGATTCCGCTTCAGGATCCAGGTTCCATTCATTCAATTTTGAAATTGTCCATAAATTCGTCGCGGATAGGTATACCCGAAGTTTGTTGATTGCTGTCTTTCCGATAGCATGTAGTGGCACTGTATATCCAACCTGTATGTTTTTCAACCGCAGGTAAGAACCGTTAACCACTAAACGGTCCGAGGTTGCGACATTACGCAAATCATATTTGACCACGCGCGGAAAGCGTGCATCCGTATGTGTTGGTGTCCAATAATTGTTTGTAAATATTTCGTGTGTAAAGCCTTCCTGATTTCCCATCTCAGCCAATGCTCCTGACAATCGGGTATCGACTTTTGCTGCACCTTGAAAGAGCAGATCAAGATCAAAATTCTTAAAGGTGAAACTCCCATTTATTCCGAAGGTATATTTGGGGAAAGAGTTGCCAATAGCGGCCATGTCATTTGCATTGATCACCCCGTCGCCGTTCAAATCCACATATTTCACATCTCCGGGCTTCGTATTTGTAGCATACGTAGCGCCATAAGCTTGAATTTCCTCCGCAGACTGAAAGAGACCATCGGTCTTATATCCCCAAAGTGTGTTGATCGGAAGTCCTTTAGCAATAATATACCTTGGGTCAATATCCGATCCGGCAATGTAGGGTCCAGTACCTTTTAGATCGGTTACTTCATTATGGTTGATACTTAAATTTCCATTCAGCTGGTAAGCAAAAGCCCCAGGCGCACTTGGTCTTTTCTGATAATTTGCGCTGAATTCCCAACCGCGATTCAGTACTGTTCCCGCATTTTGGGGTGAAGGCTTTAATCCCAAAACGGCAGGAATATCCAGATTTAGTAGAATATCGTCAGTTACCTTTTTATAGTAATCCAGGGTAAAAGTCAAGCGATTGTTTAGGAAAGCGGCATCCAAGCCCAAATCATACTGCATCGTAGATTCCCAGCCCAATTGCTGATTGGCATAACTGTCCAGTCGATACCCCTGTACAGATTTACCCCCAAAATCATATCCTGCCGCAATGAGGGCAGAATAATAACTATACAAATCTACCGATTGGTTTCCTGTCTTGCCCCAGGAAGCACGCAATTTGAATTCGTTCAACGAATTTCGAATAGGTTCCCAAAAGTTTTCCTTGGATAAGAGCCATCCTGCTGATGCCGAAGGGAAAAAACCATATTGCTTGTCGCCCGTAAAACGGGATGAACCATCGTAACGCCCATTCACTTCGAGCAGATACTTGCCATCCCAATCGTAATTTACCCGACCAAAAAACGAACGCAAGCCATACTGCACATCATATCCATTATTGTTTTTGGTCGCATCATCAGCTCCTTGTCCGATAGAGGTGATATCATTATTGTAGAATCTTTCGCGATAAGCCGTTAAGTAATTTTGATAATTGTGAATCTGTGAATAGCCAACAAGTGCCTTAATATGATTTGGCCCAGCCGCCAATTGATAGGTCAACAGATTGTTCCATGTATACTCGCTGCTATTATCACGAATTTCGTTTAATGAATTGATCGGAAAACTTTTTACAATACCTGTATTTCGGTCCTTATTGTCAAAAGCGTTCAAAAAGGTTTTGGTATTATTTAGGTTCACTCTTACACCAAATTGGGACGTAAATAACAAATTTCTCCACAATTGAATGTCGGTTTTAACAATGGAGCTTAGGTAGTTTTCATTTACCTTTTTAAAACCACTTTTTTCAATCAACATTAAAGGATTATTGCCTTGCGTACTTAATCCGTAGGTACCATCATCATATTTGGGGACCACCCACATCGAGCCATGGAGAAAGTTATTGATTGGATCACGTCCGGGCTCGGCGGCTTTGCTATATCGGTAGTTTATACTTCCCGTAAAATTAAGCCAAGAGCTTGCTTTATAATCGTTGTTTAGCCTAATATCCGCCAGTTCAGCGCCATAATGATCAATAATACCATCCTGTTTATTATAACGAACCGCCAATCTAGAACGTAGAATGTCATTTCCACCAGCGAATGACAAGGCATGGTCTTGTTGAGGAGCTGTTTTCAACAGTGTATCAAACCATGTATTCGGTAAAGGATATTTTTCGCGATCGGTCGCAGTCCGATAAGCCGTTATTGATTCGTCAGTAAATCGCGCCGGCACCGCCAGCCCCGCGTTACGGTAGGCGTCCTGTTGCAATTGGAGGTAGGATACGGCGTCCATCTGCTTTGGGGTGTTGATTGATTTTTGTAAGGCGTAGTAGCCATTATAATCAATCACAACATGTCCAGATTTTGCACTTTTGGTAGTTACAATAATTACACCGTTGGTCGCACGTGATCCATATATCGCCGTGGAAGCCGCATCCTTCAGGACTGAAATTGAAGCGATATCATTGGGGTTTAACTTTGACCAGGGTTGTTCAATTCCGTCCACAATGACCAAAGCATTATTCTTGCTGAGATCATATCCACTGGTGCTGCTCGAATTGGTATTAAATGTCGTCAATCCTCTAATTCGAATATTGGCAGCCGATTGCCCTGGTTTTCCACCAAGGTCTTGAACAGTCACCCCCGGTAATAAGCCCTGCAAAGCCTGCTGCGTATTAGAAACTGGTCTTTTCGTCAATTTATCACCATCAATACTGGCGATTGAATTGGTCAACGAGATTTTTTTCTGAGTTCCATAGCCAACAACCACCACCTCATCCAGGTCCTGTGTAACTGGCTCTAATTCAATTTTTGTGGGAGATTCGGAAAATAACAAGGTCTTTTTCTTATAGCCAATGCGCGAGAGTGTAATGGAAAATGGTAATTTCTGTCCCGTTACAATTTGAAAAAAACCTTTTTGATCTGTTGTAACAACATGCGTTACAGCTTCGAGTTGAATGGTTACGCCTTCAATAGGCTGCTTACGTTGACTATCATATACATAGCCTGATAAGGAAGCATTGACAATCGGTTTAACATCTGTTTGCGCATATACCTGATGCCCAACGCCAGATAACAATAAACATAGCGACAAGGTAGAATACCGGAGTACCCTAAGATTTTTCATAGATAAAGTATTAATGGTGAATACGAACAAGTGCCAACGCCAATCGAAAACTTGTTTTTATTTTGAAGACATGAGGGGAAGCGAGCGCCTCCCCTGCTGTCAGTTTGAGAAAAGATAAGGGAAATTATCCTATATGACACATTCGCATCTTTCTTACATCATGGGATTTAGCCTTCAGAGACTTTGCAGTAATACTTACGAAAAATGTGCTTTTACTAATATTGATATGTTCCATAATAATGTGTTAATACGCCACGCTGAAAAGTAATGCATATTTTCAACAGCGATCTGTTATCTTTTCACAAATATAGGAGTAAATTCAATATAATCTACTAATTCTATAGATTTTATTAAAATAAATATACGAGACCTGCAAAGGGACTATATAAGCAGACTGGTAGCCGTAAAAGGTTACCGATTAAGGATAAGCAATGAACGCTTATTTTAAAGTTTTTAGATAGGTTTTAATCAGCAGGATGCCTTCATCATGCAATACGGTGGTTCCCTTTTGAGGCATATGCATCTCTCCCAATGTAGACATCCGTCCAATAATCTTCGCTTGTTTCAACCAAATTCCAGTTTCATGCATGGGGCTTTCATAACGAAGATCCAGCATGGTCATATAGGCTGTCCCTTTCGGATTGTGACAATGGGCACAGTTGATTTCCAAATAAGCTCGCGCACGACTTGCAGTCGATTGGGCAAGGTCATCATAACTCGGTAAATTCGTGAAGCTTTTCATGGACTTCAGTTCGAGAGCCCCCTGTTTGGTCAACTGCACCAGTTGCTGGATGCTGTCACCATCCTGACCGATTATCCGGTTCAGATTTCTGATCTTTGGACCTATCGGAAACAGCTGATTTCCTTGTCGATGGCATGCCATACAATCGTTTCGTGAAGGAATAATATAATTTGTTTGTCGCTCGTCACCTTTGCTGTCCAAAAACGAAACATGCACGGAAGCACTGTCCATCAACAACAAAGCTTCATCTTGGGCTACATTCCATTGATAGGTTGCTGCATTCCACTGTCCGTCTTTATAAATCAACAGCCGTGTTTCAAGCAATTGCTGTCGCACATCTCCGGCCGCATCTTTTTGCGGATAAAAAAATGTTTTGGCAATTAGGGTACCATCGGGGAAGCTGGGCAAACCATCATCCGAGGCGATCATTTTTTTTCCCCTGGGAAGAAAGATGACGCGCTTTTTATCGGTATAGTCTGTAAATAAGGTCGAGGCTAATTCATAGGAAATTCCCTGGTCGTTTGGAACAAGATCAGCAATTTTGCCTTTGAATAAATTGTAATCAGATAATTTATCTCGAAACACAATATTATCTTTAGCGATTGTACCCCGCCCCGTATTATTCAATACAATAAAAAATATAGGTATCAATAAAATACCCATCAAAATCAGCACTTTCTTTATTTCCCTAATGCTCTTTTCTACCGTTCAAGTCCGTTTTAAATTCGGGCGAAGATAAGATAAAAAAGAGATTACGCTGATTGATATCTGCTATTGAGGTTCAGATTTTACAATGCGTACAGAAACAATAAAAATCCCGTTATTTTATCAAAAAATAAAACGGTTTCATGGATATATACGCAAATAAAAGGTTATATTTAGCTGTCTTTTAACCAAAACTTCGGCTACATGGAAGATATGATTCTCTATAATCGACTTCAGTTCGCATTTACGATTACATTCCATTATTTATTCCCTCAATTGACCATGGGTTTATCCCTCATGATCGTCTATTTCAAATGGAAATTTCTGCGGACACAAAACGAAGATTACAACCATGCATCCAAATTTTGGATGAAAATCTTTGCGCTTAACTTCACCATGGGCGTTGTAACAGGTATCCCCATGGAGTTTCAATTTGGTACCAACTGGGCTAAATTTTCTGAACTTACGGGTGGTATTATCGGACAGACCTTAGCCATGGAAGGTATGTTTTCCTTTTTCCTGGAGTCATCATTTCTGGGGATGTTTCTTTTTGGAGAGAAGTTGCTGGGGCATAAGCTCCATTTTTTATCCGGACTCATGGTCTTTATCGGATCTTGGGCCAGTGGTTTCCTGATTATCGCCACACATTCCTGGATGCAGCACCCTGTTGGGTATGAGATTCTTGAAAATGGCAAATTTGTACTGAACAATTTTAGTGCATTATTCAATAATCCATGGTTATGGCCATCTTATTTACATAATCAAGCCGCTTCGTTGGTGACCAGTTCCTTTTTTGTGGCCTCTATTGGAGCTTTCTATCTCCTAAGCGACCGGCATAGTAAGTTTGGAAAGATATTCGTTAAAAGTGGCGTCATCTTCGGCGCCATTTCATCGGTTATGTTGGCATTTCCTACGGGAGACCTTGCCGCCAAAAACGTAGTCAAATATCAGCCCGCAGCCTTTGCCGGCATGGAGGGCATTTTCAAAACGGAGCAAGGCGGATCCGAGATTATCCTGGTCGGCCAACCCGACATGGAAAACAAAAAGCTGGACAATAAAATAGCGGTGCCGAATGTCTTGAGCTTCCTCACCTACCAGCGCTGGGATGCAGAAATCAAAGGATTAAATGAATTTGACCAGTCCTTACATCCAACCAACGTACCCGGACTGTATTACAGCTATCACATCATGGTAGGGCTGGGTACCATATTCATCGGCATTATGGTTCTTGGAGCGCTACTGCTTTGGCGGAACAAATTGTATCAAACCAAATGGTTATTGTGGATCATCATGTTTATGATTCCATTTCCATACATCGCGAATACTGCAGGTTGGTATACAGCTGAATTGGGGCGGCAACCTTGGCTTGTTTATAATCTCATGCGAATGGTAGACGGTGTATCCCCTACCGTATCTTCCGGAAATACATTATTTACCTTTCTCGGCTTCGTCGGTTTATACATTCTTTTGGGCTTGTTATTTCTGATGTTAGTCTTGAAGATCATTAGAAAAGGTCCTGAAACGACAGTTGCATTAACCTAATTAGCTATGGAAATATTCTGGTTTATCGTATTAACTTTTATGCTGGGAATTTATATCGTACTCGATGGGTACGATTTTGGAGCGGGAATTGTCCATCTATTCTTTGCTAAAACCGAACAGGAGAAAAAAGCTGTTACCAACTCAATTGGGCCGTTTTGGGATGCCAATGAAGTCTGGCTCATCGCTTCTGGTGGTGTCCTATTTTTTGCTTTCCCCACACTCTACGCCTCCTCCTTCAGTGGTTTCTACCTTCCCCTAATGCTTGTACTTTGGTTACTTATTTTTAGAGCAATAAGTCTTGAACTCAGAGGTCAGGTTCACCATCGTCTTTGGGAAGCTTTATGGGATAAGGCTTTCGGCCTAGCAAGCCTGTTGCTGGCACTTTTCTTTGGCGCCGCGCTGGGCAATGTCGTTCGCGGAGTAAACCTGGGTATGGTAGAGAATGGTGTATCTACCCAAGAGCCGCACTATTTCTTCTTGGCACTTTGGAACCCGACATTTGACCCATTAGCCCAACATCAAGGCATCATAGACTGGTTCACTATCATATTAGGTTTAGTTGCCGCCGTTACATTAACCATCCACGGCGCAGGCTGGGTCATTCTGAAAACATCCAGTACATTGAACACGAGACTAAAGAACATTGTTTTTAAGCTCAACTTTGTCTTGCTTATTCTCGTCATACTATCGGCCTATGTATGGCATTATGTGAAGCCCATCTCCCTTAACAATCTTCAAAATCATTATTGGCTATGGATATTCCCTGTGATAGCTGCCGTTGGATTACTTGGACAATTTTGGATCAAAACCTTTAAAAAAGATGGTATTGGCTTCCTATTTTCATCGCTGTTCATCCTAGGGAGCTTTGCGACGACCGTTGCTTCCATGTTCCCGATAGTATTGCCTTCAACGAATGACGTAAACCCCTCCTTGACGATTCAAAATGCGGCGGCGCATGAATATGGTCTTTCCGTAGGTTTAGGCTGGTTTATGTTTGCCGCAATTCTGGTGATTGCCTATTTTATCATCCAATTTAGGGTCTTCAAAGGTAAGCTGGATGACGTGGGTTACGGCGAACATTAAGAGCGGTCTCTATTCGAGTCCCAACAACTTATGTTTCATTGCCAGCTGTACGAGCTCAATCATATTTTTAACTTTGAATTTAGTCAGGAGATTGCGCCGATGCGTTTCAACCGTAACTGGACTTAAAAACAACTGTTCAGCAATTTGGTTCGTCGTAAGTCCCTTGGAGATCAACGTCAAAATCTCTTTTTCACGCTGTGTAAGCCGAGGTAGACCGCTGATCGTCGAAATTGCACCACGATAAAGTTCTTTTGCCCGATCACAAACGGCCTCTTTCCCATCGAGCCCGAGCTCTACGCAGCGCAGGAATTCTTCGTTGGTAACATCCTTTAAGATATAGCCATTTCCACCAGCCTGCATAAACTGAAAAATAAGGTTTCCATCGGCTAAATTGCTCAATGCAACAATGGGAATCATCGGAAACAGTTTCCTCACCTGTGTACAGACATCCACCCCATTTGTCTTTAACAGCTGCATATCCATCAGGATGAGATCGGCCCCCGTGATCTTTAAAAATTCAATTAACGCAATCTCTTCCAAAAAGGGGTATACGAGATACCCATCCTGATTATTGAGAAAAGAAGCGACACCTTCCAACAATAAGGGATGATCGTCTAACACTGCAATTATCTTCATGACTCCGCTTATTTAAACCGTTACACCAATTTCGATCTGCGTTCCAGATCCAAGCTTACTCTGAATATCAATTGATCCATTGATCCATTTCACCCTGTTGACCATATTATTTAAACCCAATCCATAATTTAACACAGCAGAATCAAAGCCTTTGCCATTATCCTCAACGAGGATATGGAGTACTTCCTCCGATTTACTTACCTGAACGATAATTGAATCTGCATTTGCATACTTTAGTGCATTTGAAATAGCTTCTTGAACAATTCGATACAGGGCCAACCCCTTTTGAAAGTCCACATTCAATTCAGGCTCGTAGTTCTCAAACTGGATCGAAACGTTACTATTTTTCATCGCCATACACAATTGCTCCAATGCTGCTATCAATCCAAACTGACGCAGCGATTCGGGCATCAGGTTATGGGATATCCGTCTTACTTCACCTAAAATATCGTTCAACTTCTGCGGCACTTCATCTGTCAAGAGCGTACTCTTTGCCACATCGCCGGCAATCTTAAATTTTAAACCTGTCAACATGCCACCTATGCTATCGTGCAGATCTTGGGCAATACGCTGACGCTCCTGCTCCTCTCCTTTTAGCATCGATTCCGAAATTTGCAACTGCTTTTCCTTTTCCATTTTGTCCAATGCGATTTCGTGATTGAGCTGTATCTGTGTATTAAGCTTCCGTTGTTTTCGATAGGAAAAAGTAACAAATAGCACAATAAAGAAAAGCAAAACGGCAATACCCAAAACGAGGAAAATCCGAAATTGGTTGCGTTCCTTTTCTGCGCGCAGATTCAGAATCTCTTTTTCTTTTTCTACGGTTTTATATTTTGCTTCCATCTCATTCATTTTCTCCAACAATTGGACCTTCTGAATACTGTCGGATAGCTGATTTGCCTTATTGGACATTTTCAGCGCATCCTGATAATTACCCATCAGCTCATTTACAGCCGCCAGTTGACTGTACACAATTTTACTGTTGTAAAGATCTCGCGTTAATAATCCATTTTTTACGATTTCCTCCAACTGTAGTTTAGCATCAGCATACTTTTTCTGCAGGAGATACACATTAAACTTTCTGAACCGCATCATCTGGAATAATTTCCAATTGTTCATTTTCACCGACCAATCCAACCCGATATCCAGCAGACGAAGGGCTTCATCAGTCTGTTGCTTTGTGGTAAAATAAAGCGCCTCATTGTAATAGTAATTGGGTAATTGCGAAGAATTTGGATAATCTTTCAAGAGCTGTTTGACTTTATCCAGTAGCACTCTTGCTTCTTTAGATTTCACTTGATAGCAATAATTGCTGACTGTATTGAGATAAGCCACCACAAGTGCTGTACTCGGCGGTTGCTGCTCGAGTTGCTTGATGGCCAATTGATGATATTCATCAGCTTTTGCAAGCTGATTGGACGACATAAAGGTCATGCCGATCATCGTATTTATACTACCTTCCATGATGGGGTCATGTGCTTTGGCATAAGGCAGGCACTTCCCGTTTAGGATATCCAGAAAATCAGCAAATCCTTTTTTAGGAAATCGAATCAAGCCCAGATTATACCAAGCTTTGGCCAAAAGGCCCTGCTGAAAAGGTTTTTGCGCATTTCCAAGGAGGTCTACACATCGTTGGGCTTCAACTCCGGCATTTTTACTATCCAGAAATTGTCCATAATAAAAGCTTTTGTAGAGTGCCCCCATCGCCTGTAAACTCCGGAATGGTTTGGCGAAACGCTCCCCCTCCCGCATATGATCCCAAAATTTGGTCGTATCCCTAAATCGATAGTAATCTGCCAAATAAAAATACTGCATTGCCTTCACACTGTCATCCGAACTCGACAGCAATAACCTTTCCGCATCAGATCGATATCTATTTTCATCCAATGGCAGAAAACTCTGTGCACTTACAAGATGCACAGTAAAGTATACTATAAAAAAGGCAATTATCTTCGTTAACTCTTTCAACTGAAACATTATTAATCCAATTTCTTAATCATTTCAACAATTAAACTAAATGGGGCCTTTTCAGCCAATGGTTTCATAATATGCAACAAGAAAGTCTGATGGTGGTTCAAGACTTCTCCCTACGTCTAAATTTGCGGTCGATCCGGCTTTGTCAAAGTCGACAGTAGAAAACGTAGGTCGGAAAACCGCATAGTCAATTAGCGGATCCAAAAAACAAAGATATATCTCCGCGATGAATTGCTAAAGATATTCTTCTACTTTTTTGAAATTAATTTTCCATACAGGATTTGGCCAGTCTATTTAAATATAGGCTAAAACATCTTCCGTTGATAAAAAAGCCTCTCGNNCGAGAGGCTTTTTTATCAACGATATTCCCTGCTCTTTTTCGTAGCAATATCGATCAGCAAGTCAAGCTTACATTGGTAAGCCGAAGATACCACATGTGGATTATCCGGCTCAAAAAGCATAGATTTCATCATAGGCACACTAAAAGGCAATGTCCAGGCGCGGAGCGACTTCGCGATAGCATCCATTGCATTAATGCCCTGTAGTGCGTGTACACCATCGGCCCAACACACCAGTCCGATATGTTTATCCGTCAGATAAGCCGGTTTATTTTTAGCACTGACTTCAAGCCAATCCAAACAATTTTTCATCACACCGGGAATACTTCCATGATAAAGCGGAGACAACCAAAAATGTACATCTGCTTCTAGAAACTGAGTATTCATAATCTTGACGGCATTGGGCACCCGATTGAGACTCAAATCAAATAAGGGTATTCCGCTATCAGCCAGGTTAAAAATCGTATTTTCAATACCTCGTTGGTTTAGTTGGTCGGAAACATAGTGTGACAGTTTTCCCGATGTCGATTCTTGCCTTCTTTCCAAGGCACCATTGAATATTAATGCTTTCATTATACTTTCCCTTTTTTAAAAATAACTTTTGGCATACCAACCTCACCATACATCAAGGTCTGCACAATAGGAATCAAACGTTCCGTCGCCAACATATAAAGTGACGCCGGGATATTCGGACGGGCCCGTATGACAACCTTTTGCTGCTGAAAATGCGATAGATCCATTGCTTGCAAAGCCTGTATCCACAAATCTATTTCCAAAGCCTCTACCGTCTTAAAATCGTAATACGCTGCAACAGGATGAAGTTTTTCCGCCAGGGTCATATAGACCCAAGGCGGGATAATTGCGTCGACAGAACAGTTGATAGCAACCGCCTGATTTCGGAAAGCAGACCAGTCCACCGCGGTCAACGCTTCTCGGAATTCCTTTTCTTTCACGATTGCTTCCCGATACAACAAAGTTTTGATGTCAAAACTTTGGATGGCGAGATTGGACTTAAAATCAATCAGATCTAAAGCCAATATACCCGTGTTTTCAACTTTATTTATAAACATATCAAACCAAGCCTGCAATCACGGCATCGTATTTTTGTTCAACAACAGACCAATCCAAAAGCGACCAAAATGCATCTAAATAATCGGCCCTTTTATTCTGATATTTTAAATAATAGGCATGCTCCCAAACATCGACACCCAAAATAGGGAAACCCCTGCTGATGGATTGTGTATCCATTAGCGGATTATCCTGATTGGCGGTTGCGACGACATCTAAGGCACCGGAATGCTTGACATAAAGCCAGGACCAGCCCGAACCGAACTGCCCAAGCCCCGCATTTTTAATCTTGGCTTTGAGTTCCTCCAAAGAACCAAAGGCTGCATTTATCTCATCTGCTAACTTCCCTGTGGGTACCGTTTTTGGATTGGGCGATAAGATTTCCCAAAATAACGTATGGTTAAAGTGACCACCGCCATTATTGCGGATTGCCGGGCTATATGTACTGACGCTTGTGAGGATATCCAATAGCGTGCTAGCTTCGCTTTCCGTGCCTTCCAATGCCTTATTTAGGTTGTCAACATAAGCTTGATGATGCTTTTGATGATGAATCGTCATGGTCTCGCGATCAAAATAGGGTTCAAGTGCCGCATAGGCATATGGTAACTGGGGTAATTGAAATTTATGCATAGTATTATTGTTTTTATGATAAGTCAAAACTAGAGAATCAATTTTAATAAAACAACTTAATAGTTGTTTTATTAAAGTCATAAAACTAAATTCGAAAAGACTAAACCTGTATCTGAAACACTTTTTAGAACAAAAAATAAAAATGCTATCTTTGTTGGTAGTACATAAAACAACTTTTTTATTGTCAAATGCAGAAAAGTCCAGCTGATCGAATATTGATGTTATTAAAAATGCGCCGAGAAGCCACTGCAGCTTTGATTGCATCGGAATTGGCGATAACAAAAGAAGGAGCCCGTAAACATTTATTGAACCTCGCGAATCAAAACCTGATTGTATCCAATGCCCGGAGCGAAGGTATAGGCCGGCCCTCGACTTATTACAGTCTGTCGCCACAGGGTATGGCAAGATTTCCAGATAGTCACGCCGACATTACCGTACAATTATTGCAGTCGATTAAACAAGTGCTTGGCGAGAATGCGTTGGATCTACTGATTAGTGATCGGGAATCTAAAGTATATCAGAAATATACTGACGCAATATCGGATATTGAATCCATCGAAAAAAAACTTGAAGTTATAGCTGCCAAAAGAACAGAGGAAGGCTATATGGCTGAATGGAGAAAAGAGGCTGACGATTATCTTCTCATTGAAAATCATTGCCCCATATGTGCAGCAGCAACCGAATGTCAGGGATTTTGCCGTTCAGAACTGAATAATTTCCAGCAACTCATCGGTCCGGCATATCGTATCAGTAGAATAGAATACATCATCGAGAATGCGCCGCGCTGTACCTATCGCATTTCAAAGGCGAAATAAAACCAATTTCTAAGACATTCCTGCACAAATTACTAATATACCAAAAAGTATTTTTTATATTTGCATTAAAAGAACAGGAATAACATGTCAAAAGCAGAACAGACACGGCAATATATCATTGAAAAAACTGCGCCCATTTTTAATAAGAAAGGCTATTTTGCGACTTCGCTCTCGGACATCACGACAGCGACAGGATTAACAAAAGGAAGTATCTATGGTAATTTCAAGGACAAAGATGACCTGGCTACTCATGTCTATACCTACCAGAGCAAAAAAATCGCCGAAGCCGTTAATCAGCAAATTATCCAGCAAAAAACAGCGCTAAAGAAGCTATTGGCTTTTCTAGATTTCTACAAGGAAAATTTCAAAAATATCGCAGCTTCAGGAGGCTGCCCCATGATGAATGCGGCCGTAGAGGCGGATGATTCACTATCTTTTCTAACGCCCAAAGTCAAACGTTCCTTTGACTTATGGAGACAACGGTTCATTCTAATACTTGAAGAGGGAGTCGCCAGCGGCGAATTTAAACAGCATATTTCTGCTGAAAATTATGCCATTATGTTTATGGCAATGATCGAAGGCGGAATCCTCCTTTCCAAGATTTCCGGTCGGGGAAAAGATCTTGCCATTGTATTGGATAAAATGAAGGAAATGGTGGATCAGGAGATCAAGGCTTAATTTTTTTTACAAAAACAAATACCAATTGGTATATTAATAAGTTTATATTAAAATAAAAAGAGATGAAAAGAGTTGTCATAACTGGCATGGGGACAATTAACCCGCTGGGAGAAAACATAGACATATTTTGGGATAACATTTTACGGGGCGAAAACCACACAACGATGATTAGCCGTTTTGATGCCTCGCTGTTTCGAACACAGATTGCAAGTGAAATTAAGCACTTTCAACCCGAAAAATACTTAGATAGAAATGAGATTAAACGAAGTGATCTTTTTACGCAATATGCTTTATATAGCGCAGCGCAGGCGATGGAAGATTCGGGACTAGATCTCGATGCTATGGATCCATTTGATATCGGTGTGATCTGGGGTGTTGGTCAGGGTGGAATGGAAACTTTCGAAAATGAAGTTGAGGCTTACGTAACGGGAGATTATAAACCGAGATTCAGTCCTTTCTTTGTACCTAGACTTATTGTGAATATGGCTTCAGGCATGATTTCAATGAAGTATGGCTTAAAAGGAATCAATTACACCACCGTATCAGCTTGTGCCACATCCAATACGGCCTTTATGGACGCCTTTAATTACATTAGGCTCGGCAAAGCCAAAGTCTTCATCAGTGGCGGTTCAGAAGCCCCCATCACACCGGCATCAGTTGGCGGCTTTTCTGCAATGAAAGCCATGTCGAGCCGGCATGATAGTCCACAGACTGCAAGTAGACCATTTGACCGCGATCGTGACGGTTTTGTCATGGGTGAAGGAGCCGGAGCACTCATCTTGGAAGAATATGAACATGCAAAGCAAAGAGGCGCAAAAATTTACGCAGAGCTTGTTGGGGCTTCAATGACCGCAGATGCTTACCATATGACCTCGCCCCATCCCGAAGGGATAGCGGCAGCCAAAGCCATGTCATTGGCGCTGGAAGAAGCAAAAATCGATATCAGCCAGCTCGACTATTTGAATCTCCATGCGACTTCCACACCAGTGGGTGATATCGCCGAACTTAAGGCCGTGCAACGGGCTTTTGGAAGCCCAAATAATCTATGGGTCAGTTCCACCAAATCGATGACAGGACATTTACTTGGGGCGGCTGGCGCTATCGAAGCAATCATTGCCATAAAATCCATCAACAATAATGTAATTCCTGCAACTATTAATATCGAAAATATCGATCCAGATATTCCCGAAGGAGTTCAGATTGTCATCAATCAACCGCATGAAAAAACAGTTCAGACCGCAATGAGCAATGCATTTGGCTTTGGAGGACACAATTCGAGTATCGTCTTCAAAAAGATTTAATTTTTTTGAAATAATTCTTGACAAAGTGTAAAAAACACACTATCTTTGTAGTATCATAATTTAGGTTTATAATTGGTTATTTAAGGTTTTCATTCTCCCCGTTTGAAAACCTTTTTTTTTGCCTATTTTTTTCATCAATTGCACGTATAGATCTGCTTTTTTGAATCGTTATTCCTGTTTGAAGGTCTTTAGGTTTATTTCCAGGAGTCGAATGGGTATAGAATTAGCATCACATCTGCATATCAACTTATAGCTAATCACAATTTTCAATCAATTTTTAGACAGTGATTCGTCACTCGTTATTCAGTTTCCACTGAGTCATCACTGAACGAGCACTGAACAAACACTGAACGAGCACTGAACAAGCACTGTCTAAAACTATAATATAATTCCTACTTGATCCACAGTTGATTCGAAAAAAATTAAGACGAAAAAAGATAAGAGAGGACATTCTAACTGTCTTACACGTACATTGGAATTTAAAATGTGGTAAAATAGCAATTAAAGGATGCTATTTAAAGGCTATAAAAAACAGCGAGGCAACGGAAGTTGCCTCACTGCAAACCTGTTCTTTCATTTTACGAGTTTTAAATCGATAGTTGCCTTGTTGTACTTTAGCGGCAAGCCTAAATCTTGATTTCGGTACTGTATTCTAAATCACAGAGTAAAGCGTTTGTTTATATTGCTGCACATACTCTTTTGGATTGCAGCCTACGATTTGTTTAAAAACCCGATTAAAATTGGTAATGCTATTAAATCCGCAGTTATAGGCAATAAATGAAACACTGTCTAAGTGATCTTCATTTAATTGATTACACACTTCCTTGACTCTTATTCTATTGAGGTAGGTAACAAAAGTTACACCACAATGCTTTTTAAAATATCGACAAAATGCCTGTGGAGTAAGATTTGCATGGTCAGCAACATCTTCCAGCGTAATTTCGTCTTTATAGTGCTCCTTAATATAATTGCAGATGATATTAATGCGATTTGATCCGTGCATCGTATCAAAGGCAACTTCCACCCGTTCGTTACAAAGTGCTTCCGCCTCGCGTGAAATATTTGCCAATGCTCTTAATAAATAGAAAAAGTGCATTAACTTATCCATTTGGTCCGCAGATTTTAATAAACAGACCCGTTCTGCTATTTGGGGAAAATATGAATCGGGAACCTTAAACCCTCTTGAGTTGTTATAAATAAACTGATTCAACGATTCAAATTCCTCCAGGGAAAAAAGCGATTTAAGCCTTCCATTTGGATCGAAAAAAATGGAAACGGAGCGAGATTCATTCGAGAATCCGTCCTGGGAGGCAGACTTAAATACATGTGGTTGATTCGCTCCCAAAAAGAAAATATCATTTTCCTTAAAAGGATGTAAGGTGTCTTCCACAATCAAAACTCCCTTACCTTTTTTTATCCACATTAATTGAGCTTCTTGATGTCGATGGAAATGAGGATAAAAAGTTTCCAATATATCTTCTTGAATTGTTAGACTCTGTCCTCGCATGGTCGGCACATTAAATTGGAGCGTTTTCATATAGGTTTGTTTAGTTTTATGTTTACTGTTTAGTAACATAAATATAACAACTCCAAAGCAACAACACGACTTGGAAATAAAACATAAAAATACTATACTAAAATATGTTTAGTATTCGACAATATTTAATAATCCTCTAATAATACCACGCACAAAACAACGAATTGACAATAAAAACCCATTTATATTGGAAAAATGGGTTAAAATACAATTAGACTTTGATAAATTGTGATAATTATTATTCAATAGAAAGATTGAACTTTATTAAATTTCGTTTTTAGCACTTTTTAGTATAAAAAACGGAGAACATATCATTTGTAACAAGAACAAACACTACACATTAAAGAAAGACCTTTTAAATAAATCATTTTGAAGCGCATAAATTTTACGATATTCGTATTACACAATAGGCACCTAATTAGACAATCCAACTTCAAATAATTCCCAAAACTTATGTTCAAAAAAGAAATATATCTTAATCGCCGAAATAATCTGTTATCAAAGTTCACAACTGGCAAAATTCTTTTGCTAGGTAACATTGAAAATCCGATCAATTTTGAGCACAATACCTATCCATTTCGTCAAGACAGCAGCTTTTTATATTATATAGGTATCAAAAGTCCACGTTTGGCTGCCGTATTGGATGCTGAAAAAAACGAGACCATATTATTTGGCGACGAAATGACAATCGATGATATTGTGTGGATGGGTCAACAGCAAACTTTAGCTGAAAAGGCAGACCTGTCGGGTATCGACAAAATCCTGCCTTTCAATCAACTTTTCGACTACCTTAGCAAAGGAAAACAGGAGGATATTCACTATCTTCCTCCTTATCAGTCGCATAATAAATTATTACTTGAGCAGCTAACCGGCCGTACTGCAAATCAGCTCACCCCCTCTGTGGCTTTGATTAAAGCAGTCGTCGCACAAAGAAGCATTAAATCGGCAGAAGAAATCCTCGAACTGGAGAAAGCGGTAGATATTGCCGTTGAGATGCATCGTATCGCTATGCGTATGACAAAACCTGATTGTTACGAATATCAGATCAGTAATGCCATGCAGCATTTTGCGCAAGATCAGGGTACCTCCTTCTCCTATCCACCGATAGTTACAAAACGGGGTGAAATCCTACACAATCATATGCAATTTCACCAACTTTATGCAGGTGATCTGCTTCTCAATGATTCGGGCGTCGAAACCGCTATGGGCTATGCGTCAGACTTGACCAGAACCTTTCCTGTAGGAAAACGTTTCACTGCGTTACAAGAGGAAATATACCAGATTGTTTTACATGCGTTTAAAACGGCAGAGCAGCTCCTGACTGCCGGAATCCACTTTAAAGAAATTCATTTAAAAGCTTGTGAAGCGCTTGTAGACGGACTTATACAAACAGGATTTATGAAAGGGAATACGCAAGATGCTGTCGCGAACCATGCCCATGCACTTTTCTTTCAATGTGGACTCGGCCATATGCTCGGCCTCGATGTACATGATATGGAAGATCTCGGCGAGCAATATGTTGGATATACCGAAGCAGAACCAAAGGATACCCAAACTTTTGGCATTAAATCGCTGCGGCTCGGTAAGAAACTGGAAGCTGGTAATGTGCTAACCGTTGAACCTGGCATCTATATTATTCCAGAACTAACGCAGCTTTGGGAGCAACAAAATTTACACAAAGAATTTATCAACTATGATTTCTTAAATAAACACCTTGATTTTGGTGGGGTTCGTATTGAAGACAATTACCTGATCGAGCAGAATGGTTACCGACGTCTCGGACAATACCTTGAACGTGAAATCCAGGAAATCTATCAGCTCAAAGACAACCCTATTGACTAAATAAACTCATGATAAAACCCTAAAAGTGTCGTTAATCCCATTTAAGGGACAGATACACGTAAACAGATAAACAAATGAACAGAATTAAACAGTTAGTCCTCCTTATTCTTCTACTGGTTTTTTATGCCCCAAATTTACTTGTTGCACAGCGATTGTGGACAGATCAGGGTGACCAGTATTATGAATTTTCCGACAAGGGAATAGAAACGGTAAATCCGATAAATGGAATGCGAACAGTCTTCCTTTCGCAACAATTACTTATTCCGAAAGGCGCAACGGCAGCCTTAAAAGTCGAAAATTTTTCCATCTCCAAAAATAAGGAGCTTATTTTGATCTATACCAATAGCAAAAGAGTATGGCGAGAGAATACGCGCGGTGACTATTGGGTTTACAACAAGAAGACCAATCAATTGCAACAGCTGGGCAAGAAATTCCCGGCCTCACAACTGATGTTTGCGAAGTTCAATCCGCAAGCGGATAAAGTAGCATACGTGAACAAAGCTGACCATAATATCTACCTAGAGGATCTCAACAATGGTAGCATCGTTGCCGTTACCAACGATGGAACAGACCGTTTAATCAATGGCACATTCGACTGGGTGTATGAGGAAGAATTTGGCTGTAAAGATGGTTTCCGTTGGTCTCCAGATGGCACTTCCCTTGCTTATTGGAAACTTGACGCCCGCAACATCCGCAATTTTCTAATGATCAACAATACCGATAGCCTCTACTCCTACACCATTCCCGTAGAGTATCCTAAAGTTGGACAATCACCGAGTTCCTGCTCCATATGGACTTATGAACTTGCAAATAGCAAGAACACACAGATCAATATCCCGGGAGATCCCAACCAGCATTACATCCCACGTATGGAGTGGTGCCTTGATAGCAAACAACTTATTCTGGAGCAGCTCAATAGAAAACAGAATGAGAGCAAGATCTACACTATTGCACTCTCCGATAATAAAGCGCAGAACATACATCAGGAGCAAAGCGATTCGTGGATTGATATCAAAGCACGGTGGAACAACAATGATCCTTCCGGATGGGACTGGGTTCAAGGTGGAAAGGCCTTCATCTGGGTATCCGAAAAAGACGGTTGGCGCAAAATTTACCAGATCGATCTAGCAGGAAATGAGAAGCTGGTTATGAAAGCCGATTATGATATGATCAATCTTGATTTTTTTGATCCGAAAAATGAAACCATTTATTTTACGGCCTCGCCAAGCAATGCGACACAAAAATATCTTTACAGCGTGTCTACAAAAGGTGGCGTTCCAAAACGACTTACACCAGCCTCATACGAAGGAACCTGCGATTATGATATTTCAAAAGACGGTAAAATCGCCATCTTCAACTTTAGCAACCGGACAACATTACAGCACAATGCTGTTATTGAATTACCGACCCACAAAATACGCGTCGACTTTGAACTGAAACGTGAAAAGAAAGTCAGCGACGGCATTGCGGAATTTTTTAAAGTTAAAACCACCGACGGCATTGAATTAGATGGCTGGATGGTAAAGCCCCTGGATTTCGATCCCAATAAAAAGTATCCTGTTGTCTTTATGGTTTATGGCGAACCCGCATCGCAAACTGTGATAGACAATTTTGGTGCAGGTTATAACAGTCTATATAAAGGAAATATGGCACAGGACGGTTATATTTATATTTCGTTGGATAATCGCGGAACGCCTGCTCCTAAAGGCAGCTCTTGGCGAAAAAGCATCTACCGCAATATCGGACAGCTCAATATTCGCGATCAGGCTTTAGCAACGCAAGAAATACTGAAATGGCCGTTTGTCGACAATTCACGCGTGGCCGTTTGGGGCTGGAGCGGTGGCGGATCGAGTACGCTTAACCTATTGGGGCAATATCCGCAGATCTATAAAACCGGTATTGCCATTGCAGCGGTAGCCAATCAGTTACTATACGACAATGTATACCAAGAACGCTATATGGGCCTTCCGCAAGAAAATCTGGCGGACTTTGAAAACGGCTCGCCACTGAAATATGCAAAAAATATCAAAGGCAACCTACTCTACATCCATGGAACTGGAGACGACAATGTGCACTATCAAAATGCAGAAGTCCTGATCAATGAGCTGATCAAAAATAACGTGCAGTTCCAGTTAATGTCTTATCCGAACCGCAGCCATTCCATTAGCGAGGGACAGGGCACACATGAGCATTTAAGGACATTATTTACAAACTATCTCAAATTACATTGCCCTCCGGGAGGAAGATAGACTGAATAATTTTTATCAAAAAATGAAAAGAATACTATTATATGCATTGGGTACCTGCGGTCTATTGACCGCAGGTATACAGCAATCGGCAGCGCAGCTGATGAAAGAAAAAAATGAATTCACCAGAGCGGATTCACTGCGCGGATACCTAACACCACTACGCACCTGCTACGACATCCAATACTATCATCTGGATGTTAAGGTGGATATAGACAATAAATATATTTCAGGTTCAAACCTTTTCCGTTTCAAGGCCACGACTGATTTTAACCGCCTGCAATTTGATCTTTTTGCAAATTTAAAAGTAAATAAAGTCATTTATAAAGGGAAAGAACTTTCCTTTACCAGAGAGCACAATGCGGTCTTTGTCGAATTTCCTACTGCGATCAAGAAAGGGACACAGGATGAATTTACCGTGTTTTATGAAGGTCATCCTACAGAGGCGGTTAAAGCTCCATGGGATGGTGGCTTTGACTGGAAAAAAGACAGCAAGGGCAAACCGTGGGTAGCAACCGCATGCCAGGGTATGGGCGCGAGTGTCTGGTGGCCAAACAAAGACCATCAATCCGATGAAGTGGATAGTATGATGATTTCCATTGCCGTCCCAAAAGAGGTGATGAATGTATCCAATGGTCGCCTGGTCAATGTAGAAAAAATGAAGGATGGTTATACCAAATACCATTGGAAAGTCGCCAATCCGATCAACAACTACAATGTCGCCATCAATATCGGCGATTATGTTCATTTTAAGGAAAAATATAAAGGTGAAAAAGGACCATTGGATATAGATTACTATATCTTGCGCGAAAATGATACGGTAGAAAAGAAAGCCCATCTTCAAAAAAATGCCAACCAGACCTTAGAGGCTTTTGAACATTGGTTTGGTCCATATCCGTTCTATGAAGATGGCTATAAGCTTGTTGAAACCTACCATACAGGCATGGAACACCAAAGTGCCATCGCCTATGGAAACCATTATCAAAATGGCTATCGTGGCGGGGATGCGTCGGGAACTGGCTGGGGACATAAATGGGATTTTATTGTGGTCCACGAATCTGGCCACGAATGGTTTGGCAACAATATAACCTCCGCTGATCTGGCCGATATGTGGATCCATGAAAGCTTCACGAACTATTCTGAAGGTTTATTTATCGACTATTTCTATGGCAAAGAAGCTAGCCAAGCGTACGCTCATGGTATCCGAAGTGGAATCCAAAATGACAGCCCCATTCAGGGCCCCTACCACGTCAATAAAGAAGGATCTGGCGATATGTATCCCAAAGGCGGTGTCATGCTCAACATGATCCGTACAATGATTGACAACGATGAAAAATGGCGAAATATTCTCCGGGGACTAAACAGCAGGTTTTATCATCAGCAAGTCGATTATAATGATATCGTCAACTACGTAAATCAGCAATCCGGTTTAGACCTGTTAAAAGTATTTGAACAGTATGTACAGCATACCGCCATTCCTACACTGGAAATCAAACAAGATCCTTCGGGGAGAGTCTTGGGCCGATGGATCAGTGAAGTCAAAGGCTTCCATATGCCTATACATATTGGCGTAAAAGGTCAAAAAAGAGAACTTATCCAATTGGATCAACGTTTCAGACCGATTAAAATAGCCGGTTTAACGAAAGATAATATTGATATCGATACGTTCAACTATTATGTTGGCGTATTGGTCGAATAAAACGGATTCAAGGTTACAGACATAAAATAAATGCAACGCCCCGGAAAGTAAGTCACTTTCTGGGGCATTGTATTTATTGAACCACTCTTATCGCTTCATAAGTATTCCCAATTGGACCCTTCATGACTTCGCAAACACCAAAAGCAATGAAAGCAAACCGAAGGTTCCTTCTGTCCAATAAGATCAGGTACTTTCAGAAAAAATAGGCAATAAACCTACATTACTGGATCATTCATTATAGGATCATTAGCCTACTAACGATCAATACTGATTCCAGGCAGGCGGGTCTACGCCAAGTAGATGTTTAACAAAATAGTCCCTCCTTTTTCGTTCACCATAATCTCCCCCAGAAGAATGTCCCATCCCAGGAACCATAATAAAATCATGGTTCTTACGCGCTTTGATCAAGGCATCAACCAATTGGAAAGTGGATGAAGGATCCACATTATCATCCAGTTCTCCAACAATCAACAAAAGATTTCCTTCCAGCTTAGCGGCATTTTCAATATTGGAGCTGGCCGCATATTCAGGCCCTACAGGCCAGCCCATCCATTGCTCGTTCCACCATATTTTATCCATTCGGTTATCGTGGCAACCACAGGAGGAAACACCAACTTTGTAAAACTCCGGATGGAATAACAGCGCGCCCGTCGAGCTTTGACCGCCAGCCGACGTTCCATAGATCCCTACTCTACCGATATCCATGTATTTGTATTGTTTCGAAGCGGCCCGCATCCAGGCGATCCGATCGGGAAAGCCCGCATCTTTCAGATTTTTCCAACAGATATCATGAAAAGCCTTTGAACGATTTGACGTCCCCATTCCATCGATCTGCACCACGATAAAGCCCAATTCCGCCAATTCATACATCCCACTCGGGTTGCTGTAGAATGATTTGGGCACGAAAGAGCTATGCGGTCCCGCGTAAATATATTCGATGACAGGATAACTTTTTGCAGGATCAAAATTGGTCGGTCGAATAATAATACCCCAGATATCCGTTGCACCATCCCGTCCCTTGGCTTTAAAGACTTCTGGAGCACGCCAGCCTACCGCTTCGAGCAAGCTGCTGTTTGTTTTCTCCAGTTCCATGATAAGACGACCATGGTTGTCGCGCAATACTGAAATTGGCGGCTGATCAACTCGGGAATAGGTATCCACAAACAAGGAATAGTCTTTATTGAAAAAAGCTTGATGATTTGCATTTTCTTCTGTCAGCAGTTTTAAGCCCTTTCCATCTAAACCGATTGAATAATAATGGATCAAATAGGGATCTTCCACAGCATTCATGCCACTACCCTCAAAAATGACGGTTCGTTTATCAGCGTCGACATGTACAACTTTCCGGACAACCCAATTTCCTTTCGTTATTTGATTTTTCACTTTTCCGGTAGATCCATCATAAAGATACAGGTGGTTCCATCCATCGCGTTCAGAAGCCCACAAAATTTCCTTTCCATCGGCTAGATCCTCCCGATATTTCTTACCGCTATAATCGATAAAGGTCTTATTTTGTTCTCGGATCAAATAACTGGACATACCGCTATTGGCATCCATTTGCATGACGCCATAGACTTGATGCCCGCGTTTGTTATACTCAAAAGTAAATGCCCTACTGTCATCTCGCCAGGATAAATCCGAAACATAAAATTGATTCGGTATAAGCTCTGCATCAAATACCCACAGTTTATCTTTTTCGAGATCATATAAAACGGGTAGTTTTTGCGCTAATTCATCACCAGGTTTGACATAATCGCGTGTCTGAATCTTTGGCTGCAATTGATCTTTAGGGGAAGATTCGATCAGCGTCAGTTGTCTGATCTCTATTTTTTGTGTTTTTACTGTAGCCAATTTCCGGCTATCCGGTGCCCATTGAATATCATTACTATAATAGTTTGCTGTATTGCCATCAAACGTAATTTGTCGCGCCTGATTTAAATTACCCTTCTTTGCTAGGAAGACATTGTTGTTTCGGATAAAAGCAACATGTATTTTATCTGGAGATTCAACTTCCCTATACGTATTTCCTTGTTCACGTTGTCCCCAATATCGCGGATTACGATCTCTATTTCCACTTGCAGCGCCCTGGCTCAATTGCGCGGAACGGCGGTTCCAAATCCAAAAGTATCCCGCGATATCGAGCGAAACCTGATCCTGGTCCATCAATTTTATCTGATCATTGGAAATAACACGATTTTCGACTTTTCGTCCCAGCTTTTCATCCACCAAGGAAAATACCTTCGTCAGATCAAACAGCTGTTCTTTTGTTTTTGCCTGGGGATTGACCAAAATGTACTCTTTTCCCTGCGCCGTATTTCGATCATACCAAAACAGATCCCCCCGATCATTCCAATAAAACTGACCCGGCAGATTTTCGATTTTGTTGGTCAATTGTTTTTTTAAGTTTTGTGCACGTGTATAATCTACCAAAGTTCCTTGACCAAACAGAAACTGCGCAGACAACAACAAAACCACTGTACTAAGAAGCTTCATACTTTCTTCGCTTAGGATTAATTAAATAATAGATAGGGATACCCAAGAGTGCAATGATAATTCCTGGCCAGGTATAATTTGGCTTAAAAATAACCATCAAGCCGATAAAGGCAAGCCCCATGAGAATATAAAGAATGGGGAGAAAAGGATATCCAAATGCTTTATAGGGTCTGTTCAAATCCGGACGCGTGATACGGAGGCGAATAATACCGGCAATTGCGAGGACATAAAATATAACCACCACACAGGTAATCATATCCAATAAGTCACCATATTTTCCGCTTAAACACCATATTGACGCAGCGACACATTGTATCCAGAGTGCCCAAGCTGGTACCGCATGTGCATTTAGCTTTCCCGCCCTTTTAAAAAACAAACCATCTTTGGCCATGGAGTAATATACCCTCGCTCCTGCTAGGATAATTCCATTATTGCAACCGAAGGTACTAATCATGATCATAATCGCTATAATAGTGATTCCAAAGGGGCCAAAAACCTCTTGAGCGACACTCATCGCTACCCGATCTTTTGGCGCATTGACCATAGCCTCCAGAGGCAATATACCGGTATACATTAAATTGGTTAAGAGATAAATGACGGTGACCAGCAAAGTCCCCAATGCCAGACTCAATCCGATATTGCGTTGCGGATTCTTAATTTCGCCCGCTACAGCTGAGGATGAGTGCCAAGAATCGCTACTGAAGAGGGCTCCGACCATAGCCGCAGAAAAAGCACCCATTGCTGAAAACCCATCATAAGATGTGTAGGTTCCATCCACATTTAAGCGGCGCATGGACCAAAGCGAAATATTGTCCCAGTTCAAAGCCCAAACTTCATGTTTCAAAGCCAGGAAGCCAAAGAGCAACAAAAGCAACAGGCTCCCAATTTTGATCAATGTAATGGATGTCTGCACACGCTTTCCGCTATTTACACCCCTTGAATTAATGTAGGTTAATACCATAATGACCGCAATGGCCAGCACCTGTGCTGCCGAGACGCGGTAATCTGACCATTCAAGCAGATAGACATCTTCGTCCATAAAGGGGAAAAGGTAGGCAGTGAATTTAGCAAACGCAACGCCGACGGCGGCGATTGTCGCGGTTTGTATCACAGCAAAAAATGTCCAGCCAAATACAAAACTCAATACGGGACCATAAGCCTCCCGAAGATAAATATATTGGCCACCGGCCTTGGGAAACATCGCGCTGAGTTCACCATAACTCAATGCTGCTGTTAAAGTCATAAATCCACAGATTAGCCAGACAACCATCATCCAACCCGCAGAACCGGTATTGCGTGCGATATCTGCAGAAACGATGAAAATTCCAGAACCAATCATACTTCCAACAACAAGCATCGTTGCATCGAGCAATCCCAGCGACTTTTGAAAAGTTTGTTTTGACTCACTCATAAACACCTAGTTGTTAAAATGATAGAATTTCCAATTTGTCTCATGGTCTGGTTTTAATTGCTCGCCTTTGATAATCGCTCTTAGCATTTCCATGGGCAGGTAATTTTCTTTAATCACACGATCATGAAAATCAGCAAATGACATTTTACCCTGATCAACCACCTCCTCTTTGATCCGCATCAGTTGTAATCCGCCGACCAGATAAGCCAACTGGTATAAGGGATCATATGAACCTTCAAAAGACCTCTTTACTTCACCATGGGCATTAGCAGACTCAAATCCCACCCTGTTTACCAAGTAATCTATGCATTGCTGCGGCGTCCATTCACCCAAATGAAATTTAATACTAAAGGTTATTCGCGCACAGCGGTGCATACGCCAAAATAACATTCCTATACGCTCTTCGGGAGTTTTGGCAAATCCTTTACTATACAATAATAATTCCCAATAAAGTGTCCATCCTTCTGTCCAAAAGGGTGTATTAAACGCTTCCTCGCGATAAGGCTTGTAGCGCCTATTCATAAAATATTGCAAATGATGACCGGGGACCAATTCATGCTGCACAGTACCGCGGGAGAAATAAGGATTATTACCACGCATACTCATCAATTTTGCCTGTTGATCCATCGTGTTGGTTGGATATGATATACTAATTTCCCGACCACCCGTAAAAAAAGGGTTGACACGCTGACGTTCTGGGGTCATCATGATCATTCCCCAAGTTTCATCTGCCAGTTCAGGAATATCCATGAGTTTATTTTTTTGAATAAACTGCTGTGCATCGTTATACAATTTCAGGATGAGTTCCGGCTGTTTCCCAATGGGAACGTAGGAGTTTTTAACCTGCTCCTGTGCTGCCCGCCAGTCGTCTCCAAACCCCATTTCACGACTCGCTTTCAATAACTCTGCTTCACACCATTTAAACTCTTGATCAGCCAATTTTAGCAGATCGGCAGCTGTATAACTGATCATTTCAGCTTTGAGTCTTCGGTTTATTTCTTTTTCGCCAATCGGCACACCCGCAATCTGGCTACCATCATCAAAAACTTTCCGGTCGCTTTTTGCGGCTAATTTCTCCTTATAATCCGACAATTTACTTTTCACCTGTTGAAATATGGCGGGTACCCACCAGGTAAATTCAGGGTCGTATCCATTATAGAAATCGAAGGTGCTTGTTATCCTTAAATCCAAAGAATTTAATAGGCCAACCAAAAAGTTCACATCTGCATCAGGAATATTGGTCTTTTCTTGCAAAGCGGTTATCGATCGATCGATTTCATCGACAACCCGCGTCAGCTCTTTCGCGACATCTTCTCCCGCCAAACGTTTTCCTCGACGACGTTCCTTTTCGAGTTTAAATATTCGTTGTGCAAAAGGTAAATACAGGGATAACCTGTTGTAATTCGACTCATGTTCTTTCAGTGCAAGGAGATCACTTTTTAGTTTGCGCTTCAGTAAGATAAAATCCACCTGCCCAGATGTTTCAAGTTCTTCATAGGGAAATTTGTCCAATTTGTTCAAATATTCGTTATCCAAACGTTGAAGACGAGCCAGCTGCTCGGGCGATGCTGCAGCCTGTTGATTGCCCCAGCCTTTGGGCATCGGACCATAGAAATAGTTGATTGCCTCAACATCGTGCCCGTATTGCACGATATAAGGTTCTAAAGGAGTTGTATGGTCGTATAATTTCATCTTTTGTGCATGTGTGGATACCGGGAATAGAAAGAGTAGTCCATAAAACAATGTTTTGGGGGCTTTAAAAGAAAAAGAACGATTCATAATTTAGGTGTTGGTTTATATCATAATTTTATCAGTCGAAACGATCCGGCCTAAAACCAGCGATTTCAGACTCTATTTTCTGTCCTGCCAATAAATCTGCAACAACTTTCCCATAAGCTGGGCCCAGGCTCAAGCCCATCATCCCACCGCCACCGGCAACAATAGCATTATCAAATTTTTTCAAGCGTCCCAGATAAGGCAATCCATCAGGTGAGCAGGGTCTGTAACCGTACCATATTTTTTCGCTTGGGTAATCGACCTTCAATTCTGGATAATATTTAGGAATAGATTCTACAATTCCACGGACGCGGTTTTCATAAATCCGGTCATTTGCAGGTCCCAATTCCATCGTACCACTGAATCTGATCTGGCCATTCATGGGGGTTACAGCAACACGAGCTTCCAGTAATAATGCCGCATGATTCAAGGTCTGCTCGCCCTGGGGCTGATACATAAAAGAATATCCTTTTCCAGGCATAAGCGGTGTATTTAAATGCAACTTTGAAGTCAGCTGCGGCAAATAAGCACCGCCAGTCAAGACAAAAGCGTCTGCCTGAAAACTTCCTTTATTGCTGATTGCCTCTTTAATCTTATTTCCGGCCGTCATAAATTTATGGACTTCAGTTTCTTCGAAAAAAGCAACACCTGCGGCTTTCAGGTATTGAATCAATTGCTGCATTAACTTGGGTGGATATAGTTTTCCATCGCAGCGATAAAGTATAGCACCCAATACATCTAGCTTCAGATTAGGTTCCAGTTCTTGAACGGTATTTCCTTCGAGGATATCGACATCGAGTCCGAGGTCCTGTGCACGATGCGCCAGCTCAATCTCCTCATGTTGCATTTCTTTCGATTTATACATCATCAGGATACCATTCTGCTTCAGTTCAAAATCAAAATTATCTTCTTGGGCCAGTTCGTCATACAAGCGGCTGCTATAGAGATTCAGGTCACGTATGGCGGAAGCATGTTGCTCCACATGCGTGCGGTTGGCATGTTTTAGGAATTTCAGACCCCAATTGATCAACCGCGGATTGAGCGAAGGCCGTACATAAAAGGGGCTTTTACTATTGAACATCCACTTTATTCCTTGCGCGACTATCCCGGGGGCTGCCAAGGGCGTAAAATGACTGGGGACGATCATGCCTGCATTGCCATAAGAACAATTATTGTCCAAAGTATTTTTTTCCAGGATTTTCACATCCCAACCATCTCTCACCAGGTAATAGGCCGAAGCAAGACCAGCAATTCCAGCACCTATTACAACAACTGTACCTCTATTATTTTCTTTCACGTTGCTCTTTTCTTATTAATGTATTAAATCACCTGAAAACCGCCAAAATAAGGATCTTCATCATCCAAAAAAATGGTATTATATCCTGTTATCCGTGCCCAGCCTTCGATGGACGGCACAATAGCAGGCTTACCATCCACGGTTGTTTCCGCTTCAATTTTGCCGGTAAATTGTGAACCAATATAACTTTCATGTATAAATTCCGTTCCTTTTTTAAGCTTCCCTTTCGCGTACCACTGTGCCATACGCGCCGAAGTACCTGTACCACAAGGAGAACGATCCAAGGCATTATCGCCAACCAGTACGGCGTTGCGTCCGGACGAGTTGGGAAGCGTTGGATTACCTGTCCATTGGATATGTGTCAACCCATGAATATTCGCATCTTCGGGATGAACAAAAGCATATTTTTCGTTGAGCAGTTGACGAATTATTTTCCCATAATGGATCAATTGGCTCGCAGAATAAGAACTGATATCGTCAAAATTAGCCTGGGGATCAATAATACCATAGAAATTGCCACCGTAGGCAACATCTACGCTGATAATTCCTAAATCTGGACAGTCTACCGTTAGCCCTTCAGCATATAAAAAAGACTTGACGTTAGTAAGCTTTACGCTTTTCACCTTAGGACCCTCTTGAACATAATCGATATGAACAAGCCCTGCCGGAGTTTCCAACCTTAATTTTCCGGGAATTTTAGGTTGAACGAGCCCCTCCTCGATGGCAATCGTTACGGTACCGATCGTTCCGTGTCCGCACATAGGCAGACAACCACTGGTCTCAATATAAAGAACGCCGATATCGTTTTGCGGATCAAATGGTGGATAAAGCATACTTCCACTCATCATGTCATGTCCCCTTGGTTCAAACATCAATCCTTTGCGAATCCAGTCGTACTCACGTATAAAATGCAATCTGCGCTCCATCATGGAATTACCCGCTAGCAATGGGGTTCCCCCTGCAACCAATCGTACGGGACAACCACAGGTATGCGAATCAATACAAAAAAAAGTCTTCTTCATTTCTGAGTCCTTGTTGTTTATATGGTCATTTATCTATATTATGCTTTCGTCCATTGTTGATTGACCAGACGATCAATTTGTAATGGGTTTCCGTCTTGTAGCTCTTTAGGTAAAAACTCATTCGGCCAATTCTGGAAGCTAAAAGGTCGGACGAACCGTTTTACCGCATCTGGCCCTACTGAAGTAAAACGAGCATCTGTGGTTGCTGGATAAGGTCCGCCATGCTGCATGGCATACTGAACCTCTACGCCTGTTGGCATACCTTGGAACAGCAGTCTTCCGCATTTGTCCTGAGCCATTGCAAAAAGAGCCGGGCATTCATGTATGTCCTGCGCCGTGGCAGCGAAAGTCAGGGTAATCTGCCCATCAAGCTGTTGCATGACAAGATTCATCTCATTTTGGTCGTTACAGGATACAATCAGCCCAAAAGGTCCAAAAACCTCTTCCAGCAAGTTGGGATTGTTTAATACCTGACTGGCTTCAGTTTCGACAAGTACAGCCCGGGCAAAATCATGTGGTGTATTACCTTCGCCTTCCCCCAATACGCTGATCCCTTCCGATTGAACCATTTCGCCTTTTAGGCGATTGTAGCTATCCAGAATACCCGCATGTAACATTTTCCCTGTAGCAGCAGATTTTAGTTCGCTCTTTAGGGCCAGTTTGAGCCGATCGAACGGTTCGCCCGCCAAGCCTACCAATACACCCGGATTAGTACAAAACTGCCCTACACCGAGGAGTAATGATCCAATATACTGCTTTGCAAATGCTTCCAGATGATTAGCGAGGTAGTCTTGCAAAATAAAAACCGGATTTACGCTTCCCATTTCAGCAAATACCGGAATAGGTTCAGGTCTCGACTGCCCTAAATCAAACAAGGCTTTTCCGCCACGAAATGAACCTGTGAATGCCACAGCCTTTACCTGTTTATGGCTAACCAACTGTTGCCCAACAGCAAATGAATCTGACAGCACATGATTAAAAACACCAGTCGGAACGCCCTGTTTTGAAACCGCACGATCAATGGCGTCAGCCATTAATTGGGAGGTTTTAAGATGCGCAGGATGAGCCTTTACGATGACTGAACAGCCGGCACCAATGGCACTTGCAGTATCTCCGCCAGCAGTTGAAAAGGCGAAAGGAAAATTACTCGCGCCAAAGACGACCACTGGACCAAGTCCTTTATTATATTTCCTTAAATCAAATTGGCCATTTGGATCCCGATCTATCCGAGCTTCACTGTATAAACCAGTACGAACGGCATCGGCATATCGACGCCATTGATTGACTGTTCTCGCCTTTTCACCCTGCAGTCTTCCCAAAGGTAGTGCCGTTTCCAGATGAGCCGTTTCAATCAATATTTCGCCCAATTCCTCAATTTCAGCGGCAATGGCATACATCAATTCCGCTCGTTCGATGACATCCGTTTGTTGAAGAAACTGAAATCCAGCCTCCGCCTGTTTTACGACGTAATCAATCTCATTTTCGTTTCTATCCATTCCTTTTGTTTTTATGGTAACTAGTATCTTCAAAAATCAATAAAAACCTTCCCTATATTTTCATTCCTTGCGGTTACTCAATATAATAAGAAGGTCCTTTTCGCGTATTTTTACTTGGTTCTAAAAAGAAAATTTCCTGAACTCTCATCCAGAGAGTTCAGAAGCATTCCTATAATTGTGGTCTCGTTGCGATTGAATCTGCAATAATTTTTTTCACACGTTGTTCTTCCTCACCGATCAACGGTAATCTCGGCGCGCGTGTATAAGGTGTTGAAATTCCTTCAGCTGTAGCGGCCAATTTAATGTATTGGACCAATTTAGGATGAATATCCAATTCCAACAAAGGCATAAACCAACGGTATATTTCTACCGCTTTTTTATATTCACCAGCTTTCACAAGATCATACATAACCACTGTTTCTCTTGGGAATGCGTCCACCAATCCAGCGACTAACCCATCAGCCCCTAACATTAAAGACTCGAGCCCCAAGGTATCTACACCGGCCATAATCTTTAATCGATCACCAAAACGATTTTTCAAACGCGTGATATTGGTTAAATCTCGTGTAGATTCTTTCACTGCCTGGATATTTGGTTCCAACAATAGTTCTTCAAACATATCCAACGATACATAAGTACTATAGTCAACTGGGTTATTATAGATTAAAATTGGCAGTTTGGTACTTTGTGCAACAGCACGAAAATAAGCGACAGCTTCTCTATCATCGGCTCTATAGCGCATTGGTGGCAATAACATCAAACCATCGGCTCCCAATTCCTCACTGGTCTGCGCCACTTTGATCGCAGCAGCAGTTGTATTTTCTGCAATATTTAGCAATACGGGTACACGACCACCAACAAGTTTCAACGCATAGGTCAATAAATCATACTTTTCTTCTGTAGTCAAAACACTTGCTTCCCCCAATGATCCAGCGATAATCAAACCGTGAACACCTCCATCCAATTGTGCTTCAATATTTTTACCAAACATATCAAAATCCAAATTTCCATTTTCATCAAATGGTGATAACATTGCAGGATATATTCCTTCCCATTTAAATTGTGCCATAGCGTATTATTTTAATATTTCTTTATCACAAATCTATCTGGAATAGTACGTTCAGTCTTCTTATGAATTAATCAACACTGACCTAATATTGACCTTTTCTCGTAAATACAACTCACGAGGATTCAAAAGAATGTTTTTTCTAATTTTAAATACAGCTTTATAAATTATCTCGGCAAAACTTCAACGAAGTGCTTTTTATGTTGAGGCTTAATTTAAGGAACTTAAATGTAAATTCAACATTTATAACAAGATTTACACAAAATAGCATGTAAACGATATATCGCTATTCGCTTCAACTTTGGATCGCTATTACGAAACGTACAGCTGCATGTTAAAAATAACAAAGGTTGCACTGTCGGATAGGCAACCTTTGTATCGTATATAATAATTAAAAATGGGTAACTAATCGCGGTTCTCCTTCTTATAAGCGAAGTAAAAAACAATAGGTAGTACTGAAAACGAGAGAATCATACAAATAATCAATCCACCAACAATCATAATCGCCAGGGGTTTTTGAATTTCAGACCCCATACCGTTTGAAAGTGCAGCTGGCAATAAGCCCATCGCCCCCATTAATGCAATCATTAAGATGGGTCTGATCCGGCTTTTGACAGCTTCATAAATAGCAGGTTTCAAGCGCATTTTATTCAACAGATTTTCTTTCATAATCCCGATTAAGACAATACCATCAATCGTGGCTACGCCAAAGAGAATAATAAATCCGATACCGGCCGAAATTCCAAATGTCGTTCCAGTAATCCACAAGGAAATGAATCCACCAATAAAAGCAAAGGCGAGGGTCAGTGAAGAAATCAGCGTATCTTTGACATTACCAAAATTGGCATACAGCAAGAGTAAGATCAAAATCAACGAAATTGGCACAACATTCATCAGTTGTTTTGTTGCCCGTTCCTTGCTTTCGAATTCACCAGCCCAGACGACCTTATAGGATTTGGACAGTTTCACATCTCTTTCTATCTGTTTTTTCGCATCGGCAATTGTGCTTCCCAAATCTCGACCTTCAATATTGAAGCCAACACCAATATAGCGGGAATTCCCTTCTCTGTAAATAAATGCCGGCCCGGTATGATAATCTATTGTTGCGATCTCCCGTAGGGGTACTTTCTGATCATTCATCGTCGGAATAATGATATTTCCGATCTTCTCGGGGTTGTCGCGGTATGATTTTTGGAAGCGCAGGCGAACATCAAAGATCCGCTCATTTTCGTAGAAATGTGTCACAGATTGCCCCCCGATAGTCATTTCGATCACGGACTGCACATCTTTGGTTGAAACGCCATATTTAGCCATTTTTGAATCATGCAGTTGAATGCGGAGTTCTGGCAAACCTATATTTTTAAAAACATTGACATCCGTAATGCCATTGACCTTTTTTAGTGACTCTGCAAACTTATTGGCCTTATTCTCTAAATCTTGTAAGTTTTCACCAAAGATTTTGATAACTAGTGGACTTTTTACCCCGGCCACATACTCCTCCACATTATCCTGAATCGGCTGGCTAAAGCCAAAGTTGATTCCAGGAAAAGTCTGCAGGCTATCCCGCATCTGACTGATCAATTTCTCTTTGGAAAGTTTACGTTTCCACTCCCCCTCGGGCTTCAATTCAATATTAAATTCAATATTAAAAAAGCCTGTTGGATCCGTGCCATCATTGGGACGGCCTGTCTGTGTCATTATAAAGTCGATCTCGTCAAACTGCTTCATCAGTTTTGTTTTCATTGTTTTGGTCAGCTTCACCGATTCTTCCAGGTTGACACTATTGGGTAAGGTTGCGCGAACATAGATTGCACCCTCATTCAATTTTGGAAGAAACTCGGAACCATAATGGCTAAACCGGAACATACAGACGAACAAGACAACCATAAAAATAGACAATGTCCATTTTGGATGGTCAAAAGCCTTTTTAAAACCTTTAAAAATGGCATTACGGCTGACTTTAGTGATCTTATTTTCATCTTCTTTGATGTTCTTTTTTAATAAGTATTTACACATCGCAGGCACATAGGTCAAACTCAGGATCAAGGACCCCAACAAGGCGTAACCGAGCGTAAAGGCTAATGGTGAGAACATTTTTCCTTCCACCTTTTGAAAAGAGAAAATAGGAGTCAGTGCGACAATTAAAATCAATAGTGCAAAAAAGATATACCCTGCAACAGAACCTGCACTTTTTTTTATGATCCCTAGCTTGGAGATTTTATTAAAGCGTTCCGTCCCAAGCCGATGGGCCTCTTTTTCCAAAGAGACAAAAACAGTCTCGACGATTACCAATGTTCCTTCGAGCAAGAGTCCAAAGTCCAACGCCCCCATTGAAATCAGATTGGCCGGCAAACCTTGTATTTTCAATAATATGATGGCAAACAGGAAGGCCAATGGAATCACTGATGCCACGATAAAGGTTGTCTTCCAGTTATTCAAAAAGATAAAGACAATAATCGAAACCAGAATAACCCCTTCTATCAGGTTTTTGGAAACCGTATGTACGGTATTATTCACCAGTTTAGTACGATCTATAACGGGTTCGATCTTGACATTTTCGGGTAAAATACGTTGGTTTAGCTCTTCGATTTTTGCCTTTAGCCTTGTGACGACAGCCGAAGGATTTTCTCCCCGCAGCATAATGACTATTCCCTGTACAAGATCATCTTCCTGATTGTGTCCCACTTGGCCAAGACGTGGCTTTGCTCCCAATTCTATTTCGGCCACATGTTTAACTAAAATCGGTGTATTGCCGACCACCTTGATCAAAATATTGCCAATATCATCGATCTTATCCAATAAACCTACCCCACGAACGACATAGGCTTGATTTCCTTTCTGGATCACATCCCCGCCGACGTTGATATTCGAACGCGATACAGCTTCATACACGTCCAGTGGCGACAAGTTATAATTCGCCAGCTCTGTTGGGTTGATCTTTATTTCATAGATCTTTTCCTCCCCCCCAAAACTCACGACGTCCGCCACACCTGGCACCCCCACAAGTTCCCTTTCAATCACCCAATCTTGAATGGCAGAGACTTCTTTAATCGGAAGATTGCTCTTCACCACATAGCGAAAAATTTCTCCGGTAGCACCCGAAGGTGGTTCGATGGAGCTTTCCGCGCCGTCCGGCAAATCGATGGAACGCATCTTATTACCCGCATACTGCTGGGCATAAAAGTCCTCTACTCCATCCTCAAATTGAATCGTTACAACGGATAAGCCAAACAACGAGATCGAACGAACATCCGTTTTCTTTGGAATGGTATTCATCTCTTTGGTTACCGGTAATGTAACGAACTTCTCGATTTCTTCGGCGCTACGTCCCGGCCATTGCGTGATAATCCTGACCCGTGTATTGGTGACGTCGGGGAAAGCTTCAATAGGTGTATGCAGGTAAGCGTATATCCCGCCGAATAATAATGCCAACGTAAAAAACAGGACGACCAAGGAGTGTTTCAATGAAAATGAAACAATATTTTGTACAACTTTCTTCATCCTATCTATTTATCAATTCATCAAATACAATCAGCTCATTTTCTGTCAGCACCTGATCTCCCTCGGCTATTCCTGTTTTGACAAAAGCATAGGTCTCATTCTCAGCAACAATATCTACAGGCTTTACCGCTAGATCACAGTCATTTTTGTACAGCACCACGAAATTCTGGTTATTATGCAGGATGATGGCATCTTTGGGAATAGCCAACATCTGCTGTTCTTGTCCAGAAACAGCTTTTTCGACCAATACATCCACACTCATGCCCGGTTTTAATCTAAGGTCTTTGTTTAACAACTTTACACGCGCTTTGACGACACGTTCTTCAGGATCAAAGAAATTGGCTACCTGATCAATATAGCCATCAAAAGATTCCCCTTTATAGGCTAACGTTGTGATTTTGACAGGCGCGCCATTTTTCACAAAGGGTAAGTTATTTGCATAAATATTGACCGAAACCCATACTTCATTCAGTTTACTTACCGAGAGTAACTCGGCATCATCACCAACTGTCATACCGGGGCTCACCTTTTTATCGACTATATAACCCGCTTTGGGTGCACGAATGTAAAAAACACCATTTTCTGATGATCCATTAAGCAAACTCATATTGGCCTTTACATGGCGAATTCCGATCTGTGTGGCTTTCAATTCACTTTCCATCTCTTCCAGTTCCCGTTGAGAAGCCATACCATCTTTCAGTAGACTCTGAAGGCTTGCCAATTTACTCTCCACCAAACGCTTGCTATTCTCCAGCTCACGCAGCTCCTTCCCTAAATCATTAACCGATGTCCCTTTAAGCGATACGAGAATCTGTCCCTTCTCCACATAATCACCCATCTTGACCGAGACAGACTGCACGATACCGGGTATCGGACTCTTCAGCGCCGCAAGTTCATCCTGATCATATTGGATAACACCATTTAAAGCAATCTGTTCAAATACCGCCCGCTTCTGTATCGAATCAATTTTAATTTGATTTTTGAAATCCGCGCTAAGGCAAAAACCTTTGGTTGCCGGCAGCGCTTGCTCTTCATTTTTCGTTGATTGACAGCTCCACAATAAACAGATGGACATGAGTGTCAATGGTATTAAAAAGTTCCCTTTCATTAGACAATATCCTTTCCGATTAAATACGTCAATTCTTCCTTATACTGAAGGTATTTTGCCCTGCGCTCTAATATTGATTCTTTGTTTTCCATATAATTATTGATAAAGTCTATAAATTCAACGATGGTCAACCGTCGTTCTTGAAAATTGCGGACATAGCGCTCAAGCGCGACATCCAGTTTATGATCAAAGCCTGTATCCATCGTCTTCAAGCTCGTTTCGAGATTACTCAAACGCGTCGAAAGGAAATCGATCTCTCGTTCTATATCGATACGAAATTGTGCGATTTCAACTTTATTTTTCTCAAGCTCTAGTTTGGCAATTTTGATATTCCCCTGGTTTCGATTAAATAAAGGAAGATCCATGGCAACACCCAGGCCTATAAAATCGCGCATGATATTTCCGCCCCGGTCATAATTCATCGATACCTTCAAATCTGGTGTGCGTTCGGCTTTTTCTATTTCCAATTGCGCATTACTTTTCTTCCAGGTATTGTGGATGATTTTATAGTCGCTACGGTTTTCAAGGGCCATCATTTTCCATTCCTGTTTCGTACCCAGGAGAAAAAGCGGCATGCCTATCGTATCCGAAATGTAAAGCGCAGCCCCCTTATCTCCTAGATAGCTTGCAACTGCATTCATTTTTGCGATTTTTTCCTGCTGGATTTCGTTGAGCTTATTCCCAAATGCAATAGACTCACTTTCAACCCTGAGATAGTCCATTTCACTCACATTGCCTTCTTTCCATTGATTTTGAAAGGACTTCGCTAGGGTCTGAAAGATATCGACCTGACTACTGTATAACTGTTCTTTTTCCTGTAGGATCTGTAGCTCGAGGCATTGGTTCCGGAGATCATATTTCAAATTCCGCAGTAATTCTTCAAATTGAAGCTGCGCGTTCTCTTTCTCCAAAAGCTGCAATTGCACCCTTTTTTTTCGTTTACCGGCCATTTCGATGGTCTGTTCCAGTTCAACAGCCACCTGCTGGTATTTACCATACTGACCGATCAGCGCAGGAAAGGATTCACTGCTGGAATTTTTCCAAAGATTGACCTCTGATATTGAGATCGTAGGGTTGGGCCACAATTTTGCCTGAAGCACGGCAGCCTGTGCCTGTTGTATATGAAAACGTTGCGCCATTAAGCTCAGGTTATGCGCAAGAAATACCTGTTCAATCTCTGATTTTCGTAAACGGCTTTCAATCGCTTCCTGTGAAAATAGTTTGCTATTCAGGCCAAGTAGCAGCAATAATGTAATCTGTAGTTTTCTCACTTAATTTTGAATTTTCACAAAACTAACTGAAAGGGATTACAGGCAACTTTAGGTTAAATTAAAGTTTAATTAGAAGAGATTAGAAAAGGATTAGAATTTAGGGAATAGCAGAGATACGGTTGTTCCCAGCTCGTTCGAACGAATATCAAAGTCTACGCCCTGATCCTTAAAAACGATCTGTGCAAATGAGAGGCCTATGCCGCTGCCCTTCACCTGACCGACATTTGATCCACGATAAAAAGTCTGTTTCACAGACTCCAGTTCGGCCTGTGGGATACCGATACCATGATCTATAATTTGCAAAGACAGCCTACCATGTACATTTGTCATTCGGATAAGCACTTCTTGCCCATTTGCATATTTAAGTGCATTTTCGATTAAATTAGAGACCGAAAGGGAAACGAGCATCTTATTACCCTGGAAATTAAAATATTGCGGCTCGTCGACCTCTATATCGACTTTTAAGGGTACGGCAAATGATCGCGAAAATTTAGGAACAAGATCCCAAACAATCTCATCTATGCGAAAGGTTTCCAGGGAACGTTTCAGCGCCTGATCTTCGGTCAGCAAGAGAAAATTACCAATAAGCTGATTCAGAAAATTCACATGCTCGGTAATGGTTTCGGCGAGTTCACGGTATTCTTCCTCCGTTCTAACTTTTGCGCCGAAGACCTCCATTGAGCCCAGGATACCCGCTAAAGGCGTTCGGAACTCGTGGGAAACATAACTTACAAAGTTCTTTCTGATAATCATATTTTCACTGATCCGACGTAGGAGTGCATTATAACTTTCAATCAGATCCTGGAGTTCATCCTTGGTTTTTATGGCGGTCAAGGGCTCCTGAATGGTACTTAAATCTTTATGCTGAATTTCTTGGATCACTTTACGAATGGGCAGATAAGCATACTTACTCAGCCAGACCGACAACAAGGCAATACTAATCAATGCAATGAGAAAAACAAAGACAAGCGTAATGAGTAAACGGTTCAACTGATGATCAAAATCTGCGCTGGACTCTTTGACAAACACAAAGAAATCGCCCTGATTATCGGGATAATACAAACCAAAATAAAAGCTATCGGCTGTTTTAAAATAAACCGTTTTGTCTGTTTTCAGCTGGTTCAGCAAATCTGTATTAATTTGATTATCAAACCGCATACCACCATAACTCACCTTCCCCGCTGCGTTATAAACGGCTACCATCGCGCGCTTGACCAGACTTTCATATTGATTTTTGGATTCCATGTGCTTTAGCGGGCTCTGTTCGTCCGCTTCAAGGTAATAAATACCGGCTATCTTCGCATTTTTTTCCAGCGAGCTTATCAGATGTCGTTCAGAAGAATTATAAAATATCCAGTAGATGACTAGCGTTGCAAGCCCAAAAATGATGGTGAATACCAAGGTAGAAAAGAGTGTGAGTCGAATCTTTAAATTCATGGTCAGTCCGTTGTGAGCATATAACCTACCCCTTTCACCGTTTTGATAATGGAGGTATCACTCCCCGCATCAATCTTACCTCTTAAATAAGAAACGTATACATCGACAACATTGGTATTATTATCAAAATCAATTCCCCAGACGGCCTGTAAGATCGCTGTTCTTGAAAGGGTTTTATTGCGATTTTCGATCAGATACTTCAACAGTTTAAATTCTTTAGGTGATAGATCGATATTTTTACCATTCTTATGGACTTCATACCGTTCAAGATCCACTTTTAAATCATGAATTTCTACGCAGCTATCCTTTGGTACGTTTTTATAATTGTCGCGGCGTACCAAGGCTTTGATACGGCTAACCAATTCCTTAAAGGAAAAGGGTTTGACAAGAAAATCATCAGCACCACTTTCCAAGGCCTCGACTTTATCTTCAACTTCTCCTAAGGCACTTAAAATCAATATTGGAATATGATTTTTTCGATATCGGATCATCTTCGTAAATTGTATACCATCTATTCCGGGCAACATAATATCAAGTACGACAATGTCCAATGAATCCGCATTGATCCATTCACGTGCCGCTTCCGCAGATTCAACCAAAATGACCTTGTGGCCCATCTCTTCTAGACCTTTAACAACAAAGCTGCTAATACGGCGATCGTCTTCTACTAAAAGTATCTGCATATACTCAGTTTATTTTTATGCGGGATTATAAAAATTACGAATTTCTCTTAGAATTCTACAAGTATACGAATTTACAAATTAATCGTTCGGGTGATCAAGAGCAGTGTCGAGGATAAAAATCTTTGTCTATAACGTTGACGAGTCCATTATGCGGAATTCTCGATTATTCAGGTAAAAAATATTACGTCCAGTATTATTTGTTTATATTTAACCTAACAATTCGGAAAGGAATTAAAATGAACACAGCATTGCTCTCCAATAGAAAAAGAAGTGAAGAGATTACGATTCAATATTTTAACTTTTTAGATCGTCATTTAGCGGAATTGGTTCGTGGAGACAGCATAGATATGATGGAGCTTCAGGATATCGCCAACATACTCTGTGTTTCACAAAAGCATCTTATCAAGATTATACAGGAAACTTCCGGAAATCACCCCTGCTATTTTTATGTACAAAAAATATTAGCTTGTATCAAAGACCTACTCATTAATAGCGATCTGACCATTGCGAAAATTGCACAGATGCTGACATACGACCCGTCCAACTTCACCAAATTTTTTAAAAAATATGAAGGCATGTCGCCATCACAATTTCGTCAATTGAAAAAAGCGAAAAGTTCACCATAAGAGGTTCCTTAACATTTGTGAGATTTGCTATAATCAAAATTTAAATTATTATGGCAAGAAATGATGTAAAAGGAAAAGTTGTCCTTATCGCTGGTGGTGCAAAAAACCTTGGCGGATTATTAAGTCGGGATTTTGCGGCTCAAGGGGCAAAGCTGGTGATCCATTACAATAGTGAAAATACCAAAGCAGACGCTGAACAAACTCTGGAAGCTGTCAAATCCGCGGGGGCAGAAGCAATATTAGTGCAGGCGGACCTGACAAAAATTGAGCATATCACGAAACTTTTTGATGTTGCAATTGAGCAGTTTGGTGGCGTAGATATCGCCATTAATACGGTCGGTAAAGTATTGAAAAAGCCAATTGTGGATACCACGGTCGAAGAATATGACAGCATGAGTGACATCAATTCAAAAGTTGCTTATTTCTTTATTCGGGAGGCGGGTAAAAAACTGAATGCAAATGGCAAAATCTGTACGATTGTTACCTCATTATTGGCGGCCTATACGGGATTATACTCTACTTATGAAGGACTGAAAGCTCCAGTAGAGCATTTTACGCGAGCTGCTTCAAAAGAATTTGGAGAACGGGGAATTTCGGTTACTGCTGTAGCCCCGGGGCCAATGGATACGCCATTTTTCTATGGACAGGAAAGCGAAGACGCTGTTGCTTACCATAAATCTGCTTCAGCATTAGGTGGGCTAACCGATATAAAAGACATTGCGCCTTTGGTGGAATTCTTGGTCACCGATGGTTGGTGGATAACGGGGCAGACCATTTTTGCCAATGGTGGTTATACAACACGGTAAAACAACAAAGAGAAAGCATCTTGAGAAAGATGCTTTCTTGATAAGCCTATTTCTTTGGATTGATTCGTATATCACAAAAGCTAAGCAACAATAAACAAGCCCTGATATTTATTAACTAGAGTTGCTCCAAAAAACGGAGATAGCGCGTCACGCCCTCTTCTACCCATGCGGTAGATGACTCTTTTTCAATTCCATAAAAGACGAAAGGTTTTTGATAATCCGCTTTAACATAATCAAAAGTAATTTCAAAAGGACTTGTTAATTGCTCCATGCTATATTTATACTTTCCTGTCTCCCTATACTCCTGCTCGTCTATCCCAGCAGAAATTGCTAATGCAATTTTCTTTCCTTCCAATTTGTAGCCACTGTTCTTACCATAAGCCCATCCATAGGTAAGCACTTCATCCAGCCATTGCTTGAAAAACGGCGGACAATTAAACCAATAAAAGGGAAATTGAAAGACAATTTTATCATATTTCTCTATCATCTGCTGCTCGGCCAAGACATCAATTTTACCATCAGCATAGACTTGGTGCAATTGATGGATGTCATACAACTCAGGTTGATTTTCCAAGGCCTTAACCCAACTTTTATTTACGACGGAAGCAGCAAAATTGGGGTGAATAACGACTATTAATGTTTTCATTTTATTTATGTATCTATATATGCACAAGTCACCACATTTAGCCGATTCGTAGCGGCAGTTTTAATAAACGACAGGACTATGATTTAAAAATAGCGACATAATTCCTATTTTGGCTTATCTGTAACCCAATGTTAGGTACTATAAAAAATGTGCGTATGACTAAAATCAAGACGAGCTCCACTAACTTTTCAAATAAAAAGCAACTTGAGCATAATTGCCCCGAAGTTTTTGCCGCTAATGTGATTGGTGGTCAATGGGCTCTAGCCATATGCTGTTATCTCATCAATGGCGCGCTACGTTATTCTGAAATCAAAAAATGTTTACCGGGTATCACTGAACGTATGCTCACCCTCCAATTGCGCAAGCTAGAAGATGATAACATTATTAAACGTACTGTATATGCAGAAGTCCCGGTACGTGTACTTTATGAGCTGACTGCACTGGGATATGAACTCAAACCAATTATTCGAGAACTAGGGAAATGGGGAGAGAAGTTACAACAGGTTCAAAAATCTTAGACTTTAGCTGACAGAACGAAAGGTTGTTTTTAGTTCATACATCGTGCTGTTACCAGTAATTGGCCGACATGACGCTGTGCATGCTCTGCAGCGTGGAACAACAAACCAATCAACGGAGTAGGGATCCGTTTTCTACCCAAGAAACGTAGTTCCGTCAAGGTGTCCGGATCAATTAACGCCAGTTTTTGCAAAGATTGCTGAATCTGCCGATGTAAGTTTTCTACAAGCGATATCACGCTTAAAGCACTATTTTCTAGACCTTCCTGACGGAGGTCGTCAAATTGTTTATCCGTTAAGGATTTATTTTCGGCATAAGTAAACATGCGATCGATTACTCCACGAATATGTTGCAGGTGAAAACCTATACTGGCGTTGCCACCCGGTTTTGTCCAAAGCTGCGCTGAGGATATTTGTGCGGTATACTTCAAAACATCTTCTTCAACTTGCAAAAGTGCATGCGCAACAGGTTGGAGAAGAGCGGGAACCCCTTCAATAGGTCCACGCATCCATACTTCTAAATTTTCCATGCTTTTAAAATAGCTAAAAGTCTACGCGGATGCTTTTTAAAATCCATAAAGCTACAGCGTTTAAAAAGAATGCAGATAGCAGTCCGTTTCGTCAAAAATACAGTTTACTCCTATAAAAATAGCTACTTCCTATAGCTTGTTTAAAGTCGATTCAATTATTTTTTAAAATAAATTTGCATAGTGTAGTAAATACACTTACATTTGTATCATCATAATTTAGGTTTATAATTGGTTATTTAAGGTTTTCATTCTCCCCGTTTGAAAACCTTTTTTTTATAAATGACTGCAAAAATATAATCTTCCATCATCCTTTATCATATCACCGAATCGAGAAAAAGTACGTCCATCTTCCCAATAATAGTAGGGATAGGTTATAAAGGCTTTTCATTTCAAACATAAAAAGGGCAATGTTCACATTGCCCTTTCTTTTAGATACCCATTTAATGGCCTTTACATCTTATAATATTGCTCCCAACCTCTTGCTGGTGGAGGTCCGGCTAAGAGTGCGTTGGCAAACTTATCATTGGTCACTTCTTTTGTCTGCGTATTCAATATCAACTTACTGTTTAAGCGTTGTGCAATTACACCCAAGCAAAATACTTGGCTCAGAGGACCTGCAATTTCAAAAGCCGAGCGGGTTTTTTCTTCGCCTTTACAACCTTTCAAGAAATTAGCAAAGTGGTTTGACGGTGATTTTGGCACTTCCGGCAGCCTAGATTCCATTTCCTTAGCTTTCGCTGCTGGAATAATCTGCAAGGTACTGGCATGTGAGCCACCTTTAAATATCAAATCCTTGCTATAAATAATTTTCCCAGGATTTAGTTTGGCGGGTTCCAATTTCCCTGTACTAGGTGCAGGAATATTGGGATCCAGTCCGGATACACCATAGCCTTCGGGTATAGGTGGCAAATTATCCAGTCCATCATACCAATTGATATCGACTGCTGGCATCTTTTTCCTTTTTGGGAAATGAAATTTCAAGGTTGAAGACATGGGGAAAAAATAGGAATTATGCCCATCAAGCTTCACAGCAGACACTTCTGTAGGCAGCCCCAAATCTAAAAATTCATGTGCTGTATCCAATATATGTGCCCCCCAATCGCCTAGAGCCCCCATTCCAAAATCATACCAACAGCGCCACTGACCATTCACAAAATCTTTGTTATAATTATGGCCAATAGTCTGCATTTGCCAAAGATCCCAATCTAACGTTTCGGGGATCATTTCTGCCGCAGGAAAACCCTTTATATTTACATCCCAGCCATGCCATCTACGCGGCATATTCATGTGCGCATCGATGCGTGTCACATCCTTAATAATGCCGGCATCCTTCCAGGCTTTAAACTGAAAGTAATTTGCTTCGGAGTGCCCTTGATTTCCCATTTGGGTAGCAAGCTTAGGGTTTTTCCGAGCTTTATTTGCCATTAGTTCGACTTCAAGGAATGTTCTCGCCATTGGTTTTTCCACGTAGACATGTTTACCTAAATCCAGTGCAAGCATCGTTATGGCAAAATGCGAAAAATCAGGAGTTCCGATACTTACCGCATCAATCTGATTTCCCATTTTGTCAAACATTACCCTAAAATCCTTAAACTTCGGTGCATCGGGAAACAAACCCAAAATTTCCTGCGTATGTTTCGCACCAAGATCGACATCACATAGCGCAACAATATTACAGAGTCCGGTTTTATAGAGTTCTTTAATGATGTCGGCAGCCCTGTTTCCCAAGCCTACACAGGCTAAGTTGACACGTTCATTTGGTTTGGCCAAGTTAACATTCCCCAATACACTATTGGACAGCATAACCGCTCCTGCAGCGATGACGGACTGTTTAACAAAGCTTCTGCGCGATAAATAATGATTCATAAGAGATAGGCTTAATTCGGTGTATTAATTTTTATGCTGCGAAATGAAACACGATCACCATGGTCCTGGAGAAGAATAAAACCTTCCTTCGCTTCGCCAAAGTTTTCCCAATCTTTGTATTTACTGATCTGAACTAAATCTTTAAACGCTTTGGATCCCCGCTCATAAGACAACATCTTAATGCCATTTAAATAATGTTCGACCTTGTTATCAGCTGTAACAACAACTCGACCTCTATTCCACTCGCCGATCGGTCTACGCGCGCGATCATCACGATTGGATGTAATGAGATCGTAAAGCGATGCCAAGGTACGATTTCCGTCACGTCCCAACTTCGCGTCAGGGTGTAAAGCATCATCCAGCACTTGATATTCCAAACCAATAGCCGATCCTTTTGATTTTTCTTTTAAAGTCACAAAATACTTAACACCACTATTGGCTCCCGGACTAAGCTTAAATTCAAATGAAAGATCGAACACCGCGTATTTATCTTTTGTGACGATATCGCCACCATTGGTCGATTCACCACCGTCAGATTTTAGCACAGTCATTTGGCCATCCTTAACTTCCCAACCGCGTTCCGGAAATTTATCGCCATGTATACTCCGCCAGCCCTTATTGGTTTTACCGTCAAACAAAAGCTTAACACCTTTCTTCTTTTCGGCGTCAGCCAAGTCGTTTGGCTTCAAGTTCACGATATAAAGATCTTTTGGAAAACCTTTTGATTTAAGGTCGGTTGTTTTTATTTTAATATTCTTAAAGTACACTTTCTTTCCATCCAGTTTAGGTGGAATACCATGCACCTGCAACCCGATAAAGCCAGATCTATCGATCGTATCAACGACATAAGCAACAGGAATATCATTGATCCAAGTGCGCAGCTCATCACCAATGGCTTCAATTCGAATATGATTGAATTCCTCTACTTTATAGGCTTTTTTAGCATTTTCATTTAAATCGAGTGGATAAATCCATCCACGACGCGCCTCATCATAGATTCCACCTGTCCAAGCACGGGCAGAGGGGTCTATTTCTACTTGCCTTCCATATACACGTCCGCGTCCATCATTAGCCTTTGGATCAAGATGGCTCCGTGTCTGAATACCTGAGTTTGTTTCATTGCCTTCAAGTTTAACATCCAGCTCCAATATGAAATCACCATATTCTTTTTCAGTGATCAAAAAAGAATTGGGTGTACCTTTTGTCATTCGACCTACGATAGCATCGCCCTCTATAGAATAAGGTGCTTTTCCGCCGACAGATTTCCAGCCATTTAGCGTTTTTCCATCAAAAAGGTTCGTCCAACCTTTCTCATTACTCTTATCTGTCTGGGCATACGACATAACAGCATTGCCGACCATAGCAGCCATTAAAACAGATTTAAATAGTGTATTTCTTTTCATTGTAAAATTTAATCTTGAGTCTATTGACCCGGTTTATTTATTCATCATTGGTTTGTAACTTACAACGTGTGTCTGGCCAATTTATTGAAAATTATCAATCCACAGCTTCTCCACATTCAAGCCTGATACATATCATTTACTAAGCAGTCATTAATCATTTGACTCAGCGAAACAATAATATCAATTAATATAAGTGAAATGAATCAAATGATCTGATTTATTTACGAAAACGTTTGAAAACACTTGTTACTTACCTTCAACCAATAGCGGCGTTTTATTTTTCTCTGCACCTGGGTAACCTATATTTTGATTGATAACACCTTTAATATTGGTATTAATCGCATTAGCGGGCACAGGCCATAAGATATGGTGCACACTAATTTTATATTCGGCCCACTTATGTTTTACCCCTTTATTATAGAAATTACTTTTAGCAACCACTCTATCGTACCAGAAATTAACTCCAGTTTGTTTAATGTTCGCATTCGTTCCGCCTGGGCCGCTAATCTGTTTTAAATCATAGACACGACCACCAAAAATTTCGCATGGTTTTCGGGTCTTTGCATAGGTATAGGCAATCCTTACGAGCTCAATATGTCTGTTTTCTTCGTAATACAACTCACGTGCGCGCTCATCTAATAGCTCACCGATATTGATTTCATCTGCTGTTAGCTGTGATGCACCGGCGCGTTGACGGACTTCGTTAATGGCAATGGCAGCCTGACCAAGATCATTTTTCCAATAGTAACTTTCGGCCAACAATAAATAGACTTCTGCAGAACGGTAAATATACCACGGGGTCTCCCCGCCTTCCCATTGTGTCTGCAATGGATCCGGCACAAATAATTTGTAATGCGGCCAAGAGAACCATAGCCGAATGGAATCCTCCACACTCATTCCCACCGGTTTAACCAGATTTTTTCCATACCAGGGATTGCCCGTCTTTTTTAAGTTGGGCTCATTGTACTTCAAATCTTCCATCTTTCGCCAACTATCCCGGTTAAAGATCCCCCGCAAGTCATTATCCTCTTTGCCAGGCCTCCAAATCTGATTTGTAAAATACCAGGTTGGACGCAATCGTCCTATACCACGACCATAGTTCTTATTTAAGTCCAATGAAAGATCAGTTTCATCCGCTGCCAATGATAATCCTGCCCCCGTTTTTCCGTCTGGTGTTTTTATACCGCCGTTGTTCCAAAAAGGAACGCCATTACGCATTGTTCTGATACGATCAGAGCCATCAACTCCAGGATAAGAAACTACATACATTAAACCTTCGGTATTGGCACCATCTAATTTTGCTTCAACACTATGAAGGTCAAACATCAGATTGGTATTTGGTCTACTTTTATTCACCGTAAATCTACTTTTCATAAGTGGATGAATAGCAACAATTTCTTTGCCGATGGCGATTGCCCGATCAAAATCTGCCAAAGCCATACAGACCTTCATCAACAATACACCGCAGGCAGATTTGGAGGTACGTCCACGGTCTACTCTTTCGGGCACCCATTGATAGGCAAATTCCAGGTCTTTTCGTAATTTCTCGAGAATACTCCAACGATCGTAGCTATAGAAATCGTACTTCGGTTCATTTATTTCTTTATCAATAAAAGGAACATCGCCAAACTGGTGCACCAATTTAAAATAACGATAGGCACGTTGAAAATAAGCAGCTCCTAAAATCGCGTTTTTTTCATTTTCGTCTTTAAAAGTTCCTACATCTATTCTTGAAATAATCAGATTGGCATATTTTATCCCCTTAAATCCCTCGTACCAATACCATCCCACTTTAGTTCTATCATTGTTATTGAGATCTGCATCAGGGAGTAGTGCAATATCCATATCCATTTGTGGACCAGCTTTATCTGTTGTCCCCTCTACGGCTACTTCAGATTGAATAATTTCGGTCAAAATGGGTGCAGCATCGCCAAAAAATTCATGCCGCATATTTCTTTCACAGGCCGTTAAAGCGGAGTACATACCTTGCGCATCGGCAAGTGCAACATCAGGCTCATAGAAAGACAAGGGTTTCGGTTTAAGCCAATCCTTACTACACGAAAATGTAAAAACAGCCATTGAACCAATACATAAACTAAATAGTATATTTTTTTTCAATTTCATGATCTAAAAATTAAAGGGTAAGGTTTAAACTAAGGTTATACGTACGGGGGGTTGGGTCACCTGAAGCTTCAGGATCACCGAATCTCCAATCTTTTGTCCAATAGGCTACATTTCTCACAGATGCAGCAACACGTAACTGCTGTATTTTCAACGAATTCAAGAGTATTTTAGGAATGGAATATGATAATACGATATTTTCCAATCTAATATAAGACTTGTTGATGTAGTTAGTCCCGTTATTTTTTGAACCAATTCGGGCATAATCATTGATCGGATTTTCGGGGGTCCAACGAGGTAGCGCATAATCCGTACTGCGATCTGCAAAATTACTATTGTTTGCGGCCCTATTGAATTCTGCGAAATGCCCCCAATTGGAGTACATAAAGAAAGAGAAGCTCAAATCTTTATAGCGCAATTCATTTCGAAACGACCAGCGAAAACGCGGTGTTGTATACCCCTGAAATACGCGATCGGCATCCGTTAAGACCCCATCTCCATTTTGATCTATATATTTAAAATCGCCAGGTTGGTTACCATATTTTGCAGCCATTTCATCTTCCCCTAATTGCCAGATTCCATTTCGTTGGTAGGCCCATATCCGGTCGGGATCCTGGCCAATAAACCATCTATTTTTAACATCGTCCGCTTCCTTCTGGCCAACGATATTTCCCTCACTATCTTTCACATCCACCATATCACCATATAACTTCACGATTTTTCTCCGATTCAACATAAAGATCGCCGTCGCATTCCAACTAAAATCGCCCCTATTCATGATGTTACTATTCAAGGTAATATCAAAACCTTTATTTGAGAGCTCACCAAGATTGGCGGCAACACTGTTAAACCCTATAATTTCTGGCAATGCTCGATCCACCAATAAATCCTGCGTCGTCGCCGTATAAAAATCTAGTGCGCCACTCAGACGGCCTTGGAAAATTGAAAAATCCAAACCGGCATTATACGAACTTTTATTCTCCCATTTTAAGCCCAAATTGGCCATTCTATTCACGTATAGCTGAGAAGAAAGATAAACTTTTCCACTCGCATCAATATAGGGATGTAATCCAGAGGTCATGTCGGAAAGAGCTTCATACATTCCAATATCGCGGTTTCCGTTTCTTCCCCAGGAAAGCCGCAGTTTACCATAGTCTAACCAGGATTTGGTCTTTTTCATAAATTCTTCCGCCGTAAAATCCCAGGCAAAAGCCAGGGCGGGAAAAGTTGCTCTCGGATTTTGAGCGCCAAATGCTGAATACCCATCACGTCGAACAGAAGCAGTCAACATATAACGATCTTTAAAGGAATAAAATAAGCGGGCCATCAAGGCGTCCCCTGTCCGGTAGGTATCATTACTTTCATTCAATGGAATAGTGCCCGCCTGCAGACGATGCCAACCCAGGACATCAGAAGGTACAAACTGAGAAGCTGTGGCCTTGGTCTGCCAATACTGCCCTTTCTCTGCATTTTGAAGCAATGTTACTTCAAAATTATGTTCATCAAATCGCCGCTTCCAACGCAACACATTATCTAACTGCCAATTATAGGTTTTTTCAAATGATCGTTCGCTACTGCCCCCTTTTGCCTTCCACTCTGGATTTTTAGAAGAATCGTGGTTATAATATTCGTGCCAGATAAACGAAGGCGTAAAATTGGATTGTAATTCTATCCCAAAGGGCAAAGTAATGACACCGTACAAACTGGAATTCAATGTATTGTAATGATCTTTTCGGTCTCTAAATTGATTATCAAAAAAAGGATTTACTGGTGTAACATCTCCAGTAGGAAGTCTTTGATAAATACTTGTAGGATCATCGATATTATTTGATCCATAGGGAGATATCACAGCGGACTGTTTCCAATCCGCCTGTAAAAAACCTTCATTTCGAACCGCAAAATTAGTATTAGCACCAACTTTTAAATAGGGTGTAATCTTTGTTTCCAAATTTAATCTAGTACGAAAATTTCTAAATCTATTACCAGATATAATCCCCTCTCTATCAACATGATTCAAGGACAAATAATAATTTGACACCTCATTACTATTCGATACAGCAACTGCATAATCCTGCTGGATCCCCTTTTGAAAAACCAAATCCTGCCAATCCGTAATCTTATTGTTCATGTAATTTTCAATTTCCGGCGTCTTAAGCTCTAATCGAGAAAGCCAAGACCTGATCAGCTGATCCTCTGTTACATTTGTAACGGGCGTCTTTTGATCGTAATTATACCAGTCCAATTGATTGGTTCCATTGAGCAGTCTTGGGTCCACAAACATTTCGGGGTGTGCTTTAAGATAGTCCTCTGTCCGACGACCTACTTCAAAGTCATAACGATATTTCAAAAACTCATCAGCATTCATCACTGCAGGCATACCTGCATTTTCCACCATTCCAAAATTACCATTGAAAGTAATAGACGGTTTTCCTTTTTTACCTCTTTTTGTCGTAATTAAGATAACGCCATTGGCTGCTTTTGCACCGTACACAGCAGTCGCACTAGCATCTTTTAAAATATCGATTGACTGAATGTCATTGGGATTAATATCAGCAAATGTTCCGTCAAAAATAACGCCGTCCACGACATTTAGCGGACTGCTGCCAGCTTTCAATGTTCCCTTTCCCCTTACGAGCAAATCAGCATCACCTTTAGCTGAATTACCCTGTCCAATCACCAATCCAGCTGCATTTCCCCGCAGGAGATCCTGAACTGACCTGGGCGCCTCCTTCTCAAGCTTTTCGGTCTGAACAGAAACGATTGCGCCGGTCACATCTTTCCGCTTGGCGGTTCCGTAGCCAATAACGACAACTTCATCTAGATTCTCTGTAGATTCAGAAAGAGTAATCTCTATTTCCTTACCCACTTCTACCTCAAGTTCTTTGGACAAGTACCCTGTATGGGTAAAACTTAAAGTAACCTTAGCAGAATTATGCTGCAATTTTACACTAAAGCGACCGTAGCTATCTGTTACAGTACCTGTTGAAGTTCCCTTCACCAAAACGGTGACTTTTTCCAAAAAACGCCCATCATTAGTTTTGACGACGCCCGTTAATTCTTTTCCAGTTCCTTGTGAATGAACGGTTCCTGTCGACAGCAATAGCATACACAAAAAAGAAAAACTAACGAAAATTAAATGATTAAATTTTCTCATAGATTAAGATTTATTGGTTATTAATAAACAAAACTATAAAAAGGCTAACAACAAGACCTTTTAGTCGTTCATATCAATTGGTTATTATTTAATCAACACAAAACAATAGTATTAATTAAGAAAATACAATCAAACCTTTTTAATTCATTTATTTACGAAAACGTTTGAATGCCTATAAAAATCAAATCACGGCATCCCAACAAAATAAAGAGGATAGTTCAGCCCTCTGGCTAAAAAACAATATATAGCAAACAAAAAGCCCTTCATAGGCTTTAAAACAAATAAAATTTAAAAATAAATTGAGACAAAAGAGCATAGTTTTGATAAAAAATGACATCTTTTTAAACTATAATTTCACTATATTTTAAATTAAAACAAATTTAAAATAATTTAAATTTAACGAAATAAATAATACAAACTTTACTAAATACAAAACCGACATGACCTAGAATTTTTTTTATGGTTAGGGAAACAAAAGTCACATACATTATTTACGTCAGGTCAAATGAAAGGATCGAAGTTTGGGACAAAACCATATCGTTGATGAGTTAGCCAAAACAGGTCTCCATCATTGGGCATTAGAAGTAATTAGATTAATCTCCAATTCTACATGCCTGCCCTTCTCATTAGCTTACTTTTAACATTGCCCCACCTAGGCCGTATAATCTAGGTAACTTCACAGTGAAAACAACTAAAAAAGTTAGCCTCAACATAGACTCACGTTATTTGTAGGAGGAACTTGATGATACGATGGTCATAAAAAGGGCTCAACGACAGGGTCGTGTACGCAATTCGTATTATTTTAGAAAAGTAAATAAAAACAATCAGTAAAAAATTTGGAGAATACGAAAATTATATACAACTTTAAAGCACAAAAACCTGCTCTAAACAGGCTACAAGTTAACAAAGGAAATTTTTTATTTTAAAACGAGGATTTTATCTTAGAATCGCTCATAGATAAAAGTCTAAATTAGTTTTTTTGCAGAAAAACTTACTTTTACTTAATGTACAAACAGTAGCATACAAAATATGACAACCAACCCCATTAAGGTATATACAGTAGTTTCAAAAGAAGTAAAAGAAGATCCAGATTTATTCACCAATCTGGAAGGTGTCTTCTCAACATATGAAAAAGCACAGGAATATATTGATCACTTCTTTGGTAATGCTAAATATGGTTATCGATCTATTGTTACGACCTATTTAGACCCCTTTCAGGAAGAAATCCAAAATAATGATTCTTATTATAGCATATCATCTCAATTAATAGGGCCGCATTTAGAAGTTGAGATCTGTAAAACTTCTTTTGCTGTTGTCCTCTCCGAAGTTGAACAATTGCGTATCGATCCGGCCACCTCAGAGAAACCCTTGGAATTAAACTTGCACTGTTTTGCTGCTTCTGAGGAAAAGGCAATGGAAAAATTCGAAAAATTAGCACAAGACTATGCAAAAGAACACAAGCTTCAATTTCAAATTAGCCCTTTTCGCATTGCAGATTCGGACCAATGCTATTAGCCTTCAATTGCAATGAAATTATAGCAAGAGATTCAGGGAAGTATTTTTTTACGGATTTCACTTAAATATTCTGGCGTAAATCCCAGATACGAAGCAATCAGGTATTGCGGAACACGTTGTACAAACTGCGGATATTTACGGAGCATATCATGGTAGAATTCTTCTTTAGATTTAGAGAATAGATATTTAACCCGCATTTGCGCAGCAGCATAAGCCCTTTGGTAGACAAATCGAAAATAACGCTCCATGATCGGAAATGCAGCTACCAATTTTTCTTGATTTTCTTGACTGATATAAACTAAATCTGAGGTCTCTACGGCCTGAATGTAAAATGACGTAACAAGCTTATGTTCGAAAGCCATATTGTCCGTAATCCACCAATTTTCTATGGCAAATTCAGTCGTTTGTTCGACTCCCTTTTCATTAACAAAGAATTTACGGAGAATACCTTTCAATACAAAAAAATGATATCTACACACTTGGCCCTCCTCCAGTATATTTTCTTTTTTCGCGACCGTTTTGGTCTTAAAGTAATGCAATATTTCTTCTAATTCGACCGGATCGATAGCGACAAATTTCTTTATATGTTCTTTCAGTTTTTCCAACAGTCTGTCAATTTTTTGTACAGACAAAGCTACTCATTCATTTTATCATAAAAAATACATGCGGCACCATTTCAAATAAGCTCGAAGAGCAAGGCTGGGAAAATAAATTCAAGTAATGGATGTCATCGATATCAAAGAAAAGGACCTCATGTCCATGTTAACACCAAAATTGAAGGAATGACAGCACATTGTGACTAGTGTTCCTAAAAAGGATTCTAACAGAAAATCAGCCCGCCATTAAAATAGGCGGGCTGATTCGCATTTATGGTATCCAATACGGTTTATCAGAAAACAACCTTACTATACTAACGTAAAATTCGAACTTTTCGTACTTTATTTACTTAATCCGTAAAACCAATCTACAAAGCCGCAATCTCCTGCTAAAAAGCGCCATCTATTCCGTAATGTAGTGAACCTCATGCGCCTCTGTCAACTGCGGAACTTCCAAATTATGAAGCATTTTATCCAATACAACATCTGGCAGTGGATATTCCCGATCGTTATTCTGCGTGCGCCAAATCTTGTAGGGTTTTTCAACGTACAACAATTTCACGTAGGCTTGATAGCTGACAAAAAGATCGATCAATTGTTTTCGCATCTGGGAAGTTATATTAGTGGCATTCCAGATAAAATCCTGTCCGCAGCGTAAGTATTTTTTTGCCTGCTCTTTTGCTTCCTGTACAACCCATCCGTTTCTCTTTTTATCGGTCGGATCAATGCGATACTTGCGTCTGATGTCGTCCAGACTAATAACGGGGAGGTCGGTATTCATTGCTAAAATCTGATAATCTTTGCCCATTCCCGGCAAACCTGAAAGTACAGTCACCGTGGATTTGAATATATCAAAAGGCACATAACCAACATAACTATCGTTTCCATTAAAATATGTAAATCGTGCATTTTCAGACAAAAAAGAACGCGTGGCATCCCAGCAGCCAATCTCTTTACTATACAGTTCGAACATATCCAATGCATAGAGCAAATTATCCAAATCGCCACAATACCTTCCTTTAGCATCAGCTTCGGCCAACAACTTAAGTTGACTCATATTGACACATAGTGACGCTTCCAAGGCGCTCTTCATCGGATCGGCTTTTTCCATCAACCATAATGGCAACCCATGATAGCGTACCAATGCGACAATTTCCTCCCGTAATGCAAAAGGGGTCTCCACATCACGAAATAAAATCTCCCGTGTGGTCTGTGCTCCTTTTTTGGCATGATTTGGTGAACTGATACGACCATCGGCAGCGACAACTGTCGTCGATCTCTTCTCGACATCATGCAATAAAGCGGAAGCCCAGAGGAGCTCCTGCTTTTGTTCATCCAGATTCCGATATTCAGGCAATGCTTCCAGCTGCTGTAATACCATTTGGGTATGAATCGCGACATTCCCTTCGGCATGATGTAAAGGATCCTGTTGTACCTGTTCCATATCCCTGACACAAGAAAATTGTTTCGCTAAAGCCGACCAATCCTTATTTGTTGCTATTGTCCATTCCATGAATAATCCCTCCTTTCCCAAATCATTTTTGCTCTTCGCCATGATTTTGTCCAATGTTCGTCGGTCTGCACATGTCCTTTTCTAACGTATTTAAAAACATTGTGCTGAAATTCGCTGACGGCATATGCATCAGCATTCCTGCAGACTAACCCCTCCATCGTACATGCTTCTTCAGTTTTAGGATCAACCGATCCAAATATAGAAGACTGCATGGCCAAATTTTCGACTAAACGCCGAAGTTCTAACTCAGTCAAATCCTTTACCATGTCGAGTTTTAAAACAGGTACAGTAGGCAAATCAAATAAACTGGCATAAAAAGTAACTTCTTCCCATGAAAGCCACTGATCTTTAATTCGAGCAGCAAAAACATAATAATAGTGCTCAAGTTGCATATACTCGATCGAATGCACAGCGTAAAGATTTTCACCAAAAAACTCCAAATCACCCAGATCGTTTTTTAATCTGGACCAATGCTCCCGAAGCTGGGCCGTCCATGGCGACGTGGTTGGAGCTGCATGAGATCGTGCAAATACTCCACGCCGTGAAAGGCAATTATTCTCGCCATCTAATTTTTCTGTAAATAACAGTTGATGGAAAGATTGCATATCCTTCCAATAATATTGATTAAAACGATCGTCGCTGCTTGTCCCTGGCGAAAATGGGAAATGATAGGTACGACCATATTTTGTTGATTCCATTTTTAAAATTTAAATCCATACTAAAAAATTGAAGACATAGGCATTGGGTAAACAAATCGGGTAAATCCCGTTGTTTACTTTCTTCCTAAATATCGACAATGCATTACATGACTTTAAATTTTAAAAATTGACAACACAAATGATCTGTTGCTACAAAAGTATACAATTTATTTTAAAAACATAAATACGCTCCCTTTGATTTTTGGACAACACACCGCCTTCCCTACTTTCTAATCAGCCTTGATTAGTCAAAAAACGCGTCAATTAATATAATTTCAATTCAGTGTATGTCGTTCCAATGGGAATAACCCTGTCTGCTACCCAAATTTGGGTTTTGTCGAACTTCATCATTTTACTTCGTGCGACGATAAATGCTCTGTGACAACGAACAAATTCGCCCTTCGGGAGCAGTTCCAGCAGCTCGCTAATGGTAATTCTAGAACTAACGCATTTATTATCGTTCAAATGTATTTGGGTGTAATTGCCTGATGCTTCAATATACAGGATACGGTCGAATTCAACTTTAACATGTTCATAACCATCTTTGACGAACAGATAGTCTTTGTTATGCTGTAGCTTTTTTGCCCGAAGGCTATACAATTCGCTCGCCTTGTTGCAGGCTTTCAAAAACCTGCTCATAGAAAATGGTTTAAGCAAGTAATCGATGGCGTCGAGCTCGAAACTCAATAGCGCATGCTCGGAATAAGCCGTCGTAAAAATCACCATTGGCGAAGTATTCAAACTGCGCAGAAACTCTATTCCTGAAATATCTGGCATTTTTATATCTAAAAAGATAAGGTCCACCTGCTCCTTCTGGAGATAATCAATCGCCATAAACGCATCCGTAAATGTACTTTTTAATTCAATAAAAGGGACTTTAGCTATATGGTGTTCAATAACCTGCAGTGCCACAGGTTCATCATCTATCGCGATGGCTATCATAACAATTATTGATTTAAAATCTGATCTATTTGGTCATACAGTTGTTTTCCATTACTTGGTCGAAGAGCCTTTTCCACAACTAATTTTCCTGTTTTATCAAATATAAAATATTGCGGATAATATTCGGCTTTGTCTTTTGCATTTAGCAGTAATTCCTTCCAAAAGGGCTCAATCTGTTTCCTATTTTTACGTAAATGGATTCCGGTTAAATTGTTGACGCGTATAAAGTCTTTCCAGTCCTGATCGCGATGGTCTTCATCCATATCCAAATAAACGAAGGCAATATCTTTATCCATGTATCTTTTCTTCAGTTCAGGTGTATACTTCAATTCAAACTTGCAGGGACCACACCAGGTTCCCCAAACATCCAAATAGACCACTTTTCCTTTCAATTCAGCAATCAGGTCGTCGATCGATGAGATAGGTTGATCATCTTCAATCAACCGAATCTGTTTGTTGTGTTTATTCGCCACCAAAAGAGCGTCAAGATCGGCAATATAGCTTTCAACAAGCGGCGTATGCTTATCTTTTGGAAATATCTTCCAATGTGCTCCTGCCAATGCTTTTAAATGCGTTAAGTCCTTGTCATGATATAGATTGACCAATTGTTGAAAATTGTATTTTTCTACGATAGGCTTGGAGAAATTATTTAAAGCACCGATAAACCGCCAATAATCTTTACTATAGATAGTCATTAATCTATTTGCACTGTCTAAGCTTATCCCGAAATAAGGGATTGGTTCACTAGACGGAATTTTCTCGGCCCGAATCTTAACAAATGCTTTCGTTTCCAAATAACGCAGGTAATTGTCAAGGAAAGAATAAAAAGAAGGGCCTCCAAAGTCGTCCTGTAAATTAATAAGTGCTTTTCCAAACAGCTCTAGAACCAAACTATCTGCGGTAGACTTTGGCAATTCAGCGACACGGGCAAAATCGTTCAGATGGTTCATTCGTTGCGCGTAAAACTCAGTACGTATATAGTTTTTTAGTGAGGAAGACAATGGACTAGTTTGGATCACTTTATTGATTTGATTGCAATCCGCTAAACAGGGAATTAACACTTGCTGTCTCAACTGAGCCAAAGAGCATTGAGCAAGATTATTTACGTTCGGGGCCTTCATAAAAAAAGGCACTTCATCGTGTTTTATTTGCTGTATAATTTTGTTTTCTGTCAAAGCACTACCGTCTGTAAATACGATCGTAGTGTCGGTTAAATTCAGGATAAGATCTTTACCGGGGCTTAATAACAAGGTTTGAAATACACTGCTGTAATTTAGAGTCGCGGATTTTCGAGCTGTTATTGGCAGTGCGACCTCAAATGTGCCATCGCTGGCAACGGTTATCCGTTGCGAATTTTCTTTATAAAAACCAAAAACAAGAGGAATATTAATTTCCAAGGCCTTGTTTGGATCATAATTCCAAATCTTACCGCTCAATTTAAATTGAGCATGACTGCTTAGACAATACAAGGTCATAAGCAAAAAAACAAGTATTTTTTTCATTGCTGTTAATTAAGGAACCAATAAATCAGGTGAATAATTGATTAAAAGATAATGGAACTAGTTAGATTTAAATAACACTAGCCATCTTTAAATATGTAAAGTTAAATGGATAAAAAATTCATTGGCATTTTCACGTATCATCAGTTCATGTCGATCTCGATATAGCAATGAAAGACGTTGGCGTACATTCTCCAAACCGACACCACTTTTTAGTTTTTCGGGATCACGATCACTTTTCGGATTAATGCTATTACTCACATCGAAAAACAAAACCTGGTCTCGCACTTGCAAAGATATTTTAATATAAGACGATTTCTGAAGGCTTATACCATGCTTAAATGCGTTCTCAACGAAAGGGATCAGCAACATAGGGGTAATTTGATAATTTTCAAACTGCTCTTCTATTTCCGTTATAATGGTAATTTTGTCTGACATCGAAGTCCGCAGGGTCTGTAAAGCGATGTAATTATTCAGGTATTCTATTTCACGCGTCAACGAGATTTTATCTTGCGTATTTTCATGGAGCATAAACCGCATCATATCGCCCAATCGCTGAATTCCCTCCCCTGTCCGTTCGGCTTTTTCCTGTAATGCCGTGCCATACAATGTGTTTAAGGCATTAAATAAAAAGTGTGGGTTTATTTGGGATTTCAGAAAAGTCAGATTTGCGTCCGACTGACCGAGCTCCGTACGTAAGGAGGCAATTTCGTTGTGACGCATTAGACGTTTTTTAAAGAGAAACCAGGAAAGCGGAACGCTAACCAATAATTGCGTGGGTAAATGAAACATGGCAACGATAAAGATCACTTCACCGTTCTGGTTAAAGAAGAATAGGGCCAATATGCTTAATGGTATAACTAAAACCAAACTCACCGCAGCGATAATCCAAAAGAAGTCGCGGAATTTCTTTTGTTTTTCATGTAATTTTGGCAACAAATAGTATAAGGAATAGATTACGATACCAACCGCAGACAACACGACCAAAGTCCATAACACCGAAAGTTGGTAATGCGAGTGAGATATGATCAAAAAAAACAATCCGATAAACCAAAAGCCAATTCCAAAGGCCAAATCCATTTTTAGCTGCTTTTGTATAGCCGGGTTTTCAACCCTGTTTTTAAGCAGATAGCTGATCAAAAATTGCATGCAGGTGTATAGAGAAATTACGATTGTCCATAGAACTGCTTGTGTTAAGGACTTAAAAAACATGCTTTTATAGCCTCTTTGAATACTATCAAAATCCATAAGCTCATAGGTATGGCTATAAGTCCGGCATACACCTAAAATCAGTCCAGATATCAAGATCAGAGCAGCTAGTAATGAATAATTCAACAGCTCCCGTTTTCTGTTGATGAGCGCAGGAATAAGGGCAAAATTTAATGTGAGAAACATCAAATATAGAAGCAGATAATAGCTAAACTTGGGTACAAAAAAATTAAAAAAATAGGAGTAGTTTATTTTCTGACCAATGAAATAGTTATGCATACCACTATCATCCCGATTGTTTGTATCAACAAGCAAAGCATAAACAACAGCGACAAATACGACAGTTGCCATCCAGAACTCTATTTTTCTTACGTCTTTCAATTTCATGTTATTGGTTTTGATAAGACAATATTAACTGAAATGAAAACATAACACAGAAAAATGTGACGAATACCACCAAAAATGTGATGAATCAAATGTTTCTTCATCTTATAGCTGGGATTCTATTGTTGTTCTTATAAAATAGCATTTGATTTTACTATCTTTAAGCTGAAAAGTATCAAACCAGCTTTATTAACTTTATTCAAAAAAAGACTACATAATTAATCCACTGTTTCAAACATTCACGTCCGATTTTTGCGGCAACTGTTACGGCAAATAGCGAAGATTGCATATAGGCATTGGGCTGTCGAATGGTCATAAATACAGGTTTTAAAAAATAATTGATCAAATGGATAACTATATCGTATTAAAAAGGTTTACTAGTTTAGAAGAAGCTCAGGAATGTCATCAGCTACTTTCGGATAGAGGTGTAAAAACGCGGTTGGCTGATAATCTACCCCCTGTGGATATTACATTTTCTGGAAATACGGTAGGACACCAATATGAGATTCAAATAGACCCCGCCAATTTCGCAAATGCAGAATCTATTTTAGAAGAGCAGGAAATGCAATCTCTCCCACTGGTTGGAGATGACCACTACCTGTATCAATTTTCAGACGAAGAACTCTTCGAAATCCTGCAAAAACCCGATGAATGGAACAAATTGGACTATGCGCTTGCCAGAGAAATTTTATTAAAAAGAGGGAAAGATATTGATCAGGAAAAGCTTGATCTTTTGAAGAAGGAGCGGCTCATGAAACTACGGGAACCTGAACCACAACAGAAGTATTGGATTATTTTTGGCTATATTTCCGCCCTTCTAGGTGGTCTTTTAGGAATTGCAATCGGGTATATGTTGTTTAGTTCTAAAAAGAGCCTACCGAATGGCGAACGGATATTTTCCTATTCTGATCATGACAGAAAACATGGGACAAATATATTCTATATCGGATTATTTGTATTCACAATATCCGTTCTCATCAGAATTCTCTGGGGCTAATAGTATAATATTAAATCCATTTATTCTTTTAGCATAATAGATCGGTGGAGCTTCGTCATTGTGGTCATTCTGTATCCTATCACGACCCAATTAGCGTTAACAGTAGTAAATTTTTAATACTAAAAAAAAATACCGATATTTAAGATGATATCTTTATTCTTGAATTGTTTTTTGTAAACCTACAGACAAATTAGCTTTATGAATAGTTTAAAGACCACAGCCACTCATTTCCGTTATAAGAAGCATCCGGGAGATCTATTTAGAAATACGTCGGTTCAATTATTACCTCATCCCTATAAAAATCAAGAAGACTTTTGGGTATGGTTTCACCCCTTCTACCATCGCAGTGAAGACATTTCAGATTTAGGCGACCTGTACAAACAGCTTCACGATACGCCTTGCCAAGAAACGAGAGTATCATCAAAAAATGAGCTTTGTTACCCTGCGGTCTCGAAAGAACGTCTCTTTGAGGAAATAAAATCATTGGAGCAAAAGATCTATCAGGATTGCTTTGAAAACTTTTATTTGCTGATTATCGAAGGCCGTATCGAGCTTTTAGAAAGTCATCAAATTGAAAGTAAAGAATCTAGCTCTTAATATCTATTCTTTAAACCGTTATGCATTATTTGACTTGTGCGATTATAAGGGAGGACGATAAGGTACTCATCTGTCAGCGTCCAGCATCGGTGACGCATGCCTTAAAGTGGGAATTTCCTGGTCGCATTACCGAGTCCCACCAATCAATGAAAGCAAATTTGTCGCTCAAAATCAGGGAAGAGCTTAATATAGATATTCTTGTCGGAAGGCCGTTAAAGATGACGCAACAAGACTATACAAGTCCAGCACCTTGTCTCTATCCTATTCTCTGCACCTTTTGTTCTGGCGAAGTTGCCTTTCAAAAATATGTTCAAGCATTATGGGTTTCCCCCGCAGAATTATTACATTTTGACTGGACCGATAGTGATCGAACAATTGTAGACGAGTATACCAAATACCTTGAAGATTCAAATCCTCCGTCCCGCATAAAGGAAGCTTTTTTAGAAATCCTGATTGGACTCATCGGCTTTACACTGGTCCATATATTCTTCAATCTATATATAGCCTTATTGATAACATTGATCTTAATCACTGTTACCGGAATTTATACCTATTACACCCGAAAAAATATAAAGAAAAGAATCCCATAAAACTTCCCTACATTTATAAAACTAAGTAACCCATAATTTCATTTTAGCCATATTGAAGACTTAATCAAATGAAAGATTTCCCACAATTAGTTACAGAACGACTTATTCTCAACGCCATTGACACGACTGATATTCCACAGATTGTAGACTATCTGCAAGACAAGGTTTATTCGGACTTTACCTCAAATATTCCCTACCCATACCGAAAAGAAGATGCTGAATATTGGCTTAAATTAGCCGAAGAAGCGTTTGCCAATCGTAAAGGATTCACTTTTGCTATTCGAAATAAAGATAAAAAGCTGATCGGAGCTATTGGTCTGCACGATGAAGGCTCGGATAAGGCCGAGTTGGGATACTGGATCGCTATTCCTTACTGGAATAATGGTTATGTCACGGAAGCTGCAAAAGCAATCATTGAGTTTGGTTTTAAAGAACTAAACTTCAATAAAATCTTTGCGACCTACTTCCCACATAATCCAGCCTCTGGAAAAGTCATGGAAAAAATAGGCATGAAAAAAGAAGCCCTGCTAAAACAACATTTAAAGAAAGATGGCCAGTATTACGATATTCCATTATATTCCATTTTTAGAACGGAAAAATAAAACAGCAATTTCTCATGGATAAAAAGAATATCAGGTTGCACTGTGATCATACATTCCCTACACTTATTCTTCTCTTTGGTTGTATTGCTATATCCCCAATAATAATTTCAAAGTATTCCCTGTCTCTGTTAGGGATAATAGGGGAGACTTGCTGCGGACTCATCATACTTACAGGCCTTTGGAGATTTGAGCACTTCGAAATATCTGGAGATACACTTACCAAAGTAAACTTAGCTGGATTATATCGAAAGGATTTAAATATGTGTCATATAACCAGATATACAAAAAAAGTGATTGATATGAATCACTTTCGGAATCCGGTTAATATCATAAAGTTATTCAGTAAGGAGGAAAAATATTTTAAATTCAGAACCATAAAACTTCAGGCAACAGATAATTTAACCATGATAATAAATGAACGAAATATGCAGAGCGAGGATTTCAAAAAATTATACCATATCATCAAAACTTATCAGAAACGACAAGTCAAGTATAAATCTCCAATTGTTTCGTGAAATTGACTAAATTTAAGCAACCGATAATCATAAAGGATAAAACATGAAAATATTTGCATTCGCTGGGAGTAATTCTTCCACATCAATTAACAAACAATTGGTCAAATTTGTACTTAAAAGCTTCGAGGGGCACGAGATTAATTTGATCGACCTGAATGACTATAACATGCCTGTCTTTTCTGTTGACCTAGAAAAGAATGGCTTCCCACAGGAAGCGCAGCTTTTTCTGGATCATATTGCCTCCAGTGACGTTATCATTTGCTCCCTGGCGGAGAATAATCGTTCCTATAGCGTAGCATTTAAAAATGTATTCGACTGGGCATCTAGAATTAATGTTAAAGTTTTCCAAGATAAACCCATGTTGCTTATGACAACTTCACCGGGAGGTTACGGTGGTGGAAATGTAATGGCCGAAGCGCAGAAATTCTTTCCGCAGTTTGGCGCTATCATTAAAGAAACATTCTCGCTTCCCAAATTTTACGAAAATTTTGATCAGGATAATGGCGTAATCAATCCAGAACACCTCAATAGTCTGAGGGAAAAAATAGCGGGCTTTAAGGAACAGATTTCTTCCTAACGTCAAAATCCAGTTTCATTTTTCTGGGCTTTGTATGGATTACTTCGATGCAGTGAACCTGCTGGAAAAGCTTTTTAAGGTTATTTTGCAAGGCCAAGCTACATACTGGCTTGGCCTTTCTTTGCTTATTCTTACCCTTTTGCTTACTGTTTCTCTAGTATTTTGTTACTTCTTTAGCAAAGGAACAGCAAAGGAATACCAAAGAAACAGCAAAGGAATACCAAAGAAACAGCAAAGGAATACCAAAAAAACAGCAAAGGAATACCAAAAAAACAGCAAAGAAATACCAAAGAAGAAGCAAAGGAATACCAAAGAAACAGCAAAGGAATACCAAAAAAACAGCAAAGGAATACCAAAAAAACAGCAAAGAAATACCAAAGAAGAAGCGAGTCAATCCCCTAGCTGTCCCAAAGAAATAGCAACGGAATAGCAGAGAAATAGCGAATAAGCTGCAAGCCCTTATCTTAGCGCCCCAAAGAGCGGTGCTATAATAGAAAACAGACCCCTAACGATAGCAACTGTTAAAGGTTCATAATTAAGGAGGGGTGATTTACCCCTCCTTAAAATTTATTTAAGGAGCTCTTCGAGTTTCTCTATCAACTTTACTCCTTTTAAGTTGATTCCAACAATCTTACCTTCGGGAGAGATGAGGTAATTTTGCGGGATAGCCTGAATACCGTACAATTGAGCCGCTTGATTTTGCCAACCATTCAGATCAGACACCTGAGGCCAGGTTAACCCATCTTGTTCAATCGCTTTCATCCAGTTATCTTTTTTACCAGGTTTATCGAGTGAAACACCCAGTATCTCAAATGTTGATCCTTTAAATTTTTGATAGGCTTTCACCAGATTAGGGTTCTCTGCACGACAAGGACCGCACCATGAGGCCCAAAAATCCAAAAGCACGTATTTACCTTTAAAATCCGAAAGTTTTAACGCTTTACCTTCAGGAGTTTCCTGTTCAAAATCTAAAGCCGGCTGTCCAATTCCTAGTTTTTTTGCGAGTTGAATATCTGCATTCAATTTTTTTCCGATAGCTGTTTGCCTTAATCTCGATGACAAATTGAAAAACAAAGGTTCGGTGGTAACTACATTATCATCGTAGCTGGCAACTTCCTGCAAGGCCAACAAACTGAAGTAATTGTCTGGATTATTGACGATAAAATTTCGCTGCGCCTTCTTACGTTCTGTTTCGATCTTGTCTATTTCTTGCGCAATTTGGTTGAGCGCATTCTCGTCACGATTTTTTTCCTGATACAAATCAGTTCTTTTAGACTGCTGAACCATAAGCTTTTTCTCATAGGAGTTTAAATAATCTTGATACTGCTTATAGGCTACCTGCAGTTTACCGCCTTTCACCAAGGAAGATTCGAAAGGACGTTGAACAGTGATTTGCGTATTGGGTTCCATAGGGTCTACGTAAAATGTAAGACGCTCCATCGGGCCACCTTTGCGGTTAAAGAAGGAAGCGCCATCTTTGGAATAAAATAACATGACTTGTGTTGGTTCCATAATTTCCCCTTTATAGATCACATCATTGGATCCAAAATTAATAGAGTCAATTGTCAATTTTCTGTCCACGATGTAGCGAACAAATGCTTTAGATTTTGCGGGAAATTGTTTTCCCTTTATTGTTAATTGAAAACGCTGACCTTGAGCCGATACTGTCCCAAGAAAACTTAAAACCAAGAATATAGATGTAGCTATTTTTTTCATATTGACTATTACAGTGCTTTAGCACGTGCCACAAGAGCATCGGCCAGTTTAATAATTTTTGAAGTTTCCAGTTCCGCCAATCCACGCGCAGCTTCTGCAGCTTGAACAGCTTCTTTCTTTTTTTTCAATGCGATACAAATATCGGCCAATGTTCCTTGATTGGAATAACTTGAGGGATTCAATTCGACGGCCTGTTTGGCCAGCACATAGCATTGTTTTAGGATAACTGGATTTGCAATATTTCCTTTTGCATTGGCATTGCGGCGGGCAATAAAGCTCAATCTCTCGTTCTCATTTTTGAGCAGGCCTTTTCTTAAGACATTCGTGAGGGTAACAAACTCCTTATGGGTACCATGTGCAGCGGTCCATTCTACTTTATACAGTGCAGCTTCTATTTTTTGTTCTTGATCTTTTAGGCCTTCAAAATAGGCTAGGCCAGCATTAAACTCATCTACTTTATGATCTCTAATATAGCCATACATGGCATAACGTAGCAGCTGTGCCTCTTTTTTCGCAAAATCCGCCGGCACTGCTATGCTTTTAAAATAAGATTTGTTCGACTCAAAAAATTTTCCGTAACGATCATCCAGGCTTTGTGCCATCATTTTTATGGTCTCCCATCCGTTTGGGCTCCTCAAAAATTTATCGGTAGCCACGCTGTCCAATGCCTTTTTCGCTGCATTTGCTGCTTGACTATCGGTTTGCTCCATCACTTTAATATAGCGGATTAGAAAATTAGACTCCCGCATACCCAAATCGTACGATTTACGCAAGTTGGGGATCTGAAAATTGGGATCATTAGCTTGCTCTGCCTGTTTCAGGAAAAGATCGGCTTCCATGCGAGACTGGGTTCTATAGATCAATGTCCCCTGCCCATCTAAAAATAAATACGTGGGAAAACTTCTGATTTGGTATAATTTAGCAATATCTACGCCCTCTCCTATCTCGCAGTCAAATTTAGTATTGATAAACCTGCTATTAAAATAACGAGCGACTTCAGGTTGTGAAAACACATTTCCTTCCATCCATTTACAGGGAGCGCACCAGGAGGTAAATCCATCCAGGAAAATCAGCTTATTTTCCTGTTTGGCCAATTCCTTTGCCTGGCCAAAAGTGATCTTCTGAAACTGTATATGTTCTTGTGCAAGCAATAGCATCGACTGTGTAAAAGCCAGTGCTGTCAATAGTATCTTTTTCATATTTTTTTATTAAGAACCTAATCAATTTCTATGTTGATAGAAATTGATTAGGAATGAGTGGTCTACATCTAATTTTTTAGCGTTCGTATTGGGGAATTCCCGGATTCAACGAAAGTACCTTTGGGGGAACCGGAAGTATCATCCGGGCATCCGTGGATTCCATTTCGAAAACTTTCCCTGCCAATGGATGTTGGATTGACTTTTTAAAATTGTCTGCTATAGCGAGTCGTTTCAAATCAATCAGCCTATCGGATGCCATAAAGGGCATCTCGCGACGTCTTTCGTCAAGTACCGTCTGTAAAACAACTTTTGGATCCGTTGAGGTTAACGCTTTATTATTCTCTATTCGGCTATTTCTTAATGTATTCAAGAAACTTAGGGCCTCTGTTGTATTACCCGTCCGAACAGCTGCTTCCGCAGCAATCAAAAACAATTCTGGCGTATTAAATCCAGTGCTAAATTCGACGTAGGGAGCAAAAAGAACCCGTCCTGGAAATTTTACAATAGTAGCACCTAAAGAAGCCTGATCGCGACAGAAAAATAATTCATACCGTTTGTCCTTTGCACCTGCAGGCAAATCTTTGGCATAAGTGTCAATCAGTTCTTTTGAGGCATACAATTCAGCATTTTGACTGCCTAAAGTACTAGTCCCTATTCGCGCCCAGACGGCCTCAATATTGGTTCTTGCATCGGGAAACTGTACAGAATTATCGGTTTTTAAACAAACACGTCCCCAAGTCGTCTTATCCTTGTTCGTATATAGACTATAATCGATAAGGGATTTATTTAAAGCAAGTGCTTGTTTTGCATTCTCAAGGGCCTCTTTGTATTTTCCCTGATAGAGATAAACCCGACTTAGAAAAGAGAAACCGACGGAACGTACTGCTTGAAATCTATTTGACTGCACTGTACCCAAATTTGGCAGCGCATCATTAAGATCGCTAATTACCTGATCATAGATCGCCTGAACAGATACACGTTCGTATTTTTGATTGATATCCTCTTTCAGCACCAGGGGTACCCCTAGGTCTTTTGTGGCACTTGCAGGATTATAATGAGCGGCATAGATATTCACCAGACTAAGGTATTCAAACGCCCGGCCGATCTTAGCCTCAGCCCAAACCCTTTTCTTTTCTACCTCAGAGCCCTCTGTTGCTGCCAATACATTGTTAATAACAACATTGTAAGTGAAAATATGGCCGTATGCAGATTCCCAGTAAGGGTCGTACTGACCGTCTTCAAATATAGCACCGTGGGCAAAACTATACAGTTGTTTTTTCACATAGTCATAATAGTCATAACTTGCAGCCGACTGTGCATCCTGAGGGTCTCCTGACTGTAAATTATCTACTAAATAGTTCGGATAAATTGCGGAAGCTCTAACCAAAGATTGATCGTTTAGAAGCAATTTGTAGTCATTCAGATTTTCTGGAATTGTAAACCCCTTTGGCTTTATATCCAAATATTTATTACAGCTATTCAATGTCAATAAACCGAATAGTAATCCTATATATATTTTTCTCATTGTATTTTCTTATTAAAATCCTACAGATACACCTAAATTGTAAACCACTGGTGCCAATACACCTCGGCTAGGCCCAGAAATACTTGTCGTTGTAGCAGTTGTGTAACCAATCCAAACTTCTGGATCAATGTTTTCTTTATTAGCGGCCCATCTCCAAGCATTCAATACCTGGCCTGTTAAGCGTACATAGCTTAATTTTGTCGGGGCGATCCATTTACTAGGGAAAGTATAAGACAATGAAATATCGCGCAATTTAATGTAATCTGCTTTTTGAACAAATTTATGTGCAGCATTGAAAATATCCGAAATATTGCCTGAGGCAGCCGTGATAAATGCGGGAGCAATGTCAGGGTTACTCTCATCGCCAGGCTTTTTCCAGTAATTCAACCACAATTTATCGAAGTTACTATTGTAGTTAAGCTCCGCATATTTACTGAGGAACTCTGGATGAACTCCGCGCATCACATGACCACCATTGAAAATAAACATAAAGGAAAGCGTCAGATCTTTATATTTAAATCCATTTCTAAAGGAAACATTATAAGGCGGTATTGTAGTTCCTTCATAGATTAAATCGTCTACCGTCAAATTTTGTGTGGTTTCTACCAGACTACCGTCAGCCTTTCGTGCCAATGGTCTACCTTTGTCATTTAATCCCGCATAGTCTATACTATACAAACTACCCATCGGGATTCCAACACGATTTTGGGGAGCATAATAGTAATAGTATGGAGTATTCTGTTCAACATACAGATTGGTAATCTTATTTTTGTTGTAACTAAAATTCAGTGTACTATTCCAGCTGAAGTTTTCACCTTGGATCACCTTACCATTTAATCCCAACTCAATCCCTCTGTTCTGCATATCAGCATAGTTAAGCAGAACCATGTTCCATCCTAGCGTAGGATCCAAAGGCGATCGCCCTAATAAATCCGTAGTTTTTTTATTGTAAACATCAATACTTGCTGATAATCTATTTTTAAATAAGGAAAAATCTAAACCAACATTGTATACTGCAGTACGCTCCCATCGTAACAATGGATTTGGTGGTGAATCAATGGATGCCTGCATTTCACCATTGTAAGGATTTGTCGTGTTACTAACCCTTGAAATTAAATATGGTCCATTATCTTTTGGCACATTTCCGTTGACGCCATAGGTCATTCGTAAAGCCCAACGATCTAATGGTTGCCAGTTGATTTTTGGCAAATGATACAAAGCACCGATTGACCAAAGTGGTTTGTATTGCGTTTTGATATCCGTACCAAATAAATTGGATTGATCTATCCGAATACTTCCACTTAGTGTTAACTTGCGACTATAGGTATAAGAGCCATTAGCATAAAAGGAAACAAATCTATCTAGTGCGTCTTGAAAACCTTCTTCTTTCTTCCGGGTAATCGTATAGCTATTGAACAATGCCTGAGTGTTCTGAAGCATTATTCCAAATAACTCTTCATTAATTCCTTTATAGACTAAGCTGTTTTCATCGTAACCATACTTGTAAATGTTTGTATATCGGTTATTAATCTGTCTACGCTCAGCACCAGCGATAGCAACGACTTCATGTTTATCTTGACGACTATATTGATAATTGAATTGACCACGCAACGTATAGCTATTGACATCATTGCGCTGCTCAAAAAACTGACCTCCCTGCGGAATATTGCGTTTGATTGATCCGTCTTTTCCGATTTGGGTGGCGTCATTCACCATACCTACAACCGATTGGGCATTTTTCCTATTCAATGTGCCATTATACCCTTCGGTCCGTTCACTTTGATAGGACAGATCGAAGTCCAGTCCTTTGATAATCTTAAAATTTGCAGCAAAATTTAAGTTAAGGTATTTATTATAGAACTTTTCGTGGATCGCTGCTACATGCTTTAAAGGAATGTAGGTCTCATCTTCCAGTCCCAGCGCATTCAAGCGATCAATCTCAAACTGAGATTTTGAACTATACCATTGCGCCGGAGAACCATCCTCATTTTCAAGCAGATAATAGGATGCTTTGCCTCCCATATAGTTATCGTAGAAATTGAAGCCAATATTACCCTCTCTATTTTGGTTTTTTCCCAATACATTTGCGCGTAAACTAAACCAATCGGTAAACTTAAAATTATTTTTCAGACTAAATCCCAGCTCCTTGTTTGTCGCCCGTCCCTTATTGTAATCTCCCGGCTGCGTATAATTGAGGGAATAATGGTATGTATAACGATCGGATCCGCCCGAAATAGCGAGATTATGCTGCTGATCGAATCGGGTCGTATTCAGAAATTTATCCATTTGACTAAAGCGATCACGATTTCGATATACATCCAGCCGCTTTTCCATCTCTTCTTCCGAAATTACTCCACCTTTGCGATCGTACAAAATTCGATAAACGTCGTTCATCGCTTTTCTCGGGTCAATAACAGCGTAATCTCCTGAACGATAGTTAAACATTTCCTTTTGAAAGTTGACCAGTTCAGCGCTACTCATCTGATTGAGGTAGCTGCGGCTTGGAAGCCCTCTAAAGGAAAGCGTATTGCTATAATCAATCTTTGTTTTGCCTGCAGAGCCTATTTTTGTCGCAATAACAATAACACCGTTAGAGGAACGCACGCCATAAATGGAGGCTGCCGAAGCATCTTTCAAAACGGTTATGGAAGCAATATCATTGGGATTAATAGCTGTTAAGTCACCTTCAAAAGGCATACCGTCAACAACGATTAGCGGAGCAGCCTGTGCGTTGATGGTGGAGCGTCCACGAACCTCGATACCCAGGTTATTTTTCGAATTCTGTGGACTTGAAGTATTTCGCACCAAATTTAGCCCGGGCAACAATCCATCGATCCGGTCCAATAAATTAGGTTGAAGCCGTCCTTCCATGTCTTTGGCTGTCACCTGAGCAATTGAGCCTGCTGCTCTTTCTTTGCTTATTTTTTGGTATCCTGTATTGACCGTAATGTTCACTTCCTGCAATTGCTCATCCAAGGCTCTTAAGGTAATCGTACCCAAATCGGACTTAGCTGCAATCGTAAGTGGAGCAAATCCGACCATGGTAATGTCCAAAAAGCTATTTAAACTAACGCCATTAATTTCAAAATGACCATGCTGATCTGTAACGGTTCCTTTTGGAACACCTTTTACACGAATCGTTGCACCTTGAAGTGGTCTGTTGTTATAATCGACAATAAAACCTTTTACCGTCATTAACTGATTAGTGATCGATCGTTGAGTCTGTTGAGATTTTTCGTGTACGACAATAATCTTCCCCTTGATCTCAAAATCGAGATCCAAATCGTCCAATAACTTCCCAAGAGCATTTCCCAACGATTCTTTTTTAACGGTTAAGTTAACCTTTGTATCTGGATCAATAGTTGTGGCCGCCCATACATAAGAATAGCCAGTCTGCTTATTGATCTCTGAAAAAACCTTTCTCAACGACACTGATTTCTCCTGTATCGATACGTCCTGTCCATACGTTTTAGCTCCAACATGAAGCAGACAACAAGACATTAGTATGGTTGTAAGCGATATGCGCATAATGTTTCCCCTCCATTGCGGCCTACCCCAAATATCTGGGCGATCGCTGTTTTTCATTTGTTGCGTTTGATCGTATAGGGCACGACCAAGTTGTGCATAATTTTTATACATTTGTTTTAGGTTAAGAATTAAAATTCTGTTACAGTTAGAATTACTTGATCTGAAGCCCTAAATGTTGCAAGCGTTTAGGGTTTCGTCTTTTCATTTAGGTTGTTTTGTCTACATAAATGGTCTTTCCTTTAAATTTAAACTTAATTTTCCCGGTACTCTCCAGTACGTTGATGATATCTTTCAGACTGCTGTTACGAGACAACATCGCTTCAAATTTTTCCGATTTTATTTGGTTATCGAGATAGACGACATCTACATTATACCAAGACGCTAACTCATCCATAATACCCCCTAAAGTCTCCGAATTGAACACGAAATATCCGTCTTTCAATGCATTGCGCGCGTCAAGATCAATTATTCGTCGTTCAATTTGACCGAGTTTGATATACGATTCTTCCCCTGGCAACAGTATAATCTGCCTGTCGCCCTGTCGAACCCTAACTTTACCTTCGTATAATGTCGTTTTAAAGTCTTCTATATTCTTGGTTGATTTCACATAAAAATGTGTCCCCAATACGGAGATATTGATCTTCCCTGCTTGTACCACGAAAGGTTTCAGTTTTGGAACCTCACCTTCCCATGGTAAATATTTTTTGGCAACTTCAAAATAAGCCTCCCCCACCAAACGAACCTCCCGCATACTATCTACTTCATAATAATCCAACTGCGTTTTGGCATTCATCCATACTTTGGTTCCATCAGGTAATAGCATGGTCATTTTCCCACCCTTGGGTGTCGCAGCGAATAAATTATTCACTCGTGCCGCTTTATTTTTAACGGGTGATACAAACGATAATAAAGTATCTCCTGGAGCCATCGAAATTGAATTTCCATTTCCTAGACGTACTACCCCTGTCATTTGAGCGGGTTGAATATCTTTATCCGGAGTCTCCTGATAGACCGTATCCGAAAGATTATGTATAAAAAACAACACGAGTAATCCAATCAACGCCGCGGCGATACCATAGGACAACATACGTTTATAAAAAGGTTTAGTGTATGAGGTATTGAGGTAATCTTGTTCAAAGAGGGCAAATGATTCCTCCCAATCATAACGGGCTATCCCGTCTAAATCCGCTTGCATTTGATCTTTGTTGTCAATCAGATCACATAGCCCCTTATTTGCATCAGTTTCGGACCGCCATAAGTCCAACTGTAATTTTTCGTCATCGCGCAATCCTTCCAGCTTGGATTTGCTCAGTAAATAAATGATATGTTGGGGTATTTGCTCCATATTGCTCTATATACTTAAAACAATATTTTGATTTCGTTTCTCTAAAGAGGTGGTAGATATTTTCACAAAAACCTATGTATCAGAAGTATAAATTTTCTAATAATAGAGTAAAAGCAAAAGTAGGCAAAAAAACTGGTCAGGCTTGAGTCTTAATCTCAAAAGTTCAATTCCCCTTTTCTTTTGATTGTAAATCGTACTAGTGGTTAGTCCTAAGGAGATCGCTGCTTCCTGTGGGCTTAAATCTTCAACAATCAACTTACGCATCACTTGCTTACATTGCTCAGGCAGGGTATCAATGGCATCATGGATCGTTCGAAGCGTCTCCAAATAGATCATTTGATGGCTGATCGGTAAATCGACCAGATCGACCTGTGACGTATAAAAATTGGTTTTTTGTTGAATTCTATTTTCTTGTTGGATCCTGTTTAAAGCGGCGTTTCTACAACTTGTGTAGAGAAAACCTCGGATTGATTCAACATGATCAAAATCTATCCGGCGCTCCCAAAGCTTTAAGAATACATCCTGCACGATTTCTTCGATGGTACCTTTATCAAGATTCATCTTTTCTAAAAAATAGCACATTGGACTATAGAAAGTTTTGTACAGAAACTGTAAACCATCCCTTCTGCCCTCCCGAAAAGATTTTAAAAAATCTTGCTTGCTAAATTCTTGGTTTACCTTGTTTTTCACAATTCAATATTACTTAAATTTTAAATAAATATGAAAATTTCATTTATTGTGATCAACAGTCCCGCGCTGGCAAGCAATAGAAAACGGACAGGCCAAACCGGTTGACACAATACTATTCCATTCGGCAGCGATAGCGTAAAAGCGAAGCAAGATCGATGTATTTAGATTATAATTTCTACGCGATCAATTCTGGTGATACAGACTCTTCATAGTAGGCTTCATTCCATTTTGCCAATTGGCACATAATAGGTATTAAAGCCTTGCCCTTTTCTGTCAAAGAGTACTCTACGCGTGGTGGGAGCTCCTTGTACTCTTCTCTCAAAATAACGCCATCCTCTTCCAATTCTTTTAATGAACTGGTCAAAACCTTTCGAGAAATATGTTCGATGAGCGCATCCAATTGACCAAATCGGGCTTTTCGATCGCGCAAAGTATAGATAATCACAGGCTTCCACCGGGTACCTAAAATTGCCATGGAACGCTGCATGGCACAGGAACAACTTTTAAATTCAGTCCTTTTCATTTGAATATATTCAAAATAGTTACGCGAAGGTAACTAGTTTATACTAATAATAGTTACAAATATATACTATTTAAAATATATTTGTGAAGATTCACGATTTAAAACGAGAAAAATGAGCATACAAACACTTTTTAATCCATTTGAGTACAAAAATCTAACACTCAAAAACCGCTTTGTAATGGCACCAATGACGAGAGCATTTTCGACGGATGGAATTCCCGACAGCGCTGTAGCGGGATATTACGAGCGTCGTGCCGCGGGAGATGTCGGTTTAATTTTGACGGAAGGTACCGTTATCGAACGACCTTCATCAAAGAATTTAAAGGATATCCCAAACTTTTACGGTGACCAAGCACTGGCCGGCTGGAAAAATATCGTGGATGCAGTGCACGAAAAAGGCGGAAAAATAGCCCCTCAACTATGGCATGTTGGTTATACTCCTATGCAATGGACTCCGCCCGCTGCGTTTGAAAGCCCAGATACAATGACATTAGCGGATATAGAGGCCACGATACAAGCTTACGCTGACGCTGCTAAATCTGCAAAAGACCTCGGTTTTGATGCTTTTGAAATCCATGGCGCCCATGGCTATCTGATCGACCAATTTTTCTGGGAAGGAATGAACCACAGAACAGACGAATTTGGTGGAAAAACAATTAAGGAGCGCTCTAAATTTGCGGTTGAGGTCGTCAAAGCAATGCGAAAAGCGGTTGGACCTGATTTTGTAATCATTCTACGTCTATCACAATGGAAGCAGCAAGACTACACAGCCAAGCTTGCTCCCACCCCCGCAGCGATGGAAGACTGGATCCTACCATTGACAGATGCCGGTGTCGACATTTTTCATGGAAGCCAACGTCGTTATTGGGAGCCGGAATTTGAAGGTAGCGACTTAAATTTCGCTGGATGGCTCAAAAAAATTTCAGGACAACCCACAATCACGGTTGGATCCGTAGGTCTTGACAAAGATTTTGGCGATGTATTTACAAATTCGGAGTTCAAGTCCTCTCCCGCTTCACTGGATGAACTGGTTCGTCGTTACGAACGTGGCGATTTTGACCTTGTAGCTGTAGGCAGGGCGATCTTGCAAGATCCGAATTGGGTGAAAAAAGTGCAAGCCGAAAAATACAACGAATTATCGACTTTTGAAGCGAAGAGTTTGGCGAGCTTATCTTAGTAAGCTCGAGCGATTAGGTGGATTAAAATTACATTATTTAATATTTACGTTATTCAATAGTATAAACAGGGGCTAAAATTCACTTTCGAAGCAATTTTTGCCCTGTTTTGTAACGATAATTCAGTACCTTGTCTCCGCAAATGGATACAGACACTTGATTAAATGAAAATCACCGCAACCAAAATATATGTCATCAGCGGATTGGGTGTAGATCAACGTGTATTCAGCAAAATAGACTTTGGCTCGCTTGATCTAACCTATCTAGATTGGATTACACCAAGCCCCAATGAACCACTGTCTATTTATGCAAAAAGAATATCGACTAAAATTACTGCAAAGAACCCCATCCTCGTTGGGCTTTCCTTTGGAGGAATGCTTGCAATAGAAATTGCCAAGATTATCGAAACAAAACAAATTATCCTGCTTGCTTCAGCCAAAGGACGGCATGAATTACCCAAACTGTATCGCTTAGCAGGCAGACTCAAAATCAACAAACTGGTTCCTAGTCCGTTACTAAAGTTCCATTGTTTTCTATCAGATTACTTTTTTGGCATACGTAACAAAGAAGATTCCCGCTTGCTAAAACAGATTTTATACGATACAGACCCCATCTTTATGAACTGGGCAATACATCAAATTCTGCAATGGAAAAACAATTCGGTTCCGGACAATTTAATTCATATACATGGTAGTAGAGATCATATTATCCCCATCAAAAATGTAAAGCCCAACTTTATCATTAGGGGTGCGGGACATTTTATGACAGTCACCCATGCCCAGGAGGTTGAAAAGCTCTTGCAAGAAATCTGCTTGTAAATCACCTCCTTTTAATCACCGAGACCAATCCCAACTTTTCTAGTCGCTCAGAAAATTAAATCCAAGCGGATTCGTATCGACATGAAACACACGATATGCTGAGCAGTGTAAAAAAGTATTATTTGAAGAAAAGGACAAACAATAATTGAGAATAGAAGGTTCTTCTATGAGAGCGCGGTCTCTTTACGTAACTAAAAAATCGCTGTTTATTGCTTAATGGGACCAGTCCAAAGTAATATAGTAAGGTTAAATTATAACAAGAATATGCGAACACGGCTCATATTAAGTTTTTTATTCTGTCACATCTTTTTTCTCACTATGCTGGCACAAGTTAATGATACTACAGCCCCGAAATTGGAGGTCGCAGCAGCTTTAGGCCCGTACCGTCCGATCGGTGTGAGCGCTAGCTCCAACAATCGATTATTTGTTTCCTTCCCAAAACAAGCTAAAAATTATCAGTATGCACTTACTGAAATCATCAATGGAAAACCTGTTCCTTATCCAAATGAAGAATGGAATTTAGAAGGAAAAGAGAATTCCCACTTTGTAAATGTTCAGGATATATTTGTCGATACCGAGGACAATCTCTGGGTATTGGATTCTAAACCATCTGCTGCTGGATCAATTTTTGGCAAAGATGAAAAATCAAATCAAGGCCAGTTTAAATTATTAAAAATCAATACAAATACAAATCAAATTGAACATATTTATCGTTTCGACGACCTTGATAAAACCAAATCAGGTCTAAATGATATGCGTATTGATCACAAGCGAAATTTAGCCTATCTCTCCGATCCCGGCCAAGCGGCCATCATTATTTTAGACCTTAAAACTGGACTGACTAGAAAGGCTTTAACTGGAAGCCGTTTTACGCTGGCTGATCCTGATGTATTATTAAGCTATAATGGTATTGAAATGCGTAGTGAAAATGGAAAGCCTTTTTCTTCCAACGTGAATGGCATAGCATTGAGTCACGACTTTAAATATTTATATTTCAAAGCCATCAATCAGACCCATTTGTACTGTATTGCAACAGAATTTTTAGCCGACGCAGGGCTGACGGATCAAGAATTGGAGGCAAAAGTGGAAGACAAAGGAGAAGTCGGAATCACGCATGGCTTACTAGCAGACATTGATGGAAATATTTATCTCACATCGTCAATAGATTATAGTATTAAATATTTAAATCCTGAGGGAAATGTGAATACCCTGGTAAGGGACTCCCGAATACTATGGCCCGATTCTATGGGTATCAGCGGAGATGGATACCTCTATTTCTCTTGTGCACAGCTCTTTAAAGACCCGCAATGGAATAAGGGAGCTGACAAGGTAGAGTTGCCATATTATGTCTTTAAGGTCAAATTACCGAAATTTTGAAAAAAATGTTACAACAAGTGAAATTCTTAAGCATAAAACTCGCGCTGACACATCTACTTTTCACCTAGCTATTATTCTATGCGCAGCCTTCACAAAATTCCCTTCGAATAGTTCCCCTTTATATTTGTCCATCTTTTCTACCCACAAGAAAAGGAACTGAAATTCAGATTCATAAAAACAATAAAATCGAAGTAAAAGCACAAATCACTAAGACATGCCTCCAACTATAAAAAAACAACAGCCTGTTAGATGAAGTATAAAATTTTTAGCAAAAACTTTTTTATACTAATATTTTTAGTATATTTGAATATCAGTTTTAGACAATGCTTTTATGGAACACAGCGCAGCATATGACAATAAGGATTTACACGTAGGTGACATCGTTCGCTTTCATACCCCCTATTCCGATGAGGATCCAAATACGATTTTCATTGTACTATGGTCATACTACGATCCGGCTGGAAAATCATCACGGGCTGAAGTGGTTAAATTTGACCAACGTTCCAAACAAACACCTGTCATTCAGAAGTGGTTTATACGAGATTTAGAAAGAGTCCCCGAAGTAAGTCCAGAATTGCTGAAACAAATTGAGTTATTTATGAAAAGTAAACTTGGCAATGCTATTATCAGTAAGCTAGTCATCTAACAAATTTTAGATCTTCAAATTCGACGTAAAATATGGAAAATAAATTCAAAGAGAAGCGAGGGATGGTGTCAGGTCCGATCTGGTCTGACTGGCGCGAACAACTCCGGGAAAGTGAATTAATCGGCTTACATCAGAGACTCGAGAATCTAGAAAGAGAAATACTCCTTGATTGGCTACAATGGCATGATCCAAAAGGAAACTATACAGATCGTAAATGTATTGAAAATGGCGTGCAGCAGCTTTCCAAATTAAAGGCTGTCGCGTATATCCATAAAGAAATCCTGCGCATCCACATGAAAAGAAGATACAATGCCTTTTCGAATACACACGCACAACTCATCTTTAACAACTAAAATTTCAGATTATGGAGTCTTTTATTAAACAGATCATAGCGCATCAGCTTCCAAAAATTCTAGCTATGGAATCGCATCGCACAGATTGGCGTTATCAGCTCATGAACTTAAAAGATAAGACACTATTCGATAGATTAATGCTGATGAAAAGACAAGAATTACTTGCTTGGCTACAATGGCACGATAATGCTGGGACTTACGCTGATCACGACTGTATCCGGAGAGGTATTCCCTTATTTACGAAAACTCAAGCATTGACCACTGCTTATCAGCGGATTATGCGTGAACATGAAGGCTGGGACGGCTATATGGGAAATGAATATATCCGTGGCAGTGTACTTTAAAAAAAGACACCTTTTAAGCAGGAAATATTTTGTTCGCAGTGATATACGAGGCTAATGTCTTTAGATTAGGAAGTGCCGCTCCTATTGTATTATTAAAATAAGTATAGACTTCTTTTCCCGCTGCAATCCATTCGTTAATATAGGTACTGTATTCCAACAATAGGCTGTCCGGATAGCTTCCCTTATAGTCACCATTTGGGCCATGAAAGCGCATATAGATTATCTTTGCATCCGCATATTGAAGACGCATACCTTGCATATCCTTATCATGAATAACCAGATGCATTTCATAGGATTTTAAAAGTTCGAAAGTTTCTTCTCTATACCAGGAAAGGTCCCTAAATTCTACACATACCTGCCATTTTTCACTTCTCTTATCCTGGGCAATACAATCCAGCAGTTCAACAAGCATTCCAATAGAAGCAAATTTAAAAGATGGTGGTAATTGTATGAGCAAGCACCCTTTCTTTTGGCCTATAGCGTCAATAACAGATAGAAATCTAGCGACATCCTGTGGATCAAACTTAAGTTCTTTTTGATGCGTAATTCCCTTCCATAGTTTAAAGGTGAAACGAAAATCATCGGTCGTCTCTTCGGACCATCTTCTGACTGTTTCTTCTCTGGGAATTTTATAAAAAGAACTGTTTACTTCCAATGAGTTAAATAGTAAACTGTATACAGCCAATCGACTTTTATCCTGTAACTCCTCAGGATAATAACTTTTATTCTTGTAAGGTAAAAGGATACCGCTCGTTCCAGTAAAATATGATTTTTCCATACCCTTATAACAATCGAGCAGCATGCAATGGTTCATTTTTTCTTTCATAGACGAATTATCCTTTGTATTGGTCTGCAATTGAATTGCATATAAAAAACAATTTATCTAAGTTTGAGAAACAAGTAGTACAGCAACAGCTATTTTTAAGCAACTTGTTTTCTAGTTTATTAGTGGATAATTAATCAAGCACACTATATCAATGCAAAAAAAATCGTACCTCATTTGTTTCATTATTGGCGCCATTTTGGGCAGTTGTACCGGAAATAAAAGCAACAATACCAATACAACTTTAAGTTCCCAGTCCGAACATGCTGATGAAAATCCGACATTTACCTTTGACAATATTAAACAGCACTATACGCGGGGTGAGGATCTGATATTAAAGATGTATAGCAAAAACACATCCAAAATAGACTCTGTTATTTACGCTATAAACGATAAAAAGATTGGCCAGGTCGTCGGAAATGAGCCCTTCAATTATTCATTAAAACAGGAGAAATTTGGTAAGCAAATTATTAAAGCTGTCGTATTTAGTAATGGAAAGCGAGAAGAAAATTCGGTCAACATCGATCTATTCGCCTCTAACCCTCCGCTTTTGCTAAGCTATAGCATTGTGAATATTTATCCACATGATGCCAAAGCTTTCACACAAGGACTGGAGTTTTACGGTGATAATTTGATCGAAAGTACTGGGAATGGGGTTGGTCCAAGTGGAAATAAGGGGAAATCGAGTATCCGTATTGTTAATCCTAAAACGGGTCAGCCCATCAAAAAAAATGAATTGGATGATTCAATTTTTGGCGAAGGTGCTACCGTCCTAAATGGAAAATTATATCAATTAACCTATAAAAACAATCTAGCCTACCTCTACGATATAAACAGTCTTTCTGTTATTAAGACACTTCCTTACTTTCAGCCAATGGAAGGTTGGGGCTTAACTTCTGACGGTAAAAACTTATTCATGTCGAATGGTTCTGATTATATCTATACACTTAATCCAAATGATTTCTCAAAAGTGGATTATATCCGTGCAGCAACGAACACGGCCATGGTGGATCAAATCAATGAAATGGAATGGGTAAAAGGGAAAATCTATGCAAATTTCTTTATGGAGGATGTCATTGGACGAATAGACCCTAAAACAGGTACAGTGGAGGCTTTAGTCGATCTATCCAAATTACGTGAGCATGTAACACAGCATGTGGATTTAGATGTATTAAATGGTATCGCTTACAATAAAAGATCAAACACCTTCTTTGTTACCGGTAAAAACTGGGATAAAATGTTCGAGATAAAGCTAACAGAATAGCTTTATCTCCATCAAAAAAAACAACATGCTCTTCCGGAAAGAACCAAATCGCACTATTTTTGACTTTATGGTAATTCTTTCATTTTGTTAAAGCCCTCAGTTACCATCGGTATAATTTGTGGTGCAAATAACTGTGGTATAATCGTCCTTGTCCCCGTATCCTTATTGGCAATCCATTGCGCATATTTATTTGCTAAAAACTCCAATCGCTGTGCTGAAGATAATCCCGGTAAGGTATAATAGATACTTTTTTCGCCTTCTTTACCTTCCATCTGCACATACCGCCCTTTAGTTACTTTCAGGTGACTGCGGTGTTCAAAATCACGTAGGAAAAGCTCATCCTTATCTGCATTATCCCATTTCGGGTCACGCGGGCAACAAACCGATCCGTAACCGTCTCTTCGATAAATTGTAAGCATGCCTTTGGGTGAAATTGGTTTAACAAAATCTAATCTAGGGTTATCAAGACCAGAAAGCCGGAGACTGTCGACTTTAACCATACCATCCTCCCTTTTTATGGAATAATAAAAATTGGTTGTCGCAGGTTCGATACACATCCCATTTTTCGAAGCTTCTTCGGCGACTTCACCATAAAACTTCCAATCGGGAACAATCAGTATAAAATGTTGAAGATCGGGATAGAATTCATTGGATTTTTTTAGTAACTCCACTGGAATTTTAGTACTCAAAAAGAAAACGTAAGTGGAATCCGGAACGATCTGCAAAGGAAGATCTACTAAATAATTGCCATCTTTCTGCGTTACAAAATCATTGTCGATCATTACAACCCGACCATAGTATTCGTGATACCAATCGGGTTTCACAGTATCAGCTAATGAATACGGGGGTATTGACTGACGCGCAGCTATTTTGCTCTTACAGGACAATGCCATCATAGGTAAAATGATAAGCAAATACCACATATTTTTTCGTATTAACATGGTTATAAAATTAAAATATATTTCAACTACTTTCCTGTTTGACTATCTACTTTTATTCCAGCTTGATTCATGAAGGCTATTTGATGTCCTAAACACGACTCAGCTAAGGCTGCAATTTTCTCTTTTTCATCAGTAATCTCCCGCAACAGGCTTTTCCGAGTCCCTTTTTTCTGTTCATCAATATATTTAATTAATAAAACACCATATCCATCAACGATCTCTGTCATGTAACCAACTGTAGCGATGTGAAAACTTTCGGCAGTTTTACTGTACTTCAATTGAGAGGCTTCGCATTTTAATCCTTTGATGTAACTACTCAAAGCGCGTGCCTCATTCAATGTCATGTGATAGGAATAGTCTGATTTATCGACATCATATTCCCCTTCTAGCAATTTTCCATAGCTCTCATCCATTTTTTCTCGACAGCTATGAAAGAGCTTAGCCATTTTCTCATTGTACCCCAAATCCAAATTACCCCTACAGGAACACATGGTAAATAGCATAAAGATTAAAGCTAGCATTCTCATTTCTTAATTTTTTTTACAAATAACAGTTTTTTAAACCAGTCTATCCGTCTCGTTTAATATTCGTGGTCGTTGTTTTAAGATTCGTTATTTTCCGTACAACCTGCTCGCTAAAAAGCAATACGCTTATCCTTACTTTGCACAAACTATTTATTTCTTTGAGAGATGAAAAGCCTACTCTTCTAAACAGGGAATCCATAAAAATCACCTTATACTGCATTATTGTAAAAAAGGTCCTTCGAAACCTACTATTTTAGCCATTTAATTAATCATTTTTTAAAAAATCAGAAAAAAAAGCTATATTTATTTAAGAATCACACATCATTTAAGGCAAAATTCTTTGTTTCTTAAAAAGAATTACGGAACTTAGAGACTATAAACCACCGAAATATGAATAACAGACCTTTAAACGGAATGACTGACGAAGAGCTTCAAACCAACAAAAAAAATGCGCTGGTAATTACATGGATGCTCACCACCATGCTCTTTATCCTATTAGGCATGGGGATCTATACGTCAATTAACAAAGGATTCAGCGCACTAATGGCGATTCCCTTCGCCTTATCTCCTATTGTTATTCTCAATTTTAAAAGAATAAAAGAAATCAATGAAGAACTCAAAATAAGAGGAGCTCAATAAAGCCATCATGAAACACCTCGCATTATTCATATTCTTTCTTTTCATCTCGGATATTGTATTTGGCCAAGAGATAAGTAAATCAACGACACAGACGATCACCCAATCGGGTATTGGGCTGGGTTCTGTCATTGCCGTTGTCACCTCATGGGATCGCAACAAATCCATACTATGGGCTTTAATTCATGGGATACTCGGTTGGTTATACGTCATCTATTATGCATTCACCCGCAACGAGTAACGATTTTTAACTATAATTCTCACCAGAAGAGCCAAGCCGATCATTAGCAGAATGTCTTTTCTTACATAACACAGCGATCAATTCCTTTTCTATATCTCATCCGCAATCAAACACATGAGTTCCTCACCTATTTCCAATACAGATTTTGTCGTTGAAGAAGTCAACGAATCCAGCATTACCTTAATTTCTGAATTAGTAGACCTGACTTTTAATATTGTCCAAGGAGGTGCCTCTGTAGGCTTTATGGAAGATCTAACAGTTGAGCAGGCAAAAAGATTTTGGACTGAAGTACTGAACAAGGTCAAGCAGCAAAAAACAATATTGATTATTGCAAAAGATGCTTCTACGCATCGAATCGCAGGAACCGTTCAACTCCAAATCGACCTCCCCTCAAATCAAATACATCGTGCAGATGTAGCCAAAATGTTAGTCCATACTGACTTTCGAAGAATGGGCATTGCACAAAATTTACTTCAACACATTGAAAATATAGCCATTGATCTCAATAAGACACTATTGGTACTAGATACTGTAACCGATAGCCCGGCTTATATTATGTATCAAAAATGTGGCTGGACGAAAGTCGGCGATATCCCAAATTATGCGCTCTTCCCGAATGGAACATTGTGTAGCACGACATATTTCTACAAAAACTTAATTCTGCCAACAAAATAAAAGCCCCCAAATCGATTAATATTCATTTGGAGGCTTCTCTTAATTATTTGGGAGCTTCACATATGAATCTCCATATACTTATAGATCCTATTTATTTTTGTACCATATCGGTCCCGGTTTTTCGCCCATTTCTAACACCAATGTCGCTCCGGACATAATTTGTTCGTGTGTGATATAACTTGTTTCAAGAGGCTTACCATCAATCGTAATGGCTTGGATATAAATATTGGCTTTACTGACATGGTTAGCTTTCACGGTAAATTTCTTTCCATTGGACAACTTCAATTCAGCTTTTTCAAATAAAGGTGTACCAATTTCGTACTTTCCACTTATGGGATCTACAGGATAAAATCCCAATGCGCTGAATACATACCAAGCCGACATCTGCCCGCAGTCATCATTTCCACTTAATCCCGAAGGTGTATTCAAGTAAAGTTTGTTCATTACCTCGGCCGCATATTGCTGCGTTTTCCAAGGCTGTCCAACCGCATTAAATAAATAGAGTGCATGATGGCTCGGCTCGTTACCATGTGCATACTGCCCAATCATTCCTGTACTAAAAATTGGCAGCTTGCTGGTGTCGGAAGGATGAAATGTAAACATGCTATCTAGCTTCTGTCCAAAGCGCTCTTGCCCACCAACAAGTTTAATCAATCCAGGAATATCATGTTGTACAGACCAAAAATATTGCCATGCATTACTTTCACAAATATGTGCACTATATTCCTCCGCATCAAACGGGGTAATAAATTTACCATGGCTATCTCGAGGTTGCATAAATGAAGTAGCCGGATTATACACATTTTTATAATTTTGAGCTCTCGCAAAAAACGCTCCTGCAATATCTTTCCTTTCCATCTTATCGGCCATCATTGCGATACAATGATCGTCATAGGCATATTCAAGTGTTCGTGATAAGGACCAGTTTTCGGCATTGTATTCATCTTTTACGTCATAGGGCACATAGCCTAATTTTTTATAAAGACCTATACCCCGGTAATTATCAATATTAGCTGTGGCAACACAGGCTTCTAACGCTTTTATTGCATCAAAATCACCAATTCCTTTTAAATATGCATCTACAATGACAGGAATGGCATGATTGCCAATCATCATATCCGTTTCACTCCCATAAATATTCCATACCGGTAGTCGGCCATGCTGTTCATAAAAGGCAATGAAGGACTTAATCATATCATTTACTCGACTAGGGTCTATATAGGTAAATAATGGATGCGAAGCTCTATAGGTGTCCCAAAGTGAGAACGTGCTATAATTGGTCCAACCTTCAGCCTGATGTACCTTCCGGTCCGCCCCCATGTAAGCACCATCAACATCACTGAAAATTGTCGGTGCCAACATCGAATGGTATAGTGCTGTATAGAATTTAACCTGTTCCTCTTTGTCTTTGGTCTCGATTGCTACGCGCCCCAATTCATGATTCCAATTTTGTTCGGCCTCTTTTAAATAATAATCAAAATCATCTTTTGGAACTTCTGCTTTTAAGTTCTTTGAAGCGCCTTCCATACTTACTCCCGAAAGCGCCGTACTTAAAGTCACTTGTTCTCCAGCTGCTGTCTTGAAATCAAAACGTGCTTTGAATGCTGTACCAATACGTTTTGCACTTTTTGCCGTTGTATCAGCACTGGATAATATTGCTGAACTATCGATATGAACGGCCATAAAAGGCTTAGAAAACCGAGTTTCAAAATAAACGCGTTGGCCTCTTGCCCAGCCCTCCGAAAAACGGTAACCACGGATAGTAACAGAATCAACCACTTCGATGTGTGAATCTGTTGTAGCATCCCAATTCATTGCTTTCTTTAAGTCTAAAAATACTGCAGACTCGGCTTTTGGAAACGTATAACGTTGAATACCGCAGCGTGCCGTTGCTGTCAGCTCTACATTTATATCGTAATCAGTAAGTTTTACCTGATAGTATCCGGCGTGAGCCTTTTCGTCCTTATGCGAAAATTTGGAATGTATACCTAAGGGAGCCGAGGCTTCATGATAAGGTAAGGTAACCGGCATATAAGATATGTCGTACAAGTCGCCGGCTCCGGTTCCACTTAAATGTGTATGGCTAAAACCAGCAATCGTACTGTCAGGATAAAAGTATCCGGAAATACGGTCCCAGCCAGGCAGTCCATTATCTGGGCTAAGCTGTACCATTCCAAAAGGTGACTGTGCTCCAGGATATGTATTCCCCGTAAAATCCGTTCCGATAAAAGGATTTACATACCCAGCATAAGAAGTCTCATCGGAGTTTTTTAGTGAAGCGCAACCCATTAAGGACAAAAGGCCTGCACAGACCGCGTAATTAATATATTTCATCGTGTAGATCAGTTTTTCAATTTAGTTTGCCTAATTATCTATTTCCAGTAACGATTAGAATATCCTTGCTATTGACCAAAGTCTGATGGTTGATTTTAAATCCATTGAATGGTTTTCCATCGATAAAGATCTTTTTGATATAATCTCCGGCACCCTCTTTTTGACGTCTTATTGTCACTTTGTCGCCATTTGGATAATATTTTTTATCGAGTTGAATGGTCACTTTGTCGAATACAGGTGTTACAACAGTATAATCTGGTCTACCTGGACAAAAAGGATAGATGCCGATCATGTTCATTAAAGCCCATGTGGACATTGTTCCCGTATCGTCATTTCCCGGTATACCCCCAGGGCTATTCGTAAAATGTTTTTCTAAAATTTCCTTAACCAGCTTTTGGGTACGCCATTCTTCTCCTTTGATTTCCGAAAACACATGTGGATACAGCATATCTGGTTCGTTGGTAACATCAAAATACCCTTTATCAAACGTTGCCTGCAGTCTATCCACAAATTTTTGCTTTCCGCCCATCAATTTCACCAAACCAGGTATATCAAATGGTATAGCAAAGCTATAGTTCCAAGCGTTACCTTCATGGAAACCATGATTTGGTTCAAAATTGGCGCCCATCAATGGGTTAAATGGGCTTAAAAACTTGCCGTTAGGAAGAATAGGCCTGAAAGTCCCATACTCCGGAGAATAATAGTGTTTATACGCCTGTGCTCGCTTAGCAAAAAGCTGAGCATCTTTAGTTTTCCCCAATGAGGCGGCCAGTTGGGCTAGGTTCCAATCGGCAACATAATATTCAATGGCATGAGATACCGAATTATCGAATGAATCGCGCAGTGGAACATACCCATACTTCACATAGTCCGCATTGTCTGGTCTAATTTTATTTGTCGAATCCGTAGTCGTAGCCGATTTCAGAAACGCTTTGTAAGCTGTATTAACGTCAAAATCCCGAATGCCTTTCATCCATGCATCAACGATCACTGGAACTGCCGGATCGCCATCCATGGTATAGCTTTCTCGACTATACAACTCCCATTTGGGCATCCAACCACTTTCCTTATAAATATCGATCATGGAACGTATCATACCCACCTGCTTATCAGGATAAACCAGTGACATTAGAGGCTGAACATTTCGGTACGTATCCCATAGCGAAAACACGGTGTAACGATTGTGATCTGCAACGAGCGTCTTCCGGGTTTCCATTGCCGGATATTCTCCATTTACATCCTGCAAGATATTTGGATGAATCATAGCATGATATAATGCCGTATAGAACACTGTTTTTTGGTTCTCTGTACCTCCTTCGACCTGTATCTTTGACAATGCATTATTCCATAGTGAAGCTGCGTGCTTTTGCGTTTTTTCAAAGCTAAAGTCTGCTTGCTCAGCATCTAGATTTTTACGTGCATTTTCAACACTCACAAATGATACGGCCAGCTGTACTTCTAAGCTTTCATTTTCTTTGACGTCAAAACTAAAATACGCACCAAGATCATCGCCTGAAAGCTGATCGGTATAGTCCGTAAAAATTTTATATTTTCCGGCATCTTTATTCCAATCGTTTTCCCATTTTTCTCCGGCACGCTGGAATTTCCAATATCCTCTTTTTGACGGTTTTTTATTGACACGCATAACAAAGAAGATGGGATAAACAGCCTGATTGTTCGTGTAACAAAAAGAGCCCAGCAACTTAGATCCTTCTATTTCGGTATCACTTACATAACGAACTGTTGCTCCCGTTTCATTTGTTAAACCTTCGCCCAAATTAAGCAGGATATTTGCCTGTCCTTTTGGAAAAGTAAATTTCGACACACCTACACGGGTTGTCGCTGAAACTTCTGCCTTGATACCGTATTTCTTTAATATATTGCTATAATATCCCGGATGGGCAACCTCTTGTGTATAGGTACTCCCATATTGATGATAATCAACCTCCAATTTCCCCGAAGTTGGCATCAACAACAGACTTCCCATATCTGGACATCCTACCCCACTTAAATTAACATGAGAAAAACCTGTAAAATAACTATTGCTATGTTCATAGGGAGTAGACCACCATCTTGCATCCTTATCAAATGCATTAAGTGATGATCCCATTACATTAAACGGAGAAACATTCATCAAGCCGTTGGGAACCTGAGCACCCGGATTAGTTGTTCCATAATTACTGGTACCAATAAACGGGTTGACATAGTCTGTAGGAAGCTTTTGGGCAGAAACGTTCTCCCAAAGAAATAATCCTAAAAGTAAAAAACGAATAGATTTGATCATATAATCTTGATAGACGACATTGTTAATTGCTTTCATTCAAGCAAACACCATAGGCCGCGCATTTTAGCGTGTACCTACAATACTACAGATAATCGCAAAGATTTACAAATCGTACTTGTCGTTATATCGATGATTTTACGTTTGTTAATAGGATTTAGCAAAACTATACATATTAAGCAAAGAGATTTATGATGGTCAATAACAACAAAAGCCTGAAGTGGGGAACTTCAGGCTTTTACTAACTAACCAATTATTAACCTAAATTATGAAACTACTGATATAACGTCATCAAAAACGAGTTTCTTATGTTAGGCCGAATGGTTTAACCAAATTTTAACAAATCGTTGTTATTATTCAATGCGCATCAGGTTTGGCCCAGCAATAAATATATTTTTATTGATACAGTCCCCATTGCTTATTCGGTGTAGCGCCCATTTCTAAAACAAGCTCACCTCCTTTCAGAAGTTCCGAAGCATCAAAATAAAACGTATTAAGCGGTTTTCCATTTAATGTAGCACGTTGTATATACATATTTTTCTTATTTGCATTTTTCGCTTTGATAATAAATTGTTCACCTCTACCGTATTTACCGCCCAATTTAATCTTCACTTCCTCAAAGAGAGGGCTTCCAATTTCATAAATTGGCTTGACTCTTGTCCCGCCATCTATCTGAAATAAACCAATAGCATTCATAATATACCAAGCACTCATTTGCCCTTGGTCTTCATCTCCCAAATAAGCATTTGAAACCCCTTGGCCATAATAGCGTTCACCTATGGAGCGACTCCATTTTTGCGTCAACCAAGGCTTATTCAACCAATTAAAAATATAGGCAAAATGCATCGACTGCTGATTTCCCTGAACAACAGGATAATCCCAATATTGATCATTGGGACCATTGTAGCGCCATTTCTCACTTTCTGGAAATCCCCATTCCAATCGTTTTAAAAACACATCCTGTCCGATCATTTTAGCTAACCCAGGAATATCCTGTGGCACAAAAAAGGTCAGTTGCCATGCATTTCCTTCTACATAATGATGGTTAGCTCCCGATTTAAAAGGATCAAAATCTTTATACCATTCTCCTTTTGAATCCTTCATCCGGGCATAGCCACTACTGACATCTATCGCGTTTCTCCACCATTTTCCGCGATCATTAAAATAGTTGTACTCCTGCTCCTTTCCTAACGATTTTGCGAACTGCCCAACTGTCCAGTCGTCAAAACTATATTCCATCGAATTGGAAAACCGGCCCAAATCATAAGGAACGTACTTATATTTTAAATATACATCCAAGTCCCTGTTACCTGCAAAACCACCTTCAAATTTCAATGGACTTGTTGTCTGCATTTTTTTAACAGCTTCAAATGCCTTTTCAGTATCGTAGTCTCTAATCCCCATCTGGTATGCCCCAACAATTAACGGTATTTCATGTTCTGCAACCATGACGGGAATATACTCCATTCCAGCCGGTCCTTTCGCCAACCAGCCATTTGCGTCATACATCGCAAGTTGCGATCTGACCCATTTATTGGACCATTCCGGCGTAACCAAGTTCCAAAACTGATTTAAATTCCAAAAGGTATTCCAGAAAGCATCACAGCCTAAAGCGAGATCTCCTTTATAGGCTAAAGTCCGTATCACTTCATCTGAAGACCTCCATTGACCATTCACATCACTAAATGTATTTCGGCTTGCCAAAGTGCGATACATATTAGTATAGAATTTCTCTTTTTCAAAATAGTCTGAAGACTTTATCGCCAATCTACTTAAAAGTTCATCCCAAACTTTATGTTGATTTTCCACGACCCGATCAATCGACCATCCGAATGGCTCCGACAGTTCCGTTTTTAGATTCTCCTCCGCATTGGCTAAGCTCACATAAGAAATCCCTGTGCGCAGTTGTACAGCCTTATCTTTATGCACATCAAATTCCACGTACATTCCCGCAAATTGGGCGCTATCAGCAACCAAATCAGCCCGTTCAGTCAACCGATCATTATGCCATGTGCCATAGTTTATGATAGGTTTGTCAAACTCCATCACAAAGTATACGACATAATCCTGCTTTGCATCAGTGGACCAAACGTTTTCAGATAATTGATTACTGTATCCCACAACCTTATAGTCAGAAACCTTTTTCAGCGAGAAATCTTTAATTTTATAATCATATTCTCCATTAACCTTGAGATCAATCATGATACGTCCTGTATCCGACTTATGATAGGTATATTGTTGAAAACTCGAACGCGTACCAGCCGTCAATTTTACGTCGATATCGTGATCAAGGAGATGAACAGCATAATATCCCAATGGAGCCTTTTCGCTGGTTTTATCTATTGCTGATCGATATCCTGAATTTTTACTGTACTGATCTCCGACCCGAGTCTTCAATTGACCTGCTGTCGGAAATGTACCCAATCCAGCCATTGTCCATTCGTGAATATGGCTAAAAGTACCAATAGATTCGATAGAAGGTTCATAACCTGCCTGCCAGCCAATATTTTGGTTATCTGGACTTATCTTTACCATGCCAAAAGGCATCCATGGTCCCGGGGCTATCATCCATCTGGAATGTGCTGCACCCATCATCGTGTTCACATAATCTGAAACTCCACCTAGTCTTTTTGGGCCCCGCTTGATTGTTGAAGACTGTATTAATTGCCCATTACTATAAATTTCATACTTACTCCATATATCCTTAGCGACATAAGGCATTGGTATTTCCAATTTCGCTGCACCTTTTTCAAGTGTTTTCTCATAAATTTTCTTTCCATCTAAGACTACTTTCAACTGTTCATCATCTTTCAATTTCAAGAGATCAACCAGCATATTTTGGACGGGTTTCCCTGCATTTAAGATCTCAAATTCAGCTTGCTGTACATTTTTAACAATTACAGAACGATTGGCTATTAGCTTTACTTGCTGTGGCCCCAGCAGTTTAAAGGAATCAAATTCAACCCATCCTCCATTTATGACAGTCATGGTAATCTGATTTCCGCCTTTCTTAATGAGATCAGCTGGTAATGGTATATTTATCGTAGAATTTCCAGATTTTAAAGGATTCTCTAACGGCTCACCATTTCCTGCTCCCCCCTCCACCTCAAAATTATAGGGCTTGCCATTGATTACGATCTGTAGCGTAGGTTTATTTTTAGGGTCACTATTGGCCAATTTAACCTGAAGTGTACACTGACCATTTTTTATACTATTGTTTAACACATAGTAGAAATTCAAAAAATGTGTTCTCAGACCAGAGGTTCCTCCAGTCCCGCCCCATTCATTGGCCGGACCGGGCAATACATAGGGTAAATCCCTTGTTAAAGAAGATTGACCGATAATAAACCCATTGTCTTCATAACCGAAATCATGTTCCAAAAATTTCTTATACCCATTCGGGGACAAGGCAAATTCGCTGCTTGAACCGTCTGAATTTCCCAATTGCCATATCGTGTGCTCCTGGCCAACAACAGACTGAGCGCACATGAACAACAGACCGGCGACAAAAGAAAGTGAGAAACGTAATTTCATAAGTATCAGATTTTATAATTTTTATTTACATCAGTATCATTTTCCATAAATTGGTCAAAATTATTTGTTAGACTTATTCAATTGTACATACATATAAGATTAACCAAAAACCTATGATAAACAAAATAATAAACACAATATTACTATAAAAATCACAAATATCCAATGAACAAAATAAAATGTATATACATATAAAATAAAAACAGGGAAAAAATCTTCTTTATACAATAGACACAAACTTGGAAGATGAAGGATTTTGATTCGTGGATGAGAAAGAGGTTTATTTTGCTAAAAAGAACAAAATATAGTCAAGTGAATAGCTAATTAGAGAAATAGCTTTATAGAATATTAGCAAGAATTGTTATTATATTTGCTCCAAACTTTGCCAAATATCTTATTTATATAAAAATTATTATTTGGAAATTGATTTCAATAGGTTATATTTATATAATTTAATTGCTTTATCGGGCAAAGATAAGTAGTAAAACTATTAAAGTTATAATATTATAAATATTCTACACATTTGTGTAGATATCTATAACCAAATAAAATAGATGTAAAAAGTCTTAAAATATGTCACTTTTTTAAGTCAAAAAAACGCAAGAAACACGTGATAAAAGGCTTTTTCAAATGCTTTATTTGAATTTAAGTCATTATTTTTGCCCTACAAATTAGCATGAAATTTATTCTAACTATTATTTAGGTATTAGAGTAAATCCTATTTGTAATTTACATTATGAAAGTTGAAATTGAAGATTTTTTTAAGCCGGTACATGTTAAAGATAATTTTACAAAGGATGATTATGAGATAGTAGATGCCTACATTAATTTCGCCAAATCGTTAAGTAAATTAACTTATCAAAGTATCTATTTAATTGATTATTCGAAAAAGAGCTTTTTATTCGTATCTGATAATCCCATATTTTTATGTGGAAATTCGCCTGTTGAAGTTCAAAAAAAAGGGTACCAACATTACTTCGATAATGTACCTGAAGGAGATTTGAATCTTTTAAAGAAGATAAACGATGTAGGGTTCGAATTTTTTGAAAATCTCGCACATGAAGACAAATTAACACATTCAATATCCTATGATTTTCATTTGAAGCAATCGAACGGGAAACCCCTTTTAATAAATCATAAACTGAAACCTATTCTTTTGGACAAGTCTTCAAATCCTTGGATAGCGTTATGTGTAGTTTCTATCTCTTCACATGCTAATGCAGGAAATATTAAATTTAAATCCGACGATGCCGGGAAGCAATTTGAGTATGACTTATCGACTGATCTTTGGGTAGAGTCTCCACATGTCAAATTAAAACCGCGCGAGAAAGATATTTTGCTTTTTTCTGCCCAGGGATTCACAATGGAACAAATTGCTGATAAATTATACGTTTCAATTGATACGATTAAGTTTCACAAAAAGCAAATATTCTCGAAATTAAAGGTAAAGAGTATTACTGAAGCCACCGCGCTTGCCATTGAACTATCTTTATTCTAATTAAATAGCATATTTTCGCCACCATTATTTCCCTGAAAGCCCATATCTTTTGCCCTGAGCGTGAAACTATCCGAATCAATACTATTAGCTAAACAATATTGCGCAATCCTATTTTTTTGAATGAAAAAATCAAGCCATTCGGTTTTAATATAAATAGGCAGAGTTTCAGAATACAAATAGATAATTGGACTGCCAAGCTCATATGAAGGTATTCCAAGTTTCAACAAGGTATTGACGAGTTTTTTATCACATTCGGCAATAATTAAGCCCTTTTCAAGAAAATAAGGTGGAAAAAATGCGTCAAACAGCATTTTTTTTAAAATGCTGATCCGTTTCCCCTCAATCCTTTTCGAAATAATAAACCTGCCTATATGCCAATAGTGATTTACATTGTGTGACAAAAGCTCTTCCTTCGTGACTGAGAACAACTTTTGAATGGGTAATACCGTTTCCCGATCCCAATAGGTAATACGTATTGATGCATGGATGTTATGCATTTCTCGATCACGCAAGACATAATAAATTGAAGTATCAAAAAAACTTAAATCTTCGCCTAACAAATTTTTATAATGATGCGCATATTCCTCATTAAGCGAATCATCCAAATTATAATAATCAGCTGTAGTCCTTAAATAAAAGTGGATAAGTTCAAAAAGCTCGTCCTTTTTAAGTTTAGTGAAATAATAATTATCCGATGCCCAATTCATGTAGATGTATTCAAGAGCAATAAAAGTAAGGACTTTCCTTTTAAATTCCCGCAGCTATAGGATTACTACACAAAAGTGTAATAAAACAATCGATTCTTTATCTTATATTATAGCTAGCTAATCATGGATAAATAATAGGAATCTGGAAAGAATTTTACAGGTTTAGATGTCGCTAAATTAAATACAATATGACTAACCATTCCCGATAATAAATACAAACCTAATGATAATTGCGGAGGAGAAGACGTCAGCGCGATTTTACCATATTCTGCCAAAAATTCCTCAAACCATTTCGTTTCCATTCCTTTTGTTTTTAAACTGTCAACAATAAATTTACCGACATTTAATTCAAATGTCTTGTGGGCCTTTTCCAATGAATGAAGATTAAGGCCTTCAGGAGGAAGCACCGTTAAAAATCCTGCCCAGCCCAAATTATAAGGATGTACTACCGGTATATTTCGTTTTGCCATATACTGGTCAAAGACAAAAGGAATATCAGAAGAAAAATCCAACGCATTAATGGCAACCTTATGATTAATATCGATATTATATAAATTATCTTGGTTAATAAATTCAGAAAACACTGTTATTTTGGCTTGCGGGTTAATTGAATGCAAACGTTCCTGCAAAGCAAATACTTTCTTAATACCAATATCCTTGTTTGTATAATTTTGTCTGTTTAAATTTGTCAATTCGACAACATCTCCATCGGCAATTGTCAAATTTTCGAAACCCATACGCAATAAGCACTCGGCAATGTAACTTCCTATTCCACACCCCCCTATTAACACCGGAAAGTCTTTGATATGTTGTTGATCCTCTTCTTTAATATGTATGTTATTTCGAATATACCTCAAATCCATATATAATCTCTCAATAATTTTGTATCACATAAAGATAGAATTATAATTTATATTATTATTAAAGAAATTGCTAAGTAAATTTCATAGTTGCGTAGTACAAATTAGCGGCGATTTTGCTTAATTTAGCCACCTATCTTTTGTTTTTATTTTGATTCAAAATGAATACCTTTAATAAAATCAACGTGTAAAAATGGATAATACAAGAATATATCGCATGTCATTTGCTGGTGTATACCCGCTTTATATACAAAAAGCCGAAAGAAAAGGACGTACAAAAGAAGAGGTTGACGAAATCATTTTCTGGCTTACCGGCTATAGTCCCATATCGCTACAGCAAGTAGTTGAAAATAAAACTGACTTTGAACATTTCTTTAAACAAGCACCAAGTTTAAACCCGAATGTTTCGAAGATCACGGGTGTAATCTGTGGCTATCGCATTGAAGATATTGAAGATCCGCTGGTTCAGAAAGTTCGCTATCTCGATAAATTAATTGATGAACTGGCCAAAGGGAAACCCATGGAAAAAATTTTGAGAAAGTAAACTCTGCTACGATTCGTAAATAGCGCGTACTTACTATTCCAATGCATAGATGGCACCATCTGCGGAGCTAAAATAAAGCCGATTTTCATCGATCCATATTGTTGAAAAGATACTTCCCATCTGCAGGTAGTCTGCAAACAGTCTTGTAATATCATCCTCATATTTTTGTTGCAGATCGGCTCGCAGCACATTTTCATCATTTATAAACAATTGCCTATTCTTTTTACTTGACTCCGTTTGAAAAATAGGCACAACCCCTCCGTTTTTTATATCCAATCTATAAATTACACCATCCAGCGTTCCAAAAAAGGCCTCATTACCTACGATAGTGGCACTGCTAAATGTATTTAAAGGCACTTTAGGTTCAACTATTTTCACGCCGTCCATTCTATTTAAAACAAGTATACTATAGGAATCCGACATGGTTACGACAAGCTTATCGTCAAAAATACTAGGAAAACTCGTCCAGCTCCCTGGTTGATGATATACCCAAAAGCCACTTCCATTCGCGGCATTAAGCGCATATACATTAAAGTCACGAGCACCAAAATAGACTGTACTGTCGGCGACTGCTGCATGGAACTGAATCTCGCCTTTTGGAAAATAACGTTCACCAACCGTTTTAAACTTCCAATGTAGGGTACCATCTTTTTTCAAACAATAAAAATAACCATCAAAACTACCAATGAAAACACGTTCTTGTGTCAGCGTTGGGGCTGCATGCACAATGCCCCCAGTCAGGAATTTCCAAACAAGTTTTCCCGATTTAGCATCTACGGCATAGACATGATGATCCCCAGATCCAAAATAAACTACACCATCTGCAACCGCAGGAGATGAGAGGAAATAGTCCCATATATCATAAATCTTTTCACCATCGGTTGAAAACTGCCATAATTTTCGACCTGTTTGGGCATCCAGGGCATACAAGTAGCCATCAGTGCTTAAAAAATACACTTTTCCGCCATCAAGAGCAACAGTCGACCGAATTTCACCGGTAGTTTTATACTTCCAAAGTATATTACCGCTCGTTTTATTCAATGCGTAAAGATTACTGTCGCAAGACCCGACAAAAACGATATCCTTCCAAACGACGGGCGAAGAAAACAGCCTTCCCTCTGTTTTGAATTTCCATTTCAACGCGGGATTTAACCTAATGTTGGATTGAGCTGTATAATTTTGGCGATCTAGGTCTCTAGCCAGATGCTGCGCCCGTAATTGACAAAAACATCCCACTGCAATAAATAGGATAATAATTGGGCGCCAATCATATTTTAGTCCAAACATCGCTGTACTTCTATTCAGGTTATATTATTGATAGATAAGGTATTTTTCCCTAGTTTTTCTATAATTACTTAGGCCCGGCTCCCAGCTTTTTCGGATTTCTTCTTCCGAAACACCGGCTTCAATTTGCTTCCGAAATAAACCTACGCCGACGAGCTTTTCGATACTGCCAATCTGTTTCGAAAATGATTGATCAAAAAACTTATCTTTTTCCGGAGAATTCTGATAAAGCGCTATCATCCAGGATAGGTTTATTTTTTTGCTATCGACAAGCTGCTGCAGATCATATTTACGCAGGTCTATTCCATAACATTCTTCATTCATAAAGAGAGGCGATTCACTCATCCCTTTTTTACTGACGGGGACAAATGAGAAATCATATGTACCCTTATAGATTGGGCTACCGATCACAACAAAGGGATAATCGGTGCCTCTACCATGATTTACTTTTACACCTTCAAAAAGACAGGTACTTGGATATAAGAGTATGCTTTGTTCCGTATTTAAATTGGGTGAAGGATTGACTGGCAGCTTATAAAGCATACTATGATCATAATCTGCTACAGGAATAATCTTCAATTTACACTTCTTTTTAGTATTCATCCAACCTTCTCCTTTGATCATCTGGGCAAATTCAGCAGTAGTCATCCCATGCGCAATAGGAACAGGGAATTGCCCAATACCCGACTTATATTCTTCCTCCAAAATAGGACCGTCAATTAGATAAGCATTGGGATTGGGCCTGTCTAAGATCAAGAGCTCCTTATCATTTTCGGCGCAAGCTTCCATAATATCCCGAAGGGTATTAATGTTGGTATAAAACCTCACCCCCATATCCTGCACATCATAAATAAACAGATCGATATCTTTTAGATCCTTCGCTGTTGGCTTTTTCTTATTCCCGTATAAAGAGACAATAGGAATTTTAGTTGTCGGATCGACTTCATCCCCCACTTCAGTTCCATTACTTGCATTCCCTCGAAATCCATGCTCAGGCCCAAAGATTCTCACAATCTGAACCCCGCGCGCAAGCAGACTATCAACAAGGTGCCGCCCTTTAATAACCGTAGATGGATTGCCCAATATCGCAATGCGTTTATTCATTAAATAAGGAAGGTAACGCTCGGTTTGTTCTGCTCCAGTTTGTATACGATCATTACAATAATTCAACGAGATCTGCGCAGTTGCATTTCTGAATAGGAATAGAATCAAGATAGAAATAAGCACTGGTTTCATATTCATTTGGTTTATACTATTAAAATATAGCCCCTGAGCATCAAGCTATTTATCCGATTGCAAAAACTAAACTAAGGATAAAGCTTTATTTTAGCAAATCATTTGTTAAAATTGATAAACAAGTTTTATCCAGCTACCTTTGGAATATTATTGGGAGCGTGATTTGCACATGAAACAATAGATGACATTCAAAAGCTGTGGCATACTAAATTTTATACTAATAATTGATAATGGAAAAGCAGGTAAATGCGGGCGAATTTGTAGATCGTTTTATGACAGGTAGTTTGGAGCACCTTCGCTACCAACAATCGCCGATCAAGATATTTCAGCTCAGTGAAATCGCCCCTTACATTAAATTCCCTACTCCGCCAATTTTCTTGGGCTATAACCTCCTCGTCCATATAACTGAAGGTTATTTTAAACATCAGATCGGTGCCAAAGAATATGTCGTTCAGGCTCCAGCAATTCTTATCAGCAATTATGGTAATATTTCAACAATAAAGTCTGTCGATAAATCTTCGAAAGGGCATTGCGTCTTGATCAACGACAATGCGATGACGTCCATATTCAGGGAACAGGAGATTTTGAATATCTTTAACATCTCGCCCTTACTTAACTTAGCTGCACAAGATAGTAGTGATCTTCAGGAGCTTTTTAGATTACTTTATAATGAACTACTTTCGGAATTCCCTTATCGAGAACTGTTTGAAAATTTGTTAAAATCGGCAATTTTAAAAATCATCAAACTTTCGTCCTCCAATCAAGCCCTCAATCGTCGGCAGGAAATTGCAATGATGTTCAAACAGCTTGTGCACAAAAACTTCAAAAAGCAAAAAAATATTTCATTCTACGCCGACAAACTTGCAGTATCTACAAACTACCTTAATCGCTGTGTATTTTCAGTATTTAAAAAATCTTCCAAAGAACTTATTCTAGAAGTACTGATTATGCACAGTCAATTTCTGCTGTTTGAATCCACTAAAAGCATTGCAGATATCTGTTATGAATTGGATTTTTCTGACCCGTCTTACTTCTCACGACTTTTCAAAAAAATAGTTGGCGTCTCTCCTACTTCTTATCGAAACAGAGCAACTTAAATTTTCAACATGCACGATTTGTCCTATCTTTTATACTGAAGTACACAAGAAAATCAAATTGATTGCAGTTATTTTTGTGTAAGTCATTGAAGCAAAAGAGAATTTCAGTTCGGTAGCACTCTTTATTCTCGATGTTTCAATTTACATTGTTCCATCATTTAATTACATATTTAAAGATGCTTAAGGTTTCAGAAGACAACAATATAACCCAGGATTTCGATTTGTTTATTGCAGATTTTAAAACTAGGCTGTCAAGCTTATTTAATAAGGAATACGATTACAACTCGCTCAGTTTAACGCGTGGGCTTCCGCCTGAGTTTTTAAAAGAGATCATGAAAATGCAACCATTGTCGGTTGCTATCCCCGAACATCACGGTGGTCGTGGTCTTCATGTAAAAGAATGTTTGGGTGTACTGGCGGCAGCTTCTTATGAATCACTATCGTTATCGCTAATCTTCGGGATTAATATTGCACTATTTTTGGAACCTTTTGCCAAATACGGCAACACCTTACTTCAAGAGAGGGTATTCCATCAATTTTTGGAAAATCAGGCAATGGGAGGACTAATGATTACCGAACAGGCTTACGGCAGTGACGCACTCAATATGCGAACATCTTACGAACAAAGGGACGATAAGTACTATATAAAAGGTGAAAAACACTGGCAAGGTCTTACTGGAGCTGCAGACTTTTGGCTCGTGACGGCACGCAAGAAAAATGAAAATGGAGAACTGGTTCGGGATATAGATTTCTTTGTCACAGAGAACGCCGTCGAAGAACAAAAGATTGTTGTAACAAAGAAATACAATAGCCTTGGTCTCTATGCAATTCCTTATGGTGTCAACAACATTGATATCAATGTTCCCGCGGATCATAAACTAAATCCGGAAAGTACAGGAATTAAATTGATGTTAGATACCCTCCACCGCAGCAGATTACAGTTCCCAGGAATGGGCATGGGTTTTATAAAACGAATGTTGGATGAGGCCATGACACATTGTTCCGAACGCCGTGTAGCAGGTATTAGTTTAAATGAATTAGACGCTGTTAAATTTCAGTTGTCGCGCATACAGGCTGCATTTACCTTGTGTTCTGCAATGTGTTCATACAGTGTCTCGATCAGCTCTATCCATAATGACCTTTCAGCCTATGGTGTAGATGCCAATAGTGTGAAAGCATTTGTGACAGACTTAATGCATGAAGCCGCGCAAATATGTGTGCAATTATCCGGGGCAAATGGCTACAGGTTAGACCATGTTGCCGGTCGTGGCCTCATAGACAGTAGACCTTTTCAAATCTTTGAGGGATCAAATGAAATGCTATATTCTCAAGTTGCTGAAGCGATCGGTAAACTTATGCGCAAAACCAAAGAAAGCAACTTATTATCTTTCTTAAAAAAATATAGCTCAACTGAATTTGCAGCACCATTTTTCTCATCAATCTTGAATTTTGACTTTCCGCTACAGCCGAAACAACGTGAACTGGTTACACTTGGAAAGGTAATCGCCCGCGTCATTTGTTTTCAGTATGTTTTACAAATTAACAATGCCGGGTTCAATGATAAGATGACTGAAATAACACGTCAACACGTAAGTATGGATATTTATATGTTGGTAGGCCAATTATCAAATAACAATAATGCCGAACCACTTATGAACTATGACGAGAACACGGATTGGATGAAGTTCACTTCTTAATCAGGAGAGATTACAGGAATCAATCTAGTCGGTAAGTTTCAATAAAAGCAGGAGGCCACTTCCTATGAAGTGGCCTCTTGCGTTATATTGCTGAAATATCCCATTCCCACACACTATGATAGTGCCCTATCGACTCGGTATAGGCAATAAATTCTCGGTAAAACGGATGTGAACCTATTGTAGCACTATCTCCAATAACAACCAATTTCTTCTTAGCCCTAGTCATTGCCACATTCATCCGGCGGACATCAGACAAAAAACCAATCTGCTGTTCAGCGTTACTTCTGGTCAAACTGATATAAATAACATCCTTCTCTTGTCCCTGAAAACTGTCTATTGTCTGTATTTTAATCAAGTCATTAAAAGGTCGCAGCTCGTCTTCCCCTTCCAATACTTCCTTCAGGAAAGTAGCCTGTTTCCGATAAGGTGCAATCACCCCGATGCTCAGGCTTTCATTTAGGGTCGGGGAAGCTTTCCAAGCCCCAATATGGTCGTTTAGATGAGCTTTAATAAAATGAGCTTCGCCCATATTGAAGATTGCGCCGTCACTTTCCGTTTCTTCAAATCCCGCTCCTGCTGTATCAATAAATAACACCGGTTCAGTATCCACTGCTAAGCTCCACTGTGCCACGGTACTATCTGCTCTTAACGAACCATTATATAAGGCTACAGATGGGTAATGCATAATTTGTTCATTCATGCGATACTGCACATCTAGCAAAGAAACTAATTGTGGATTACGGTCTACCAATTTTTCAAATAATGTATGACTCAGGCCATGGTTAGATCCCTTACTCGATTTTACTGTTGGAGGTAATTGATTATGATCACCGGCCAAAATAAGCCGATGTGCCTTTAATATCGGTATCCAGCAAGCAGGCTCTAATGCTTGTGCGGCCTCATCAATAATGACTGTTTCATAGCTACGATTGCGGATAACCTCATGATTTGATCCAACCAAAGTTGCAGTGATTACCTGCGATTTATCCAAAACATCTGCACTGATAAAATCTTGAATTTTATCGACATCTTTTCTGATTCGATGGGCCTCATCAAACAATGCTTTTCTTTGCTCCCGCTCAGCCTTTCCAAAATTACGTTTATATTTTTGAGCCATCTCTGTATACGTCCGCACTTGTTTTTGAAGTGTTTTAATATCCTTATTTGCGGGATGTCGATCAATCTTTGCATCGAGTGTCAATTCTTGAAGATGTTCCGAAACCTTAACAGGATTACCTATTCTTGTTACTGTAATGCCAGCAGCGTCTAAACGTTCGGTTAGCAGATCAACGGCCGTATTGCTCGGGGCAACAACCAATACTTGCTTGTTGTATTGTTTTAGGAGTGCCTGCACGGCCTGAACCAATGTTGTTGTTTTCCCTGTCCCCGGCGGCCCATGCAAAAGAGCCACGGTACTTGCTTCCAATAGCTGTTGGATCGCTTTATTTTGCCCCATATTTAAGCTGGGATGCTCAAAGAATTCTCCAATAGAAGCAATCGGAATGACCTCTTCACCGATTAATCTTCTCACTAAACTACCCTGCTTTGCATCACGGCTCAATTCCCTTCCTTTCTCCAATGCATTGAACATCTCCCGATAGGAATACTCATCAAATAACAAATCAACACCAAGCTTCCCTCTTCTGCTCCATTCTGGAAGTTCATCGACACGAAATGAAATTCGCATCCCATCCCTATTGATCGAAGATATGATGCCCTCTATTCGATCTCGGTCGGGATCGTGATTTGAAAACAGACAAACTGGCATACCAAAGCGAAACTTATGTTCGACCTCATAATGATTTGTTCGGTTTAAGTTAACGGACAAATAGTCTCCTCTTCCAAGCTCCATATCCGTTATCTGAATCGGAAACCAGGTGACACCTTGCATTCTTCGTTCATTCAAACTACTTTTCAACAACAAATTTTCATGTTGTAATTTATCAAATTGCTGCTCTTCTTGTAATAAAGTAATAAGCTCGTCGAAATAATTCATCGTGTCATATATATATTGCTCAGGCACAAAATAACTGTTTTTTCACGTATTTGGACCATTTGGTTTTTAATTTCATCTCATCCTTTGCCAAATTTTGTAAAGCAAATCGATATCCTTCTAAGGAAGCAATGGATCTAGCCGTAAATTCATTTTTTTTTGTTATAATTGAAAAACAGAGCGTTTTCCAATCGAAACATCCATAAATCAACAATTAGATGAGCGAAATATTCTTACACGACAGCGAACAGCAATGGACAGACTTGGGCGAAGGTGTGATGCGAAAAATACTTGTTTTTAATGATGAACTCATGCTCATGAAAGTTCGTTTTAAAAAAGGGGCCATCGGTGCACTTCATCAACACCCCCATACACAGATTTCTTATGTTAGTGCTGGAACATTCAGATACCATATTGACGGTGTTGATCGCATCCTAACTGCAGGAGACTCTTGTATCATCTATTCGCAATTGGTTCATGGATGTGAATGTCTCGAGGAGGGTGAACTGATCGATTCATTCACTCCTTATCGCGAAGACTTTGTTCAGTCTACCTAAAAAATGTATTGATAAGGTCTTGAAAAAATAATAATCATTTTGTTCTAACGTTAATGTAATAACATTCAAAAATATGATCTCACTTCTTTCTCCTCATATGCGCGCAACATTTGCTGGTGTATGCCTGAGCATTGGTTTACTCGGTCTTTCCCCATCTCTACAAGCGCAAGAAAAACCTCTTTTAATAGAGAAGATAAATTCGCAACTATACCTCTATACCACCTTTAATAATTTTGAAGGCACCAAATATGCTGCTAATGCGGTCTATTTAATAACAAAAAAAGGCGTTATTCTATTTGATACACCATGGGATTCCACACAATATCAACCCTTATTGGACAGTATCAAACAGAAACATAATTTACCCGTTATTGCGGTGTACGCAACACACTGGCACGAAGACCGTGCGGGTGGTTTTGCGTATTACAACCGTATTGGAATTCCAACCTACGCAACGAAAATGACGAACGACCTACTAAAGGCAAATCACAAAGCCCAGGCCACTCATCTTGTTTCCACCAATAAAACCTACAGCGTCGGCGGACAATCTTTTGTTCTGAACTTTTTTGGTGCCGGACACTCCATGGACAATGTTGTTGTCTGGTTTCCCGAATATAAGATCCTAGACGGTGGTTGTTTTATAAAAAGCTCCGAAGCCCAAGATCTAGGATTTACGGCAGATGGGGATATAAAATCCTGGAAGCCATCCCTAGCGAGGTTATTGGCAAAATATCCCGAAATTAATATGGTTATTCCTGGACATGATGCCTGGAAAGATAAAGGTCAGATAAAGCGAACCGAAGCTCTGCTTACTGAAGGACACTAATACATTTCTTTTATCCCCAAGGATGCCGGTAAACTCTCTTGTTTTTCAATAGGATAAAAATATCTGTAAGGAACCAAATAGACAAAACCATTGATTATAATGCATTTAGGTCGTCAAAAAAGAAGCAACTAGATAACAGACCTACAAAAAACAGTAGAAAAATAAAAAAGAGGCTTTGTTTATCCAAAAAAGTACTATCTTAGCGACACCAAATAAAGCAGGGGCATTAGCTCATTTGGCTAGAGCGCTTCGCTGGCAGTGAAGAGGTGATCAGTTCGAATCTGATATGCTCCACAAAAAAAGGGTACTTAAGTACCCTTTTCTTATTTTTAATCGACCAATTTTGACAGCAAATTCTTATTTATAAGAGTTTACAGATTTAGAAATTTTCCAGGTTCCGTTTTCTTTAACCAGAGTGATCAGATCTGTTTTAGCAAAACCATCAAATTGCATCGTAACTTTCGCAATGGCATAATCAGGTAATTCTTCAACGATCTGCGTTGTTGTTCTGCAGTTCATCTTAATTCCTTTTTGTTTTTTCAAAAATTCAATCATCTCATGACGGCTATGTTTCAAATCTTGTTTACCACAAATCTTTTGATCAAAATCAGCTGTAAAAAGCTTGTCTAAATTAGCTACTTGACCTTCGGTCATTGCACCAACGTATTCATCGATGGCTAAATCAGCAGTAATTAAATTGCGTTCTTCCGGCTTAACTGAAGCCATCGAGCAAGTAGAGATTGCAATCATTGCCGCTGCTACAAATGTTTTTACTAAAGTTTTCATATCTTTTTCAATTTTATAATGTATTAGTATATTTTCTTATTTTATTGTCGCTTACTATATAAATTTGTTGCGTACTTTTTTTATTTATTTTCTGATTCAAAGTTAAGACAACTCATATATTGATTTCATTACATTTAGATTAACATTACATTAAAATCGGTAAATGCTATTTTTTTCTAGGCGAATGAAATTTCCAATCAATTCGCTGTATAGCCAAAACGTGACAGAATAAATAAATTATTGGTTTGAATATTGTTATTCTGTCTATTTCCCGCTAGATTGCATTCTTTCATGACACACTACGATAGCGTATATTTTTTTTATATTAAATGTTCTATTTTGATGGTTTTACTTGTACTTGGCGACACTGTATATGCACAACGTCCTGTCAATGAAATAGAAACCACCAAACATCTCGCCGATACAAGTAGACAACGGGACCTGATTGATATTGGAAAAGAAATATTAAATATCAAGCCCCCCCAAACAGTCGATAGTACAGGAAAGAAAATCTATTTTTCCTTTTTACCGTTTTCGACAAATGTTCCCGGAGGAGGACACGCCTTAATTACAAGTACCACAGCAGGATTTTATTTAGGAGATCGTTCCGATACCTATATGTCCAAGATGACATTTACCCCTTACACAAATTTTGGTAAACGATTTGGCCTGCCAATACGTTCTTACATCTGGTTAAAAGAGAATACATGGGTGATCGATGGCGATATCCGACTATTAAAATACCCGCACGAAACTTGGGGAATTGGCAAAGAGCATCATGGCGATCAGCAGATTAATTTAGACTACACCTACTTTCGTTTATACCAACACGCATTAAAAAGAATTCATGGGGGACTTTTTATGGGAATCGGTTATGATTTAGATTATAGAATGAATATTAAGTCTACGAGCAACACCAAGCTCGAAGACTACACGTCCTACCCTTATGGAACAGATTTAAAAGACAATACCATGTCTTCAGGAGTAAGCTTCAATTTAATTTACGATACACGGGCCAATTCGATCAATACTTGGTCGGGTAACTATGCCAATTTACAGTTCCGTATAAATCCGACATTTTTAGGTAGTGATCAGAATTGGAAATCGCTATTTCTTGAAGTTAGACGATACCATAGGCTCACCCAAGACCGAAACCGACAAAATATGATTGCCATAAGGAGTTTCTTCTGGACCGTATTTAATAGTAAAGCACCCTATCTCGATCTTCCTAATTTGGGATGGGATCCATACAATAGTTCGGGAAGAGGCTTTCCAGTCAGCCGTTTTCGTGGCAAATCACTTTATTACTTAGAAACGGAATATCGTCGCGATATCACTCAAAACGGCTTATTTGGATTCGTAGCATTTATGAATTTTACGACATTAAATGGACCAAAGAATTCCATGTTCGAGGACTGGAACGTCGGCACTGGTGCAGGTGCGCGAATTAAGTTTAACAAAAACTCCGGCACCAACATCGGCATCGACTATGGTATCAGTAAGAATCACCGCGGTGTTAGACTCACCTTGGGTGAGGTATTTTAATTACTAACTCAAATGATAGCGCTGATTTTTAAACTCCATTGAAGCATAATACTGATATTTCCTATTGTCCAAGGGATAATCCCAACAGCCCATACGGTGGTAGATTTCACCACCAAATCCTGTTTTGAAACGATAAAGACCATATAAAGGATGTGAAGGATCTGCCTGTGGTGATACCCCAAAAAAATCATATTCTGTACAACCTTTTTCTTTCGCAAGCTGCATCGCACGCCATTGCAAAGCATAGGTCGCCATATAATTACGATTTTCGGAAGCAGAAGCTCCATATAGATAAGTCCCCCGATTTGCCGCAATCACCAAAAACATAGCGGCCAAAGGCTGGTTATCCACTTCAGCCACTAAAAGATAGACATCTGCGGGAGATAATGTATCACTTGCCCTTGCAGAAAGAACGATCTTAAAATAACTGATATCATGTAAGAAAAAGTTGTTTCGTAGAGCTGTCTGCCTATAAAGCTCATACCAAATCTCCAAACTTTCAAGTCCCAGCGAACGCACACGTACTCCTTTTCGCTCTGCTAAATTGATATTATATCTCGTCTTAGATTTCATATTTCCAAGCAACATATCCTCCCCCTTTCTAAGATCCATAAAAATCGTATTTGAAGGGAGTATGTCTGTATTGGCTTTATGAAAGTTCCAGTTTTCTGTATTAAAATTAAAACGCATTTCTTGAATACGTTTCTCCGGCACACCTAGCCAATTACCATGAAGATCATAACAATCATCCTCTTTAGCCCAATGTGATTCCCAAGATAGATCATAGCGTATCATTATACAATTTGGCGGCAGATGGGAACGTAAACTCTCCGATAACTGTTCTAAAAAATAGCCCTGGTTTTCATCTGAAGGCTCAATCTCAGGTCCATAAGGTACATAGGCTATGCTATGTTCCTGATCTATGGCTTGCATAATAATTAATAGATCACCGATAAAATAGGTATCGTCTTCGACTCCTACATAGAGGTCAGATTGTTTTGATTTAAAATTAAATGCCTTGGATTGTACCCCCTGCATTTTTTTTACGGCAGACCAATAAGCCGTTTGTTGAATAATACCTGTTTTATAAAGTCCACTGATTTCTTTGTCACTAATGTCTGCTATCATGTTAATTTACTATTGAATAGGGATGTTTTTTAAAGGATAGTCACAAAATAACTCCAATTTTAACACCCAAAAACGGCAAACATAGCCAAAATGTTTGGTTAAGCGGACATGCATTTGTCACTTTGTTGTTAATTTCAAGAAATAGAGAAAAACAGCCCTTTAAAGTAGCTTTTTTACATTATTTAACGCTATAATATCCGTATCTGAATTGTTATTTTGGCCTAAAATTTAAGATATTTGTAGCTCAACAATTCAAACACGATGGACAATAAAGCGATCTCAAAAATTTTCAAATTATGTAGCCAATTGATGGAGCTTCACAACGAAAATCCTTTTCGAACAAAATCCATTGCAAGTGCTTCTTTTAAGTTAGACAAGCTACCTTTCCGTATTGAAGAGGCCAGTCTCGAAGAATTGAGTGCACAACCTGGAATAGGAAAAAGCACGGCTGAAAAAGCCAAAGAGGTCGCAGCCACAGGAACATTTAAAGAGCTTGAGGAGCTTATTGAAAACACACCGTCCGGTATTACTGAAATGTTAACTATTAAGGGCCTTGGCCCTAAAAAGATTCAAATTATCTGGAAAGAACTCGAGATTGAAAGTGTAGGCGAATTACTTTACGCTTGTAATGAAAATCGTCTCGTAGAGGCAAAAGGATTTGGTCTTAAAACGCAGGAAGACATCAAAAAATCCATTGAGTTTTCTATTTCCAACAAAGGATGGTTTTTATATGCGAAAGCGCTTCCGCTGGCAGAAAAATTTTTCAACGAATTGAAATTGCATTTTCCTTCTTCCCTACTGTCCTATACTGGAGATTTCAGAAGAAAATGCGAGGTTTTGAGTACCGTAGATCTTTTAATATCAGAGAGTATAGATAACGTAGAGAAAGTCCTTGATGGATTTACTTTAGTAGAAAAAACAGAAAATTCCATAGAACTGACCGATGAATTGGGGTTTACTTTCAAAGTATTCAGTAGTAATATCAATGATTTTTATCGCGACCTAATTCTTAGTACAGGATCCACTGCACACCTCGACCTCCTGTTTAATATTCTACCAGATCTCCCTTCACTTTCCAGTGAGGAAGCAATTTACCGCAACTTAGGTTTAGATTATATTGAGCCCGAATTGCGGGAGGGACTGAATGAAATAGCGCAGGCCCAAAATCATACATTGCCAAAACTGATTCAATACAAAGATCTCAGGGGAACACTCCACAATCACTCCACCTATAGTGACGGCGTACATAGCCTCGAGCAAATGGCCGTACATTGTAAAGATGTACTGGGGCTTGAATATTTGGGTATATGCGATCACTCGCGAACTGCAGTCTATGCCAACGGTCTCTCCATTGAGCGATTGGAACAACAATGGAATGAAATTGCTACACTAAATGAAAAACTGGCCCCATTCAAGATTTTCAGGGGAATTGAATCCGATATTCTAGGTGACGGTTCATTAGACTATCCCGATGAGGTATTGGCTAAGTTTGACTTCGTTGTTGCCTCTGTCCACTCCAATCTGAAAATGGACGAAGACAAAGCGACAACAAGACTAATCAAAGCGATCGAAAATCCGTATACAACAATCTTAGGCCATCCAACAGGAAGACTATTATTAAGTAGAGCCGGATATCCGTTAGATTTTAAACGAGTCATCGATGCTTGTGCGGCAAATGGCGTTGTCATTGAGATAAATGCAAATCCTTTACGATTAGATCTGGATTGGAGATGGCACCGTTATGCAGTGGAAAAAGGAGTTTTACTTTCCATCAATCCCGATGCCCATCGTACCGAGGGATTACACGATATGCAATATGGTGTATTGGTGGCGCAAAAGGGTGGTCTGCAAGCAAGTAACTGTTTGAATGCATACGCGCTAGATGCTATAACGAACTATTTTAATAAGAAATAAGAAGGCAAGGGAATGTCGAGTAAAACAAATGCTGTTCGCCTGTTGGACACAGCAAAAATAACGTATGAACTCAGAGCATATGAGGTTGACGAACAGTACGTCAGTGCTGCGCATGTCGCCGAAACCCTAGGTTTGTCGCCCGAGACCCTTTATAAAACCTTGGTATTAAAAGGTAAAAAAGATCCATATATTGTCGCCGTAGTTCCCGGAAATGCACAACTCGACCTAAAAAAAATAGCGAAGGCCTCTGGGAATAAAAACTGCGAAATGCTCCCAATGAAAGACCTTTTAATGGTGACCGGCTATATTCGCGGTGGCTGTTCACCTATTGGCATGAAAAAACAGTTCCCAACCTTTATTGAAGAGGCCGCACAATTGGAGACAGCGATTTCGGTAAGCGCGGGAAAAAAGGGGCTTCAGATTATTTTAGCCCCAACAGACCTGGCGACGATCACAGATGCCCATTGGTCGGATCTTATCGACATCTAAATTACCTTTTACGCCCATATAATAAAATGCGCTTGAAAGGATATATCGCTGGAAATTTAGTAAATTGCTTTTTGATGCGTGTTTTAAATTCAGTTACAAATATAGACTTCTTATCTTCCTCCAACTGTTCCATGTAAGGGATCAAAGCAGACCCAGCGATAAAATTGTAAAGCATATCTGCATTAGCAGCAACGAGCGGATATACACGAAGAGAAAGGTTTAATTGATCCAGGCCATTATCAAATAACAATTGCGCATAAGTATCAATATCCAATACCGAAGAAGGTCTATTCCAGCCCCTTAAATAGGATCGATAGGGTTCTTCCGTCGCCAATTCAAATAAAATTTTATTGAGTATGTTTTCGGGCTGATAAGGCATTTGTATCGCCAATTGCCCACCAACATTAAGCTTAGAAATAATTTGAGGAAAAAGAACCTGATGATCTTCCAGCCATTGTAAAGCAGCATTACTGAATATAAGATCCCAGGTTTTTGGCTCTGCAAGGAAGGTCTCGACGGAACTTTGCCTAAATTTCAGACGTTCCGTTTCCAACTGATGGCTTTTGGAAAGCATTTCCGCAGAAGAATCTATCCCAAGAAAGGTCGCTTGAGAGAATTTTTCGCTTAAGATAGCTGTCTGTTCACCTGTACCGCAACCTAAATCGACGGCATGTTCCATTTTATCGGTAGTAATTAGTTCAGATAAATCATAAAATGGTTTAAAACGGACATCTTTAAATTGATTGTATATATCTGGATTCCAAGGCATATATTTATTAATTAACACCCGTATAGGGCAATACTACATTTTCTATTTAAACAAGGTAAGAATTTCTGCGGGTTCAACTTTTCCAAAATATGTCGTCAAATCAATTGATTTCAGTAAGGTATCAATCTCTCCTACTTCATGCTTTTCACCAATCAATAAATTTTCAAGTTCATGAATTGATCGGGATGCAAAAAAATCACCGAAAATTTTAGCCCTTTCAATATAGCCTTTATGTACATCCAAATGCAACTCGATGAATCCTGCAGGGATCTTAATTGCTTTTTTAAAGTTATAATTTGGTGAAAAACCGAAGTTCCAATCCCATGTTTCATACTTCTCTTCAACCAATTTTTCTATATTTTTAATATCCAAAGCGGTAAACTCAATCATTTTGGCTGTCGGATTCTCAAATTTTATTTCTTCAATCAACAATTCCTTAAAATATCCAGTCGTAAAACCAGCAGGTAGATATTCAATTAAGTTTGTGACACGTGCGCGATTCGATTTTACCGCCTTATCTACAAACTTCAATGGATTGACCTTTAAAGCATCGCTTAATACCTGCATCTGCGAATCAATCAATATCGTACCATGTTGGATCATCTTCCCATTTTTTGCAAGCTTGGCATTTCCACTAAACTTCTTCCCATCTACCAGGAGGTCATTTCTTCCTTCTAATTTTGCAGGGATATCTAATTTGTTCAAAATAGTTACAATCGGCTGTGTAAAGGTTGAAAAATCCATAAAATCATGATCTCCCAATAAGGTATGAAAAGAAAAATTTAAGTTCCCAGCATCATGATAAACGGCACCACCCCCAGACATTCGTCGCACGACCTTAATCTGATGCTCGTTGACATAATCAAGATTGATTTCGGCCAGGGTATTCTGAAATTTACCCACGATAATTGAAGGGTCATTTACATAGAGTAAAAAAATATCCTCTTTAGGAAATTTACCCAATAAATATTCCTCTGAAGCGATGTTAAAATAGGCGTTGTGGGATGGAGAATCGATAATCAGCATATTTTTCTTTTTTCAAAAATAACAAGAATTTAATCCATGTAATTCATTTCAAATTCATAATTACTGAAAATCGCCATTACAATACTCCATCGGATTTCTACAACACAGTCTTCCTAAAGTCAACTCTCATCAACCTCGTTCCCTGAAAGCAACCCTCTCCGCTATTTTTTTTATAATAAGCGCCGAAAAATCCTCTTTTACAATTTCTTCCGTCTGGCATAATGCCCCCGGACTAAATACATTGATTTCCATAATACGATCTCCCACCACATCCAAACCGACAAAATACATTCCGTCTTGAACTAATTTATCTCGGATCTTATCGACCATAACCAATAACTCCGGTGAAATAATGGCTGCTTGGGTCTTTGCGCCTTGATGCACATTGCTCCGAATCTCGTCCCCTTGTTGTACACGATGAACAGCAGCATATTTACCATTGATCGAAATAGGTTCTCCATTTAATAAAAAGAATCTGATATCACCGCGGGAAGCTTCCGGAAGATATTCCTGGCCAATCACATAACCATCCCGGGCAATAGCCTCTACCGTTTGCTTGAGGTTTTGCTGATTATCTTTATTGATTAAAAACACGTTTTTACCGCCGGAGCCCTTCAAGGGTTTTAAAATAATAAGTTTATTCTGTTGTTCAAAAAACTCAATGACATCGGTATAATTTCGGGTTACAATTGTTTTCGGTCGAATAGATTCATCAAATCCCTCAAGATACAACTTATTACTAGCCCGACTAAGGCTATCTGGATCATTGATAACCCATACACCTTTTTCTTTTAGGAGAGCGGCAAATTGTAGGGCCGATGCTGCAGCCCAAGGTCGGTTAACCATATCCAGGACTGGGTCAAATCGTAGCCAGACCACATCCATATCTTCCAAAATCATTTTAGTTTTTTCCGTTGTGCGCAATACCTCCATGAGTTGATTAGCAGAAGTAAGCATCTGATCAGGAAGTACTTTTCGTACATGGGCGGCAATATAGGCTGACTCATAGTAGAAATCGGCCAAGCCAATATAATAAATTTCATGCCCCATTTGATGGGCCTTCAACGCCAAAAGGGTCGTCGTGAAACGAGCAGTTTCTTTATGGGTTTGGTTGATCACGAATGCTATCTTCATATAAAATATCTGATTACTGAATCATTTGAAATATTCCATTACTTTTTTTGAGGTGTAACAAGGCATCCTTGTATGGATCCATTAGATACCTTGGGATTAGGGTCGGGGCTTTCAATACCCCCTTTAACATAAGTTCTTCTACGATTGGTATATAATCTTCGCGGATTTTACCCATCGTCAATAGGGATAGATCTCGTCCACTCTTGATATAATTGGTCAATTCGATTAAACCACTCAAGTATAATGCATCCTTGGTAAGCCCACCACTTCGATAGACCCTCATTGTCATTTGAAAAGCTGTTTCTGGCAAAAATTGATACTTGTCTACCAAGACGGAAAATGTATCAATAAATGAACCGCCTTGCTGCATCTGATGGACAGCGATAACTCGGCCTGCCAGAATACGTAGTCTATTATTTGTCAGGCCCCCTACCAAATATTCAGCAAGTACGGCGAGGCCTTCCTGAAGTTTTTCATAACCGGGAACTCCTAATCGAAAGAGACTGAACGGCTGTTGCTTGCCGTTATAGTACGTAACGATATGTGTACCGACCTCATGTTGAATCAGTGCCTTGACCCTATTCCGCGGCAAACTATACTGCTTACTTATATTGAGTACACCTTGATTGACCATCACACCATAAATATCATCCCGTAGCCTCACTGTGGTGCCAAAGCTTGGATCTTGGTTTTTCAGATAATCGAATTCTTCCTGGGCAAGCTTGGCAAATTCCTCGGCATAGACAATGTCCTCTTCTTTCGTTCTCACTTCTCGATCCGTTGTTGTAATTGTCAAAATTGCTTGTGCCTTTTCTAGTAATTTTTCATTGACAGTACCAAAGACCTGCATGCTGCCCAACAAAAATCCTTCTTTTCCCCGCTCACTCAGCATGGTCATCATCTGATCAAGCTCCTTGCGTTTATCACGAAACAAATAAGCAATGGAAGGATCAAATAAATCTTCGATATGCAAGTTATAGAGGTTTCTCTTGATAATATCTGGATCAATGGGCATGGGTCTATATCGAAAAACAGGGGTCTTTCGGTAATTTCCTTTCTTGAATTGCTGCCAGGCATCATACGAATTTGTTGGCGTAACCAATAATAAAAAATCAAATCGTTGGCTTTCCCGTGCTAATTTCTGATCAATCTCCCAAGCTAAAGGAAGCATCTTTTTAGGCTGGCTTATTTTAAATGCTGTAGGTTTAGATAAGGTATGTATGCGAATGAATTCAAAGAATGTTTTCGACAGACTCCTGGATATGGCCTCACGGAAATGACGCAGATCAATCGGTAAAATTTGCTGATTTATCCCTAAAAGGTATTTCGGTTTTATCTCCAGCCCCATATAAAATATATTGGTGTTCAGGTTATCCAACTGTACGCTCGAAGGAGATAAACTTTGCGTTGCATTTGTTTTGGAATCTGTCAGTATTTCCACGTTGGAAATCGATTCTTCTGTGAGCAGTTGCTTGCCTAGATACTGGGCGATAGCCTGTACATTTTTCCGCGCAATATGAATTTGGATATCTTCCTCCTGTGCCGGATCTGCTGCCCAAGCCTCAATAATCAAACAAGCACCAAACTCTTCGACAAGTTGATTGAGGATTGGAGCGATCCATTCCGAAACATTCATCTGCGGATCTCTTACCCTAAAATAAGCTGGTTCTGATTTAACCAACTCTGCCAGCATAGGATCTTGACTGAAAAATTGTCTGTATAAAAACAGATAAGGAACAACTTGATTAAAGACCAGTTTGTTTTTTGGGGGAATCTGTACGTGGAAAACCTCCTTATTTTTGATCATTTTTAAAATGCCAGCAAGTTGTTTCGCATTATCTTTCATAGGCAAAATAATTTTCCAGTGTTCCAATGCTGTGCAAGAGAAGTTGCTTATACTCCTGAAGCTTTTGCGGAAATACTTCTCCGGTCCATTCGTCCATGAAGTCTTTCCGAAATTCGATAGAAAAAATACAGCCCTTATCGCCAAACTTATCATTCAAATACGCAGAAAGGAATCCGCCTTTAAATTTCACATTCTCACGTACGTCGTAAACTTGTCCATCTTTTCCAGTCTGTAGTACTTCCAGTACCTGATCAGTCAGCATTCGCCATTTTTCGTGATTATGTTGTGTCCCAATGTTGATTTGAGGGTCGGCGGCATTATTCACACTAGTTTGAGGTCCCCCGCGACGCATATTATAACTATGAATATCATACACGATAAAATAGCCATAACGATCAATCGTACGCTGAATCGCTTGGCTTATTTCCTCATACATACTATCATAGGCTGCATACAGCTGATCTTTTAGTTCATTGGGTAGATCTGTTCGCCATACCTGTATCCCCCAAGATTGCTCAGGCAAAAGATAAATAGCATCTTCTCGTTTTCGATTAAGATCCAATTGAAACCTGGAAGTTCCAGATACAAATCGATTACAAGGTAATTCCGCCAAAATAGCTGTATAAGGATCCTCTTCGCGTAATCGTTCCTCTTCTGCAATATTCATGTAGGGCATCAAATGCGCATCGACCTGATGGCCATCATGAATGGCAAAAGCCCAAAATGGGCTATCGTCATTTTCAAATTGATAGCGATATGTTAAAGACATGTACCTTTTTTTTTAAACAGTTTGCGTCAAATAGACAGCATGGATTGCTGCCCCTTTTGCTTAGATAAACGCTTATGAGCAATAAAAGGTTTGAAAATTAAATGGATTGTCCTGCAGAATTAGAGGCTCCCCTTCTTGTCCGAAAAGCAGCTGTTAAAAATCGTTAAACAGCCAACGGATTCAGCACATTGGCATCTTTCTTGAATATTGTTCAATAGTTTCATAAATTTAGGTTAATAATTTAGTTAGTTTATAAAAAACCTGTTAGTCCCCGCTAACAGGTTTTTTATTTCCCCTAAAAAGAAAACAAAATAAATAGTAGTACACTTTATTGAAATTCAACAGTAAATAGTCAAAAAATGTTAAAAATTAAAAAAATACACAATCAGCTGAAACATTTTTTGAACTTACTACGTTATATAGGTACTTTTCATAAATTTAGGTTAATAATTGGTTAGGAAGACTCCTGTTGCTCCCCGCTTCAGGAGTTTTTGTTTATCAACACGTTAAGACAAATACAAAACAAAAGAAATCATTGAGAGCATCAGTTTTTGAAAACTGTACAACGAGTTTTTTTAGTCTACGCTGTTTTGATCTCTCAACTAAACTTCAAAAAAATCGAATTTCAGGCAGAAATTTTAATAACAAAAAAATGACAATATGTTCATGCTAAGAAAATAAGTTTTGGCATAGGTATTGCACTGTTTTAAGCATTCATAAATTTAGGTTAATAATTGGTTAGTTAAAAACACTTGAAGTTCCCCGCTTCAAGTGTTTTTTTTTATAGCGTTACGGTAAAAGCAAATTAGAATTCAGCCTCTTACGGTTAATTCCCGGCTTCTACCAACTGTTTTAATGCAATTTCATATGCTCTCGATGAAATATGAGTCTTTTCAGAAGAAACCGACCTAATTTTCTTTAGTGCTTCAAAAATTACGCTGGAAACATCCGAAAAAATTGCATCATCACTGATTTCGATATTCCGTTGCATTAAATAAGCAAATACTCTCGCCATACCACAATTGGCAATAAAGTCTGGTATAACCGCAACATGCTGATCTGCGAATTCCATCACAGGACCATAAAATATCTCCTGATCTGCAAATGGTACATTGGCACCTGACGCGATCACCTCAAGCCCATGATTTATCAGCTGTTGGATCTGATCTTTTGACACTAAACGGGAGGCCGCAGCAGGCACAAAAATATCCGTTTCCAGACTCCATATTTCTTTCTGTATCTGATCGAAAGAAATCAAATCCGGAGAACAAAGCTCATTGCCTTTGCGTTCTAAAAGCAAACGGGTAATATCTTCCTCTCCAAATCCTTCCGGATTGATAAGTCCGCCGACGCGATCAATTATACCAACTATTTTTACACCAAGTTTAGACAGATAAAATGCCGCTGCGGCAGCAACATTACCCCAACCTTGAATTACCGCTCGCTTCCCAAAGCAATTTTCACCAAAAAGTTGATAATAATGACGAATTGACTCTGACACCCCATAACCCGTGATCATATCTGCCACTTTGTACTTACGCTTCAGATCCGGACTGTAGGAACTATCCTCCAATACTTTGGAGACCCCATAACGCAATTGCCCAATTTGATGAATACGGTTGCTTTCATTCACCTTAAAGTGACCATTCAAAATCCCTTCTTGAGGGTGCCATAGTCCATATTCTTCCGTTAACGGAATGACATCATGAATTTCATCGATATTCAGATCTCCACCGGTTCCATAGTAGTTTTTCAATAGCGGTGTGACAACTTTAAACCAACGTTCCAACACTTCATTTTTCCTTGGGTCGTGTGGATCGAAATCAATTCCAGATTTTGCGCCCCCTATTGCAGGTCCAGATACCGTAAATTTGACCTCCATTGTTTTTGCCAAAGATTCTACCTCATGCCTGTCCAATCCAGCCCGCATTCGGGTACCTCCGCCGGCGGCACCTCCACGTAAGGAATTAATAACAATCCATCCCCTGGCATCAGTTTCACTATCTTTCCATTCGAAAACAATTTCAGGGCTTTTATGCTCAAAAGCGCCCAATAATTCCTTCATCCCTTCCATACTGCTATAAGTTTCCTCGGCGTTCTTGTTCACGTTCAATTGCTTCAAAAAGAGCCTTAAAATTTCCTGCGCCAAAACTTTGTGCCCCCTTACGTTGGATGATTTCATAAAATAAAGTTGGTCTATCCTCTACCGGTTTTGTAAAAATTTGTAGCAAATAACCTTCTTCATCACGATCAACTAGAATGCCCAGTTCTTGGATAATCCGTATCTCTTCATCAATTTTTCCAACTCGCTCGGGCAACATATCGTAGTATGCTTCGGGAGGAGCACCCAAAAATTCTACTCCCCTTGCTTTAAGTTCCCGCACGGTTGCCACAATATCTTTGGTTGCCAGAGCCGCATGTTGTACACCTTCACCCTCATAAAACTCAAGGTATTCTTCTATCTGCGATTTTTTCTTTCCTTCGGCAGGCTCATTGATCGGAAACTTCACAAAGCCATTTCCGTTGCTCATCACTTTACTCATCAAAGCAGAATATTCTGTATTAATCTGCTTGTCATCAAAAGATAAAATATTGACAAAGCCCATTACATCCTGATACCATTTTACGGTTTCATTCATCTTATTCCATCCGACATTACCTACGCAATGATCAACATAAAGCAGTCCGGTTTCCGTCGGATTGTAATCGCTTTCCCATTTTTCATATCCTGGCATAAATGGACCAGAATAATTGCGGCGTTCAACAAACATGTGAACTGTTTCGCCATAGGTATAAATGCCTGCTGTCCAAACTTCTCCATTTTCATCCTTCAGAAGTTGTGGTTCCTGATAGACTTTCGCTCCTCTATTTGTTGTTTCTTCAAATGATTTTCGTGCATCATCGACCCAAAGAGCCAATATTTTGACACCATCACCATGTTTTTTAACATGCGCTGTTATAGGATGGTCAGATTTCAATGCCGTGGTAAGCACTAAACGTATTTTATTTTGTTTTAACACGTAGGATACACGGTCTCGAACACCTGTCTCCGGTCCGGCATACGCATCCGACTGGAATCCAAAAGCTGTTTTGTAATAATGTGCGGCCTGTTTGGCATTGCCAACATAAAATTCAATATAATCTGTGCCATTAATCGGTAGAAAATCTTGCGCTTGGGCAATTTTTTCTGCAAATGTATTTGCCATAATTTATATAAAGGTTATTCGTTTATTTTTCCTAACTCATCCAAGATTTATAATAATCTGGATCTTCTATATCGAGTGCTTCTTGGGTCAACATCAGTGGTCGAAAAGGATCGATCATCACGGCCAACTCCTCGGTTTTCACTTGCCCAATGCTTTTTTCCACCGTCCCTGGATGAGGTCCATGGGGTATACCACCTGGATGTAACGTTATCTGTCCCCTTTCCACAGATTTTCGACTCATAAAATCGCCATCCACATAATATAGGACTTCATCTGAATCTACATTACTATGGTTATATGGTGCTGGAATCGAATGCGGATGGTAATCATACATACGAGGGCAAAAACTGCATAATACAAAATTGTCTGTTTCAAAGGTCTGGTGAACGGGTGGTGGCTGATGCAATTTGCCTGTTATCGGCATGAAATCATGAATCGAAAATGCCCATGGAAAATGATAGCCATCCCAACCAACAAAATCAAATGGATGGCTCCCATAAACATACGGATAAATCATACCCTGCTTCTTGATCTTCACTTCAAAGTCACCCAGTTCATCAAAAGTTTCCAAATTTTGAGGTACCCGAATGTCCCGCTCAAAAAAGGGCGCATGTTCCATCAATTGACCAAATTCATTGCGATAACGTTTGGGCGTACGTACAGGAGAAAATGATTCAACAATAAACAGTCGATTATCTTCCTGTTCAAATTCCATTTGATAAATCGTTCCTCGGGGGATTACCAAATAATCTCCATACTTGAAGGAGATACTCCCATATCCAGTCCTGAGTTTTCCCATCCCCTGATGGATGAAGACAATCTCATCTGCCTGGCTATTTTTATAAAAATAGTCATCCATCGACCGACGGGGAGCTGCTAAGGATATATGTAAGTCCTGATTAACCAACACAGGGGTCCTGCTTTCGAGGTAGTCATCTTTTGCCTGTACCTGAAATCCCTTTAGACTGGTATGTTTAAGATGTTTGTCGCGGGCAATCCGGGGAGACACATCATAAGGCTCGCTGATTTGTTTAACGAGTGTGGGTGGATGACAATGGTACACTAAGGAATAAAGACTGGAAAAACCATGTGTGGATACTAATTCCTCGGCATAAAGCGTGTTATCGGGCTTTCTAAAAACAGTATGTCGCTGCATTGGAATTTGCCCTTGTTTAACATAAAATGGCATAATTCTACGATTTAAACGGTTATAAAATTAAATGAATATCCAAATTGCCAATAGAACTATCGGCAAGTAGTAAAAGGGAAGATTAGTATTGTGCAAAAACGATATCAGCTATGATTGCTTTATTAAAAGCAACATAGGGCATGGAGGACGCAAAGCGATGTACACCACGATTGATCATTTTTTATAGTTTATAATGCTTTAATAAAGGTAAGAATATTTTTCTATTTTCAAGAGAAGAAATATTTTTTTCAAATCTTATACAATATATTTGTGTCGAATGCTAACAACATTGAATAACCAAATAGAACACTTCATATATGAGAATTGTCACTAGCACTAAAAATGGTCAACAAGAATTGGGCATTGTTATAGACGACCGCTTTTATAGTTGCTCAGTCATCGATCAAAACCTTCCCACAACGATGTCGGACTTCCTCAAAGGTGGCGAAGAGACCATGAATCAGCTACAAATCCTTGAAACAGCTTTGCGCCGCGGCGCTATAAACAGGCCCTATCATCTACTAGATGACATCCAACTCATCGCACCCGTGCCGCAGCCAACATCTTTTCGTGATGCTTACGCTTTTCGACAGCATGTCGCAACCTCGAGAAGAAACCGCGGATTAGATATGATCCCTGAATTTGATGAATTTCCCGTTTTCTATTTCTCCAACCATCAGTCCATACAAGGACCTGGCCCCGTTCGATGCATGCCCCTGCATTTAAATCAACTGGATTTTGAACTAGAAATTGCAATAGTCATCAATAAACCGGGAATAAATATTCCCGCTGCGCAGGCGGATGAGTATATTGCAGGCTATATGATCATGAATGATTTTAGTGCCAGAAAACTTCAAATGGAGGAAATGAAATTGAGTTTGGGCCCTGCCAAGGGCAAAGATTTTGCAACAGCAATTGGACCTTACTTGGTGACTAAGGATGAATTGGAACCTTATAAAGTTCAACCTGCAGCAGGACATATTGGCGACTGTTATTCGCTCAATATGACTTGTAAAGTAAACGGCACGCAAGTCTCAGCGGGCAATTTTGCGAGCATGCACTGGACTTTTGCAGAAATTATTGAGCGGGTTTCCTATGGTGTACAACTTTACCCCGGTGATATAATCGGCTCTGGAACAGTCGGAACAGGTTGCTTTCTTGAGCTCAATGGTACCGCACGCATAGCGGATCCTAATCATAAAGACCAGTGGCTCAACCTTGGCGATGAGATTGAACTCGAAATCACGGCGCTCGGAAAACTTTTTAATTCTATTGTATTATACCACTCATAAATATACGGATATGACCTCTTCCTTTGAAACCATCACCTTTGAATCTGTTAAAGACAAAGCGATTATAGATAATTTAATTAAATACGCTGTTGCACCGCGACCAATTTGTTTTGCAAGCACGATCGATAGCAATGGAAACATAAATTTAAGCCCCTTCAGCTATTTCAACCTGATGTCCCATCAGCCGCCCATCTGTGTTTTCTCTCCATTGCGAAGGATGCGTGATGGTAGTACCAAACATACATTGGATAATATCCAGGAGGTTAATGAAGTTGTCATCAATATCGTTAACTACGCTATGGTCCAGCAACAATCCCTTGCCAGCACCGAATATGCCAAGGAAATAAATGAATTTGATAAGTCGGGTTTTACGCCTATCCCCTCTATTCAGGTGGCACCACCGCGTGTAGCCGAATCGCCAGTCCAGCTGGAATGCAGGGTCAGAGAGGTTGTCGCATTAAGCAATGAGCCAGGAGCTGGCAATCTCGTTATCGCCGAGATCCTCTATATGCATGTTCATAAACACTTATTGGGCGAGAACAATACCATTCAACAAAAAGATTTGGATCTGGTAGCAAGGCTCGGTGGTGATTGGTATTGTCGTGCAACCGACGAAAACTTATTTATTGTCCCGAAGCCCCTCCGTAGCTTGGGAATTGGCATAGATCAACTTCCAGAAAAAATTAGATTTTCGAATGTACTAACTGGAAATCACCTGGGCTTGCTGGCTAATGTTGAAACACAACCAACATTAAAAGACCCACAGCAAGAAGATAAATACTTCAACTATCTGAAGCTAAACTTCGAAGATAGCCCATCAAAATTCACGCAAAAAGTTCACGAATACGCTGCCCAACTATTAGATGCAGGCAAACTTCATGAAGCGTGGCAAATCTTATTAATGGGATAATATTAAAGTATCGTAGAATATAAAGATATTTCACTTTCCTTGTGTTGTAATAAACATATGGAAAGTGAAAACTCAACAGACAATTAGATTTGTCATAATGCGCACTTAACTAAAATCGGCAATCAGCTGATCTACGGCATCTAAACCTTGATAAAAAGCTTCCTCAAAAATCGAAATTCCGCTTAAATCGGAGTGTGCAAAGTATACTTTGCCCTCAATCGATTTTGCTAGTTCAGTACGCGCTTGTGAAGTCAAAAATCCCTTGACTGGGCTAATCATACCATGCCCATGTCTAAATATTTCCATACTAATAATCTCCTTCTCTATTCCATAGTGAGCTTTTTCAAGATCAGTTAAAATAAAGCTCTTCCATTGTTGATCCGTCCAAGCAAATAACTGCTTTCTATTTTGTTTTAAATCGCCATCTCCTAAACTGTGATAATAACTAATTACAAATGGACTATTGAATTGCTTTAGGCTTTGATGCTGATCGTAAACGTATCCTAAACCATGCCCCTTATAGATGATATTCTCCCAAGAAAGAGGTACACCATCAGTGAAAGGAAAGCGACGCAAGACAATCGTAGCTACAATCCAGGGCGCATAATGAAATTCCCTAGTTATTGAAGTTCTATTCGGTAACAAATACTGGTTGACGAATTGGGGACAGCAATTTATAATACGGTCTGCTTTTATAACTTTCGTAATTGCTTTAGCTACGTCATATACAGAAACTTCTACTTTCTCGGCTTTGAAGTCAATCCGAAAGGCCATATTCTTATTCAAGACTTTTCCTTTGACATATTTTTTGAGATGAGAGGCCAGCCGCCCATTTCCCTCTTGCCAAGTCAACACCAGATCCTGATAGTCGTCCCAATCGTGCTTGCGACTTGCAAAATAATGTATCCCTGCAAATGCAGAAGTACACTTTATTCCAGTACCATAGTCATCTCGGCAACAATAATTTACATATTCCAGAAGAGCTTCGGTATGATATCCCTGACTTTTCAGCCAAGATAGCATATCCTGCCCATCAAGAACCGTTCGATCATGGGTCTGTGAAGCATTACGCATGGGAATATCAAATACATATTTACCATCGGCACCTTTCAACTTTTTGAAATCTTGCATTTGCCGAAAGAACCGCGCAAGTTCTGCGGATTCAGCATCCGAAATCCCATAGCTGGGCACAATTCCCTCCTGCCATACATTATGAATAAACAGTCTTTCATGCGGTGCAAACGAAAGCTGTTCTTCATCAAAAATGGGCTTGCCTGTGCTAGTCCATTCTTTTATAATTCCCGATTCTTCCAAAAATTGAAGCAGTTCCCTATTGGAGGCATTGGGAATAGGAAGATAATGTGCACCCAAAGGATAAGCACTATGTGCATTCTGACCATTCCGGGCATTTCCTCCAACCTCATCTTCTAAATCCAAAAGGATGAAATCAGAATAGCCCTTCTGTTGTAGACGATAAGCAGCTGAAAGCCCAGCTATGCCGCCACCCACAATCAGGATGGGTACTTCCATTACTTCGGTCGAAGCGGGGAAATCCGGAAATCGAAGCCGGTGCCCCAAAATATGATTGGTTCCCGTTAGCTGCAGAAAAATATGGTTCATTTTCGTTCGACAGGCCTGTAAGAATTGAGCACCGAGCGCCAATAAAACTGTAGCTTTGAGAAATCCTCGCCTTGATTGATTAGATTTTACCCCATTCCTCATCAAAATACCGCACTAAAATTTGATTATCCAATCGATTTATTTCTACCTTTTCCGTTGTACGCATATCAGCTGGAAAATTTGTCAATTCTTCAAACTTATAATTATAATAACGAACTTTATCTACACGGCGACGTAATTGAGTAAAGCGTTGCTGCATATTCATAGCGAATAAACAAAAACCCCACTCTCCAAATGACGGTACATAAGTATGATATGCAATATTATTCGGAAAAACCGAACCGATGGTCTCATGTATACACCAATAAGATTTGGGAGCGAAATAGGGCGAAGTTGTCTGTACCGAGACCATGGTGTTATCTGTCATTAGAGCTGCCAACGTTTGATAGAAGCTGTTGGTGAACAACTTCCCTAAACTATAATTAGAAGGGTCTGGAAAATCAATAATCATGACATCATATTTATCCTTTGCCGACTTGGCCCATATAAAAGCATCCTGATTGATGACAGTTACCCGAGGATCGTTTAGCGAACCTTGATTATACCGAACCAACAACTCATTCGTCTTAAATAATCTTGTCATTCCTTCATCTAAATCGACCAACGTTACCTTTTTGACTTCATGATATTTTAAGATTTCCCTGACAGCAAGCCCATCCCCTCCTCCAAAAACTAGAACACTGGAAACATCTTTAGCCATGGACATGGCTGGATGCACCAATACTTCATGATAACGATATTCATCTTTCGTATTAAATTGTAGATTATTGTTTAGGAACAACTGATAATCACCTCTATTTTCTGTCAAGACTATACGCTGATAGGGCGTAGAATGTTTGTAAATAATATTATTCCCATATAATTGGCTTTCGGAATACTTCAACAGATCATCTGAATAAAAAAAAACGATGGATAGCAATCCCAAACAAGAAACAGATTTTATCTTTATCCAAATTGGATTTTTCAATTTTTTTGAAAGGTAGAACGATAAAAATACACCAACCAAGATATTGATAATACCAAAAAATAACGATGTACCCATAACGCCAAGCTTTGGGATAAGCAGTATAGGAAATAAAACCGAAGCGATCAAAGCGCCAATGTAATCGAAGGCAAAAACATTGGAAACTAAATCTCTAAACTGTATTCTATCCTTCAAAATATTCATGAGCAGTGGGATTTCCATTCCACAGAGGCAGCCTGTCAGAAACACGAAGAAATAGAGCACAAACTGAAAATGTTCGATCTGCTGGAACATCAAAAACAAAACGACCGAACTGCAACCACCAATAAGTCCGATCATCAATTCAATATCGATAAATCGATCAAATAAATTTTTGGTAATATACTTTGCCAAAAACGATCCCACCCCCATTGAAAACAGGTATGTACCAATTATAAATGAAAACTGCTTAACAGAATCTCCCAATAGGTAGCTCGCCAATGCGCCAGCAACCAGCTCATAGATCAGACCACAAGTCGCAATGATAAACACTGCCAATAAAAGAAATATGGGCAGATTATTTCTCTTACCCATGTATTGCTGCAGCTATAATTATAGATATTCCTAAAATAAATGCAGCAAAAACAATCGCCAAGGCCATATTTTTGTTCTGTACAATTTCCTCCCAGGATTTTTCCGGGGTTAAACGCTCAATAATCCAATAAGCCAACAACAATACAGCTATCCCCACAATTGAGTAGATTAATGAAGCTGCTACTCCTTTATAAAATAATTCGTAATTCATGTTTATATTGTTTTTATTTATGACCAGAACCGTCTTCATCATAATATGATCGGTAGTAATGTCCTCTAGAACCCGTATAGGTATGATCCTCCAATGTATTTGTGCTGATTGTTGTTTTACAACTGGTCGACGAATTAACAAGGACTGTTATTACAGTAAACGCGGCAACAAAAATGAATAAAACAAACCCTAAACCTCTAAATTTTAAAATACTAAAAAGATTTACGTGATCAAGTCTTATAAAAAAATCTTTATTTTTTAATTCTGAGGACCAATAGCGGTAGACCCACAATAAAATAATCGCTCCTACCAAAAAGGAGATCAGGAGAATGTAGCTTGTACCTCCATAAGTTAATTTATAATCCTCAGAGAGCTCGACATCAAGCGCCATATCTCGGGAAGCATTGGATAACGATGTTACGAAAACAAGATGATAAATACCGGGCTCCACACGACAAAAATCTACAGTCAATCCTCTCGCATAATTAATATCATTATATTCATGTACAAAAGAATTTGTTTGGATCACTGCATTTGTTTTTTCATTTACCAGCTTAATCTCCAGAAAAAGAGGGTAATTTTTAGATTCAGATATACCTTCAAGCAGCAATGTTTTTGAAACCTCTCCTTTTAATTCAAAAGATGTCCCTATAAATTCGCTACTGGCTTTCTTTACCTTAAACGTTTCATCAAAAGTATAGACATCACTTCCGATCTGTTTAAAATTTAATGCAAGAAAGATGGATGCTAGTAATAAGACCAAAATAACCCCAAGTTTCTCAAACTGTCGCCCTACAAGGTCACTTTTGAATTTATAATCTTTATAAAAATCAAATAGACTAAAATATGACTTCTCGTCAATATAAGAACCTTGATAGTATTCGATATCATCGTCTATAAACTCCTCTGAAATAAAACGATCTTCATCTATCGTTCGAAGATAGGTCTTGACAGTAGATTCAGCATCTAAATCTTCAAACACAAAACCTTCGGCATAGATGACGCGCTGGCGATCTGTATATGTTAAATCATAATTTCCTCTCTCGAATTTACAAAGGCTATCGGGGGTAACGATCACCTTTTTCTTGGAAATAGCATGTAGAACACTTGTATAATCAACACCATCGGCTAAATAAATCGGATTTTTATTACCATTATTTAATCCTACATATTCATTGCCATAAGCCCCTGTTGTCGTAAGTCTAAGAATTTTGGTTATAATCCTATAATTCATCCGTTTAAATTGAATGGATTCATTCAATTTAGCCCATTGCAAGATTTTGGGAACTTCAAACTTTTTGACAAACGTCAGCGTTGCCAGTGTTGTACCTTTAAAATAACTATGGCAGTTGACACATACAAAACCAGAGAAATCCGATACATCCACAATAAATTTATGAACATGGCCACAGTCAGCACAAACAACTTCCATATACTATCTATCTACGACTGTTTCGTTAATAACAATGGCATTAAAATAGTCCTTGAAAAGACGGCCTAATCGAAAGACTTTATCACTATTATCTTTCAGATAGTTGCACAAATAAATATCCAATGTGAGTTGTCCAAACTCAGGCCACGTATGGATACATATATGTGATTCCATTAAGCAAATTGCAGCTGTAAATCCTCCCCCCTGAAAAGTATGCGTCGAAGTGCCAACAATGTTTAAATGATTGACCTTAATCTGATCTTTCGTAAACTCCAAAAATGGATCCAAACTAGTTAATAACAATACGTCCTCAACTTGCAAAGTCAAAAGCAAGTGTCTCCCGGGAGTATACTTATCATTCATTAAAAATAATGCGGTTAATTTTGTTTCCGCAAATATAGAAAGTTTTACATGATTTACGATAATAATCCACAATCATCTAACCTAGTGATTATTTAAATCTTCCTCCTTAGCAACACGTAATCCATCATCAATCAGTTTTTTCAAATTTGGATATAGGGTAATAAATTCCAAGAGCCTCTGTTCGGCCTGAGTAGATAATTGCTCTTCATCATTAGCCCAGGCAATTTCAAATAATTCAACCAAACCTAACCAGTGATCGGCATTTTCCGGTCCCAATTGACTGAAAATCTCCTGCCATACTTTCTGATCAAAACCGTTGTCCCGCAAATTCCGTATCGCAGCATGACAATTCACTAGTTTTACATCTTCCGTTTCGGTAGGTATTGTAGATAGATTCTGATCCAAATGCTCTTCCAGCGCATCATAGGCATCTTTATCTGCAGCGCCTGCAAATACAGATACTATTTCCGCTCCGACAGCCATATCATATGTCCCCCATTCAGGCTTAAAATACACCTCTTCCCTATCGTTACGGTAAACCTCACATCCTGTAAATGAAATCAAAACAATCTTGCCCAATTGACGTACAATCTGATGAACAATTCCTGATACAATAATCCCAGAAGCAAAATTTAACGAACACTGCCGCCCTTCCGCTATACCATATTGAATCAATGTTGTTTCATCAAAATCGGCTAAGTTACGATCGGCACCTAGCAAGTGTCCCACCGGAGAGCCAAACCCTTCGCTATGATAATTTATACCATGGCCTTCAAGTTGTTTACCCGCTACAGCCAAAGCTGTAGGTCCTTGTGTTTGAATATAAGAGAGATTTTTATCCGCGTTGGCCAACTTAAAAACGCCCGACACCTGCAAACCGGAACTATATTCCACAGTGCAAACAGCTTTACAGTCTATTGCCTTGTCAAGGCTCTGTTTGCCCCCTACGCGAAAAGCCATGGTATCAGCAAATTTATCCAATACGAGCTTTAGGTGTTCAAAATCCGGTGTAACAAATAGCTGTGGTTGTGGTTTGGTAATATCATAAGGATATTCGATTGCATTTAAACCATACGCCAACTTAGGCACATCTTCCTGCATGCAGCTTGCGCTTTCTCCAATGGAAGACAGTAAACCAGCTCCATAAATTTGGGGGTTATGAAGATCTCCAATAAGTCCGTATTCCACAGTCCACCAATGCAACCTGCTCAACAATGCCATCTCCGAAGGCTCGCCCATATTATCTTGAATGATCTGCAAATTTTTCTCTGCTTCCGCCAACTCAGCCGCCGTTGTTGTAGCGTGTTCTTTTAAAATAGATAGGTGACGAATAGCTTCGTAGAGTTCAAAATCTTTCCCCGAAGAAAGTGCCTTTGTACCAACCTCCCCAAAATACTGCAAGTAGGTCGCATAATCTGGCTCACCGATTATAGGTGCATGTCCAGAAGATTCGTGAATAATGTCTGGTGCCGGTGTATATTCGATATGTTCCAATTGACGTATGTCTGCAGCAATAACAAGTACGCGATGGGCCTGAAATTCCATAAAAGCAGCCGGCGGAATAAATCCATCCACTGTCACTGCCCCCCAGCCAATTAATTTTAGACTATCGTTCATGTCCTGTAGGTTCGGGATGGTCGCAATGGATAATCCCGCTTTCTTCAATCCAGGAATATAGGGGTAATAGGCTACATCTTTTAAAAAAGAATAATTCTGACGCATGACATAACGCCACAATGCTTGATCCAGCGCGGTGTAACGTTCATATCGTTGGGCTACTACATAGCGTTTCAAATGTTTGGGCAACCGCTCCAAAACAATGTTATTATATGTTTCCATCTATAATTGGTATGAAAATAAAGTATGAGACTCCTATATGAAGGTAGAAATTATTTATGGTTTAAGAAAGAATCTTTACGTTAATTTACGGCTTTTAACAAAATATTACAAAAGTATACCCTCACAAACCTTACTAAATAACTTTAAAATAAGTTCTTTTTCCTAATTTAATTTTAAAACACAGGTTCAAGTCAACCATTAGCTCCGCATTCAGCTGTTTTATCGTATCAATCTGCACCGCACCGCCTATAATCAATCTTCGCATAGCTGACTTTGTTCCCCCCTTTAGGAAATGACATAGATCGACCAGCTTAACTTGTTCACCAAACTGGTCGCGCAATAGTTGACCCGATACCTCCTCAAAGACCTTTTCTTCCAATTTCTTGCGCTGAAATTGCCTGACAAAATAATCAACAGCACTGGTCGCAAACTCGTCGCCATGGTATTGAGCAACTAGATTCTGTGCAATAAGTTTCTTAATTTCCATTGGATTTTCCCCCATTTCAATACGGGTTTTCATGCTAAGTTTGGTTTCCTGATTGAAATCAGTAGTCAAGTCAATATATTCCGGAATTAAATGATCAGGAATAGACATGGTTTTACCAAACATTTCATTCGGCTCGTCCAAAAGACCAATCGTGTTGTTTAATGATTTACTCATTTTTTCTTTTCCATCCAGCCCGCGCAATAACGGCATACACAGCACGATTTGCGGATCCTGTCCAAATGATTCCTGCAGCTGCCGGCCCATCGCGCAATTGAATAGCTGGTCCGTTCCCCCCATTTCGATATCGCTATTGACATGTACGGAGTCAAAGCCCTGCAATATCGGGTAAAGCAATTCATGCATGGCTATTGATTGGTTTTCGTTAAAACGCTTATTAAAATCATATCGTTGCATCAACTGTGCAACAGTGACTTTCGATACCAGCTGGATAACAGCTGCAAAATTTAATTGATCCAACCAGTCTCCATTAAAAACAATTTTCGCTTTTGAAACATCAATAATTTTAGACAGTTGCGCAATGTAGGTTGCCGCATTGTGAGCGATCGCATCCTGGCGCAAAGGCTTACGGGCTTTATTTTTTCCTGTAGGATCGCCGATACGGGCTGTAAAACTACCAACGAGGATCACGATTTCGTGCCCCAGTTCCTGAAACTGCCGTAGTTTCTTTAACACTACAGCGTGCCCTAAATGAAGATCCGGAGCTGTTGGATCAAAACCAAGTTTTATAATCAGTGGTCGGTTCTTTTCTTCAGCCTCCTTCAACTTCGATGCAAGTCCCTCCTTCGGTAAAATAATCTCGATATTTTCTGCTAACTCTTTTAACATGGTGTGATATAAAATAAAAAAAGCCCGAACGTTATGTTCGGGCTTAGCTATAAATAATAATTGAATTTCTTAATTTAATAGGCATAGGGGTCCCGAACGATTATCGGGCGATAATAATTAAAGAAAAATGGAAGACGTAATATGTTGTTCATTTTCTTCATTGTTTGACAAAGGTAGCGCTATATTTTTTAAATTCAAAAATATTCGCATCCACACTTGCTTGGATATGCATTTTTAAATTATCCACCCGTATTTTTACCCATCAATTTTCCCGCTCCATTATAAACATACTTTTCTGTATTCCCTTTATCCTTTTTCTCCACGACCTTTTGCACTAACAATGAATTCTTAAAATACTCATGGTAAAAGCAGTTATTAACGCTATATTTCCGCTCAACAAGATTATTATTCTGATATAGATCCGTGTAATCAATTTTAGCTTTCCGATAGGTATGTTTTAGTAATTGACCATTGGCATCAAATGACTTTGATTCCTGTACCTGACCACCACAATTCAATTTGGCACTGTACATCAACGTATTGTCTAATCGATAGTCGGCTCTGGTATGGTCAAAATCATTTTCAACCGTGTAATAATTATCAAAAAAGACTTTTGTCACTTTTTTACCCCTATTGGCAGCTCGGTAGAATACCGTCTTTTCCTGACTGATTTTCCCATTCTTAAAATTACGCTGCACACTTGAACTATCCGTTATCATATATTGAAAGTCTGGCAAGGCAGCAGATCTCACATTCATTTGCTCCAGCACACCATGCCGTACGATAACATCACCGGTACGCCCATCTTTTTCAATTTTAAAATCACCGTCGACAATGCCATCCTGATTAATGGTAATAAATGCATTGGAAAGTCCCATAAATTGATTCTTCTGCAGAATATATTTACCCTGTTTCAATTTCGTCTCCTTACCTTTTTCTAGTATCCGGATGGTATCCTTTGGATATTCCGACAAATGCAATTGATAACGATCTTTGTCCAAGCGAACATACTCTTGCGCAACTCCCAACTGAACAGCTAAAAACAAGCATAATAATAGGATAAAACGTGATTTCGACATAATGTAATAAAATTGTTGCAATTATAGTAATACAATTATTACACCAAAAATTAAAGTACAGTTGATTTTCCAAACAATTCCCCAATACGATAGATGCTGTAGTACCCTCATATTGCAGAACAGACAAGCTTAATCGTGAAATGAAAAAAGGGGAGTTATTTATCAATAACTCCCCTTTTTTCAAAACCAATTCGTACTGGTACCCATCGTATGAATAACATTCGAGAACTAAACAGACTCTAAATATTGTGCATAACAATACCCTTCTTCATTATCTTTGGTTCTGACCAACCACCATTGATCATTAGCCTTACTAATCAATGTGATGATTTCTCCTTTAGCAGCTTTTCCCACGATAGGCTGGTCTGTACCGGGACCTTTTCGAATGTTCAAATTGCTATTTTCTGTTATAACTTTCACCTGGCTTCCGGGCACTTCTGTAGCCACATCTACATTTAAGACCACATCTCCGGTTTGGAAATTAGGATCTATATTACCGTAGATTTCCCAGAGCTTATTTTTCACATCTGCTGTTGGTGCGGTACCACGAATTTGTAATACGCCATCCATTTCGGCATAGTTCAAGTCATTTACACCTGAAGACTGTGCCGTATCTAAAAGAACCTTATATTTTTCCTGCAATGACATAATTTCACTAGTTTATTTTTTGACAACAATACCGCTTAAATCTACTTTTTTGGGATTTAAGTTATCCAAACCTTGTTTTAAAGTAATTATCTTAGCTTGCTCCAAAGTACCTGTAACTGCGATCACACCGTCCTTTACACTGGCCTGTACTGTAGGAAAATCCTTCATAAACGTATTCACTGCTGCGCCAAGTACCGCATCATTATTGGATACCTCAATAGGAGCTGGCGTTGAAGACACTGGTGCGCTAACGATAATATTGTTTTGAATAGACTTGACGTCTTTATCACCTGCTGTTTTAGCAATCGATTCCACTTGTTGCTTTTCTTCTTCGGAAGCAACTGTACCACTTAAGATAACTTTCCCTTTTTCAACTTCAACGTCGACTGTTTTACGCCCCGTGAGTGCATTTTCGATCTTTTCTTCCAACTTATCATCAGACAAACCTGATTTGCATGCCGTGAAGGAAAGTACAACCGTAGTTGCCAATAGACAAAATGTTAATTTGCTCAATTTCATAAGACCAATTTTAATTTATTAATTCCAACAATAATCCTAACAAACTCCCTACACAATTGTTTGTTCATTTTTTTTTAAACTTAAATTCCCTTGCCGGATCGTAATTATATAATTAAATTTAGGAGCAGAGGTATTCATGATGGTTTCATTCGGATCATTTTCTCCGCTACGGTTATAAAAAACGCTTTGAGTAACAGATACGCACGTTGATTATTCAATCAAACAGCTATTAATTATGGGATTTTTGAACACTATTTTTGGTAAAAAAGAAAATAAAAAGGACAGTATAACGGATTTTTGGGATTGGTTTAAAAAAAACGAACAGGCATTTTTTCAAATCGTCAAGGCTGGAGAACAAATTGATCAGCATTTTTTCAGCAAACTTTCGCCGAAGATCGATGCTCTTCGTAAGGAGCTATATTTCCTAACGGGAATGTACGACAATAACACTGCAGAACTTGTGATCACCCCAGACGGTGCCATCAAAAACATTGCGTTCGTAGAACATCTGATCGCTTCTGCCCCAGCATTAGCGCATTGGAAATTTACCGCATTAAAACCCGCTATTGCGGATATGGAAAAATTCAAAATCACGATGTATGGCTTCACTTTTGACATCAAGGATATGTTTTTTTACCCCATTCAACATAAATACCATCCGGATGAAGTTGATATTGTTATTGTTCACCCCGATTATACGGAAGAGCATAAAGCCAATATTTCCCATGGGATAGAAATATTTCTCGACAATTACATTGGTGAATTGAACTCGATTATAGCTATAGACAACCTAAATGTAACCTCAAAAGAGCTTGCAGCAGAAGAGCTGATTCCACTACTTAAATTAAAAGACTATTTGATCTGGCGGGAAAAGGAATTTGTGGAAAAATATACCGACGTTAGACACCTAACTGCAGATGATACATACACCGCTTTTGAGGGCACCCTGGAGAATGACTTACCCATATTTGCCATCATAAATACGACCTTATTAGACTGGGATGGAAAAGCTTCTCACCCCTGGATAGTTACATTAAAGATTAGCTATGACGGAACGGCAACCAATGGTATGCCCGATCAGGAAATCTACGATTTAATGGATAAATTTGAAGAAGAATTAATGAACAGTCTTCCAAATGATATTGGATTTCTTAATATCGGTAGAGAAACCGCCGATAGTCTAAGGGAAATTTACTTAGCTTGTACAGAATTCCGAAAAGCCTCACGAACGATTGATCGATTAATCGAACAATACAGGGAAATTCTTCAAATTGATTATAGCATCTACAAAGATAAATACTGGAAAACCTTCGAACGATTTTATAAACAAATAGAATAGGCTTCTTGCACAACTGACATAAGTTCTAACAAAAGTACTTGATGAATTATGCTTTATTTATGTGAATAAAATCATTCTTTTGATTATTATCCTTGGCATTGGCCTTATCACATACAAAACCATTCAAAGGAACACGCTTTTGGCCGTTGTTGATAAGGAAGAAAATGCCCCTTCAGACTCTTTCCGCTATACGATGGCAATAAAGGAAGTAAAAAAACGCATCACAAACAACAAAACGTACAATAGTGACATATCCTTTCTCTTGGATATGAGAAGACCCTCGGGAAGAAATCGTTTTTTTGTCGTCGATCTAACAACAGACCGGATTCTTGATCAGGGCCTGGTGGCCCATGGATCCGGTTCCGAAACCGGAAAAAAGAACCATTTGCAATTCAGCAACACGGATAACTCTCATGCGACGTCGCTAGGTAGCTATGCTATCGGCAGCTCGTATAATGGGAAATTTGGAAAGGCGTATAAATTATATGGCTTAGATAGCTCCAATAGCAATGCATATGCTAGAGACATCGTTCTACACAAATATGACCGCATGCCCTACGATGAACAAGTTGATCCAGTATGTCTCAGTGAAGGATGCCCTATGGTAAACGTCGAATTCTACAAAAGACTACAGGACCTAATTGATTCCTCAAAGAAACAGATCATCTTACATATCTATTACTAATTATCTATATATCTTCTTTCATCAAACGCAATAAAACCTGATAAGGATTTTGAGACATAACGAGAGCCTTTAGCCAAGCAAGAAAGCCCATAACAAACAAATCCTTATTTTCCTCATTTTTTACCAGAGCTTCAACAGCTTCCCGAAAGGATTTCACTTGAATAATTGTAGGATTTAAAAGATATTTCTCCACCAATTTAACAAAATCAATCACTCTATTTTCCTTTACATTCAGTAAGTATTTTTTATACCTACCGACAAAGCTTTTTAATTTCAAGGTTGCCAAATCGATATGTTTGAATTGGATATGGATCAGAATTTCAAGCAGACTCTTCCGGATCGTCCACAACATGCCCATTTTCTTCTCGTACCAAGCATCTGTTCGAATCAACTGTCGAAGCTCAATCAATGCTGTTTTATCTTCAAATTGCGTTAAAAACATCACTAAACACAACTGTAAATCTGCAAGATCAACCTCGTTTGATTTTGCTGGCGCTTGTTTAATCCCCGCCCTTAATACGGAAAGACCTTTTATTCCATCGCCGAGGTAATGGAAATTCAATGCCATCAACAAATAGCACCGCAACTGAAACTGGGCTCGAAAAACCGCGTTTCCTTGGCATAAAACTTCTTTCAAGCGTTCTAAATACACCATGCTTTCGTTGAAAAATCCATTCCTCAAATTAAAATTGGCCAGATAGTACAAAATATGAAGATAATAAAATACGTGATGCGCCGATTGTTCATCATACTTCATTAAAAAATTGTCTGCTGTTTTTAAAAAAGAACGAACCAGTGTATAGTTTTGATGTATTGCGGCATACTCATTTGCAATGTACAGAAGTTGATAGAGTGATTTAAATGATAAGAGATCATCCAAAGAAATACGGTACTTGCTCAGCGTACTCAAAATCAACTTATTGAGATCAATTATTTTTGCTTTCAAATGAATAGCCTGCAGTTCAGAACGTAATAGTGCATAAGCTATCTGAAATTTAGCCTCCCGCTGCAACTTTTGCTGATTTTCGGTAAAACGATCGATGAGCAATTCCAAATTGACAGTCAAATCTAAATGGGCATATTGTAGTCTGATTTGCAAGATTTCATTCAGCAAGCTAAACTGTTCAAGAACAAGAGCCTTTTCCTCAGCCCGTTGAAGGCATTTAAATCCAATCTTGATGAACTCGCTTTCCAATAGAAAACGCCCCACAACAAATAATCGCAACGCCTCGTGAGCCTCACTGTTGTCTCGTTCAAAAACCTTATTTGAAAGAAAAAACAAAAGACTATCATGAAGCCTCTTTCTCAACGCGTGATAAGCATCCCGATTTTTAATGGGGTCATATAACTTTTTCAGCTTATTTATATCATCAGTTTCTATAATCTCAAGTAGCTTGATATTTTTCACATCATTACGCTTGTTCTTTCGTTTCAAAAAGGCTTTAAAATCCTTAATATCATCTTTATTCAATAATAACATCAAATCTGATATCGCGTCTGCCATAGCTTAAATTTAGAATTAAACAAATATATTAAACAAAATTATATCGTCAGTATTCTTATAAAATCAATTTTTAAAATAATCAGCTACTGTGGATATTTGAATCATAAAACAACAACAAATTAAAACTAAAACAAGAAAATTATGGAACCGCTAAAAAACATGATTGAAGAAAAAAAAGCTGAAAGAAATTTAAACAAAAGAAACCCCTTTAAACCAACAGGCGCCTTTATCGGAGCTTCATGGACCGCACTATTGGTTGGTACCGTTGGCTATTGTGTAGGTTTATGGAATGCAACAATGGCATTAAATGAAAAAGGGTATTATTTTACAATTTTACTATTTGCGCTATTTGCCGTTATCTCCGTTCAAAAAAGTGTAAGAGATAAAGCAGAAGGACTAGCAGTTACCGAGTTATATTATGGTTTAAGTTGGTTTGCAACAATTGCCGCCGTCGTGCTATTAACCGTAGGCTTATGGAATGCGGATCTGCTCCTAAGTGAAAAAGGATTCTATGCCATGTCCTTCTCATTGAGTATTTTTTCAGCTATCGCCGTTCAAAAAAACACACGTGATGCAAAACTGATCGATGACAATGAAATAAAACTTTAGCGGGTGCCTATCCTGCAGCCTCTGCCTAGCAAGCTGCAGGATCTTTAAATCCCTCTTAAGCAAAAAAGGAAGAGCATTTCATTGACTCTTCCTTTTTCTAAGTGGATTGTTTAAGCGACGCAATAGGAAGGTAAACGAAAAATATACTTCCAGTTCCAAAAACACTTTGCACATCAATCTCTCCCCCCATGCTTTCGATAAATTCTTTGCTTATGCTCAATCCCAAACCTGTCCCCCCCTTTGTACTCCCTGGAACTCGGAAATAGCGATCAAAAATCTTCGCTAAATATTGTACGGGAATTCCCTGTCCCTGATCTTCAACACGCAAAAGCACCCTTGCTCCTATTCTTTTTACAGCAAGAGAAATTGTCCCTCCCTTATCTGAATAACGAATTGCATTGGACAACAAATTCGTCAATACCCATGCCGTCTTTTCATTATCAATAAAAACCATCGGAAGATCCTCCTCCAGTTCAAGCGCTATGTGAATTTGCTTTTGGTCAAGCATTGACCGGTTGGCTAACAGCGCATAATCTATAATCGGTCCGATAGCCGCAGGATTCAGCTTCATCTGAATGGTGCCGCTCTCCACCTGCCCAATATCCAAAAGTTCCCCTGTAATTTTTAGGAGCCGCTCTGTATCGTCAGCAATTCCCTCAAGCAGGTCTTTTTGTTCTTCATTCAGCGTTCCTATCCGCTTATTTTCGAGCAATTGGATCCCCATACGTATTGATGCGATTGGTGTCTTCAATTCATGAGATACCGTTCCAATGAAATTTGTTTTCGCTACATCACGTTCCTTAAAACTTGTCACATTCTTCAACAAAATAAATTGTCCAATAAAATGCGTACTCTCCTCTCCTGTTGGTACAACATTAATGTCTATGACCTCCAATTCAAAGTAGTTTTCTTTTCCATAGGCAAAGATCTGAACTAAATCCAGACGCTCAGATTTCTGATTTAAAGAGTCAATCTTATCGAGAAGCTTATTAAGTAAATCATTGGAAGATGCTATTTCCGCTAATTTTTTTCCCTCAAATGCGGCGTGCTTTAACCCCGAAAGCAAACACGCGGGTTCATTTGCAAAAAGCACTCTTTTTTCTTCATCTACCCCTATAACTGCATCATGCATATTATCGATAAGCGCTTCAATTCTCTTTTTATGCTGCAAGATCTTACCCAATTTACTTTCTGTATATTCCTCGAGCTTTTGAGCCATTGTATTGAACGAATGCGCCACTTCTCCAAATTCATCCTTTCGCTTAAAGTGAAGTCTCCTTTTATAGTTCCCAGCAGCAATTTGTTTAATACTATCAGTTAATTGTACAATTGGGCCAGCAATGGCTAGAGGGAGGTTCACAAGCAATACAAATGCCATCATAAAACAAAGCGCACCTACAATGGAGATGGCCAAAATTGCTTTTTCAGCTGTTGCATTGGCAATATTATTTTTGTGTTCAATCGCCTGCATATTAAGATACATTAACTGAAATATATCTTTGTGCAGGTCAGCAGCAATTGTTGCATCTTTCACCTGTTTCTTTAAACTCAAAAAGTGTTGATCTATACGTTCGGTCACCGCCCGTTCTCCAGGCTCGGTTACATTGCGCTTCTGGAGTCTTAAATTATCTTCAAATAGCGCCATGCTCTTCCCATTCGTATGAAGGTCTTCCAAAGCCAGCAACATATTTCTGGAATAATGCAGCGTATTATAATTGTCGACTAAAATATTATTGGTATCTTTTTTTAATCGATAAACATAATACCCACTCACTATCGCAAGCAGCAAGATCATAGAAAATAAAAATCCTACCCCGAATGTCAGCTTTGCTTTAAGTTTCATTGGATTCGATATTCTTCAATTTTTCGATACAAAGTAGCGATGCCGATTTCTAACAATCGAGCTGCTTCAGCTTTATTTCCATTCGTATGTTTTAATACACGTTGTATATGCTGCCTCTCCATGTTGGACATTGCAAAATTTGACAAGACGTTTGCCCCTTCCCTATACTCACGTTCACCAAAAGGAAGGCTCTCCACACCTAATACGCCACCCTCACTCAAAATCACACTGCGTTCAATCACATTTTTCAGTTCACGGATATTTCCCCGCCATAAGTTGCCTTCCAAAGCCTGCACAAACTCAGGGGTCATCTGCAACGGTTTCAAGTTGGATTTTAAAGCAAAGATATCAGCGTAGTATTGCGCCAATGTCGCTATATCTTCAATGCGCTCGCGCAATGGCGGTAATTCAATCGTGAAAACAGAAAGCCTATAAAATAGATCACTCCTGAAATGGTCTGATGCAATTTCGGTTTCGAGATTTCTGTTGGTTGCTGCTATGATGCGCACATCCACTTTCGTTGGTTTGGAGTCCCCAACTTTTAAAAACTCGCCAGTTTCCAAAACACGAAGAATTTTAGCTTGAAGTTCCAAAGCCATCTCCCCGACTTCATCCAGAAAAATAGTCCCCAAATGCGCTTCTTCAAACAAACCACGTTGATCCTTAGTCGCACCAGTGAAAGCACCGGATTTATGGCCAAACAACTCATTTTCCAGCAAATCTTTTGTAAATGCGGCACAATTAATCGCCACAAAACTACGATCTCTTCTTGAACTCGCCTGATGGATTGCCTGTGCAAAAACCTCCTTACCTGTGCCGGTCTCGCCCGTTAGCAAGACCGTTGTATTTGTAACAGCAACTTTTTGTGCCATGCCGATGGCCGCTTTTATTGCACTGGATTTCCCAATAATCTTATCAAAAGAAAGTCGGTCGCCTAATCGTTTTTCTAACTGCTCCACCCTTCTAGCTAATGCAACCTTTTCACAGGCTTTATAAAGCAACGGTATAATGCGATTATTGTCATCTCCTTTCGTAATGTATTCAAAAGCACCATTTTTTATCGCCCGAACGCCATCCGGAATATTCCCGTATGCCGTCAATAAGATAATCTCTACAATTGGATACCGCTCTTTAATTAATTTAGCCGTTTCAACTCCATTACCATCAGGTAGCTTCACATCACAAAGTACAACATCTACATCACTGACTTCAAGCTTTTTTAACCCCGATTTAATGTCAGCAGCCTCGATCACATCAAAACCTTCCAGGCTAATAATTTTGGCCAGCAATTTCCGAAGCTTCTCTTCGTCATCTATAAGGAGAACTCTATTCACAATATTCGTTTTTTCAAAAGTACAATTTGTCCCAAGCAAATAGTAGAAAAATAAACAATTTGACTATTCCTCAAAAACTTTCCCGACATCAAAATAAAAACGCTATATTTGTAGCGCTCAACATCGTTAAAACTGCATGTAAGATTAAAATTCTTTAGAACGAAATAAATACCATCCATTGACGATACCCGTCCAAATGGTCTTTTCTAACATTTAAAGAATTTCAACATGCTTTCATTACAACAACTTTCCTATATACATCCAAATAAAGATTTATTGTTTGAGAACATAAATCTGCACATAAACGCGCAAGAGAAAATCGCACTGATCGGTCATAACGGCGTTGGAAAATCAACGGCACTACAACTGATTGCCAAAGAATTATCGCCGACCAGTGGGAGCATACATAATAGCGCTAGCACCTATTATGTCCCTCAGGTTGTTGGACAATTCGAGCATAAGACGGTGGCTGAAGCACTTAGAATCGATAAAAAATTGAATGCTCTTTATGCCATATTGGCCGGTGATGCGTCTGAGGAAAATTTCAATAGACTTCAAGATGACTGGGCTTTGGAAGAACGTTGCCAAGAGGCTTTCAAACAATGGGATCTGCCCAACATACAATTGGCTCAGCAAATGTCTTCCCTTAGTGGTGGACAAAAAACAAAAGTTTTATTGTCCGGAATCCAGATTCATCGATCCGAGCTTATTCTTCTTGATGAACCGAGCAACCATTTGGATATGGACAGCAGAACACAACTATACGATTGGATTCAATCAAGCAAAAATACTATAGTCGTTGTCAGCCACGATAGAACCCTGCTTAATTTACTGGATGACATGGCTGAAATGGTCCCAAATGGCATCAAGCGATATGGGGGTAATTATACCTTTTACGAGGCTCAAAAGGAGATCGAACGCCATGCGTTGCAACACGATATCCACCACAAGGAAAGAGCGATCAAAATCGCAAAAGAGAAAGAAAGAGAAACAATCGAGCGCCAAAACAGACTAAACAACCGTGGTCAAAAAAAGCAGGAGAAGGCAGGTGTAGCTCGCATAATGATGAATACGTTACGTAATAATGCTGAAAAGAGTACCGCCAAAATTAAAAATGTACACCAGGACAAAATTGGAGATATCAGATCGGATCTACAGGAACTTCGTGGTTCACAATCCGCATTGGATGAAATTAAAATAGATTTGGGAAACAGTAATTTTCCAACAGGAAAAAGTATGATCAAGGCCGAAAACATCAATTTCAGCTATGACGCAAAGCAGCTTTGGAAAGATAATATAAACGTTCAATTATTCAGTGGGGATCGTATCGCACTCCAAGGCCCGAACGGATCTGGGAAAACAACATTAGTTAAACTCCTTCTCAACCAACTAATGCCTGAACAAGGAAAAATTGAGCGGCAATCATTTCGCGCAATCTATTTAGATCAGACGTATTCCATATTATCTCCACATTTAAGTATTTATGAGCAAGCGCAGCAATTCAATACCGCCGCGCTACCTGAACATGAAATCAAAATTAGACTCAATCGGTTCTTATTTGGAAAAGACGATTGGGACAAGCCCTGCCAACTATTGAGTGGCGGTGAAAAAATGCGTCTGATAGTATGCTGTCTCACCATCCAGCAACAGTCTCCCGATTTGATTATCCTTGATGAGCCTACAAACAATTTAGATCTTCAAAATATACTGATGCTAACCAGAGCGATTCAGCTTTATAAAGGTACCCTACTCGTCATTTCACACGATGAAGTGTTTCTACAAGAAATCCATATAAACAAAGTCATCAAATTAAAAAACCTCTAAAAGATAACGCCGTGTATTTCGCTGCAACGAAATACACGGAATATTTAGTATCGCTCGCCATAAAATTTTAATAAAACAGAGTATTTTTTGTAACAATCCCATATTCTTTATTTAAAATCTGCTAAATCGATAAATTAAATTAAAAAAAACAAATTTTTATCGATATATTCACGATGATTTTAAACATGAAACAATAACCATTAAATTAATTGAACCTCCACATTTACATAGTAAGCCTTCAGGCAAATGTATCGCACAGGCCTCTCAATTAATTACTTCATTTAATTATGTCAGATTATCAAATTAAAGAAAATCCCGAATTATTTGACGCCATCGTAGTTGGTTCCGGCGCAGGTGGTGGTATGGCAGGTTATATACTTGCACATGCGGGGCTTAAAGTATTGATGCTGGAAGCAGGTCCTTTTTATGACCCAGCAAAAGATTCGTTACAACTACGCTGGCCTTGGGAATCCCCAAGAAGAGGTGCGGGTACCACAAGACCATTCGGGGATTTTGACGCAGCCTTTGGTGGCTGGCAAATCGAAGGCGAACCCTACAGCAAAGTAGCGGGAACTGAATTTGAATGGTTTAGAGCACGCATGCTGGGCGGCAGAACCAACCACTGGGGTCGAATTTCATTGCGTATGGGACCTGACGATTTCAAGCCAAAGGATGGAGTAACGGATGAATGGCCTATTACTTATGAAGAGGTTAAGCCATTTTATGACCGTGTAGATCGAATGATCGGAATATATGGCACGGCAGAAGGTATTCATAACGAACCCGATGGTATTTTTATGAAACCACCTAAGCCACGCTTAAACGAACTATATATTGCAAAAGGTGCAAAAAAAGCTGGAGTTCCAGTGATTCCAGGAAGAGGGGCGGTATTAACCGAAGTATCAAAAGATATTAAAGATCGAGGTACCTGTTTCTACTGTGGGCAATGTGGTCGTGCATGTAAAGTTTATGGAGACTTTTCCTCTTCATCTTGTCTGGTTATTCCAGCGATGAAAACGGGTAACCTGAAGGTGATAGACAATGCAATGGTAAGAGAAGTCATTACAAATGATGAAGGAATTGCAGTTGGTGTTTCTTATGTTAACACCAAGGATTTGCAGGAATATACCGTTAAGGGGAAAACCGTTATTTTGGGTGCTAGTGCCTGTGAAAGTGCGCGGATCATGTTAAACTCCAAATCAAAATCACATCCTGGTGGTGTTGGTAATAGCAGCGGTTTAGTTGGAAAATATCTCCACGATTCTACGGGAGCCAGCTTATCGGGCTTTTTACCACAGCTACTCGACCGGAAGCGTTATAATGAAGATGGCGTTGGAAGTGTCCATATTTATTCACCATGGTGGGAAGATAATGCCAAATTGAACTTCCCTAGAGGTTACCACATCGAATACGGCGGTGGTTTACATATGCCATCTTATGGATTTTTGAATTGGGTACCGAAAGTAAATGACCATGCAAAAAATTCAGCTGGAAAGTCAAAGGCCAAAGGCGGTTATGGTACTGCATTAAAAGAAGATTTCCGCAGCTATTATGGTGCAAATGTCGGCATGGCAGGACGCGGAACGGCATTGGCAAGAAAAGACAATTATTGTGAAATTGACCCCGATAAAGTCGACAAATTCGGAATTCCTGTACTACGTTTCAACTACAAATGGGCCAATGAAGAAATCGCGCAAGCCAAGCACATGCAAGAGACATTTCAGTCTATTATGCACGAAATGGGCGCTGTCATCACTTCTAAAATACCCGGAGCAGATACATTGTACGGGCTAGAAGCTCCAGGAAAAATTATTCATGAAGGCGGTACCACAAGAATGGGAAATGACCCGAAAACCTCCGTATTGAACAAATGGGGACAAGCCCACGATTGTAAAAATCTCTATGTCGTCGATGCGGGACCATTTGTTCAACAAGGTGACAAAAACCTGACCTGGACAATACTCGCTTTATCGATGCGAACAGCAGAATATATACTTCAAGAAAAGAAAAAATTAAACGGTTAAAAGCATGAATAGAAGAGAATCTTTAAGAGCATTAGGATTAATTGCAGCTGGATCTGGTCTTTTAACCGCAGCCTGCAATTCAAAAGATGCTAAAAATGCAGCAGCAGACAATGGCAAAAAATTACCTGGAGTCCAGGATTTTGAATATGAACGCACAGAACAATTATACGCCGAAAAGTTTTTCGACGAACATGAAATGGCGACAATCACTGTTTTGGCTGACATTATTATTCCTAAGGACAATATTTCAGGAAGCGCTTCGGAAGCGGGAGTACCCGATTTTATCGAATTTATTGTAAAAGATTTGCCTGATAATAAAATCCCGATGCGCGGCGGACTTCGTTGGCTCGACCTCCAGTCCAAAAAGCGTTACGGAACAGTATTTATCAAATGTAGCGCAAAAGATCAACTTGCGTTGGTGGATGATATCGCCTACCCTGATTTGGCAAGGCCGGAAATGAAACAAGGTGCCGCCTTCTTTTCATTGATGCGCAACCTGACTTCTTCAGGATTTTACACCAGTGAAATGGGTGTAAAAGATATTGGCTATGCCGGAAATAAACCTGGAGTCTGGAATGGTGTACCAGATGATGTATTAAAAGAACACGGCTTTGATCCAAGTAAATTCTTTGGATAATAAAAAAATCCTTTCCATTTTGGAAAGGATTTTTTTATTTACCTAATTAAAATCTATTGTGCCGATGGTACCTCGGTAGCCTCCGGGGCCTTATCAATCAACTCCATAAATTGATCCAATTTAGGGGTTATAATAATCTGCGTTCTTCGATTCCGTTGCTTACCTAGCGCGGTCGTATTATCTGCAATTGGATTATATTCTCCTCTACCACCTGCAGTTAAACGCTTAGGATCCACACCGTATTTATTTTGTAAAGCCTGTACCACAGAAGAGGCTCTCAGGGTACTTAAATCCCAGTTATTCCGAATATTAGGTTTAGAAATTGGATCCGTATCGGTATTACCTTCAATCAAAACTTCATAATCTCTATAATCCTGTATAATTTTCGCAATTTTGCTTAACGTCTGATCGGCCCTATCATTAATTTCATAGCTACCGGATTTGTAAAGCATGTTATCAGCAAGTGAGATATAAACGACCCCTTTTAATACCTGTACATCAACTTCCTGCAGTTCCTCACGGCTAAGTGATCTTGTCAAATTATTGGTCAATACCAGATTCAAGGAATCGGATTTGTTTTTCGTCTCAACGAGATGCTTAATGTATTTATTTGAAGCGTTAATTTCATCAACCAGCTTAGAAATATTAATATTTCCCTGTGAATTCTGATTAATACTGTTATCGAGCGATTTCTGCAAAGCAGCATAAGCTGATCGGAGGTCCGCATTATTTTGACGTTCAGAAGCCAACTGATCTTCTAAGCTCTTGATCCGCGTCCGGCCTTCAGCTAATTGAAGTTGTCCATCCTGATATTGCTTGGTCAATTGACTGTGCTCCGTTTGCAATTTACTATAGTCGGACTGTAAACCAGCATATTGCTTTTTGCTGACACCACATCCGACAACAAACAAACTGGCCGTTAATACAGTCATTGGAAAAACTAAATTCTTCATGATATACTCTTTTTGTAGATGTTGAACTAATTCATATAGCAAGATACGCAATATTCTAGCCAAAATACCCCACAGTCTTGTCAAATTAACAACCTTTAACGTCCTATTGGGCTAGCTCCTTCAACTCTGTAGCGCTAAATACTTGCCCACCTTTAAGATAAGGATTGGCGCCTTTGAGATAATTATAAATAATGGATTTAGCCTCTTCATTGGGTAATTTATAAAGGTTTTTAACCAGGAAATTTTTATCCTCAAGGATATTATTGTTGTAGCCCAAAAAAGAAGGCGCATGCACCTGTACGCTCCAACGTATAAACCGCGCTTCAATATGGTTTGGATTTTCCTTAATCACTTCTTCCAAATGCTTTTTCCCCTCTTTGAATTGCCCAACTTTCTTAAATGGATTGCCGATATGTTTCGCTAACAGTATTTGATAGGCGGCTAGATAGGCTTTCTCTGTCGGCGATTTGGCCCCTTCGGTCAATGTCTCCAAATTATGTTCACACAGATCCTCGTCCTTCACGGCCTCCGCATATTCTTTTCGAATTTTCTCCATATTCACCTGCTGGCCAAGCCCAACTTTTGTTAAAGTGAAAAGAACAATTGTCAATACTATTCGTGTTATCATAATTATAAATCAGGCTATTTCAACAATTTCAATTTCCGACTTAAATTACTAAAAAAATCGAATCCAACTATTAATTTTCAATTATCATACCATAAAGGCCAAAATTCATGTCATCGTATCGCCACAGCTAGCCTTAAAAAAGAGAAAATTCTTTATTAAAGTATATTTTTAAAGCAATTTTGCTCCATGAAACTGATTTTAGAAACAAGCCCAGTCTGGTTAAAGGTGATTTTGTCAATTCTATTTGGTGTGATATTAGGCTGCTTTTTAGGGGAAATAGTTTACACCTTATTGCAGGCATAAGCTCTTCATCATAATCGATATCCCCTCCTTTACCTGAGGATCTGCTGAATTTTATGCCTACAGATAGACCGCTAATTGCGGTTATTTGAATAGACCACTAAGTTTCATTATCCTTGCCAAAAATCAAATTATTTTTGCTATATTGCTTATACCAATATAAATTTAAAGCGAGCTATGGAGACTAAAGCAGAGTATCAGATTTGGGACACTATTGTGAATAGCGCAAAAACTAAATTCGATTATAAGCATATTCGTGCTATGTTTAAAAAGGAAGATGACGAAATAACCGATAAGTTTCTATTCCATATTATTGCAGGATTTGCCTGTGGTGAAAATCATCAGACCATCTCAACCAATCTTTTCAATGAATTACAAAGTATTCATTTTGAATGCAATGAAGAACAGATCGACCGGTTTATCGCTGATAAGCACGTAAAATTCAGTCCTGAAATCTACGCCACCTATCTTGCATTCTCTATGCTGGAAGATGGTGAAGAGGTCGATAACATCACCGAAATCATTAATAATCTTTTGCAACTAGATAAATAATTATCCGGAAGTATCGTTTAATTTTGGCTAAAAACTTATATTCGTGAATTATTACACCTATAGTTATGCGCCAGTTTTTAACGCTATTTTTAATATTTTCTATTTATACAAATAGTATAGCCCAGACTTTTGACTTTGGTAAAGTTTCTATTTCAGATTTTTCACGAACAGATCTGGATAGCAATGCCAATGCAATCGTGCTCAATGAGTTTGGACGGAGCTCTGTCTTTGTTGATGATTATGATAATCGCGTAAAACTTCAACATGAATACCATGTAATTATCCGGATCAATAACAAAGAAGGGTTTAAAAAAGCTAATTTTGAAATTCCTTCGTATAAACGCGGGAGTTACGTCCGTGACTATTTTGACGAACTAAAGGCTGTTACGTATAATTTAGAAAATGGTAGGATCGAGAAAACAGAGCTTGAAAATAAAAAAGTTTTCAAGGAAAATTACTCAGCCTATCTGGATCTTAATAAGTTCACCCTTCCGAATATTAAAGAAGGATCTATTATTGAAGTGTCTTATCGGACGCTGGAGCAGGATTTATTTAATTTCAAGACATGGGAATTCCAAGATGATATCCCCAAAATACAAAGCCAATATATCGCAATTATTCCCGCTTCCTTCGCCTACAATGTAGTTTTACGCGGCCCCTACAAGCTTAGCGATCAAAAAGCCGAAGCACTGAAAGAATTTATTTTCCTGGATGGGCTGCGAATGGATTGTTCAAAATTGACCTATACCATGAAGAACATTCCGGCATTTATGGAAGAGGATTACATGACTTCGCCAACCAATTTCAAATCTGCGATCTATTATGAGCTTGAATCGATCTTTTATCCGAGCACAGGCAGCAAGAAGACATTTAGCAAAACCTGGAAGGACGTCGATACAGACCTCATGAATGAAAAGACTTTTGGAGGTCAATTAAAAAAAACAGACTTATTCAAAGCCAATTTAGCAACAATTCTATCGCCCACTGACACCAAATTAGAAAAAGCAAAAAAGATATATAACTATATCAACAAACAAATAAAATGGAATAATTATTTAGGTAAATATGCTGAAACTGGTATTGAAAAAGCACTGGAAAAACGAACCGGGAATATTGGCGACATCAATTTAGCACTGGTAACTGCTTTATTGGCGGCAGATCTGGAAGCCTATCCTATTATTTTATCAACACGTCGAAATGGTACACCCAATGGCCTATTCCCGGTATTATCGGACTTTGATTACGTCATCGCTTGCGTGGATATAGACGGTGTAAAGTATAAACTCGATGCCTCCAATTTATATTTACCTTTTGGACAGCTCCCTTTACAATGCTTAAATGAACGGGGAAGAATCATCTACTCCAAAAAAAGTTCCGATTGGTTTCCACTTACGGCTCAAGAATCTTCCGATGTAAACTATATCTTGGAAGGGTCTCTGAATGACCAATTTAAAATCAAGGGAAAACTCACCATAAGCAGTAGCGGTAACAAAGCACTCCTAAAGCGGCAACATATTGCCAAATTCAACTCTTTGGAGGAATACTGGGAAAAACTAGACGAAGAAATGCCCAATATCACGTTAACAAAATCAAGTATTCAAAACCTGGAGGATATCGATCAACTATTGATAGAAGAATTTGATGTTATCCTAGATGTCTCCAAACAAATGGAACAAGACATACTCGTATTGGCTCCAAATATTATTGACAGGATTTCCTACAACCCCTTTAAAGCACAGGAAAGAACTTATCCGGTTGATATGGGTTTTAAATCCAAAACATTGTACTCCGTTAAATTGACCATTCCTGATCATTATGAAATTGCTGAGAAGCCTCAGAATGCATCGTTAGCGCTCCCGGAGTCAACTGCAAAATATAGATATGTAACGCAGGTCAATGGCAATCAACTTGAAATACTACAGAGCCTCGCGTTCAACAAACCCATCTTTTCAGTCGATGAGTATTTTTCGCTCAAAGAATTGTATTCACGTATTATTCAACAACAAAAGCTAGACATAAAATTAATCGGTAAAAAATGAAAATCGTATTCATCAACTTACTATACTTCCTGCTTCCGATCCTCGCAATTGGGCAAGATAACTACGACGTCGCCAATATTCCAAGTACATTAAAGAGCAGGGCTGTCGCTACGGTGCGCAATGATAAAACGGTGGTAGAAATAAAATCTCCCGAACAAGTCATCACCACCATAACCTGTGCCATAACAGTGTATAATAAAAATGGAGACCGGTATGCCACGCTCCCAGTATATTATAATAAATCTACCGAGATCAAGAGTCTTAAAGGGGCTATCTATAATGAAATGGGAATATTGCAAAAGAAAATTGCAACGAAAGATTTCAAAGATATTAGCGCTGTGGACAATAGTACGATGTTTGCCGATTCCCGGGTAAAACTATTTGTACCTGACTACCATAGCTATCCCTACACCGTCGAATACCAATACGAGGTTAGGAGTAAACAAAACTTGATCATTCCATCTTGGACTCCTGAAGTGTCCAATAATGTATCTGTAGAAAAAAGCAGCTTTCAATTTATTGCACCAATAGGCACAGAATGTCGAATTGAAACAACGAATTATAAAGGAAGTATCAAAGAAGAGAAAAATGACAAAACGGAAAGTAAAACATGGAATGCTGAACAGATCGCGGCAAAAAAAGAGGAATCTTATAGCCCCAACCCTAGCCTGAAAAGAACAAACGTACTCATCGTTCCCAAAAATTTTATTTATTATGGTAAGACAGGAAATTTCGGGGACTGGAAAGAATTTGGCCAATGGGTATCCAACAGCCTATTGAACAAAAAAGACGATTTGACGGAAGCGTCTAAACAAAAATTTATTGCATTAACAAAAGACGCAAGCTCAGATAAGGACAAAGCAAAGATTCTATACAATTACTTACAAAAAAATACACGTTACATCAGCATCCAAATCGGTATTGGGGGCTTGGAGCCCTTTCCCGCTTCTGAGGTTGACCGCTTAGGTTATGGTGATTGTAAAGCACTGGCCAATTACATGCGAAGCATGTTGTCGGCCGTCAATATCCCTTCCTATTACTGTATTGTCGAAGCAGGCAGACGCAAAGAAAGTTTCCACAAAACCTTTGCAAATGCCCAGGACGGTAATCACGTCATTCTATGTATTCCATTCAAAAATGATACGACCTGGCTGGAATGCACGAGCCAAAACCTTCCATTTGGTTTTCTTAGCGACTTTACCGACGATAGAGATGTCGTTGCCTGTACCGAAAATGGCGGAGTTATCATGCATACACCGAAATACATTAACTCCACCAACCTTCAATTGCGCTATGCCGACCTAAAACTTTCGGAAGACGGAAGCATCCAGGGGACCTTAAACACCAAATTCTACGGAGCCCAATATGAGAACCATATGGACGTGCTTTTAGCCAGCAATAATGATAAGAATAAGCTCCTCACGGAATACTATAATATAGACAATATCAATTTTAATCAGGTAAACTATATTGAACATAAGGAGGAAAATCCATTTATCGAGGAGAACCTGAATATTTTTATTAAAAACTATGCGGTGAAAAATGGTAATAAACTTTTGATCCAGCCTAATTTATTCAATACACATTCCAGCATTGCCGAAAGTAGAAATAGAACGGAAGATATTTTCATTGAAAGAGGCTACGCCGATATCGATAGCATTAGCATTGCCCTTCCAGAAAATATGCTCAAAAACATAACTTCTGAGAAGAAAATTATTGAGAAACCATTTGGAAAATATGAATTTAGGTCAGAAATAAAAGACAATAAACTGTTCACCTACAGAAAACTGGAACTTTTTGAAGGCAGTTATCCTGCCAGTACTTATGAAGACTTTTTCCAATTTCATAATGAGGTAAGCAGCTGCGACAAGGGACGCTTTAATCTAAGCTTTCTCTAGTCGGAAGAAAATATTTACCAGAATATGAAGGAGTAAAATCGATCAAATAAGGCAATTATTGTATATTAGCTCAATGACAGAATACGCAGCGATATTTGACATGGACGGTGTTATCAGCCACACCAACCCTTTCCATGCGGAAGCTTTTAGAGCTTTTTTTAAAAACCACAATGTACAACAGGCGACAGAAGAGGAATTTGAGCAGCATATGTATGGTAAGCATAATAGTTACATTATGCAACATTTCTTTCAACGTCCGATATCCCCTGAGGAACTGCGGACCCTTGAATTTGAAAAAGAGCAGCTTTTTAGAGTCATTTATAAAGAGCACGTTGCCCCTATTAAGGGCCTGATTGAATTTCTGACAGAATTAAAGAATAACGGTTTTAAGCTTGCTGTGGCGACATCAGCTCCACGAGAGAATATGGATTTAATTCTGGACGAATTGAATATACGCCAGCTCTTCTCGTCCACACTGAGCAGCGAAGATGTGAAACTACATAAGCCACATCCTGAGGTTTACCTAAAATCTGCAGAAAACCTGCAAATTCCTGTTGACCGCTGTATTGTTTTTGAAGATTCTTTTTCTGGTATTACCGCAGCGAAAAATGCTGAAATGAAAGTTGTTGCCGTACTTTCAACCCATAAAAAAGAAGAATTGCCTGCAAGTGATGATTATATAAATAATTATACAGAAATATCTGTTGCCAATGTAAAGGCCATTTTAAAAACACAAGAATTATAACTTGGTTGAGTGTGTGCCGACACTTAGCCCGAGGACTTCAGCTGTCTCCTCTCTACCGATAAAAAAAGAGATTCCTTAAGGAATCTCTTTTTTTATCGGTTTGCCCAAGCGAGCTGCAATTTTCGTTCACCGCTGCTAGACTAAATTTTCACGAAGTGATTAATCTCTTTTTAGACCAAACTTCTCTATTTTACTATACAGATGGCTACGTTGAATATCTAAATCGTCGGCCGTCTTGGAGACGTTCCAATTATTTTTTTCCAATTTATATTTTATAAATTCTTTCTCCGCATGATCTTTATAATCTTGAAACGAATCAAAGGAGTCCATATCTAAACCATAATTCGTTGCGCCTTTTTCATGCGCTATACCGTTTACCGGTTCACGAGAAGGATTAGCAAATGCGACAACATCTTTATCTGTAATAGATCGATCACTCAAAATAATTAAACGTTCAATCATATTGCGCAATTCCCGAATATTACCTGTCCAGGGAAGATGGCTCAATTCCCGCATGGCCGCAGTCGTAATTTCCTTCACAGGTATCCCATATTCCATACAGATTTCTTCACAAAAATTTGTTGAAAGCAGGGGAATATCATCCACACGGTCGATCAAAGCAGGTACATGAATCAAGATTACCGACAGGCGGTGATACAAGTCCATTCTAAAATTGCCATCCTCAATTTCCTTCAAGAGATCTTTATTGGTCGCGGCTACTACCCTGACATTGACGTCAATTTCTTTATCGCCACCCACTCTGGTGATTTTATGTTCCTGTAATGCCCTTAACACTTTAGCTTGAGCGGATAGACTCATGTCTCCGATCTCATCCAAGAACAATGTTCCACCACTCGCTTGTTCAAATTTTCCGATACGCTGTTTAATAGCTGAAGTGAAGGATCCTTTTTCATGGCCAAATAATTCTGATTCAATTAATTCGGAAGGTATCGCAGCACAGTTCACTTCAATAAGCGGTCCCTGCGCACGATTCGATTTCTCATGCAGCCAACGTGCCACAAGCTCCTTTCCCGAACCATTTGCTCCAGTTATCAATACACGTGCTTCTGTCGGTGCTACGCGATCAATTGTCTCTTTAATACGTTTGATTGCCCCAGACTCACCCAATATATCTTTAGTTTTCGAACTGCTAACTTTTCGTTTCAGTACTTTGGTTTCGGTGACTAGGGAACTTTTATCCAGTGCATTCCGAACGGTGATCAATAATCTGTTCAGGTCCAGCGGTTTTTCTAAAAAGTCAAATGCTCCTTTTTTCGCCGCTTCAACAGCTGTTTCAATCGTACCATGTCCTGAGATCATAATAAAAGGGATATCCGGGCTGCTTTGGTGTGCTTCCGCCAAAACTTCCATCCCATCCATCGTATTCATCTTGATATCGCAGAGAACAAGATCTATTTTTTCCTTTTTTAAAATATCTAATCCATCCCGGCCATTGTCGACATCTAAAATCGTATAATCTTCATATTCCAAGATATCACGCAACGAACTTCTGATGGCGCGCTCATCATCAATGATTAAAATTGTACTCATAAATCGAGAGTTATGCTATTTTTTCAATTACGGGAATCAATATAAGTTTTTTTTGGCAATTAGCAAAAAGAAGCAAACCTTGTAAGCCGGGTTCTGTAGACCACCGAAGTGGAATTTCTATCATTTATCTAGATTTGCCATCGCTGACAAACTCAATCAACCTACCCATTACGAATTCCAATACATTGAAAGAAGACGAGCAGCCTTCGAATTTCGCAACCTATTTGGTCTTTCAACACACGAGGTTTACCGTAATATATGTCACCATACAAGACCGTAAGCTCTTACCTTACGTTTTCACCCTTACTCCGAAAAGCGGTATATTTTCTGTGGCACTTTCTGTCTGCTATTTTCATAACAGCCTTCCCGTTAGGAAGCGTGTTGCTCTATGTTGCCCGGACTTTCCTCTCCTCTCAAAAAAGAGCAGCGATAGAACCAGTTTGCTTCTGCGCAAAAGTAGCTATTTTACTCGGATAAACCCGAATTTCTTTTCAATTTCGAAAAGACCATTCATTTAGCATCACAGGCACAAAAATCTACGCAATTACCTTGCGTAGATAAAGAAAGTTTTTGTATTTTCAATCTAACAAAAAAAACATGGCACTCAATAAACTAGCCCTCATACGTTATAAAACGATTGACCATTGCCTTCGCTTGCGACATCGTAAATGGACCTTGGAAGATCTCATGGAAAAGGTTTCCGATGCACTTTATGAATTTGAAGGAATCAAAAATGGGATAAGTAAACGTACCATACAAGGTGATATTCAACTCATGCGTAGCAATAAACTTGGCTACAATGCGCCTATTGTGGTGTTGCACCGAAAATTCTACACCTATGAAGATCCCAACTATAGCATTAGCAATTCACCGATTTCCGTCGGTGACATGCAAAAAATGAAGGAGGCAGTAGAAGTACTTAAGCATGTGAGCGGTTTCTCCAGTTTTGATGAAATGAGCGATATTGTTGCACGGCTTGAAGATAGCATCCATACCAAAAAGGACAATTCACCTTCCATTATACAAATGGAAAGTAACAACCTGCTAAAAGGCCTTTCTTTTATCAGCCCGCTGCATCAAGCCATTCGTGAAAAAACACCACTCCTGATCAGCTACCAATCGTTCAAAGCAACACAACAGCAGGATCTGGTCTTCTCCCCTTATCTCTTAAAAGAATATCGGAATCGATGGTTTCTAATTGGTCAGCATAAAAAGAATGAAGGATTAATGACGCTGGCGCTTGATCGAATCAATGCCATCGAGGAAATGGGCAAAAATTCATACAAGGAATATACAGGGGTCGATTTCGAACGTTACTTTTCGGATACCATAGGCGTAACGAAGACACAAAAAGACCGCGGCCAGCGGGTGATATTGCAAGTCAATGCAAAAAATGCACCTTATGTAGCAACAAAACCCTTACATCCTTCACAGCAGATTTTAGACAAAAAGGAGGATGGCTCAATCTTAATTCGCATCGATGTTGTACTTAACTTTGAACTGGAAAGAGAAATTTTAGGTTTTGGCGAATCCATTAAAGTACTCTCGCCAAGAAATTTACAAACGAGAATAAAACAGCGCTTGACAGCTGCCACAGAACTCTATGCTGAGAAATCTGTCGATAAGATATCAAATTCACAACATGAATAATAGCTCACACACCTAAATATCTTGGGCGATGGCGTAACCACTAGCCCAAGCCCATTGGAAATTATAGCCGCCAAGCCATCCTGTAATATCAACAGTCTCCCCTCCGAAATAAAGGCCTTCAACTTTTTTAGACATTAAGCTTTTGGAGTGAAGCTCTTCCGTTGAAACTCCTCCACGCATGACCTCAGCTTTATCATACCCCTTATCTCCCGCAGGTTTTACCTTGAAGCGATGGATCGTATCGACAATCAACTTCGCATCAGCTTTACTCAGTGAGGCGATTTTGGTATCCAAGGCCAAAAATTTCCCAAGGGCGTCGACCAATTTCCTGCTGAAATAATCGTTTAGCAATTGTGAAACAAGTCGTTTCCCACCGTATTGTCGCTCCTGTTTAATCAGATTATCCAAATTAAAATTAGGCAAGAGATCAATCGTAATCTCCTGTCCAGGCCGCCAATAACTTGATATTTGAAGAATTGCAGGTCCGCTTAATCCCCAGTGTGTAAAGAGAATATTCTCTTCAAAAGACATTCCGGCAACAGACACTTTCGAGAACACCGAATTTCCAGCCAGAGAACTATACCAATCCGCATCTTTTCCAGTTATCGTCAAAGGGACTAATGCAGGCGCTGTACCGACTACATTCAAACCAAATTGTTTAGCTAAGCGTACTCCAAAGTCTGAGGCCCCAAGCTTTTGCACCGGAAGCCCACCGGAAGAAACAACCACTTTATGGGCATGGTATCGGGACTCACCTTTTGCATTTTCTACTGTTACCACAAAGCCATTATCGTTTTTTTCTACAGATTTGACCAAGGTATTCAAGGCTATATCCTGCCCTGTCTCGTATAAAATTTTAGAAAATACAGCAACGATATCTTTTGCTTTATTGGTCTCTGGAAACAACTGTCCCAGTGTTTTTTCATGTCCCACGATACCATATTGTTCAAAAAATGTAATGGTATCGTCCACGGTCCATTGTTTGAATATACCGTGCAAAAAATCTGGATTTTCAGAAATGAAATTAGCGGGACTGCTACCAATATTTGTATAATTACAGCGCCCACCTCCGGAAATCAGGATCTTCGCACCGACCTTATCGTTTCTTTCAAGGACCAAGGTCTTCTTCCCAATTAGCCCTGCTTGGGCTGCACACATCAATCCGCAGGCTCCCCCCCCAATAATGATGGCATCGTATAGTATACTCACAGCAACACTCTAATAAGCAATCAATGTATTTTCAACAGAAACAACTCTTCGTTCCAATTGACTCTGATACCCCAATTCAATAATTTTAATGACATCCCGCGCCTGTTCCGCCGATGCGATCAAGGTAGTTTTTCCCAATATGCTATCCGCAACGTTCTGATAAAAATCAGGATAAGAACCTATTTCAGAAGGAATCATTTCTTCAATATCATTCCCCTGTTCAACAATATTGAGCTTGCCGTATAGACTTGGATCTTCTTGTCCCCAGGTTGGATCTTCATCGGGAAATTTACCATCGCGCAGTAAAGCTTCCTGTGGATCGACACCATATTTTACAAAATTTCCGTTCATGCCAAAGACACGATATCGAGGTGTAGGTTCTTTTGTAAGCATAGACCCTTTCAGCGATACCCGTAAGTCATCATAGTACAATAAGCAGTCGAAATTGTCAATGGTTTTCGCATGATCCCGTTGAATAGCTAAATCTGCAAAAACAGCATCTGGTCTTCCAAACAATTGTAAAGTTTGATCGATAAGATGCGAGCCCAAATCGTAGAATATCCCCGAACCCGGTAAATGCTCTTCACGCCACGCATTTGGTCTCAAGTAATTGCGGAAACGATCAAACCTAGCTTCCAGATTTACAATTCTTCCCAATCGTCCACTTTGAATTACTTTCTTTAACGTTCGATAATCGGAGTTGAATCTTAAATTGTGATAAGGCGCCAAAATCAGATTTTTCTCCTTAGCCAGCGCGATAAGCTCATCGGCCTGCTCTACATTGTTCGTAAATGGTTTCTCGACAATAACGTGTTTTCCTGCTTCCAAAGCACGTTTTGCAAAAGGATAATGCATGTCATTGGAAGTCGCAACCACGACTAAATCAATGGTTGCATCATTAAAAATATCATCTGCCGACAAAGCAATTGCTGCCTGTGGATAGCGTTCCTTTAGCAAACTTTGCTGATCTGCTTTCCGGGCGGTCACTTTAACAAGATCCAGTTCAGCTATCGAACGCATCACGGGAGCGTGAAAAACCTGACCTGAAATTCCAAAACCAATAAGTCCTACGCGAATTTTCTTCATAGCATTACATTCTTTCAGGTACATGAATACCCAATAAGTTCATCCCTTTGGCGATAACCTTTGCCGCAGAAGCCGAAAGATGCAATCTAAAGTTCTTTACATCAGGATCTTCCGCTTTCAATATCGTTTCTTCATGATAGAATTTATTGTAGAACTTGGCTACTTCATAGATATAGTTTGCCAATTGCGCCGGGCTGAACTCTTGCGCAGAAGCCTCAATAGCCTCCGGAAACGCACCTAATTGCTGAATTAGATCTCGCTCGTAAGAGGAAATCGTCGCCGGTACAGACACAGCACTGTCAAAATCGAATTCAGCTTTACTTAAAACAGATTTGATACGCGCATGCGTGTATTGAATAAACGGCCCTGTATGACCTTGAAAATCGACAGACTCATTTGGATCAAACAAAAGACGTTTTTTAGGATCCACTTTCAATAGAAAATATTTCAATGCTCCCATTCCGATCGTATCGTAAAGAGCAGCTTTTGATTCCTCGTCCAATCCGCCAGTCTTGCCAAGCTCCTCAGTACGTACCTGTGCAGTTTTAAGCATTTCAGCCATTAAATCATCCGCATCAACAACTGTTCCCTCCCGCGATTTCATTTTACCTGAAGGAAGGTCGACCATCCCATACGATAAATGGAACAATCCGTCAGCCCAGGCTTTACCTAGTTTTTTTAAGATTAAAAACAATACCTTGAAATGGTAATCCTGTTCGTTACCGACAACATAAATAGAATCATTCATTTTGAATTCATCATATTTCAATTGTGCTGTCCCCAAATCTTGTGTAATATAGACCGAAGTACCGTCGCCACGAAGCACAAGCTTCTGATCCAATCCTTCGTCTGTTAGATCAATCCATACGGAGTTATCCTCTTTTTTAAAGAAAACCCCTTTATCTAAACCTTCCTGGATAATATCTTTACCCAACAAGTATGTATTGGATTCATAATAGTATTTATCAAAATCGACGCCTAATTGTTTGTAGGTCTTTTCAAACCCCGCGTACACCCAACTGTTCATGGTTTTCCAAAGGGAGATCACCTCTTCATTACCGGCTTCCCATTGTTGCAACATCGCTTGTGCCTCCTTCATCAAAGGTGCATTTTTCTTTGCTTCCTCTTCGGTTTGCCCCTCAGCTTTCAATGCCTCGATTTCCTTTTTATATTCTTTGTCAAAGACAACGTAATATTTTCCAACAAGGTGGTCGCCTTTAAGTCCAGTAGACTCGGGTGTTTCACCGTTACCAAATTTCTGCCAGGCCAACATGGACTTACAGATATGGATACCACGATCGTTCACCAAATTTGCTTTGATCACATCATAACCATACGCTTTTAGGATTTCCGCAACAGCATATCCTAATAAGTTATTACGGATATGTCCCAAGTGCAGTGGTTTATTGGTATTTGGAGAAGAGTATTCCACCATCAATTTTTTCCCGTTCGCAGGAAATACAGCAAAGTCCTTCGCCGTTATGGTCTGATTCAACAACGTGATCCAGTAAGCATCGGAAAGAACAATATTCAAAAAGCCTTTTATCACATTGAAATCTGATATTTCAGCGATATGCTGTTGCAAATAAGCACCAATTTCCTTTCCGGTTTGTTCCGGAGAAGATTTCGAAAAGCGCGTTACGGGAAAAGTTACGATTGTAATTTGTCCCTCAAACTCCTTTCGGGTAGCTTGTAAAGCAATTTGAGTTTCTAAAATATCTGCATTGTAAAGCTCTTTTACTGCCTGTACAGTGACTTCAACAAGTCGCTTTTGAATAGAATTTGCCATTTAATGATTTTGTAATTTTTACAACTTCCTGATAGTGAATTGGAAATAAATAACATTCCTTATTTAGGTATTCACCATTAAAGTATATCTTTGCAAAAATAATAAAAAATGCAGAGCTATCAGGAATTTCTTGACTTAAGTGTTGGTTTTCCGCAAGACGGATTCGAAATCATCGACGACGAATTGTATTTCCACGATTTGAATTTAATGGAAATGATAGAAACGTACGGTACGCCGTTACGTTTTACCTATTTGCCTATCGTCAGCAAAAAAATTCAGCAAGCGAAAATCCTCTTTCAGACCGCAATTCTGAAACACAACTATCGCGGATCTTACAAATATTGTTATTGTACCAAGTCATCCCATTTCAAGCACATCGTAGAGGAAGCTTTGAAAAATGATATCCACCTGGAAACTTCATCTGCATTTGATATGCCGATGATCGATTCATTGGAAAGACAGGGCACAGTAACAAAAGACATTACAGTGATCTGTAATGGGTTCAAAACCTACCAGTACAAACAATATATTGTTGATATGATCCACGATGGATATAAAAACATTATACCGGTGCTGGATAACAAAGAGGAGTTTAACCTTTATGATGATGAAATCGAATTGGATGAGCCTTGTGCTTTAGGTATCCGCGTTGCTTCCGAAGAGCAACCAGATTCTCAATTCTATACATCTCGCCTAGGGATTCGCCAGGAAGACGTCGTTGAATTCTATAACAACAAGATCGCCGACAATCCAAACTTTAAAGTAAAGTTGCTCCATTTTTTCATTAATTCAGGTATCTCGGACACCCCGTATTACTGGAACGAATTAGAGAAATACGTTACTTTATATTGTAAATTCAAGAAAGTAAACCCGGATTTAGATACCCTAGATATCGGTGGTGGCATGCCATTTAAGGATTCATTGGTACACGACTTTGATTACGAATATATGGTCAATGAGATCGTCAACCGTATCAAACAAATCTGTGCTCACCATGAAGTGATGGAACCAGACATTATTACTGAATTTGGCAAATACACTGTTGCTGAAGCATCAGGTATCCTCTATAAAGTTTTGGGGCGCAAGCAACAAAACGATCGCGAACGTTGGTTTATGATTGATGGTTCATTCATTACAAATTTGCCGGATGTATGGGCATTGAATCAAAAATACATTCTATTGCCGATCAATAACTGGGATTCAGAATATGAACGCGTCAATTTGGGTGGCATCACATGCGATGGACAGGATTATTACAATCAGGAGGCGCATATGAACTCGGTATTTATGCCGAAGACCCGTAAGGTTCAATACCTGGGCTTCTTTCATACAGGCGCCTATCAAGATGTATTAAGCGGATATGGAGGCATCCACCACTGCTTACTTCCTTCACCCAAACATGTGCTTGTACGCCGCAATAGAGATGAAACATTCAACTACGAGGTGTTCGGTGAGGAGCAAAACTCCAAACAAGTAATGAAATTGTTAGGCTACCAATAAGATATTCTACCAAGAGTAAGCACGCTCGTCATTGGGGGATCAAAACAATATCCTCGTAAAAAAGAGCTATTTTAAGCCAAAATAAAAAGGTCTCGTTTCTAGGAACGAGACCTTTTATTTTCAGCCTATCCGCCATTATTTACAATCGGGCGTAAATTAAAGGCAAAATCACAGACAATGACAACCATATCCAGTAGAAAAAAATAGATTGTAAAATCTATATAGTAAGCTGTTCGGTAGATGTAAACCTATTTCAGTATAAGACAGCTGGCTTTTATTCATATTGTGTTCGTACCTGCTTCGGACCACGTTCGGAGCTGCCCAATTCCGTTACGACTGTTGACCTAGTAGTCTACAGACTTTTCCTGTTTGGAGACTGGACAATATCTGTACAGCATCTGTACAAGATCTATTGATGATCCGAAGCAGATACGAAGCAGGTACAAAGGAAAGCTACTGATCTTTCAGAATGTATCGTCGTTTAGGAAAGGATTGCTGGGTATTTTCCTTTAGCGCGACTAGAAATCCCAAAGTCGATAATTGCTATTTTGCAACCCAAGTTTTAAAGAAATTAAGCACTTTTTCTTCATCATAGCCCTTTCCTTTTTCCAGACTACCACTCTCCTGTACATGCAATGTTTTTCCATTTCTATCCAAAATAATAAAAAATGGATAACCTAGTTTATTGCCTTCAGGGGCATACTTTTGAAACACAGCTTCATTTTTATTTTCCTTTGAATAATTGAGGTGATAATAGAGGAAATGACTCTTTAACAACTTGTCGACACTTGCCGTTTTATGGATATATTCATTAAATCTTAAACACCAGACACACCAATTCCCACCGGCTTGAATGACGATGTTTTTCTTTTCTTTCTTTGCTTGAACCAATAGTTGATCAATATCATTCTGTGCATTGGCATCTGGATTGTAAGGCTTCGAAAGATCCTGAGCTGTAGCAAGCTGCTGTGAGAACGCTTTGGACTGTACGAGTACCGTCCCCAAAAACACAATAGCTCCACACAGTAATAATCTTATATTTCTCATCATAAATAAATTAAATACGAATCTAAAATTACAAAATCATTTCCCCAAACCAAAACATAAGCAGCACATAATCGTTAAACATGATATAGCTATTGACCATGAAAAAAAACACCCAGGACTACAACGGACCGTATTTCAGCGGATTCATAAAAACGCGATTAAGCCCTATATACATGACCTTAGGTGATCAGGATAGGGGTGTCATTCAAAATACCGCCATTGGGGAGAAGTAAAAAAGGCAACCTGTTGATATGCTATACCCTATCACCCGTAAAAACCAAAAAGACTTCCTTTTGCTAAAATAAAAACAAAACAAAACAAAAACAAACACCTGACCTTAACATAAATATTATTTAATTTCCTTTAAAATTTAACAAATATAGCATAACTTAGTGTAAAGGAAGTAGTAAAAGAAGCACAGAAGATTCACTACAAAAATCCAAAACGAAACAAAATGAAACACCAAGAATTCAACAGGTCAAAACTGATAGAAAAAATAAGGGATACGAGCGCGTGGGATGTTATCGTCATAGGCGGCGGTGCCAGCGGATTAGGTGTTGCATTAGATGCCTTAAGCCGAGGGTTCAAAACAATTTTATTGGAGCAGGTTGATTTTGCAAAAGGCACTTCAAGCAAAGCAACAAAGCTTGTTCACGGTGGTGTACGCTACTTGGCTCAAGGCGACATCTCATTGGTTAAAGAAGCGCTTCATGAAAGAGGTTTACTCCAAAAAAATGCTCCACACCTTGTTAAAAACCAATCGTTTATCATTCCAAACTACAGCTGGTTCGATGGCCCATTTTACACCATTGGAATGAAAATATATGACCTTTTGGCAGGTAAATTAAGCTTGGGAAAATCCATTCATATCAATAAAGAAGAAACGCTCAATCGCATAAGCACTGTACGACCTAAAGGGCTATATGGTGGCGTGGTATATCAAGACGGACAATTTGACGACTCCAGGCTTGCGCTCAACGTTGCGCAGACCTGTATACAAATGGGCGGAGTCGCCCTAAATTATGTAAGGGTCAATAACCTCAGCAAAGACAGCGATGGACGAATAAACGGTGTCATCGCCAATGATACCGAAACTGGTGAAGTTTTCACCATACAAGGCAAAGCTGTTATCAATGCTACAGGAATATTTGTCGATGATATCTTAAAAATGGATAGACCTGAAGCGAAACAAATGGTACGCCCCAGCCAGGGTGTTCACCTTGTATTTGACAAGTCGTTTCTCCCGGGCGACGATGCCATTATGATTCCAAAAACGGATGATGGACGGGTCCTTTTTCTAGTACCTTGGCATAATCGAGTCATTGTGGGAACAACGGATACACCGATAGACGAGCATAGCCTTGAACCGGTAGCTTTGGAGCAGGAGATCGATTTTATTCTGAAAACGGCGGGACGTTACTTGACAAAACAACCAACAAGAGCGGATGCATTGGCCGTATTCGCCGGCCTCCGTCCACTGGCAGCCCCTACAGGTAACTCAAACAAAACCAAAGAGATCTCACGAAGCCACAAGGTTATTGTTAGCGACTCCAAATTACTGACTTTAACTGGCGGAAAGTGGACAACATTCCGTCGAATGGGCCAAGATACCCTAGACAAAGCGATAAAAATTGGTTGTTTACCTCAAAAAGAAAGCCGGTCTGCCACACAAAAGATCTATAGCGCCATTCCAACGTCCGACAGAAGCAATCATATGTATATTTACGGTGCCGACCAAGAAATGATCAATGCATTGGCTCAGGAAAATCCCGAATGGAACGAAAAGTTAATCCCACATCTTGAGTTCAAAAAGGCCGAAGTTGTTTGGGCAGCACGCAATGAACTTGCCAGGACTGTGGAAGATGTGCTATCCCGTCGGGTACGGATGCTATTTCTTGATGCGAAAGCTGCAATTGAAGCTGCACCTGATGTCGCAAAAATACTCGCCCAGGAACTGGAAAAAGATGAAGATTGGCAAAATGATCAAATAACGCATTTTCAAAATGTTGCAAAAAATTATATCTTAAAGTAATACAAAATAACCAGCAATACTCAATTACTCAATTATGGAACAACAATACATCTTGGCAATGGATCAAGGTACCACCAGCTCCAGAGCTATCATTTTTGATAAAGACAGAAATATAGTCTCCATTGCCCAGAAGGAATTTACGCAAATATTCCCACAACCAGGATGGGTTGAACACGATCCACATGAAATCTGGTCAACACAGGCAGGTGTCACTGCAGAAGCAACCACAAAAGCAGGGTTAAACGGCAAAAATATTGCCGCCATTGGCATTACCAATCAACGGGAAACTGTGGTCGTTTGGGAAAAAGAAACAGGAAAACCCATCTACAATGCCATTGTATGGCAAGATAAACGCACAGCAGATTATTGCGACGAGTTGCGTAGCTCTGGAAAACATGAGATGATCCAGAAAAAAACAGGCCTAATATTAGATCCTTACTTTTCTGCAACCAAAATAAAATGGATTCTGGATAACGTGGAAGGTGCCCGGGAAAAAGCACAAAACGGGGAATTAATCTGTGGAACTATTGACACTTGGCTCGTCTGGAACCTCACCCGGGGCGATGCTCACATTACGGATGTAACAAACGCTTCCCGCACCTTACTCTTTAATATTCATAGCATGGAATGGGATAAGGAGCTACTCGAATTATTTGACATCCCCGTCGCCATGCTGCCCGAAGTAAAAGAAAGCAGTGAAATATATGGGGAATCACGGACAACAATTTTTGCACACAAAGTCAAGATAGCTGGAATTGCTGGCGACCAGCAGGCGGCACTGTTCGGACAGCAATGTATTGAAAAGGGAATGGTCAAAAACACGTACGGCACTGGATGTTTTATGTTAATGAACATCGGGGATAAACCAATCCGTTCAAAGAACAACCTTTTAACGACTGTCGCCTGGAAAATCAACGGAAAAACAGAATATGCCTTAGAGGGGAGCATATTTATCGGCGGCGCACTGGTCCAATGGCTACGCGACAATCTCAACATCATCTACAAATCGGCAGACATAGAGCAATTAGCGCTGACAGAAAAAGATAATGGCGGTGTCACATTTATCCCTACATTCGCCGGACTGGGGGCTCCATACTGGAACGCTCGTGCACAAGGTACACTATTTGGCCTTACGCGTGCAACAACCAATGGTCATATTGCACGCGCCTCGCTAGAGGCAATTTCCCTGCAGACTCGTGATGTGCTGCAAGCCATGGAAGCTGATAGCGGCATACCGATCAAAGAATTGCGTGTAGACGGCGGTGCAACAGCAAATAATCTACTTATGCAGATTCAGGCCAATGTACTAAACAGCAAAGTTGTACGCCCCAAAATTACAGAAACTACAGCTTTGGGGGCAGCATACCTCGCCGGACTGGCCGTGGGATTCTGGAAAAATGAGGATGAGATTTCTAAGTTTTGGGCACAGGATCGTATATTTGAACCTGAAGCAGAGCAAGAAGAGCAAACAAAAAAGATTATTAAGCTCTGGACCAAGGGAGTCAAAGCATTACAATACTGGACCGAAAACTAACCAACAAGCATGAACCATTATTTAGCAGAATTTATCGGCACCACCCTTCTCCTTCTTTTAGGCAATGGGGTTGTGGCCAACGTTATCTTAAAAGGCACAAAAGGAGAAAATGGAGGGTGGATTGTAATCACGACCGCATGGGCACTTGCAGTGTATGTAGGTGTTGTTTTTGCCGGCCCATATACCGGAGCCCACCTCAATCCTGCGGTAACCATTGCCGTAGCCCTTAATCATGGCCTCCCTTGGATGGAAGTACCTGGCTATATTCTCGCACAAATTGCCGGTGGTTTCTGTGGCGCGATGTTGACCTACATCATGCACAAAGACCATTTCGATGCAACAGCAGACCAAACGACCAAACTTGGTGTTTTCGCTACTATACCCAACATCCGAAATACATCAACAAATCTGGCAAGTGAAATTATCGGAACCTTTGTGTTGATTTTTGTAATTTTCTTCATAACGGGTCAAGATGTCACCATTGACGGAAAAACAGCTCCCATTGGCATGGGCTCCCTTGGTGCGATACCCGTTGCATTCCTCGTGTGGGCCATCGGCCTCTCCCTAGGCGGAACTACGGGATATGCCATCAATCCTGCCCGGGATTTTGGCCCGCGCTTATTTCATGCGCTTTGGCCAATCAAAGGAAAAGGTAGCTCCGACTGGTCTTATGCCTGGATTCCAATCCTAGGACCGATCTTGGGCGCCATTTTAGCCTTTGCACTGTATACCTGTATAAAACCGGCCTAATCAAGGTCGAGCTGCACGAACAAAATAAAAGGGATTCAAAAATTGAATCCCTTTTATTTTATTATCCACGCTTGGGTTTTCTATGACCGTATTCACGATCCCGATCAAACGTATTCATATGGCGTTCCTTCTTCACGGGATACACATCATCAATTACAATCAAAATACCTTTTTCTTCTACCGTACCAAACTCATCATTACGTGCAGTGCCAAATGATTTCATCGTAGGCGATAGGTTCATATAGGTATTGATCAACGGTGGAATATTCTCTCCCAATGCTCTCACATGGCTATTTAACACCTTATATCCTTCTTTATAATCCAGCCCATCAAATACGCCGACAAAGCGATCGTAATCATTTTTGATTTCCAATTCCGGAAGAGGAAGAACCAATTTATCATGGTCAGGAAAATAATAGTCCATAAAATAAAGCAACATATCCCGTGCATCTTTATTATAATGCGGATACATGGTCACTTTACCAAAGAGGTATTTAATTTCAGGGTTAAGCATCACCAAAGCCCCTAAACCGTCCCAAAGATTGTCCAATGAAAAAATTCCTTTTCTATTGTCGATGGCTGGTTGGTACTTAGGCTGTACAAACGACCGCCCCAACTCTATGGTGTAAGGTAGATATTCATTCGTAAATAATTCGGAAAACTGAAAATAATGTGCTGTTGATAAATTGGGTATGCCGTTTACTTCACCAGCCTCGGCACATTTGATCACCCTATAACCGGCAACCACCTCTTCATCTTCGGGATTCCATGCGATCAACTGATCGTAACAATCTTCGCATGTATCATTTTCATCGATATCAATTGAAAGTCCTGTACCTCCCCCTGCGCCACGAAAAGTCAACTCCCGCAAACGCCCAATTTCACGCATGACATTTGGCGAATTATGATAGTTGATTAAGTATATCTCGTTATTTCCATTGTTGGTATATCGTAAGAAGACTTCTTTATTCAATTCGGTCTTCAATAATTCTCTATCAACTGGAGGTATAATTTCTTGCATAAATTCTATTTTTCTTGAGCCAATCCATAAACCCTTCTTTTCACTTCCTCAGCCCAAGTTTTTTCGTTTTTTGATTGATCAAACGCTGTATAAGGGATTCTTTCTCCTACTATAATATTGACGGTATGTCCGCGTTGAGCAAACATTTCATCAGGTAAATATAACATTTCAATGTTTACCTTGAGACCCAATTTCTGTCTAAGCCTTGCAAAATTATAAAAAAACTTAGAGTTTTTACCGTCAATCAGGACCGGAATGATATCTTTTTTATATTTTTTTGCTTTGCTAATAAAACTTTTCTTCCATTCTAGGTCTTCTATACGGCCATCGTTTTGTTTTCTGGAAACCAAACCAGCAGGGAATACCAATAGCGCATCATCCGCTCCGTAAGCCTCCTCGATCGCAGAAATAGCCTGTTTCCCCTGCCCCCCCAACTTATTGACACCGACAAACAAAGGCCTCAAATTACCTATATTTAAAAGAATATCATTAACCAAAAATTTCACATCGCGTCTATATTTACCTATAGCGTGCATAAATGCAATTCCATCCAATCCGCCCAAAGGGTGATTGGACGCAAAAATAACCGGATCCGATACTGGAATATTTTCTGCCCCATACAAATTGACCTTGACATCCAGATCGTTGATCAATGCATCAACAAAGTCCAGGCCCTGAAGATCCGCAAAGCGCGTCATAATATCATTTATCTCGTCTTCATGAATTGTCCTTTTTAAATAATTAAGTAAAAAAGACGGAATCCATTTAGCAAGGCCCGCATTTTTTTTGTGAATAACTTCACGTATATCAATAAACTTTTTACTCTCGCTTGTGATCATCAATCTTACTGTTCCAATTAAAAATACTTCACCTCCGTTTAAGCCCAGTTTTTAGGCCTATCCCAATTCGTTGACAAAAATAATAACAGAATGGTAATAAAAGTACAATTTTAAACTTTAAAATTGTACTTATTTGCAATAATGTATTCGTTCTCTGTGCTTCCTGTTTTAGGTATTACAAGCAATCAACGAATTAAGTATAAATCTGATCCTGTAAAATTTCTTTTCACCTAGTTTTTTTATTAAGTTTGAGTATGCTAATAAGTCAATTTCTTTCAAATGCTGATTTCAGTATTCAAAATGCTGATTCAATACAACAAGCGCTAGAGAAGCTGCAAGATATGCTTTGTAAAGAATTAGTCGTTTTAAATGGTGACGACTATATTGGCCTGGTTAATGAAACCATCTTATTGGATGCGGAAGATGAAGATGCTCCCCTTTCTTCCATAAAAATAAATACGGCCCCCATACAGCTGAAGTTCAATCAACACCCCTATGATGCCCTGGTGATGATAACGGTATATAATAGCACAATCATTCCTATTTTAGATCAAGACAACAAATATATTGGTGTGTCAACGCAATTGGATATATTAAAGGCAATAAGTTCAATTCAATCACAAAATGAATCTGGTGCTATTATTGTGTTGGCGACTGGCCTACACGATTTTTCACTTTCACAGATTGCGCACCTTGTTGAAAGTGACAATTGCAGAATCCTCAATTGCGCAACTAAAATAAATTTGGAAAGTGACAACATTGAAGTTACCCTTAAAGTCGACAAGTCAAACATCAATGCCTTACTGAATTCATTCCTAAGACACAACTATTTAATTCTTGAAACCCATAATACCATAGCTGCATTTGACGACACTGCCGACCGTTATCAGCAGCTTATGAATTATATTAACATTTGATTAAGATTAGTTTTTTCTCATCTTTGCCCCATAAATTGAAAACAATATGAGAATCGCAATATATGGAAGAGAGTTTCAACCCTCTGTTATACCACATGTGAAACACTTATTTGAATATCTTGTCGATAAAAATATTGAGATCTGGGTATATAATCCATTTCATGAATTTCTGCAATCACAATTTGAATGCGCCTTTAACTTCTCAACATACAATACCTATCAAGAAATAAAAGATCATATTGACATCATGTTGAGTCTAGGCGGAGATGGAACCATGTTATCTGCTGTTTCCCTGATTAAAGATTCCGGAATTCCAATTGCAGGAATAAACTTTGGACGCCTCGGCTTTTTAGCGTCCATCAATAAAAATGATTTTGAGGATGCCATCGAGGATATACTGAACCAGCGTTTTACCATACAGAAGCGCGTGCTGCTCTCTGTAGAATCTGAACAGCTTAACTTGTTTGAAGGCAATCATTATGCCCTTAATGATATCACCGTATTTCGTTACGACAGCTCGGCCATGATTACGGTCAATGCACGCATCAATGGCGAACTACTGAATTCATACTGGGCAGATGGACTAATTATCGCTACACCTACCGGATCCACAGCCTATTCATTGAGTTGCGGCGGACCTATTATTATGCCGGAAAGTGGCAATTTTGTCATTACCCCCATCTCTCCGCACAATCTCAATGTGAGACCCATTGTCATCTCGAATCAGTTTACCCTTGAATTGGAAATAGAGAGTCGAAGCAATCAATACATCTTAAGCTGTGATTCCAAAAACGAGTCTATTGATACATCTGTAAAATTAACCATTAAACAGGCTCCATTTACTATTAATCTGATTAGACTCCCCCATGAAAGCTTTTTCAGTACGCTGCGGGAAAAATTACTTTGGGGCATCGATGTCAGAAATTATTAGGCTATCAATTCACTTCGCACAAGCTCGCTTTGTATGAAGAGAAACACACAAAACAATCTTTCTACATATTGTCCTTCTAAATTTCCAATTAAAAATCGATATTTGGAAGAAATAAAGAAAGACGGAATAAGAACATCCGTAATAGAAATCCAAGTGCGATAATTAATCAATGAAAAGTACGTTAAACAAACAATAATCATTGGTAGCAATACAGGAAACCAAAAGTAGGTTTTAAAACGCCAAAATAGCATTGATGCCTAAGGTGTTCATTTTATTGAAAACAGCAAAAATGAGTTTTTTAGATCAGATAGATAGTATTAAATTGCCACAGCATATAGCCATCATCATGGATGGCAACGGCCGTTGGGCAAAACAGAAAGGGAAACTTCGCGTATTTGGGCATCAAAATGGTGTAAAAGCAGTACGAGAAGCATTAGAAGGATGTGTAAAAGCAAATATTAAATTTCTGACACTTTATGCATTTTCTGCAGAAAACTGGAATAGGCCTAAGCTCGAGGTAATGGCACTCATGGAGCTATTGGTTACTTCCCTTAAAAAAGAAATCAAAACTTTTCAGGAGAATGGCGTCCGTTTGAATGTCATTGGTGATATCACCAAACTACCTTCCAATGCACAAAAGAAGCTACAGGAAACCATAGAAGCAACGAAAGAAAATACACACTGTACATTGACATTAGCGTTGAGTTACAGTTCCCGACAAGAAATTGTAGATGCCGCCCGGAATCTAGCCCAACAAGTAAAAGACGGAAAACTCCATGCGGAAGAAATCAACGATGAGTTATTCGCTGCAAGCCTCTATACACAAAACCTCCCCGATCCTGACCTGTTGATACGTACCAGCGGAGAATTGAGAATAAGCAACTTCCTACTTTGGCAAATTGCCTATTCAGAATTATGCTTCCTTGATAAGATGTGGCCTGAGTTTACGAAAGAAGATTTATTTAAATCCATCGTCGATTACCAGCAACGCGAAAGAAGGTTTGGAAAAACAAGTGAACAGTTATAAAGATTTTATTAAATTTGACCACTGATTTGAATAAAAGCAAGCTGGTTAAATTTTCTTAATTAACAAAAATTAACAAACGATTGGTGTACTTTAGCGCCAATAATTATAGATAAATGAAGCGTATACTACCCGTAATACTATTTTTTGGCCTCTCATCAATGCAGCTTGTCTACGGACAAGACAAAGGTGCGTTCAATTTAAATGACCCAGAAAAAATCAGCTATCTCAATCCTAAAAACTATGTAATTAGCGCTATTGATATAACTGGAACACAATTTTTGGATAAAAATGTATTAATTACAATATCTAAATTGTCAGTAGGTCAATATTTGGAAGTTCCAAGTGAGGCAACTGCAAAAGTAGTAAAGGATATGATGGCTCAAGGCCTCTTTGATGATGTCGAATTATGGGCAGATAAAATTGAAGGTGAAAATATATTTTTGACCATCCGTGTAGTAGAACGTCCTCGTTTAACGCGTATTGATATTAATGGCCTAAGTAAAAGTCAGACCGAAGAAGTTCGCAAACGTTTAAATAGCAACACCGGTAAAATTGTCAACGAAAACTTGATGAACACCACACGTGCTACGATTCAACGGTTCTTAAAAGAAAAGGCTTTTTTATATCCGGAGATCACCCTAAAAACAGTGAAAGATTCGGCACAGGCTAATAATGAAATACTTATTGCCGATGTGGATAAAAAACATAAGGTAAGAGTCAAAAAAATGACGTTTACAGGGAATGAACATTTTTCTCAACAAGAATTGAGAAAAATGGCCAAGCCCATCAAGCAAAAAATGTGGTATCGCATTTTCGGTCCTGGAAAGTTCAAGGAAGAAAAATACAAAGAAGGTAAAGAAAACCTAATCAAGAAAATGGCCGCCAAAGGCTATCGTGATGCCACGATCTTGAAAGATACGGTTATTCGCGATGGTGAAAAAAATGTGCTGGTTAATTTTGACATCTATGAAGGTCCTAAATATTATGTAGGTAATATTGTTTGGACAGGTAATGCAAAATATTCGGATACCCTACTGAATAAAATTTTAGGGGTTAAACGTGGTGATGTCTTTTCGGAAGAAAAGTTAAACGCCAAATTGTTAGGTGGTGGTCGAAATGCAGATGACATCTCTTCAATCTATATGAACGATGGTTATCTTACGTTTTCGGTAGACCCTGAGCAAACACGTATTTACAACGATACCATCGATTTAAATTTACGTGTATATGAAGGTGCTCAATATACCATCAATAACGTTATTGTTAAAGGTAATGATGTAACCAACGACCGTGTTGTATTGCGTTCTATTTATACAAAACCAGGTCAAAAATTCTCAAAAGAACAAATTATGCGCAGTGTGCGTGAGATTGCGCAGCTAGGAAATTTTGATGAGCAAAAAACAAACCCCGTACCGACAAATTTAAATTATGCGGATGGTACAGTAGACATTGTTTATAATGTTACTGAAAAACCTTCGGATCAGGTCGAGCTTTCGGGTGGTTATGGTGCAGGTCAGATCATCGGTACCTTAGGTTTAACATTCAACAACTTCTCCACCAGTAATTTCTTTGACAAAAGTTCCTGGAAACCGCTACCACGTGGAGATGGACAGAAGTTGAGTGTGCGTGGTCAAACTTCAGGTAAGCGTTATCAATCGTATAGCTTCTCCTTCTCCGAGCCTTGGCTGGGTGGTAAAAAACCAATTTATTTCGGTTTGAGTGCCTATACTTCGAGTTCATCGTATGGTGGATTTAACTACTATACAGGCGAGCAAATTGTTAAGGATTCCGAGTTGAACCGTATTTGGATGACGGGTATTACCGCAACTTTAGGTAAACGCTTACAATGGCCAGATAACTGGTTCCAGGCGAATACATCCTTGTCATTCCAACGTTATAAGCTTCAGAACTATGGAAATTACTTCCTATTTGATAATGGTACGGCCTATAACATCAACTTGACGCAAGAGTTTAGCCGTAATTCGATCGATGCGCCGATCTACCCTACTTCAGGTTCAAACATCAAGTTCTCGGTTCAATTGACGCCTCCATATTCATTGTTCAACAACATTGATTATAAAAATGGTTCACCGCAAGAACGCTACCGTTGGACAGAGTATCACAAATGGAAATTTGACTCACAATGGTATGCAAAAATCGTTGGTAAACTTGTTTTCAAAGCTCAAGCTCAATTTGGTTTCTTGGGTAAATACTCCAACAAAACTGAAATATCGACTTTCGAGCGTTTCAAAGTCGGTGGGGATGGTATGCAAGGGTTTGATTACCTACAAGGATCTGAGATTGTTGCATTACGTGGTTATGCAAATGGTGTAATCATTCCTGAAGGAACACAAAATGTGAATGTGGCACGAAATTCAGGTAGTCCGATCTATACGAAATATCAAATGGAATTGCGTCACCCGGTTATGTTAAATGATCAGGCAACAGTTTACGTATTAGCTTTTGCTGAAGCGGCCAATACCTGGAACAAGTTCACTGAATACAATCCATTTAAAGTACGTCGTTCTGCAGGTGTTGGTGCCCGTATCTTCTTACCAATTTTTGGTATGCTAGGAATAGATTACGGTCATGCATTTGACCCAATCCCGGGTTTACCAAGCAGTACATGGAAACAAAACTTTACGTTTAGTATTATGCAAAATATGGGTGGATTCTAACCGCTCTTGACCCCAGTCCATGGGTATAAATTCATAAAAAAGCTATCGCATACAATTGCAGATAGCTTTTTTTATTTTAAAACAATTTAGGCTTTCATAGGCTATCCGATTTTATATATCCTATCAGATAAAATCTACAGCAAAATCTTCTAAATTTTCTTATATTGAGCGCTGTTATGACCACCGAAAAAGACAGCCATAGACACGCTCAGGGAAGCCTTATAAAGGGATTCGACAACAAGTTAAATAGTGTTAAACCCGAGAAATATCTAGTAGATTGCTTCTTTTTTCTTATTTTTGAGCCGTAAATTTACTTAAAGCGGTTTTACCGGATTAAACTTTTGGGTTTATATCATGTCATAAGGTAAATTAGTGTTAAATAATAAAAAGTATAGTCTATAAAAACTTACAGGAAATATGAAAAAAATATTGTTAGTTATAGCTTTTGTAGTCGTGAGTGCTACAGCGACATTTGCCCAACAACTTGCATATGCTGATTCAGAATATATCCTAAAACATATTCCTGAATATACGACTGCACAGAAACAGCTGGATGATCTATCGAAGCAATGGCAGGAAGAAGTGGATCAGAAATATGCTGAGATTGAGAAACTATATCAGGCTTATCAAAAGGATCAGGTTTTATTAAATGAAGATATGCGCCGTCGTCGTGAGGATGAAATTGTGACAAGAGAAAAAGAAGTAAAAGACTATCAAAAACAAAAGTTTGGATTTGAAGGCGACCTCTTTAAAAGACGTACTCAACTGATGAAGCCTATTCAAGATCGTGTAGCAAAAGCTATCCAAGACGTTGCTTCTGCACAGGGAATTGATTTTATTATGGACAAGGGCAATGAGTCGACTTTTCTCTATGCCAATCCAAAATTGAATAAAAGTAATGATGTCATTACAAAATTAGGATATAAACCCAATCCGAGTCTTGCAAACTAAGCGGGAGTTTATTATCATTGTGAACACAAATAATAATAGTAGTAATTAATTAGAAAACTAAAAGATTGCCATAAAGATGGCTCATTAGATTAAAATGAAAAGCATGAAAAATTTATTAAAGGGTGCGGTTGCTTTAGTGGCAGTATTTTTCTCAACTCAATTCGCAAATGCGCAACAAAAGATTGGTCATATCAGTTTAGGTGAAATTATCCAATCTACTCCCGAGTTTAAAGCTGCAGAAGGCCAATTGAAGACATTGAGTGACGGTAAAACCAAAGAAATTCAAGACATGGTTACTGTTTATCAAACAAAACAAAAAGAAGCTAACGATAAATTGCGTAACAGAAGTGAAGCTAATAAAGATACTGTTGATCCAGAAATCAATAAAATAGGTCAAGAGTTACAAGATATTCAAGCGCGTATTCAAACAGCACAACAAGCTGCTCAAGAAGACTTGAACAAAAAAGAGGAAGAATTAATTGCGCCTGTACATAAAAAAGTTATGGATGCTGTTAGTGCTATCTCTAAAGAAAAAGGAATGGCTTATGTATTTGATATTTCAAATCCTGGACTTATCCCTTACTACCAAGGTGGAGAGGATTTAACTGCTGCTGTTAAAACAAAATTAGGTATTTCAGCTACAGCTGCTCCTGCTGCTCCAACAAGAAAATAAGCCAGCAATACAAGGCAATAAAAAAGGGATTATCTTTAGAGATAATCCCTTTTTTATTGCCTATCCATTTTCTCAAATAGCAAGTAAATCGCAATCGGCGTATACCGCCGACAGCAGTAAATATTCGTCAGTTCTATAGCCAAAAGAATAAGATAAACTAAAAAGCTTATCGGTTCAGTCAAATTATAGTGTAAATAAAAAATCTACGACTTAGTTTTCTTGCATTTACCAGCTAAATTGTAGATATTGGTTCGGAAAACAAACATATCTACCCTAATGAAAACTTCATGGGCTCAAATTTGTTCATTAACTAACGAATATGAGGTACTCAGGAAAGCTTCGTCGTTAAAATGATTTTATTCGCATGAAAAAGAAAGTAATTGAGGATAATCCTAAAAAAGAAAGAAAGGTAACTTCCGGTCCTATTCGAGACAAGGAGCGCACCAAAGCTCGCATGATCGCCGCTGTTGGAAAGGTCATTCAAAAGAAAGGATACCATGCATTGAATGGGCCTAATATTGCTTTGGAATGTGGACTGAACAAAGCATTAATATGGAACTATTTTGGCGGTCTCGATCAACTGGTGGAAGCTTACCTGACACAAAAAGATTTTTGGCAAATCGGAGACAAAGGAGTCTTAGAGCAAATGGTCACAAACCCAAGCACCATCAGCGTTTCCTTGATAGAAGAATTGCTTAAATCTCAATTCGACACCTTTTTGAAGGATAAAACGAAGCAAAAAGTCATTCACTGGGGCCTGGGCGAAAAAACCAAAGCGCTTAAAAATATCGCCGACAGAAGGGAAATGTTTGGCGAGGAACTATTTAAACATGTCGATTCAAAATTCGAAAACTCCGAAAACGACCTGAGAGCAACATTGGCGATCTTAGTCAGTTCAATCTACTATCTAAGCCTTCAGGCAAAATCTACGGGCAGTACCTTTTGCGGTATCGATGTCAATACCGAAGCAGGAAAAGAACGGATTCAGAAAACCATTCGTAAAATATTAGAACAGACATTCTCCGATGTTCAGCTATAGAATATTCCATTATAATTAGATAAAACGTCCAAGAAGAAAGAATTCCTTCTTGGACGTTTTCATTACAGCCTATATTTCCCCCGTAAAAATTTCCAATAAATTATCGCCTTAGGGCATTATTTTTGATTTATTTTTACTATGTTAGCATAACAAAATAATATAGTATATTTGTTTATAACCAAGATCCAAGCATATGATAGGTCAACTAATATTTGCGGTTTGTTTCGCTGTAGCATTATTCCTTTTTAGCAAAAATGCACAACAGATTTATCGTAATATCAAGCTGGGTAGACCGGCAGATCGTTCGGACAGATCACCAGAGCGTTGGAAGATGATGCTCCTCGTCGCCTTTGGACAAAAGAAAATGTTTAAGCGCATTTTCCCCGCAGTATTGCATTTATTTGTGTACCTCGGATTTGTCATCATCAATATTGAGATGTTGGAGATTGTCATAGACGGGCTTTTTGGTACACATCGTATCTTTTCATTTCTAGGGAGTTTTTATAATTTTCTGATTGGTGCATTTGAATGGCTCGCCCTTGCTGTACTGCTCTCCTGTGTCATCTTTTTAATTCGGAGAAATATCGCTAAAGTAGCTCGCTTAAATAGCGCGGAATTAAAACATTGGCCCAAGACGGATGCGAATATTATTTTAATCACAGAGATTCTTTTAATGTCGGCTTTCCTGCTGATGAACGCTTCTGATCTTAAATTGCAACTCTATGGCTTTGCACATTTTAAATCGGTAGGTTCCTTTCCGGTAAGCCACTATCTTCTTCCATACCTTCCAACTTCGACGGAAGCTTTATTTTTAATAGAGCGGTCTTGTTGGTGGTTTCATATCCTAGGTGTACTTGCGTTCTTGAACTACCTCCCCTACTCTAAGCATCTTCATATTATTTTAGCTTTTCCGAACACCTATTTTTCTAATCTGAATGCGAAAGGCAAACTATCCAACATGCCTGCCGTAACCAACGAGGTAAAAGCCATGCTTGACCCAAGTTTCACTCCACCACCAGCAGATGCAAATGCACGTTTTGGAGCCAAAGATGTTCAGGATTTAACCTGGAAGAGCTTATTGGATGCCTATACCTGTACAGAATGTGGACGTTGTACATCTTCTTGCCCCGCAAATATAACGGGAAAGCTGCTATCCCCACGGAAAATCATGATGGATACAAGGGATCGACTGACGGAAGTCGGTACAAATATCAAAACAAATGGGAGCTTTCAGGATGACGGAAAATCGCTGATCGATACTTATATCAGTCGAGAAGAGTTATGGGCCTGTACAAGCTGTAATGCATGTGTAGAACAATGTCCAGTCAATATTAATCCACTGGATATTATTATTGAACTACGTCGCTTTGCCGTTATGGAAGAATCACAAGCTCCTGCAAGTATTAACAATATGTTTGGAAATATTGAGAACAATGGTGCGCCATGGAAATATGCGCAATTAGACCGTGCCAATTGGACTCAACAACAATAGTTTTATGATGGAAAATGAATTAAAAGTCCCCACAGTTGCAGAACTGTTGGCTAAAGGAGAAACTCCAGATATACTATTTTGGGTAGGCTGTGCTGGGAGTTTTGACGAACGTGCACAGAAAATTACGCGCGATATCTGCAGAATATTACAACATGTCGGTTTAAAATATGCCATCCTAGGTACAGAAGAAAGCTGTACGGGGGATCCTGCCAAAAGAAGTGGAAACGAATTTCTCTTTCAAATGCAGGCCATGATGAACATCGAAGTACTCAATGGCTATGAAATCAAAAAAATAGTAACTGCTTGCCCGCACTGTTTCAATACTTTAAAAAATGAGTATCCATCTCTTGGTGGCAACTATGAGGTCATTCATCATACACAATTGATCCAAAACCTGATTGATGAAGGAAAATTAAAACCAGCGGATAATAATGTATTTAAAGGAAAGAAGATAACCTATCATGATCCCTGTTATCTTGGTCGTGCCAATGAGGTGTATGAGGCGCCGAGAAAAGTATTGGAAAGCTTGGATGCCCAGTTGATCGAACTGAAACGTTGTAAGAGCAATGGACTTTGCTGCGGTGCAGGGGGCGGACAAATGTTCAAAGAACCAGAGCCTGGAGTAAAAGACATTAACATCGAACGTATCGAAGAAGTCATCGATGCACAGCCTCAAGTTGTAGCAGCAGCATGTCCTTTCTGTATGACCATGCTAAAAGATGGCGTAAAGATAAAAGAAAAAGAATCAGAGATAGAAGTGCTGGATATTGCCGAAATCACTGCCCGAGCAAATCAATTGTAAATTATATTAATCACGAAATAAAAGAGGCCCGATCATACGATCGGGCCTTTTGTGTAGGGAGAAGAATATCTCCTGTCCACGCATAAATTAGGGGAATCCCAAAGCCGGTTAAAATATAAGGGATTCCCCCGAATCGAAGATCAGCGCTGTTTTTATGCTGATCAACCGACTCTAACATCTAGCCATAACAAAGGTATCGCCTCTAGTTCAATTCATTGTTGTTCATTTCTTTAAAAATGTTGTTCATTTCTTAAATAATAAAAAAAAATGAGAGAACACTACGCGATGATATAGCCGCCACCGAAATAGCTATCCGCAGAGATAGCACTTTCGGTGAGGTTGAGTACCACTTGATCACTAAAATTCTTACTGTTCACCACTTGAATACGATGTGGTCTATTTAACAATGAAGCTTCTAGTCGGAATGCTTCCGACAGCTGTTTCGGATTATATGAGGTATAATCCTTCGAACTAATTTCGACTTAGTCAATTCTGAACGATTTTATTATATCGCTAAATCTCATCCTTCTCAATCCATTTGGGAACCAGTGGCGCTTCATACTGTTGCATCTTCTCGATCAGCTCCTCAATCGTATCAGCCACCAATAACATCGCTCGATTTTCCTGCTTAAGAAGGCCCTCTTCGACCATGTGATCAATAAATTGAATGAGATGATTGTAAAATCCATTGATGTTTAACAAACCAACTGGCTTTTTATGTAAACCCAATTGAGCCCATGTAATCATTTCAAAAAGTTCTTCCAAGGTACCAAAACCACCCGGCAGCGCAATAACTCCTTCGGCATAATCACTCATAATCCGTTTACGATCGTGCATGGTATCTACAGTAATCAGTTTTGTTACCCCCCTATGCTCTCTTTCTTTCGAATTTAAAAAATCAGGAATGACACCTATTACCTCACCTCCCTGTGCAAGAGCTCCATTCGCAACAGCTCCCATTAGGCCAACCCTTCCACCACCATAAACCAAACGAATACCGTATTCAGCCAAAACCTTTCCCACATAGGAGGCTTGCTCTTCATACACGGCCGAATTCCCTAAACTGGAAGCACAAAAAATAACAATACTATTAACTTTCTTCATATACAAGTATAGTTAAAAATAAACGGATCAGCTCTTTTTAATAAAAAAACAAACTCACTATCAATAATATACAAAAAAATACACGCATTATTTTCGCGCATAAATATAAATGTAAAAAAAACACTTAAAATAAATAACACATTTAATATCTTTGATTTACCGGTCTTTTTATACATAACGGCTAACCAGACAAGCTCATCAGATCTTGTTAATAACAAATGATAATTTCAGTCCATATGATCTTCAAAAACAAATTTTTGCACAGTGCTCTCTTAAGCTTATTTAGTCTGGCGCTATCTGCCCAAACAACTTCTCAATTGAATTATTTCGATTTAAGAGAAGTAAGGTTGTTACCTGGGATTTTTAAACATGCTGAAGATCTTGACATCAATTATTTATTGGAAATGGACCCGGACAGATTGCTGGCTCCCTTTTTACACGAAGCCAATTTACCGCTAAAAAAAGACTCCTATACCAATTGGGAAAATACAGGATTAGATGGCCATATCGGAGGGCATTATCTATCTGCTCTCGCACATATGCATGCCGCTACAGGAGACCTTCGTATTAAGGAACGCCTAGATTATATGCTCAGCAACTTGAAACGTTGTCAGGAAGCAAATGGAAACGGCTACATAGGCGGAGTACCTGGGGGTAAAATTATTTGGACAGAGATTCAGCAAGGTAGAATCAACGCCGGTAGCTTTAACCTGAATGGAAAATGGGTGCCGCTATATAATATACACAAAACCTATGCTGGCCTGCGAGACGCCTACTTGTTGACAGGCAATGAATCTGCAAAAGACATGCTGATTCAAATGACTGATTGGGCGCTTAAGTTGGTCGCTCAACTTTCAGATGCTCAAATACAGGAAATGTTACGAAGTGAACATGGCGGACTGAACGAAACTTTTGCTGATGTTGCTGCAATTACCCAAGATCAGACTTATCTCGAGTTGGCTCGTAAATTCAGTCATCAATCCATACTTGAGCCTTTATTAGCGCATGAAGATCATTTAACAGGATTGCATGCAAATACACAAATTCCAAAAGTTCTCGGTTTTAAACGCATCGCTGACCTTTCTCACAACGAAAAATGGGCGGAGGCTGTTCGTTACTTTTGGGACAATGTCGTTGAGCAGCGCTCGATTGCTATTGGAGGAAATAGTGTAAGTGAACATTTTAACCCAACGGAAGATTTTTCAAAAATGCTCTATAGCATTGAGGGACCAGAAACTTGCAATACCTACAATATGTTACGGCTCACAAAAATGCTCTATCAGACCGATCCGCAAGGGAAATACCTCGATTTTTATGAACGTGCTCTTTACAACCATATCTTATCGACACAACACCCCGAACATGGTGGATTAGTCTATTTCACGCAAATTCGTCCGGGGCATTATCGTGTTTATTCTCAAGCGCAGACAAGTATGTGGTGCTGCGTCGGATCAGGGATGGAAAATCACGCCAAATATGGTGAAATGATCTACGCATACCGCAACAATGACCTATTTGTCAATCTATTTATTCCTTCACGCCTGGACTGGAAGGAGAAAAATATGGAAGTTATTCAAGAAACGAACTTCCCGACAGAAGCCAAAACAAGCATACGAATGAACCCTAAAAAACCGATGTCATTCAGCTTGTTTATTCGTAAACCCAGCTGGCTCACCACAGCTCCCCATGTGTTGATCAATGGAAAGCCTTACCGCAATTTCAGTTCCACAAATGAGCATATCCAGATCAAACGTACATGGCGAAAGGGCGATATCGTCAGCCTTCAATTACCCATGGGGATACATACTGAGCAGTTGCCTGATAAAAGCAATTATTATAGCATTTTATATGGACCTCTTGTTTTGGGAGCCCGAACTGGACAGGAAGATCTTTTGGGACTTCGAGCCGACGACAGCCGAATGGGGCACATTGCTTCTGGAAAACAAATCCCTTTACGTGATCTCCCGATTCTTCAAGCAGAACCGAACAATATTCCGGCACTTGTAAAACCAATAGCGTCAAAGCCCTTACACTTTACACTCTCAAATCTCTATTTGGGAAAAAAAGATATTCAAATGGAACTAGAACCCTTTTTCGGTATTCATGATTCCCGTTATATGATCTATTGGCCTCAAGCAACGCAGAAAGAATTACTGGCATTACAGGACAAAATGCGCCGCGATGAAGTGGAAAGCTTAGCGCTAGCGGCCAAAACGGTCGATAAAGTAGTCGCTGGGGAGCAACAACCAGAATCAGATCACTTTTTTCGCGAGCAAAATAGCAATGCTGGGGCATTCGGTGATACACGCTGGCGCGATACAAAAGGCTGGTTCAGTTATGTGATGAAAATAACGCCACAGACCCAACTGGTCGCGATCAAATTGCTGGCAGACAACTCATCCAGGGTAACTGAGGTAATGATCGATGGTAAAACCATCAGTACATTGGAAGACAAGGATGAGAGATCCACCATGAAAACAATACATATACAGCTTCCCATGGAGAGTGCAGGTAAAACCAAAATAGAACTGAAAATTAAGGCCGGGGCAGGATTTACAAGTCACAAGATCCTAGAAATAAGAACTCTTCGTCCTGACTAATGGATCTGGGAGATAGCTTCCATTAGTCAGGCGTGATTCACTTAGCCTGGATAATTCAGTTCATCAAAAGTGATTCAGTTCATCAGAAGAGCGCTTAATTTATTTTCCGATTAAAACAACGGCGCCTTCAGGTTGCAACGTCAATTTGATGGACTTTGTTTTAGAAAGTCGAATCTGCTTCTGTTTTGACTCCCGGGCAATGTTATCGTCGATTAGCTGTACCGCATCTGTACTCAACATGGGCAAATTCACCGATACAGTTTTTTCTTTGCCCTCGGCATTTATCCCTGCGATATACCATGTATCATTCTTTCTCCGGGCAAGTATGACATATTTACCTGGATAACCATCAATAAGAACAGTCTCATCCCAGGTAGTTGGCACCTGCTTCATAAAATTAATCACATGGGTTGGCATTTCCTGTAAATTATTGGGTGTCAATCCAAAATTTTGTACCGGAGTCTGAAATAAAATCGCCGTTGCCAATTGAAATGTTTCTGTCGTTTTGCGGATAGTACCGCCGCTATTCTCGCGGTTATGACGTTTGTTCAGCAAAACCGGACCAAAATCCATTGCCGCCACGGCATTGCGAATAAAGGGATGTAAAGTCGCATTAAAAGCCTCCGTATCATTTGCATGTTGTGTGAAAATCAAATTTTCAGAGGCTAATACGGCTTCACTGCCCACGAAATTCGGATACATGCGCTCCCAACCACGCGGTAAAGTACATCCATGAAATATAACGGTTAATCCATAATCATTTGCATCCGAAAGAATATCTTCGTAAAGCTTCAGTGTTTCTTGTTTATCGCCTCCAAAAAAGTCGACTTTGATTCCTTTAATGCCCACATGCTGCATCCATTGCATCTCGGCTTTACGTGCAATCGAAGTATTCATTTTATTTTTTGGCGTCTGAGGTGCGTCGTTCCAGAATCCGTTCGAATTGTACCACAGACAAATACCTACGCCCCGCTCCTTCCCATAAGCCACCAATTGTTCAATTTTCTCGTGGCCGATCTTTGTATCCCACCAATTGTCGATCAATACAAATTCATACCCCATTGAAGCCGAAAGGTCAATGAACTTCTTTTGGTCTTCAAAATTAATACTGCCGTCCTGCCATTCCAGCCAGCTCCATGTCGCCCGTCCGAATTCGTATTTCTTCGATGCCGGATACTGCGGTTCAACAACATCAAACGGAATGGTCGTCTCCACAATGGGTTTTAGATTGCTTCCGACAGTCAGTGTGCGCCAAGGTGTATAACCGGGTAATGAAATTGTGGGAGCAGCTCGTCCAATGCCATTGTTCTCCCCTTCTTCCGGAAAAGCAATGCTATAAAGCCCATCCTTCGTGCCTTCGCTTAACTTGGATGCGCAATATGCACTTGAAACTCCCGTTTCCGAAACAAGTACCCATCCCCGATCTCCAACATGAAAGAGCGCAGGAAAAGTATAGCCAACACCATACTTCGAAGGTACGCCTAGCGCCTGATCTGCCTGATACTCCTCTTCGTAACTTGGTTTTGTTTTCATCCAGCCTATCATGGGGGAAGCTTGGGCTGTTAAAAATGTTGTTGTAACGAGTGGAAATTTAAAGCCGCTATTCTCCTTTATCAATGCAAAGTTGGCCGGCTCGCCCACCTGAGGCACATAATATCGGAACGCTATATTGTTGTTGCTAACACGGAAAGTAACCTCGATCTGCTGCTTTGAAGTATTCTCCAACACATAACGCAATTCATTCGCTTTATACTGTACCTGACTGCGTTTGATTTTTGGCTCGTTATAATTGGTCAAAATTTCAGCTCTTTTTTCTGCTATAGGACGCAAATTATCGCTTAAATTTATCGTCTTGCTTTGAAGCCCAAGCGGTGAAGCTTCCAACATTGTCTTTCCTTCCAGTTCAACCTGATAAAATAGATGACCGTTTTTCAGATCCAATTTAACGGTCAAAGTTCCGTCCGGACTCGATACCGATGTCTGCTGTGCTGCGGCAATTGTCCCCAACAAAGATAGCATACATACCAAAGCATAACGTTTTACTGGTAAACGTTTAAAATAGCGCGTATAATTGTGATTTAACATAGATTAACTCAAATAGTCGGTTAGTTATTCTGTTAAAGATAAGGTTTTATTTTAATAAATGTACAAAAAACACTTATTACAGAATACGTATTTTATCAGGTTGCAATCGACTGCGTCAAATAGGAATCGTCGTCTAATCTGGGAAGGCGCAAACGCAGCTTTTCTTGTCCTATGAGAAGATATACCAAACAAAAATCCCTTATAATTGTAAAGAAATAGTGACATTTATTTTACGATCTTAAAACGTATTAAACTATGAATCTAATTATGAACATGATAGCACTTGCCAGCATAGCAACTGCTACCTTGGCTCCATCATCTGCCAAATCAGGGTCATTGCTCGAGCAAAAGGACCAAAACATTACGCTGATAGAAAAAAAACAGGCTTTAAAACACGATTATGTTGGAACCGACTCGCTATTGCAATATTTTAACCAAACAACTGCGGAGCTTGAAAAGCAGGTTGCGGGTTTAAGCGAAGCGCAGCTCCAATTTAAGCCAGCGCCCGACAAATGGTCGATCAGTCAATGCCTTGAGCATATTATTCGTTCAGAACGAATGATATTTGACATGGCAAAAAAGGGCCTGGATCAAGATCCACAACCTGAAAGGAGAAAAGAGATCAAGATGACCGACGACAATCTAAAAAATGCACTCACAGACAGAAGTCACAAATATCAGGCACCCAAGGAACTCCAACCAGAGGGAATTTATAAAAATGTGAACACCGCTTTGACTGATTTCAATGCCGCCCGCCACCCCGTGCTTGATTACATCAAAAAAGCTGATGCGGAAGATCTCAGAAATCATGTCAGCGATTCCCCAACTGGTCCAATTGATGGTTATCAAGCCCTGATGTTTATTGCTGCGCATTCTGCACGTCATACCAAACAGATCGCTGAAATAAAAGCCGATCCCAATTTTCCAAAACAATAGAAAGATGAAGAAATTAACTTATCAAATTAAGATCCATGCGCCTGTGCCGCGGGTTTTTAAAACAATGCTTGACAAAGAAACCTATAAACAATGGACCAGTGCATTCAATCCAAGTTCAGATTTCGAAGGCATCTGGGACAAGGGGCAAAAAATTCATTTTACCGGCGTCGATGAAAATGGTGAAAAAGGCGGAATGGTAGCAGAAATCGCCGAATACATTCCAAATTCATATGTGTCTATTCGGCATCTTGGTATCCTAGACAATGGCCAAGAAATTTTATCCGGACCAGCTGTCGAAGATTGGGCTGGAGCATTAGAAAATTATTCTTTTTCGGACATCGAAGGACAAACATTATTGAAAGTAGATGTTGATACAAACGACGAATACATCGATTACTTTAATGAGGCTTGGCCAAATGCTTTGCAACGGCTAAAGGATATTAGCGAAAAGGAATAGGTGAAATACCCTGCATATTGAAGAGCTTTGCGAAATCAATGCGCAAGTCAGAAGCTTGTTGGCAAAAGTAAAAACGGCACCTAGATCTGGATGCCGTTTTTTTATCTTGCCGATGCCTTTTTTCGTTCGTTTACTTTTGTTTTTTGACCCGAATGTCAAATATATTGTAATACCGTAGCGTGCTATAGTCCTTCAGGCTCATAAAGTCATAGGTAAGTGGATAATTAAAGATATTTTCCGTCTGACTCACATAAAGGAGCATATCGCGGAGTGCTATTCCAATAGCCTTGGCTCCTTTCGGATACTGAATAAAACTGTTCTTGCCGCCGCCCCGATAGTAGATCAGCAGATTGCTGCAATCGAGGACTTTGGTATCTACATCATCCAGTGTTTTATTTTCCAGTATTTTGTCTATTGCCGTATTGAGGCCTGCCCGTGTTGAATCAGTTTCACCCATCAGAATCATATGGGTACCATAAGTCACCGAAGCAAGCACATAGGGAGAGTAACCTGCTTGGGTCAATACAGCTACCTCCGATTCCGGATAAGCATCAAAATACTCTGTGTGGTCAATATAAATTGTAAGCTTATTGACTTTGCCTATACGAAGCGTGCTGTTTTGCTTACTGATCGTCGTTGAGTCGGCATGTTTTACAAGGGATAATGCCTTTTTTACATCCTTCGAATTACCGAGAAATCCCTGTATTTCGGCGTAATCTCCAAAACTGCTCGAAGTAAAGTTCATACTACTTGCCTGTTTCGACTTTTCAAACTTATTGGCATAAGCAAGACCATTTTTATAGCTGGGCTCAAAGAATCCCATATCTACGGAGAAGTCATTGTAAGACAAGAAATGGAATTTTACTTTTTTCGCTTTTGCTTCCAGGCTTTCTAGCCGTGGGCCTTCAAGGGTGTCTTTGAGACTCCAAAGTCCGCCCAGGAAAACCTTTTCATCAATATTATCATCAGAGAAAAGCTCGCTCATCTGAAATTGTACTTTCCGAATTTCGTACTTATCAGGCGGAACAGTGGGCTCATTCTTGGTGGTATCTGAAGGTGCCACCTCTGGGGGCTCTACGTTTGGCTCGATGGGATCTTTTGTGCAACTTAGCCATATTAGTGCGCTAAGAAGAAGTAAAAAATTTCTAGTGTACATATTGAAGTTCTTCAGTTCCAAATTCGGTTATCATTAAAAAAGGTTAGCTACACTTTTTTATCTGATAAATTAAATATAATAATCTAAGATAATGTTTTTTTACATCAGTCCAACACGTACCATCCCGTTATAGCATATTTTTACAATTCAAATCAAAACGCTTCAACCTCGTTAAACGAAAAACAAGGTAATAACTTACGCGATAAGACTACCAGTAGTTGATCACAAATCATCAAAGCATACCCTTCCTAGCGTATTATAAGCGAAAAAGCGGGTTAAAAACTGAATTTTCTGCACAGCAAAAAGACTTAACAGTCTAACCATTTAGGGCGAAAAAAAAGCGGGGTTTTCACCCCGCTTAAATTAATCGTTTGTAACAGCGCGAAAACGCCGAAACCTATCTGCCGGTTGAAACCAACAGGGATCGACTGCATTAAACACCCCAAAATGCCCTACATGCTTTAAAGAAAGATCCACAACCACCATTTGTATAGGTGTCTGAAGTATGTGTACCGACCAGTTGCGCCGTGTCATAATCATAAAAACTCAACACAAAAATACAGTGTGTCAATTTTCCTTCGCTTTCTTTGACCTCTTCGGTGACTTTCACGAGTGTATTCGTGTTAGGAAGACGGTAAGTCGTTGTCTTAGCATTGACATTTTCTTTCGGTGCCTTTTCCGTTGTCTTTGCAGAAGCGGCTGTAGATAGCAGTGCAACAGCCATCAAACTCATCATTAATTTTTTCATTGTTTCTATCTTTTTATTAAACCATAACATGCTTTTGAAGCAAGTCTTTATTTTATGGAAGTAAAAATAAAAACACCATTAATTAATTTTACGGTTATTTATTATCTGTTGCAGTTCGTTCAATATTCGTGGTTTTTAGTCTATTATTCGCAATACAACTGTTTGTTAGGGTAATCTTAACCGCAAGTCCTATTTTTACAAATTGCATGTCTCTACCATTATTTATATTTTTAGAAATCTGATTCAAAATATTCTGTGGTTCAGCTGCCTAATTATAACAGCATCGGACAAATTCGGTAACAATATCCAAATATGCCGGCGCAAATGGCGGTAAAATTAGGGTAGCGAGCTGCAAACATTATTATTTAAAAGAAAATGGAAAATAATCGAGAAAGCAGAAAGATAAGGGACAAACAAAGAAAACAAAACGATAGAGGTTCTCGCGGCTTACACATGATTTGGCGCGTTACCATACTCGTTTATATTGTTGTCCTACTCTATTTTCTAGTTACTTGTGGCGGTAATGGCGCTAACTGGTTTCCCGGAAAACCTATCTATACAAGATAAAGACCACGAGCAAGTTACAGAATAGCTTCTTATAAGATTTAGGTCCATAAACATCAAAACGACCTCGGTACAAAACAACAGATAGGCAATAAAAGGGAGCAAACAGACTGTCAAAACGACTACATTTGGACTTTATTACCAAGAAAACTAGCCAAACTAAAGTCCGACAAAAACTATCAGTTACGAACCTGGTACCAGCAAGGTATACTCCTTTAAAATCATCCACATACAGCCCTGAATGGATTAAGACCTTAGTTCTACGCTAAATAATCTTTAGTTTCTTAACGCGTATTTTATATTCATTCAATGTTTGAAAAGCGGGAAACAAATAAGGCTTTATTATTCTCAAATTTATCATATGCCTTCAGCTTGATCCCAAAAAATCGAACTGTGCTCAATTGCCCCTATGATCTGAGTGACAATATTTTTGTTCATAAAAAAAGGAGACAACTATTGACTAGTGTCTCCTTAAGTGCCCAGGAGCAGATTCGAACTGCCACGCCCATGCGAGCGCCACCCCCTCAAGATGGTGCGTCTACCAATTTCGCCACCTGGGCTCATATTCACCTTTGGTATCACAAAAATAAAGATTTTTCGCTCTTTTACAAGTCGAAAATCGCTTTTTACAGCATTATTTTACTAAATTCCTATTGATCAAGGTTCTAATTACACCGTCGACAAGCCCAACCCTTGGAACAATGATTTGTTTTAGACGACCATGCTTCATAATCGTTAGAAAAATCTCACTCGCAGGAATAATGACATCGGCACGATCTTCGTTTAAACCCAATAAGATAATGCGTTCTTTCAAAGAAAATGAAGATAAATGCTCATACACGGCTTTTAATTTAGCATAGGATAATGGTTTATCCAATTTTTCATTGGAAAGGCGCGCAAGCTTATTAATATTGCCGCCAGTACCAATACCAACCACTTGCTTATACATATGCGTATTGCTACGTACCCATTCCCTCAGTTCATCCCAGGTTTCTGCCTTGTCCTGATTGTCGAGGATACGGATTGTGCCCAAATTGAAGGACCTGGAATTAACCAAAACACCATTGGCAAATAACGATAATTCTGTACTACCCCCACCTACATCAATGTAAAGGTAAACTTTGTCCTTTTCCATCTTATTATCCCAATGGCTATTGTAAATAATCTCTGCCTCCTTTGCCCCTTCTATAATATCGATGTTGATACCGTTTTTCTTGACCTCCGCAACAATATCAGCGCCATTTCGTGCATCACGCATGGCCGAAGTCGCGCAGGCCATATAATCCTCCACGTTATAAACATCCATCAACTCCCGAAAGGCCTTCATCGTTTTAACCAAACTCTCGGCTTTCCTAGGTGAAATTTCCTGATGAATAAACGCATCATCCCCCAAACGAAGTGGAACACGTAACAGTGTATTTTTCTTAAAATTATATTGGTCTTTCTGTCCAATAATGTCAGCTATCAAAAGACGGACTGCATTGGAACCTATATCTATTGCGGCGTATCTCACTTTATATACGATTTCATTAAATTACGCTAAAATAAACACAGTTATTAAAAACTGTGTTATATAAATGTTAAGTTATCATTAATTTAACAAATAACAAACGATTATTCCAGGGAATTCTTGTGTACACAACACTGATATGTCTTACAATAACTAAAATTTCCATTTTATCAAGAATACAAACTCATTTCCTGCCAAAATCATCTCGCTGGCAATCAACTGAGTCGGAATACAGATAGCACATCCTATCGAAACTCAGTACCTATCACAATTCCATGCAGAAAATCTAGTATTGTCAACAAAAAAATCATAAAAAAAGGAATATTCATCTTAATGAATACTCCTTTCCTTTTATTTATCTTATTTCTTAGTGATGGTGTTCTTCAACTTTACCGCCAGCTAATTTGTAGATCTCTTCCACTTTTTTCAAAGACTCCTCCGAAAGGTGAATAACATCCTTGTTTGTATTGTGCTCTTCATGAGACAATCTAGTATTGATCTCACCTTGTTTTTCAACCACTAGCGCTAAAAATGCTTTATCATTGAATGCCGCTGTACTGTCCGAACCAATTGAAGCAGGAACTTGAAATGCAGGCACGCCACGTTGCGCATCGCCAACATGCAATTCTTTTGCTAAATTGTCCAATTCTGGTAACACTGTTGCGTAAGCTTCTTTAATCTTTGCAGCTACATTTTTCACCTCTGCTGAGGTAGATTGTTTTGCAGCTACATCAGCAAGATTTACCAAGTAGTTTCCATTTTCGCCAACGAATTTAATCATTGCAAAGGCATCACCATCCGCTAAGGATGCATTAGAGTATTGACGCTGTCTATCTGCAGCTGTTTGACCACAAGATGCAAATAATGTACCCGCACAAGCCGCAACAATAAATAACTTATTAATCTTCATATCAATTTTGTTAACTATACAAAAGTAGATAAAATATATGTTCTCCGAAACCCTATCCGTGAAAAGAAAGAAAAATTACGCAACATTTCTTCCGGCATTCACCACGCCAAAGATTGTACGCGCTATTAATTTCGAATAATCTTCACGTTGTGCATCAGTCAGCTGATCCGAATTCAATGCACGAATCGCAAAATGCTGTATAACCAATAACGGTAATACAATTCCCTCGCGCGCTAAAATAGACTCACGATCCACAGGATAGTTTTCCATCAATTTTGAGGTTCCGCTTAGTTTTAACAAATATTCTTTTGTTATTTGGTACTCGGCATACAAAGTTTTCCAAAAATCACCATAAATAGGATCATCTTTCATGTATGCTGTAATATCAAAGTTGGACTTTGTCATCGACATCATACAATTGTCGATCAATGTTTGGAAAAATCCAGATGACACATACAATTGCTGCACGTCTTTCCAAAGGTTATTTTTTTCAGCCCATTGCAATGCTGTTCCGACACCATAAAACCCAGGAATATTTTGTTTCAGCTGGCTCCATGAAGTTACGAAACTAATCGCCCGCAAATCTTCCAATCGCAATTCACGGCCTGAGTTACGTTTTACAGGTCTACTTGAAATATTGATCGACGATAGCGCTTTCAATGGCGACATCGTTTCCAGATAAGGTAAAAACAATTCATTCGTCCGTAGATCCATAAACTTATGATGACTCAGCTCAGCCAGCTTATCAATGATCTCCTGTTGATGTTTGGTTAAGGTATCGCCTACGCGTTGTTTCAAATCTGAAATAATTCCAGCGTGCAACAATTGCTCTATATTAAATCGTGCCGTATCTAAAGAACCATACTGACTACTGATTGTTTGTCCTTGAATCGTCAATTGAATATGATCGTTGGCAATCTCTTTACCCATCGATGCATAAAAACGCTGTGTCTTACCACCGCCACGTGCCGGAGGTCCACCACGACCGTCAAAAAACACCAAATCGACATCGTACTCGCGAGATATCGCCGTAAGTTCGATTTTTGCACGATAAATCGACCAGTTCGCCATCAAGTATCCACCGTCTTTGGTACTATCTGAATAGCCCAACATAATGGTCTGTTTGTTTCCTCTACGCTTCAAATGCGCTTTATACTCCTTGTTACTATACAAGGTTTTCATCACATCTGCTGCTCTCGTCAAATCATCAACGGTCTCAAACAAGGGTACAAAATCGATCGTTAAAGCATCCTTCTTCCATCCAGACCACAAGAATAACTGACGCAGTCCCAAAATATCACTTGCCTGTTGGCAATTGCTGATGATAAAGCGTTGCGCAGCTCGCTCAGAACCGGAACGTTGAATCTCCTTTAACAATTTGATCACACCAGATGTATCTTTCGTCAACGGATCTGCATCTTCTCCCACCGTTAAGTCAAGTTCTTTGAATTTTAATGCTTTTTGCTTATCATTTTCACTGAGCTCCAGATAATCCAATGGCATTCCAGTCTTTTCCTGATTGTGCTGAATCAGATAATTGGTAGCCTCACGTAATATCCGACTGTCTTGTCTGATATCCAATGTGGTAAAGAAACAACCAAAAGTCATCACTTTGCGGAGTAAGTCATCAACGATTTCTACAAAAAGTCCATTGTGATATTCCTCCAAAACATTTTTGATTGCTTTCAGATTTGTGATAATATTATCAGTTTCGTCTGCTGGATGTTCGACCGGATTAAAACTGTTTTCGTAGAACAATGTTTGGAGATTTTCCATATATTCCTCTACACCTCTAAATGTGATGCGCCGTCTAACAATACGAAAATCCCTATAGTAACATCTAAACAAAATGGTACGTAGCAATGCGGCAACTTTCTTGGTGCTATCAACACTTACGTTGGGATTACCATCACGGTCACCTCCAGGCCAAAAGCCCAGTTCAATCAATTGTTTGACTTCTTCGGTATCCACGTCCAATTCATCATCAATAAAAGACTGAATTTCCGATGCTACTTTATAAAATACGTTTTCCAAAAACCAAGCTAAGCTCGCAGCCTCATCAACTGGAGTCGGTTTATTTTTATTGATGAAAGGCGTTTTACCCAGTTGCTGTAGCAATAAATGTATACTATGGATATCATTGGTCTTGATTGCATCGATCAGGTCGTTGATAATACCCAATACTGGTCCCGGATAGAATTGCGTAGGATGTGCAGTCAACACAAGACGTACAGAAAAATCCTTCAATTTTGACACGATCTTACGGCGCATATCATCGCTGCCTTCGGCATTTTTTATTAATGCCCCCAAGACATTTTCGTCATCGCCACGGCCCACCATCTGAAAGGATGAGTCTTCGATCGCATCAAATAAAACAACCTGACGCTCTATATATTGAACAAATCGAAACAACAAATCAATCCGTTGTTCTTCCGAAGAAAATTCTTCATGCTGATCGAAGAAACTTTTTATGATCTCATCAGGAGTTAAATGCTGATCCACACCCTTTTCACATTGCTTTGCAAAAAATGGTAATAAAGTACCTGTATCTTTAACACGTTGAAATGGCAATGTTAAAAACAAACTTTTGAAAAGCTCAAAGCGTGTCAATACCTCGTCCTGAAAGACGGCTTCATTTTTACTTTGCTTCATATTTAAATCTTTGAAAGTGGTCAAGAGAGTTTAGGTGACTCTTGAAAATTTGTAATGTCTCTGAAATAACCCTATGGCTCCAAATATAACAATATTATAGCTAAACAAATAAAAAAATATAAATTAATCAAAAAAACAATTGAAATATTATAAACATACTAACAAATTTTAGTAAATTTTCATTTTTAACACATTAATGCAATGCAGTATAGCAACGAAGACCTTGAGAACCTGATCCTGTTAAGCCCCGCTACAAAATGAACCATCCCTGATCTGACAGGAACGGAACAGCTATCTCGCTTTCATCCGTACTAAAAAGGGCAAACATAGCCGAACAATTGTTTTTAATATGAAAAGCAATTTATCTAAGTTTGTACTATACATTATGAAACAGACACAAGAAATAAAAAGTTTTTTCTATAGCCAATATTTTGCGGATGGACTCCGAATTACCATCGGATGTATTGTGCCTGTCCTAATCTTTGCAACTATCGGGCAATTTACCAATGGAACCATTGTTTCCCTGGGAGCGCTCTTGGTAGGTCTCTCCGATACGCCCGGAGCACCTAGCCATAGAAGGAAAGGCATGATTGCGGGTGCGATTTTGACTACGTTAACTTTTATTTTAACCAATATAGTTAATCAAAATGTCTATCTACTGGCGATTTTTATCGGCGTAGCCTGCTTTATATTTGCCATGTTTGCAGTATTCAATAGCAGGGCCGCCAACGTAGGCCTTATGTGTATTCTGATGATGTTGATCCATGTGCAGATTCACTATCCTCTTGCTGAAGCCATCAACTATTTAGGCTTCTATACATTAGGTGGTCTATGGTATATCGCCATTAGTCTTTCCATCACCCAGGCACGCCCTTACAGGCTCGCCGAACAGGAGCTATCCGAAACAATTCGCTATGTGGCTGATTACATCCGGCTGAAAGCTAATTTTTACGATGCTAAAATTGATAATGATAAAAACTACCTCAAACTGATCGACAAACAAGTTGAAGTCAATCAGCATCAGGAAAACCTACGGGATGTATTGTTTCAAAGTAAACGATCAATTAAAGACACCACAAAGGTGGGACGTTATTTAACCCTCGTCTTCAACGATATTGTCGATCTCTTTGAGCAAAGTATGGCGGCACACTATGATTACAACACCATCAGCGAACGCTTTGGTCCTACCGGAATCTTGGAAGATTTCAAAAACGTGATCCTAAAATATACCAATGAGCTTGACAATTTGGCTTATCAGCTCAATACCAATACACAGCCAAAACCACTGTACGATTTCGATTCGGATCTCAGTCGCCTTCACACTAAAATCGATCAGCTGGATAAAAATCAAGAGTATAGCACCTTTGCTTTACGCAAAGTGTTGATCAATTTGCGTGATTTGGTTCGCCGAATCAAAAATATCTATGGTTACTCGCATCTACAACCGGACGATGTCAAACGAAAAGAAATTGACGACGCAAAACGCTTTGTCCAAAGTTCTGCAATTGATTTCAAAAAGTTCCGCGAAAATCTTACCCTAAAATCCACCATCTTTCGACATGCGTGCCGCATGGCAATTGTCATGTCGGTCACTTATTACGTGTTTGAGGTCACCAATATCACGAATAATGTATACTGGATCCTCCTGACTATCATGGTTATCCTAAAGCCCGGCTTCGGGCTCACAAAGGAGAGGAATATCCAGCGTCTAATCGGTACAACGATCGGTGGGCTCATCGGAGCCCTCATCCTGTTAACCATTCATGACCCAACGATCCTTTTCGTTCTACTGGTATTCTTTTTTCTGACGGCATATAGCTTATTCCGGGTCAATTATGTCATTGCCGTACTTTTTATGACCCCTTATGTATTAATTATGCTGAGCTTCGTCAGCGCCAATACATTGGACGTCACCAAAGAACGCATACTGGACACCTTTATCGGCGGCATGATTGCATTCTTATCCAGTTATATTATTTTTCCAAATTGGGAAAGCATGCAAGTCAAGGAATCCATGCGAAAGCTGCTGATAGCCAACTACAATTACATCTTTCAGGCATTGAAAGAAATTGCAGGCCAAGCGCCTTCCATCACCGACTATAAACTAACACGCAAGGCAGTCTACGTGGAAACAGCCAATATGGGGTCGACATTCCAACGTATGCTTACGGAACCCAAGAAACGTCAAAAATATAGTAAGGAAGTCAACAAATTCGTCATATTCAACCATATTCTAGCTTCTTTTTCGGTGACATTGATGAACCATCTCGACGAAATGGACAATAATTATATCAATAAGGACCATGTCCGGACGATTCGAAAAATATTAAGCTCCTTGGAGCAATCCATTCAGCTGCTGCATTCTGCCGATAGTGTCAATGCATTTGTTCCTTTGGCAATCGAAATTCCAAACAACCAATTTGATAATACAGATGTCAGTTCAGTTGATGGACAGTTATTGAGCGAACAGCTGGACTTTCTCAATAAAATTGCACAGGACCTCCATAAAATAGTTCAGGATCTTCACGCTAAAAGCACAGCAATGTCAGAAAATGAACTGCCTAAAGCTTTAAGCTGATTTATTCTTTAAAATTCTCGACATTTATACCATGAGCGATACGACAACACGGTACGACCTGATCATAGTTGGCGGCGGGCCAATTGGCTTAGCTTGCGCCTTAGAAGCCAAAGAAGCAAATTTAAACTACCTTATTCTCGAAAAGGGCTGTTTGGTCAACTCATTATATAATTACCCCCAAAATATGACCTTCTTCTCTTCCTCCGAAAGATTAGAAATAGGTGATATTCCATTTGTCACCACCAATCCCAAGCCAAAACGCATGGAGGCGCTGGAATATTACAGACGTATACAGCAAAAGTTCGCACTGGATACCCATCTTTTTGAAGAAGTACTGGAAATTAAGAAAGAGGACACGGAGTTTCTGGTCAGCAGTAGCAAAAGCATATACCTGAGCAAGAAAGTCATCATCGCCACGGGTTTTTATGACATACCGATGTTGCTCAATATCCCGGGCGAAGAACTTCCCAAAGTGAGGCATTACTACGACGATCCACATTATTATAGCAGCCAAAAGGTGATCGTTGTCGGCGCCAGTAATTCATCCATTGATGCCGCCCTTGAAACCTACCGAAAAGGAGCACAAGTTTCTTTGGTAATCCGCGGTAGCGAAATCAGCCGCCGGGTAAAATATTGGGTAAAACCTGATATTGAAAATCGAATTGCCGCGGGTGAAATCGATGTCTATTATAACAGCCACTTAACAGAAGTTACTCCAACTACTGCGCATATCCAAACCCCAGATGGTATCGTCGAACTCGATAATGATTTTGTACTGGCTTTAACCGGCTATCGCCCAAATTTTGATTTTTTGAAAAAGATCGGAATTGATATTCCCCAAGAAGCACCTTGCATTCCCAGCCATAATGAAGAAACAATGGAAACAAATATTGCTGGGATTTATTTGGCAGGTGTCGTTTGCGGTGGCTTAAATACCCACCTTTGGTTTATTGAAAATTCACGAATTCATGCCAAACAGATTATCGGACATATTCGCTCAACACTTACTTGAAGACTTGAAAACGTAAGCCATTTAAGAAGATTTTCATCATTTTCTTCTGTAAACTGAGAATATGATCGAATTCTTCTTTTGTTGGGAACAACATGTTTTTCATATCCTTTAATATGCCCATACGCATACCGAATAGTGAATACAAAAGAATCCGCGCAGTTTCATTGATATCTTCCACCTGTATCTCGCCGGCATCGATACCAATCTTGAGAATCTTCTCAATAATTTCTACCTCACGGAGATAAGACTCTTTGAACACCTGTTCCAGCTCGTCCGGAAGCTCTTTGACCATCTTCATGGTGTATTCAAATAAATTATAATACTGATTGATGATCTTGACACGCATATCAATGGAGTACATCATAATCTCCTCAAAGTCTCCCCCTTTTCCAATGACATCCTCAAGGTCCTCGATCATTTTGTCGATGACATATTCGAAAACCGCAGAATATAAGCTATTCTTATCCGGAAAATAATAATACAGCAATGCTTTTGAAAAATTGAGATCCTTGGCTATTTCCGACATCGTTGTCTTAGCCATTCCAAAATGTGCAAAGCGCCTTGTCGCAGCTTCTAGAATTTTGATTCTTTTTACATCTGCATTACCCATTAAACTTATATTTTTTATCGTTAAATAAACGGTTTATACTATCTTTACCGATTATCATGCTAAAGATAGCTGATTTTTTTGAATTTCTGAAAACTAAAGTCAACATGAAGTTAAACATTCAATCGAATATATCTTTAAAAGCTTTCAATACGTTTGGAATTGAAGAAAAGACAAATTTTCTAATCGAAGTGAATGACAATGAAACATTGACCGAAATTTTTAAAAATGGTATTTTTAAGGAGAACTTCTTTGTTCTTGGCGCAGGTAGCAATGTCCTTTTCACCAAAGCATTCGACGGCTATATTATTCGTATGACGAGCAAGGGCATACAGTCAAAAATTGATGGCGATGATGTCTATGTCACAGCGCAAGCGGGAGAAATCTGGAATGACTTCGTTTGGTATTGTATCGAACATAATTACGCGGGTATTGAAAACATGGCCCTCATTCCTGGCACTGTTGGTGCTTCACCTGTGCAAAACATCGGTGCCTATGGTACCGAGTTGATGTATGTTTTTCACGAATGTCAGGCTTTCGATACGCATACCGGTAACTTTGCGACCTTCAAAAAAGAAGATTGCGATTTCTCCTATCGCGACAGTATCTTTAAAACAGCACACAAAGGGCGTTTTATCATTACTCAGGTCACTTATAAGCTAAGTCAAACAGCTCATATCAATACAACTTATGGTGCAATTGAAGCCGAACTCGCCAAAGAAAACATAACAAACCCGAGCATTGCCGACATTGCAACCATTGTCTCCAAAATCCGCGTAGAAAAGCTTCCTGACCCAAGTACAGTGGGAAATGCAGGTAGCTTCTTTAAAAACCCTGTAGTGACAGCATCAACTTTTGGACCTCTTCAGAAAGAATACCCTACAATACCGCATTATCCAATGCCCAATAATGAAACAAAATTGGCTGCTGGATGGTTAATAGAACAATGTGGTTGGAAAGGAAAAGAATATGGACAAGCAGGTGTATGGAAAAATCAGGCACTTGTACTAATAAATAGACAAAACGCTACAGGACAGGAAATTTACAATCTATCGGAACAAATTATAAGTGATGTAGCCAACAAATTTGGCATCAATCTAGAGCGTGAAGTTAATTTACTGTAAAGATTTAAAAAAAGTATTTTTACTCTTTTTAAATCTGAAAGCAAAAGAAAAACAGGCTTCACTTTAGCTAAACATCACTTTGAGCTAATTTTATTTACTTAAAGTTAGCTTACGCACACGTTTGCTTTGCTTAAAATAATCTTAAAATTATATTAACAAATCTAATTTTGCCATTTTTGGCGCATTTTTTGCCTCATACTTAATGAACCGCATTTATAAACGTACTGTTTTGTAAAAAGAACAGTTATAATTCATTAAGCTATGACAAAGAATGAATTTGACACCATGGTTATTGAGCAATCGGACTCATTAAAACTCTACGCCAGAAATTTTACCAGTGATTACGAAGATGCCAACGATCTCGTTCAGGACACAATCCTGAAAGCTGTAACCTATTTTAAAAATTTCAAAGAAGGAACCAATTTGAAAGGATGGCTTTACACCATCATGAAAAATACGTTTATTAACAACTATAGACGTATTGTGAAAACCAACTCTTTCATTACGAAAGACGAGGATATTTCTAACGCTAACCTCCTATTATCCGCTTCCTCAAATCAGGGCGAAAGCAAATTTGTCATGGAAGACATCCATGAAGCTTTATCTAGTCTTTCCGAAGAATATTACATCCCTTTTTCATTGTACTTCGAAGGTTTTAAATACCACGAGATATCGGAACATTTAAATATCCCCATCGGAACGGTAAAAACAAGAATACATGTCGCTAGAAAATTAATGAAGAGATCACTATCGGCCTATAAAGTAGCTTAGTTTTTCTATCTTCGCCTTTTTACAATGACGAATGGCAGAAGAATTATCGGAATACAGCAAAAGCCAACTGGCTTTACGTAATGGTCAGGACAAACCACAGATCTGGGTTGCTTATCGCGGACTTATCTATGATGTCGGAGAAAGTAGACTGTGGAAAAACGGAATGCACTACGAACATTGGGCCGGACAAGATCTAACTGAGGAGCTCCAAGAAGCCCCTCATTCAGCATCTGTATTTTCAAAATTTCAGATCGTCGGAAAACTGAAAGATCAATGATTATAAATTAAACTGAGATAGGGCAACAAAAGCATTCAAACGCTTTTGTATGTCCTCTTCGGTAAGATCAACCAACCGATCTGTTCCAAATTTCTCTACACAGAATGAAGCTAGCGCAGAACCAAAAATCAATGCGTTCTTCATGTTTGTAAAGTTGATACTTTTTACTTTGGCAAGATAGCCAATAAAACCTCCAGCAAAGGAATCTCCCGCACCAGTTGGATCAAAAACATCTGCTAATGGTAGCGCCGGAGCAGAAAAAATCTGATTCTCTCCAAAAAGAAGCGCACCGTGTTCACCTTTTTTGATAATTAAATATTTAGGTCCCATTGCTAAAATGACTTTTGCAGCTTTAACCAGCGAATACTCTCCAGAAAGTTGCCTTGCCTCTGAATCATTGATGGCTAAAACATCAACCTTGAGAAGCACTTTTCTTAAGTCATCCATGGCAACATTCATCCAGTAGTTCATGGTATCCAGAACAACCAACTTAGGCTTGTGTGCCAAGCGCTCCAACGTAGTCAATTGTATTTGAGGCGTAAGATTGCCCAAGAGAAGATACTCGCAATCCTGGTAACTTTCAGGAATAATAGGATCAAAATCAGCCAATACATTTAAGTCTGTCGCCAAGGTATCACGGCTATTCATATCGTTATGATATCTGCCAGACCAAGAAAAAGTTTGCCCACCAGTAATCACCTGAACACCCGTAACATCTATACCACGGCTCCTGATAAGATCGAGATTATCATTTCCAAAATCCTCTCCAACAACACTGACCAATTTAATTTGATCACATAGATATGACGCCGCTAGACTCGCAAATGTACCGGCACCACCTAGAATTTTGTCAGTTTTACCGAACGGTGTTTCTATTGTATCGAAAGCCACCGTACCAATAATTACTAAACTCATAGTTTTTTAATAAGCATGGTAAACAAAAAAACCGGCATAAAGCCGGTTTCAATATTGCTCCTGAAGCTGGGCTCGAACCAGCGACCCTCTGATTAACAGTCAGATGCTCTAACCTGCTGAGCTATTCAGGAATTTATTTTTCGAGAAATTCCTTTCTCATAGAGTGTACAAAAGTAGTACATTTTAATATCATTTGCAAATAAAATATTTGCATTGTTGCTCCTGAAGCTGGGCTCGAACCAGCGACCCTCTGATTAACAGTCAGATGCTCTAACCGGCTGAGCTATTCAGGAATGAAAAATTGAATATTTTAAAAACTCCGGTTATGTAAGTTATTAAATTGCTCCTGAAGCTGGGCTCGAACCAGCGACCCTCTGATTAACAGTCAGATGCTCTAACCTGCTGAGCTATTCAGGAGTGTTTTTCAATTTTTCCGGAGACCCTATTGCGTTTCCGTGATGCAAGTATCGGAAGATTATTAGAATACTACAAATTTTTTGAGCACATTTTTTACAACTTCCTAAATTCCAATTAGAATAATTTATTTTTATTTTTTCAAACAGCTCCACAAAATCCCCTTTTCAGCACTTAAACCAACATTATCCTTCTTTTAGCTTCAATCGCCATCAGCGGATGAACGACCAGTATCGGCAATTGCGTACGATTAAAGCAACACACCTTTCAAAATTAGCGTTGCCACACTAAAATAAATCAGCAAACCTGTTACATCGACTAATGTCGACACAAAGGGCGCTGAAGAACTCGCAGGGTCGGCCCCAAGTCGTTTCATCACAAAAGGCAACATAGACCCCATCAACGACCCCCAAAGGACCACACCAACCAAGGACAAAGAGATAACTAATGCAACCAACACCCAATACTGACCATAGCTATGCGCAAAAGATTGCCATGCCATAATCCTTATAAAGCCCAAAGCCCCCAAAATAAGTCCCAGCAGTAAACCCGACAGAATCTCTCTTCGCATCACACGCCACCAGTCACCCAAGGTAACTTCCCCCAGGGCCATCGCTTGAATAATTAATGTTGAGGCTTGCGAACCGCTATTCCCACCACTGGATATAATAACAGGCATCAGTGCAAACAACATAATCGCACTTGCCATTTGCTCCTCGAAATGCTCAATAACCGTAGCGGTCAAAAGTTGTCCCAGAAAAAGCACAATAAGCCATCCAGCTCTCTTCTTCACCAAGTTCTTAATCGACACATCCAGATAAGGTTCATCCAACGCCTCCGTTCCTCCGATACGTTGCATATCTTCCGTGTACTCCTCGTTTGCTACCCAAAGAATATCATCGACAGTCACAATCCCCAACATAACCCCCTGTTCGTCGACAACAGGCAAGGCCACGCGATTATTCATCCGGAAGATGTTGATCGCTTCCTCCTGGGGATCGTAAGCATTCAGCGAGATCAGCCGATGATCGATCAAATCTCCAACGACTCTATCTGGCTCCGCCATCAGCACATCTTTAATCCGAATATCATCAACCAGCTTACCATTTCCATCAATCACATACAATACATCTATCGTTTCCGAATCTCTTCCATAACGCCTAATATGCCCCAATATCCGTTCAATACTCCAATGTTCTTTTACGGTAATATAATCAGGTGTCATTAGGCGCCCAACGCTGTCTTCCGGATAGCCCAGCAAAGCCAATGCTTCAACACGATCTTTGGGTGGCAACAGTAAAATTAAATGCTTAATATCGTCCTTCATTTCTGAAAAAAAAGAAGTCCGATCATCGGGAGGTAACTCGTTAATTAGTGCGCTAATTTTTGCTTTAGAAAGCTTCTTAAAAATCCTGTTTTGAGTAGGGAAATCCAGAATACGAAAAACGTTAACTGCGCGATTCAAATTTAACGATTCAATAAATAGTGAACCATGTTCGGGCAACTCATCAATCAGCTCCTCAACTTCTGAAATATTTAATTCATTCAAAAATTCTTCCAGCCCAACAAGATCTCCACCTGCTATCAATTGCTCTATTTGATTCACCTGCATTTCCAGTTCTTCCATATCTCCTATCAATTTAAAAATCCTACATCTAAACAAAGTTTATATGTTACAAAAATCGCTTTTTTAAAGTAAATTCTGCATAAAAAAATAAATAATAAAAACCTGCAGCCTGTCGCAGTAATTGGGATAAATACCCCGCGTAACGTTCAATGCCCAATTCAAAAACAAGACATTTTGTCATTAGTAAAAAACTAAGGGAAACCATTCTCGCCAACAACTTCAACAGGTCTCTACAAAAGAAAGACGATGAAATTTATCGTCTAATTACCGATCCATTTTTTTTATCCAATAAAATGAATCAGGCCACACCTAACTCGCCAGCATACTCCCGAAAGCAACACCCCATAGTCGTCTGATTTTTCCACAAAAAAAAACAGACAAATTTTCTCGACGCAGTCTTAGAATCGCTAATTATTTAAGTATATTCGTCGTATACTTTAACCTGTTCAATATAGTGCTTTTTTTCAGAACAGCCCAATATCATCAGGTTGTTTTACAGAAAAAAAATAGTAAAAAGAAGTAAATCATAAAAATCATAAAAGCCTATTATTCAAATATAAATAAATTTGAAACAGAAGTTAAAGTTCATATAAACAGGAACAATAAAACTAAAAAAAATAGCAAACACTCGATATACAAAAATTAATGAAACATAAAAACATAATTATCAACATATTATCATTATTATCATTAATAATATATTCACAAAAAAGTTCTGCTCAATTTTTTGAAGACAGCCAAGCGCCCTTAAGCCAAAAATGGTATAAAATTGAAACCAAGAATTTTCAACTAATTTTCCCTGAGGAGATGAAGAGCAAGGCCCCTACCCTAGCTGACCAGGTTAACCGATCGCTGCGTACAACTGCTAGAAATTACAAAATAACACCGCGGAAAATTCCATTCATTATCCATAACACGAATCTACAAACGAATGGTTTTGTACAGCTGTCTCCACGTAAATCTGAACTGTACAGCACCGCAGGCGCAGAACCCGACAACCAGACCTGGCTACCCAATTTGATCCTTCACGAGTCAAGACACGTAAGTCAATTTGACAAATTGACAGGCAAACTACGCGCGCCATTTTTTGAACAATTAGCCCTTGCCTACTACGGACTGACCGTTCCTTCCTGGTATTTTGAAGGCGATGCAACCCTTACAGAAACCATATATTCGGAGGGAGGGCGAGGAAGATTACCCGCTTTTGAAATGCCCATCAAAGCGAACTTTCAATCGAATCACAGCTATAGTTTTAATAAATATTTATTGGGGTCCTATAAAGATATAGTCCCGAGTTACTATACAATCGGCTATCTGATGACCTCCACTTTAAAGTCGGAATTACCTTCGAATTATGAAGCCGACCTCTTTTCGGAGCTGAACAAAAAACCATTATATCCCTATAATATCAATCGTGTTTTAAAGAAAAAAATTGGAGGAAATAGTGCCTACTTATACAATAAAACAATAGCAAATTTAGAGACCATATGGAATAAGAAAACAAGCGACTATCAATACCAGAAATACAAAGAAATAGACAAGAAAAACGACAGCTATTACAACAGCAATTTATTACCAAAACACAAGAACGGTCTGATCTATTTCATTAAGCAGAACCCACAAAAGACCAACGCAATTTACACGTATGATGTGGCAACAAAAACAGAAAATAGGCTCGCTAAAACTGGCATACAGTTAACACCACATTTTGACGTAAACAGCAATTACATCGTATGGGACGAGCTCCATAAAGATCCGCGTTTCAACAAAAGAACATACAGCGTTATCAATGTCATGGATCTCAAAACAGGGAAAATTAGCCAGCTCAGCAAACAGACGAGATATTATTCACCCATTTTAAGCCCATTAGACGAAACCATTGCCTGCGTTGAGGTAGATTTATCCAACGACAGCTATCTAACGCTCATAAGCCTTAAAAACAATAGCATCATCAAACGGATAAAAATAGGCAATTCCGAACAGCTGCAACACCCTGCTTTCAACCCCAAAGGCGATAAAATAATAGCAATACGATTATCCGAATCCGGAACCGCACTGTGTGAAATCGATCTGAAAAATGACAAAATCACCAACCTAACACCTTGGGACAACCAGCAATATGAAAGACCGCAATACCTTTCGGGTATGAAAATCATCACAAAAGCTAACTTCAACGGTATCGATAATATTTACAGCATCGACCTCCTATCTGGGAAGAAACAGCTTTTGACAAAGGCACAATTTGGCGCGTTCAACCCTTTTTACGATAACGATACAAGGCAATTATTCTTCAACGACTACCAGTACAACGGCTACAAGATCGCCCAGACATCTATCGATACCGCATTTGATATCGACCCAGAAACGGATTACTTTTCGCATTATTACGCCACCGCATTGACCAGAGACAGCGTAAAAAATATCGCTGCAGTCTCCGTAGATACTAGTCAGCACTACCAAATTGTACCCTATCGTGGACTGGGCAGAACGTTCAATTTTCATAGTCTTTCGCTAAGTAGCAGCAATTTTGAAAGCTTCGAGAATTTTAAACCCGGAGTCTTCTGGTTATCAAACAACATCTTAAACACCACACAAATTGCTCTGGGGTATGAATATGACACCGACATTCGAAAAGGAGTATACTCGGCAGAACTTACCTACAACAAGTACTTTCCAAAATTCTCGCTACGCTATGAAAACAGAGGGCAAATTGCAGCAGCAAGCATCCCTAACAAACCTGACAGTAGCATCCGTTTCGATTGGCGCGAGCATTATATATCTTCACAGATCTCCATCCCACTCTCCTTTTACAAAAGAGACTACGTCTACTCCACTGGATTCAACCTGGCGACAGCCTATCTACGGCGCTATGACCTTAACCGCACAGACGTCAAGAACTTTAATTATGAGACTGCATTTCCCTTGACCTATCAGCTTTACCTCAATCGAAATGCTCGAATGGCCAATATGGACCTCTACCCAAGATGGGGACAAAATTTTAGTATCACCTACCGACATACGCCTTTTGAAAACAATGCAAAAGGTGAAATTTTATCAGCAAGAACAGTATTCTATCTACCTGGATTTATGAGCAATCACGGTTTTCAAATTAGATTGAGCGCCCAAACAGGATCAGGAATTTATCAATACATCAACGATATCCCTCTTGTGAGTGGATTTAGCTACTACAAATATGAAAAAATAAAAAACACGGTGTTGGTCAACTATCGTTTCCCTATAGCTTATCCCGACCTTGGATTAGGATCTTTAGCCTATATTAAACGTGTAAAAGGAGGAATATTTGCCGATTATCAAAATATACACAAACACAGGGAGATCTCACCAAAAAGCTTTGGAGCCTATCTGTCGCTTGATTTCAATGCTTTCAGATACCCACTTCCAGATTTCGAATTTGTCGTTAAGGGTACCTATATCAATGACAACACGACAACACAACGTGTAGTTCCAACTTTCAGTTTAAACTACACCTATTAAGGATAAACTGCTTAAGGATGAACCGCCCAGTTAAAATTCAGTGCCAAGGCATAATGATCCGATAAGGGCAATCCTTTGACATTGGTGAATAGATTATTCTCTATTTTATAATCCCGGGCAGCAAGACTGAGGTGACTACTGCTCCGATAGAGGATCTTATCGATAGATTCGCTCTGATTGCTGATAGACAACATATGTGGCGGCTTAAACTCATGTCGCACCTCAGGCACTAAGCCTCCATTTTCGAGCTCAACCCAGCTATCAACCAATGTTGTGGAATCCATAAAATCATGCAGGTTATCATCACAAAAACTATAATGTGCATTAAAATCACCCATTACAATAAGTGGCTTACCACTCGAATGCTCTCCAATATAATCACGTAGCTGATTGAGATTATCCCGGCGTGCACTTGAAGCTTTCCTGCTATTTTGTGCATTTGCATGAACATTATAAACATCCAACCAGACTTCAGGAACGATTTCTATCTGAACTAAGGTGAAGCCCTTTGGTGTCAGAAAATCGGCTCCTGTACGTTTCTTCCAGGGCACACGGACAACATCGGTCATCGGAAAATGAGACAGGGTATTGAGACCATCACCAAAGGGAACACGTCCCTTGGTTCTTGTGCGATATGGATGTGAATTACCGCCCCAATATAGACTTCTATTATAATTGAAATCCTCCTGTACATTAACAATGTCAAAAGGATTGATCTTCTTTCCAATTTCAGCAATACTTCTGCTTCTTCCTGTAATCGCAGAGGAAATAATCCCGGGCAACCCCGCTACATTATACGTCAGTACCGAAAAAAAACCAGAACTATCTTTTTCTTTACTCTTATTAGCATCCATCAATATCTGCATATATAACCATGTCATGATAAATTTAGCAAATACAATAAAAACTCACCAGTGCTACACAAACATTTAACAGATAATTGATTTAATCTGACATTACATCCATAGTTTCGTACAAAACATCGATCTTTTTTAATAAAAAAGGGACAACCTATGTTGTCCCTTTCTAAAGATTTGATTTATATTAATCTTCAAGTGCCTTCACCCCTGGAAGAACTTTTCCTTCCATGTATTCCAAAAGCGCACCACCACCTGTACTGACGTAACTTACATCTTCAGTCATACCAAATTTACTTACCGCAGCAGCAGAATCACCACCTCCTATTAAAGAGAATGCCCCATTCTTCGTTGCTTCCACAACAGCATCAGCTACAGCTTTGGTACCCTTTGCAAAGGTATCAAATTCAAAAACACCCATTGGACCGTTCCAAAGAACTGTTTTAGAATTTTTGATGATCGCTGCGAAATTTGCTGCAGACTCCTGACCAATATCCAGACCTTGCAAATCTGCAGGAATTTGATCATTTGGTCCATCATATACATTGGCATCGTTGGAAAATGCATCTGCAATCTGAGCATCCGTAGGAATAACCAAGTTTACACCTTTTTCCTTCGCTTTTTTCACCAACTCATTCGCTAAATCAAGTTTATCGATTTCAACCAATGATTGACCAATTTCACCCCCTCTAGCTTTGATGAACGTATAAGCCATACCTCCACCAATTAAAAGGTTGTCAACTTTATCCAATAAGGCCTCAATTAACTGAATTTTATCAGAAACTTTTGCTCCACCCATGATAGCCGTAAATGGTCTAACCGGATTGTTTAATACTTTTTCTGCATTTCCGACTTCTGCAGCCATCAAGTAACCGCTATATTTAGCTCCTGGAAAAAATTGCGCAACAATTGCTGTCGAAGCATGAGCTCTGTGGGCTGTACCGAAAGCATCGTTCACATAGATATCACCTAATTTTGACAACTTCTCAGCAAATTCAACATCTCCCTTTTCTTCTTCTTTATAGAAGCGTAGGTTTTCTAGCAATAAAACCTGACCAGCTTGTAAAGCTGCCGCTTTTTCTACGGCCTCTGTACCGATACAATCATTGGCAAACTGAACATCAGTACCTAAAACCTGTGAAAGATGAGCAACAATATGTTTTAATGAATACTTATCAGTAGGACCATCTTTTGGCCTTCCTAAATGGGACATCAATATCACGCTTCCACCATCGTTCAAGATCTTCTTTATTGTTGGAGCCGCTCCCTGGATACGATTATCATCCGTAATATTGAAATTTTCATCCAAAGGCACGTTGAAATCCACACGTACCAAGGCTTTTTTACCTGCAAAATTTAAATCGTCTACTGTTTTCATTCTGTAACTTTATTGATTTGGGATTAGGTCGTTTTGTCAAACGAACAGCTAAATATAAAAAAAAGCATTTGCTTTCATTAGAAATAATTATTTATTCATGGCAATCCGTACATTGGATCGAACTTCTCCGCACGCAACGTAAGAATTACCGGCATCGTTATAAATTATAATCACCTACAACCATACCACGATTGGACTTCCTTTACGAATCAATTACTAGTGAATCTCAACGCTATAAGGCATTCTCGCCTGCACCCCCGTCTGTGCTGTAGCTTTTCTCACGACATCAAAATAACGATAATATTCGCCCATTTGCTCTTTTGCAATCCAAACTTGGACTTTTTCTTTTGAATTATTTAATATCGAGGTAAAAGGATCTTCTTTCTCCGGATATTGGGACACTTTATATTTACTCAGATTGGCCTTTTTTGCGGCAGCCTGAATAGCGGCATCCAAGTTTCCGAGACGGTCAACCAATTTATTATTCACACCTTGCGCACCGGTCCAAACTCTTCCCTGCCCAATACTATCTACATCAGCAATGGATAATTTACGGCCGTCTGCAACAACTTTAGTAAATGTACCATATACTTTATCCACTTCCCGCTGGATGATATCCCTTTCTTCTGCTGTCAACGGCCGATCGAAAGAAGTCATCAAATCAGCAAACTTACCCGTCTTTACACCATCATAATGCACTCCAATTTTATTGTTCATCAGATTTTGGAAATTAGGAATCACACCAAATACACCAATAGATCCTGTAATTGTAGTTGGTTCAGCAAATATCGAATCTGCTGCCGCCGAGATATAATACCCACCTGATGCAGCTAAATCTCCCATCGACACGATTACGGGTTTCACTTTCTTGGTCAAAATAACCTCCCGCCAAATAATATCGGACGCTAAAGCAGATCCACCTGGTGAATTCACACGCAAAACAACAGCTTTAACAGCATCATCTTCTCTTAATTCTCGTAGTTCGCGGGAGAATTTATCACCACCGATTTGACCTGGTCCTGTTCCTTCACCATCAACAATTTCTCCGGCAGCATAAAGAACCGCGACTTCAGATCCGCTCGCATCATCTTTTAACTTTTTATTATAATCCAACAGGGAAACAAACGATATCTCATCCTTTTCCGAAATTTTCAAACGTTTTCTCAAATCCGATAAAAGTTCGTCTTTATACAACTTGGCATCTGCAAGCTTATATTTTACCGCGTCGTCCGCATCCCGGACACGATAGTCATTCGCAATAGCCCGTAATGAATCGGCAGCAATATTTCTGCTCGCTGCTATTTCATTAATAAAGGTACTGTATATACTTCCCAAATATGATGTTACCTGCAAGCGATTGGGATCACTCATTTTATTTAAAAAGAAAGGCTCAACAGCACTTTTAAATGTACCTACCTTCACAATTTGCATCTCCACCCCAACCTTGTCCAAAAGGTCTTTATAGAACATCGTAGAACTTGCCAAACCTTTAAAATCAATCGTCCCTTGCGGATTAACGTACACCTTATCGGCGGTGCTCGCTACATAATAGGCCTTTTGGTCATACCCCGCATTATAAGCAACAACAAATTTCCCGGTTTTCTTAAAAGCCAAAAGTTCGTCTCTCACTTCCTTTAAACTTGCAAAGCCAACTCCGATATGACTAGCATCTAAATAGATCCCTTTAATATTCCCATCCGTCGCCGCATACTTGATCCTCGCCAAAATATCGTCTAGACCAATATTTTTAGTGGAATAACCTGGAAGATTGAGACTACCCAAAGGATTCGCTTCGCTTCTCTCTGAAATATCATAATCAAAGGATAGGTATAAAACCGAGTTGCTTTTAACAACAATCTCCTGATCCGAGGATGCCGAGCTGATGATGGCCCCAATAATCCCCATCAAAACAATAAACAACACAACAAAAGAGATCACAATCCCCGTAATTGTTGCCAGTACGTACTTAAAAAATGATTTCATATTTTGTAATTAAATCCGATCCATAATCGATCTTCCTGTGAAAAGACTTATTTTCACTAAAGGTAATGCAATATTTTTTATTCACCCAGTCTTTTATTTCATCTACCCCACATTTTATTCGCGAAATTAAGGCTCATAGCCTGAAAGAAATTTACATATCCATAGACCATTAATATACTAAATCCAAAAAATAGCCGAAATTCAAACAACTAAGTTTCACAAAATCTTAATTTAGCATCATGAATCAGATTTATATACTATTGGGCACTAACCTTGGGGATCGTTTTCAACAGCTTGATCTAGCGAGAAAACAACTTGAAACACATGTTGGAGCAATTATTGAAGCTTCTTCGATCTATGAAACAGCGGCCTGGGGAGTTGAAGACCAACCGCCCTTTTTAAATCAGGTCGTTTTAGTGGCATCCCGGTTACAGCCTTTAGCATGCTTAAACCTGACACAACACATCGAACAGGAATTAGGACGTATCCGTATAAAAAAATGGGGTGAAAGAGTCATTGATATTGATATACTCTACTTTAACCAGGAAATTATCGATCTGCCATCGTTGCAGATTCCACACCCTTTTATTGCTGATCGCAGGTTTACACTGGAGCCTTTAGTGGAAATAGCACCAGCCTATATCCATCCCGTTTACAAAAAAAATAACGTATATTTATTGAATAAATGCAAAGACGACTTACCTGTAAAGAAAATTAGCGACGATGAACCATATCGATATTGAACTGATCAACCAAAACATGTTTGACAACCAAGACTTAATCAAACAATTTGTATCCATGTATCTTATTCAAACACCTGTCGATTTCGACAAGCTCCGCGAAGCAGTGGCTGAGGGAGATCTTCAAAAGATTGGCGATGCTGCACATCATATCAAGCCGACTATGGACTATATCGGTGCCTTTCATCTAAAAGAAAAATTTGAGGAATTAGAGACCAATTCAAAGAACGAAGCATCTCTTGACAGCCTTCGGGCCACTTTTGGTGTTATCGATATTGAAATGAAAGAGCTTCTATTTGAATTGGAACAATATGAAAAAACGATCTAAACCAGATCGTTTTTTTTATTAAAATGCAATGCTGATAATAGGAAATATAAAATTAAAATAATCGGTAAAGCCATAAATTGACCAACAATAAACAAGATCAGCGTCAGGATCAAAAATATGAAGCGAAATTTATTCGTTTTCCAATCCATCGAACTAAATTTCATCGAAAACAACCTAATTTCACTTACCAAAAGATAACTGGTTAAAAGAACACTACCGATTAATACAATCGGATTTAAAACCAATTGTGGGTATTTGTCTGCGATATAAGGTAGAGAAAGCACATAAAATGTATTCATTGGCGTATTCAAACCAATGAAATCCGAAGTTTGGCGCTCATCCAGGTTGAACTTTGCTAAACGTAAAGCCGAGAAAACAGTAATGATAAACCCTAAATAAGGTAACAGAGAACCATCAGGAAATACCTTTGTCAACAAGGTAAACATGATTGTCCCAGGTAAAAAACCAAAACTGACCATATCAGCCAACGAATCCAGCTCCTTTCCTATTGGCGATTTAACATGAAGTAGTCTCGCTACCATTCCGTCAAAAAAATCGAATATCCCGGAAGCAAATACGCAAATAGTGACAACTTGAATATTGCCTTGCAATGCCATCAATACAGCGATACAGCCACTAAATAAATTTAGACAAGTCAGCAGATTTGGGATATGTTTTTTCATGTACAGGATCTATTTTATAAAAAAAGCCATCATTTGATTAAAAATGATGGCTAAAATATCAAAATTTGATGGGATTACCCATTCATACTGATCAAAAATTCTTCATTTGATTTAGTTCCACGCAATTGACCTTGTAAAAATTCCATGGCCTCTGTAGAATTCATATCCGATAAGTGGTTACGAAGTACCCAAATACGTTGTAATGTTTCTTTGTCAGTCAATAGATCATCACGACGTGTACTCGATGCGGTGATATCGATCGCAGGGAAAATTCGTTTGTTTGCCAACTTACGATCCAACTGTAATTCCATATTACCTGTACCTTTGAATTCCTCAAAGATAACTTCGTCCATTTTAGAACCTGTATCTGTCAATGCTGTTGCTAAGATCGTCAATGAACCACCATTTTCAATATTCCGGGCAGCACCAAAGAAACGTTTTGGTTTGTGTAAAGCATTCGCATCCACACCACCTGACAAAATTTTACCTGACGCAGGCGCCACTGTGTTATAGGCACGTGCCAATCTTGTAATCGAGTCTAACAAGATAACGACATCATGTCCACATTCTACCATACGTTTAGCTTTCTCAAGCACGATGTTTGCAATTTTAACGTGACGGTCAGCCGGCTCATCAAATGTCGAAGAAACAACTTCCGCGCGTACACTTCTCGCCATATCAGTAACCTCCTCAGGGCGCTCATCGATTAATAAGATAATCAAATAAACTTCTGGGTGATTTTTTGCAATAGCATTTGCAACCTCTTTCAACAAGTTTGTTTTACCCGTTTTCGGTTGAGCAACGATTAATCCACGTTGACCTTTACCTATAGGCGTAAATAAATCCATGATACGTGTAGAGTAATTTCCAACACCCATATCTAAATTTAAACGCTCATCAGGGAATAATGGTGTCAAATAATCAAATGGCACACGATCGCGTACCTCAGCCGGATTTTGTCCATTGATAGCCTCAACCCGTACCAGAGGGAAGTATTTTTCACCCTCTTTAGGCGGACGGATACAACCACGTACCGTATCTCCCGTTTTCAAACCAAATAATTTGATCTGAGATTGTGATACATAAATATCATCAGGAGAAGTCAGATAGTTATAATCTGATGAACGTAAGAAGCCATAACCATCAGGCATGATCTCCAATACACCCTCATTAACGATCACATTATCGAAATCTGTACTTGAAGAAGTGTTTTCTGCTTTAGGAGTTTGTGTTGCTTTTTCAGGTTGGGGGCCTTTATCTGCTGCTGGTGTATCTTCGGTTGCAACCGGGGCTTCGTCATGCTCAGAAACTTCACGTTTTCTTACCGTGACAGGTTCCGCAGTTTTTACGGTCCGCACACGTTTACGTGTACGCTCAGCATGTTCCTGATTATCTTCCTCTACTTTAGCTGCTTTTTCAGCTGGCGCTGGTGCTGCTTCCTCTTCCCCACCAGTATTGCTAATTCTTTCGATTAATTCTTGTTTACGCAATTTATCAGCATCTGCGATACCGATCAACTTAGCAATCTCGCGCAATTCCGATACGAGTTTAGCGTTTAATTCGTTAATATCCATTAATGTGTTGTGTATGATTTTTGGATTTTTTTTTGAGCTTTTTTCTGAATTCTGATTACACACTTAAACAAGTTTCCATGATTAAGTGAGATGAAGAACTTAATGATTTCTTTTAAACCCGAAGTGGATTAAATATTGAGAACCTAGACAAAGAAAAAAACAAATTTTGTTATTTCAAAATATTTCAAAAAAAATATTTACTATTGTAGCTAGTAAAACGATTTAACAACATTTTTAGATTGAATTTTATATTTTTTTTCATAAGTTCGTACCTTTCAAAATTTAAGTTTTTAGATCCCTTATATGGAACAGCAACAAACTAAAACCAATTACCCCGCACTCTACACATTGATTATTGTGTTTTTCTTTTGGGGGTTCATTGCGGCAGGGAACAGTGTTTTTATACCGTTCTGCAAAAATTACTTTCATTTAGACCAGTTTCAATCCCAGTTAATAGACTTTGCTTTTTATACAGCCTATTATATTGGTGCATTGTTACTATTTATATTCAGTTCAATCGGGGGAAAGGACCTGGTTGGAAAATGGGGATATAAAAAGAGTATAGTTTACGGTTTACTTTTCTCGGCCTTGGGTGCCGCAGCCATGATTGTTGCTGTCGAAGTAAACTTATATGTTGGTATGTTGTTGGGACTATTCGTTGTAGCCCTTGGTTTTTCATTACAACAGACTGCAGCAAATCCATTTGCCGTTTTATTGGGCGATCCAAAAACGGGTGCTTCCCGTGTGAACCTAGGCGGTGGTATCAACTCATTTGGTACAACAATAGGCCCTCTTGTTATCGGGTTTTCCTTATTCGGAACTTTTGAGCCTATTTCTGACTCCGAGATCGCCAACCTTCCGCTAAACAAGGTTGTTTATCTTTATATAGGTGTTGGTCTATTGTTCCTGTTGGCTGCAGCATTATTTAATTTCAGTAAAAAAGTTCCTGCTGGAATTAGTGATGAGCCAATGGAAAAAGCGAATAAAGCTTTACGTACCTTGATCATTATGACCATCCTCCTTTTTGGTATGTTCACGCCAGTGTTTTTAAGCTATAAGAGCGACTTAGCCTTGCAGGTAGAGCAGTTACACAAACAGGTTTCAAGTTTAACAGATCAGGTTCAGATCGATCAACTCAAACTGCACATTAAAGAAGTTGCCAAACCACTCGAAATGCAACGCATGTTATGGTTGGCAGGAGCATTGGTCGTTGTGATCGGTGGTTTATTGTTCTCCAATAAGAGCGCGCAAAAAAATCCAGAAGGTTGGGGTGCGATGAAATATCCACAATTGGCTTTGGGTATGCTCGCGCTTTTTATCTATGTCGGTATCGAAGTCGCAATCGGTAGTAACCTCGGCGAATTATTAACATTGAAGGAATTTGGTCATTTGCAATCCTCTCAAATTACACCTTATGTATCCATGTATTGGGGAAGTATGATGATCGGTCGTTGGGCTGGTGCTATTACAGCATTTAACTTGAGTAAATCAACTAAAAATGGATTATTGATTATCGTTCCTCTGATTGCATTCTCCATTATCATCGGCGTCAATACGCTTGCAGGATTTGAGATGTCACATCTGTATTATTACGTCATATGTATTATTCTTCAAATTGTAGCATTCTACCTAAGTAAAGAAAAACCTGCTCGTACATTGATTATTTTTGGATTATTTGGAATCATTGCGATGTTAATTGGCCTATTCTCATCGGGTACTATTGCAATCTATGCTTTCTTATCAGGCGGTCTTGCATGTTCAATTATGTGGTCCTCAATTTTCAGTTTGTCCATTGTAGGTTTAGGAAAATATACCGCTCAAGGTTCGGCATTTCTTGTGATGATGATTCTTGGTGGTGGTGTTCTTCCTCCGATACAAGGAAAATTAGCGGATATTATCGGTATCCATAACTCGTATATTCTACCATTAATCGGATTCTGTTATGTTGTTTTCTTTGCGATATTTGTTAAGGGAATATTAACAAAACAAGGAATCAATATTGATGAAATAGAGGCTGAAGGAGGCCATTAACACCCCTCACTAATTGTAAATAGTACACTATTTAAACAATTTTATTACACAGCTCAAAAACTGGCTTAACAACACCGTTAAGCCAGTTTTTTTATATAGTCACCAAAGTACAAAAATTTATTTTTTGAAAAATAAGCGGATAAATTATGATATTTAAAATTAAAAAATGTATTTTCGGGGAATTGATTAATGAATTGATTACTCATTTTATAACGATAAACACAATTAAAACTACTCAATAATGATAATCATTGCTGACGGGGGATCAACAAAAACAAACTGGTGTTTGTTAGACGATTCGAATAAAAAAATCTACTTCAATACGGAAGGGTACAACCCTTATTTTGTTGATAGTGAATACATTGTAAACTCCCTAAAAAAAGGACTACCGCAAGATTTACCTTTTGAAAAAATCTCAGAGGTAAACTATTATGGTGCAGGTGTTCATAACAAGGAAAAAGCACAAATTGTTGTTGATGCTTTAAAACAAGTATTTACTACAGCTGAAGTTGAAGTAGGACACGATCTTCTTGCAGCAGCAAGAGCATTATTAGGAACTCAAGCCGGATTTGCTGCGATCTTAGGAACAGGAACAAATTCTTGTCTATACGATGGTAAAGAAATCACATTAAACATCGACTCAGGTGCTTACATTTTAGGTGATGAAGGTTCTGGTAGTTATATTGGTAAAAAATTACTGGCAGATTATGTTCGTAATTTGATGCCTAAAGATGTTAAAGAAGTATTTTATAACACGTATAAAATGACAAAGGACGAAATTATGGACGCGGTTTATACCAAACCAATGCCAAATCGTTTCTGTGCAAGCTTTAGCAAATTTGTCTATGACAACAATGTAAATATCGAATACACACGCAATATTGTTGATGAAGCTTTTGAAGCATTTTTCAGAAATCTTGTCAGCAAATACCCTAATTATCAAAGCTATACTTTCAACTGTATCGGTTCGGTTGGTTACAATTTCAGAAATGTATTAGCAGAAAAAGCTGAGCAATATGGAATGAAAGTAGGCAAGATCTTGCGCTCCCCTATCGACGATTTAGTACAATTCCACATCGATAGAGCAGCAGCGACTGCCAAATAGAAAAAGAAAAATAATCTTTAACATAAGGAAAGGTATTCAATAAAATTGGATACCTTTTTTATTGCTCTTCCCCCAGTCCTCCGACCTCCCAATATTCTCCGTACCGAAAATTCCCTACTAATATTAATTTCCAATTAACTAACTCATACCGTTTTACAAGACATTTTAATGATTTAATAACAGGAATTTCATCGGTACAAAATAAAAGTATCTTTTTTTTGTAATAGAAGTTAACAGATTGATTAAATGAAATATTGCGGCTTAGAATAACTTCAAAAACGGTAAAAAAGGTCGTTTATGATCGATTCATTTCAGACAAATCCGGCAAAGGTCAAATATAGTCCTCAACAGACGCATAGAAAAAAAATCTACAAAGGACATCTTGGTAGACATAAATGAATAAACAAATTTATTGCAAATGAAAAGAAGCCTTGATATACTTGTAATCTCAGATTTACACCTAGGTACTTACGGTAGTAGAGCTAAAGAGCTTTTACTTTATCTAGAGTCCGTATCTCCCAAAATACTGATACTCAATGGAGACATCGTAGACATTTGGCAATTTAAAAAAAGCTATTTTCCGCAAGAACATCTAAAAGTCATCAAAAAAATCATTGACATGAGCTCTTCGGGGACAGAAGTACATTACATCACGGGCAACCACGATGAAATGTTGCGCAAGTTTACCGATCTAAAATTAGGTAATATCAAGCTGAGCAATAAACTCCTTCTTTCACTCAATAATCAAAAAGTGTGGATCTTTCATGGAGACGTTTTCGACGCATCCATTCATCATTCTAAATGGTTGGCCAAACTCGGTGGATGGGGTTACGACAAACTTATCCAGCTCAATAATATCATTAATTATTGCCTAGATAAAATGGGTAAGGAGAAATATTCTCTTTCTAAAAAGATCAAAAACTCCGTTAAAAAGGCCGTCAAGTATATATCAGATTTTGAACATACAGCGACTGAACTAGCGATTGAAAAAAATTACGATTTCGTTATCTGTGGACACATCCACCAGCCTCAAATCAAAGAAGTCATTACCCGAAAAGGAACCTGCACGTATATGAACTCAGGAGATTGGATTGAAAACCTCAGTAGTTTAGAATATAAAAATGGGGAATGGAAGCTGTTCTATTTTGAAGAAAATAAAGAACAAATCCTGAAGAATAAAATCATCGATATCCCTCTTTTCAGCCTGGAAGATCTTAAAAAGATTGTCATCTCATAAAGATTGTCATGTCTTAATGAACACAACAGAGATCTGCATATAATCAGGAAAACACTAAAACAAAGCCGAGNNCTCGGCTTTGTTTTAGTGTTTATAGTTCAAATGTCGCACCGATTTTCGGCAATGACAATGAAATATCCTCATTTTGGAATTTATCCAAAGCTTGTTGTTTATCGATCGTTATTGGCGGAAATGAATCGTAATGGATACCAACTACCCGAGCACAATTCACAAACTCAGCCGCTTTAATTGCATCATCCACATCCATTGTATAGTGCCCACCTATAGGTAAAAATGCCCAATCCAGGTTCATGTCTGCCAGCAATTTCATTTCCATAGTCAGTGCGGTATCGCCGGCAAAATAAATTTTTTTGCCTTTTACATGGAAGACAAATCCCACAGGAAACCCGCCGTATTGACCATCAGGTGTACTATTGGTATGTGCAGCATACACCATCTTGACCGAACCAAAAGGCAGTTGAACTGTTCCGCCCAAGTTGAATTCGATCACCTTATCGTCAGGTACGCCCTGTCTTCTCACCCAGCCTGCAGTTTCAACAATCGCTAAAACAGTGGCATCGCTGTTTTTTTGAATTGTCGCCATATCGGCCACATGGTCCTGATGTCCATGACTTAAAAAGATATAATCCGGTTTAATTGTATTTACATCGATTTCTTTTGCAAGTGGATTATAAGTAACAAATGGATCTAAAAGAACCTTCGTTCCGTCAAAATCAAACTCTACACAAGACTGTCCGTAATAAGTTGCTTTCATGATAATATCGCTATTGATTAAATAATCCGCCTAGTCCTCCTAGTCCACCCAACATATCTTTACTTGCTGCCTGCATTTCAGCCTGGCTGATATTCTCAGCTTGCGCAATTGCCTTATTCAGAGCAACCACAAGCAACTCCTCCAATTCTTCCTTATCTGCGTTTGATAAAAATACAGGATCGATGGTAACCTCTTTTATCTCTTTGTTTGCTGTCGCTACCACACGGATTAAACCACCTTCCACTTCACCAGACACAGAAATTGAATCCAATCTTTTCTTGATTTCCTCCGCCTTTTGCTGGGCTTGAAATAATTTGTCAAACATATTTATATCATTTATTTCAGGCCAATTTACAAAAATCTGCGCATACCTACTATTGCTAATTTACTTTCGCCAATGCTTCCCTTTTTTTTCTGAAGGTGTCTGATCTTATTGGCCAGAAAGAACCTTCAGTTCGCTTTCATTGCTCTTGGTGTCTGCGAAGTCAGGAAGGTTTTGTATTTTTGCAACATGCAAAGCAATCAAGAAAAACTAGTCGCCCATATTTTGGACCAGTTGGACCTAAATCCGGCAGCTATTCCAGCTGAAACCTACGACACATTAATTTCAGATCGCCCTCAACTTGTCGACATTGACGATATGATCTCCTATATCAAACGTATCGGGACTGATCTCGATGCCATTGATAAAACAGTTGAACTGGTTGAAAAAATTGAAGACGAAACAAGTATTCTCATCCATAAGCTTAAGTTTATTTCGGCTACTGACAGGCCCAAGGTATTGGTACTGGACCAAATACAGCCGCTTGAAATAAACCGTTCTGCCTATCTGCAGGAAGCCATAAAAATAGCCGGTGGTATTCCAGTTACAACAGAAAATGAAGCCGATAAAATCATTGTCATCGGTCAGGGAGAACAGACATTTATCCAAATTCCACAATTGTTGAATTCGGCAGCTATCGCATCATCCAAAGCTATCGAGCTCGATCAGGTCTTCATCATGACCAATAAACAATTTGCACAGATTCCCGGATATAATTATTTGAGAGAACTTGAATCTTTAGCCGAAATTCTTCAGCCAAAGTATTTTGTGTATGGTCATGAAGGAAACGATTGGCTACAATTTCAACTAAGCTAAAAAACCAAAAATATAGGTATAAAAAAACAGCTCCAGTAGAACGGGAGCTGTTTTTTTATACTTTAGAATTTTAGTTGTATCTTCTGCGTAGGACGTTGTATAATTTTTCAACGGTATGCGGTTTATCTGCCCATTTATTTTTAATCGCATAATTTGTCTGCAAAAATGCATCCGCTTCCGCATAGCTTGTAAATCTATTCAATAATTCGACAGCCTCACTATACGCTAAACTATACCCATTAAACAAATCCTTAATAAATAAGAGCTTATCATTTAAGCTTATTCCTGCTTTAATATCTGTGAGTTTATCGCTATGTCCAGATTGATTTACCTGATAAACACGGTTCTGCACGCCAGCTTGCTTCTGTTGAGAGATAATTTCATTTAAGGTCAATGGTCTCGCGGGAGCTTCTTCAATGACCGTATTGATTTCTTCCTGAATAAACACTTCTTGCGGCTGCTCAATTACGACTTCTTTTGGTTCTTCGATGACTTCTGTAACGAAGACAGTAGGTTCTTCAACTTGCGCTGTAACTTCCTTTTCTGCCTGATAAGCTAATTCCTCCACTGGAGCAGCCTCAAAAACCGGTGGCGTTGCAACAACTGGCGGCGCGACAGGTTCAGCAATTGCAGGGCTAGGCTCTCCCGATTGTATCGGTTCACGTTCAGAAACAAATGGGACTTCGTTTTCCTCCACACTGGTTTCTTCATTTGCTACAATGGCTTCTTCATTTCCACGGTTGAAATCTTCAACTGGTTGAGCTTCTTGAATCTCGCTTTCAGTGGGTTCAGCAACAACTTGCTGCGCTGAAGATCTAAGGGTGGAAGGCGGTGTAAAATAGTCGTTGAAAGCAATCTTCTTACTGTCTAAGGCAGCAGTACTTAACGTATGCTGCGATTGAGCTCCCTGAAGAACGGCCTTGGTCTTAAGTAAAGTTATGTAGGCAGCCACAGCCTGTGCCTTCGCTTCCAGTGTTACTAATTCGTTAATTTCGGACAAGCTGCCCTGTTCCGACAAGGTCAGATACTGTCCATTTAAATCCTGTAATAAATCGCCTATCGTATTAAAAATTTCCTCTTTAGTACCCATAATTCTATTTGAAATCACCAATTAATTATTTATAACACTTATACCTGCAACCGATCAAAAAGTGGAAAACCCAATCCTTTGATTTAGAAATATTTGGATTTACGCCCAATTTTTGCTACCCAAATTTAATATTTAATTCTGATATTAGCGGTGTCAAAAACAGAATATAATGGGAGGTCATTTTACAAAAATCACCTTATTTGCGGACCTTCCGACAAAATTAAATTAATCAAATGCTTTTTTCCGAACATAATTTGGCTTTGCGCCCCGCACAATATGGTAGCATTGAAATTGTCTGTGGATCGATGTTCTCGGGCAAGACTGAAGAACTGATTCGCAGGCTAAAACGAGCACAATATGCACGTTTGAATGTCGAAATCTTTAAACCAGCGGTTGATAAGCGATATGATGAAAAGTTGGTCGTTTCTCACGATAGCAATAGCATCCCATCAACACCCGTTGATCATTCTTCAGCGATCCTACTCTTAAGTTCATCGACCCAAGTTGTCGGAATCGATGAAGCACAATTTTTTGATGACGGTTTGACAGAGGTATGTGTCAAATTGGCAAATAGTGGTATCCGGGTGATCGTTGCCGGTCTCGATATGGATTTTCAAGGGCAACCATTTGGTCCAATTCCCAATTTAATGGCAGTAGCCGAACACGTCACGAAGGTGCATGCGGTTTGCATGCAATGTGGCGCTCCAGCGAATTATTCCTACCGCCTGACCAAGGATACGGAAACCGTGCTTTTGGGTGAAAAAGAAGCTTATGAACCACGGTGTAGACCCTGTTATTTCGGCTTGAATAAGTAAATGATCCAAAAAGTTAACTAAAATCTGCCAAAAGGACCATAAACGCTATTTGGCATAGGATTTGAAATATACTTTATAAATAAGAAGATTAACGCTTTTAATAGCGACAAAATACTTTTCATAATTTAGGTTTATAATTGGTTAGTTAGCACCTCCTTGCCCATCAAGGAGGTGTTTTTTTTAACAAAAAAAGAACGCTGTCCCAAGTTACTGAGCACAGCGTTCTTTTTCATGAACTCCAATATACAAGGTTTAAGGCTGAACACCGTAGTTGATGACCTTACGGCCAATGTTCCCCGTTTGATCCATTCCCTCGACAATGACTTTATAATTTCCATTTCCGTCGGCATTATAAAATTGAATGGCAGCTTCCCCCGTCTCTGTGATTGAGACTTTCGGATTCCAGTAAATGGTCGTTCTCAAATCGTTTACAGCCTTTCTTTCCGGCGTATCGTATTTTGGAATATAGAATTTGCGTTCTTTAATATAACCTAGAGGATACATATCGATCACATTTGATTTTGGCAACATGCTCTCAATTTCACTCAATGACATTCGCGGTTTCTTCGCTTCCACTTTTTTCGTATAAATGGACACAACACCATTATTTTGATACATTCTGGAGACTGTTCCCAATTCATCACGTAAGAAGATTTCGATTCCTTCGATATCCGCGACATTGATGCTGTTCAATCCAGGCTCATCAATAGCCATACCGTTCAGAAAGAACTGAACAGGCGTACGTCCCCCCGCATTATAATCGCGGGAAACATAATATTTCAATGTCTGCGGATCATAAGTAATGCCAGTCAATACCGTTTGAAGACACATGGTCAACACGTTACAACCGGTCAAACGCTCGGGTTCAATACGGTGTTCCGGCATGGATAAGCCCGAAATAGATGGAAAATCTTTATTGGTGATTGCTTTCTTCACTACGCCTGTCACTTCGACCTCATCCAGAAGGATCGATTTTCGATACTCTTTTCGGCTATTCGCCAAATAAGGAGCAAAAGCCTGGTCTATATTCGGCACAAAATAACTTTTATAGCCATTATTCTTATCGATCTCCGGGTAAAAGCTCTGATCCATATTAATAACCAGGCTCCGGTAATTGTCGTTAGAGCGGGCATTAACCGTTACTTTAGACGAGTCCGGGAACACAAGATCCTTAAAGGTGAATCGTCCATTCTGATCCGTATAAACGTCTTTCTTAATATTACGCGAAGGAACCGATAAAAGTAACCCTCCATTTGGATAAGGGCGTCCAGTATTCATCCGAAGTATACCGGATAATTCAATTCCTTGCTCGGGAAGAAAACTGATCTGTGGCAACTTCTCCGATATAAGTGTCGGGTAGTCAAATCGACGGTATCCCTGTGTCATTAATAGTGCATCCAGCGCTTTATCCCGATTGGGATTCTTTTCATCGAAATATGAATTTGGGTTTTCTACATTTCCTTTGAGGTCCGAAGTCAACAGAAAGTTGCTCACAATAGAGAGATCTGCCTGATCATTATAAGGAACTTTGGATTCGTCTATTACAGCGACTGAATAGCTTCCGGGGAACTTCTGCCCATTGTTGTCCACAGCAAGTTTAAGATTGACCAAGTCTTTAGCCTTATAGCTTTGCTTATCGCTGGTAACTTGAATATTTAAAAGCTTTTCACTTTGAACAAATGCCAAGCGTTCGCTGATAGGTTTTCCGTCCGGACTCAATAAGGTTACCTGAACAATACCATTTGGCAAACGCTCTTTCGGAATATTGACCAATGCAGACGAAGATTTTAAATTCACCTGTGCGCCAAAACAGAGATGGCCATTCGACTGAACCAAAACATAATAAGATTGCCCCGGGTTCTTTGAAAAATTCTCCTCGCTAGTTACCACGGCAAACTCCGCATTCGTGGCATCCTGTTTTACAAAAACAACATTTGCCTTGTCACTGACAACAGCCGGCAATTTGTATTTGCGCTCCTGTCCATTCTCAAACTTCACAACAGCTTGATAATTTTCTCCTGCGAGCGGCAGAAGAGAAAAATAGCCCATTCCAGTTCCAAAGTCTGCAAACTCCGCTACCGACTTGCCCTTTGAATCCAAAATACTACCTTTTACCTTTAGCCCCTTACCATCGGATCCAATGGCTTTAAATGCAACTTTTTTGGCCAATCCAGCGATAATATCACCCCCTTCAGGAAAGAATTGCACATCTGCATCCCACAAGGCATTTTTGAGCAAGAAGGAACTGGACAAAGGTTTTTCATTTTTATTTTCCTGAATGCTAATCTTCAGTTGTCCTTTCTCCAGATTTGCCTTTTCTTTTGCAGACAGGTTTATGGTTACTTTCCCCAGCCCATCGGTCTCAGCTTTGCCCTTGTCGAAGGTTTCCCATCCCGACACAAACTCCCAATTGATTTTTGAATTGATCATCGGTTTTCCCGTACGATCGCGGAACTGTATGACAGCTTGGGTTTTATTACCACCAATGTTATTTTGAAATTCAATGTTCGTAATCAATTTCTTATTGATTACATCCCCGATTGGCACCACTTTGTTAAAAAAGTAAGCATTATCAAAGTTGGCCATCCATTTTGTGTAGGCCCTAAAGCGATAATTGTCCTGAGACATAAATTGAGGATCAAGTACAATCTGCCCATTTCCTACCCCTTTATCCAATGGAATTTTTAGTGTCTGAATCAGGGAATCGCGACTGTTCAGCACTTCCACGTAAGCTATTTTACTCGGCTCATATTCGGCCAAATTGCGGGATAAATAGGTTGAAAACCAGAGAGTATCCCCTACAGCATAATAAGGCTTGTCGAAATGTAAATGTACCTTTTCAACTGGGTAAACCTGAAAATATTTCTGAACTCGTTCTACGATTGTATTAATAGGCAATGTAGGTGTAGTCTGGGCATAAGTGGTCCCTATTCCTAACAGTCCTATCGATAAAGTCAATAGTTTTATGTGCTTCATTGAAAGTCTTAGAATAAAAAATGAATAGCTAAATATATTCAATTTTGAGCAAAGACCAACCGCATTGGGGTATTTTTAACATTTATTATACCTATTCATGGGACGATTTCCGACGCGCTAAAAGTAATTAGAGCAATGGAGCCAAAAGCCTACAGATAGAATCTACTCCTCTTTTCCAGCGGCTTCGCTGCATCCACTTTCGAATTGTAATCAGGTCTGAAACTTCGATATCAGTCAAAAATTGTGCATTAAGACGGTCGCAAAGCTCTTTATCCGATACAATTCCCGAGATTTCAAAGTTGATGTAAAAACTTCTGATATCCAAGTTTGTCGTACCGATATAGGCCAGCTTCCCATCAATGCAGATGGTTTTGGCATGCAGAAATCCCTTTGTATAGAGGTATACATTAACTCCTCTTTCCAGTAGTGGTTTTATAAATGAGAAGGAGGCATGCTGTACAAAAAACGAATCAGACTGGGCCGGCAACATCAAGTCCACACGGACACCGGAAGATACCGCGAGCATTAAAGCAGTCGTCAATTGATCGCTGGGAATAAAATAAGGTGTACACAACTGTATATATTCTTTTGCTTCGTTGATACCGGCAATAATTGCTTCCATATTGAAAGGTGCTGGCGATCCAGGATCACTGGCTGTAAATCCTACTCCACTCTCATCTTCATCGGTAAGTGGAAATCGGTTTAAATAACCGCGGCCCAATTCAAACGGTTCTGCATCTGTCTGGTTCCAGCTGTTCCAAAACTGGATTTGCAAGGTATTTACTGCTGCGCCGACAACCATCATCGCAGTATCCCGCCAGTAAATCTCATTTTTTCCGTTATTGATATATCGATCTGAAATATTGATTCCGCCGACAAAACCGATTTTCCCATCGATCACAGCTATCTTACGGTGATTTCGGTAGTTGCTATTCGCTAAGGAACTAAAGGTCACCGGAAGGAAGGCTTGAAACACAAAATCGGGTTTATGCCGCCGTAAATATTTAATCACATCCGGAGCACCAAAACTATCCAATATCAGGCGAACAGTCACGCCAGCCTTTGCTTTTTCTTCTAGAATATGTAAGATTTCCTGCCCCACATCATCCATTTCCCAGATATAATATTCCATGTGAATGGAATGCTGCGCAGCTTTAAGGCGATCTATAAGTACTGGAAACTTTTCTTCCCCATTGATAAACAGGGTGACATCGTTGTTGAGGGAAAAAGTAGAGATCTTTTGATTTTTAAGGTAGCGGTATACCATGGCCAAACTACCGATCCGCTCATTTAACGTATCGATATGTTCCTCCATAATTTCGGATTCCTTACGCCAGGCATCCATTAACTTTTTGGACTGCTCGCGATACACACGTTTCATCCTTTTGACCTTCTTAAACTTCTGACCAAAGAAATAGTAACTGAGCAAACCAACGCCAGGTAAGAAAACAATGACCATAATCCAGGCAATGGTCTTGGAAGGATTACGGTTTTCGATCAAAATCGTCCCGATTACACCAATATAAAGGATGAGTAAGGGAATCCAATAATAGGTTAATGCAATCTGTAAAATATGATGAAGTACCTCCATATTGTGTGCTAAGGGTTTTACCAAATATAATACTTAGCATCGACATATTGTTTGTCGTTAAACACAGTTTATTGCACCATCGACATGAATGAACGGACTTAAATAGGGAATATCTAAATTGGCACCCCGGAGTATAAACCATATCCCCAATAAGAAATAGAGAAAAGGAACCCATTTCGAAAATCCAATTTTGAAAGATCGGGAGAAATTTCCCAAAAAAGAAAACGCAAACAAGAGCGGGATAGTACCTAAGCCAAAAAACAACATAAAAAAGAAACTCTGCTGTGGGCTATCCGCATTTATGGACGACATAAGCGCCATGTAGACCATACCACAGGGCAACAATCCATTCAGTACACCGGCAACAAAGCTACCGCCCGGTTTATAGAGCCATTTCGACAATAACCGTACGATTGGCTGAACAGCCTTCGTCTGCCAGCTGGCAATTTTTCGATTATGTTTACCAATAAGCTGAAATAAAGCAATTCCAATCAGGATGACACCTGTAGCCCAGCTTAGACTACGCTGCCAGCCCTGGATCTGCGCAAATGTTCCGATCGTACCCAGTAAAAGTCCCAAACAACCATAAGTCAGTACCCTACCGGATTGATACAGTACTTTATTTAAGAAAACGTTCCAACCAAAGCCTTGCCTTCCTTCAATGGCGAAAATTAATGGACCACACATGACCGCACAGTGTATGCTTCCAAACAATCCCATGAAAAATGCAAAGTAGGTATAACTCATTTCCTTAAAATAAAATATGCTCTTCAAACAAAAAATCTTTACCTACACTCTTCCAGTCGATATACAAATTCCACATGCCTTTATCGAACGTGGAAATGGGCAGTGTATATAAATTGCCTGTTGTCTGAAATGGCAATTCTTTATCCAATCGATTGTCCGAAGGTTTTCGAAACAGCAATTTTCCTTTATTTTCTTTGGAGACAAAATGAATATACAAGGTATCTTGCCTGATTTCGATTGTCGGTGATTCTTTCATCATCAAAACATTTTGCTTTTTGTCGTAAGCTTGATCATAATTTAGTCCCTGCTCGTAATAATCGTCTTCTTCCAGACTATCTGAATCGTGACTCACCATGTATATTCCCGCTCCGACTATACACAACATAAATACCGCCAAGGTTAAAAAAATCTTTGTACCCCAATTCATTGTTTTTCATTTTAATTCATACCCGGAGGTGCTATAAAAGTGGTTTTTAAACTTTCCACTTTCTTATCGCCCGAATAGATAGCTAATTTTACATTACTTTTATAAGTCTCAACATCCTTATTTGCGATAATTAGAAAAAAGCTCAGTGTCGCATGCCCATCTTTACTCAATTTTTGAATAGGATTGACCAGTTGAATCTTTAAACGCGGATCATCACAGACCAATTTAAAAGGCATTTCTTTACCAGACTTATTAATCAATTCCAAAGAATACAGGTTGCTTATTGTCTTATCATCGCGAAGCTGGTAGGTACTTCCCTTTGCCCGGAGCAACCTTCCATCCACCTGAGAACGATTGAACAACAGAAAACCAAAGACCGACATTAATGCAACCAACACGACCGAATAAGCTATTGCTCTCGTATTGCTTTTTTTCTTCAGTGTTCCTTCAATCTCACCCATTGGATAAAAGCCTATCAACTTTTTAGGCTTTCCGATTTTGTCCATGACAGCATCACAGGCATCTATACAGGCTGTACAACTTACACATTCCAATTGAAGGCCATTTCGAATATCAATTCCTGTGGGGCATACATGTACACAAAGCTTGCAGTCCACACAATCCCCTTGCGTCGTCACTGCATCCTTTTGCTGTTTTCCTCTTGGCTCTCCACGTCGATGATCATAGGCGACAGTTATACTTTGGTCATCCAGGAGTACGCCCTGCAATCTGCCGTAAGGGCAAATTGCAATACATACAATCTCCCTGACGTACGCAAACACACCATAGAAAACCAATGTAAATATGATTATTGATATCAATCCACCGATATGTTGGTCCAATGGATCAGTGATAATCTTCATCAGCGCATCAGCACCGATGATATAAGACAAAAAGATATTTGAAATGAAAAATGATATGATCAAGAATATACCATGTTTCAAAATTTTTTTCAATTGTTTTTGATCCGTATTTGGTCCCGCATCCAATTTCTTTTGTTGCTGCCAGTCACCTTCGATCCAATATTCAATTCGTCTAAATATTAATTCCAAAAAAATGGTCTGAGGGCAAGTCCATCCACACCATACCCGTCCAAAGACAACAGTAAACAAAACCACACATACCATCACGATTAACATACCGAATACGAATATGTAGAGATCTTGTGGATAGAAAAGATTTCCTAAGATGGAAAACTTTCGCTCAATAATGTTGAACATGAGAAACGGTTCACCATTTATTTTGATAAAAGGAACGATAAACAAGAACAGCAGTAGTGAATACCCAACCCACTGTCTTTTTTTGTAAAGCTCTCCCTGCGGTTTTTTGGCATAAATCCATTGTCTTTTTTTTGACTTAGATTCACCGTTATTGGCATTATTCACGACTGCTGTACTCATTGCTATTTCAATTTACTACTCTGCTTTTTTATCTGCTTCAGCTGGACCTGTTTTGGCATCATCCGCTGCTTTCTCTCCGTTTGCCGCCTGACTACCGCCATAGGATACCTCATTACCTTGCGGAGCTTTAGGGTTAGCAGGGTTTGTATCCCTTAAGGTGACAATATAACTGGCAACCTGTGCGATTTGAGCGGGACTTAACGTTTGTTCCCATGGTACCATTCCTTTATCAGGAACACCATACTTAATGGTTTTGAAGATGTCTTTAATCTCACCACCATGTAGCCAAAACTTATCGGTCAAGTTGGGTCCGATACCTCCCTCACCACTACCTCCGTGACAAGCGACACAGTTTGCTGCAAAGATCGCTTTTCCATCAGCTGCCATTTCCGGCTGAAACTCCACGCTACTTTCGTCTACATTACTCGCAGAAGCAGTAAGATAAGCCTGACGCTCTTTCTCGGCAATGACCATCTCATGTTCATACTCCTGGTCCTGGTTCATTCCGATACCCGACACCTGATAAACAAATAAGTAAACAAGGCCGAAAAAAATCGTTCCATAAAAAAGGAAATTGAACCAGATCGGAATCGGATTGTCCAATTCGCGGATACCATCATACTCATGGTCTATGACAATATCCTTTTCTTCTGAAATCGGTCTGATCCCCATGATCTTGTTCCACGACCTTTTCATCCAGCCCTTATTCGCCACCTTTTTGAGTTTTTCCTCCTGGGCCAATTCAGGCATGGTAATCTTAATGATGGATTTCATCGCGCGATTGACCATCAATGCCGAAGCAAGAAGAGCCAGCATCACAACGATCAATACAACAATTAAGATATCTGTGTATAAATTATCTGTACCGAATCCTATCGTAGATTGAACAACTTCTGCGGTAGCTGGTGCAGTATCCAATAATAAACTCATATATTATAGACTTTCAGGTGAATGATTCAGTTCCTTTTCTGTTTCATCTTCTTCCAAAGGCAATTCCTTCATATAAGTAACATAGTCTTTTTTCATTCGAAACAACATGATTGCTACTGAAATGAAGAATACCAAGAAGATCCAAAGTGATGCAATTAGATAAAGCTCACTGCCGTTTAGATTTGTTATTTGCTTAAACATGGCTTTATTGATTTGCGTTAACATTATCAGCTACTTTTGGAGCTGCTTTTATATCTGTTCCTAATCGCTGTAAGTAGGCAATTACAGCCACAATCTCACGGTCAGCTAACACATTCACTTGATTTTGTTTTAGATCATCAGCAATTTTCTGTGCCTGTTTGGTGAGATCCTGTTCAGCATGTTCAATTTCCGCATCGGTATAGGGGATTCCCAATTTCCGTAACGCCTTCATTTTATCTTGCAGAATAGCATTATCCAATTTCTGATCGATTAACCACGGATATGTTGGCATGATACTTCCAGGCGAGGTAATCGTTGGATCCAACAGGTGATCAAAGTGCCATTTGTTTGGATATTTACCACCGATGCGATGCAGATCAGGTCCTGTCCGTTTCGAACCCCATAAAAACGGTGTATCGTAAACAAACTCACCCGCCTTGCTATACTCCCCATAACGGGCGGTTTCGGATCTAAAAGGACGAATAGTTTGCGTATGACAGTTCACACAACCTTCTCGAACGTAGAGATCTCGTCCCTGCAGTTCCAATGCTGTATAAGGTTTTACGCTCGCAATTGTTGGAACATTTTTAGAAATTGTAAAAGTCGGCACCATCTCCACCATACCCCCGATGAGGATGGCGATAAGAGCCAGTACCATAAATAAAATTGGCTTACGTTCAAGGCGACGGTGTTGAGACTGTTCGTTTACTTGAACCGGCAATAATGCAGGAGCTTCTGCTGGCTCATTGGCCAAGAGCTTCCCTTGTTTCATGGTTTTGATCAAGTTAAAGGTCATTAGGAAGACCCCCGACAGATAAAGTGCACCACCTAGTGCGCGCATCATGTGCATCGGCAGAATTTCCAATGTTGTCGCCAGGAAGTTTGGATATTTCAAGACCCCTTCTGGTGTAAATTCTTTCCACATCAAGCCTTGTACTACGGCTGCCCAATACATCGGGATCGCATAGAACAAAATACCCAAGGTACCTATCCAAAAGTGTGTTGATGCCAATTTTTTAGAATATAATTCTGTCTTATATATACGTGGTATCAACCAGTACAGAATACCAAATGTCATAAACCCATTCCATCCCAAAGCACCTACGTGTACGTGCGCTACGATCCAGTCGGTAAAGTGAGCAATCGCATTCACCTGTTTCAAGGATAGCATAGGGCCTTCGAAAGTCGCCATACCATAACAAGTAAGGGCCACGACCATGAATTTTAACATAGGCTCTGTCCGTACCTTATCCCAAGCACCACGTAAGGTCAACAAACCATTGATCATACCGCCCCAGCTTGGAGCAATCAACATAATGGAGAATACAACCCCTAAAGACTGTACCCAACCCGGTAGCGCCGTATAGAGCAAATGGTGAGGACCTGCCCAGATATAAATAAAAATTAAAGACCAAAAGTGCAGAATACTTAACTTGTAAGAGTAAACGGGACGGTTGGCCATCTTAGGAAGGAAATAATACATCATTCCCAAATAAGGAGTTGTCAAGAAAAAAGCAACTGCATTGTGACCATACCACCATTGTACCAGTGCATCCTGTACGCCTTTGTAGACATAATAGCTTTTCCAGCCAGCTACAGGCAATTGGATGGAGTTAACAATATGCAATACTGCTACTGTAACAAATGTGGCAATATAGAACCAAACAGCGACATACATGTGACGTTCGCGTCGTTTGATAATAGTACCGAACATATTGACTCCGAATACCACCCAAATGAGGGTAATTGCGATATCAATAGGCCATTCCATTTCGGCATACTCATGGCTTGAAGTAAGACCGAGTGGTAGTGTAATAGCCGAGGCAACAATAATTAACTGCCAACCCCAAAAATGGAGCTTGCTCAAAGCATCACTGAACATTCTTGCTTTAAGCACCCGCTGTAAGGAGTAATAAACTCCCATAAAAATACCGTTACCCACGAAAGCAAAAATCACCGCATTGGTATGTACAGGACGTACACGGCCAAATGTAGTAAATTGCAATCCGAAGTTCATCTGGGGCCAAACAAGCTGCGTCGCCACAAGCAATCCTATGGTCATACCAACTATTCCCCAAATAATGGTAGCGATTCCGAAATTCCTGACAATCTTGTTGTCGTAATTAAATTGCTCTAACTGCATTACTTAAATTGTTGATTCTGGTTCAAAAGTAAGCAGCAATTTATGACAATCTAATGATGGGTAATGCGTACAAAAGTGATGTACGTCACTTTTGTATTACCGGATTACAAGGTTTAGTTACTAATTTCGGCTACTGGTTCTAAATGACTTAGCGAAAATTGAGATCCTGAAAGGTACTTTTCACCAGTAGATCTGAAATCAAAAGTGACCATAATCACATTTCCCGCCGTACAATACGCGATAACACACCAAATCTCATCACAGTGGCAGACCTTGATCTTTCAATGTGTCACACTATCCAACTGTAACCAGCGAGCCAAAGCCTTTTCGGAAAGGAGCAGTAGGAGGTGGCTTGAATAGGGACAGTAGAGGCTCTAGGACAGCGCCAGTCGGGGAAGTACGGAAGATATGCAAT